>CAWDCJ010000011.1:0-624452 GCA_963800795.1 uncultured Chloroflexia bacterium
CGCGCGTTCGTCGTCATGTCCCAGTCCGCCGGTTCCACGCCGCGCAGGAGATCCCGGACGCAGCCGCCCACGAGGAAGGCCTCGTACCCGGCGCGCCGGAGCGTGGCCCCGATCGCCCGGACTCCTGCCGGGATCGGATCAACGGTCTGGGGGTGATCTGGACGGATCGACGCGGTTGCGCCTCGGTTCGGTCGGGCGCGGGTGCGGATTCGGCGCGGGAGCGGATTCGGGCGCGTGCGGCAGCCGCCGCCGGCGGGCGCGTGGGTTCGGGCCGGCTCGTCAATTCTTCCCGAGGAAGAGGTAGTCCCGCCACGGCTCGTTCCGGGCATCTGCCAGGAACGGGGTGAAGATCGAGTAGACGTCGCTGCGCGGCTCGAACGGGCGCACGCAGGAGGCGGAAGCGTGCTTCCTCGGGCGTGCGGCCGCCCTTGCGGTGGTTGCAGCTCCGGCAGGCGGTGGCCAGGTTCTCCCACGTGTGCGTCCCGCCGCGGTGGCGCGGGATCACGTGGTCGAGCGTGAGATCCGTGCCCTGGCGGCCGCAGTACTGGCAGGTGTGGTGGTCACGCGCGAAGACCTCGCGCCGGCTGAGCTTCACGCGCGGGCGTGGCCGGCGAACCTGGTGCTGGAGGCGGATGACCGAGGGTGCGCGGTACGCGGCGCGCGGCGTGTGAAACGTCTGGTGGTCGTACTCCACGACCTCCGCCTTGAACCCGAACACGAGGCGGAATGCCCGCGGTACGTTGCAGACGTTGAGCGGCTCGTAGTTCTGGTTCAGCACGAGCACCACGCCGTCCATGCGCCGCGATCGTAGCAGGAGCGGACCGCGGGTGAGTTCCGGCCGCGAGCGATGCTGGCGGGACGTGCGCGAGTCCGGCCTGGGGGCGGAGTCGCGGCGAGGCTGGGGCGCTACCAGCCGGCGGCCTGGGTCGCCATCCGATCCCGGCGCATCCAGACCCAGAGCGCGATCAGGAACCGCAGCACCAGGCTGATGCCGTAGGACGCGCACCAGACGCAGATCGCTTCGATCACGAAGACCTGCAGGAAGGTGAAGTAGGCTTCGAACGTCACCCCCACCAGGCTGAGCGCGTAATGCGTCGCCAGCAGGCGTCGATCACCGCTCCGCCACCAGCCCAGCGCGGCGACGAGCAGCACGAGGCTCAGGCCGACCCCGAAGACGGCGACCGGGACGCCGCCGATCCGGCTGTACGCGGAATGCGCGACCGTCTCGCAGCCCCTGACGGGACCGCAGACAGGAACGCCCCCGCCCAGCTCGACGATGGAGAGGTACGAGGCGACCGCGAGCCCGAACAGGTCGAGCGCGGCGAGGACGAGCGCCGGATGGGTTCGGCGCAGGCGGAGGAACATCTCCCGAGCGTGCGGCTCGAACGGCGCGCCCGTCACGGGCCGAACGGCACGCCGTCCGGTGCCGCCTGGCGCGACGGGGTGGCGGGGGTGTGGCGCGGCGCGGGGGGGGTCGGTGCGGCTGGTGCCGCCATTGCGGCGCGACGGGGTTGGCGGTGGCGCGGAGAGGTCGGTGACGCGCTCGCCCGCCGGGTACGCTGCGGGCATGTTGCTCGGGATCGACCACCTGGTCATCGCGGTCCGGGACCCGGATGCGGCCGCGGCGGAATTCGAGGAGCTGCTCGGCCTCGCCGCGACCGGCGGGGGGCGGCACGAGCGGGCGGGCACGTTCAATCGGCTCATCTTCCTGGGTGACACGTATGTCGAGCTGATCGGCATTTGGGACCGCGCGCTCGCGTCAGCCAATCCGATCGGCGCTGCGGCGGTGACGGCCCTGGATTCCGACTCATCCGGCCTCGTGACCTGGGCGATCGCCACCGACGGCGCACGACGCGAGGTTGCCTCGCTCCGGGCTGCTGGCTCCCCGATCGGCGACGTCGTGTCCGGCGAACGGCGTCGCCCGGACGGTGGGGTGGTGCGCTGGCAGACAGCCGCGGCCGCGCCGCTCGGCCCCGGCCGGCCGCCGTTTCTCATCGAGCACGAGCTTGCCGGACCCGAGTGGGGCGAGGAGGCGCGCCGGGCCCGCGCCACGTTCATCCACCCCTTCGGCGGCGTGGCGCAGCTCATCGGCCTCGAGCTGGCCGTCGACGACCCGACTGTTGCTGCCGCCGAGTTCGCGCGAACGGTGGGCCTCGCGTTCGACCCTGCGGCGGGCGACGAACCCGGTGACCTGGAGGCGCGCGTGGGCGTCCATTCGATCCGGCTCGTTGGGTCGGGCTCGCCGGTGGCCGGTCCGCCCGCCCGCGTCGGGCTCCTGGCGACCCAGGGCGAGCGCCTGCTCGTCGATGTCTGCGGGGTGCGGTTCGCGCGCCTGTGACGTTGCGCGCGCGAGTGAGAGCCGCCCACGTCGCAGGCCGCGGGCCGCGTCACTCGGTGGCGGGGAGGACCTCGACGCTGTCGCCTGCCGCGACCGGGCCCTCCGCGATCACCCGGGCGTACCAGCGAGCATCCTCCGGGTGGAGCTTCGGGCTGATCCGCGCGATCTGCCGATCCACGAACCAGTGGGCGATGGTCTGGCACGGCGCCGCGTGCTTCGTGAGCTCCAGGACCAGGCCGCCGCTACCGATCGCGAGGCGAACGCCCGGGCCGAGGTGGGCCCAGTCGATCCCTTCCAGCGTCAGGTTCTCCCCGTATGCGCCGGGAAACGCCTGGTGACCGTCGGCCGCGACGCGCGCGAGCGCCTCGACCGAGTAGATCGACACGGCCTGCAGCTCTCCGCCGTGCATCGGCTCGGGCTCGGTGTGACCGTCGCCGTCGAGGCCCAGGCGTCGGACCGCGGTGCCGGGCACCGGAAGCTTCGGCACGCCGCCCTTCGAGACGTTGACCTGGTGGATGCGGCCGGCCCGGCCCGGGACGAGGCTGCTCATGGCGCGGAAGCCTACCCGAACCCTGCATCTGCCAGCTGGACCGCGCGGGCCAGCACCGCGTCGAGCATCGCTGCCGTCAGCCGGCCGGTGAACGTGTTCTGCTGGCTGGGATGAAACGTGCCAAGGAGCGTGTACGGGCCGGCGATTGTCTCGGCCGCGTGGCCGAACCGCGGGAGCGGGCGCGCCAGTTGGCCGTGCCCGGCCTCGATGGCATGCAGCGCGGCGGTCCAACCGAACGCCCCGAGCGCCACGATCACGCGCGCTCTCGCAAGGAGGGCCAAGCTCGCGCTGGAGGAACGGCGCGCAGCGGTCTCGCTCCGCGGGCGTGGGTGCGTTGGCAGGCGGCGCGCAGCGCACCGCAGCCGTGACGTAGACGTCCCGGAGGTCGAGGCCGTCACCGACCCGCGTCGAGGTGGGCTGGTTCGCGAGGCCGGCCCGGTGAAGCGCGGCGAACAGGAAATCGCCCGACCGGTCGCCAGTGAAGACCCGCCCGGTCCGATTGCCGCCGTGGGCCGCCGGAGCCAGCCCGACGAGCACGATGCGGGCGGCCGCGTCGCCCCAGCCTGGCACCGGTCGCGCCCAGTACGTTTCGCCGCGGAACCGCGCCGGCGGGTTGGCGGCGGCCGCCTCGCGCCATGCCACGAGGCGTGGGCAGGCACGGCAGGCGGTGATCTCCCGGGCGAGCTCGCCGAGCGTGCCGGGCTCGCCGAGCGTGCCGAGCTCGCCGAGCGTGCCGAGCGCTGCGGGAGAACCATCGGGCACGCGAGCGAGCGTGCCGGGAAGCTGCGTGGCCGCGCCATCGTGCATGCCCCGATCGTAGCGAGCCTCGCCGCGCCTGGCCTTCGGATGTCGCCGGCGCGCTCATCGGTTCCGGAGTCCGGATAGCAGTCCCGCGACTGGTATGCGGGGTGTTCGAGCCAGGCGCTGCCCGGACGCGTCGCTTCCACGCTCGGCCGCGCGGTCGCGACGCCGATCAGGACGGCTGGCGGGGGCCCCGGCGAACATACCAGCACCCCCATTGCTGACGCGGAGGAAAGCGGCCACGCGTCCGGTCCCGGGGCCCGCCTCAGATCGCCGCCCGCGCCGGACCGCGGCCCCGACCGTGCCGCCCGACCTCCCCCGCGCCTCCTCCGAGACCTCGTCCGGGCCCACGCGACCCCTCGGCTATAATCGGGTCACGCGCGCGGGCGACGGCGCGGCCCACGGCGGGCATGACCCCCCAGCCGGTCGCTCCCGGAACCTTCGCCGACCAGATCAGGGAACCCTGCCAGACATGACCGTCGAAACGTCCACCTGGGCGACCAAGAAGGGCCTGGCCCAGATGCTCAAAGGCGGCGTCATCATGGACGTCGTCACGCCCGATCACGCCAAGATCGCCGAGGATGCCGGCGCGGTCGCCGTCATGGCGCTGGAGCGCGTGCCATCGGACATCCGCGCCACGGGCGGCGTCGCCCGGATGAGCGATCCGGCGATGATCGAGGGGATCATGGCCGCGGTGAGCATCCCGGTCATGGCGAAGGCCCGGATCGGCCACTTCGTCGAGGCCCAGATCCTCGAGGCGCTCGGAGTCGACTACATCGACGAATCCGAGGTCCTCACGCCGGCCGACGAGGCAAACCACATCGACAAGCACGCGTTCAAGGTCCCGTTCGTGTGTGGCTGCCGCGACCTGGGCGAGGCGCTTCGCCGGATCTCCGAGGGCGCCGCGATGATCCGCACCAAGGGCGAGGCCGGCACCGGCAACATCGTCGAGGCGGTCCGCCACATCCGGACGGTGAATGCCGAGCTCCGAAGACTCGCCTCCATGCGCGAGGACGAGCTGTTCGTCGCCGCCAAGGAGCTGCGCGCCCCGCTCGAGCTGGTCCGCGACGTCGCCCGGGCCGGTGCCCTGCCGGTGGTCAACTTCGTCGCCGGTGGCATCGCGACCCCGGCGGACGCCGCCCTCGCGATGCAGCTGGGGGCCGATGGCGTGTTCGTCGGCTCGGGCATCTTCAAGAGCGAGGATCCCGCCCGGATGGCGAATGCCATCGTCCAGGCGACCACCCACTTCGACAACCCGAAGATCCTCGCCGAGGTTTCCAAGGGGCTCGGGGCGGCCATGCGCGGGATCGCGCTGGAGGCGATCCCCGATGCCGAGCGCCTTGCCACGCGAGGCTGGTAGTCGACGAGACCGACGCGCGCCGCGAGGGAGCCGGCCGGTGAGATGCACGGCCAGGATCCAGTCACGACATGCCGCCGACGATCGACGAATTCCAGGCCAGGGCTGCAGCGTGAAGATCGGCGTGCTCGCCGTCCAGGGCGCCTTCCGCGAGCACATCGCGACGCTGGCCGCGATCGGCGTCGAGGGCGTGGCCGTGCGGCTGCCGGCGGACCTCGACGACGTTGCGGGCCTGATCCTGCCCGGCGGCGAGAGCACCACCATGCGCCAGCTCATCGAGCGCTGGGGCCTGCGTGAGCCGATCCTCGCGCTGGCCCGATCCGGGGCGCCGATCTTCGGCACCTGCGCCGGGATGATCATCCTGTCCACTCAGATCGTCGGCGGTGAGGAGCCGGTCCTCCCGCTGCTCCACGTCGTCGTGGAGCGCAACGCGTTCGGGCGCCAGCTCGACTCCTTCGAGACGCAGCTTGGCGTGCCGGTGCTGGGCGACACGCCGGTTCACGCGATCTTCATCCGGGCGCCGATCATCGAAGAGGTGGGTCCCGACGTGGACGTGCTCGCGCGCCTGGAGGACGGGCGGATCGTCGCGGTGCGCGAGAAGAACGTCATCGCGACGGCGTTTCACCCGGAGCTGACCGGCGAGACGCGCTTCCACCGGCTCGTCGCGACGATGGCCGCGGAGCACGCGGACCCCGCCGAGGGAAGCGGGCGGCGGCCACATCCCACGCGACGCGCGAGGGCCGAGTCGTGACCGGCAGGGCCGGTTCCGTCCCGGGCCGGGGCGGCAAGGTGCGCCCGGCCCGCCTGACGGACCTCTCCGCGCTCGGTGAGCTGTCGCGGCTCGCGCAGGCGGAGGACACCGGCGCGCGGTCGCTGGGGTTGCCGCTGGCCGGCCCGCCGATCGGCGTCTTCACGCTCTTCCGGCTGCCGCTCGGCGCGTTCCGGCCGAACAACCTGCTCTACGTCCACGAGCTCGACGGGCACGTGGGCGGGCTCCTGCGCGTCGAGCGGGACAGCGCCCGCGACGAGTGGACGATCGTGGAGCTCGATGCGATCGGCCTCGTCGACGCGGGCGACATTCGCTATCGGATGGTGCAGGCGTGCCTCCGTGACGGCTCCAAGCGCGGTGCGACCCGCTTCCACGTGGCCTGCGCGGACGTCGACGGCAACGTGGAGCTGTTCATGCAGGCGGGCTTCATGCGCTACGGGAACGAGCTGGTCTGCTTCCGGCCGTCCCGCCTGCCGTTGCCGGCGCCGCTCACCGAGGCCGAGTCCAGCGCCCTCGGGATCCGGACCGTCGGCTCCACGGACGCGGTAGCCCTCTTCCGCCTCTACAACAGCGTGACGCCCGCGCCGGTGGCGCGCCTGGAGATGAGCCGGATCGCGGACTGGGAGCGAAACGCCGCGGGGTCGCTGATGCCACGCTCCAGCCTCACTCCGATTCTCCGCTTCGCCGACGTCGAGTCGTTCCTGCAGGAGGCTCCGGAGGGCTCCGCGGACCCGACCCAGCTCCAGGGCTTCGTCCAGGTGGGCGTGGCCAAGGAGGACCAGCCCCACTACCTGCGGGTGCTGGCCCGGCCGGGAACCGACGCCGCGCCCCTCGTCCGGTTCGGGCTGGGTGTCATCGGCGCCCGCGCCGAGAAGAAGGACCACGGCCACGACCACGGGGTGATCTCCCCGGTCCGGACGTACGAATCGCCCCTCGAGCACCGGATGGAGGACGAGGGATTCACGACCATCGCGACCGTCACGCTCCTGATGAAGGAGACGCTCGTCCGCGTCGCCGAGCCGGCCCTCGTGCCGGCAATCCGCTGAAGGGGAGGGTATGGCCGACCATCCGACCCGCGAGTTGATCGACGACCTCGACGCGCTGCTCGGTGCGCTGCCCCCGGAGATCGTGGCGGCGATCCATGCGCTGCCCAACCGGACCGCGCTCATCGAGGTCGTGCTGGACCTGGGCCGCGTCCCGGAAGCGCGCTTTCCCGATAGCGAGGTCATCCTCTCGGACCGCGAGGTCACCGAGGCCGACATCGCGCTGGTTGTCGACAAGATCGGGACGTTCGGCGACGACAACCGGGCCGGCATCGAGCGGACCCTCCACCGGATCAGCGCGATCCGGAACCGGAGCGGCAAGATCGTGGGCCTGACGTGTCGCATCGGGCGGGCGGTCTACGGCACGATCGAGATCATCGGCGACTTCGTCGAGTCCGGAAAGTCGATCCTGATCATGGGCCGGCCGGGCATCGGCAAGACGACGATGCTGCGGGAGGCGGCGCGCGTCCTTGCCGACGACCTGGGCAAGCGCGTCGTGGTCGTCGACACGTCGAACGAGATCGCGGGCGACGGCGACATCCCGCACCCGGCGATCGGCAAGGCCCGCCGGATGCAGGTCCGGACGCCGTCGCTCCAGCACGAGGTGATGATCGAGGCGGTGGAGAACCACATGCCCCAGGTCATCGTGATCGACGAGATCGGGACGGAGCTGGAGGCGGTCGCCGCCCGCACCATCGCCGAACGCGGCGTGCAGCTCATCGGGACGGCCCACGGCAACAACCTCGACAACCTGATGCTGAACCCGACGCTGTCCGACCTGATCGGCGGGATCCAGAGCGTCACGCTCGGCGACGAGGAGGCACGCCGCCGCCGGACCCAGAAGAGCGTCCTGGAGCGGAAGGCGCCGCCGACGTTCGACGTGATCGTGGAGATCCAGGACCGCGAACGGGTCATGGTCCATGCGGACGTCGCGGACACGATCGACGCGATGCTCCGCGGCGACCCCGTGGCGCCGGAGCTGCGCTGGAAGGACGAGGGCGGCGTCCATCGGACCCAGGCACGACCGCGCCCGTCGCCGCGCGAGCAGCTGGGCCGGGAGCGATTCGCCGGCCTCGTCGGCGCGGGGAGCGGTGGCTGGCGGCCGGAGCCGGGCTGGCGCGGCGAGACGAGCTACCGGGGCGCGACGTGGGACGGGGAGCGTGGCGTGTCCTCCCGTGCGCCCGCATACCGACCGGGCGCCAGCGGCGGCTGGCGCGAATCCCGCGGAGGCCGGCCCGCGGCCGGCGCCGACCGGGGCTCGGGGGGCGCGGAGCGATCGTCGCCGGGCGCCGATCCGGGCCGGACCATGCCCGGCGAGCGGATCGCGCGACGCGACGAGCCGCTGCCTGCGAGCCGGGGTGCGGCTGGCGGAAACGGCGGAAACGGCGGGCAACGGCGCCGCGTCGGGGACCGGCCAGGTAGTCGGCCCCGGGGGGACCGGCGGCCCCACGTCGAGCCGGTTCGCGATCACGGACATGCCGTTCGTGGATGCGCCGTTCGTGGCCGGCGAGATCGCCGATCGCGGTCCGCTCGAACGGCCCGGGACGGCGGTCGCGACCGCGGAGGTCCGTGCGCGCGAGGCCCGCGAGCTGGACCGCCAGCGCGAGTGGCGGGACCAGGCCAGCCGCGCCCTCCAGGCGTTCAAGGCGGAGGAGGGAACCGGCCCGGTGAATGCCGCGGGCCTCGCCTCGGCCCTCGCCGCGGACCTCGCCGCCGACGACGAGGCGCTCGCCGATCGGGCGATCGCCGCGGCCCGCCAAGAGGACGGGCCGGCCCTGCGCGTGGAGCACGGAATCCTTCCGACCCTGCGGGTCTTCCCGTTCGGGATCAGCCGCAAGCGGCTGGAGCAGGCGATCCGCGAGCTCCAGCTGCCGGTGATCATCGCCCGCGACATCGACGAGGCCGACGTGGTGATGACGCTTCGCAGCGAGTATCGCCAGAAGGGCCCCACGATCCGCGACGCCGAGAACCGGGCGCTCCCGGTCTACGTCCTGAAGGCGAACACGACGGTCCAGATGCAGGCAAGCCTGACCTCCGTGTTCAGCCTGGAGGTGGATCCGCGCCAGGCCGCGCTCCTCGAGACTGAGGAGGCGATCGGGATGGTGGTCCGCGAGTCGCAGGCCGTGGAGCTGGCCCCGCAGAGCGCCTACATCCGGCGGCTCCAGCACCAGATGGCCGAGCGGGCAAACCTGGTCTCGCGCTCCCGCGGCCGCGAGCCGTACCGCCGGGTCCGCCTCTACCCGGACGAGGTCCGCGGCTGGCGTTAGCCACGGCCGGGTTCCCGGTCAGGCCCGGATGCCGAACTCCCGGCGGAGCGCGGACCGGGCCGCCCAGACGCCACACATGCCGTGCACCCCGCCACCCGGCGGCGTCGATGACGAGCAGAGGTAGATCCCGCGGGTCGGGGTCGAGTACGGGTCAAGCCGCGCGACGGGCCGGGTGAAGAGCTGGCGCAGGTCCTCGATGCCGGCGTTGATGTCGCCCCCGATGTAGTTCGGGTTGTACGCCTCCAGGTCGGCCGGCAGGCGGACCGATCGCGCCAGGATCGTGTCGCGGAAGCCGGGCGCGAACCGCTCGAGCTGGGCCTCGATCCGCCCGGTCATGTCGACGGTCGAGCCGCTGGGCACGTGGCAATAGGCCCAGCCCGTGTGCTGCCCGGCGGGCGCGCGGCTCGCGTCAAAGCGGCTCTGCTGGACGACGATGACGAACGGCCGCTCCGGGTGCCGCCCCGCCGCGACCTCCGCTTCGGCCGCCCGGATCTCGTCGAGCGTGCCCCCGACGTGGACCGTCCCGGCCCGACGAGCTCCCTCGGCCACCCACGGGATGGGCGCGCTCAGGGCCCAGTCGACCTTCACGACTCCCGGGCCGTAGCGGAACCCTTCGAGGCGGCGTCGATACCCGCTCGGCAGACGCTCGCCCGCGATCGCGACCAGCGCCCGCGGCGTCGTGTCGAAGAGCACCGCCCGGGCCGCCGGGAGATCGGAGATCGAGGTCACGGCGTGGTCCGTCACGATCTCCCCACCCAGGGACCGCAGCTCGGTGGCGAGGGCGTCGGCGAGCCGCTGGGTTCCGCCGCGCACGATCGGCCAGCCGTAGGCGTGGGCGGTGATGGCCAGGACCAGCCCGAACGAGGCGGTGAGGGGCCGCTCGAGCCGCAGCATCGAGTGGGCGCTGACCCCGGCAAGGAGCGCGCGGGCCTCCTCTCCGCCGAACCTGGCTCGGGCGAGGCCGACCGCCGAGCGGAGCGCCGGCAGCCCGAAGCGGGCGGCGGCCAGCGGGTGGCGCGGGACGCGGAAGATCGGGCCCAGCGCGAGATCCATCAGTGCGTCGGCGTCGCGCACGAGGGGTCCCATGAGCCGTCGGTAGGCTGCCCCGTCGGCCCCCAGCCCGGCAGCCGTCTCGGCGACCGATCGCTCGAGCACGGCGACACGCCCGCCGTCGAGGACGTGCGCGAGCGGCGCCGCCGGATCGATCAGCTCGAGCCCGAAACGCCCGAGGTCGAGGTCGCGGAAGAACGGCGATGCCGTCGATGTCCCCTGCACGGTCGAACAGATGTCATGGACGAACCCGGGCAGCGTCAGCTCCGCGCTGCGCATCCCCCCGCCGACCGTGTCATGCGCCTCGTACACGACGACCGACTTCCCCGCACGGGCGAGGGTGATCGCCGCCGCCAGCCCGTTCGGTCCCGACCCGACGACGATCGCGTCGGGTGCGTCAGGATTCATGCACGCATCGTGCGCCATGGGCGGCGAACGCGTCGCGCGCCCTGGGGCAGCTCCCGACCGGCGACTACGCCTCCCGCGTGCGCCGGAACCAGTGCCGCGGATGCGTCACGGTCCAGAACGTCGAGCGGATCGCGGCGTTGTGGCGGATGTTCCTGGCGTTCTTCCACTGGCGCTTCCGGTCGACGCAGGTCTGCTCCAGGGTGGCCGTCGCGTCGACATCGAAGCGGGCGGCGAGGTTGTGCAGGGTCGCGAGCCAGAAGGTGTTCTCGCGCTTGTGGCCACCGAGGGCCATCGTGACCTCGTACATCGGGTCGTTGGCGCGTAGCAGCACCTCGATCTGGACGACCGTCGTCGCGTCGTCCAGGTGGGCGCTGAAGGTGATCCAGGCCGCGAACATGTGGCCCTCTGGTGTCATGAACGTGAACGACTCCTCGTCCGCGTAGATGACCATGACCCCGGTGGAGAGCGTCTGGCCGCCGGGCACGGCCAGGTTCAGGAGGGCGACCTCGCCCGGAGCGATCCCGGTGATCGGCCCGTAGAAGCTGGCTCCCTTTGGCCAGAACGAGCCGAACTCGCTCTTCCAGGTGGCGATCACCTGCTCAGGTGGCGCTTCCGCACCCTCCAGCCGGATGCGATAGCGCTTCTGCCACAGCTGGCCGAACCCCTGAACGGGACCGACGAGGCGGCGGCCCTCGACGTTGAGGTTGAGCGCCGTTGCCGGGAGCTCGCCCATGGCGAGGCGGTCCACGGGCTTCGACCAATTCGCGTCGCGCTGTCGAGGCGCCTTCGCCCCGGCCTCCGGCGGTGTTCGGTTCTCGATCATCGTTCGTCCCCCCTCGAGCTGCGCGTGATTGACCGGGCGCGTCAGATGCCGGCGGCTGCGAGCGCGTCGGCCGCGGTGGCATGGATCCCGATCGCCTCGTCCAGCCGCGTGAGCGCCAGGATCTGGCGGTAGTGCTCGCTGAGCCCGACGGCCATGAGCCGCTGGCCCTGGCGCTGCACGCGGACCAGGAGCGTCACGAGCAGACCGATCCCACCGCTGTTCATGTAGTCGAGCCGGCCGAAGTCGAGAACGACTACCTTCGCCCCGGCCTCGCTGACTAGGGCGTAGGCGTCCATCAGCGGGCCCTCGCTCGCCGACGTGACATCCCCCGCGATCGCGATCTCCGAGGCTCCCGCCTTCAGCGCGTGGACCTCGACTGTCGTCGTTCCCGTCGTCATCGCTCCCCCCTGCCGTGACGGCGACAGCGGCGGCTGTCGCGCTTGCCTGGTTGTCGAATATCTGCATGTAGTCGGACAGCCGGGTGATCTGGAAGATCTCGACGTAGTGCGGGCTGAGCCCGCAGGCGCGCACCTCGCGTCGATCCTTTCTGCCGTCGGCCAGGAGCCGGACGATCAGCGCGATCCCGGTGCTGTTGATGTACGCGGTTCCACTGAAGTCAAGCAGGACGGCGCCGACGCCGCTCTCCGCAACCTCGCGGTAGGCCGCGGCGAGCCCGGCCTCGGCGGCCGCGTTGACGTCCCCGTGGAGCTCGATCGTGGCGAGCTCCGGGGTCCCGTGGATCTCAGCCGTGAACGGGATCGCCGGCATCGCCGGCTCCTTCCAGGTGGAGGGTGAGGGTCACGGTCTGGCCGGTGCCGTGCGGCGTGACCTCCATCGCGTCCACCATGTGCTTGATCAGGAAGAGACCCCAGCCGCGCGGCTTCTGGTCGCCGGCGAGCTTCTTCTCGAGGTCCGGCTCGTCCGCGGCGCCGATCGGGCCGCTCAAGCCGCGGTCGGTGATGCGGACCACGAGATCGTCGCCCTCGACGTCGACCGCGATGTCGACGGGGATCCTGGGGTCGTTCTGGCTCCCGTACTCGATCGCGTTCATGGCGGCTTCGCTGACGGCCGTCTTCAGCCGCTCGACCCGGTCGGGTGCGATCCCGAGCTGGACCACCGCCGCCGCGACCTCGTCCATCGCCACGCGCTCGTTGCCCGGTTCGCCCGGGAGCGAGTCGCGGAGCAGGATACGGCTACCGGGATGGGCAACCGGCGCGGTCGAGACCGACGTCACCACACCCGCTTCCGTGGGCACCTCGTCGATCGTCGAGCCGAATCCGCCCGTGCGCTGGAGGGCGACGAGCGTGATGTCGTCCTCCTGGTCCCATCCCTTGCCGACGAAGCCGTGGAGTTCCTCGAGGAGATGGTCGAGCAGCTCCGTGCTCGGCAGCTCGGTCGCCATGAGCTCGCGCAGCCGCGGGAACCCAAACATGTCACCCGCGCGGTCGTGTGCCTCCACCAGCCCGTCGCTGTAGAGCAGGACGCTTTCGCCGGGTGCGAGGATTGCCTCGTGCTCCGGGTAGTCCATCCCGGGCAGGAGCCCCAGGGGCATCCCGGTGGCCCGGAGCTCGACCACGCCGTGCTCGGTGCGGACATAGGGCAGGTTGTGGCCCGCGTTGGCGTAGACCAGCCTGCCCGTCTCCGGCTCCAGGATCATGTACAGGCAGGTGACGAACATCCGCGCCGGCATCTCCGGCAGGAGGATCTCGTTCGCCCGCTCCAGGACCTTCGCCGGCGAGATCAGCCTGGGCGCCTCGCCTCGGAGGACGGACTGCGTGCGGGCCATGATCAGGGCCGCCGGGACGCCCTTGTCGGTGACGTCCCCGGTGACGATCCCGATCCTGCCGTCGGGCAGCGCGATGAAGTCGTAGAAGTCGCCGCCGACCGCGCGCGCGGGGCCGTAGTACGCCGCGACCTGCCAGTCCGGCAGCTGGGGCAGGTCGTGGGGCAGGAACTGCTGCTGGATCAGGGTGGCGACCCGCATCTCCTGCTCCAGCCGCTCCCGGGCCTGGATCTCGACGGCCTGTTCACGTACGAGCTGGGCAACCCGGATCGCCGGCGCCGCCTGGGCGGCAAGCGTCGAGAGGAGCTTGCGATCGTCGGTGCTGTAGTCCTGGTCCGAGAGTCGCGGACCCAGGTAGAGCGCGCCGATCAGCTCGCCCTGGGTGACCAGCGGGACGATGACCCGCACGCCCGCGGCCCGCAGGTCGGTCAGGGCCGGGGACTCGAGGTCCAGGCGCTCGGCATCCACGACGCCGCTCGCCGACTGGAGGTA
The DNA here is from genome assembly GCA_963800795.1 of uncultured Chloroflexia bacterium. Classification (GTDB taxonomy): domain Bacteria; phylum Chloroflexota; class Limnocylindria; order Limnocylindrales; family CSP1-4; genus CTSoil-043. The sequence continues at coordinate 13,682 of CAWDCJ010000011.1, forward strand.
GGCGAACAGGGGGTCGGACGGCGCGATCTCGATGGACGGGCCGTCGGCCACGACGGGGCCGGCAGCCGGGGCTCCGGTCGGCGTGGCTGCGGGTGGGGCGGCGTGCGCTTCGAGGCCGGCAATCACGATCTCCGACGCAAGCCGGACGGTTCCCGCCGGCGCCGCGCTTGCGCTGGGCGGGGGCGTCACGTCGTGGCCGGCCCTCCGCGGGCCGCGTCCGACCGTCCGCCTGATGGAGTCGATGAATGTCATGGCCGAGTTGTATCCCCCCAGCGTTCGGAAACCGTTACGGAGCGAATGATCCACCGTGTGTCGTGACGCTTCGTGCAGCCGGACCACGACCCGGCCAGGCGGTCATCGCGTCCCCTCGGCGCGGAGCCAGAGGCTCGCCCGGGTGGGATCGAGCGCGCCGCTGACCGTCGCCAGCAGGTCGGCTCGCAGGCGGTCTAGCTCGACCTGATCCCGGAGCCGGCCGGCGAATGCCGCGACGGTCCGCTCTCCGTCATAACGCGCCCGATTGAAGCGCCGGTCCACGGCGCGCTGGACCCGCCGCCGGAGCGGCTGGAAGAGGGCGGCGACGACCAGTGTGGACGCCGCCACCGCCACCGAGCTGCCACTGAAAAACGAGGCGAGAACGGTCTGCGAGACGAGGATCGTCCCGACGAAGACGACTGCCAGGATCCCGGTCACGACGGCGTAACTGACCGTCCGGCTGATGATCCGGTCGATCTCGTAGAGGCGATGGCGGAGGATGGCGACGCCGATGGCCGACGGGATCAACGGGGCTGAGATGATCGCCACGAGGACGTCGAACGGCGGTGGGAACAGGCCCCCGCTCAGCACGAAGAACAGGGGGATTGCCACGACGGCCGCGCTCGCGAACCACGTGAGCTGCTGGCGTTCCATCCCGGCCGAGCGCCTGAACCGGATGACGAGCGCACCGGCACCAGCCACCGCAACGACGAGGCTGAGGAGCAGACCTATGACCTGGAGCAGAGACGCCGTGTCGAGCGCCGGCGTCGAGGGCAACACGCCCGTCAGCAGGGCCGGACCTCGATACGGCCACTCGGCGATCGCATTCGGGACCAGCATGAGGACGGCGGACGCGGCAGAGATCCAGAGGATCGGCCGCCACCGTGGCGACGGAAGGCGGCCATCGGGATAGACGAGGAGCAAGAGCATCACCAGCGTCCAGGCGGGGACCCAGGCGAGGGTCGAGAGCCACGCCGTGACGTCGGCGAGCGGCAAGGACCCCGGCTCGGCGATCAGGCCGTCGTAAGCGTGGGCTCCGCTGAACGTGACGAGCGTGAACACGACGCCCACCGCAAGGAGCATCCGGCCAATCAGGTTCTCGCGCCGACGGGATGCGATCAGCCACCCGACGACCGTGAAGCTTGCTCCGAGGACTAGGGCCCCAACCGAGTTCCCACTCAGCGCCACCCCCGACGCGGCAACATCTCGCAATTCGAGGACGCCAGCGGCGGCCACCAGCGCCAGAGCGAGCAGCGCAAGGGTCGTCGTCACCGCTCGCGAGGAACGCGGGCTCACGATTCACCCCGTTCGCGCATCCAGAGCCCGACGCTGGTCGGAGCTAGGGTAAGGCTGACGACGTCCCGGATATTGCCCTCGAGCCGCTCGAGTGAGACGTCATCACGGAGCCGCGTAGCGAATCCGGCGACCGTCCGCTCGGCGTCGTAGCGCGCGCGATTGAAGCGCCGGTCCACGGCACGCTGCACCCTGCCTCGCACCGGCGCGAAGAGGGTCGCCACGATCAGCGTCGAGCCGGCGACTGCGAGCGTGTTGCCTCCCGTGAACGGCTGGAGCACCGCCGTGAGCCCAAGGACCAGCAGGGCGAACGCACCCGCCAGCACGCCCGTCACGATCGCCCACCCGATGGTGCGGCTGATGATCCGGTCGATCTCGTACAGCCGGTAGCGCAGGACCGCGATCCCGATCGCAATCGGCACCAACGGGAAGGCGACGACCGCACCGAGCCATACCACGCCGCTTTCGCCAGCGGCCGGAAGAAGCAGCCCGACGATGTACCCGCCCACGACGGCCGCGACGACGAACGCGAGGGCCGCGGTGAGCCACCGATACTGCTGGCGCTCGATGCCCGCGGCCCTCCGGTAGCGAACCACCAGCGAGACAGCGGCCGCGACCATCAGCACCGCAACGGGCAGGATCGCCGTGTCGGGCGTGATGACGCTCCAGATCGGCAGGCCCGGCAGCAACGCCGCGGGGTTCCGAACAACCATGCTGGATGTGTTCCCCAGAGGCTCACCGTGATTGCCGGCATGACCGCGCCGGCCGCAACGAAGAAGAGCGCCACGCCGAGCCCGAGTCGAGCGGCAACTCCCCACCGGCCACCCGGCAGCCGCCCCGACGGGAAGACGATCGAGAGCAGGGCGAACAGGAAGAAGGCAGCGGCGCCCGCTGCGGCCGACACGACTGCGGTGATCGCGTCCACGAGGCCGAGGCTCCCGTCGATGAACTGGCCTGCCGTTGCGTTGACCGAGAGCGTGACGAGCGCGAAGGCCCACGCGAGGCCGAGGAGGATCCATCCGATCGACGTCCCGGGTCGCCGGATCACGAGGAGCGTTCCGACGCCGGCATACGGCACGAACCAGAACAGGCCGAACCCGCTCGGGGCGGCAATGACAGCGCCCACCACGGCGGGAATGACGATCGCGATCCGCCCCAGGGTGCCAAGAGGGTGGATCGCCTCGGGGCGCGCGGCCACGGCCGTCGGGACGGGACGCTCGGTGTTCATCTGGCCATCCTCGGCGACTACCGTTCGCGGAACGTTACGGTATCCGGCGCCGCGCGACCCGCGCCCGATCGGTCAGGCATGCTCCCACCGCTGGCGAGAGTCTCCGTTACGGTATGCGGGTCTTGTGGAGTACCGTGACGTTCATGGCGCCCCAGAAGCCGTCGCTGCGTCCCGCATCAGCGCGCATCCGGACTCGCCTGCTCGGACCGGTGTCGGTGGAGATTGAGGGATCGCCGCTTGCGGTGGACACCCGCAAGGCAGTGGCCCTGCTCGCCTACCTGGCGACGACCCGCCGTCCCGCGGGTCGCGAGGCGATCGCCGCGCTGCTCTGGCCGGAGGCCGACGGCGCGGATGCCCGCGGCGCGCTCCGCCGGACGCTCTCGGTCCTCCGCGCCGGGCTGGGTGAACCCGGGCTGGTCGTCGATCGGTCGACGGTCGCCCTCGATACCGCGGCCTTCGACGTGGACCTCTGGACCTTCGAGGAGGCGCTCGCCGTCGCGCGGGGTCACGCGCACCACGGCCCCGCGCTCTGCCCGACCTGCCGCGACGCGCTCCTCGCCGCTGCGACGCTCGACCGTGGCGAGTTCCTGGCAGGCTTCTCGCTGCGCGACTCCGAGGAGTTCGAGGAGTGGCAGCTTGCCGAGGCTTCCATGTTTCGCCGGGAGCTGGCGGGCGTCCTCGAACGACTCGCCCGCGGCGAGGCGTTGACTCGAGCGTGGGATGCGGCGGCCTCGGCCGCGCGCCGCTGGCTGGAGCTCGACTCGCTCCACGAGCCGGCGCACCGGCTGCTCATGGAAGTCCTGGCCAGGTCGGGCGAGCCCGCTGCCGCGCTCGCCCAGTACCGCGACTGTGTCCGGATCCTCGACCGGGAGCTGGGCGTTGCGCCGCTCGCCGAGACAACGGATCTCGCGGAGGCGATCCGGGCGGGTCGGGTTGCTGAACCTTGGGGAGACGCCGGGCCCGTCACCGAGGCGATCGCCACAGCGCAGCGGACGCCGGCCATGGCTGTGCACGGCACGCGGCCTGAGGGCGCGCCGCGGGCACCGTTCGTCGGCCGGGAGCGCGAGCTCCAAGCGCTTCTCGTGGCGCTCCAGGCGCTCGATGAACGCGGCCGCCTTCTCGTCGTCGAGGGTGAGCCCGGGATCGGCAAGACCCGGCTCGCGACGGCGGTTGCAGACCTCGCGCGGGAGCGGGGAGGGATTGTCCTGGAGGCAAGAGGGTACGCGGGTGAGGAGGCCATCCCGCTGGGCGTCATCGCCGAGGTCCTCCGGTCCGGGCTTGCCCGCCCGGACGCGTCAGCGAGAGTTGCCATGATCGAGCCCGAAACCCTCGCGGAGCTGACGCGGCTGCTTCCAGTGCCCGGGGTCCCCCCGATCACGCGGTCGCTGGCAGGCGACCCATTCGGGCGCGTTCGGCTCTTCGAGGCGCTTGGCTCGGCCGTCGTGGCGCTCGTCCGCGGCGCGGTTCCAGGGGTCGTCTGGATCGACGACGTTCACCTGGCCGATGCGTCGACGCTCGAGTTCCTGGGCTACCTGGCCCGGCGCCTCCCAGATCATCCGTTGGCGCTGATGGTGACCTGGCGGGTCGAGGACCTCGAGCCGGGTACTCGCGAGCGCATCCTCGAGGATGCCACGCAGGCGGGCCTCGCCACCCGTGTTCACCTTGGTCGGCTTGATCGGTCCGATGTGGCGACGCTCGCGAATGCGGTCCTCGGCGAACCGATGAGCGCCGAACGGATCGACGCGCTCTTCGATGAGTCGGAGGGCCTCCCGCTCTACGTGATCGAGGCACTGGCCCGGCCCGACTCCGGGGGCGCCTCGCTACCCGGCGGCGTGAACACGTTGCTCCGGTCCAGGATCGCGACGGTGAGCGAAGTCGGTCGACAGATCCTCGCGGCGGCTGCCGTCATCGGGCGCTCCTTCGATCCGGACCTGGTGCGCGCGGCGAGCGGGAGGAGCGACGAGGAGACGGTGGCCGGGCTCGAGGAGCTCAGCCGGCGTGGTCTCGTTCGCGAGGCAGAATCCGCCGCGCCGGACGACCTCCGCCTCGATTTCACGCACGGCCGCATCCGTGACGTGGCGTACGACGGGCTGAGCCTTTCCCGCCGGCGGCTGCTCCACGGCCGCGTCGCGACGGCACTGGCCACTCGGCGCAACGACGCTGGCCTCGGTCGCGATCGCTGGTCTCTGGTCGCGCACCACGAGGCGCTTGCCGGACGGACGGAGGCCGCTGCCGAGGCACACCGCCGTGCGGGCGACGAGGCACGCCTGATCTACGCTAACGACGAAGCACGCGTGCACCTCGAGGCCGCTCTCGCGCTCGGCCACCCGGCCACCGCGGAGCTCCACGGCGCGCTCGGCGAGGTGCTGACCCTTCTCGGCGACTACGAAGGCGCGCTGTTCCACCTGGCGTCAGCTTCCGCGCTCGCGGGGCCCGAGATCCAGGGCATCCTCGAGCATCGCCAGGGCCTGGTTCACGCCCGCCGGGGGGACTGGGAGCGGGCGGACCGCCACCTGTCGGCTGCCCTTGGTTCCACCGCTGAGGCTGCGATGCGCGCGCGGATCCTGGCCGACCGGAGCGCCATCGCCGAGCGCTCGGGCGACACCGCTGGTGCCGAGCGGCTTGCCCGCGAGGCGCTCGAGCTGGCCGAAGGTGTCGGGGACCCGGTGGGGATCGCACGATCGCTCGACCTTCTCGGGATCCTCGCCCGGCGGCGGGGCGACCTGGCCAGCGCTCGCGCGCATCTGGAGCGCTCGTTGGCGGTCGTGGACGCGGCCGAGTCAGTCCAGGCATTGGGCGTCGCGCTCGACCCGGGCGTTCGGATCGCGGCCCTGAACAGCCTCGCGCTCGTGCTCGCGGACGACGGCGAGCGCGAACGTGCGATCAGCCTGACGGAGGACGCCCTCGCGCGGTGCAGGCGGCAGGGCGACCGGCACCGACAGGCGGCGCTCGAGAACAATTTGGCCGATCTCCTGCAGGTGACCGGCCGCCCGGCCGAGGCGATGGAGCACCTCAAACGGGCCGTGACGATCTTCGCCGAGGTTGGCGGGCGACCCGGAGAGCTGGAGCCGGAGATCTGGAAGCTGGTGGACTGGTAGGGGACGAGAGGCCCGCGGCGGCGCACCGTCGAGCGGCCGCTCTCGCGGGCCCCTGCGCTTGACCGGCCGCCGTACGCTCGCCTGCGTGAATGCAGCACTGCCCGCCGGCGACGCTGCGCCCCCGTTTCGGGGCGCGGATCCGGCCGCTGAACGCGCCACCGAGGCCGTCGATGCGATCGTGGCGGCCACGCCAGCCACCGGCCTGACCGCGGCCAAGGCGGAATCGCGGCGGGCAGCCGGCCGCGGGAACACCGCCCCGCTCGTCACGGGCCGGACCTACGGACAGATCCTCCGGGAGAACGTCTTCACGTTCATCAACAGCGTGATCTTCGCGCTCGGGTTCCTGCTGACGCTGTTCGGCCGCCCGGCGGACGCGCTGGTTTCCCTCGCGGTCATCGCCGTGAACATTGCCGTGAGCGTCGTCCAGGAGGTGCGGGCAAAGCGGATGCTGGACCGGATCGCGCTCCTGACGCGCCCCACGGCGGCCCTGATCCGCGACGGCGTCGAGCGTGCCGTCGGGCCGGGGGAGCTCGTCGTGGGGGACCTCCTGCGGGTGGGTGCAGGGGACCAGGTGGTCCTCGACGGCCGGATCGACGGAAGGTCGCCTGGAGGCCGACGAGTCGCAGCTGACCGGAGAATCCGACCTCGTCCCAAAGCGCCCAGGCGATGGCGTCTACTCGGGCAGCTTCGTGGTCAGCGGCGGCGGCCGGTTCGTCGTGACGGCGGTCGGGGCGGACAGCCTGGCCAACCGGATCACGGCGGGTGCCCGGACCTTCCGACGGGTCCTCACCCCGCTCCAGGCGGAGATCAACCTCGTGGTCCGGATCGCCCTCGGGGTGGTCGTCTACCTGGAGATCGTGCTGATCTTCAACAACGTGCTCAAGCTCGTGGCGGCCGGACGCACGGTCGGCGAGGCGGCGCTCCTGGTGGGGCTGGTCCCGAACGGGCTGTTCGTCTCGATCGCGATCGCCTATGCGCTGGGGGCCGTGCGCATCGTCCGCTTCGGGGCGCTGGTCCAGCAGGCGAACGCGATCGAGTCGCTGAGCCACGTCGACGTCCTGTGCCTGGACAAGACCGGCACGCTCACCGCCAACGAGCTGGCCGTCGAGGAGATCGTCCCGCTCGGCCGGCAGCGAAGCCGCCCTGCGCGCCCTCCTCGGTGACGTCGTGGCGAGCGCCGCGGTCCGCAACCGGACGGCCGAGGCGATCGCGGCCGCGTGCCCGGGGACCGCCCGGCCGCTGGCCCGCGACGTGCCTTTCTCGTCGGCCCGGAAGTGGAGCGCGGTCGCCTTCGCGCCGGCAGCCGCGCCGGCAGGCAACCTGCGGCCGGCCGAGGCTGCCCCGGCCGGGGTCGTGGCGCTCGGCGCGGCCGAGTTCCTCCGGCCCGCGCTCGACGGCGGGGTGGAGGATGCGGCGGGGTGGGCGAAGCTCCGTGCCAGGATGGAGCCGTACACGCGCCGTGGTCTGCCGGGTCCTGGTGGTCGCCGTGCACCCGGACCCCGACGGCCTGGGCGGCGGCGACGGTGCACCGACGCTTCCCGACGGGATGCGGCCCTGGGCCTGGTCGTCCTGCGAGATGAGCTGCGGCCGGACGCCGCCGCGACACTGGCTCGGTTCGCCGCGGCCGGGGTGACCGTAAGGTGATCTCCGGCGACGACCCGGAGACGGTGGCCGCGCTGGCTCTCCAGGCGGGCCTGGGCCCGGACCTCCGATCGGTCGCCGGGCCCGCGCTCGAGGCGATGGACGATGGGCAGCTCGCCGCGGTCGGCGCTCGAGACGGCGGTGTTCGGGCGCATCACGCCGGCCCAGAAGGAGCGCCTGGTGGATGCGCTGCGGTCCCGGGGGCGCTACGTGGCGATGATCGGGGACGGGGTCAACGACGTGCTGTCGCTGAAGAAGGCGAACCTGGGCATCGCGATGCAGGGCGGGAGCCAGGCGGCCCGCGGCGTCGCCGACATCGTGCTCACCAACGACTCGTTCGCCTCGCTCGCGCCGGCCGTGGAGGAGGGCCAGCGGATCCGGAACGGGATGCAGGACATCCTGCGGCTGTTCCTGAGCCGGATCGCGACTCTCGCCCTCCTGATCGTGACGTCGCTGGTGATCGGCATCTTCCCGATCGAGCTGCGCAACGGCTCGGTGCTGACGCTGTTCACGGTTGGGATCCCGACCGTTCTGCTGGCGCTCTGGGCGCAGCCGGGCGCCCGGGACCCGCAGTCGCTGGCCCGCACCCTGGCCCGATTCGTGGTGCCGGCCGCGGTCCTCTCGAGCCTCGGCGGTTTGGCGGTCCTGTTCGGCGTGATCGTCCTGCAGCTCGGCGGGCTCGGCGCCATCGCCGGCCGCGGGTCGGTTGCGCCCGCCACGCTGGACGCGGCCGTCTCCATCGCCCAGTCGTCGCTGACGTCGTTCCTCGTGCTGGCCGGGCTCATGCTGGTCGTGTTCGTGGAGCCGCCGGTCGGGCGGCTGGCCGTCATCGAGCCCCGCTCCCTCGACCGGCGGCCGACAATCCTGGCAGCAGCGCTCGCGGCGCTCTACCTGCTGCTGCTGGCCACGCCGGCCGGGCGCGCCGTCTTCTCGCTCCGTCCGCTCGGCCCCGCCGAGCTGGTCATCGTGCTGGTCGCGGTCGCGGCGTGGGCGGCCGCGCTGCACGCCGTCTGGCGGTACCGGGTCGTGGAGCGATTCCTGGGGATCTGAGGCGGGGAACGCGACGATCGCCAGGCGCGGATATCGCCGAGAGCGAGGCGCGGCGGCCCAGGCCGGCGCCCCAGCGCCGCCGGGCCGGGCGCCGCCGGACCGGGCGCCGCCGGACGGCCGGGAATCTCCGAGATACGCGTCCCATTCGTGGTACGCGCCATTGCGCCGATCCCGGCGCGTGGGCCGGGCACCGCGGCTGCTTCCTCGAGCGTGGAGTTGCCCTGCCCAGGCGGTCCCAGGCGCCCGTCACGGTCCCGGGATGCGCGTAACACGAATGAGGTGCGTATTTCGGGAAGAACGGGTTGTGGCCGCCGATCACGCTCGGCGTTGCAGGGCAGCAGGCTGCGTCCAGCGCCCGGACCGCCGGAGGGGTCGTGTGCCGTCCGTCAGGCCGGCGCGACCGGCTGTCGGATCAGCGTCCGGAGCCGCTCCGGTTTCGACCGCCTCGGGTCGCCGAGGTACAGCTCATGGTGTCGTCCGTGCGGCCGGAGACCCGCCGCTGCAATCGCGGCGTGGAGCCGCTTCGATCGCGGGCGCGTTCCTCGGAGTACGCGCCGAGATAGAGGACCTGGGCGACCGTGCCCTCCTCGAAGGTCTCGAGCCGAAGGTCGGCCGACAGCTCGGGTGGCATCTTCGCCCGCCCGTCTTGCGAGCGCGGCGCTGAGCTCCGCCTCCGTCGCCTCGCCGGGCAGCGCGATGAAGAGCGTCCAGCGCCAGGTGTCCCGGTTCGGCCCGAGGATCGCGTCGAAGTCCGTCGACCCGTCCGCCATCCAGTAGAGCCCCTCCAGCATCCCGACCCTGACGTCGACGCCCCGCCGCTTCAGCGCGAAATGGAGCCCGTACGCGGTGGCGTACAGACCCGGCATCCGGGCCCCGAAGGTGGCGTCGCCGGGCTGGCCCGTGCCGTCCACCATCACGGCCCGGACGGCCGCGACCTCCAGGAACCGGACCTCGCCAGGACGACCGCGGAGCTCGGCAGTGCGATCGGCGGGGTGCTCGAACGCGACGCTGCTGGTCGCCGGGACAGCCGACGGACGCATCGGATTCCCTCCTTCAGCCCAGGCGCAGGGCCGGCAGGACCTCCGCGCCGAACGCCGTGATGAACTCGGCCTGGTTGCGGCCCACGTTGTGGACGTGGATCTCGTCGAAGCCCATGTCCACGTAATGCTGGAGGCTCGCGGCGTGGACCGCCAGGTCCGACGAGATCAGGACGCGATTGCGGAAGTCCTCGGGCCGCACGAGCTTCGCCATCGCGGCGAAGTCCTCCGGGTTGCGGATGTCCTGCTTCGGGAAGGGCATGCCGCCGTTCGGCCACTCGCGCATCGCGTTGTCGAGCGCTTCCTGCTCGGTCCGCGCCCAGCTGACGTGGACCTGGAGGAGCTTCGGCATGCCGGCCGGGTCCTTGCCGGCCTCGCGGGCGCCCTCGTCGAACTTCCCCCAGAGCATCCCGATCTTCTCGTCGGCGGCACCGACCGTGATCATGCCGTCCGCCAGCCGGCCGGTCTTCTTCGCGTTGATCGGGCCGGCGGTGGCGACGTAGACCGGGACGGGCGTCTCCGGGCGCGTGTAGAGACGCAGCGACTCCAGCCTGAAGTGCTCCCCGCGGTGTCGCACGACCTCCCCACCGAAGAGCCGGTTGATGACCTCGATCGCCTCGAACAGCATGGCGCTGCGGACGCCGATCTCCGGCCACTGGCCGCCGATCACGTGCTCGTTGAGCGCTTCGCCGGCCCCGAGGCCGAGCCAGAACCTTCCCGGGTACATGGCGCCGAGCGTCGCGGCCGCGTGCGCGATCACGGCCGGGTGGTTGCGGAAGCCAGGGCAGGTCACCGCGGTCCCGAACCGCAGGCTGGTGCGCTGTCCGAGCGCGCCCATGAACGCCCAGGCGAACGCGGCCTGGCCCTGTTGCGGCGTCCACGGCTGGATATGCTCGGAGACCATGAAGCCGGCGGAGAAGCCCGCCTCTTCCGCGGCGGGACACCACTCGAGCAGGTCCGTGGGGTGGAACTGTTCCAGCATCGCCGCGTAGCCGATCTTCGCCATCGAACCCGGTCCTCCTGCCGCCCGACCGCCTGCCGTGCGCCGCTGCCACTCTCCCACAATCCACCGCGGACGGGGTCCCGGCCGCGTCGACGTGGTCATCCGGTTCGGTCGCGGGTCATGCCTTCGCGTCCGGGTGCGACCCGGGGTGCTTGCGCCGGTAGGCGCGCCAGGTGACCGCCCAGGAGCGGGGTCGTCCAGCGCCGCCTGGTCGATCCGGTGGATCGTGCTGGCGTGGGGCGCGCGTGCGGACCACGCTCCGGGTCCGCGTACGCCTCGCCGGCGACCTGGGCGCAGGATCGCGGCGTACTCGTCGAGGTCGGCCCGCGAGTACGACTCGGTCGGCTCCAGCGTCATCGGCTCGGGAACGACGAACGGGTGGTGGCTGGTCCAGTAGTGGGTCCCGAAGTCGGCGACTCGCCGGCCCGAGGTCGTCCGTGGTGACGCCGGTCTCCCGGGCCAGCTGCTCCCAGCTGTAGCGGACCTGCTCGATCCGGCGACGGCCCGGCCGCGTACGGCGCCGACACGCCGCGGATCTCGAGCACCTTCGCCATGCAGGTAGTTGTTGTTCAGGACCGCCGTCTCGGCGACCTCGCGCAGGCCGTCGGCGCCCAGGCTCATGATCCAGGCGTAGGCGCGCACCAGGTTCGGGGCGACGCCGTACCACGGGCGGACCTTGCCGATCGAGTCGGGCCGGTCGTCGTCGAGGCGGTAGCGGTCGCCGTCGCGCTCGACCGTCGGGCGCGGCAGGAACGGCGCGAGCTCCGCCGTCACGCCGCAGGCCCCGGCGGCCGGCCCCCCGCAGCCGTGCGGGGTCGAGAACGTCTTGTGCAGGTTGAAGTGGCAGAGGTCGAAGCCGGCGTCGCCGGCCCGGGTGATGCCGAGGATCCCGTTCGCGTTCGCCTGGTCGTACGAGGCCAGGCCGCCGGCCTCGTGGACGACCCGGACGAACTCCTCGATCCGCGGGTTGAAGATGCCCGGTGTCCTCGGGGTTCGTGATGAGGAGCGCCGCGGTCCGCTCCGAGACCGCCGCCCGCAGCGCGTCGAGGTCCGGGTAGCCGTCCGCGTCCGGGTAGAGCGTGATGACCCGGTAGCCGGCGACCTTCGCGCAGGCGGCGTTCGAGGGGTGGCTGAAGATCGTCGTGATGACTTCGTCGCGGCGCGCCGGGCGTCGACCCTCGCCGCGGGCTGCGTGGTAGGCGCGGATCATCGAGACGTTGGCCCAGATCGCGGCGGAGCCCGGCGCCGGGCTGGAGGAGACGCGGTCCATGCCCGAGATCTCGGCGAGGAACCGCTCCAGGCGCCACATGATCTCGAGGACGCCCTGGACGGTCGCCGGGTCCTGGAGCGGGTGGAGGTCGGCGAGCCTCGGGCTCCGGACCAGCTGGTCGTTGACCTTCGGCGAGTACTTCATCGTGCAGGTGCCCTGGCCCGACGTCGACGTTGAGGTCGGCGCCGAGCGTCTCCTGCGAGAGCCGGTCGTAGTGGCGCAGCGACGTGGACCTGGCTGAGCTCCGGGAGCGCGGGCGGCCGCTCGCGGCGGATCGCCGGCGGGCAGCGCGGCGGCCGGGTTGCCGACGACCGCGCGTGATCGCCGGCTCGGTCGCAGGCGGGAGGATCGCCGCGGGCGCCCGGGCACGGACAGCTCGAAGATGATCGGCTCGTCCCAGCGCGCCTGGTGGAACCGCCTGGGCGTCGGCTTCGGCGCGATCGGGAGGCCGCGCGCTCGGAGTCGGCGGATCGCCCAGGGTCGTCATCGGACGGCTTCCGCGAGCTCGGCGGCGAGCCGGTCGATGTCGGCCTGGGTGTGGACCTCCGTGACGCAGACGAGGGCGCTCTGTCCGAGCCAGGGAACTCGCGCGTGAGGTCCGCGCCGAGGAAGATGCCGCGTTCGCGGAGCGCCGCCGATGACCGCCGCGACGGTTCGCCCGGATGCCGGTCAAGTCCAGCACGAACTCCTTGACGTGGTGCTGTCCGGCGAACGGGACGCGGAGGCCGGGGATCGCGCGCGAGCCGGGTCATCGCGTAGCGCGTGCGGGCCATCATCGTCTCGCCCAGCTCGCGCATCCCCTGCGGGCCCATCAGGGCGAGGTAGACGCCGGCCGTGATCCCCCACAGCGCCGCGGCCGTGCCCGACCCACTCCTTGCCCTCCTCGCGGACGCGCGAATGAGGTCCGCTCGTAGGCCACGTCGCCGAAGCCGTACTCGCCGGGGACGCACGTCGGGGCGATGCCGAACAGGCGCGACGGGAACTCGGCCACGAACCGGGGGTCGTCCTGGGTGGCGATGAAGCCGCCGTGGCCGCCGCCGAACTGCTGGTGCATGCCCAGCGGCTGGATGTCGCCGCAGGCGATGTCCGCGCCCCAGGCGGCGGGCGGCGCCAGGACGCCGAGCGTCGACGGGTCCACGCTGCACGATCGACCAGCGCGCCCGCCGCGTGGGCCAGCCGCACGATCTCGGGCGAGCTGCGTCTCCACGCTGCCGAGGAAGGTGGGGTTCTCGACGAGGACCGCGGCGACGTCGGGGGCGAGTGCCGCCTCCAGCGCGCCGAGGTCCAGCAGGGACGTCGCGCGGTCGCATCGCGATCTCGTCGACCGCGAGGTCCGGGGTGACGTAGTCGAGGATCCGCGACCGCTTGTCGCGGCTCATCGAGCGCGGGGATCAGCACCCGGCGGCCGGCCCGTGATGCCGGCCGGCCATGCGGAGCGCCGTCGCGGCGGCCTGGAACCCGTCGTAGGTCGGCACGTTCACGACGTCCATCTCCAGGAGCTCGCCCATCATCGAGGCGTACTCGAACAGCGCCTGGAAGCGGCCGTGGTCCTCGTACGGATCGCCGGCGTAGGCGGTCAGGAACTCGGCCCGGCCGTTGATCTCGTCGCAGACCGCCGGGACGTGGTGCGGGTAGCAGCCCGCGCCGAGGAAGCTCAGGACCTCGCGGGTGGAGGTGTTGCGGTCGAGCAGCGCCCTCCACGTGCCGGGCCAGCTCCGCCTCGGACCGCAGCGGCGCCGGGAGGTCCAGCGGCCGGCCGAGCCGAAGCGACGGTGGGATGTCCGCGTACAGGTCGTCGATGGACGCCGCCCCGATGGTCGCGAGCATCTCGGACCGGACGTCCGGGATGGCGTTCGGGATGTAGGGGTGGATTCCTCGGGTCGCGGTCGTGCATCGGAGGTCAGTCGGTGCCCGTCGTCCCCGTGAAGCGCCAGCTGCCCAGCCGAACCGCGGGCACCAGGACGCCGCCCAGGAAGCCCTTCAGAAGTCGCCGCTCGCTGCTCACTGCCTCCACCGCCGCGAGGGCGTCGAGGTAGGACATCGTGTAGCGGAGGTTCCGGACCGGCCCGACGATCTCGCCGTCCTCGACGAGAAAGGTGCCGTCGCGGGTCATGCCCGTGATCACGGCGAGCTTCGGATGGACCGGGTTCGTGTAGTGGAAGCGCGTCACGTAGAGCCCGCGCTTCAGGCCCTTCACGAGATCGGCGCGCGCCGTCGTCCCGGCGGACATCTGGGCGTGGATGGGGAACGGGCCGTACGGGTTGGGCGCAGGCAGCCCATGGCCGGAAGAACGGCGCCCCGCGCGCGCGGCCGTCGCGCTGTCCCAGACGACATCCCGGCAGACGCCGCCGTCCACGAGCGTCACCGGCTCGCATGCCGACGCCCTCGTAGTCGAACAACGCGGGCAGGCCGGCCGGGTCACGGGCGTCGTCGCGGATCGTGACCAGCTCGCTCCCGATCCGCCTCTCCGGCTCGAAGAAGGAGCGACCCTCCTCGACTGCGAGCGCGCTGAAGCCCAGGTATCCCAGCATGTCAAGGATGTCCGTGACCGCGTACTCGGCGAGCACAACCGGGTAGTCGCCGGGCTCCAGCGCGACCGGCCGCGCCGATCGCCGGGCGGTTTCGGCCGCCTCGCGCCCCAGCGCGGCCGCGTCGATGGAGGTGGCGTCGACAGCGGCCGCCTCCGCGTAGCCGGTGCCGTCGTCCGGACCCATGGCAACCGTGATGAGCTGGCTGGCGGTCCGCGCCTCGGCGGCCCGGATCCCGCGCGAGTTCGCCACGGCAACGGTCTCCACGTTCGTGGCGAACGAGCCGTAGGCGGTGACGCCGGCCGCGTCCGCGGCTGCGATCACGGCACGTACTCCCTCGGCGCGCAGCTCGGGGGTAGCGGAGGCCGTGCCGTCGGCAAACGCACCATCCACGAGGCGGATCGGGCCGGCCTCCGGCAGCCCCATCCAGTCGGGCGTCTCCTCCACCAGGTCGCAGATCCGCCCTGCCGTGTCCGCCAGCCGGAGGAGGGCATCCGGATCGGTTCGGCCGGTGGTCGCGACACCGACCCGCTTGCCACGCACGAAGCGGAGGTTGACCCGGACGTTCGCCTCGGCCACGTTCTGGTGGATCTCGGAGTTGGCGAAGCGCGTGAGCGCGGCATCCTCGGCCATCACGAGGACCTCGGCCTCGGCCGCCCCGGCCGCCTCGGCATGGCGGAGGACGACCTCCGCGATCGCGAGCCGTTCCGCCGGCGTCCCGCCGGTCCGCATCTCGACCGCGCTCACTTCATGACTCCGACCTTGACGTTGCGGAACCGGGCGCCCGAGCAGGCATGGCCGACGTGGCCGGTCTGCGGCGGCTCGCCCTTGCCGCAGTTCGGGGTTCCGAGCATGACGTAGCTCGATTCATCCCCGACGGCGTCGCAGCTCCCCCAGAACTCGGGCGTGATGCCGGTGTAGGTGGCGTTTCGATAGAGCCCGCCCACCTTGCCGCCCTTGATCTCGTACGCGAGCTCGGTGGCGAACTGGAAGTTCAGGCGCCGGTCGTCGATCGACCAGCTCCGATTGTGGGCGAGCAGCAGGCCGTCGTCCGTGTCGGCGATGATCTGCTCGAAGCTCATGCCGGGCTTGGGCAGCAGGTTGATGTTCGTCATCCGGATCAGCGGGATCCGGTTCCAGCCGTCGGCTCGCATCGCGCCACCGGAGTCGCGCCCGATCCGCGGGCCGGTCTCGCGGCTGCTGAGGTACCCGGTGAGACGCCCGGCCGTGATCAGCGGGACCGATTGGGCGGCCACGCCCTCGTCGTCCCACCCGAAGGTGCCCATGCCGCCCGGCGCGGTCGCGTCGGCCACGATGTCGACCAGGTCGGACCCGTACCGGAAGCCCGCCGTCGAGCTTGTCGGTGGTCAGGAAGCTGGTCCCGGCGTAGCTGGCCTCGGTGCCATAGACCCGGTCCAGCTCCGTTGGATGGCCGCAGCTCTCGTGGATCTGGAGATAGAGCTGTGACGGGTGGAGGACGATCGTCCGGCGCCCCGGAGGCAGCTTCGGCGCGGACAGGAGCTGCACCGCCTCGGTCGCCACGCGCTCCGCGTTGGCGGCCAGCCCCAGCGCACGGACGTGCTCGTAGCCGGCACCCTGCCAGCCGCCGCCCGAATCCGGGAAGCTGCGGCGCTGCAGCTCGTCGCCGTCCACCGCGTTCGCCTCGATGCCGGAGCCGACGTGCGTGATGACCTGCTCGGTGTAGCTGCCGTCGGTCGCCGCGAACGTCTTCCATTCGCGCTGGGCGCCGTAGGTGGAGTCGGTGAACGCGATCCCGTCGACCCGCCGCATCGCCGCGTCCGCGGCGAGCAGGTCGCCGATCTTGGCCTCAAGCGGGACGCTGAACGGATCTTCTGCCACCGGCGTCTCGAATCGACCATGGGCCGGTGGCCGGCCGTCGAGCACAACGGGCCGCCGGATCGCGGTGGCGGACGCGCGAGCGATCCGGACGGCCTGGGCCGCGACTCGGTCCGCCTCGGCGGTCGTGAGGACGTGGCTGGCCGCGAAGCCCCACGCCCCGTCGACGAGGACGCGGACCCCGAATCCCTCGCTCTCGTCGACCGAGACGCCGGCCAGCGTCCCGCTCTTGACGTCGATCGACTCTTCGAGGCGCCGGACGACCCGCACGTCGGCGTACGTCGCTCCCCGGGCTCGGGCGGTGTCGAGCGCCCGGTCAGTGATCTCGCGCATCCCGGAACGGTAGCAGGAGTCTCGGGGCCGCCGCGGGCGACCGGACGCGGCTGCCCACCGCCGGCGAGGACGAGGTTGCCGACCACGGGCGACCGGACGCGGCTGCCGGACGCGGGCTGACCCGGACGCGGCTGCCGGATGCGGACCGCGCCGGCCGGACGCGTCTACAGTGGCGCGGTGGTCGACGCACGCCGCCTCACGCCAGTCCGGGTGCTCGAGATCCTGGGCAGCCTCGTCGCCGTCGTCGGCGGCGTGCTCGTCCTGCTCACCCACCCGGTGATGGTGGACCTGGAGATCCCGCTCCGGGCGGCCGAGCGTTGGGTCCACGGAGGCGAGCCATACCTCGCCTCGAGCTTCAACGCACCGGCGGGCTATGGCCTCCCGTTCCTCTACCCGCCGCCGGTGCTGCCGCTGCTCGCCCCGCTCCTCGCCGTGCCGCGCGCGATCGTGGATGTGGCGTGGCTCGCGGCGACGGTCGGCGCGGCGATCTTCCTCCTGCGCCGGCTCGGCGCACCGTGGCGTGCCGTGCCGGTCGCCCTGGGTTGGGTCCCGTTCTCGGAGGGCCTGGTGGGGGGCAACGCGCAGGTAGTCCTCGTGGCGGCGTTCGTGGCCGTGTTCTTCGACCGGCCGGCAAGTGCGTGGTCGCCCACGCCGCGCGATCCGCTCGCCGCCGGACGCCCGGCGATCATCGATGGGGTGCTCGCGGCGGTCACGCCCGCGCTCAAGCTGACCCAGCCGCACGGCTGGGTCGCGCTGCTGCGTCGACGGCCGTGGGCCGCGTCCGCCGGCCTGCTGGCAATGGCTGCGCTGGCGCTTGCCACGCTGCCCTTGGTCGGCGCCGACACCTGGCAGGCGTGGGTCGCCCAGCTCGGACGGGCGAACGACCCGGCCTGGGCACTGCGCGGATCGTCGCTCGTCCAGCTGCTGCCCGGGCTTCTGTCCCCG
This sequence comes from uncultured Chloroflexia bacterium, assembly GCA_963800795.1. Lineage (GTDB taxonomy): Bacteria > Chloroflexota > Limnocylindria > Limnocylindrales > CSP1-4 > CTSoil-043. The sequence goes on from CAWDCJ010000011.1 coordinate 31,217, forward strand.
GTCGCGACCGGGGTCACCGTCCTCCTCGTGCTCGCGGTCCCATCGCGGCGGCTCGGGGCGGCCGCCGGCCTGCTCCTCGTCCTGGGAGCCCCGTCGCTGCGCTCCTACGGAGCCCTGTTCCTGCTCCCCGCGATGCTGGCCGTGCGCCGGGACGTGGCCCTGCTGGCGGTGATCCTGATCGGCACGGGCCTGATGCTTGGCCTTTGGGCTGGCATCCTGTTGGTCGCGCTCGCGTTCGTGGCCGGCGCCCGGCTGGACGCGTTCGTCGACGGCATCGCCGCCCGCTGGAGCCGACGCGCGCCGATCGCATGACCGGCGCCCCTGGCGCATCAGGCGTGCCCGCTGCGCTCGGCCCGGGCGCCTGACCGGGCGCCGGCATGCTGCGCTCGGCCCCGCCGCCTGACCGATCGCCTGACCGGGCGCCGGCCAACTGCGCTCGGCCCCGCCGCCTGACGGGCGCCTGACCGGGAGCCGGCCAGCTGCACTCGGCCCGGTCGCCTGACGGGCGCCTGACCGGGAGCCGGCCAGCTGCGCTCGGCCCCGCCGCTTGATCGCGCGCCCGCCCGGGTACACTCCGGCGGTGGCCGACGTCGAGGTGCCGGGGCAAGCAACGCGGGGCTGGTTCGTCACCCTGGAGGGTCCTGACGGCAGCGGCAAGTCTGCCCAGTCCGAGCGGCTGCGTGCCGCGGCTGCCGCCACCGGCCAGGACGTGGTGCTCGTGCGCGAGCCGGGCGGGACGGCGGGCGGCGAGCGGATCCGGGCCATCCTCAACGATGCCGGACCGGTCGGCGTCCGGCTCGCGCGGCGGACCGACGCGCTCCTGTTCAACGCCGCTCGCGCGCAGCTCCTCGACGAGGTCATCCGTCCGGCGTTGCGCCGGGGTGCCCTGGTGATCTCAGACCGCTATGCGGATTCGACGCTTGCCTACCAGGGCTGCGGGAGCGAGCTCCCCCTCGACGAGCTGCGTCCCGTGGTGGAATTCGCCACGGGCGGGCTGCTCCCGATCGGACCATCCTCATCGACGTGCCCGTCGAGGTCGGGCTGGCCCGCAAGACGGCGGCCGAGACAACGCGCTGGGAGGCGCACTTCGACCGCGCCTTCCACGAGCGCGTCCGCGCTGGCTACCTGTCGTTCGCGGCCGCGGACCCCGCGCGATGGGTCGTCGTCGACGGCACCGCGCCGGCGGACGATGTGTTCGCCGCGCTGTGGGGCGTGCTCCTCGACATGCCCGGCCTGGGGCCGCGCCTCGGCGAGGTAGCCGACCGTCAGCCCGCCGCTGGGGCGCTCGCTGCGGCTGGAGCGCTCGCGACCGCGCCGCGTCCACCGGCACGCGCGCGTTCGAGCGCGTCGAGCGCGCCGGCCAGGAGCTCCTCGACGCTGCCCGCGTCCACGGGGAACCGGGCGACGCCGGCCGATACGGAGATCGCGCGGCCGCCGACGGTCGGCAGCGCCTGGATGGCGCGGATCACCCGGTCCGCGACGGCCAGCCCTCCGGTCCCGGGCGCGACCACGATGAACTCGTCGCCGCCGATCCTGGCCACGGTGTCCACGAGCCGCACCTGCTCGGCGAGCACCGCCGCGACGGCCCGCAGGATGTCGTCGCCGGCCGCGCGCCCGGCCGCCTCGTTTGCCTCCCGGAACGAGTCCACGTCGAAGACGGCGACGGCGACCTCGCTCTGCTGGCGAATGGCACGTGCCACCTCGAGCTCGAGGACGCGGTCGAAGGTTCGCCGGTTCGCGAGCCCCGTCAGCGGGTCGATGTGGGCAAGGCGCTCGAGCCACTCCGCGCGCTCGGCCATCCCCGAGGCCAGGTGGGCTCGATCGAGGGCGAGTGCGGCGAGGTCGGCCAGGGCCTCGACGAGCCCCGGTGTCCCGGGAGTCGTCTGCGCCTTCGCGGTCCAGCCGACGCCGAGCACGCCAACGACCTGCTCGATTCCGCCGTGTGCCACGACGAGCGGCCAGGCGCGGAGCTGCGCCAGGCCAAGCCGGTCGACGAGCGTCGCGGGGTGGGAGCCGCCCTCGCCGCGCTCGCCGCTTGCCGCCGCGTCCATGCTCCGCCGCTCCGTCCGCGGCCACGGCGAGCAGATCGCCCGCGTCGGATCGTGTCGGACTCGACGGCCGCGACCTGATCCTCCGCGAACCCGAGGCTGCGCAGGACGCGTCGTCGCGAGGAGCCCTCGTCCGTGGCGACGACAAGCGCGCGATCCGCCCCCAGGTCGTCCGCGACAGCCTGGAGGACGGCGTCGAGAGCTTCATCGAGGCTCGGGCTGCGCGCGATCGCCCGGATCGCCGCTGCAAGCATGCCGGCAGCGCCGGCGGAAGCGAGGTCGCGCACGAGGCCTCCACGTGTGGTTTGGGCGGCGGGCCAGGAGGCGGCTGGCCATCCGGGTCAGCGCTGCCGCGATGATACGCGCCGTCGAACGGAATGGAAGGCACACGACCGGAGGCGCCATCGGTCCGGGACCGGTCGTCGCCGTGCCGGGACCGGTCCGTCGCCGTGCCGGGACTCCGGTCCCTCGCCGTGCGACGACCGCCGCCTATACTCCGGCTCGTGAAGCTCCTCGTCGCGATCGTCCACACGGAGGATGCCGGCCACCTGGTCGACGGGCTGCTGGAGCGCGAGTTTCGGGCGACGCGGCTGCACAGCTCCGGCGGGTTTCTCAAGCAGTCGAACGCCACCGTCATCCTCGGGGTCGAGGACGACCAGGTGGACGCAGCCCTCGCCGTCATCCGCGAGAACTGCCACTCGCGAACGCAGCTCGTGAACCCGATGCCTCCGATCATGGAGCCGGGCGAGTTCTTCCTGCCGTATCCGCTGGAGGTCGAGGTGGGCGGCGCCACGGTCTTCGTGATGCCCGTGGAACGCTTCGAGCGGATCTGAGCGTCGCCATGCGCCGCCCGCTCGGCCCGCCGGAACGACGCCGGCGCGCGGCACCGGACCCTCCGCGCGGTCGCGACCTGGACCCTGCCAGTCGCATGAGCCCGTTCCGCCCGGACCTCGTCGAGTGCTGGGTCTTTCGCCGTCAGGCGTCCGGCCAGGTCGAGCTTCTGCTGGTCCGACGATCACCCAGCCGGATCTTCCCGGGGCTCTGGCAATGTGTCACCGGCGGGATCGAGCCGGGCGAGCGCGTGCCGATGGCGGCCCTCCGAGAGGTCTCCGAAGAGGTTGGCTTTGGCCCGGCGGAGGTCGAGGCGTTCTACGACCTGGACCAGGCCACCCAGTTCTACGACGAGGGCTCGGACGGCATCGTGACCGGCGCCGCGTTCGCGGTCCGGGTCCGGCCGGACGCGCTCGCGCGGCTCTCCCACGAGCATGACGACGCTCGGTGGGTGGCGGCGGAGGAGGCGCTCGGCCTGGTCGTCTGGCCCTCGTACGCGGCGACGATCCGGCGGATCCTCGCCACGTTGACCGACGCGGCCGCGGCGCCCTGGTTCGAGCTGACGCTCGACGGGCACAGGATCGCGCGGCCGCCTCGCGGGGGGTGACGGAGGTGCCGGCGCGGTCCGGCGTCCGGCCAGCGCTCGGGCGTCCGGCCACGGTTCGCCCGGGCGTCTGGTTCGTGCCGTGGCACGTCACGAACCGGCCGCCGCGACCTGGGCGGGTGGCTCCTTCGCCCCCGGCCAGACCCGCATCCTCTCAACTGCATGCGTGGCGAGCCGTACGTCGGCTCGGCGATCGCCCCGACCGGAGCCGCGCCTTCCAATGCGCCGCAATCACGATCAAATGCTCGTCTCATCAGCCAGGTGATCGGATGCCGCCGTGGTCGCGGGCCTCGTGGCGGTCCGGCCTGCAGCCCGCACGCGGTGGCGCGACGACCGAGCTGCCGTACGGTTCGCAACACGAGCATCTGATAGGAACGACAGCGCGTGGAGCGAGCCGGCTGGACTCCGCAGCCAGCCGCGGATCGAGCGCCCGTCGGACGGAAAAGCCGCTCGCAGGACGCGGACGTGCTCGGCGAGCCGGCGGCGATTCGTCGGGCTCTCGGCGACGGCGACCCAGGTGCTCACGGTGACGGGCACCCATCCGAGCTCGCGAGCGACCTCCGGGGCGAGCCGGCGGTAGCGGTCGACCGTCCCGATCAACCGCTGTACATCGACGATCTCGGTCTTCAGCTCGACCACGAGCAGTGACCGAGTCGCCGCATGCCAGGCCAGGAGATCGATCACTCCACGTTCGCCCCAGATCGAGAAGGACCGTTCCGGCACAGCTGCCCATCCGGCCGTGGCGAGGATGCCGACGACGAGCTCGTGCATCGCCGAGTGTCCGGCGTTCAGGAGGCGGTCCAGGTCCGCGCCGTTCCAGCGGAGGAGGAGCTCGACGTCCGCGCGCAGCGTGGCGGCGACGGCCAGGAGCTGTTCCACTCGCACGCCGCCCGATGTCACCGCGTTCGAGGCTGGCGACGACTCCGCGTGGCACGCTCGCCCGTGTTGCGACCACCTGCTGGGTCAGGTTCGTCCAAATCCGGATCGCCCGCATGCCCCGCCCGATCCGCGAGCTGTTCATGGCCCGGAGGCTACGGCGAGGGGTTCACCGCGAACTTAGCGAACGGATGATCGTCGCATCATCCCACCCCGGACGGCCTCGACCGGTGCCCTCGCCACCCAAACGTGTTGCCGTCGACAGGCGGCGTTGACAGGCGGCGTTGGCAGGCGGCGTTGACGCGCCGTGCCCACACGCGGCGCCCACACGCGGCGTCGGGCGCAGTTGCGCGGCGGCCGCGCCGTGGCCGCGCCGGCCCAGGCTCGCGCGCGCGGTAGAATGCCACGCAACCCCCGCCGCACGGCGCCCCAGGAGGCCGGAGTTGCTCGACCAGAACCTCACGTCCGCCCCGGCTGCCCGTCGCGCGTTCCGCTCGAAGGTCGACTCGATTCGCCCGACCTACGGCTTCGATGACGTCTCGTTGGCGCCCGGGACCGAGACGGTCGAGCCGGACGATGTCGTCGTCGCCCAGGAATTCTGCGGGATCAAGCTCGCGATCCCGGTGCTGGCCGCCGCGATGGACGCCGTGGTCGACGCGCGGAGCGCCGGAGCGCTGGCCGGTCTCGGCGGGCTCGGGTTCCTGAACCTCGAAGGCGTTCAGACGCGCTACGAGGATCCCGCCCCGGTCCTCGAGCGGATCGCCTCGGCGGCCGACGCGGAGGTCCAGGCCGTGCTCGCCGAGGCGTACGCGGCCCCGATCCGCGACGAGCTGATCGCGCGCCGAATCGCGGAGATCCACGCTGCCGGCTCGAAGGCGGCCGTGTCGGCGACCCCGGGCGCGGCGCGCCGGTTCGGGCCGGCGTGCGCGGAGCGCGGCGCGGACCTGTTCCTGGTCCAGTCGCAGGTCTCGTCGGCGCGCCACCTCGCGACCGCGTACGAGCCGCTGAGCCTTGCCGGTTTCATCCGCCTCATGCCAATCCCGGTTGCGGTCGGGAACACGACGAACGCGGACGCCGCCTTCGCGCTCCTGGAGCAGGGCGCCGCGGCGATTTTCGTGGGTGTCGGCCCGGGCGCAGCCTGCACGACGCGCGAGGTGCTGGGGATCGGCGTCCCCCAGGTGACCGCCGTGAGCGACGTGGCGGCCGCTCGAGACGCCTTCTTCGCCGAAACCGGGCGCCGGGTCCCGGTGGTCGCGGACGGCGGGATGAAGCGGGGCGGCGACATCGCCAAGGCGATCGCGGCAGGCGCCGATGCGGTCATGCTCGGGACCCCACTGGCGCGCGCCGACGAGGCGCCCGGTCGCGGCACGAACTGGGGGATGGCGGCTCCGTCACCGGTGCTTCCGCGCGGCACCCGGATCAGGGTCGGGACGGTTGGGCCGATGGAGCTGATCCTCTTCGGCCCCTCGCATGTCACGGACGGCACGCAGAACCTGGTCGGCGCGTTGCGCCAGTCGATGGCCGCGCTCGGCGCGCGGACCCTGCGCGAGATGCAGGGAGTCGAGATCGTCTACGCGCCGTCGGTCGCGACGGAAGGCAAGTCCTGGCAGCTCCGCGGCCGGTAGGGCCCGCGCTTGCCGTGGCCCGCGACCCCTATCTCGAACAGCTCGTCGGCTGGGAGAAAGCCGTCGCGATCGAGACCCGCGGCCGGAAGAGCGGGCGCACGGTCGTCGCGGCCGTCGGGTTCGTGGAAGAGCCGGACGGCTCGCTGCTCATCGCTGCCGGCGACCCGGGCGCCCACTGGGCCGCCAATCTGCGGAAGGAGCCGAGGTGCGTCGCCCGGGTCGGGGACGCGCCGGACAACCTGCCTCGCGGAGGAGCTGGACGGCACGGCGAGGGCGCGAGCAATCACCGAGCTGATCCTGAAGTACGGGACCCCGGCCGAACGGCTGGGCGCCGGGCCCTGCGTTTCGTCTGCGGCCGGCGGCGGAGGCTCCGGCAGGCTGAGGGTCGGGCCGCTCATGCGCGCCGGCGCGAGCGCGTACCGCAGCGCGAGCGCGTACGCGTACCGGCGTGCGAGCGCGTGACGCCGGCGCGCGCGCGTACCGGCCGGCGCGAGCGCCCGCTTGCAGCGCCCGCAGCCTGCTGGCGGCCACTCCCGCTCTTCACCCGCACCCGGCGCACCTGGCGCCCGTACACTGCCACCCAGGGCCCGATCTGCGACGGGAGCCGGGTGAGGGAGGTGGCGTCCGTTGGGCGACGCGGAGCACGAGCAGGCCGAGTCAGGCCACGCCGTAGACGGCGCCGCGCCGACCAACGGCCAAGCACCGCATCTCGAGGCACCGGCCCCGGACGACCACGAGGCGCCCCACCGGGAGCGCGGCAAGACCGTCCACGGTGAGCTCGCCAACGCCGGCCACCGCGTCCTCGCTCCTGACGACGCCGAGGTGGAGGCCTACCTGGAGACCGCGCTCAACGCGCCGGCCCCGGTGCGCCCGTCGCCCGACCTTCCCGGCGGCGCGGTCCTGGCGGGCCAGGACACCCGGGGCGAGCCGGACACGGTCGTCGTCCTGGATTTCGGCAGCCAGTACGCACAGCTGATCGCCCGCCGGGTGCGCGAACTGCACGTCTACTCCGAGCTTCTGCCCTTCGACACGCCGTGGCCGGAGATCGCGAAGCGGCGGCCGCGCGCGATCATCCTGTCCGGCGGTCCGTCGAGCGTGTACGAGCCGGGCGCTCCGCGGCCCGACCCCGCGCTGTGGAGCGCCGGCGTCCCCGTCCTGGGGATCTGCTACGGCCTGCACCTGATGGCGCGCGAGCTCGGCGGCGAAGTCGTCTCGGCCGCGAACCGCGAGTACGGCCCCGCCACCATCACGTTCACGGACGACAGTCCGCTCTTCGCCGGCCTGGGGAGCGCGCAACCGGTCTGGATGAGCCACGGCGACTCGATCCTGGCCCCGCCGCCGGGCTTCCGGCCCTCGGCCACCACCGCTTCGACGCCCTTCGCGGCGATGTCGGATCCCGCGCGCGGCCTGTACGGGATCCAGTTCCATCCCGAGGTCGGCCACACCCCCCGCGGCCGCGACGTGCTTCGCAACTTCGTGATCGGGGTCGCGGGCGCTCGACCCACCTGGACCGCGGCCAACTTCATCGAGTCGACGGTCGAGGAGATCCGGTCGCGGGTGGACGCGCAGGCGCGCGAGTCGGGCGGCGACGGCCTGGTGATCTGCGCGCTGTCGGGCGGCGTCGACTCCGCGGTCGCGGCGAGCCTCGTCCATCGCGCCGTCGGCGACCGCCTCACCTGCATCTACGTGGATCACGGCCTCATGCGCAAGAAGGAGTCGGAGCTCCTCCGCGTCACGTTCGAAGAGAACCTGGGCATGCGCCTCGTGATGGTCGATGCGCGGGAGCGGTTCCTGGCGCGACTGGCCGGCGTGACCGACCCGGAGTCGAAGCGAAAGATCATCGGTGACGAGTTCATCCGGGTCTTCGAGGAGGAGGCCGCCAAGCTCGGCCGAATCGACTTCCTGACCCAGGGGACGCTCTACCCGGACGTGATCGAGTCGGCGACCTCGGAGACGAAGGCGGCCCAGAAGATCAAGACGCACCACAACGTCGGCGGCCTGCCCGACGACCTCCGCTTCACGCTCATCGAGCCGCTGCGGTACCTGTTCAAGGACGAGGTGCGGCTGGTCGGGCTGGAGCTGGGCCTGCCCGAGGCGATGGTGTTCCGGCAGCCGTTCCCGGGCCCCGGGCTCGCGATCCGGATCCTCGGCGAGGTGACGGCCGAGCGGCTCGACACGCTGCGCGAGGCGGACTGGATCGTGATCGACGAGATCAAGGCGGCCGGCCTCTACCGGAGCCTGTGGCAGTCGTTCGCGATCCTCACGCCGGTCCGCTCGGTGGGCGTGATGGGTGACGGGCGGACCTACGCGAACGTGGTTGCCATCCGTGCGGTGACCTCCGAGGACGGCATGACGGCCGACTGGGCCAAGCTCCCGTACGACGTGCTCGCGACGATCAGCTCCCGGATCGTGAACGAGGTCCCGGGCGTCAACCGCGTCGTCTACGACATCAGCTCGAAGCCACCGGCCACGATCGAGTGGGAGTAGGCGGTCGCCGGAGCCGCTTCGGCCGCGGCTCCCGGAGGGCGCTCCGCCATCGTCCGGCCGGGTCGCGCTCGGTGCGTGCGTGCGCCGGGATGCCGAATCCGGGATGACTTCGTGCGCTCCGGCCCGCTAGGATCGCGCCACCATGGCTGACCACGACCCGCCGGGGCCCGCGCTCTCCTCCGCCGGACGGCGCCGGGCGTGCGCTGCCCGTGGTGTTCCACGCCGGTGGAAAGCCTGGAGGACGCGACGTGCGGCGCCTGCGGCGCCAGGCTGCACGGCGATCCCGATGTCGAGATCCCCGGCGTCACGGCCATCGATGCCGAGCACGCGGCGCAGGCGGCGCAGGCCGCGGCGCCCCGCAAGGTCCGCCGGACCTTCGGCTCGCTGTTCGTCGGCCGCGATGACCAGATCCCACCGCCATCCCAGTCCGAGCTGCCGGCGCTTGCCCCGCCCGACGGGGAGGTACGTCGCGAGATGCTGCGACTCCAGCTGGACGCCGAGCTCGCGGACCTCGCCGCGCGGGCGGCGGTCATCGCGGCGGAGCATGGCGTCCCGCTGCCCGGGCTGCGGGGCGCCGGACCCGCGCCCGAGGCGGAGGGCGACCTCGCGGCTGGTCCCACGACGGCGACGCCGAAGGCGCCGGCGGCCGCGCTCGCGACCCGGAAACGCCCACGGCCGGCGACCACCGGAGCGGAACCGCCCGGAGCGGAACCGCCCGCACGGCGAGCGCGGAAGCTGGCCGCGCCGGCTTCGCCGGCCCCGGCGGCCGCCCGGAGACCGGATCCCGACCCAGGCGGCCCCGCCGGAGAAGCGCCGGACCGTAAGGCCGCGCCGGCCCGGTATCCTGCCCCCGTGCCCCGACTCCCACCTCCCGGGCCGTCGTTCCTTCGTGAGCACGAGGTCCTGCTCGGCGAGCGACGCTTCCGGGCCGGCATGGACCGGCCAACCGAGATCGAGGGCTGGTGGCTCGCCGTCCTCTGGGTTGCCGACGAAGACGGGATCGTGACCTGCCGGACCGCCGCCCCGACCGCCGGACCGCCGCCGGATCCGCCACTCCTCCGGCTGGGCCCGCTCTTCTCGGGCGGACTGGCCGGCTTCGTCCTCGAGGACGGGGGACGCCAACAGATCCGCCTGCGCCTGCCGGTGCCGCCCGACGAGCCCGACCACCCGTGGTCGGCTCCCCTGGTGGTCCAGGCGGCGATCCGCTGGGAGCCGGCGCGCGCGGCCACCATGACCCCCAACGCGCGTGCCGACGTCGCCCTGGCCGCGTTCCGGCGAGCGGTCGAGAGCATGCACCGGGCCTGAGCCCGGGCCCCGCTGGTCCGGACCAACATCGTGGCCTCATGTCGAGCGGAACACGGAGGACCGGCCGGCCGGGGGTACACTCACCCGGATGCGCGACCTGTTCGACGATTTCATGAAGGAGCTGGCGGAGCGCCAGCGTCAGGCCCAGGCAGCGGCACGCGGGGAGCGCGTGCCGGCTCCGCAGCGATCCGGGCGAGGACGCGGCCGACGACGTCGAGAGCGACCGGGCAGGCGCCGCGGACGATCCATCGGTCGGCGGAGAGGATCATCCTGCCCTCGAGGCACCCGACGACGGAGGTTCTCCGGGCGAAGGCGGGACGCCGCCGCCCCTCAACCGGCCGCATGTCGTCGGCGGTGGCCGTCGCACGCCGCCACCCGGCGTGCCCCCTCGGCGGCGAGGCCTCGGCGGCCCCGACGACGGTGGCTCCAGGCGGCGCAGCCTCCGATCGCTCGGCCCGCAGGTGCTGCTCGTCGTCGTCGTCGTCATCCTTTTCAGCGCCGTGTTCCTGGTCGGCACCGGCATCCAGCTGGTGACCGACGCAACCTGGTTCAAGAGCGTCGGGTACGACGCGGTCTTCTGGACGCGGCTCGGGGCGCAGGCAGGTCTCTTCGCGCTGGGCCTCGTCCTTGCCCTCGCGTTCCTGCTGCTCAACATCTGGCTTGCCGGCCGCCTCGCCCCGCCTCCGGGCGCCGGCGCCGGCGAGCGATTCCGGGCCTTCATCGATCGCCTGGGCCAGTCGGCGCGCACCACCGGCGAGAGCCAGTTCCGCGTGCGCTATGACCCGTTCGGCGACCCACGGCGCCGGCCCACTGGCGACCGCGACGACGACAGCCCGCTCGGGATTCGCCCGGTCGGACCCAGCCTCACCAGCGCCGACCTGCCGGACCTGCGGCCGCTGAGCATCGTCGTCCTCGTCGTGCTGGCGGTGCTCGTCGCGCTCGGCACGGCCGGGGCGCTCTCCGGCAGCTGGCAGACGGTGGCGCTCTACCTGAACCGCGTCCCCTACGCGCCGGGCGGCGCGGCGCCCGTCGTCGACCCGATCTTTGGCCGGGATATCAGCTTCTACTTCTTCGATCTGCCGTTCCTGCGACTGGTGCAGGCGACGGCGGCCGGCCTCCTGCTGGCGGCGCTCGTCTTCGCGTTCGCCCGCTACGTGGTGGCGACGCTCCGCGGGAGCGGGTTCACGACGCCGGTCCGCGTCCACCTGGGCGTGCTGGCCGGCCTGTACCTGCTGACCGTTGCGGCGGGCTACCAGCTGGACAAGCTGGAGCTCGTCTACAGCACGAATGGCGTGGCCACGGGCGTCAGCTACACCGACCAGGCAGCCCGCTTCTTCGCCAACGACGCCCTGACGATCGTTGCCGGGCTGGTCGCAGTCCTGCTCGTGTTCGCCGCATTCACCCGCTGGGTGTGGCCGATGGGGGCGGGAATCGTCATCTGGCTCGGGCTCTCGGTCCTCCTCGGGGTCGTCTACCCGGAGGCGATCCAGCGCTTCACGGTCGACCCGAACCAGTACGCGCAGGAGCAGCCCTACATCGCCAACAACATCGCGATGACGCGCCTGGCCTACGGATTGAACGGCTGGCAGGTGCAGGACTACGGCGGCGCCGCGCCCCTGACCGCCGCAGCGGTCGCGCAGGACGCATCCACGTTCCAGAACGCGCGCCTGTGGGACTACCGGCCCCTCCAGACAACGCTGGAGCAGATCCAGACCGTCCGCCAGTACTACCAATTCGTCGACGTGGACACGGACCGCTACATCGATCAACGGCAACATCCGGCAGGTGATGCTGTCCGGCCGTGAGCTGGCGCCCGAGCTGAACCCGCAAGGCGGGAGCTGGGTGAACCAGCGGGTCTCGTTCACCCACGGCTACGGCCTGGCAATGGTCCCGGTCAACGAGGTGGACAGCCAGGGCCTTCCGGAGCTGATCATCAAGGACATGCCGCGTGACCGTCGTCGGCGGGCGCTCCACCGGTGACCCAGCCGCGGATCTACTTCGGCGAGCGGCCCAACGGCTGGGTGATCGTCGGCGCGCGCCAGTCCGAGTTCGATTATCCGGTGGGTGGCTCGGACACGAGCGCGCCGAGCCAGCAGGTGGAGACGCGCTGGACCGGGACGACCGGGATCAAGCTCGACTCGCTGCTGACGCGCCTGCTCTTCGCGGCCCGCTTCACTGACCTCAACCTCCTGATCTCCGACCAGGTGACCTCGGACAGCCAGCTCCTCATGTACCGCAGCCTGGGCGAACGCCTCAACCTGATCGCGCCATTCCTGGCCTACGACCAGGACCCCTACCTCGTGGTCACCGGCACCGGGCGCCTCGTCTACATCCAGGACGCCTACACCATCTCCGACCGCTTCCCGAACGCACAGCCCTTCGACGATTCCACGCTGAGCCAGGGAAGCGGCCTGGCGGGGCAGTCGTTCGACTACGTGCGCAACAGCGTGAAGGTGGTCATGGACGCCTACGACGGCTCCATGACCTTCTACGTCGCCGACCCGACCGACCCGCTGATCCGGGCCTGGGAGGGCGTCTTCCCGACGCTCTTCAAGCCGCTCTCCGCGATGCCGGCGGACCTTCAGGCGCATCTCCGCGTGCCGGAGGACCTGTTCAACGTCCAGACGGAGACGTATGCGAAGTACCACGTCACCGATCCGGCCAACTTCTACCAGGGCAACGACCTGTGGACCGTGCCCCAGAACCAGGCAAGCCTCGGGGACTGGCCAGCTGCCGCTCGAGGCCTACTACGTGAACATGCGGATGCCCGGCGCGCCCAAGACCGAGTTCCTGCTCCTTCAGCCGATGGTCCCCAAGTCCCGGCCCAACATGATCGCGTGGGTCGCAGCCCGCAATGACGCTCCCAATTACGGGCAGGTCGAGGTCTTCAAGTTCCCGCCGGACACGTCCGTCTTCGGGCCCGCGCAGATCGAGGCGCGGATCGACCAGGAGCCGGCGATCAGCTCCCAGCTCACCCTCTGGAACCAGTCCGGCAGCACCGTCGTGCGCGGCAACCTGATCGTCGTGCCGGTCCAGGACTCGATCATCTACCTCGAGCCCATCTACCTCCAGTCGACCGGCTCGGCGATCCCCGAGTTCACGAAGATCGTCGTGGCCAGCCCGACCAACGTGGTCTGGGGCGACACGCTGGACCAGGCGCTCACCGCGCTGCTTGCTGGTTCGAGCACGACCCCCACGCCCAGCCCCTCCCCCGGCGCGCCGTCAGCATCGCCCGGCGTGAGCCCGTCGCCGGGAGCCTCCGCGACGCCAGTCCCGAGCAGCGCTGCGGGGGCCAGTCCGCAGCCGAACGATGTCAAGGGCCTGATCAACTACGCCAATGCGCACTTCGAGGCGGCCCAGGCGGCTCTCCGGGCGGGCGACTTTGCGACCTACGGTGCGGAGATCGCGAAGGTCCAGGCGGCGCTCAGCCAGCTCGAGGTGGCGGTACCCCCGAGCCCCACACCCGCGCCCTGACGGGCCGCACGCCCGTCCGGTGACCGCGCCGCGCGCTGGGGTGCTCGAGGAGCTCGACGGCAGCCCGGTCCGCCAACGGCCCGCGGCGGACGCTGCGGCATGGCCCCGCGCGATGATGTCGGCCTCGATCGTGGCGCTCTCGAGGCCGCGGCTCTGGGCCTTCGCGCTGCTCGGCTTCCTGGCGCGCGGCGGGCTCGTGGCGCTGGTCTTCCCGATGCTCGTCCTGCCGACCTTCGTCGGCCTCTCGAACACGGTCGGCCCGACCTCCGTGACGGCGGCCGGTCCGACGCCACGCCTGGTTGCCATGATCGCGACGTGGCTCGCGATCGCGATCGGGGCAGTCATGGGTGGAACCCTCATCGCGTCCGCGTCGGAGGTCGCCCTCTACGGCCACCGTCGCCCTCAAGAGGGGGGCCCGCGTGACCCGGGGCTGGCCTCACCGGAAGCTCGCGCCACGGCCCGACCAGGGCGCCGCCTGGTCCGACGCGTGGCGACGGTGCGGGTCGCGCTCCTCGGCCCGGTGGGCGTCGCACTCGCCCTCGCGGTGCCGGCGTGGGTCCAGGTGGGGTACAACGAGCTGGTTCTCCCGTCGAACCTGGCCGTCCCTCTGCCGGTCCGCGTCGTCGCAGGCGCCCCTTTGGCGACGGCAACAGTGATCGTGACGTGGCTGGCCTGCGAGGTGCTCGGCGGCCTGGCCGCGCGGCGGATCGTGATCGGGGGATCTTCGACCGGAGGTGCGCTCGCGGCGGCCTTCATCGAGATCGTGCGGGCGCCCGTGGCCAGCCTGCTGACCACGTTCGTGGCGGTCGCCGGGACGCTGCTCGTCGTCGCGGCAACCGTCGCCCTGGTTGCCAGCGCCTGGGACCGGGCGCGGATCGCGCTCGTGGATGGCGCGGATGTCATCAGCGTGCTCGGAGCGACGCTCGTGCTCGTCGTGGCGTGGGCCACGTGCCTGCTCGCGGCGGGCGTCGCCGCGGCCTGGCGCTCCGCGCTCTGGACCGCGGAGGCGGCGGCGCCACTCACGGGCCGGGATGAGCCGGGGCTGGACGCCCGTGCGACACTCGGCGAAACGCAGCCAGGGGAGCAGGCGCCGGTGACCGACTCGCAGGCGTGTCCGGAGTGCGGCGCCGACGTGCCCGCCGGCCGTCTCTCGTGCCGTGCGTGCGGCGCGCTCCTTGCAGCGGTCCTGGGCCGCGGGATGTCGGAGGAGGGCTCGGCAGTCGAGCCGGAAGGCGGGGCCGACGAGCCGGAAGGCTGGGCCACGCGGCCCGAGCGCCTCGCTGCCGATGAGCCGGTCGCCGCGCCGCGTCACGTCGCCGGGGATGGCGGATCGGCGGCCGCCGACCGGCCGCTCCCCGAGGCCACGCCGCTCCCCGCCGACCGGTCCCGCCGCCGCCGCCGACCTGTCGCTCCCCGCGCACGAGCCGGTCGAAGGCGCGGCCGGGGACGCGCCGCCTGTGGACGCCCGCCCGAAGTGACCGCGCCGCCCGGCGCGACCGCGACACCCGAAGCGACCGCCCAGCCGATGCCGCCGATGCCGCCGATTCCGGGTGCATATCTGCCTCCGGCGGTGATCGTGCGGCGGCATGTCCCCGCCCCGGCCCGCGAGCCCGTGGCGGCCGTCACGCCCCTCTCGCCAGAGCCAAGGACGGATCCCGTGCCAGGCGGCGTGCGCCCGGGAGAAGCGGCTGACGTTCCGGCGTCCCGCGCCCCGGTGCTGGAGCTGCCGTTCGTGATCGCGCCCGGGATGGGCCCGCGGCTGGTGGCGGCCGGGGCAGCGCTCGGCGTCGTCGCGTTCGTGCTGCCCTGGGTTCCGCGGTGGCGGGATCGTGATCGGCGGCGCGTTCGGGAACAGCTACTTCGCCACGTGGGGTCTGGCGGCCCTCGGGAACCTGGTGGCATTCCTCCTGGCCGGATTGAGCCTGGCGCTCGCCGTGTTCCCGAACCGGGTTCCGCGCTATGCGGCGCTGGGCCTGCTGCCGGTGTCCCTGGGCGGAGCGTTCGCCGGGTTCGGCTGGATCTACTTCATGGCGCCCGCCGGGACGGGGATCGGGATCTGGGCGCTGGCCGCGGCGGCGTGCCTGCTGCTCGTCGGAGGCTCGCTCGTCATCCGCGCCCGGCACGGCGAGCCGTAGCCGGGGCGGCGCGGCTCGAGCGCCCGATCGGTCGGCGGTGCCCCACGGAACGGCTGGTACACTGCGCCGCAGCGACGCGGGGACGGAGCTCACCGCCCAGCGATGCGTTGTCACATGGGTGAAGAGGCCGCATGAACCTCGACTTCCTCTCGGGCATCGGCGACGCGATCGGGTCGTTCTTCGCCTCGCCGATCGTCCAGTTCGGGCTCAAGGCGATCGGCGTGTACATCGTGATCGTGTGGCTCGCCGCCGCGTTCTGGGCGTTTCGCGACATGCAGCTCCGGACCGCCAACCCGATCCTCCCGTATCTCGCTGCGGCCTTCATCGTCGGCTTCACGCCGGTGCTCTTCGTGTTCGCGGTCCTCGTCTACAAGATCATCCGGCCGCAGGAGCGACTGGGCGAGGCCTACGAACGTGGCCTCGCCGAGGAGGCCCTGCTCGCGGAGATCGACGCGATCGAGCACTGCGCGACGTGCGGTCGGAAGGTCCACGAGGACTGGATCCTCTGCCCGACCTGCCGGACGCGCCTCAAGCGCGTCTGTCCGAACTGCAGCCGGCTGGTCGGATTCGAGTGGACGCTCTGCGCGTGGTGCGGCCGCGACTTCGAGCGCGTGGTCGGCGCGATAGGCGCCGTCGGCGCGAGCGGCCCGATCCCGGACTCCGGGCCCCCGGGTCGAGGAGTCGCCGGACGCGACGCCCGCCCTTACGCCGGCGGCCCGCATCCGGGCCCGGCGTACCGCCACGCCCGCGACCGGCGCCACCGCGCCCAGCCCGACGCCGCGGCCCTGAACTCGCCCGACCCCGCGGCACGCGGCGACCCCGCGGCTCCCCAGCCGGTCGGGCGCGGCACCTTCGACCTCGACGGTCGCGCCGCCCCGGGACTCTACGTGGCGGGGTGGGGCCTGGCGGTCGCCGGTCTCGCCGCGCTCTTCGTGGGGCTTGCGGGAGGGGGCGGCGGCGCGGGCGCGCTGCTGATCGTCGGCAGCTTCGGCATCCTCGCGCTCGGCCTCGTCGCGGGAGCCGGCGCACAGGGGCTCCAGCGGGCCGCGGACGGGGTCGTCGGATACGCCGGTCCGTCGCCGTACCTGGTCTTCGCGGCGGCGTTCACGGGCAGCCTGTTCACGGTCAACGTCGTGGCGGTGGCCCTCGACGCGCTGGGGATCGGGCTCAGCGACCAGGCGGGCGTGCTGATCTCATCGCTGGTCTCGGGCCTCGTCTCGGTGGGTCTCATCGGAATTCTCGTCATCGGGCCCGGCGCCCTGACCTGGCACGACCTCGGGTTTCGCCGACCACGGCCCGGGGAAGGCTCGCTCGTCGAAGACGTCGCCTGGGGCGCCGCGCTCGCGATCCCCGCGATCCTGGCGGCGGCGTTCCTTGCCGCGCTCCTCATCGCGCTCCTTGGTGCGACGCCGGAGCCTACGCTCCCGCCGACCCACGATCCCGCCGGCGCCGCCCTGAACCTCATCGCCGCGGTGGCGGTGGCACCGTTCTGGGAAGAGCTGTTCTTCCGCGGGTTCACCACCACTGCCTGGGCCCGGACCGCCGGCCCGCGGGCGGCGATCATCCGGGCCGGGCTCTTCTTCGCCCTGGTCCACGTTCTCACCGTCGTCGGAACCGACTTCTCGACCGGGCTGCGCATCGCGCTCATCACCTTCGCAATCCGCATCCCGGTCGGGCTGCTGCTCGGCTGGGTCTTCCTGCGCAGGCGGACGCTCGCCGCGCCGATCGCCCTCCATGCCGTCTACAACGGGATCCCGCTCGTCCTGTTCCTCCTGGCGGGTTCGCGCGTCGCCACCGGGTAGCGCCGATCGCCGTTGAGCTGGCGGGTAATGCGCGGGCGAGGCCGCGATGAGTCCGCGGTGAGGGGCGAGCGGTAGGCTGCGCCGCGTTCCCGGGTCCGGATGGCGGAGGAATTGGCGGGCTCCGTTGTTCGGGCTCGGGAACGCCACCCTCGGACTGTCCAAAGGAGCCCCGAGTGATCGAACCCGGTTCCGTCGCCCTTCGATCCGCGTGGCGGCCGGCGACTGCGCGAGATGCCGGCCGACGAACGCCCGCGCGAACGGCTGGCACGGCGGGGCCCCGCGGGCCTCTCCGCGGCGGAGCTGGTGGCGCTCGTCTGGGGCTCCGGCGCGCGGGGCTTCAGCGCGCTGCGCCTGGCGGAAGAGGCGCTCGCCCGCCACGATGGGCTTGCCGGACTCGCCAGGGCGGGCGAGCTGGAGCTCCGCGGCCTGCCCGGGGTCGGGACGGCGAAGGCGGCCCAGCTGGCCGCGGCGTTCGAGCTGGGCCGTCGGGCAGCCGAGGCCTGGCCGCCCGGCCGATGGAGCGTCCGGGCCCCGCGGGACGTGGCGGAGCGCCTGATGGTCGAGATGGGCTCGCTCGAGCGCGAGGAGCTGCGGGTGGTCCTCCTGAACACGAAGAACGTCGTGCTCCAGGTGGTGACCGTCTACCAGGGCAACGTTTCCGCCTCGCTCGTCCGGGTCGGCGAGCTCTTCCGGGACGCCGTCCGCACGAATGCGGCGGGCGTCATCCTCGTCCACAACCATCCGAGTGGCGACCCGACCCCCAGCCCGGACGACCTGCACCTGACTGCGGAGGCGCTCGCCGCCGGGCGGCTCCTGGACATCGACCTGCTCGACCACGTCGTCATCGGGCACGCGGCGTTCGTGTCCCTCCGCGACCGCGGTGTCTCGTTCGACCGCCCGGGCGCCCGCGGCCTGCGCGCCGCGACGGGCTGAGCCGTCGCCGTCCGCCTTGGTGTCGCGCACGGGGAAGGACCGTCGGGCGGATCCGTCGCGGGCGGTATACTCCCCGGGCGTCCGCGCCATGTCGCGCCGCCTCGCTGCGCCCGCGACCGCGCGGCCCCCCGAGCCTCACTCGAACCCTCCAGGTCCAAGGAAACCCGCCCGCCACCATGTTCGACGCGCTCCTCGGCATCTTCTCCCGCGACATCGGGATCGACCTCGGAACCGCCAACACGCTCGTCCACGTCCGCGACCGCGGCATCGTGATCAGCGAGCCGAGCGTGGTCGCCATCGACGCGAAGACCAAGAAGGTGCTCGCGATCGGCGCGGAGGCGAAGCGGATGGTCGGCCGCACTCCGGCCAACATCATCGCGATCCGCCCGCTCCGCGACGGGGTCATCAGCGACTTCGACGTCACCGAGCAGATGATCAAGTACTTCGTGCACCGCGTGCACGACCGGATCGGCCTCATCCCGCGGCCGCGCATGGTCCTGGGCATCCCGTCGGGCGTGACCGAGGTGGAGAAGCGGGCCGTCCGCGACGCCGCCCTGAACGCCGGCGCACGGTGGGCGCGCCTGATCGAGGAGCCGATGGCCGCCGCGATCGGGGCCGGCCTGCCGGTCTCCGAGCCGACCGGCAGCCTGATCGTCGACATCGGTGGGGGCACCACCGAGGTCGCCGTGATCAGCCTCGGCGGGATCGTGGTCAGCCGAAGCATCCGGATCGGCGGCGACGAGATGGACGTGGACATCGTCAACTTTGCCCGCCGCGAGTACAACCTGTTGCTGGGCGAGCGGACTGCGGAGGACATCAAGATCGCGATCGGGTCGGCCTACCTGGGCGACTGGGACGGCCAGCGGGTCCTGCTCCGGGGCCGCGACCTGCTGACCGGGCTGCCGCGCGGCGTGGAAGTGGGTGCCGACCAGATCCGCGAGGCGATCGAGCCCTCGGTGCAGCAGATCGTCGACACGATCAAGGACACGATCGAGGAGACGCCGCCGGAGCTGGTGGCCGACATCATGGACCAGGGGATCGTGCTCGCCGGTGGCGGCGCGCTCCTGCTGGGCCTGGACAGGCGCGTGGCCGAGGCCACCCAGATGCCCGTCCACATCGCGGATGACCCGCTCACCTGTGTCGCGCGCGGGACGGGGGTCGTCCTCCAGGAGCTGGACCGCATGAGCCGGGTGCTGGTCGCGGACACCTACGCCCGACCTCCCCGCTAGGTTCGCGAGTCGGCATCGTGTCGGGCCGCCTGCTGGGCTACGGGCACCGGGCGCCGCGGGTGGTGCGCCGCCGCCTCGTCGCGTACGGGGTCCTGCTGGCGATCTCGGCCGGGCTCATGGCGACGAGCTCCACGCCGGTCGCCCTGGAGCTGCAGCGGGGCCTCGCGTTCGCCCTGGCTCCCGCCCAGGATGCCGTCAACGGGATCGGCGTCCAGGTTCGGTCGATCGTCGGTGCGGTCGCGGAGATCGACCAGCTGCGGCGTGACAACGGGACCCTCCAGGCCGAGAACCAGCGCCTGACCGCCGAGAACCTCCGTCTCCAGGCCCTGGCCCCCGAGAACGAGCAGCTCTCGTCGCTGCTCCAGATCCGGGACTCGTTCCAGTACACGACGGTCGCGGCCCGAGTGATCGGCCGCGACGTCGCCGACGTGAACCGGATCGTGACGATCGACCGGGGCACGGCGGACGGGCTCGCCATCGGCGAGGTCGTCGTCGGCCAGGGCGGCGCGCTCGCCGGACGGATCACTCAGATCGGAGCGCACGCGGCGCAGGTGGTCCTGATCAGCGACCCGAGCTCCACCGTGGTGGGCGAGGTGGTCTCGAACCGCGCGACCGGCGAGGTGGTTGGGGACATCGGCGGGCAGCTCGTCATGAACAACGTGGACGCGACAGAACGGATCACGATCGGGGACGAGGTGGTGACGGCGGGGATCACGCTCAGCACCGGGATCCGCTCGCCCTATCCGAAGGGCCTCGTCATCGGCCAGATCGTCGATGCGACGCGCGATCCGAACGCGGTCATCCAGACCGCGTATCTCGACCCGGCCCTCGACCTCGATCGCCTGGAGGTGGTGCTCGTGATCACGAACTACCAGGGCGGCATCCCCGATCTGACCCAGCTCCCCACGGAGCAGGTGAACCCGGACGGGACGCTGCCCGGCTCCGAGCAGCCATTCGCGACGCCTCTGTCGACCCCGCGCCCCACGAAGCGCCCGGTCCCTTCCCCGTCGCCGAGCCCGGCCTCATGAAGGGCGTCATCCTCGCCGGCGGCACCGCCACCCGGCTCTTCCCGCTCACGATCGTGACGAACAAGCATCTCCTGCCCATCTACGATCGGCCGATGATCTACTACCCGCTCGAGACGCTGGCCGGGATGGGAATCCGGGAGGCGATGGTGATCGTCGGCGGGAAGAGCGTCGGCGACGTCGTGGAGCTTCTCGGCGACGGCGAGCACTTCGGGCTCCGCCTCACCTATCGCTATCAGCGCGGCGCCCTGGGGATCGCGCATGCGATCGGCCTGGCGCGTGATTTCGTGGGCGACGACGCGTTCTGCTGCGTGCTGGGGGACAACATCCTTCGGGGGCCCGCGCTCGCGCCGGTCGCACGCGAGTTCGAGGCGGGGTCCTGGGGAGCCGGGACGCTCCTGTACGCGGTTCCCGACCCGGAGCGGTTCGGGGTCGCGGAGCTGGCGGCCGACGGGACGGTCCTCGGCTTCGAGGAGAAGCCGGCGGCTCCCAAGAGCGACCTGATCCCGATCGGCGTCTATTTTCTGCGGCCGGACGCGTTCGACGTCATCGACCACCTGGCCCCGTCCGGGCGTGGGGAGCTCGAGATCACCGACGTGCTCAACCACTACATCCCGGGCGGACGGTTGTTTGCCCGCCGCTTCGAGGGCGCCTGGGCGGACGCCGGGACCGTGGCATCGCTGCTTCGCGCTGCCGAGCTCGCCTCCGCCGCCGACGAGGCCGGCAAGCTGGCACCTCCACCCCAGCGGCCTTCGGCGTGACCGCTCCCGGCGCCGGGGCCCGGCTCCTCGTAACCGGCGGGGCCGGCTTCATCGGCAGCTGCTACGTCCGCGACTGCCTGGCGCGACGTGACGGGACCCGGATCACCGTCCTGGACAAGCTGACCTATGCCGGAAACCGCGCGAACGTCGCGCCCGTGGAGGCCGATCCCGAGCAGGCGGAGCGCTTCAGGTTCGTGCGCGGCGACATCGCGGATCCCGCAGTGGTCGGGCCGCTCGTCGCGGGGTCCGACGCGGTCGTCAACTTCGCGGCGGAGTCGCACGTCGACCGGTCCATCCTGGACCCAGCCGCCTTCCTGCGGACCGGAGTCGACGGCGTTCACGTGCTCCTGGAGGCCGTCCGGCGGGAACAGGACCGAGCGGCCGCCGGAGATCGCCCGGTCGCGCCGCGCCTGCTCCAGGTTTCCACGGACGAGGTCTACGGGTCTGTCGAGCAGGGCCTCTCACGCGAGGGCGATCCGCTCGCGCCACGGTCGCCCTACGCCGCGGCAAAGGCCGCGGGGGAGCTCCTGGTGGGCAGCTATCACGCGACCTACGGGCTGGACGTCGTGATCACGCGCGGCTCGAACACGTACGGGCCGTACCACCATCCAGAGAAGCTGATCCCGCTCTTCGTCACGAACGCGCTCGACGACCAGCCGCTCCCGCTCTACGGCGACGGGATGCAGGTCCGCGACTGGCTCTATGTCGCGGACCACGCCGCGGCGATCGATCATGTCCTGCGCCACGGGGCGGCGGGCGAGATCTACAACATCCCGGGGTCGCACTCCCTCCCCAACCGCGAGGTCGTCGCCCAGCTCCTCGCGTACCTCGGGAAGCCGTGGTCGCTGGTCCGGTTCGTGGAGGATCGGCCCGGCCATGACCGGCGCTACGCCATGGACGGCACGAAGGTCGCCGAGCTTGGCTGGACGAACCGGGTCTCCTTCGCCGCCGGGCTCGCGGCCACGATCGACTGGTTCCGGGCCAATGAGGCGTGGTGGCGAGCCGCCCGGTCGGGCGAGTGGGGCGCCTACTACGAACGCCAGTACGGGGGCCGTCTCGCCCGCGCCGAGACCGCGCCGGCCGCCCTCCACCCGGCGGACTTCGATCCCGGCGGCCGGCCGTCCGCGGAGGACGCCTGATGCGGATCGCCGTGACCGGCGCCGGCGGCCGGCTGGGACGGGCCCTCATCGCCGCCCTCGAGGACGCGCCGTTCACTGGCCCGCTCGGGCCGCTCGCCTGGAGCCGTCCCGCGTACGACCTCGACGACCCGGAGGCGGCAGCCCGGTGCATCCGGCAGACGGCGCCGGAGGTCGTGATCCACGCGGCGGCCTGGACGGATGTCGACGGCTGTGCGCGCGAGCCCGAGCGGGCGATGCGCCGGAACGCGTTGGCAGTGGCCGAGCTCGCGGAGGCGTGCGTGCGATCCGGGACCGACCTCGTTCTCCTCTCCACCAACGAGGTCTTCGACGGCCGAAGGACCGATGGGCGCGCCTACACGCCGGAGGACGGTCCGCGCCCGGGCAACCCGTACGGTGCGAGCAAGCTGGCTGGCGAGACGGCGGCGCAGGCTGCCTTCCTGGGTTACGGCGGCCTGATCGAGCGCCCCGGTGCATCGGGTCGATCGGGTGCGCCGGGCACCGCCTCCGACGGCACTGCCGTGGGGAAGCCCGCTCGTCCCGCATCGGCCCCCCAGCTCGCGATCGTCCGCACCGCGTGGCTCTACGGGCCACCGGGAAACGACTTCCCGGTGCGGATCCTGGCCGCCGCCGACCGCGCCCGGGCGGCCGGCGAGCCGCTCCGCGTGGTGGGCGATGAGATCGGCTCGCCGACGTTTGCGCCGGACCTGGCCGAAGGGATCCTGGATCTGCTCGCGGCGGGGACCTTCGCCGGGGTCCACCACGTCGTCAACGCCGGAGCGGTGTCGCGGGCGGGCTGGGCGCGTCACATCCTCGCCGCGCTCGAGGTGGAGGTTCCGATCGTGGAGATATCCCTCGCCACGTGGACCAGGCCCTCCGCGCCCCCGGCGTGGTCGGTCCTGGCGCCCACCGCGCTGCCGTCGGGCGAACCCCTTCGTCCGTGGCAGGCCGCCTTCGCGGACTACCTGCCCATCCTGGCGCGTGAGCGGGCCGGAGCGACGCACCGATGAGCCGCGCTGACGAGCCGACGAAGCGGGCTGATGACTCGCCGATCACCGTGCCGCCACGCGCCGGGGCGGGCTCCACGATCCCCGGCGTCCGATGGGGTGCCGTCGCTCGCCATGCCGACGAGCGGGGGAGCTTTCGAGAGCTCTGGCGTGACGGCTGGTTCCCCGACCTGGAAGAGATCGATGGGCGGGGCTCACGGTTCCGGCAGGCCAACCTCTCCACGTCGGCGGCAGGCGTCCTCCGGGGCCTGCACTTCCACCGCCGGCAGCTCGACTTCTGGGTGGTGGTGGACGGAGTGGCGTGGGTCGCCCTCGTGGATGCCCGGCCGCTCCTGGACGGCAGCAGCGATCGGCCGATCGTCGAGACGAGCCAGCTCGCGGCCGACGCCACGGTCCTCATTCCAGCCGGTGTCGCGCACGGGTTCCTCGCCCTTCGGCCGCTCCGGCTGGCCTATTTCGTGACCGCCGAGTACGACGGCTCCGACGAGCTCGGCTTCGCCTGGGACGATCCCCTGGCTGCCATCGCCTGGCCCGCCGTCCCGGGGACGCAGGATGGTCGCCCGATCCTGTCGAGCCGCGATCAGACGAACCCCTCGCTCGTCCAGCTGGTGGAGCGGCTTCGCGCCGGGTGAGCGCCCGGGGCGCCCCTGACCGCACCTGATCACACCTGACCGCACGCGACCGCTCGCCAGGGTAGCCCGATGGTCGGGGGCCCGCGACGCCGACCGGTCGATTGAGCGGGTCTCGTCGGGCGCCCATGGTTGACCTGCTTCAATCGAAACAGGAGTCCCCGCGTCCGTGCGCCGTCTCGTCCCCCTGCTTGTCGCCGGCCTGCTCGCCCTCACGGGTGTCGCCGCGCCGTCGCCCATCGCCTCGACCGCGGCGGCCGCGTCCGGCCCGAAGATCGTGCTGATCGTCGGCGCGACCCACGCGGCAACCGATTCCTATCGGGCCGACATGGATGCGGTCTACGCGACCGCCCTCCAGTACTCGTCCAACGTCGTGAAGGTGTACAGCCCGAACGCCACGTGGGCGGCCGCGAAGGCCGCGCTCCAGGGCGCGAACATCGTCGTCTACATGGGTCACGGGAACGGCTTCCCCAGCCCGTATACGACGACTCTCATGCCCGACCGGCAAGACGGCCTTGGGCTCAACGCCGTCGCGGGCCAGGGCGACTCGAACACGACCTACTACGGCGAGTCCTATCTCGAAAGCTCGGTCAAGCTCGCCCCGAACGCGCTCGTGATCCTGGCGCACCTCTGCTACGCCTCGGGCAACTCCGAGCCCGGCATGGCCGCCCCGACGCTGGCGGTCGCCAAGGAGCGGATCGACAACTTCGCGGCAGGCTTCCTGGCGGCCGGCGCACGCGCCGTCATCGCCGACGCCCACACCGACACGTCGTGGTACCTGGACCAGCTGTTCACGACCCACCAGACCGTGGACCAGCTCTTCCGGTCGAAGCCGTGGAGCGATGGCAACACGTTCACGTTCGCGAGCACCCGTACGCCCGGGCTCACCGCCTACGCAGACCCGGATGGCTCCGCACCCTTCAGCGACTACTACCGTTCGATGGTCGCGCTGCCGACACTGCGCACGGACGACGTCACGGGCGCCCCGCCGGCGGGTGTCGCGGGGGTTGCCCAGCGTGACGAGACGCCGCCGGCGATCGGCAATCTCACGGTCACGCCGTCGAACTACAGCGCGGCGCTCGGCGGCGCGGTCTCGATCGCCGCGACGGCGAGCAAGCCCGTCAGCTGGTCGGTGACCATCACCGAGCCCACAGGCACGGGCGTCGCCACCTTCGCCGGCACCGGCCCGGCGTTCGCGGCCACGTGGAACGGTCGCGATGGCAACGGGCGCGTGGTCCCTGATGGTGCCTACCGGGTCGTTGCCACCGCGACCGACGACTCGGGCAACCCGCCGGTCAGCTCGGGCGCCGCCCTCGTCCTGGATGCCACGCCGCCCGTGTTCACGCTCACCGGTGCCACGAGCGCCCCGATCCTCGTCTCGCCGAACGGCGACGGCCTCAACAACATCGCCCGCCTGCCCTTCACCCTTTCCGAGGCCGCCACCCTGCAGGCCGACGTGCGGAACAGCGGGGGCGCGACCGTTCGCACCCTGACCATCTCCGCACCCGCCGGCGCGGGCGCGATCACCTGGAACGGCCTGGACACGGCCGGCACGCTCGTGCCTGACGGGCCATACGTCCTCGATGTCGCGGCCCGCGACGCAACCGGGAACATGAGCCCGGTGGCGCAGGTGCCGCTCGTGGTCGCAACCGCGCGCAGCGGCGTGGCGGCCAGCCCGGCCTGGATCTCGCCCGCCGGAAGCAGCCTGGACCCACGCGTCTCGACCCTGTCCTTCACGCTTGCTCGGCCGGCACGCGTGACATGGCAGGTCACGACCACGACGGGCGTTCCGGTCCGGACGTGGGATGCGGACGCGCCGCTCGACGCCGGCGCGTACTCCGTGCGCTGGGACGGACGCAACGACGCGGGTGTCCGGGTCCCGGCCGGGATGTACCTCTCGCAGGTGACCGTGGCTGACGGCATCACGACCTCGACCGAGCAGGTGTCCGTGTTCAGCGGGGGCATCCGGATCACGACGTCCGACACGACCCCCGCCGCGGGCCAGGTCGTCACGATCACGGTCGTGGCAGCCGAGGCGCTCCACGCGAACCCGACGGTCTGGGTCGCGCAGCCCGGCCGCAACCGGGTCACGTATCGGACCACGAAGACCGGGACTTCCACGTACAGGGTCCAGATTCGGCTCAGGAGCGGCTCATCCGGCCGCCTGACGGTCGGGGTCTCCGGCATCGACCGATTCGGCCGCCCCGCAGCCGCAAGCGTGGCCTACTGGCTGCACTGACCCACTCCGGGCGCGGCTCCCCGAGGGGTCGCGCCCGGCCACCGCGTCCGGCGTTCCGTTGGGCGTAGCGTCGCCTCGCCTACACTGAGCCCATGACCGATCCATCCGTGGCGGCGTCCGCGGGAGCGGCTCCCGCACAGCTCCCGGCCGCGCCGCGCCCGGGCCCGTGGATCGTGCTCCCGACCTACAACGAGGCGGACAACCTGGAGCCGATCGCCGCGGCGATCCTGTCCGCGCTCCCGGACGCCACTGTGCTCATCGTCGACGACGGGTCGCCGGACGGCACCGGTCAGATCGCCGACCGGCTCGCCGCGGCCGACCCCCGGGTCCGGGTCCTCCACCGGGCCGCGAAGGCGGGACTTGGCCGGGCCTACCTGGCGGGCTTCCGGGTGGCGCTCGACGGGGGTGCGAGCTCTGTCCTCCAGATGGACGCCGACTGGTCCCACGATCCGACAGCGCTGCCGGGGCTCCTGGCGCCCCTCGTCGACGGGTCGGCCGATCTCGTCATCGGATCGCGCTACGTGCCTGGCGGTGGCGTCGTGGACTGGGGGCTCGCCCGCCGCGTGATCAGCCGCGGTGGCAGCCTCTTCGCGAAGCTGGTCCTGGGCCTTCCGGCGCGCGATCTGACCGGCGGGTTCAAGGCCTGGCGGGCCGCGACCCTGGCGGCAATCGACTTCGAGGGCGTGCACGCCGGCGGCTACGTGTTCCAGATCGAGATGACCTACCGCGCTACGCGCCAGGGCGCCCGCGTCCGCGAGGTCCCGATCACGTTCCGGGACCGGAGGGTCGGGCAGTCGAAGATGAGCCGCCGAATCGTCGTGGAAGCGCTCGTCGTGGTCTGCCAGCTGCGCATCGACGAGCTGCGGGGGCGGGGACCCCGCCGCTCGCGATGAGGCTGGGCACGGGCCAGGACTCCCCCGCACCGGACGGCACCCGCGTCCTGCTCGACGTCCGGCCCCTCCAGGACCCCGAGCGGGCTCCGGTCACGGCCGCCTACCTGCGCCGGCTGCTGTCCGCCTTCGCCGCGAACCCACTGCCCGGCGAGTCATTCGTGGCGCTCCTCGACCTTGGAGCCGAGGACCCCACGGCCGCTTTCACCGGCCTCCCGCTCGCGGGGCGACGCCGGCTGCCGCCCACCAGGATCTTCCGCTCGGGCGCGCTCACGCTTGATCCGTTCTTCGTGCGCGCGGCGGGACTCGGCGCGGGCCGAGGCGCTGCCGCCGCCGGGGCCGCCGGCGTGGTCGCCCACGCCGTGGCTGGGGCGCTTCCCATCGGCCCCGGCCTGCCGGTCGTCGCCACGCTCCTGGACCTGGCATCGTGGGAGTTGCCGGAGCAGTACCGGCGCTCGCCGGCCGCGCGGTTCGGACAGCGGCTTCGCGCGCAGCTGCTGCGTGACGCCGCGCTCGTGCTCGTCGCGAGCGACGCCGTTGCCGCCGCGGCCGTGCGTCTCCTCAGGCTTCATCCTGCCCGGGTTCGGATCGTGCCGCTGGCGGGGGACGACGCGCTCCACCCGGCGGAGGCGGCCGGCACTCCCGCCGGCGACGCCGCACGGGCACGACGTGCCACCGAGCGTGAGCGGTTCGGCCTGCCGGAGCGGTACTTCGTCTATCCGGGACGCTACGACGCCCGGCAGGACTTTGGGACGCTGCTCGCCGCGCTCGGACGGCTCGGTGCGGCGGGACGGCCAGCGCGGTTGGCGAAGTCGGCGGCGTGGCCACCGCGAGTCCTGGTGCTGGGCGCCTCACCGGATGACCGCGCCTCCCTGGCGCGCCAGGCGTTCGAGGCGGGCGTGGGAGACGCGCTCGCGTTCGCACCCGGCCTGTCCCCCGAACGAGCCGCGCTGCTGAGCGCCGGGGCCCGCGCGTCCCTGCATCCGGTCCTGGCCGATTCGGCCGCGCTGCCGGTCCTCGACGCGCTGGCGGTGGGAACGCCGATCGTCGGCACGGCCGTCGGCGCCGTGTCGGAGGCCGTGGGGTCGGCCGGGCTGCTGGTGCCACCGCGGGACCCGGACCGCCTCGCGGCAGCCCTGCGGGCGGCCTGGGCGGAGGAACGCGTGCATCGCGCGATCGCCGACGCTGCTGCCGCGCGCGCCGCGCCCGGCCGCCGGACGTGGGCGGACGTGGCACGGGGGACGCGGGAGGCCTACGCGGCCGCCGCCCGGCGCTGGCAGCCTTAGAGGGGCGTCCGTCCCCGACCGGTCGCGGCGTCGCTGCCGGCCACGATCTTCACGGGCGTACCGGGGGGAACGACCTGGATGAAGGTCTGGCCCACGGTCAGGACGACCTCCTGCCCGGCAGCGTCATAGAAGCGCGTCGGCCCGTCGATCGAATCCTTGCGCCAGGTGCCCCTGACGGTGACACCGTTCGTGGCGATCCAGGCCGGGCCCGAGCCGATGTTCTGGGCCTCCAGGCGCTTCTTGTTCGGGTGCCCGTCGTTCAGCGGCCCGAAGACCACGGTCATGACAACGACGTTCGCCGGGGCCACCTGGCGGCCATCGCCTGCGTCGATCTGCGGCTGGCCTTCCACGAAGCGCAGGTACGTGTTCGAGCCGCGGTCGTACTCGTAGCCGATCTGGTTGGCGGGATACGTCACGCTGAGGCCACCGCCGACAGGCCGGTCTGCCGCCGGCATCGCGGGGCCGAAGACCCAGTTGGGGCCGCTGGGCGCCGACGTGGCCCCGACACGGGTGGCCAGCTCGCGCAGGTGCTTCCCGTCCGAGTAGACGTTGTGGGGCGCGACCCGCTGCGTGACCCGCCACAGGAACGTGGGGCCCCAGCGGAACTCGTCGGCGTCGTAGACGAGCTGGCCCTGTCCGGAGGTGGCCAGGGTCGCGAGCGCCTGGGGCGAGCCGCCGACATGGACGTAGAGGGCGTGCCACTCCGCGGCCCAGGTGATGAAGTACTGGCGCGAGCTGCGGACCGGCCCGACGGCCGGCGGGTCGCCCTCGGCGAAGATGAGCATGTACCGGGGGATCCCGCCCTCTGCCGGGGCCTGCCAGACCACCGACGCCTGGTTGAACCCCGATTGGGGCCGCGCGTCCGCCTGGTCGTCCACCATCACCGCGATGGGGTGCCGCGCGGCGAGCGCCGGCGCGACGAGGCGCCCCGTGAGAGGCGCCGGGACGAGGACCGGCGTCGGGCTCGGCGCGATGCTCGGGGGTGCGATGGACGATGGCGCCTCGGTCGCGACGGGCGATGCAGAGGCGCCCGCCAGGGCGGGTCCGGAGGTTGTGGGAGCGACGACCAGACGGGTTGCCGGGTTGAGGGCGCCGGTCCCCGTCAGCATCGCGACGGCGAAGGCGCCCGCCGCGGCAAGCACCACGAGGACCAGGCCGACCGCTCTGCCACGCATGCGCGCGCCACGATACCCCGCCGACCGTGCCACTGCCCGCGGCGGGGCCCGGGGGCGTAGGCTTGAGCGTGACCGGGGCGCACCCCGCGCCGCGCGCCCGGCGAGGAGATCGCGATGACCGACGAGCCCACCACCCCATCTGCGTCCACCCCCCGACCCCGCCGCCGACGCCGTGCCCCGGCGGCCGACGTGACTGTTCCGGCCTTTGTCACAGCTGGAGACCGCCTGGATCTCCCCGACGAGGCCTTGTCCGGCATCGATACCGGTGCGACCGGCCTCGCCGCGCCGACCGCGGCAGCGGCCGCGCGCCCGGCGGTCGAGTTCGCGCGCGGCGCGATCGGCGGGATCCGCGCCGACGACGTCCATGTCCGCACCGGCGTGGTCGGCGGGATCGCCGCCGACCACGCCTCCATGGGACGCGGTCTCGTTGGCGCGATCCTCGCGCGGGAGGCGCGCGTGTCCCAGGGTGTCGTCCGGGCCCTCGTCGCGCAGGAGGTCCACGTCGAGCAGTCGTTCGTGCGGGCGGTCGTCGCGAACCGGGTCGAGGCGGGCCCGGCGACGGTGATCGGCTTCGCGGTCGCGCGCCGGGTCGACGGCGACGCGAAGATCCTCTTCGACTGGCGTGGTGCGCTCGCGCTCGGCGCGGTGTTTGGGGCTCTCGCAGCGGTGTTCCGCCTCCGCCGGCGCTGACGACGGCGTTGACGACGGCGGATTCCGGCCGGGGCTGACCTCTACGGCGCCGGCAGGGCCGACGCCGATGGAGCAGGTGATCCGGCGAGGACGCCGTTCAGCTCGCTCAGTGCGTTGAGCGCCGCCTGGACGAGCTGCAGCTCCTGGTCGGCGCCTGCTTGGTCGCCGCTCGCCCGGTCGGCGTTTGCCGCCGCGAAATGCGCGTCCG
Organism: uncultured Chloroflexia bacterium; assembly: GCA_963800795.1. Classification (GTDB taxonomy): domain Bacteria; phylum Chloroflexota; class Limnocylindria; order Limnocylindrales; family CSP1-4; genus CTSoil-043. The sequence continues at coordinate 61,612 of CAWDCJ010000011.1, forward strand.
CGTAGCGGATGAGACCAGCCGTGTCCGTTGGGAGACCAGCCGGGGGGCTCGCCGCCGGGCTCGGGGTCGCACTGGTCCCGGTCTGCCCGGCTCCGCCCGCCGCGGTCCCGGTCCCGCCCGCTGGCTGGGCGCCCGTGCCCGCGCCGCTCGTCACCTCCCCGAGTGCCTCGGCGAGCGTATCGCCCCAGCCGATCGTCTCCGACGAGGCCGCCACGATCTTGGTGAGCTGTGGGAACGCCGAGCTCTTGGACTGGAGGTAGACGGGCTCCAGGTATACGAACGACGTCCCGACGGGGATCACCAGCAGCCTCCCCCGGATGACCTGCGATCCGCTCTGGTTCCACAGGCTGATCTGGGCGCTGATGACCGGGTCCTGGTCGATGCGCGCCTCGATCTGGGTGGGGCCCTGGATGGTGGTGTTGGCGGGGAGCTCGTAGGCGATCACCTGGCCGCGCGCCGTCCCGTCATTCCGGGCCGCCACCCACGCGATCATGTTCGGACGCGATGCCGGCACCATCGGCTGCACGAGCACGAACTCGGGCTGGCCCTGGTCGGGCAGGCGCATCTCGACGTAGTAGGCACCGGGTGTCGGGGCCGGGCTGCCGCTCGCGGGCGCTGGGGAGGCCGAGGGCGTGGCGGACACGGTGGATGCGGAGGGCGCCGCGGGAATGGTCCACAGGTTGTCGCTCTTGTAGAAGCTGGCAACGTCCGTCACGTGGTAGGCGGCGTACATCTGTGTCTGCGCGTTGAACATGGCTTCCGGGGTGCGCAGGTGCGCGGCAAGCCCGGCCGGCATCGCGGACAGCGGTTCGAACATGGTCGGGAACACGCTCTGCCAGGCGCGGATCAGGGGATCCGTGGGATCGGCGACGTAGAAGTGGGTCGTGCCGTCGTACGCGTCGACCGTGATCTTCACGCTGTTGCGGATGTAGTTGTAGGTCGCGCCGAGCGCGGCGTCCTGGACCGATGTCGCGTCGGGCATCCCTCTCGTGATCGTGTAGGCATCCTGAACGTAGACCAGGTGCCCGTCCGGGGCGACCACGAGGTAGGGGTTGCCGTCGAGGGCGAGGAACGGGGCGAGGGTGCCCAGTCGGTCCGCCAGGCTCCGGTGCAGGAGCAGCTTCGTCTGCGGCGTGACCTGGTCGCTGATCGCGAGGTTCAGGTCACCCAGGCTCCAGGCCCAGAAGAGGCGCGCGGCGGGCGAACCCACCGCGAGCCCGGCACTCCCCGTGTAGCGCGTGTCGATGTCGCTGCCGTTCCCGGTCGTTGACGGGTAGTCGAACTCGTTGCTCTTCGCGTCGACGAGGACCCAGGTCGACGGCCGCTGCCCGAAGTAGATGCGCGGTTGCGTGACCTGTGGAGCCCCGGGCGACTGGGTCACGGGCAGGTTCTGGATGATCAGGTGGGGCAGGCCGTCCGCGCCAACGGCATTGACCGGCAGCATCGCCAGCCCGTACCCATGGGTGTACAGGACATGGGACGCGATCCACGACGTGCTGGCGTTGGCCATCTCCCGTGCCGAGAGCATGACCGCCGTGGGCTCGCCGCTAATGGTGTAGCGATCGATGTTGACCGACGTGAACGTGTAGTACTGGCGCACGGTCTGAAGCTGATCGAGCGTGGCACCCAGTGGGCTCGGATCCCAGAGCCGGGCGTTGTCGAAGGTGGCCTGGTCGTTGCTCACGTCCGTGGCGGTCAGGCTGGAGCGGGCCGTGTCCGAGGCGAGCGTCCACGTGTCGAGCGCGAAGCCGCGCCGCGTGAGGGCGATGTTGTTCGCGATGTAGGGCGCCTCGGCGAGGTTCTGGCTGGGCGCGACGAAGAGCTTCTGGTACGCGACGGGGAGCACCGCGCCCGCGAGCATGAGCGCGACGTACCAGGTTCCGCCCGCGATGGCCGCCCGCCGCGCCAGCCGGGGACGGCCGGCCAGCGTGAGCGCGACCAGCCCCACCGCGGCGGCGATCGTCGATGCGGTTGTCAGGGCGGCGAGCGGCAGCCGGACCGCCGAGTCGGCGGCAGTGACCCCCACCACGAACCCGTTCTGGGCGTAGGCGAGGTCGTACCGGCCGATCCACTGCATGGCGGCGACGGCCCCGAGCAGCAGGCCGCCCAGCAGGGCGAGGTGCAGCCTAGGGCCGCGACCGCGGACGTCCGCGCCGCGCACCGCGACGAGCCCATAGGCGGCACCGGTCAGCAGCAGGGTCGCCAGGAGCAACGCGGCGGCCAGGTTGGCCGCCAGGTGCAGGAACGGGAGGCTGAACATCCACCAGCCCAGGTCGAGCCCGAAGCTCGGGTCGGTGACCGCCGCCCCGGTCGCCGCATACGGCACGCGATGGATCCACAGCGCGACGGTCTGCCAGGCGCCCGCCAGGAACAGCCCGAGCAGGGCCGCCAGCGCGAGCGCCAGGACGACGAGGCCGCCTCGCACAGACCGCCGCGGCAGGTTCGCCGCGGCGGCGAGCCAGGCTGCTCCCCGCCTGTCGCGCCGCCGACCGCGCAGCTCCACGGCGACCATCGCGTCGGTCGGGTCGTTGGCCAGATGCCAGGCGATCAGCAGGCTGGCCAGCAGGACGGCCGCGCCGACCACGAGCCCCGCGACGAAGAGCGCCACGCCGTACGTGAACTGGGTCCCCCAGACCTCGCCGAAGCCGACGTTGCTGAACCAGAGGTAGCCCGCCAGGGTGGCGGACACGGTGCTCAGGATGATCCAGGCGAGGATCGCGACGGCTGCCGCGCCGATCAGGATCCGCGCCAGCCGGCGCAGGCGAGCGCGGCCCGAACCGGCGCCAGTCGGGCCTTTGCCCGCGCCCCGGGCGATGGCATCCTGGCCATGGCTCACGAGCCAGTCGCCGATGCCCTCGAAGCGCGCGTCCTCCGCTGGCTGCTGTGGTTCCATGTCGAGCTGCCGGACTCCTTCCTGGGGACAACGGCCGTCACACTACTCCGATGGCGGGCCGGGTGCCCCTCGCGGCCGGCCCCCGCGCCATCCCGGGTGACGCCTCCGCCGGATGCCGGTCGCGCGGGCCCGAACCACCCATGCTACCGTTCCGGCTGCCGTGACAACTCCCGTCCGGGCGGTTTCCGAAGCTCGCCCAGCTGCCCCCGACCGACCGCTCGGCTTCCGCGAGTTGTTCAGACGTCTCGAGTTCGTCCGCCTAGTCAGCCGTGGGCTCCAGGACCTCCGCACGCGCGGTCGCCTGCTGCAGCACCTGGTCGGGACGGACCTCAAGCGGACCCACGCGGACACCGTGGTCGGTCAGCTGTGGTGGCTGATCGATCCGTTCTTCTCCATGGCGATCTACTCGATCCTCGTCACGGTGGTCTTCCAGAAGAAGATCGTCGATGCGCCGCTCTTCCTGTTCGCGGCGATCCTGCCCTGGCAGTGGTTCTCGTCGGCCCTCATGGATGCGACGACCTCGGTGACCGCGCGGGGCAACCTGATCCGGCAGCTCCAGTTCCCGAAGATCATCCTGCCGGCAGCCTCGACGGTCGCGGGGACGATCACGTTCGGCTTCGGGCTCCTCTCGCTGGGCCTTCTGTACATCCTGTACCCCAGCCACCTGGGCCCCTGGCTGCTGGCCTTCCCGGTCATCGCAGTCGTCCAGTTCGTCTTCACCCTGGCGCTGGCCATCCTCTTCTCCGCCCTCAACACGTTCTACCGCGACGTGCAGAACCTGCTGCGCCACGCCATCCGCATCTGGTTCTACGCATCGCCGGCGATCTACGCGGTCAGCGACCTCCAGGGGAGCGGCTTCCGCTACGTGCTCGGCCTGAACCCCTTCACCTACATCCTCACCTCGTATCGCAACGTGGCCTACTACGGCATCGCCCCGGACTGGGGGGCGCTTGCGGTGGTGCTCCTGCTCTCCCTCGTCCTGCTGACGTTCTCGATCTGGGTGTTCAAGCGGATCGAGACCGGGTTCGCGAAGATCCTCTGATGCCAGCCTCGCCCCACGCGGTCGAGGTCCGCGACCTCGGGATCCGCTACAACCTCAACCTGACCCGGCGAACCACGCTCAAGGGGTCGCTGGCGGAGTGGGTCGGCCGTAAGCAGCAGGTTGGCAGCCATTTCTGGGCCCTCCGCCACGTCGACTTCAAGATCGAGCACGGCGAGTCGCTGGGGATCCTCGGCCAGAACGGTGCCGGCAAGAGCACCCTGCTGCTTGCGCTCGCCGGGATCCTGGCCCCTGACGAGGGATCCATCACGCTGAGCGGGCGCGTCTCGTCCCTGCTCACGCTGGGGGCCGGGTTCGAGATGGAGATCTCCGGGCGGGAGAACATCTTCCTGATCGGGGCCTTCATCGGGATTCGCCACCGGGTCATGCGGAGCCTGGCCCCGTCGATCATCGAGTTCGCCGACCTGGGCACCTTCATCGACGCGCCCGTGCGGACCTACTCCACGGGCATGCGGGCGCGCCTCGGGTTCGCCATCGCCACCGCGATCGCGCCGGACATCCTGCTGCTCGACGAGGTCCTGGGTACGGGCGACGAGGAGTTCCGCGGCCGCAGCCAGCAGCGCATCCGGGAGATGATCGGGCGCGCCAAGGCAATCGTGCTCGTCACGCACGATCTCACGACGGTCACCGAGTTCTGCAACCGCGCCCTGCTGATGGAATACGGGAAGATCCTTTACCAGGGGACGCCCCAGGAGACGGTCGCCTTCTATCGGGAGCGCGTCCGCCAGCGCAAGCAGCGGATCGAGGAGGCGAGGGCAACGGCGGCGGCCACCTTGCCGGCGCCGGCCGAGCTGGACCTGCCCGCCTCGTAGCCCGGACGATTACGCGGCGCCGGGCGGGCCGGGCGCGGCGAGCCGCTCCCGGAGCGCGGCGAAGAACATCCGGGAGATGCGCTCGGGAGCGCGCTCCCGAGCGATCGCCAGCGCCGCCGCACGCGTCGAGGCCGCGGCGGCCGGCCCGCCAAGCTCCGCTACCGCGCGCATCGCCCGCGCGAGGTCCGCCGCGTCTCCCGGGGAGAAGGAGCGCGACGTCTCCGGGCCGAGCAGCTCGGCGATCCCCGGAACGTCCGGCGCGACGACCGGCAGGCCGAACGTGTAGGCCAGCAGGAGGACCCCGGAGTTGAGCGTGCGCCGGTAGGGGAGCACGACCGCGTCGGCGGCGCGCAGGTAGACCGGCATCTCCGAGGCCGGGACCCGGGTCGCCCGGACCAGGATGCCCGGGTGGCGCTCGGCGCGGCGGACGAACGAGGTCGCGACCGCGTCGTGGTCGGGCGCCCCGGCGACCACGAGCCGCCGCCGCAAATCCTCCGCATAGAGCTCGTCGTAGGCGACCATGAGCTCGTCGAGGCCCTTGTAGGGCTTGATTGCGCCGAGCAGCGCGTAGACCGTGTCGTCCACGTCGAGATCCAGCTGGAAGCGCGCCTCTTCCCTCGAGATCGCCGTGTCGTACGCTCCGAGGTAGCTCGGGTGCGGGACGTGGAAGGTCCGCTCGGTGCGGCAGGGCAAAGAGCCCCGCGACGGCCGCGGCCGTGTCCGCGGCGAGGATGTGCACGGCGTCGGCCCGGTCCAGGACAGCCTGCTGGAGGGATGCCTCGTCATCCTCCCGGACGGAATCATGCGGGAGCACGTTGTGGACGGTCCAGACGAGCTTTCCGCCGGCCTCCCGAAACCGGTCCAGGCGGGCGATGAACTCGGCGATGGCGGCTGCGGCACCGTCGGCCGGGACGCCGGCGAGGACCGTGTTCGTCCAGTGCAGGTGGAGCACGACCTGGACCCCGAGGCTTGCGAGCCCCGCCACCGCGTCCAGCTCGTCCAGGCGTGCCATCGGGAGCGGGGCGACCCCGAACTCCCAGGCGGCCCCGTACAGGAGCGCCTGGAACGGGTTGGTCCGCGCCACCGGGTGGTAGGCCAGGAGGATCGGGCGGTCGGCCCCGAGCGCGTCCAGCTGGCGGACGGCGCCCAGGCCGTCCAGGTAGGCGGAGCGACCCTTCAGCTCCCCGCGCAGCTCAACCCGCACGCGGTCCCTCCGGTCCGGGCAGCCGTACCCCGAGCCGCGCGTACAGGTCCCGGTAGCGGCGCCCGTTGCTCGCCCAGGTCCGCTCCGCCGTCACCCAAGCCCGGCCGGCGGCGCCGAGGCGTCTCGCCAGGGAGGTGTCGTCGAGGATCCGTTCCAGGACCGCGACCAAACCATCCACGTCGCCGGCCGGGAACTGCAGGCCGCGCTCGTCGGGCGCGGCAACCTCGGCGAGCGCCGGCAGGTTGCTCACGACGAGCGGCAGGCCCGACGCCAGCGCCTCGAACGGCTTGAGCGGCGTGACGAAGCGGGCGGCCCGGTCGTCGCGGCGTGGGACGACGAACACGTCGAACTGCGCGTAGTAGGCAGGAACCTCGTCGTGCGGGACCTGGCCGGTGAAGACCATCGAGTCTGCCACGCCCCGCTTCGCGGCCAGCGCCTCGAGCTCGCTCCGGCGCGCGCCATCCCCCACGATCAGGCAGGCGACGCCGCGCCCGCGGGCGCGCAGGCGGGCGGTGGCCTCGACGAGCAGCTCCTGGCCTTCGCGGGCGTGGTCAAGGTTCCCCAGGTACCCGAAGACGGCGCGCCCGGTCAGGCCTAGCCGATCGGCGAGCGCGGTGTCGCGGGGTCGCGGTGCGAAGAAGTCGACGTCCACTCCATTGGCGACGACCACCGCGCGGTCCTCGGCGACCCCCCGCTCGATCACCTCGCGGCGCATCGTCTCGGAGAGGGTGACCACCGCGTCCACGGCCAGCATGGCCCGCGTCTCGGCCGCCCAGCGGCGGTGCGCGTACTCGGCATGCTCGCCGGCGTCCGCGTTCGTCGACCAGGTCCCCTCGAAGAAGGACCGCATCTCGTAGACGACCGGGACGCCGAGGTGCGCGCCGAGCGCCAGCCCGACCAGGGCACCGTCGGAGCCGCGTGGGCCCGACGCCGCGTGGATCACGGCCGGGCGTTCGTCGCGCGCGACGCGGGCCGCCAGCCAGCTGTGGTCGCGGAGGGCCAGGTCGTCGGGACGGTCGTCCGGGTACGCGCCGCCGGGGTCGAGGCGGTGGTACCGGATCCCGTCGACGACCTCCAGGGCCGGCGCGCCGGCAACCCCGGCGTTCCGCGGGAAGCCCGGCGGGGTGACCACCACCGGCGTCAGGCCGGCGTCCCGCTGGGCGAGGACCATGTACTGGCTCCGCGTCGTGAAGCCGGTCTGCCGGTACGGCACGGACTCCTTGAGCAGGTGGAGCACGACGCCCGGCCGCGGCTCGACCGCGCGGGCCGGCCCCGGGATCCTCGGCAGCCAGCGGGGATCGGTCTCCACGAGACGGGCGACCGTGTCGCGCTCCACCTGACCGAGACCGGGCTCGTCCGCCACGGCCCGCAGGTCCGCCAGCGCGTCCAACGACGCGTTCAGCTCGCCGAGCCGGGACAGCGTGAACCGCCGGAGCGACAGGAGGCGGGCGTTCGCCGGTCGCTCTGCCAGCCCCTCGTCGATGTGGGCGAGCGCCTCGGTCGGGCGATCCTCGTCGAGGTCGGCCCGGATCTGCTCGAACAGGGCCGGGTCGGGGGCGTCGACCCGGCGCGCGGGGCGCTTCGGCTCGCGCCCGGTCACGAACGCCGCGATGTCGCGCCCGATCCAGGTGAGGGCCTCGTCGCGCGGCGAGGGAAGCAGATGGGCCACGGCCCGCGCGGCGCCGCGCAGGGAGGGCCGTCGGCGCGGCGGACCGCTGGGGACCGGATCCCGTGTCATCGCCGGCAAGGATACCGGGCTAGCCGAGCGCTCCGAGGCGCTCGTAGAGCTCGCGGTAGAGCTGGCCGTTCCGTTCCCAGGTCCGGTGCTCCAGGACCCAGGCCCGCGCGTTGCGCCCCAGGCGATCCCGCTCGTCCGGGTCCTCGAGGAGTGGTTCCAGGGCGTCCGCGAGGGCGGCCGAAATCCTCGGGCTGGAACGAGCGCCCGGTCTCGCCTTCCTGCACGATCTCGAGCAGTGCGCCGACGCCGCTCACGACCAGGCAGCGCTGCATGGCCATCGCCTCGTATGGCTTCAAGGGCGTCACCAGCTGGGAGACGCGGTCCGACGTCCGCGGCACGACGAAGAGGTCGATGACCGAGTAGTAGGCCTCGATCTCCGCGTGGGGGACCCGGCCGGTGAAGATCGCCGTCCGGGGGTCCAGGAGGCCCAGCTCGTCGGCGCGCTCCTCGAGCGCGCCGCGCTCCTCGCCGTCACCGACCAGCAGCAGCCGGACGGGGCGGCCACGATCGCGAAGCAGCCGCGTGGCCTCGATCAGGTAGCGGATCCCCTCGTAGCGGACCATGCTCGAGATGTAGCCAAGCACGATCTCGCCGGGCTCGATGCCGAGCCTGCCGGCAAGGCGCTCGTCGCGGGCCCGGGGTGTGAACCGTTCGCCGTCGACCGCGTTCGGGATCACCGTGATCCGATCGGCCGGGATGCCGCGCGCCACCATGTCGGCCTTCATCGTCTCGGAGAGCGTGACGACCGCGTCGGCCGCCGCCATGCAGGCCGTCTCGACGGCGCGCCCGCGGACGTAGCGGTCCGCTTCGGCCGCGCCCTCGCCGACGCGCGAGACCCATGTCTCTTCGAGGAAGCCCCGCACCTCGTACACGAGCCGGATGCCACGGCTGTCGCGGACCGCGAGCGCGGCCTGGGCGTTGAGGAAGTTCGTGGTCGGGTGGAGGACCGCGGGCCGGAGCTCGGCCGCGAGCCGTTCGAGGCCGGCCGCGGTGCGTCCCACGATCACGCCGGGCGCCCCGCTGAGCGGCATCCCGGGGTCGATCCGGTGGTAGGGGATCCCATCGACGTGGTCGAGTGCCCGGCCGGCCCGGCCCTCCACGAGCGGGAACCCTACCCTGGTGACCATGTGAGGGTCCAGGCCGGCCGCACGCTGCGCGAGGGCCACCTGCTGGGCCCGAACCGTGTAGCCGGTCTGCAGGTGGGGAAGCGAGTTCGTGAGCAGGTGCAGGATCCGGCCGGGGACCGGGGCTCCGCCGCGTGCCCCCACCCCGGGCAGCGGCGGTCGCCAGGCGGGGTCAAGGACCTCCAGCTCCGCGCTCGCCCGCTCGATGATGCGACGGTGGCGGCGATGCTCCCCCGGGCGGCGTAACGCGAGCTCGGCCATCTCGAGCGCGTCGCCGTAGCGCCCGGCCGCGAAGGCGAACTCGGCCCCGAGGCTGGCCCGCTCGTACCCCTCGGGCATCTGGTCGACGAGCGGCTTCACGCGGCTCACCTCGCCCACCGCGAGGCAGACCCGAGCCAGGCCGACGAGCGTGGCGGGCGCCGCGCCCGGGGCCGTCCTGTCGAGCAGCGCCAGGGCATCCTGCGGCCGGCCCAGCTCCCACAGGAGCATCACCGCCGCCGGGGCGGCGACGGGCTGCACCGGCCGCGCTGGCGGCCAGCGGTGCCAGCACCGCCAGCGGCGCCCCGAGCAGGCGCGCCCGGAGCTGCGGCGTCATCCGGCTCGTGATGCGGTGGAAGGCCGCCAGCTTCCGGTAGCGCAGGATCCGGCGGATCTCGCGCAGGGCGAGCGGCTGGGATCCGCCGGGGGCCCGGATCCGTATCTCCGGCGCGCGCGAGCCTCATGCGGAGCGAGTGATGGCGCCGCACCGGGCGGCCCGTCGGCAGGTCCGCCCCGCCGCGTCGGGCGTTGGGTGATACTGCCCACGATCCGGCCGCCAGACCCGCGGCAGTTCCCGCCAGCCCCAGAGGAGATCCATGCCCGGGACCGTAGCACACGTCGTGGGCGCCAGGCCGAACTTCATGAAGGCCGCGCCCGTGATCCGGGCGCTCGAGCGCGCTGGCGTGGCGCAGGCGATCATCCACAGCGGCCAGCACTACGACGCGGCCATGTCCGACGTGTTCTTCCGCGACCTCGGCCTGCCCGAACCGGACCGGAACCTGGGCGTTGGCTCGGGATCCCACGCCGTCCAGACGGCGGCCATCATGGTCGCCCTGGAGCAGGCGTTCGGCGAGCTCCACCCGGCGCTCGCGGTCGTCTACGGCGACGTGAACTCCACGACCGCCGCCGCGCTCGTCGCAGCCAAGATCGGCCTGCCGCTGGCGCACGTGGAGGCCGGGCTGCGCAGCTTCGACATGACCATGCCGGAGGAGGTCAACCGGCGCGTCACCGACATCCTCTCCGACCTCTGCTTCGTCACGAGCCCGGAGGCCATGGCCCACCTCGCCCGCGAGGGCGTGCCGGCCGACCGGATGCACTTCGTCGGCAACCCGATGATCGACACGCTGCTCGCCAACCTCGACCGGTTCGACCCCGAGCGCGCGCGCGCCACGCTCGGCCTCGACGGGCGCTACGCGGTCGCGACGCTCCACCGGCCGGCCAACGTCGACGACCCGGCCACGGCCCGGCGGCTCGTGGAGATGCTCGGCGCGATCGCGGCCCAGCTGCCGGTCGTGCTTCCGCTCCATCCGCGCGGCCGCGCCTCGCTGGAGGCGGCCGGCCTGGGCGGTCTGGGCGCCGTCCGGGTCGTCGAGCCGCTCGGCTACGTGGACTTCATCTCGCTCGTCCGCGGCGCAGCGGTGGTCGTGACCGATTCCGGGGGGATCCAGGAGGAGACCACGATCCTGGGTGTGCCCTGCCTCACGGTCCGCCCCAACACGGAACGGCCGATCACCATCACGCACGGCACGAACCGCCTCGTGACCCCCGACCAGGCGCCCCGCGCGGTCACCGCCATCCTGGATGGTTCGTTTGCTCTGCCCGCCGAACGGCCGCCGCTCTGGGACGGCCTGGCCGGCGAGCGGATCGCCCGCGTGATCGCGGCGTGGCTCGCAACCCGTTGACGGCGCGGCGGAGCAGCCGGCATCGCGGAGGGCCGGCGACCCGGCATTCGGGCCCCGGCGCGGGCATCGGGTGACGCCCGCTCGACGTCCCGGGCTCTGCAGCCGCTAGGATGGCGCCGATGCTCCCGCCCTCCCGCGCCGCGCCGCCGTATGCGGCCGATCGCGATGCTCGTCCACAGCTACTACGAGGAAGATCCGCGCGTCCGGCGCGAGGCCGAGGCGCTCGTGGCAGCGGGGCATGCGGTGGACGTCTTCTCGCTGCGCCGGCCCGGCGACGCGCCGGCCGGCACGCTCGAGGGGGTCCGGATCACGCGCCTCGACGTCCAGCGCCACCAGGGCTCGCCCATCGCGACCTATCTGCTGGAGTACGCGGACTTCACGGCGCGAAGCACGCTTGCCCTGGCGCGGGCGCACCGGCAGCGGCGTTACGGGTTGGTCCAGGTGCATACGCCGCCTGACTTCCTCGTGGCGGCCGCGCTCCCGCTCCGGCTCCTGGGCGTGCCGGTGATCCTCGACCTGCACGAAGCCGTCCCCGAGTTCTTCCGATCTCGTTGGCCCGGCCTCGCCCGCGGCCCGGTCCTGGCGGGCCTCGCCGGTGTCGAGCGCCTCTCGATCGCGGCGGCGACGCTCGCTCTGTCCGTGAACCAGGCACGCCACGAACGGCTCGTCGCCCTCGGGGTCCCGGCGAGCCGCCTGCGCGTGGTCACGAACGGGCCGGTGCTGGCGCGATTCGACCCGGCCGCCCATCCGGCCCGGGCCTTCATGGAGGACGGGACGCTCCGCCTCGCCTACGCGGGCGCGCTGACGCCGCTCTACGGCCTGGACGACGTCCTCGACGCGATGGCGCTCCTTGCGACCCGGCGGCCGGAGCTCCCCGTGGAGTTGGACCTCTACGGGCGGGGCGACGAACAGGACCGGCTCGCGGCGCGGGCCGCGGAGCTGCAGCTGGGGGACCGGGTCCACTTCCGGGGGCGGGTGCCGATCGATGCGGTCGCCGGCTGCCTCGCCGCGTCCGATATCGTGCTGTCGCCGATCCGGCGGACGCGGTTCTCCGAGATCAGCCTCTCGACGAAGGCGATCGAGGGAGCGGCGATGGGAAAGCCGGTCGTGGCGGCGGACATGCCGACGGCGCGTTTCTACTTCCCGGGCGAGGACCTGGCCTGGTACGCGCCGGACGATCCGGCCAGCCTGGCGGCCGCCATCCTGCGGATCGTGGACGATGCGCCTGCCCGCGACGCCGCGGTCGCCCGCGCCAGGCTGACAGCCCGCGGCCTCGCCTGGGATCGCGAGGCCCCGGCATACGTGGCGCTTGTCGAATCGCTTCTTCGGGACCGTTCATCAACCTGACGTCCGGCGCGCCGGACGCCTGCCCAGCCAGGGAGACACCGTGAACCAGCACCCCACCGTCGCAGTCATCGGCCTCGGCTATGTCGGGCTCCCCCTCGCCATCGCGTTCGTGGAATCCGGCTGCCGCGTCATCGGGGCCGACGCGAGTGCGCAGCGCGTGACCGAGCTGCGCGACGCTTCGTCGCCGATCGACGACATCGCCGATCAGCGGCTGGGGGCGGCCCTGGCGTCCGGCCTGGAGGTGCACCTGTCTGCCGACGCACCGCTCGGGGAGGCGGAGGCGATCTTCGTCTGCGTGCCAACGCCGATCACGGACTCCAAGGACCCGGACCTCCGGCCGGTCCTCTCGGCCGCCGAGACGATCCGTCCGGCGCTCCGGGCCGGGCAGCTCGTCGTCCTCCAGTCCACCACCTTCCCGGGGACCACCACCGGGCCGTTCCGGGAGGTGCTGGAGCGCGATACCGGCCTCCTCGCCGGTCGCGACTTCGACCTGGCCTTCGCGCCGGAGCGCGTGAACCCCGGCGACCCGGCCAGCGCCTCCAAGGAGGTGCCGCGCCTGGTCGGGGGGACCACGCCCGAGGCGACGGCGCGAGCGGCGACACTCCTCGGGCGGGTCAACGACCGGGTCGTGCAGCTGTCGTCGCCGGACGCGGCGGAGATGGCGAAGCTGCTCGAGAACGTCTTCCGGAACATCAACATCGCCTTCGTCAACCAGCTCGCGTTGCTCTGCGAGCGGATGGGCCTCGATGCCTGGGAGATCATCGACGCCGCGGCAACGAAGCCGTTCGGGTTCATGAAGTTCACGCCGGGCCCCGGCGTGGGCGGGCACTGCATCCCGATCGACCCGTACTACCTGGCCTGGCGGGCTCGCCAGTTCGACTTCACGGACCGCTTCGTGGAGCTGGCCGGTGACATCAACCTCCAGATGCCCCGCCACGTGGTCGACCTCGTGACCGAGGCGCTCAACGCCCGCGGCCGTGCGCTCCGTGGCGCCAAGGTGGGCGTGCTTGGGGTCGCCTTCAAGCCGAACGTGCAGGACGCTCGGACCTCCCCGGCCGCCGACGTGCTGGCGGGCCTCGCGGCTCGCGGCGGCGACGTCCGCTTCCACGATCCGCACGTGCCCACGTTCCGCGACGCGGACGGCGTTGCGCGGGATTCGGTGGCGCTCGACACGCTGCTCGCCGAGAGCGACGTGATCGTGGTCGTGACCGCCCACGCCGCGATCGACTGGGCCCGGGTCTACGCCCAGGCGGACCTCGTCGTGGACACCGTCAACAGCTCGCGCGGACGCGCCGTGCGCCCTGGCCAGGTGATCCGGCTGGGCGCCGGATGGTCGCGCTGACCGGTCAGCCGCGCCGCTCCAGGACCAGGTTCGCGAAGGTATAGCGGAGGCCCAGGCGCTCCCACGTGACGACCCGCTCGTCGCAGGCGAGGTCCAGCGGCCGGACGGGGACCAGCCCGACCGACTCCGCGAGCGGCAGCCAGCCCGCGATGTCGGCCGGCGTGAAGATCCGGACCGGGCCGCCGTACGCGGTGAGACCGGCCGTGTCGATCGGCTCGCACCAGAAGTCGGTCGACGTCACGAGCAGCCCGCCCGGCCGCAGGAGCCGGGCCGCCTCGCGCAGGTAGGCAGAGATGTCGACGCCGTGCTCCACCACGCTGAGGCAGGCGATCGCGGCGAACGACCGGTCCGGGAATGTCGTTCGGGTCAGGTCCATCGGCTGGAAGCGGATCGGCCCCGTCCGCGCGGCCGCCTTCCAGACGAGATCGATTCCCTGCAGGTTGCGATAGCCGTAGAGCGCGAGCCAGGGAAGGAGGCGCGTGTAGGCCGGCGCCCCCATCTCGAGGATCGGGTCCGCCCGGTCCGTGCGGTCCAGGATCATGCCAAGGGCCACCAGGAGGTCCCAGTTCTTCGGCGCATCCTGGTGTGGCGGCAGCCCGCACGACCGCACCTCGGCGACCGCGGTGGCCGCCTCGGCACTCGTTCGCAGGGCGCGGTTGACCCACGCCTCCCAGATCCGGCTGGGGCGCGTCGGGTGGAGCGAGGCCCCCTCGGCCGCCAGGCGGCGGCGCAGCGCCCGGTCGCCGTCGGGCGGGTCCAGGCGCCGCCCCAGCGCGACCCGCCAGCCGGCCACCCGTCGCCTCGTGCGGCGGAACGTGGCGCGCGCGACGTTCCGGGGGTTCACGGGCGGGACCTCATCCGGGGTACCCTAGCACGCTGGGGCCTGCGCCCGGGTCGACGCACGGCCGCCAGTCCCGGGTGCGGTACCATGCCGCCGACCCCCGATCCGCGCGCGGCCGCGCGTCGCGCCCAACCTGTGAGCACCAACCACCCATGACCTTCCGCGCTCGCCCCACCACGAAGCCGACCACGCGCCGCCGCGGCACCCACGCCGAGGATGCGCGCCGGAACCTGTACTTCAATCTCGGCTTCGGTCTCATCGTGGTCGTCGCCATCCTGTTGCTCGTGGGAGCGGGCGCAGCCACCTGGATCGACGAGCACTGGGCAGCCGTGGCGACGGTGAACGGCGTTTCCATCACCAAGGATCAGCTCAACGACCGGATCAAGATCGAGAGCTTCAAGCTCAGCGACGCGGAGTCGCGCACGAGGCAGAGCGTGCAGGAGAACCACATCTCGGCCGCCCAGGGCCAGCAGGTCCTCCAGTACATCTCCCAGCAGCAGCAACAGATCAGCAGCGTCGCCCTCGAGGACGCGATCGACACCGAGCTGATCCTGCAGCTGGGCGCGAAGAGAAGCGCGGTGGCCAGCGACGCGGCGATCACGACCCAGGTCACCACCGACGCCACGACCGTCGAGAGCCGCCACGTCTACCAGATCCAGGTCGTCCCGGAGGTGAGCGCTGGCGCGACGACGCCCACGGATGCCCAGGTGGCGGCAGCCCAGGCGAAGGCCAACAGCCTGCTCACGGACCTCAAGGGCGGCAAGACGTGGGAGGACGTGGTCAAGGAGTCGGGCGACGCGAGTGCCGCGGCGAACAACGGCGATCTGCTCTTCATCAACAAGGGCAGCACGAATCCCGACGAGGCCTTCGTCAACGCGATCTTCGCGCTCGCGGCGCCGGGCTACACGGACGTCGTCAAAGGGAGCGACGGGACGTTCCGGATCGGGCGCCTGACCGAGATCGCGCCGGCGCAGGTCGATCAGACGTACACGCAGCGCATCGCCGACGCGGGCATCAGCATGGACGCCTACCGGCGCGTGGACAGCGCCATCGTGGTCGGCAACCTCATCACCGCGCAGCTCACGGCCGAGGTCGTGGACGCGCCCTCGGAGCAGCGCCAGGTCTCGGTCATGGTGCTGGAGGACAACAGCGGCCAGGGCGTTCTTCCCGGGGCGGTCCTCGTGAAGCACATCCTCTACTCGCCGAACCACGACCCGTCCGGCGCCTCGGCGCTCGCGGCCGACCGACCCGGCCTGGGCGGCTGCCAAGGCGGAAGCCGAGGACGCCTACGCGAAGCTCAAGGCGGGCACCGCCACGTTCGTCTCCCTCGCCCCGTCGAGCGACGACACGGGGTCCGCGACCACGAACGGGTTCCTGCCCTACTTCTCCCAGGCCGACACGAGCACCCAGCTGGACCCGGCGTTTGCGGCAGCCATCTACGCCCCTGGGTTGAAGCCCGGCCAGCTCCTGGAGCCGGTCCAGTCCGCCTTCGGGTGGCACGTGATCGAGTTCGTCTCGGCGGACGACCCGACCACCCGGGCCACCCAGCTCGCCGGTGAGGCATCGGCACCGGGCGCCGACTTCGCGAAGCTCGCGGAGGACAACTCCATCGATCCGTCCGCGAAGGACGGCGGAGCCCTGGGCTGGATCGCCAAATACCAGCTGCCGGCCGACCAGGAAGCGGCGATCAGCGGTCTCTCGGCGGGCCAGGTCAGCGCGCCGGTCTCCGCGAGCGACGGGATCCGCATCTTCAAGGTCACGGCCGTGCAGACGCGCCTGCCGGATGCTACCCAGATCGCCACGCTCAAGAGCGACGCCTTCAACAACTGGTACCAAGGCGTGAAGGCGGATCCGAAGCAGACCACGATCGTCCGGTTGAACGGCTCGTCCAGCGGAGCCTGACGCGCGCATGCTGGACGGGCTCCTTGCCGAGGCGCGGCTGCGCTGGGGACTGGACCCGGCCGGTGGGCTGGCGCTGATCCCGGCTGAGCGCCTGGTCGGCATCCCGCTGGAGCCGACGCAGGCAACGTTGATCGTCCCGCTCTCCGACTTGCGCGTCCAGGCGTCCGGCGAGGCCGCCCTCGCCGCTTCCGGGCCGGCACGGCCCTGGCGGGGATGATCCGATCGCACTCTTGCAGCGCCTCTACCCCGCGGACCACCCCGTCGGGAGGTTCGGGCAACCGGCGGAGACGACGGTCGGGGAGCTCGTCCCGGCCGACCTCGCCGGGCGCGCTCTACCTCGCTCCGGTTGCGCCCGAGGCCGCGTTCGCCTCCCCCTGGGGGATGCCCTGGATCTCCGACCGGCTGCGTGCCCCGGACGGCTGCCCGTGGGACCGGGAGCAGACCCACGAGTCGCTCCGCAATCACCTGCTGGAGGAGGCGTACGAGGTCTACGACGCCCTCGCCGACGGAGCCACGCCCGCGCTCGCCGGCGAGCTCGGCGACCTCTGGCTCCAGGTCGTGCTGCACGCCCAGCTTGCCGCGGAGGAAGGCATCTTCGACCTGACCGACGTGCAGGCGGCCCTGGCCAGCAAGATCGTCCGGCGCCATCCGCACGTGTTCGGGAACGCGGAAGCTCGCACCGCGACCGACGTCAACCGGCAATGGGAGCGCATCAAGCAGGCGGAACGGGCGGCCGAGGCGTCGGCCGCCGAGGGCGAAGCGCCTCCCAAGAGCGCGCTGCACGGGATCAGCCGGTCGATGCCGGCCCTGGCGGCCAGCCAGGAGATGCAGGAGCGCGCCGCCCACCTCGGCTACGACTGGCCCAGCGTCGACGGAGTCCTCGCCAAGGTGGACGAGGAGCTCGCGGAGCTCGCCCAGGCGATTTCGGCGGCCGAGCGCGCGGAAGAGGTCGGAGACCTCCTCATGGTCCTCGTGAACCTGGCGCGGCACCATGGCGTGGACGCGGAGGCGGCGCTCCGCGGCGCGAACAGCAAGTTCCGGCTGCGCTTCGGGGTCGTGGAGCGCCTGGCAGCCGCGCGGGGCGTGGCCCTGCGCGACCTTTCGTTCGCCGAGCTGGACCTGCTCTGGGACCAGGCGAAGGCGGAGCTGGCCGCCGCGGCGCCGGAGGTGCACCCTCAGGCTGCCGCCGCCAAGACGGCCGCCGCGACAGGGACGACCGGCGGGGCCGCCGGCGATGGCGCCGCGCACGAAGCTGGGCCGGCATCCACCGGCGGGGAGGCGACACCATGACGATCGGGAACCGCGCGCCGGTCGTGCGGCCGTCCGGGCGACGGCCCGATGAGCTGCGCGCCGTGAGCTTCACCCTGGGGCCGCTGAAGTGGGCCGAGGGGTCCTGCCGGATCCGGGTCGGCGACACGGAGGTGCTCTGCGCCGCGACGATCGAGGACCGGGTCCCGCCCCACCTGCGCGGGAAGGGCACCGGCTGGGTCACGGCGGAGTACGCGATGCTGCCACGGGCGACCGCCGAGCGGACCCAGCGCGAGTCGACCGCCGGACGAGTCGGCGGGCGGACCCACGAGATCCAGCGCCTGATCGGGCGCTCGCTCCGCGGGGTCGTGGACCTGTCGCGGCTCGGCGAGCGGACGATCACCGTCGACTGCGACGTGCTCCAGGCGGACGGCGGCACGCGCACCGCGAGCATCACCGGCGGGTACGTCGCGCTCGCGGCGGCGCTGCTGACGTACGGGATGGAGCGGCTCCTCATCGGCAAGGTCGCCGCCGTGAGCGTCGGGACCGTGAACGGGGTGAACGTCCTCGACCTCGATTACGCGGAGGACCACGTGGCGCAGGTCGACTTCAACGTCGTCGCCACGGACGGCGGACGGTATGTCGAGCTGCAGGGCACCGCCGAGGGCCGGGCGTTCTCGCGCGAGGAGCTCGACGGCCTGCTCGACCTGGCCCACGTCGGGCTCGACCAGCTCTTCGAGGCCCAGGCCGCCGCGCTCGCCACCGTCAAGCGGTGACCGCGCGATCGCACGTCGCCCGGTGACCCGCCCCCGCCGGTCGGCGCCGGGCGGACCCGCCGGCGGCACCGCCGCCTCCCGATCGCGCCTGCTCGTCGCGACCCGGTCCCGCCACAAGCTGGGTGAGCTGCGCGACCTGCTCCGGCCGGCGCGACGCGCAGCTCGTCTCGCTCGACGACGTCGGGATCGCTCGACGAGGCGGACGAGACCGGCGCGACGTTCGCCGCCAACGCCGCGCTCAAGGCGCGCTTCTATGCCCGCGCTCAGCGGCCTGCCGACGCTGGCGGACGACTCGGGGCTGGAGGTCGATGCCCTGGGCGGCGGCCCCGGCGTCCGCACGCGCCGCTACGCGGGCGAGAATGCGACCGACGAGGAGAACAACGCCAAGCTGCTCGCCGCCCTGGCGGGCCTGCCGCCCGGCGCGGCGCGGCGCACGATACCGGTGCGCGCTCGCGCTGGCGCTCCCGGAGCGCGTCGGGCCGCGCGGCGGCCTCACGGTCATGCTCACGCGCGGGACGTTCGCCGGGCGGATCGCCGCTTCCGCCGCGCGGCTCGAACGGCTTCGGCTACGACCCGATCTTCGAGCCCGGGTCGGAGCCGCCCGGCGGCGCGACGGTCGCCGAATGGCCCGCCGAGCGCAAGCAGGCCGTCTCCCACCGCGCCCGCGCCGCGCGGCGGATGGCCCTCGTCCTGGAGCGCCAAGGGTTCTGACCGCGCGTCCGGAGTGTCGGGTGCGTCCGGCGTGTCCGACCGTCGCCCCGTCCCGGGCCGAGCCCGCGACGACCGGGACCCACGACCCAGCCTGCCCGCGGCTATCCTTCAACGGAGCGCGAAGGCACCCCGCACCCGTAGACCCGAAGGGGCTGCGTCCGCATCCCGTGAACCTCGACAGGCAGCGGCCGGCAGCCGGCCGGCAATCTCCGGAGACGTGGATGACCGACTCCCGACCGATCGACAGCGTGGTCCTCGCCAAGCAGGTGCCCGACACGCACAACATCACCGGCGACGCGATGACCAAAGACGGCACCATGAACCGCAACGCGCTGTCGGCCATCTTCAACCCGGAGGACCTGAACGCCCTCGAGATGGCGATCCAGATCAGGGAGCGCCACGGCGGGACGGTCACCGTGATCACGATGGGCCCGCCCAAGGCGGCCGGCATCCTGCGCGAGTCGCTCTGGCGCGGGGCCGACAGGGTGATCCTGCTGACCGATCGCAGGTTCGCGGGAGCCGACACGCTGGCCACCTCCCTCGTCCTCCAGAAGGCGATCGAGAAGATCGGCCGCTACGACCTGATCTTCGCCGGGCGCCAGGCGATCGACGGGGACACCGCCCAGGTCGGCCCGCAGACCGCCGAGAAGCTGGGCATCCCGCAGATCACCTACGCGGAGTCCGTCCTCGAGATCGCCGACGGCCGGATCACCGCCCAGCGCGCCCTCGACTCGGGCTCGGAGATCGTGCGCTGCCAGATGCCGTGCCTGCTGACGGTCGTGGGGTCGGCCAACACGCCGCGCCCGCCCTCGGTCCGCCGCCAGATCGCTGGCAAGCTGGCCGCGACCCCGGGCGAGTACGCGGCCCTCCGGAAGCAATGGCCCGAGTTCGAGACCGACGCGTCGCTGGAAGCGTACCTGGATGCCCACGACCTCCGAGATCCCGGTCTGGACGGCGGACGACATCGGCGCCACGGCTGAGGCGATCGGGCTCGCCGGCTCGCCCACCCAGGTCCACAAGATCAACTTCGTCGTCCTCGAGAGCACCGAGAGCAAGACGGTCCTGCCCACTCCGGAGGCCATCGCGGCCATGGTTGCGGAGCTGGTCCACGAGTACATCGTCGGGTAGGCGGCCATGAGCGAGCAGGAAAGCATCTGGGTCTTCATCGAGCACACCGACGGCCGGGTCGCCGACGTGAGCCTGGAGCTCACCGGCAAGGCCCGCGACCTGGCCCGCCAGCTCGGCTACGAGGTGGTCGGCCTGCTGTGCGGGCACGGCGTCGAGGAGATCGCGTGGGACGTCATCCGCCACGGCGCCGACCGCGTCCTGCTGGCCGACCATCCCGAGCTGGCCTACTACCGCACGCTTCCCTACGCGCGCGTGGCGATCACCGAGGCGCGCAGGCGCCGGCCGGAGATCTTCCTCGTCGGCGGGACGCCCAACGGCCGGGACTTCGCGCCGCGCGTGGCCAGCGCCCTGCGCTGCGGCCTGACGGCCGATTGCACGGACCTGCAGATCGGTGACTACTACCTCAGGCGCCAGGACACCACCTTCAGGAACCTGCTTTACCAGATCCGGCCGGCGTTCGGCGGCAACCTGGTTGCCACGATCGTCAACCCCACGACGCGGCCCCAGATGGCCACGGTTCGCGAGGGCGTCATGCGCATGCCGGCCAACGATGCGAGCCGGACCGGGGTCGTTGAGGTCGTGACGCCGGAGTTCGAGCCGGGCGACTTCGCGCTCGAGGTCCTGAGCCGGCAGGTGCGCCACTCCACCGTCAAGCTCAAGGATGCGCCGGTGATCGTCTCCGGGGGCGCGGGCATCACGAGCGCCGAGGAGTTCGCCCTGTTGCGGGACCTCGCGAACCTGCTCGGCGGGGAGGTCGGCGCCTCGCGCGCGGCGGTGGATGCGGGACTGATCGGCCGCGAGCACCAGGTGGGCCAGACCGGCACCACGGTCCGGCCTCGCCTCTACATCGCTGCGGGCATCTCGGGCGCGATCCAGCATCGGGCGGGGATGGACCAGTCCTCCAAGATCATCGCCATCAACACCGACCCCAACGCGCCGATGTTCCAGGTCGCCCACTATCGCATCGTGGGGGACGCCGCGCGAGGTGGTGCCGATGATCATCGAGGCCCTGCGCGAGCGGTCCATGGACCAGCGAGAAGCCGAATGAGCGAGAACTTCTTCCTCGACAACCCGGACCTGCAGTTCCGCCTCGAGCATCTCGACCTGGGCGAGGTGCTGGAGCGCAAGGAGAAGGGCTTCTCCGAGTGGGAGACCTATCCCACTGCCCCGCGCAACTACGCCGACGCGATCGACAACTACCGCATCGTGCTCGAGGTGCTGGGCGAGATCTGCGGCGAGCGCGTGGCGCCTCGCGCCGCCGAGGCGGACGAGGAAGGTGCCCACTACGAGGACGGCGAGGTGACCTATGCCGCCGCGACCCGGGACGCCATCGACACCCTGCGCCAGGCCGAGCTGTTCGGGGCCATGCTGTCACGCGAGTACGGCGGCCTGAACCTGCCCGAGTCCGTCTACCAGATGATGGTCGAGATGGTGGCCCGCGCAGAGAGCGGCCTGATGACGGTGTACGGTCTCCAGGAGATCGCCTCCCTGCTGGAGGAGCACGGCGATCCGGAGACGAAGGCCCGCATCCTGCCCCGCTTCTCGCGCGGGGAGGTTTCCGGGGCGATGGTCCTGACCGAGGCGGAGGCCGGCTCGGACCTGGGCGCCGTCGCGACGCGCGCCACCCTCGACGAGGCGACCGGCCAATGGCGCCTCAACGGCGTCAAGCACTTCATCACGAACGGGCTCGCCGACGTGTCGCTGGTCCTGGCCCGCAGCGAGGAGGGCTCCACGGATGCCCGCGGGCTCTCGATGTTCCTGGTCGAGCGCGACGACACCGTCAAGATCCGGCGCATCGAGAACAAGATGGGGATCCACGCGTCGCCGACGTGCGAGATCCAGTACAGCAACACCCCGGCCATCCTGGTCGGCAAGCGCCGCTTCGGGCTCATGCGGTACGCGATGAACCTGATGAACGGCGCCCGCCTGGCCGTCGCCGCCCAAGCACTCGGCATCGCGGAGGCGGCCTACCGGGAGGCCGACAAGTACTCTCGCGAGCGCGTCCAGTTCGGCAGGTCGATCCGGTCCCTGCCCGCGGTGGGCCGGCTGCTGCTCTCGATGAAGGTGGACCTGGAAGCCACGCGGGCACTCCTGGCCGAGACGGGCCGCTGGGTGGACGTCTGGAAGGTCCACGAGAGCGCGCTGGCCGAGGGTGGTTCGGACGCCGACCCGGCGCTGCGCGCCCGCCACAAGCTGGCCCAGGCTTTGTCCGAAACGCTGACCCCGATGGTGAAGTACAGCGCCACGGAGATGGGCAATCGGGTCTGCTACCAGGCGATGCAGGTCCACGGCGGCGTCGGGTACATGCACGAGTTCAACATCGAGCGCCTCTTCCGCGACGTCCGGATCACCAACATCTACGAGGGCACCAGCCAGCTCCAGGTTGTCGCGGCCATCGGCAAGATCCTCAATCGGTCGCTCGATCCGCTCCTGGTCGAGTGGAAGGCTGCCGAGTACCCGCCCGACATGGCGGCCGAGCAGGCGCTCCTCGTCGAGCTGACCGGTCTCTTCGACCAGGCCGTGGGTGGGCTCAAGGCGATTCCCGAGCGCGACCGCGTGGACTACTACGCCGTCGATCTCGTCGAGTTGGCGATCTGGGTCGTCGGCGGCTGGCTGCTGCTGCGCGACACGAACGTCGCGGAGCACAAGAAGCCGGTGGCCCGCGCGTACGTCGCGTCGATCGCGTCGAAGGCCCGGGCCGCCGCGGAGGTGGTCCTGGCCGCCAGCCCGGTTCCGCTGGACGCCATTCCGGCCCTGCTGCAGTAGGGTCCACGTACGGGCTCGAGACCCTGCGCCAGGTGAGCGTCGAGGGTATGTCGACGTCCTGCGCAAGGGCGTCACACAAGCTGGGCCTTGACCGCCCTGCCGTGGCCAGCCGGGGCATCGGGCGCCCATCTCTCCACGCCCGTTGAGACGCGTGGAAGTGCACGCCAGCTCGCCTCGCTCCCCACAAGAGACGCTACGTAACTACCGCGACGCGGAGTCTTGACGGAGGTGCACTCGAGTGCATACACTCGAGTGCAGCGCCCACCCGCTGACCCAGTCGAGGCCCACTGCTGACCAGGAGAACTCATGAAGGCGCTCGCTGATCGCGAGGTCTGGTTCGTTACCGGCAGCCAGCATCTGTACGGCGCGGATGTGCTGCGGTCCGTGGAGGACCATGCACGGCAGATCGCTGCGGCACTCGACGCGGCGGCGGCGATCCCGGTGCGCGTCGTCTCGAAGTCCGTGGTCACGACCCCGGAGTCGATCCACGAGATCTGTCTGGCCGCGACCGCGGCTCAGAACTGTGTCGGCATGATCGCTTGGATGCATACCTTCTCGCCGGCCAAGATGTGGATCGCCGGGCTCACGGTCCTGCAGAAGCCCCTTCTCCATCTCCACACCCAGTTCAACCGCGATCTTCCCTGGGCAGAGATCGACATGGACTTCATGAACCTCAATCAGTCGGCCCATGGCGACCGCGAGTTCGCGTATCTCGAGACGCGGATGCGGAAGGCGCGGACCACCGTCGTTGGCCATTGGCAGGATCCGGACGTTCTTGAGCGCATCGGTATCTGGACCCGGGCCGCCTGCGGCTGGGACGCGCTCAAGTCGCTGAAGCTCGCCCGCTTCGGCGACAACATGCGCCAAGTCGCGGTCACTGAGGGCGACAAGGTGGAAGCGCAGATCCGCTTGGGTGCCCAGGTGAACGGGTATGGCGTCAGCGACCTCGTCGCCGCGGTCCGAGCGGCGACGGAGGACGCAGTGGACGCCGTCGTCGCCGACTACGAGTCACGCTACGCGCTCGCTGCGCCGCTCCGGCCCGATGGTGGGCAACGCGCGGCCCTGCGCGAGGCCGCCCGGATCGAGGTCGGCCTGCGCGCGTTCCTCGAGGCGGGCGGCTTCGGCGCGTTCACCGACACGTTCGAGGATCTGGGGGAGCTGGCGCAGCTCCCTGGCATCGCCGTCCAGCGGCTGATGGCCGAGGGCTACGGCTTTGGCGCGGAGGGTGACTGGAAGACGGCGCTCCTCGTCCGGGCCATGAAGGTCATGGCCACGGGGCTCCCGGGCGGGACCTCGTTCATGGAGGACTACACGTACCACTTGGTACCTGATCGGCCTCAGGTCCTGGGCGCCCATATGCTCGAGGTCTGTCCTTCGATCTCGACCGAGACACCCTCCTGCGAGGTCCACCCGCTGTCGATCGGCGGGAAGGCGGACCCTGTTCGCCTGGTCTTCACGGCGAGCCCGGGGCCTGCGGTCGCCGTGGGCCTGCTCGACATGGGCGAGCGCTTCCGCATGGTCCTCAACGAGGTGGACGTGGTGAGCCTACCCGAGGACCTTCCGCGGCTGCCCGTGGCCCGCGCTCTCTGGGAGCCCCAACCCAGCCTGAAGATCGCCGCCGAGGCATGGCTGCGGGCCGGCGGTCCCCACCACACGAGCTTCAGCACGGCACTCCGCCGCCAGCATCTCGAGGATTTCGCGGAGATGGCCGGTATCGAGTTGGTGGTGATCGACGAGACCACGTCGGTGGCGGGTATCAAGAAGGAGCTGCGCTGGAACCAGGCCTACTACCAGCTCGCGCGGGGCCTGTAAAGCCCCGAGCGAGCCGCAATGGCGGGCGCGAAAGGATGCCTCCGCGCCGCGGACACTGGAACCGAGGAGGAGCGGGACGACGACAAGACCGGCACGAGTGCCAGGCCCGGGTTCGGTGACGACCTCCGGGAGTGGTTGCCGGTGATCGCGAGATCCCAGGCCGGAAGGGAGGTCTCTGCCGAGACGAGGAATGTCTGCAAAGCGGCCCCGGGAGATGCCCGGGCGGGAGTCGGTGACACGAGGAGGAGTCGGATGGCTCGATCTGGGACGCACGTTCCGCGACGGTTGCCAGCGCTGGCGATTGCCGCACTGCTGGTAGTCAGCGCCTGCAACTCATCCAGCACCCCGTCGCCCGCTGCGAGCGCAGCGGCCGGCGCGGCATCGCCAGCGGCTGCCGCCTCGGCTGCGCCCGTGGCTGGCCAGTTCTGCTCGGGGATGAAGATCACCTTCTTCCCCGGCGGGACCCCCGGCGGTGGCTTTGAGACGGTCGTCTACAACGGTGCCAAGGCTGCCCAGGCGGCCTTCGGACCCGACGTGACGTACCAGTGGTCCGACTGGGACCCCAACAAGATGATCACCCAGTTCCAGCAGTCAGTCGCCACGAAGCCGGACGGGATCGCCATCATGGGCCACCCGGGTGACGACGCGTTCGACCCGCTCATCAAGGATGCCGAGAGCCAGGGCATTCTCGTCACCGTCATGAACACCGAGCTTCCGAAGGCCGAGGCCGATTACTCGGCTGCCGGCATGGGCTACGTCGGCGCGGTTCTGCACGACGCCGGCGCCTCGCTTGCCAATGAGGCGATCAAGCGCGACAACCTCAAGTCAGGCGACGAGGTCATGGTCTGGGGCCTCAAGGCCCAGCCGGGCCGCGGCGAGCGCACCCTCGGGATCACCGATACGCTCACGGCCGCCGGCATGAACGTTGACTACTACGAGATCGACGCCGCCACGAACACGGACGCCGCCAACGGCGTACCGACCTTCACCGGCTACATCTCGTCTCATCCGGGCGTCAAGGCGATCTTCATCGACCACGGCAACCTCACCTCGGCCATCCCGACGATGATGAAGGCCGCGAACCTTCAGCCCGGCAGTGTCTATGCCGCCGGCTTTGACATGTCGCCGGCGACGGTTCAGGGGATCAAGGACGGCTACATCAGCCTGGTCATCGACCAGCAGGAGTACCTCCAGGGCTTCATGGCTGTCGAGCAGCTCTGCCTGACCAAGAAGTACGGCTTTGGCGGGCTCTTCATCAACACGGGCGCCGGTTTCGTTGACAAGTCGAACATCGACGCAATCGCGCCGCTCGTGACCGCACAGATCCGCTAGGCGATGACGTTTCCTCCTGCCGGCGAACCCGGCACGCCGGCTGGCGGGCGCGAAGGCGCTCGCCAGCCGGCGCAACCCGCCAACCCGATCGTCGCCGCCCTCGAGCCCACGGCAGCGCCCCTGCCCGAAGGCGCGAAACGGCTGGAGCTTCGCCACATCTCGAAGTCGTTCGGAGGCGTCCGCGTCCTCCAGGACGTCAGTTTTGATCTTGGATCGAGCGAGGTCGTCGGTCTGCTCGGCGACAACGGCGCAGGCAAGTCGACCCTCATCAAGATCATCACGGGGGTCCATCGTCCAGACGAGGGCGAGATCCTGTTCGGGGGCCGGCCCGTCGAGGGACTGACGGTCCAGAAGGCCCGGGCCCTCGGCATCGAGACCGTCTTCCAGGAGCGGGCCCTGGCGGACCAGCTCCCGCTCTGGCGCAACATCTTCATGGGCCGCGCGGTCGCCGGTCGGTTCGGCTTCCTCAGGGTTGGCGACATGCGCCGCATGACGGCCGAGCTCATGGGCGAGTCGATGGGCTTCACGTCGGCGGTGCTGACCCCGGACACGGTGGTCAAGGGGCTGTCTGGCGGCGAGCGGCAGGGCCTCGCGATCGTGCGCGCGCTCCACTTCCAGGCCGATGTCATCATCCTCGACGAGCCGACGATGGGCCTGTCGCTCAAGGAGACGGAGAAGCTGCTGCGGTTCGTCGAGGAGATCCGGACCGCCGGGAAGTCGGCGATCTTCATCGACCACAACATCTTCCACGTCTACTCGGTCGCCGACCGGATCATCGTCCTCGACCGCGGACGGGTGGCCGGCCAGTTCCCGACGTCACGCTACTCCCTGGACGAGCTCCTGGGCATCATGCGCGAAGTCGCCGCCGGAGGCACCTTCACCGAACAGGAGCGTTACCGCCCGGCAGACAGGCCGCTCGAGCCAGCGACCGGGGCCAGCGAGGAGCACGCATGAACTCCGTCGTCGCGCCCGTGACGCCGCGGCGATCCCGCGGCGCCCTGACCGCGTTCACCACCACGTGGGCGTCGCAGATCGGCATCACCGTCGCCTTCCTCGGGCTGTGGGTCGCCTTCATCGTCCTCGCTCCGAGCACGTTCCTGTCCGACCGGATCTACCTGGCGTTCGCCCAGACGACGCCGTATTTCGCGATCGTCGGCCTGTTCCTGACGATGGTCATCATCGCTGGTGACATCGACCTCTCCTTCCCGTCCGAGATGGCCCTGGGCATGGTCGGCTTCGTATTCGTCTGGCACGCGACCGGCAGCGTCGAGCTCGGGATCCTCGGGGCGCTCGTCGTCGGTGGCCTGGCCGGCCTGTTCAACGGCCTCATCGTCACGTATATCGGCATTCCGGCGCTCGTCGCAACGATCGGCACGCAGTTCCTCTTCCGCGGGCTGACCCTCGTGCTGGTCAACGGCAAGAGCTATGCCCTCGTCGCGGCCAGCACCTCCCCGTCGTACGACCTGCTCGTCGGGAAGCTGGGGGGCGTCGTCCCCATGGAGTTCGTCTGGCTCCTGATCCTCGCGGTCGTTGCGTGGGCGCTCCTCAACCGCCACAGGCTGGGACAGAACGCGTATGTCATCGGGGACAACGGCCAGGCCGCCCAGCTCATGGGCATCCCTATCCGGCGGGCTCGCATCCTCCTCTTCGTCCTGACGGGCGTGGCGGCGGCGCTGGCCGGCCTGATGAACAGCCTCCAGATCGTCAACTTCTACCCGACGATGGGCGACGGCTTCCTGCTTCCGACGCTGGCCGCGGTGTTCGTTGGAGGGACCTCCGTGTTCGGCGGCCGGGGCAGCATCTACGGCACGTTCCTCGGCGCGTTCATGATCGGCGCGATCCAGGCGGGCATCGTGGCGGTCGGCCTGACCGACTACTACACGAACCTCATCTACGGCGCAGTCGTCCTCGCTGCCGTGGCCGTTCACGCCGTGCTCCGCCGCCGGTTCGAGTAGCGATGGCGGCTGGGCAGCCGGCCGCGGGGCCGAGCGACGACGCGACGACGAGGGCGCCGCTGGAGGCCGGAGCCGAGCGACCATCGGTCCGCGGCCGGCCGGTGACGATGCGAGACATAGCGATCGCGACCGGCGTGTCGCGGAGCACCGTCTCGCGGATCATCAACGATGCCCCATTGACCGTGCCGATCGCGGCTTCGACCCGCGAGCGTGTCCTGGCGGCCGCGCGTGATGTGGGCTACCGACCCAACCCGCTCGCCCGTGCCCTGCGCGGAGCGCCGACGATGCTCCTCGGCGCCATCGTCCGTGACATCACGGACCCGTTCTTCGCCGGGGCGATCGAGGCTGTCTCGGCCGAGGCACGCACCCTCGGCTACAACATCGTCCTCGGCCACGCGCACGCGGAGGCGACTGAGGCCTACGCCCTCGCAGCGATGCTCGAGGCGCGCCACTGCGACGCGATCCTGCTGCTGGGCGACATGGGCGACCAGCCGCGCCTGCTCGACGATCTGCGCGACACCCACGTGCCGGTCGTGGCCCTGTGGCAGGGCTCGGAGCTCGATCTCATCGCCGGTGTCAGCGTCGACAATCGGAACGGAATCGCCACGGCCATCGCCCATCTCAGCGCCCTCGGGCATCGTCGGATCGCGTTCGTCGGCGGTCGGTTGCTCGGCGACATTCGCGAGCGCCAGGAGGCCTACACCGAGGCGCTCACCAGACTGCTCGGCGAGGTCCCGCCTGGCTACGTCCAGCAGGCGGCCAATACGCCGGGCGACGGCGAGGAAGCGTTCCGCGCCTTGATGAGCCTTTCGCCTCGGCCCACGGCCATCGTCGCATCTACCGACGTCCTGGCGATCGGGATCCTCCGGGGGGCCCTCGTCCAGGGCATCCGTGTTCCTCATGATCTCTCGGTCGTCGGGTTCGACGACATCCCGATGGCAACCTTCACGGTGCCGGCGCTGACGACGGTGCGAATGCCAATGGCCGAGATGGCCGCCGCGGCGATCGGCCTGGCGGTTGGTGCGACGGGCGGAACCGCGGGCAACGCCGAGATCGACGGGGGCGAGGCCGCCGGACGCGGACCCGCACGCGGTCGCATGTTCCGGCCCGAGCTCGTCATCCGGGAGTCGACCGCTGCCTGTCCGGTCGACCTCGAGCCGGCCTCCCGGCATCGGCCGCTCGAAGGCCACAATGGAGCATCGCCGCAGGGGAGGGGCGTCTGAGGATGGATCTGGCGGAGCTTCGCGAGCAGGTCTGCGAGGCCAACCTGGGGCTGGTCCGGGCGGGCCTGGTGACGCTGTCATTCGGGAACGCCAGCGGGGTCGATCGCGAGACGGGCGCGCTCGTGATCAAGCCGAGCGGCGTCGCGTATGCTCGGCTGCGGCCGTCCGAGATGGTCGTCGTGGATCTCGCCGACGGCGCCGTTCGCGAGGGCACGTACCGTCCTTCGTCCGACACGCCGACCCACCTGGCGCTCTATCGCCAGTATCCGTCGATCGGCGGCATCGTCCACACGCACTCGTCGTTCGCGTCGTCGTGGGCGCAGGCTGGGCGTCCGATTCCCTGTCTCGGGACGACCCACGCGGACCATTTCCACGGGCCCGTCCCGGTGACACGACCCCTCAGCGCCGCGGAGATCGAGGGCGAATACGAGCGCGAGACGGGCAACGTGATCATCGAGGCGCTCGAGGGACTCGGCCTCGACCCGCTCGAGATGCCGGCGGTGCTTGTCCTGTCGCACGGCCCGTTCACCTGGGGGGCCGGTCCGGCCGAGGCGGTGGAGAACGCGATCGCGCTCGAGGCGGTCGCGGCGATGGCCTACCGAACCACGCACCTCGAACGGGCCATCGCGCCGATGGCGGCCCTGCTGCAGGAGCGCCACTTCCGACGCAAGCATGGACCGGGCGCCTACTACGGCCAGCCAGCTGAGCACGCCTGACACGGGCAGTCGACGGCAGGAGCCGCCAAGGAGACGAACGATGAGCCGCAACCGCTACACGATCGGCGTGGACTTCGGCACCGAGTCGGCTCGGGCGGTGCTCGTCGACGTTGCCGACGGCACCGAGCTCGCGACCGCGGTCCACGAATACGCGAACGGCGTCATCGACGAGCGTCTGCCGGAGCCGGACCAGGACGTCGTGCTCGAGCACGACTGGGCACTCCAGGATCCGGCCGACTACATCGCCTCGTTCAAGGACGCCGTGCCGCGCGTCCTGGCCGAGAGCGGCGTCGACCCGGCCGACGTCATCGGCATCGGCATCGACTTCACCGCCTGCACGATGCTCCCGACGACCGCCGATGGAACGCCCCTCTGCTTCCTCGAGACGCACCGCCGCGAGCCGCATGCGTGGGTGAAGCTCTGGAAGCACCACGCTGCCCAGCCCGAGGCGGATCGGATCAACGCCGTGGCGCAGGAACGTGGCGAAGCGTGGCTGCCGCGCTACGGCGGGAAGATCTCGTCCGAGTGGTTCTTCTCCAAGGCGCTCCAGATCGTCGACGAGGCCCCGGCCGTGTACGCCGCGGCCGATCGGCTCATCGAGGCCGCCGACTGGGTGATCTGGCAGCTCACCGGAGTCGAGATCGCGCAACAGCTGCACGGCGGGCTACAAGGCGATCTGGTCGAAGCGCGACGGCTTTCCGCCGAGCGCCTACTTCGCTGCCCTCGACCCGCGCGCCGAGAGGATCGTCGACGACAAGATGTCGCGCGAGATCCTGCCCCTGGGAACGCGCGCCGGTGGGCTCACCGAGCGGGCAGCGGCCTGGACCGGCCTGCGCCCCGGCACGGCGGTGGCGGTCGCCAATGTCGACGCCCACGTCGCCGTCCCCGCCGCGACCGTCACGGAGCCGGGCACGCTGGTGGCGATCATGGGCACGAGCATCTGCCACATCGTGCTCGGCGAGCGGACGGCCGACGTCGAGGGCATGTGCGGCGTGGTCGAGGACGGTGTCGTGCCCGGGCTGTTCGGCTTCGAGGCCGGCCAGTCGGGCGTCGGCGACATCTTCGCCTGGTTCGTCGAGAACGGCGTGCCGCCCGAGTATCACGAGCGCGCCCGCCGCGACGGGCTGAGCGTCCACGCGGCGCTCGAGGCCGAGGCCGCGAAGCTTGCTCCCGGCGAGTCCGGCCTCCTGGCGCTCGACTGGTGGAACGGGAATCGCTCCATCCTCGTCGACGTGGAGCTGAGCGGGCTGCTCGTCGGAGCGACGCTGGCGACGAGGGCCCACCACATCTACCGCGCGCTGATCGAGGCGACCGCGTTCGGAACGCGGGTGATCATCGACTCCTTCTCGGAGCGCGGCGTGGCCGTGGACCGGGTGGTGGCCACCGGCGGCCTGCCGGAGCGCAACAAGCTGCTGATGCAGATCTACGCCGACGTCACCGGCCGCGAGTTCCGCGTCGCGACGTCACGCCAGGCTGGTGCCCTCGGATCGGCGATGTTCGCCGCGGTGGCCGCGGGCGCGGAGGCGGGCGGATACGCGACGATCGTCGAGGCGTCGCGCAAGATGGCCAGCCTTCGCGGCGAGGTCTATCGCCCGAACCCGGACCATCGCGCCGTCTACGACGAGCTATACGGCGAGTACATCCGTCTCCACGACCTGTTCGGGCGCGGCGAGGTGGATGTCATGAAGACGCTGCGCCGCATCCGTGGGGCTGCCAACCGGGCCGCGACGCGATCGGATCAGCCCAGCGCCGCCGGCGTCGGGGCCGACTGACAAACCCCAGCCGCGCCGACCTCCTGAGCACCGAGGTCCTTCAGCCGCGGCGCCCGGCGAGGTGCGCTGGCCCATCCAGGTAGGGCCGCCGTCCGAGGGGCCGCGGGGAACGATCCACGCTGCCACACTAACCGGGTGAACAACAAGGCAGGGACGGCCCCGATGCGTCACCGCGATCGCGTGCTCGCCGCGCTGCATCACGAGGCGCTCGACCGCTGCCCGATGCAGATCAGCTTCACGCCGGAGTTCGCTGAGCGATTGCGGGCGGACCTCGAGGCGCGCGGCATGCTTGTCCGGTCCGGCCCCAGCGGCCATAACCCGCACGGTGGCGGCAACACGTACGAGCTGGAACTCGCTCTCGACGAGGACCTCATCCTCACCTCGGTCGGCTGGGCGAACTCGTACTACCAGGGCGCCGGCACCTACACGGACGAATGGGGCGTGACGTGGCGCGCCCAGCCCTATCAGACCCCGTTCGGCACGGGCAACTACACCGAGATGGTCGGTCGGCCCCTCGCCGATGACGCGGCGATCGCCTCCTATCGGGCTCCAGATCCTGACCGGCCCGAGCTCTACGAGGATGCCGCACGGGTGATCCGAGAGCTGGGCGCCGAGTACTACATCGTCGGCGTCACGGTCACCACGATCTGGGAGACGGCCTGGGCGCTGCGCGGCTTCGAGCAGCTGATGATCGACCTGGTGACGGAGCCGGACATCGCGGACGCGATCCTGGAGATCCCGTTCCGCTACCACCTGCGGGCCGCGGAGCGCCTCACGGCGATGGGCGTCGACATGATCTGGACCGGCGACGACGTCGGGATGCAGACGGGCATGCTGATCTCCCCGGCGCTCTGGCGGCGCCACCTCAAGCCGCGGATGGCCGAGCTGATCGCCCGCGTCAAGTCGATCAACCCCGCCGTCAAGGTGGCGTACCACTCGGACGGGATGATCTGGGACGTCATCCCGGACCTCATCGAGATCGGCCTCGACGTCCTCAACCCGATCCAGCCAGCCTGCCTGGATCCCGCCGAACTGAAGCGCCGGTTCGGTGACCGCCTGTGCTTCTGGGGCTCGCTCGACGAGCAGCACACCCTGCCCTTCGGCTCGCCCGAGGACGTGCGGGCCGAGGTCCGGACCCGCCTGGACACGATCGGCCGGCAGCGGCGGCCTGATCCTGGGGCCGACCCACCACGTCCAGCTGGATACGCCGCTGGAGAACTTCTGGGCAATGGTCGAGACGATCCAGGGTCGAACCTTTCCCGCGGCGGGCGGAGCTTCCCGGCCTTGAGCAGCCTGACGCCCGGTGCTCCGCAGGGCCGGCGGCCATGACGGCCGGGACCGTCTTCGACGTCCGCGAGTTCACCATCCACGATGGTCCCGGGATACGGACAACGGTCTTCCTGAAAGGCTGTCCCCTGGCATGCACCTGGTGCCACAACCCCGAGGGGCTGGACGCCGCCCCGCAGGTGATGCGCTCGCCGGCGGGAGACCGTCCCGTCGGACGACGCTACGAGGCCGCCGAGCTGGCCGGGCTCCTCGCCAGGCAGGCGGACATCCTGGCCTCCAACGAGGGTGGGGTGACGTTCTCCGGCGGCGAGCCACTTGCCCAGGCCGACTTCGTGGCCGCGGTCATCGACCTCCTGCCGGGTGTTCACATCGTGCTCGACACGTCCGGCTTCGGCACGCAGGGCCATTTCGAGTCGCTCGCCCGACGCGCCGACCTGGTGTACTTCGACCTGAAGCTCATGGATCCGCTCGCGCATCGGCGCTGGACCGGCCAGGACAATGCGCCCATCCTGCGCAACCTCGGGCTGCTGGCGGGGCTTCGACGACCGTTCGTGGCCCGCGTGCCCCTCGTGCCGGGAGTCACCGACACCGACGACAACCTCGCGGCGATCGCCGCCGCGGTGGCGTCCCAGCCCACCCTGGTGCGGGTCGACCTCCTGCCGTACAACCGGGCGGCCGGCGGGAAGTACGCCGCGTGCGGGCGGACCTTCCTGCCAGGGTTCGACGAGGACCTGGCGCCCAACGCGGACGTCCGGCCGTTCCGGCGTGCCGGCCTCGAGGTCCGGGTCGCATGAACGAGCGGCTCGAAGGGCTCCGCGCACGAACCCGGACGGGCCACGTTCGCCGGTACCGCCAGCCCAGCGGGCCCGACCTGGTGGCCGAATGCGACCACGAGCAGCTGTCGTGGCCGAGTCGCATGGCGCGCCTGACCCGCCGGATGTGCGAGGCCGAGATCGTGGTCATCGAGCCCGACGAGCGGATCGTCTTCACGCGGACCCTTCGGGCGGTCCCCCCGGTCCACTCGCCCGCGGACCACGCCGCGCTGACCGCGGGGCGCACGCTCCACGAGGGCGGCCTGATCAACAACGTCTGCGCCGACTGGGAGCTGGCGCTCCATCAGGGACTCCGTGGGCGGCGGCGCGTGGCGAGCGAGACCCGCACCCGCAGGGTGTTGGCCGGGGACGCCGCCGCGGTCGAGTTCCTCGACGCTGCGATCGAGACGATCGACGCCGTGCTCGCGCTCGCCGCCCGCTACGCGACCGAGGCGCGCCGCCTCGGTAGGGACGACGTCGCGGCCGTCCTGGAGCGCGTCCCGGGGGAGCCGCCGCGGACGTTCCACGAAGCGCTCCAGGCGCTCCGGCTGCTGCAGGCCGTGGTCTGGCTCTCCGGGCACCACCACGTCGGCCTCGGTCGCCTCGACCAGTACCTGTGGCCGTTTCTTGCCGCGGACCTCGCGGCGGGAACGCTCGATATCGCCACTGCCGAGGAGCTGCTGGCGGAGTTCTTCATCGCGCTCAATCGCGACGCCGACCTCTACCCCGGCATCCAGCAGGGCGACAACGGACAGACCATCACGCTCGGCGGGCTGACGCGCGATGGCGCCGCCGCCGTCAACCCGCTCACCTGGATGGCGCTGCGGGTCGCCCGCGACGTTGGGCTCATCGACCCGAAGATCAACCTGCGGATCACCGGCGAGACGGACCTCGCGCTCCTCGAGCTGGCCAGCGACCTGACCCGCAAGGGCCTCGGCTTCCCCCAGTACGCCAACGATGACGTCGTGATCCCCGCGCTTGCTGTGCACGGCTATGCGCTCGAGGACGCGCGCGACTACACGGTGGCGGCGTGCTGGGAGTTCATCGTCCCGGGCCGCGGGATGGACGTGCCCAACATCGGCGCCGTCTCGTTCCCGGCGGCCGCCGACGCCGCGATCCGGCAGGGGCTCGGGGACGACGCGTCGTTCGACGCCATCCTGGCCCGCACGGGTGCCGAGATCGGCCGCCAGGTTCACGACCGGACCGCCCCGTACGACCGACTCCTGTGGGCGCCGGCGCCGTACTACTCGGTGCTCATGACCGGGGCCCTCGAGGCCGGCGTCGACCACGGGTCGGGCGCGCGGTATGGGAACCTCGGGATCCACGGAGCGGCAGCCGCGAGCGCCGCCGACGCGCTCGCAGCCGTTCGCCGCCACGTCTTCGAGCTCGCCGACGTGGACCGCGCGGAGCTGCTCGCTGCGCTCGAGGCGGACTTCGCCGGCCACGAGGCGCTTCGCGCGCGCCTCGCGGAGGAGAGCCCACGCGTCGGCCTGAACGACCCTGCCGCGGACGACCTCGTGCGCTGGCTCTACGATCGGCTGGCCGATGCATGTGAGGCGGAGCGCCCGCCATCGGGCACGATCGTGCGTCCCGGCACCGGGTCCGCGATGTACTACCTCTGGCTTGCCCGGGGACGGGACGCCGGGCCGCTCGCGGAGCCCGTGGTCGGTGCGACCGCCGATGGGCGCCGGAGGGGGGACCCGTTCGGGGCCAACCTCGCTCCCACGCCGGGGACCCACCTGCGCGGGCCGATCAGCGTCCTGCAGTCCTATGCCGGGATCGACTACAGCCGCGTCTGCAACGGAGGTCCGATCACGCTGGAGCTGTCCGCCTCGGTCTTCGCCGACGCGGAATCGATCCGCAAGGTCGCCCTGCTGGTGCGCACGTTCGCCCGCCTCGGCTGCCAGCAGCTGCAGCTCAATGCCCTCAACGCGGAGCAGCTGCTGGACGCCAGGGTCCACCCGGAGCAGCACCGCGACCTGATCGTCCGGGTCTGGGGCTGGAGCGGCTACTTCTGCGACCTGGCGCCCGAATACCAGGATCACGTGATCTCACGCCACCTGTACGCGGACGTCTGAGCGCGCCCGACAGGCGCGGATGACCTGGGTCAGCCGTCGAGGGCGCCCGCGCCGGCCACGGCGTCGACCGCGAGGATCCGGGGCGTGAGGCCCGTCCGGGCCGGGTACCGCTCCAGGACGGCGGCCCGGAGCGATTCCACGGCCTCGCGCTCCACGAGGTTGATCGTGCAACCGCCGAACCCCGCGCCCGTCATCCGGGCCGCCGTGACGCCGCGAACCGCGGTCGCGATCTCGACGAGCGCATCGAGCTCGGGTGAGCTCACCTCGTAGTCGTCCCGGAGCGAAGCATGACTGGCCGCAAAGAGCCGGCCCACCGCGGCGAGGTCGCCGGAATCCAGGGCCGCCAGCGTCGCGCCGACACGGACGTTCTCGGTCAGCACGTGGCGGCAGCGCCGGAACGTGGAGTCGTCGACGAGCTCGGCGATCCGAGGCAGCATCGCCGGCGTCACGTCGCGCAAGGAGCGGATCGTCGGGTCGTCCCGGGCAAGTGCCGCGACCGCCGCGTCGCACTGCGCCCGACGAGCGTTGTACTGGCTCGCGGAGAGGCTTCGGGGCGACCCGGAGTTGAGCGCAACCAGGGTGTGCGTGGCCAACGGCAGCACGACCTCGCGGTGGTCCAGCGAGCGGCAGTCGAGCAGGACGGCCGCGCCGTCCACCCCGCAGGCACTGGCGAATTGGTCCATCAGGCCGCAGTTGACCCCGACGTAGGCGTTCTCGGCTCGCTGGCATATCCGCGCCAGCTGAAGCGCAGGGATGCCGCCACCGGGCAGATCGGCCAGCGCCCATGCGGCCGCCAGCTCCATCGCCGCCGAGGACGACAGGCCGGACCCCGTCGGCAGTGAGCTGACGATCACACCGCGCAGGCCGTGCACGGTGATCCCCGCCTTACCGAGCGCCCAGGCGGTCCCGGCGGCGTAGTCGATCCAGGTGCCCCGCCTCGGCCCGATCGCGTCGAGGTCGAAGCCAGCCCGCTCCCCCGTGGTGCCGCTCACCAGCTCCACCCGGCGATCGGCCGTCGGGACGAACGCGACCCGGATCTCGAGGTCGATCGCTGCCGGGAGGACGAAGCCGAGGTTGTAGTCCGTGTGCTCCCCGATCAGATTGACGCGACCGGGCGCCCGGACGTACCGGATCCCGCCGGGGTCGTGGGCTGCGAGCGGCTCCACCGCCACGAGGCACGCCCGGAGCGCGTCGGTGCTCAGCGCCGCATCGAGGGCGGCGGCCCGATCGATCGTCAAGGGACCGAGGTCACAACGAAGCCGGGGTGCTCCTCGCGCGGCTCGACGGGGACAGCCCGGAGCTGCTCAGCGCTCGCCTCGGGCAGCGTGTCGTTGATGAACAGGAGCGTCGCCGTCTCGACCGATGCCCGGATCTTCGTCAGCCGAGCCGAACGGTGCGGCGGGAGGAGCTCGACCGAGAGGTGCCAGTCCTCCTCGCCGGCGGGGCCCTCCTGGACGACCATCATGTACGGCAGCTCGAACCCGAAGAGGCCGTTGTAGCGTTCCACGACGACGTGAAGTGCGCGGGCCAACGCCCTCGCCTCGGTCGGCGCCAGGTCGGTCAGGCGGCGCGCCCCGTGGCGGACGGCCCGGATGTGCACCTCGAACGGCCAGCGCGGCGCGAATGGGACACCCACCGCCCAGTGCGGGTCGACGTGGATGGTCCGGTCCGAGGCGCGCTGCTCGGCGACGACTCGACAGCTCACGCAGTCGCCGGTCCGGGCGCGGCCGTCCGCGAGCGCGGCGACCCGCCTCTGGATCTGTGGGGGCAGGTGGCCGAACGCGTAGATCTGGCCGTGGGGATGGGAGAGCGTCGCGCCCACCTCGTTGCCCCGGTTCTCGAACGGCATGACAACGGCGAACCGGCCGTCTCTCCAGAGCTCGCGGGTCCGGTCCGTCCAGACCGCAACGACCCGGGCCGTCTCCTCCGCGGTCAGCGTCGCGAAGTTGCCCTCGTGGCGCTCCGTGAACATGACCACCTCGCACGCGCCCAGCGATACGCCGTAGCGCGGGTCCGCCGGGTCCGGCACCGGCGGTGGCTGGGGCACGAACGACGGGAACCGGTTGTCGAAGACAGCGGCCTCGTAGCTGAAGGCGAGCTCCGGGCCGCCCGGGCAGAGCGGGCACCCGAAGCGCTCCGCCGGGCTCCCGCGGATGGCACGGGAGCCGCTCGGGGCAGAGCGGTGAGGCCGGACGTTTCGGGCTGGGCTCACGGCGATCCACGACGCGCTCAGCTCGTCGCGGCGCATGTGGAGGCCGGTCGGGTCCATCGCCGGGGGATCCGCCGGCGGACCGCCGCGGACCTCCCCGTAGACGTGGATCCGCCGGCCGTCCGGGAGGTCGAACGTCGTACGCGGCAGGGGGATCGGCGGCATGGGCACGTCCGACATCGGTCTCGACGATCTACAGGAGCGTCTGCGATTGCACGGTGTCAATCATGGCGAGCATGTTCTCCAGCGGCACGTCGCCCTCGACGGCGTGGGCGGGCGCGAAGATGTAGCCGCCATCGCGGCCCAAGTCGAGCAGGCGGCGGGTCTCCGCGACGACCTGCTCGGGCGTGCCGTAGGGCAGCGTGCGTTGGGTGGACAGGCCGCCGTGGAAGGCGAGCCGCCCGCGATAGCGCGGCAGCAGCGCGTCCACGTCCATCACCTCGGGCTGGAACGGGTTGAAGCAGTTCACGCCGGATCGATCAGGTCGTCGAACAGCTCGTCCACGTCGCCGCAGGAATGGATCATGACGAACTTGCCGGCCTCGCGCACGGCGCCGTACATCCGCCGCAGGGCGGATGGATCCGTCGCGCCAGAGGGCCGGCCCCATCTGCAGCCCGCGCTGCTGGCCCCAGTCGTCGCCGAAGTAGACGGCGTCAATGTCGTACTCCAGCGCCTCCTTGCACCTGGGCGATGTTGTAGTCGGCGATGGCGTCGAGCAGCTCGCGCACGAAGTCCGGATGGTCGTAGAAGTCCATCATCAGGTTCTCCATGCCGCGCAGCGTCCAGGCGCGCTCGTAGAGGGAGAAGCCGACGGGAAGACGCGGAAGCGGTCCGGGACCGGGCGATCGCTGGCGGGATGTCGGCGAAGAAGCGCGGGTGAGCGGGTCGGGAAGTCGAAGCCGGCCAGGGTCGGCTCCGGAAGCATGCAGTCCCTCGACGATGCCGATGTCCTTGTCGACGCTGCGGTCCCAGACGACGCCGAAGACGTCGCGCACGCCGGTCGTCGCCGAGGTCGTCGAAGAACCCGATGTCGCTTCCCAGCTTGACGAAGTGGTTCTGGATTCGGTTCTCGAGGGCGTCCGCTCCATAGTGGAGCTGCAGCGTCTCCGCAGCTTCCTTGGTGAACCCGATGGACCATGGGACATAGGGCGGGCGCCTGCCGTCGAGGACCGCCTTGACAACGTCGCGCTTCTGCATGCTCGAGGCCTCCTCGCGCCCCGACGATCCCGCTGGGAGGCGCCTCTCAATGATGACGTGGCACTGATCCCGGCGATCGTCCATCACTGCGAGCGTGGCGAGCTCATCGGCCCGGAGAGTCGCGCCCGGAGGTGTCCACGATCAGTGTGAGACTCGGCGAACTCCCCGAGCAAGCCGGCCATGATCCAACATCGGACCATAACCGCCCCATCGTGAGAGCCCCGATCCCGACAGCCCCGGGACCCGCTACGATGGGGTGCGAGCGGTGTAGGTCGGCCGAGCAGACGGGAATCAGGAAGTACATGTGCTTCCTGAGCGTGAATCGCGTCGGGGTGTAGCGCAGCGGTAGCGCACGTGCTTTGGGAGCCGCAGACCGGCTTGCGGCCGCCGCCGGCCTACGGCAGGCAATCAGGCGGCGGACACCCTGCCGGTCGCCATCGCGACCCGGTGCGAGTCGGGCCGGAGCGGCACGGCACGGCCACGTTCGACCCGGAAGCGGTGGCCCACATCCGAGCGGGGGATGCTGGTTCAAGCACGGGCCGTTCGACGCTGGTGTCCCGGCTCGGCGCCCCGTATCCTTGACCCCGCTCGACCGATGAGCGGACCGCGTCCCGGGAGGCCATCGCCGTCGCGACCTGCTCGAGCTGCGGCACCGAGAACGGGCCTGGCGCGCGGTTCTGCACCGAGTGCGCCACCCCGCTCGCTCTCTCGTGTCCGGCGTGCGGCACCACCAACCCGCCGGGCGCCAAGTTCTGCGCCGGGTGCGCGACGCCGCTCGAGCCGGGGGCCCGGCGCGCGGCGGCCGGATCGCAGGGAACCGGACGACCCGGGCCCGGGCGCGCGCCGTCGGGTGGACCCGAGCCGGTCGCCGAGCGCCGCCTCGTCTCGGTCCTGTTCGCCGACCTCGTGGGCTTCACGCCGTTCGCCGAGGAGCGCGACGCCGAGGAGGTCCGCGAGCTCCTCTCCCGCTGGTTCGACCTCGCCGCCGACGTGATCGGCCGCTACGGGGGCACGGTCGAGAAGTTCATCGGCGACGCGGTGATGGCCGTCTGGGGCGCGCCCGTCGCCCGCGAGGACGACGCCGAGCGGGCCGTCCGGGCCGCCCTCGAGCTCGTCGACGCGGTCCGGACGCTAGGCCCCGGGACGCAGGCGCGGGCCGGGGTGCTGACCGGCGAGGCCGCGGTCACGATGGGCGCCACGAACCAGGGGATGGTGGCCGGCGACCTCGTCAACACCGCCTCGCGGCTCCAGTCGGCCGCGACGCCCGGGACGGTGCTCGTGGGCGAGGCGACCCAGCGCGCGGCATCGCGCGCGATCGCCTTCGAGCCCGCGGGCGAGCAGGCGCTGCGGGGGAAGGCGGCCCCGGTCCCCGCCTGGCGCGCCGTCCGCGTCGTCGCGCAGCGTGGCGGGCGGAACCGGAGCGACGCCCTCGAGGCGCCGTTCGTCGGCCGGGACGAGGAGCTCCGGGCGCTCAAGGACCTGTTCGCGGCCACCGGGAGGGAGCGTCGACCCCGCCTGGTCAGCGTGATCGGGCCCGCCGGGATCGGCAAGACGCGGCTCGCCTGGGAGTTCCTCAAGTACCTCGACGGCCTCGTCGAGCCGGTCTGGTGGCACGCAGGGCGCTCGCCCGCCTACGGGGACGGGATCACGTTCTGGGCCCTGGGCGAGATGGTCCGCGCGAGGGCCGGGCTCGCCGAGGGCGACGACGAGGCGACGACGCGGGCGAGGATCGCCGAGACCGTCCGCACCCATGTCAGCGACCCAGCGGAGGCCGCCTGGGTCGAGCCCGCCCTGCTCGCCCTGCTGGGGGTCGAGACCGGGATCGCCTCGGACGAGCTGTTCGCCGCCTGGCGGACGTTCTTCGAGCGGCTGGCGGAGACGCCCCGGTGGTCATGCTGTTCGAGGACCTCCAGCACGCGGACCGGGGTTGCTCGACTTCATCGACCACGTCCTCGAGTGGAGCCGCGGGGTCCCGATCACGATCATCACGCTCGCCCGGCCGGAGCTCCTCGACCGCCGCCCGGACTGGGGCGCCGGCCTGCGCTCGTTCACCTCGATCCACCTCGAGCCCCTCCCGCCGGCCGACATGGAGCGCCTGCTCGCGGGCCTCGTGCCCGGGCCTGCCCGCGAAGGCCGCCGCGGCCATCGTGGCCCGGGCGGACGGCGTCCCCCTGTATGCCGTCGAGACCGTCCGGATGCTCCTCGCGCAGGGCCGCCTGGTGCTCGAGGGCGGGGTCGTGCCGGCCGGTCGGGAGCCTCGACGAGGTGGCGGTGCCCGAGACCCTCACCGCCCTCGTGGCGGCGCGTCTCGACGGTCTCGACCCGGCCGACCGGGCCCTGCTCGAGGACGCCGCGGTCCTGGGCCAGAGCTTCAGCCCCGCGGCCCTCGCGGCGGTCGCGGGCGCGGACGAGGCCGAGCTCGCACCCCGGCTGCGCGGGCTCGTCCGGCGCGAGCTGCTCGCGCTCGACGTCGATCCCCGCTCGCCCGGGCGCGGCCAGTACGCCTTCGTGCAGGCGCTGGTCCGCGAGGTCGCCTACAACACCCTCGCGCGCCGGGACCGCAAGGTCCGCCACCTCGCCGCGGCCCGCTACCTCGAGGGCCTCGGCAGCGACGAGCTCGCGGGCGCCCTCGCCGGCCACTACCTCGCGGCGCAGCGGCTGGCCGCCGACCCGGCCGAGGCGGACGCGCTCGCCGCGCAGGCCCGGGTAGCCCTGCGGGCCGCGGCCGAGCGGGCCGCCGCGCTCGGCTCGCACGCGCAGGCGGTCGCCTTCCTCGAGCAGGCCCTCGAGATCACGACCGATCCCGCCGACCGGGCGGCGCTCCACGCGAGGCGCGCTCGCCGCCGCGGACGAGGACCTCGACACCGCGGCCGTGCTGCGCCACGCGGAGGCCGCGGTCCTCGAGCGGCGGCGGGCCGGGGACCGGGAGGCCATCGCCCTGGCCGTCGCCGACTGGGCGGGCGATCCGCGATCTACTCCGGACCCGGAGCGCGCGCTGGCGATCGTCTCCGAGGCCTGGGCGGAGTTCTCGGACCTCGAGCAGACCCCGGCCGGCGTCGAGCTGATGGTGCGCGATCGCGCTGGGCGCACCGAGGGCTCGACGACATCGCCGAAGCGATGCCCTGGTTCGACCGGCTCCTGCCGATCGCGGAGCGGCTCGGGCTGCTCGAGGCGACGGACGGAGGGCATCCTGGGCGCGGAGCACGCACTGCTGACCTGGGTCGGCCCCGGGAGGGCATGGTCCTGCTGCGCGGGGCCCACCAGCTCGCCGTCGCGAACGACCTGCGCGACGTCGAGCTCGGGCGCACGTATCCTGCCATGACCTTCCACGAGCAGTGGGGCGAGCCCGTCGCGGGCCTCGCGCTCGCCCGCGAGGGGCTCGAGATCGGCCGGCGCCGCGGGTCCCGCCCTACGGGTCCTGGATGGTCGGGAACGGCTGCATCTGCGCGCTGCGGACGGGCGACTGGGACTGGGCCGCCGGGCTCCTGGACGAGTGGCTGGCCCTCGAGTCCGGCGCGATCGACAGGCCGAGTTCTTCGTGGACCGCGCGATCCTGCGCTCGCTCCGGGGCGAGGACGCGGCGGAGGACATCGCGGAGGCGGCCCGGATCCGGGTCGAGGGCGGGACCACCGGCCCGCAGTTCGAGTCCTACGGGCTCTGGGCTGGGGCGTGGGCGGCCTTCGCGGGCGGCCGCCCCGACGAGGTCCGCCGGCTCGGGGAGCGCGCGGTCGGGGTGACGGGGTTGTTCGCCCCGCTCGCCTGCCCGCTCCTCGTCCGGAGCGCGCTGCTGGGCCGGCGACGCCGGCGGGAGCCACCTCGGCCCTGGCCATGCTGGACGCGTCGGGATACCTCGGCCCGGCCCTGGCGGCCGACCGCCTCGTCGCCCGGGCCGGGATCGACGCCCTGCGAGGGGCGCGGCCCGGCCGCCCTGGCCGGGTACCGCGAGGCGCTCCGCGCCTACCGCAAGCTCGGGCTCGCCTTCGACGAGGCGGCGGCGGCCGTGGACATGGCCGTCCTGCTGCGGTCCCCGGAGCGGGACGCCGCCGACGTCGGGACGGCGATCGGGGCCGCCCGCGAGACCCTCGACCGCCTGGGTGCGCGCCCGTTCCTGGCCCGGCTCGACGAGGCTCGCACGAAGCTCCCGGCCGGCTGAGCGACCCGCTCCCGGCCGTGATCCGGGCCAACCAGTGCCGTTGGGCCGCCTGAGGTCCCGTTCTTGAACGGGTCGGCCTGCGCCAGACGAGTATCGTGCGGTTCGAGCGCTGTAGGCTATTTGTTCTCGGCGTTGCTCGAAGACGTTGGGGCGTTTCGCGAGCACCAAGCCGGCCGGGGTGTAGCGCAGCGGTAGCGCACGTGCTTTGGGAGCACGAGGTCGTGGGTTCGAATCCCACCGCCCCGACCATCTCTTCGGTCGCCTTCTGAACCGCGATCAGCCGACCCCTCCAGCGCGGATGCCCCTGGCACGCTCTTCGCCGTGCGCACACGTGGCCAGACGGTGACGACGCGCTTTGCCGCCCTCGGTGGCGGGCCTCAGCCCAGGCACCCCGGCGGGCCGCGCGCCCTCCGATCGATCCAGCACGGGCCGCGGCGCAAGCGCTCCTGGCGCGGCTCGCCCCCGGTGCTGACGACCGCGAGCCAGCTCACGGCCTTCACGTCGGACGGCGCGTCATTCACGCTGTACGTCAGCCCATTGCTCCCCGACGAGGTCGCACGCTGACGACCGCGAGGGTGCAGGCGGGGCCAGGCGCGGGATCCCGCGACGTGGCACGCTTCCGCTGTCGGACGGTGCGTGCGCCGCCGAAGCGTGAAGGGGCGCGACCGGGTTGACGATACTCAGGTACTTCGAGCGGAAGACGCGCTTCCTGCTGGGTGCGGCCACCGTCGCCACGATTGTTTCCGCGGTCCTCGTGGCCGGCGGTGGAACCCCGGTGATCACCTTCGGCGCCACCGCGGTCGCCCTCGCGATGCTGGCCTCGCTGGTGGGCGAGGGGACCGAGCAGCTCAGCGCCCGGCAGGGCCCGGCGGTGACCGGGATCCTGCAGTCGGCGCTCGGCAACCTGCCGGAGCTCTTCATCGGGCTCTTCAGCCTCCAGGCCGGCCTGGTGGTCGTGGTCCAGTTCGCGCTGATCGGGTCGATCCTCGCCAACAGCCTGCTGGTCCTGGGCATCGCGTTCGTCGTCGGCGGCGTTGCGGTTCGGGACGCAGCGATTCGGGGCCCGGCCGATCCGGTCCATCGCCACGCTCCTGCTCCTCGCGGTCGCGTCGCTCGTCATTCCGACGCTCGCGACGGAGCCGGGCGCTCCCGACGCCGGCCATGCGTCGGACCTGTCGGTCGCCGTCTCGATCGTCCTTCTCGTGGTCTTCGCCGGCTCCCTCGCCTTCTCGATTCGCGGCGACGAACGTCCCGCTCCCGGCGGCACCGCGGAGGCCGTCGTCGAGGCCGAGGGCCCCGGCCACCTCTGGCCCCAATGGCTCGCGCTGGTCGGTGCTGGCCGCGCGGCGGTGGCTGCTGCATTCGTCTCGGACTGGTTCGTGGCGGCGCTG
This sequence comes from uncultured Chloroflexia bacterium, assembly GCA_963800795.1. Lineage (GTDB taxonomy): Bacteria > Chloroflexota > Limnocylindria > Limnocylindrales > CSP1-4 > CTSoil-043. The sequence goes on from CAWDCJ010000011.1 coordinate 106,381, forward strand.
CGCCCCGCCATGGCCAGCCTGGGGATGTCCGAGGCGTTCGCCGGCCTGGTCGTGGTCGCCATCGCGGGCAACGCCGTGGAGAACGTGGTCGGCGTCCAGGCTGCCGCGCGCAACCGGGCCGACCTTGCGGTGAGCCTGATCCTCAACTCCTCGCTCCAGGTCGCCATCGCCCTGACTCCCGCGCTCGTGATCCTCTCGATGCTGATGGGCGTCACGCCGCTGACCCTGGTCGTGACGCCGCTGCTGGCCGGCGCCGTGGGCCTGTCGGCGATCCTCACGGCGGTGATCGTCTTCGACGGCGAGTCGAACTGGCTGGAGGGCCTGGCCCTGATCGGGCTCTACCTGATCATCGCCGCGTCCGTCTGGTGGGGCCCGGGGATCGTGGCATGACCGCCTTGCCGGGACCCCTGGACAGCCGCCGGCCGCTGGCGGTCGGGATCCAGCTCCCCGAGATCGAGTGGGAGGCGCGCTGGCCGGACCTGCGCGGCCTTGCCCTCCGGGCCGAGGAGCTCGGCTTCGACGCGGTCTGGTACGGCGACCACCTCCTCTACCGGCGACCCGGCGACGACCGCGCCCGCGGACCCTGGGAGGCCTGGACCGTCCTCGCCGGCCTCGCGGCGGTCACCTCGCGGGTGCAGCTGGGCCCGCTCGTCGCGGCGACCGCGTTCCACAACCCGGCCATGCTGGCCAAGATGGCCGCCACGGTCGACGAGATCAGCGGCGGCCGGCTGGTCCTGGGCCTGGGCGCCGGCTGGAACGAGACGGAGTTCCGTGCCTTCGACTTCCCGTTCGATCACCGGATCAGCCGGTTCGAGGAGGCCTTCACGATCGTCCGGACGCTCCTGCGCAGAGGGCGCGATCGACTTCGCCGGGACGTACTTCACGGCCCGTGACTGCGAGCTGGCGCCGCGGCCGCGGCCGGGCGGCCCGCCGCTGATGGTCGGCTCGTCCGGGGCGCGGATGCTGGCGATCACGATCCCGCACGTCGACGCCTGGAACGCCTGGTTCGACGCGTTCGGCAACAGCCCGGCCGGCGTGCCCGCGCTCCGCGACGCAGCGTCGACGCCGCATGCCGCGACGCGGGCCGGGACCCCGCCGGCGTGGCGCGCACGGTCGCCGTCCAGGTCCGCCTCCCGGGGGGCGCGGCCGGCTGATGGGCGAGCACTCCCGGGCGCCGATCCGGCCCGTCGAGGGCACGCCGGAGGAGATCGCGCGGCGTCCTGCGCGGCTTCGCGGCCGAGGGGATCGCGCACGTCCAGCTCGTGGTGGACCCGATCACGCTCGCGTCGCTCGACGCGCTGGCGCCGGTCCTGGAGGCGCTGGACCAACGATGAGCTGAATCGTGGGGCGGGACGTCGTGGCTCGCCGTGCGCGATCGGGTTGACCCTGCCGTATGGCCGTGCCTAGAGTGGTGGGGGGCAGATGGGGTCGGACCCCATGGGATTCCCGGCTGGAGCCGGGAGGGGAGGAGAGGAGCACCGATGCACGCGTCAGCCGTTCATCGTTTCGTTCGCCTGTGTGCCGCAATGGGCCTGGCCGGGGCGCTCCTCCTGCCCACCCTCGCCGTGCCCGCGCGGGCGGCCAACCCGCTGATCCTGCGCGTCGGCACTGTCCAGGACCTCGATTCGCTGAACCCGTACCAGACGCTCCTGGTGAGCGGCTACGAGGTGTTCCAGCTGACCTACAACCTGCTGGTGGACTTCGGCCCCAACCTGGAGCCGGTCCCCGGCTTCGCCGATTCGTGGACGCGTGCCGCCGACGGGAAGTCCTGGACGTTCCACATCCGGACCGGCATGAAGTGGTCCGACGGCCAGCCCGCCACGTCGGCCGACGCGTGCTTCTCGTGGGGGCTTGCGGTCGCCGCGATCAAGGACGACGCGAACATCGGGGCCGGGTACCTGGACCCCGGTCTCAAGGATGCCGGGGTCACGAAGCTCGAGTGTCCCGATGCCCAGACGATGATCGCCTACACGACCGATCCGTCCGACCGGATCCTCCAGACCTACCTGCCGATCATCCCGCAGCACATCTGGGGCAAGTACACGTACAAGACGATCGGCGATGCCAAGTTCGTGGCGCCGCTCGTCGGCACCGGCCCGTACACGGCGGCCGAGTGGCAGACCAGCCAGTACGTCCGCTTCGTCCGCAACCCCAACTACTGGGGCACGCAGGGCGCCGCCGACGAGATCGTGATGCAGTTCTACAAGACCGACGACACGATGGTCCAGGCCCTCAAGGCCGGCGAGCTCGACTACGCGCGCGACCCGAACGCGGACCAGCTCAAGGCGCTCGAGGGCCAGCCCAACATCAAGACGGTCGTCGGCGCCGCGAACGGCTGGACCCAGCTCGCCTTCAACGAGTACGGCGCCACGAAGGGGCAGACGCTCAGCCCGGGCGTCGGGCCCTCGACGCAGGCGCTCTGGGATCCGGCCTTCCGTGACGCGCTGGGCTACGCGATCGACAAGCCGACGCTCGTCACACGCGTCCTCGGCGGCTACGGCGACGTCGGCACCACGATCGTGCCACCCGTCCTCGGCCAGTGGCACGTGGAGCCCGACCACCCACGGACCTTCGACATCGCGCTCGCGAAGCAGAAGCTGGACGCGGCCGGCTACAAGCTCGACGCGAACGGCAACCGCCTGGACAAGCAGGGCAAGCCGATCAGCCTGCGGCTGGACTACCCGGACACCGAGGCCACCTACGCGAAGTCGGCCCAGTTCGTGAAGGACTGGTACGGCCAGCTCGGGATCAAGGTGACGGCCCAGCAGTTCGACTCGGCGACCCTGGGCAACATCGTCCTGCCGCCCGAAGCCGGCAGCGACTACAAGGCCAACTACGACATCGAGCTCTGGGGCTGGGTCGGGCAACCCGGACCCGAACGCCCTCCTGCAGATCTTCGAGTGCAGCGCCATCGGCTCCTCGTCCGACAGCCAGTACTGCAACCCCGCCTATCGACAAGCTCTACGACGAGCAGAACGCCGCGACGACGGCCGATGCGCGCAAGACGATCCTGGCCCAGATGCAGAACATGATCTACGACCAGGCGGTCTACGACATCCTCTACTACGACTCGAACCTGGCTGCGTACCGCACCGATCATTTCGGCGGCTGGCAGAACCAGCCCCTGTCGAACGGGACGCCGTTGTTCACCTACGGCACGCTCCAGTACACGCTGCTGACGGACGCGACCGCCGTGCCCTCGCCGACGCCGGCGGCGTCGGTCGCAGCCTCCACCGCGCCAGGCGCCACGGCGGCGCCGGTCGCTTCACCGGCGCCCGTGCCGGCGAGCAGCAGCGGCGGCGACAACACCGCCCTCTACGTCGGGAATCCTGGTCGTCGTCCTCGTGGTGGCCGGCGGAGTGCTCCTCCTGCGGCGCCGGCCGAAGGGGCCGTCCGGGGAAGAGGAGTAGCGTTCCCAGCCGCGCCGAGATGACCGCGACGGCGGAGGGTCGCCCAGCGACCCTCCGCCCCCACGGCGCGGGGCCCGATCAGTCCGTGGCGGCGCGCCCGCCGGCGACCGGGGAGATCGGCGCGTGAGCGCCCGCTACCTCGCCCGCCAGTCGGCCCAGGCGGTCTTCACGATCCTGATGATCGTGCTCCTCAACTTCATCCTGTTTCGCATGATGCCGGGGTCGCCGGACCGGGTGAACCCGCGCAACCCGAACGTGACCATCGAGCAGCGGCAGGCTGCCCTGGCCCGCTGGGGTCTGGACAAGCCGCTCATCCCCGACCAGCTCGAGGCGTTCATCGGCTCGACGCTCCAGGGCGACCTGGGCTACTCCATGAAGTTCCAGGGCCAGCCCGTGACGAAGGTGATCGGCGACCGCTTCGGGCCGACGATCCTGCTCATCGGCCTGGCGGAGCTGATCGCGATCTTCCTGGGCCTCGGCCTGGGGGCCTACACCGGCTGGCGGAGAGGAGGGCTGGCCGACCGGATCGGCAACGGCATCAGCCTGATCCTGTACTCGATGCCGTACTTCGTCATCGGCATGCCCATGATCATCATCTTCGCGGCCGGCCTGGGCTGGTTCCCCACCTCGGGGATGCTGACGGCCGGGGCGACATACGCGGGGCCGGTGGACTTCCTGCGCGACCTCGTCGCGCACCTGGCGCTGCCCCTCGCGACCATCAGCCTGGGGCTCATCGGTGGCTACTCCATCCTCATGCGCTCCTCGATCACCGAGACGCGCGCCGAGGACTACATCGCCACGGCCCGGGCGAAGGGCCTTCCCGATGGCAAGATCCTCCGCTCGCACGCGATCCCCAACGCGCTTCTCCCGGCGGTCACCCTCGTTGCCATCAACCTGGGTTACGTCGTGGGTGGCGCCATCACCGCGGAGATCGTGTTCAACTGGCCGGGCCTCGGGACGCTCACCGTGGACGCCCTCAACTCGCGCGACTACCCGGTGCTCCAGGGGATCTTCCTGCTCCTCGGCGTCTCGGTCGTCGTTGCCAACTTCGTCGCCGACATCGTCTACGGCTACCTGGACCCGCGAGTGCGCCAGTGAGCGCCGTCCCGGCACCGGTCGACGTGCGGGGCGTCCGCTGGCGACTCCGGGCCAGTAACGCCCGCGAGTTCGCCCGTCGCTACGCTCGACGAACGGACGGTGTCGTGGGGGCGGCCATCCTCATCGTGTTCGGCGTGATCGCGCTCGCCCCTCAGCTCTTCGTGGGCCCGCTCCAGACGGTCACCACGGCGACCGGGTCTGCCCTCGACCCGCCGTCCGTGATTCACCTCTTCGGCACGGACGAGGTGGGCCGCGACATGCTGAACCTGACCGTCCACGGGGCCCGCATCTCGATGACCATCGGGCTGCTGGCCACCTTGATCACGATCTTCTTCGGGGCGGTGATCGGGATCGTCTCGGGCTACGTCGGCGGGCGAACTGACCAGGTCCTCATGCGATTGACGGACTTCTTCCTGGTCCTGCCCACGTTCGTGCTCGCGATCGTCCTGGCCCCGATCATCCTCGACATCGTCGGGACGGACGCGGAGCTGTTCGGGATCCGGGCCACCCTGCTCGTGATCATCGTGGTCATCGGCCTGACCAGCTGGGCCTCGATGGCCCGCATCATCCGCTCGCAGACGCTCTCGGTGAAGGAGCGCATGTTCGTGGACCGCGCGCGCGTCATCGGCGGGAGCCGGGCCCACATCATGCGCCGCCACATCCTGCCCAACGTCGTCAACCTGATCGTGGCGAACACCGTCCTGACATTCGCCGGCGCGATCTTCACGGAGACGACGCTCTCCTTCATCGGCCTCGGCGACCCGTTCCAGCCGTCCTGGGGGCAGCTCCTCAACGCCGCCCAGGAGGCGGGCGCGCCCGGGCTGGGCGCCTGGTGGTACATCGTCCCGCCGGCCGTGTGCGTCGTCGTCGTCATCCTTGCCTTCACGCTGGTCGGCAACGCGCTCGACGACGTCATGAACCCGAAGTCGGCGACCCGCTGATGACCGACCCGGTGGCCCCGGTTCAGCCGCCGTCCCCGAATCACGCGCCGTCCCCGGTTCAGCCGGCCACGCTTGAGCCACCGTCCCCGGTTCAGCCTCCTGGGGCGCCGCGCACGGGACGCGGCCGGCGCCAGTGGCCGCTGCCGAAGCAGGCCGACCCGGATGCCCCGCTCCTGGTCGTCGAGAACCTGCGGACGTACTTCACGCTCTCGTCCGGGACGGTGAAGGCCGTCGACGGGGTGAGCTTCGAGCTCCACGACGGCGAGGCGCTCGGCATCGCCGGCGAATCGGGTTGCGGCAAGACCACGACCGCCCTGTCCCTGCTCCGGCTGCTCCCCGCGAACGCCAAGGTTGTGGAGGGGTCGGTCAGGCTGTTCGGCATCGACCTCGCGCAGAAGAGCGAGAACGCCTTGCGCCGGTATCGCTGGCGCGAGATCTCGGTGATCTTCCAGGGCGCCATGAATGCCCTGAACCCCGTTCAGCGGGTCGGCGACCAGGTGGCGGAGCCGATCGTCGAGCGCCTTGGCCTGCCGAAGGCAGAGGCGCACCTGCGCGCGAGGGAGCTGCTGGAGCTGGTCGGGATCGCGCGCGACCGCGCGGCCGACTATCCCCACCAGCTCTCGGGCGGGATGCGCCAACGAGCGATGATCGCGATGGCCCTTGCCTGCGATCCCGCGATCGTGATCGGTGACGAGCCGACCACGGCCCTCGACGTCATGGTCCAGGCCCAGATCCTGGATCTCCTGGAACGCCTCCGCGAGGAGCTCGGGCTCTCGCTCATCCTGATCACGCACGACCTGTCGGTGATCGCCGAGACCTGCGACCGCGTGATGGTGATGTACGCCGGCCGGGTGGCCGAGGAGGGACCGGTCCGGACCATCTTCGCCGGCCCGCGGCACCCGTACACGCAGATGCTCCTCGCGGCGATCCCGAACCTCGACTCCGACAAGCGCCTGCTCGCGACGATCCCCGGCTCGCCGCCGGACCTGCGGACCCCGCCGCCCGGCTGCCGCTTCCACCCGCGCTGCCCGATGGCGATGGAGGTGTGTCGCGAGGTCGTCCCCGAGGAGATCCGCTATCCCGACGGCGTCCGCGTCGCCTGCCACCTCTACCCGCCCGGCGGCGACGGGGCTCGCCGGCCGATCCCGGTCCTGGAGCTGACGGGCGCGGATGCGGTCTCCCCTCGACCGTCGTCTGCCGGGAAGCAGGCGCCGTGAAGGTGCTCCGATGAGCGACGACCTCGTCCGCCTCGAGGGTCTGGAGGTCCACTTCCCGATCCGGGGCAGCTTCGCAGACGCGATCCTGCGGCGCCGACACGGCGCGGTCCGGGCGGTCGACGGGATCAACTTGACGATCCGCCGGGGCGAGGTGCTTGGGCTCGTCGGTGAATCGGGCTCCGGGAAGACCACCACCGGCCGCGTCATCGTGAAGCTGCAGCGTCCTACGGGCGGACGCCTCCTCCTGGACGGTGAGGACGTGACTGGCGTCTGGGGCGGCTCCGCGCTCCGCGAGTACCGGCGCCGCGTCCAGCTTATCTTCCAGGACCCGTACGAGACGCTCAACCCGAAGCAGACCATCCACGACTTCGTGGCGGAGCCGCTGGAGGTCCAGCGAATCGTGCCCCGGGCCGCCGAGCGCGAGCGTCGCGTCCTGGAGGCGATCGAGGCGGCCGGCCTGCGACCGGCATCCGACTTCGCCTTCCGATACCCCCACGAGCTGTCGGGCGGGCAGCGCCAGCGGGTGGTGATCGCCGGTGCCCTCGTGCTGGGCCCGGAGATCGTGGTTGCGGACGAGCCGGTCAGCATGCTCGACGTCTCCATCCGGACCGAGATCCTGAAGCTCCTGCTGGACCTCCGGACGGAGCACGGCTTGACCTACCTGTTCATCACCCATGACCTGTCCGTCGCGTGGGTCATCGCGGACCGCATCGCCGTCATGTACCTGGGCCGGATCGTCGAGTTCGGGGCCGCCGAGGACGTGATCCGGCGGCCCGGCAACCCGTACACGCAGGCGCTCGTCTCCGTGATGCCCAACCCGGAGCCACCGGAGATCGGCCACCGAGCGAAGCGCCAGATCTTGGCCGGCGAGACGCCGAGCGCGGCCGCGATTCCGGCGGGCTGCCGGTTCCACCCGCGATGCCCGTGGGCCGAGCGAGCCGGGATCCTGGAACGGTGCCGCACCTCGGAGCCGCCGCTCTTCGACATGGGCAACGGCCACGTGGCCGCCTGCTGGCTGGCCGAAGGCGGTCGGGCGCTGCCAGTCCTCGCGGCCGCTCCCGCGGGGTGAGCGCCGGGTCGCCCGTCGTGGGGTCGACCCGGCGCGGCGCGGGTCAGGGTTGCGCGCAGCCGGCCTGCCGGCCGGTGCGGGGTGCCGTGCGGTGCGCCGAGCCTGCCGACGCACACAGCCGGCCGGCCGGCCGGTGCGGGGTGCCGTTTGCACGGCCTTGCGCACCGCGCGCCGGGGCCGTGTGCACCCGGTGAGCGCTATGACCGTCGGCGGCGGGCCGGACGGTCAACCTGCGTCACCCGGCGCACGAACCGGCGAACGGGGCGCGCTCTTGTGCACCCGGTGCACATTCGAGCCATGCCGGGGGCCGCCGTCGGTCACACGGCTCACCCGGTGCACGCGGTGCGGCGCGGTGCGACCCGGCGTGCGGTCGCCGGTGCACCCGCGGTGCGACCCGGTGCATCGTGCGCGAGGTGCAGTCCGCTGCGCGGTGAACCACGAGCGGCCCGCCGCGCCGTGCAACCACAAGCAAAGGAACCCTAGCGCGTACCCCAGGTGTAGACCTGCTTGACCATCCTGAGGTAGACGAACGTCTCCGTATCACGGACGCCGGCCACCCGGCGAAGCTTCTGCGTCAAGAACGCGAGGAGTGCCTCGTTGTCCTCGCATACGACCTCGACCAGCAGGTCGTAGGAGCCGGCCGTCACGACCAGGTAGTCGACCTCGGGAAACACGCTGATTGCGGCGGCGGCCTCCATGAGCTGAGCCGCTTCGCAGCGGACCCCGATCATCGCCTGCTGCTGGAAGCCGAGCTTGAGCGGGTCCGTGACGCCCACGACCTGGAGAATCCCGTGCTCGACGAGACGATTGGTGCGCGCGCGCACCGTTGCTTCTGAAACGCCCAGGTCCGCGGCGATCTGGGTGAACGGCCGCCGCCCGTCCCGCTGGAGGTGTTCGATGATGCGCTTGTCGAGCTCGGAGATCTCGATCGCCGGAGCCCGACCCTCGGCGGGACGCACCCGCAGCTGCGCCTGCCGCGACATCGGCGAGGTCCTCCCGAGCGTGGGCGCGCGCCGCCCGTTCGCGACCGACGCTACCAGACCGCTGCCCCGCGTCGCAATGGCCGGCGCCGCGATTCTCGCGATTCCCGCGGCTTGCGACGTCCCAGGACCCGGAATCCGTTGCTGCCGCGCTGCGACATGGTTGATCCGTGAGCCGCGCCGGCGGCTATGATGCGGAGCGGGCCGGAGATCCTCACGTGCCCGGGGATGAACGCCCGCACCAAGGAGCAGCGTGTCCGACGCCGGCCTCGTGCTCGGCCTGATCGCGGTTGGGGTCGTGGACGGTGGCCTCGTGGCTGTCCTCCTGGCGCTGCTTCTCCAGCGCCGGTCCCGTCACGCCCGCCGGCCCCGGCCGGGCGGCGCGTCGCTCGGCCCGATCGACTACCGGAACATGGCCGCGCTCGACGGCGAGGTCGGCGTCTCTGACGGGGTGCCGGTGGCCGCCTACGATCGAGTCGTGCGCATCGCGGGATGGGCCTGGATCCTCTCCACGGGGATCCTCGTCTCAACGAGCGGGCTGTGGGCGGACCGGCAGAGCGCGATCCTCGCGATCCTTGGTCTCGCCGGGCTGTTCGTACTCGTCGCCCATGATCTCCTGCCCGGCACTTCCCTGGGCCGCGCCAAGTACGTCGTGGAGGGGATCGTCTCGATCGTGTTCGTGACGCTCGTGGTCATCCTTACCGGAGGCGCTCCGAGCCCGTTCTTCTTCGCGTTCGCGCTCATCGTCGTCGGCGCCGCGCTCGTCGTGCCGCCCCCGGCCGCCGTCGCCCTGGTCGTGCTTGCGGCCGTCAGCTACTGCGTCGCGATCGTGGTTGACCTCCCGGCCGGGGGCCTCGACATGGCCGCCATCGCGATCGTCGGCGTCAACCTGCTCGCGCTCATCCTGCTGGCCTATGTCGCGATGGTCGTCGCGCGCGAGCAGCGCCGGACGCGCCGGGCGGCCGTGCGGCTCTCGACCATCGACGCGCTCACCGGCCTGGCGAATCGGGCGTACCTGATCGCTGCGATCGAGCGCGAGATCGAGCGCGGAACCCGCTACCGCCGAGGCTTCTGCCTCCTGATGGCCGATCTGGACAACCTGAAGGGGATCAACAACTCGTTCGGACACAGTGCGGGAGATCGCGTTCTCGCCGGCGTCGCGGACGTCATCCGGGGGGGCGTCCGGCGGATCGACACGGCGGCGCGCCTCGGGGGCGATGAGTTCGTCGTGCTCCTGCCGGAGACGGACCCGGCGGGCGCATTCGTCGCGGCCGAGAAGATTCGCCAGGGCGTCGAAGCCATGCCCACCATGGAGCGGCACGAGCACGTGCCCGTCAGCGTGTCGATCGGGCTGGTCGCCTGGCCGGACGATGGGGAGACGCTCGAACAGCTCATCGATGCCGTCGACGAGGCGATGTACGCCGCCAAGCAGCGCGGCAAGAACAGGATCGGCGGGCCGTACGCGCGCGCCGGTGGGATGACGCCGGTCTTCTCCTCGGCCACGCCGATCGCCGGTCCTGTCCGCGCCGCGATGCACGAACGGATGGGCGAAGCGGGCTGAGCGCGGGGCCGGCCGGCGACGCGGTCGGCCGCCGGTGCCGGTGTACGATCCGGCGATGGAGGACGGCTTCACGACGCGCGCGATCCGGGTGTCCACGCGTGCCCCGCGGGTGGACCAGCCGCCCTCGTCGGTCCCCATCTACCAGGCCGCCACGTTCGCCAGCGCCGGATGCGGACGAGCTTGGCGCGGTGACCACCGGCCGGCAGCCGGGGTACGTCTACGCCCGGCTGGGGAACCCGACCGTCGATGCGCTGGCGGAGGCGTTCGCGGCGCTGCACGGTGCCGAGGCCGGCTTCGCGGCGGCGACCGGCATGGCCGCGATCCACCTGGCGGTGGCGTCGCAGGTCGCCGCCGGGGATCGGATCGTCGCGACGCGCGCGCTCTACGGCACCACGCGGAGCCTCTTCTCCACGGTCCTTGCCCGCGCCGGTGTCGCGACCACGTTCGTGGACGCCACGGACCACGCGGCCGTGGAGACCGCCCTGGCCGCCGCGCCGACACGGGTGCTGTACCTGGAGACCATCTCCAATCCCACGCTGGTGGTCCCGGACCTTGCGGGCCTGGCGACGCTGGCCCACCGGCACGGTGCCACGCTCGTGGTGGACAACACGTTCGCGTCGCCGTACCTGTGCCGGCCCCTCGAGCTGGGCGCCGACCTCGTGGTGGAGTCCGCCACCAAGTACATCGCCGGCCACTCCGACGTGCTGGCCGGCGCGGTTGCCGGGAGCCGTCCGCTGATCGAGGCGGTCCGGGCGCTCCACGTGGACACCGGCGGCACGCTCGCGCCATTCAGCGCCTTCCTCGTCCTGCGCGGCATTCCCACGCTCGCGCTCCGGATGGAACGCCACGGAGCGACGGCGGTCGGTGCTCGCGGGCGTGCTTGAGGGCAGGCCCGGCGTGCATCGGGTGTGGTACCCGCCGCGCCCGTCACATCCCCAGCATGCGATCGCAGCGCGGCAGCTCGGCGGGGGCGGAGGGATGCTCGCGGTCGAGCTGGAGGGCGGCGCGGCGGCCGGCCGTGCGTTCATCGATGCGCTGCGGATCCCAGAGCGGACGGCCTCGCTGGGCAGCATCCACACCATCGTGGTCCACCCACCGTCGACCACCCACCGGCAGCTCTCGCCGGACCAGCTGGCCGAGGCCGGGATCGCTCCGGGCCTCCTCCGGGTCTCCGTTGGCCTGGAGGACGCGGCGGACCTGGCCGCCGACTTCGAGCGAGCCCTCGGCGCGGCGCGGGTCGCGGCTCGGGGCGCGGCCGACCCGGCTGGAGGCGCCGGACCCGACGGGCGGGGCCGAGCCGGCAGGCGCGACTGGCGCGCAACCGGCGACCGCCTGACGCGTGGCAACCTCCCGGGCCGCACTGATCGGCCATGCGCCGGGGTTCGTTGCCGGGCGGCCGGCCAACCCGCTGGCGCGGGCCGGCCGGGGGATCTACGGGCTGCTGACCTCCGTCCCGTTCGCCGTCCTCCAGATCGTGGCGATCGCGCTGGCCGGGGTGGTGGGGATCGTCCTGCCCCAGCTCCCGTCGATCGCCTTCCGCAGCGCCGCGGACTACTCGCAGCAGATGGACGTGATCCGCGCTCGCCTGGACCCGTCGCTCGGGGCCGGCGCGGTCGCCTTCCTGGAGCGCCTCCAGCTCTTCCGCGTCTTCAGTGCCTGGTGGTTCACCCTGCTGCTGGCGCTCCTCGCCGTATCGATCGTCGTCTGCACGCTGGACCGGACCCCGCGCCTGTGGCGCCAGTCCAGGCACGTGCGGGTCCGCCAGCCGGACGCCTTCTACGACCCTGCCCTGCCCGACCGCGCCGTGATCGCGACCGGCCTGGACGGCCGACGACGTGCGAGCGGCCCTCCGGCGCGCCCGGTTCCGGGTCCGCGAGGCCGAGGCTGCCGATGGGACGCGCTTCCTGTACGGCGACCGGCACCAGTACGTGAAGATGGCCACGCTGATCAGCCATGCCGGGCTGGTCGGGTTCCTCCTGGCCGCCGCGGTGACCAGCCGGTTCGGGTTCGAGACGGGGCTCCTGCTCCCGGTGGGGCAGGCCATCCCCGTCGAGAGCATCGGGACGGCCGGCCTGATCAGCGTCAAGAACCTCGCCTTCCAGGATCCCCAGGACAGCACCGGCCGCTTCACCGACTTCACGACCGACCTTGCCGTGTACCAGGACGGGCGCGAGATCGCCCGCAAGACCATCCGGGTCAACGACCCGCTGAGCGCGGCCGGCTACACGTTCCACCAGAACTTCTTCGGCCCGGCGATCGACCTGACGATCCGCGAGCGGGGCGGGGGCCTCCTGTGGTCCGGGCCGGTCCCGCTCGACGCGACCGCTGGGGGGCTCCCGACCGGTCAGCTGGTCGTCCCGGGTCGGGACGCCGTGATCCAGCTGGTGCTCGCGCATCAAGGGACCGCGACACCCCTGTTCGTGGTCGCGGTGCAGCCGACCGCCCTCGATGCGGCCGGCAATCCCAGCGCCTACCAGACCCTCTTCCAGGGCCTGGCGCGGGCCGGGCGATTCGGCCGCGCCCGCGAACGTCGACTTCGACGTGACGGTGGACGCGATCTCCGCCTACTCGGGGATCATCGTGCGGCGCGACCCGGGCGCCCCGCTCGTCTGGACCAGCTTCCTGCTCCTCGTGCTGGGGCTCGCGATCACGTTCTACTTCCCGCGGCGGCGCGTCTGGGCGCGCGTCGACCCGGCCGGCGAGGTGCGCCTGGCCGCCCACGCGGACCGGTACGTCGACCTGCGCCGCGAGTTCGGGTCGCTCCTCGCGGACCTCGTCGGGCGGCGCCGGCCTGCCGGCTGACGCCTCGTAGGCTCGCGGACCGTGGAGAGACCACGACGGGCGAGTTTCGATTGCGGGTCATTTCGGAATCGTCCGTGGCCGAGGGCTTGGACTGCCTGACCCGGTGCGGTAGGTTTCAGGCTCGATCCCGGATTCGTCTTCCACGTCACGGCATGGCCGCGGAGCACTGACGGCTTCGCGATTCCGGCCAGCACCGCCGACCGCGCCCACCAGCATCGAGATAGGAGCCACATGTCCGCTCGCCACACGGCCATCGAGTCGATCTCGAACCACCGGGTTGCCTCGACCCAGGACTACCTCGAGCACGCCGGCGAGGAGATCTACGGCCAGTACGTGTTCCACGAGGTCGCCCAGCGGCAGTTCCTGGCCAAGCCGATCTTCAAGCGCCTGCGACGGACGATCGAGGGCCTGGAGCCCTTTGACCCGGTGATCGCCGACGCCGTCGCGCACGGGGTGAAGGAGTGGGCGCTCTCGCACGGAGCCACCCACTACACCCACTGGTTCGTGCCGATGACCGGTTCCACCGCCGAGAAGCACGACTCGTTCCTGAGCCCAACCGGCGACGGCCAGACGATCGCCGAGTTCTCCGGCCGGAACCTCCTCCAGGGCGAGCCCGACGCCAGCTCCTTCCCGTCCGGTGGCATCCGGGCCACCTTCGAGGCCCGCGGCTACACGGCCTGGGATGTCACGAGCCCGATCTACCTGCAGGTCGAGCCGAACGGCGTGACGCTCACGATCCCGACGGCGTTCGTCTCGTTCACGGGCGAGGCGCTCGATCACAAGATCCCGATGCTGCGATCGCAGGAGGCGCTCGGCACGCAGGCCCTGCGCGTCCTGCGCTGGTTCGACAACACCACCGCCAGCCGGGTCTTCACGAACATCGGGCCCGAGCAGGAGTACTTCCTGGTCGATCGGCGCCTCGCCGAGCAGCGCCCGGACCTCGTCCTGACCGGTCGCACGCTGTTCGGCGCGCCCTCCCCCAAGGGCCAGGAGCTGGAGGACCAGTACTTCGGCCCGATCCGCGAGCGCATCCTCGCCTTCATGATGGACCTGGATCGCGAGCTGTGGCGCCTGGGAATCCCGGCCAAGACCCGCCACAACGAGGTCGCGCCGGGCCAGTTCGAGATGGCCCCGGTCTACGAGCCCACCTCGGTCGGCTCCGACCACAACATGATCGTGCTCAGCATGATGCGGCGCCTTGCGCCGCAGCACGGCCTGATGTTCCTCTCCCACGAGAAGCCGTTCGCGGGGATCAACGGTTCGGGCAAGCACAACAACTGGTCGATGGGCACGGACGAGGGGGAGAACCTCCTCGATCCGGGCCATGACCCGCACGCCAACGCGCAGTTCCTGGCCTTCCTCGTGGCCGTCATCCGGGCGGTCAACGCGCACGCCGACATCCTGCGCGCCAGCATCGCCGACGCCGGCCAGGACCACCGCCTCGGGGCGAACGAGGCGCCCCCGGCGATCATGTCGGTCTTCCTCGGCTCCCAGCTCGAGGATGTCATCGAGCAGCTGGAGAAGGGCGCCGCGTCCGCATCCAAGAAGGGGGGCTCCCTGGAGCTGGGCGTCACGTCCCTGCCGGTGCTGCCGAAGGACGCCACGGACCGCAACCGGACATCGCCGTTCGCGTTCACCGGCAACAAGTTCGAGTTCCGCGCGGTGGGTTCCTCGGCCCCCATCTACTGGCCCCAGACGGTCCTCAACACGGCGGTGGCCGACTCGCTCTGCCAGCTCGCCGACGAGCTCGAGAAGCTCGACCACGGCGACTTCGAGGGACTGACCTCGATCCTGTCGCGGATCGTGCGGGCCAACAAGCAGGTCCTCTTCGAGGGCAACAACTACTCGGAGGAGTGGCACGCGGAGGCTGCCCGGCGTGGGCTGCCGAACAACCGCACCACCGTCGACGCGCTGCCGGCGTTGACGACCAAGAAGGCGAAGGACGTCTTCGCGAAGTTCGGGGTCCTCTCCGAGCGCGAGCTGGCCGCCCGGGTGGACATCTGCTGGGAGCGCTACGTCAAGGTCCAGAACATCGAGGCCAACTGCGCCCTCGACATGGCCAGGACGATGATCGTGCCCGCAACCGCCGCATATCTCGGCCAGCTCGCGGGCGGCGCATCGTCGAAGGGGATCACGGCCGTGGCTGAGCATGTCGCCGGCCTGGCCGACCAGCTCGTGGACGCCATCCACGCGCTCGGAGCACGCCCAGCACGCGGCGCATGAGGCCGGATCGGTCCAGGCCGAGGCGAGGGTGTTCGTGGACGAGGTCATCCCTGCTCAGAACGCGCTCCGCGAGGTGGCCGACGAGCTCGAGACCCTCGTCTCCGACGAGCTGTGGCCGCTCCCGAAGTACCGCGAGCTTCTGTTCCAGTACTGAGCTCGAGCCGGTCCGGTCGTCGGGCCGGCTGAAGGGGCCCCTCCGGGCGGCAGCCCGGGCGGCCCCGCCTTCCCGCGACCAGGGAGGATGACGTGGACGAGAGCGTGCGCGGGAGTGATCGAGCGGGCGCAGGGCGGACGGGATCCGGTTCGTCCAGCTCCAGTTCACCGACGTCCTGGGCATCGTCAAGGCGGTCACCATCCCCATCCACCAGCTGGAGGGCTCGGTTCGCCACGGCACCTGGTTCGACGGCTCGTCGATCGAGGGGTTCACCCGGATCGCCGAGTCGGACCAGTACCTGATGCCCGACATGAGCACCTTCGCGGAGATCCCCTGGCAGCCGGCGAGCGGTCGCCGCGGGACGGCCCGGATCATCTGCGACGTCTTCACGCCGCGCGGCGAGCCGTTCGTCGGTGACCCGCGCTTCGTGCTGCGGCGCCAGGTGGAGCGCGCGAAGAAGCTCGGCTACATCGTCAACATGGGCCCCGAGCTGGAGTTCTTCCTGTTCAACCGCGATGCGAACGGGAAGGTGGCGCCGCTGCCGCACGACCTGGCGGGCTACTTCGACTTCTCGACCGACCTTGCCCAGGAGGTTCGCCAGGACATGGTCGACGCCCTGGAGGCGTTCGGGATCAAGGTGGAGGCCGCCCACCATGAGGTGGCCGCCGGCCAGCACGAGATCGACTTCGAGTACTCGGACGCGCTGCGCACCGCGGACAACGCGGTCACCTTCAAGTTCGCGCTCAAGGCGATCGCCCAGCAGCACGGCCTGTACGCGACGTTCATGCCCAAGCCGATCTTCGGCATCAACGGCTCCGGCATGCACACCCACCAGAGCCTCTTCTCGATCGCCGACCAGCGCAACGCGTTCGCCGACCCGGCGAACAAGTACGGGCTCTCCGACCTGGCGCGCTCCTACATGGCCGGGATCCTGGCCCACGCCCGCTCGATGATCGCCATCCTTGCCCCGACCGTGAACTCGTACAAGCGTCTTGTGCCGGGCTACGAGGCGCCGACCTACATCACCTGGGGCCGGACGAACCGCTCCGCGCTCATCCGGGTCCCGATGATCTCGCCCGGCAAGTCCATCGAGGGCACGCGCGCCGAGGTGCGCTGTCCGGACCCATCCTCCAACACCTACCTCGCCTTCGCCGTGATGATCGCGGCCGGGCTGGACGGCATGGAGAAGGGGCTGGAGCTCTCCGAACCGGTCGAGGAGTCGCTCTTCGAGATGGACGCCGCCCGGGTCGCCGAGCGGGGCATCAGGGAGCTCCCGGGGACGCTCGGTGAGGCGATGGAGGAGCTGCGGTCCGACCCCGTGATCTGCGAGGCGCTCGGCGAGCACGTCCTGGAGCACTACCTGGACGCCAAGCAGGCCGAGTGGGACGAGTATCGCGCCCAGGTCACGCAGTGGGAGCTGGATCGCTACCTCGAGGCGTTCTAACGACTCCGCGGTCAGGCGCTGAGCGCCTCCTCGGTCAGGCGCGGGTGACGCCGGTAAGGATGACGGCGACCGACTCACCCGGTTCCACGGACCCGTCACGGAGCAGCTCCAGGAGCCCGGCCAGGCCGGAGCTTCCGGTGTGGTCGGCGTCGATCCCGGTGGTGTCGCGGGCGAGGTCGTTCGCCTCCACGAGGCGCTCCTCGTCGACCGTGACCGGCGTGCCGCCGGTCGTGAGCATGCCGCGGACCACGGCCAGCCAGTCATACGTCTCGTCGTCGAGGATCCCGTGGGCGATGCTCTGCGGCTCCGACTCCCAGGCCCACATGAACTCCGCGCGGTGGCGGGCTGCATACGCCCAGCGCCTCTTCGAGCGCCGCGCCCGTGAGCCCGTCGCCCGTCCAGGCAACGTCCGGGCGCGCCCGCAGGCGGGCCGCGACCCGGTCGTACGCACGCCGGAGGGGCCAGCAGCCGGCGGTCTGGACGGCGTCCAGGCGCGGCTGTCGATCGATCGCGCCGAGCGCGCGGGCCTCGGCGAAGGCCTGCGCGACGGACGAGGCGAGGGCCCCACCGCCGACCTGCACGACCACCCGGTCCAGCGTCCGGCCCCGCTTGGCCAGCTCGGAGACCATCTCGAACCCGAGCGTCTCGCCGCCCTCGATGGCGAGGCCGTTCTCGTTGCCCTGGCAGGTGAACGGGATCGCCCCCGCGGCGATCGCCTCGCGGAGCCGGTGGACCGACGGGTCGCCGGCTACGCCGGGCTCCCGCTCGCACACCACGACCCGCGCCTGGAGCTGCTCGAGCCGTTCGAGCACCACCGGGTCTGCGCCCGCCAGCACGTAGACGTCGAGCCCCCGCCCGGCAGCCCGCGCCACGACCGCGGCCGCCAGCGCAGCGTTGCCGCAGGAGGCGATCGCGAGGGGCCTGGAGCGCGTCCCGGTGGCGCCGAGCTCCTCGGCCACCAGGAGCTCCAGCATGGCGCCCATCAGGTGACGCGCCTTGTGCGAGCCGGAGACGTTGCCGGTCTCGTCCTTAACCCAGACGCCACCCCCGCGCTCGAACCCCAGTCGGTCGCTGAGCGGCCCCGATCGCGCGAACGGCGTGATCCTGAAGCCATGCCCGTCCACGGCCGCAACCGCCCGGTCGAGCCGTTCGACCAGCTCCACGTAGCGCTCATCCGACCAGCCGGCCGCTCGCGCGACGTGGTAGGCCCGGAAGAGCGTCCGGTAGCGCACGAACGGGTTGGGTTCCTCGCCGGTCGGGAATCGCGTTGCGCGTGGGTCGATCACCTTCGTCATCACGTGGTCGATCCCGTCGCCGGGGACGGCCGCCGGACAGCGGATGGGGAACAGCTCGTCCGCGGTCGCCATCCGGCCGCAGCCGGCACACACGACCGCGACCCCCGTCGCGTTCGGCGTTGGCATGGCCGTCACGACCTGGCCTCGTCGCCCGTCCGGGCGTCCTCGTTCACCATCCTGGGCTCCAGTCCAGCTCGTGTCATTCGCATCCGCGTCCGACCGCGCGCACCAACATGGCGGATGCCCGGGATCCGGGCCCCGCGGGCGCCCCCGCCGACGCTACACGATACCTCGCGCACGGGGCCATCGACGCCGGGCGGGCTGGTCTTCCCCTGGATCCGTGTCGACGGGTATGCTCAGCATGCCCTCCAGGCGGTGGGCCAGGGTCCCGTTGGCCGGGGTACGGGGCCGGGTGCGACAGTCCTGAGGGGGCCCAGTCGATGCGCTTCACGTTGAACGGCAGGCAGGTCTCGGTGGAAGCCGAGCCCGGCGAGAGCCTCCTCGACGTGCTCCGCGAGCGCTGCGGGTTGCGCTCGATGAAGGATGGCTGCGCCCCGGAGGGGTCCTGCGGCGCCTGCACCGTGATCGTCGACGGCAGGGCCGTCGTGTCGTGCGCCCAGGCGGCATCGCGCGTGGCCGACCGCGCCGTCACCACGCTCGAGGGGCTGGCGCCCGACGCGCGCGCCCTCTGGGCGGATTCGTTCGCGGTCACGGGCGCCGCCCAGTGCGGGTACTGCTCGCCCGGCATCGTGATGAAGGCGCAGGCGCTGCTGGAGCGCGAGCCGGCCCCGACGCGCGATGCGGTGGCGCGGGCGCTGGCCGGCAACCTGTGCCGCTGCACCGGCTACGTGAAGGTCCTCGACGCGGTCGACCTCGTCGCCGCGACGCGCCGCGGTGAGCCGTTCCCGGAGATCGAGCGGGCCGGCGGGGTCGGGTCGCGGACCATCCGGTGGGACGCCCGCGAGCTTGCCCTGGGCGAGCGGCCGTTCGTGAACGACATGTCCGCGCCCGGGATGCTCCACGGCGCGCTCCGCTTCTCCGACCACCCGCGGGCCGTCGTCGTCCGCATCGACACCTCTCGCGCAGCCGCGGCTCCCGGGGTCGTGTCGATCGTGACCGCGGCGGACGTCCCCGGCGAGCGGGCCATCGGGCTGATCGAGCGCGACTGGCCGGTCTTCGTCGCGGAGGGCGAGACGACCCGCTACGTCGGTGACGTCCTCGCCGCCGTGGCGGCCGATACGCGGCGCCAGGCGCGCGCGGCCGCCGCCCTGATCGACGTCGAGTACGAGGTCCTCCCACCCGTGAGCGACCCCTTCGCCGCGCTGGAGCCAGGCGCCCCGGCGATCCACGCCGGCGGGAACCTGCTGGCGACGTCGGTCGTGCGCCGGGGTGACGCCGGGGCGGCCCTCGCCGCCGCCGCCCACGTCGTGCGCGACCGCTTCACGACGAGCGCGATCGAGCACGCCTTCCTGGAGCCGGAGTCCTGCCTCGCTGTGCCCGGGGTCGGGCCGGGCCAGCCGGAGCTGCAGGTCTTCTCCCAGGGGCAGGGCGTGTGGGAGGACCGGCGCCAGATCGCGGACATGCTCGGGCTTCCCGAGACCGCCGTCCGGGTCACCCAGGTGGCGGCCGGCGGCGGCTTCGGCGGCAAGGAGGACCTCGCGGTCCAGGGGCAGACTGCGCTCCTCGCCCGGGTCACGCGGCCGGCCAATCCTGCTCACGATCTCGCGGGCGGAGAGCCTGCGCCTCCACCCGAAGCGCCACGCCTTCACGATGGACTACGAGCTCGGCTGCGACTCCGGACGGCCATCTCGTGGCGGTCCGGGCCCGGATCGTGGGCGACACCGGCGCCTACGCGAGCGTCGGGGCGGCGGTCCTGGAGCGCGCGGCGGGACACGCCTGCGGCGCCTACCGGATTCCGAACGTGGACGTGGAGGCCCGCACGGTCTACACGAACAACCCGCCCGCGGGCGCCTTCCGGGGCTTCGGCGTCCCCCAGGTGACGTTCGCCGTCGACGGGCTCCTCGACCGGCTCGCCGAGCAGGTCGGCATCGACGGGTGGGAGATCCGCTGGCGCAACGCGCTCCGCGAGGGTGATCGGTTCGGGACCGGCCAGATCCTGGGGCCCGGCGTGGGCCTCGAGAAGACGCTGCTCGCCGTGCGCGACGCGTACCGCGGCGCGCGGTTCGCCGGGATCGGCTGTGGCGTGAAGAACGTCGGGATCGGCAACGGGATGCCCGAGGGCGGCCGGGCGATCCTGCGGCCGGAGGCGGACGGGAGCCTGACCCTGTGGCATTCCTGGACCGAGATGGGGCAGGGCGTCCACACGGTCTTCTCGCAGATCGTGGCCCAGGAGGTCGGCGTCGAACCGGCCAGCGTCCACGTGCTCGTCGACACGGAACGCGAGCTGGACACCGGCCAGACCACGGCGTCGCGGGCGACGACGCTCGGCGGGCAGGCGGTCGCCGACGCGGCGCGCAAGCTGCGCGCGGCGCTGGATGCCCTGCCGCCCGGTGCTCGGCCGCGGGACCTCGCCGGGCGCGAGTTCCCGGGCGAGTTCGTGGTGGACTGGACGACCCAGACCGTCGAAGGCATGCCGGATCCGGTGACCCACCTCGGCTACGGCTGGGCCACCCAGGTCGTCATCCTCGACGACGAGGGGCGCCTGGCACGCGTGATCGCCGCCCACGATGTCGGGCGGGCCATGAACCCGACCCTCCTGGAGGGCCAGATCGAGGGTGGCGTGCACATGGGCCTGGGGCTGGCCCTCACGGAGGCGTTCGTGACCGAGGGGGGCGTGCCGGTCACGGACACGCTGAAGTCGCAGGGGATCATCCCGGCGGCGTCGATGCCTCCCGTGGACGTGATCATCGTCGAGGAGGCGCTGCCGGCGGGGCCGTACGGGGCCAAGGGCGCCGGGGAGGCCGTCCTGGTGCCGACGCCCGCAGCCGTGGCCGGTGCGCTGCATGCCTTCGATGGGATCCACCGAACGGCCCTGCCGATGCGCGATTCAGCGGCCGCGCGGGCGGCGCTCCCGCGGCTGGCTCGCCCGCCGCGGGGGGGCCACGACGGCTCCGACGGCGAGATCGCCGCGCCCACCACGCAGCCTGTCGCGAGCCAGGGAGGGAGTTGACCATGTCGGCCGTGACGCCGGGCCTCGTCTGCGCGCACCATCACCTCTACTCGGCCCTGGCGCGGGGGATGCCCGCGCCGCCGAAGGTGGCCACGAACTTCCAGGAGATCCTCGAGCAGGTCTGGTGGCGCCTCGACACGGCCCTGGACCTGGAGATGATCCGCTGGTCGGCGATGCTCGGCGCCCTCGAGGCGCTCGAGAACGGCACGACGGCGATCGTCGACCACCACGAGTCGCCCAACGCCATCGAGGGCAGCCTCGACGTGATCGCCGAGGCCTGCGCGGAGGTCGGCGTCCGGTCGTTGCTCGCCTACGGGATCACGGATCGCCACGGGCCGGACGGCGCGCGGCGCGGCCTCGCGGAGAACGAGCGGTTCATCAAGGCCGGGGGCCGCGGGCCTGGTGGGGATCCACGCCGCCTTCACGTGCTCGGACGAGTCGCTGCACGCCGCGGCCGGCCTCGCGCGCGACCTCGGGGTCGGCGTCCACATCCACGTCTGCGAGGGCGTGGGCGACATCGACGCGCCGCGCCGGCTGGCAGGGCTCACCCGCGACGACTGGCTGCTGAGCCACTGCGTGCACCTGCCCACCGATCACGAGCTGGCCGGGACGATCCTGCACAACCCGCGGTCCAACCTGAACAACGCGGTCGGGTACGCCAACCCGGCCCGGTTCTCGAACCCGGTCGCCCTCGGCACCGACGGGATCGGCGGCAACGTGCTGGAGGCGTTCCGGCTGGCCTACGTCATGCAGCGCTCGGTCGACGTGACCTGCGGGCCGGATACCGCCTGGTCATGGCTCGAGACCGGCTGGAACCTGGTGCCGGAGGCGAAGACAGACGAGGTCACCTGGTCGTACGACCCGATGGACCCGTGGCACATCGCCTTCACGCCCGGCATCATGCCGCGGCGGATCGTGGTCGACGGCGAGGTGGTCTTCGCCGACGGCAAGCCCACCCGCGTCGACGCGGACGAGGTTCGCGCGAAGGCCCGGGAGCAGGCTGCCCGCCTGCACGCCCGTCTCTGACGATCGTGCCCGCCGGGCGCCGCACCCGAGCGGTCATCGCCGGCCGTTCGAGTCGACCGATGACGTCCATCACTGCGCACGCTGACGAGGGGGCACCCGATGTCTGACCGGTTTCATCCCATCTCGATGGAGCAGCTCACCGACTGGACCTTCACCGAGCTGGAGCAGAAGGACTCGCTCTTCAACGTGCCGCGGTCGGCCTTCTTCGTCCCGCGCCCCGACCATCGGTTCCGGCGTCGCGAGTACGGGGTGGAGATCGAGACGCCGTTCGGGGTCGCCGCGGGCCCCACACCCAGATGGCCCAGAACATCATCACCGCCTGGCTGGTGGGTTCCCGGCTGATCGAGCTCAAGACCGTCCAGACCCTCGACGAGCTCGACGTCAACAAGCCCTGCATCGACGTCGCCGACGAGGGGTACAACGTCGAGTGGTCGCAGGAGCTCAAGGTCCACGAGTCCTTCGACGAGTATCTGCGGGCCTGGGTCCTGATCCACGCCCTGCACCACAAGCTGGGCTGGCCCGGCCCGCGCCCGGGGATGATCTTCAACATGAGCGTCGGCTACAACCTGGAGGGCATCCGACAAGCCCAACGTCCAGTGGTATCTCGACGCCATGGCGGATGCCTCCGCCTACCTTCCGGCGGCCGTGGACGTCGTCGCCCGGCGCTACCCGGCGGTCCGGGAGCTGGACATCCCGGCCCGCCTGTCCGACTCGATCACGCTCTCGACCATGCATGGCTGCCCGCCCGACGAGATCGAGCGGATCTCGCTCTACCTGCTCGAGGAGCGCGGGCTCCACACCTTGGTGAAGTGCAACCCGACCCTGCTCGGCGCCGAGCGCGTGCGCGGCATCATCAACCACGACCTGGGGTTCGGCGACGTGCCGATCCCCGACGAGGCGTTCGCGCACGACCTGAAGTGGGTCGACGCGGTCCCCATGTTCAACAACCTCAAGCGCTCCGCCGCCGCCCGCGGTCTCACCTTCGGCCTGAAGCTCACGAACACGCTCGAGGTCGACAACTGGCGCACGGTCTTCGATCGCGATGCGCGCATGTACCTGTCGGGCCGGGCGCTTCACGCGGTGACGACCAATCTCGCCTCCAGGATCGCCGAGGAGTTCCGCGGGCGACCTCCCGATGTCATTCGCGGGCGGCGCCGACTGCTTCAACGTGGCCGACCTGCTCGCCTCGGGGATGCGCACCGTCACGGTCTGCTCCGACCTCCTGAAGTCGGGCGGCTACCTCCGGATGCTCCAGTACCCCGAGAAGGTGGACGCCGCCTACGACGAGGTCGGCGCGGCCGACACGGCGGACTTCATCCGCCGGAAGGCGCAGGCGGCCGGGTTCACCGGCGACGGCGCGGACGTTCCGGCCTGCGCACTCTTCAACCTTCGCCGGTATGCCGACGGGGTTCGCGCGGACTGGCGCTACCGCAAGGATTCGTTCCGCATGGACCGGTCCAAGACGCCCCGCACGCTGGACACGTTCGACTGCATCGCCGCGCCCTGCCTGGACGAGTGCCCGGTCGACCAGCAGGTGCCCCGCTACATGGCCGCGGTGCGATCCGGCGACGTGCGCGAGGCGGTCCGCATCACCCGCCTCGACAACCCGCTGCCGACCATCCTGGGCCGCGTCTGCGACCACCTGTGCGAGAACACCTGCATCCGCACCCACCTGGACCAGCCGCTGGCGATCCGGCAGATCAAGCGCTTCATCATGGAGCAGGAGCAGGCCGGGCTGCCGACCCCGCCGCCGTCCGGTCCCGCGAAGGACGCCCGGGTGGCGATCATCGGCGCCGGGCCCGGCCGGCCTCGCGGCCGCCGAGTGGCTGGCCCGCGCGGGCATCCGGCGTCACGATCTTCGAGGCCCATCCCTACGCCGGCGGCATGGTGGCCGGGGCGATCCCGGCCTATCGGCTGCCGCAGGCGCAGATCGACCAGGACCTCGCCGTCCTCGAGCGCCTGGGCGTGGAGATCCGATACCGGCAAGCGCGCCGGCGTGGACTTCATGCTCGACGACCTGCGCGGCGAGGGGTTCGGGCAGGTGTTCATCGCGGTCGGCGCGCAGAAGGCGAAGACGCTGGGGCTTCCGGGCGACGATTGCCCGCGACGTGATCGACGGCGTGACATTCCTGCGCAGCGTCCGTGAGGGCCGGCCGATGCCGATCGGGAGGCGCGTGGGCGTGGTGGGTGCCGGCGACACGGCCATGGACTGCGTCCGGTCCGCGCGCCGCGTCGGCGGAACGTCCGTCTCGCTGATCTACCGGCGCACGGTGGACCAGATGCCGGCCGATCCCGAGGAGATTCACGCGATCCGGGAAGAGGGCATCTCGATCGTCGAGCTGGCCCGGCCGGTCGGCCTCCGGCTCGATGGTGGACGCCTGGCCGGCCTCGAGTGCATCCGGACCGAGTACGGCGGGAAGCGGGATGCCGGGGGGCGCAAGGTCCCCGTGGACGTCGCCGGCTCGGAGTTCGAGATCGGCCTGGACACCCTGATCCTCGCCATCAGCCAGCACGCCGTGCTCGACTTCTTCGGCGAGCGGGCCCCGAAGCTGACGCCGGCCGGCTACATCGCCGTAGACCCGACGACCTTCGAGTCGTCGGTCCCGGGCGTGTACGCCGGTGGCGACGTGGCCGACCGCGGCCCGGCGTCGATCGTGAAGGCCGCGGCGGACGGCAAGCGGGTCGCCGCGGCCATCGCGGCCTCGCTGGGCGTCGCAGCCGATGGGAGCCCGCTCGTGCCCACCGCGGATGGCGTGCGACCCGACCTGCAGGACCTGATCGTCCGGCGAGCCCGGCGCGAATACCGGGTGCCGATCCAGGTCAGCGGGCTCGATCGCCGCGACGGTTTCGAGGAGACGGTCCTGGGCTACACGGCCGAGGAGGCGGTGCGCGAGGCGGGCCGCTGCCTCGACTGCGACCAGGTCTGCAGCCTGTGCGTCGGGGTCTGTCCGAACATGGCCCTCATGACGTACGAGACCTCGCCGGTGCATGCCAGCCTGCCCGTGCTGTCCGTTGCGAACGGCGCCGTGGTGGCGGGCGGCACGACCCCCTTCGACGTGTCACAGCGGCTCCAGATCGCGGTCCTGACCGACTTCTGCAACGAGTGCGGCAACTGCGTGACCGCCTGCCCCACGTCGGGGACGCCCTACCGCGACAAGCCGCGGCTCTACCTGGACCGCGCCGACTTCGAGGCGCAGGCCTCGAACGCCTACATGCTCCTCGGCGACGGGGTGATGGAGGCCCGGATCGACGGCAGCACCCACCGGATCTCGGTGGACGGCCGGATCGAATACACGGCGCCCGGCTTCCGGGCGGTCCTGGACCGGGAGACGTTCGCGCTAATCGAGGGAGCACCCACCGGGGCCGCGGAAGGCGAGCGCCTTCCACTCCAGCCGGCCGCCGTGATGGCGACCGTGCTGGCGGGCGTGACCGGCTCGCTGCCGCACATCCCGACGGCCGCTGCCGGCGGCTCAAGGGTGGCGCCGCCCGTCCTCCCTGAGTAGCCCACGCCGGCGGCGGCGCGTGCCGCCGCCGAGGCTGGTCCCGGCGGCTCATTGACCCGGGCGCCGCGTCGGTCTGCCCGCCGCCGCGTCGGTCTGCCCGCCGCCAATTCGGTCTGCCGCGGCCAATTCCGTCTGCCCGCCGCCTATAGCGCATCGGGTCGACCCGGGGTGGCCTCCGTCGTGCCGCCGAGACAACGGTGGGGGCATCGGCCCCGAGGCCGTCCTGCGGACGCGGATCCCCCGGAAGGCACGGGATTCGGGACAGATCCAGGTGGTCCCGCATCTGTCTTGCGAGACTTATCGCGAAGGTCTCCGTGATGGTGGCGTGATGTTCCCTGTGACCGGACGGCTGACGTGGGTCCCCGATGACGTGGGTCCCCGATCTGCGGCAACTGTCGCGTGTGACTGCCCGCGTTCGCCGTGGCGGTCCGCGGCGGCGATGACCACGATGCCCGCCGCGGCGCTGAACGGGCCGAACGCCTCTGTCGCCCAGGCGGCAGTCTCGGGACGATCCGCTCGAAGGGAGCGAGCCCGTGCGTCTCAGCCCTGCCGTGCGTGGGTCCTCGCGAGCGATCGCCCGATTGCGGAGCTCGGCGGCGGTCGCGTCGTGGCGGTGGCGCGCCCAGCCCTGTTCGTCGCCCTCCCGATCTTCGCGCCGGTGGGTCGCCCCGTGGCGGTGAGGGACCTTCCCACCACGAGCCGGGAGCCGCGGAAGCCCGTCGACGCGGCGATCGTCGCCCTCGTCCCACGTGCCGCCGCCGGCGACAAGGCAGCCTTCACCCGCCTCGTCGAGGCGTTCCACGCCGACATGGCGCGCCTCGCATTCGTGGTCTGCGGCGGGAACCGCGACCTCACCGATGATGCCGTGCAGTCCGCCTGGGCCATCGCCTGGAGCCGGCTCGGGAGCCTGCGCGATCCGGAGCGCATCCGCCCCTGGCTGCTCTCGGTCACAGCCAACGAGGCTCGCCAGCTCCTCCGGCAGCAGCGGTCTTCGGGTGCCATCCGCCTCGAGTTCGCGGAGGAGCACGTGGCTGCCCCCGACCCGTTCGCCTCGCCGGCCGCGCTTGACATGGCCGGCGTGCTGGCCCGGCTCAAGCCCGAGGAGCGGACCCTCGTGGGCCTGCGCTATGCCGCCGGCCTCGACTCCGCCGAGATCGGGGCCGTGCTGGGCATGTCGGCGTCCGGCGTCCGAAGCCGCCTCGACCGACTCCTCGACCGACTCCGCGCGGAGCTCGATCATGACTGACCGCGAGAGCTTCGAGGAGCGCCTGGAGGCGGCCGTCCGCAGGTACGTCGAGGCTGCACCCACCGAGATCAACGCGGCTCGCCTGACCGACTCGCTGGCGACGAGCGTGCCGCGTGTGCGGCGCCTTGTCTCCCGGCCCGGCCTGGAGGCTGCCGAGCCTCGGGGTTGCCTGGATCCTCGTCGTGGCTGCCCTCCTCGCGGTGGCGGGGCTCGGCCTCATCGCCTCCGGCGCCCTGCGCGACGTGCACCTGCTGCCAGCTCCGGCCGCGCCGAGTCAGGCCCCCGCCGACGCCTCCCGCCGTCATCGCCTCTCCCGCCGCAGCAACCCCGGCACCTTCGATCCTCGCTGTCGCCGAGCCCCTCGGCGGCGCCGACCGCCTCGCCAGGCTCGTCGGCACCGATCGGCGTCGTCCTCCCGTCCAGCTTCGCGGGGCCGCGGGTCGCCGAGCTCCAGGACGCTCTGCAGCGCAGCGGGCCAGGGGCGCAGATCCTGCTTCAGCCAGGACCCCGCCGCGGAGAAGGCCGACGTCGAAGCGCTGATCGGCCGGGGCATCAAGGTGCTCCTCCTCGCCCATGGGACGGGTCGGCGGCCGCGGCTGCCGCAGGTGAAGCGCGGGCTGCCGGCGTCAAGGTCATCGCCTATGACCGCCTGATCCTCGATACCGCCGCAGTCGACTACTACGTGACCTTCGACAGCCTGGCGGTGGGGGCGGCCCAGGCCCAGTACCTCATCGAGCAGGCCGGCGCGACCAAGGGCAACAACCTGTACCTGTACGCGGGCAGTGCCGCCGACAACAACTCGTTCCGCGTTCCTCGAAGGAGCCTGGCAGAAGCTCCAGCCCAGGATCGCCGACGGCACCTTCGTGATCCGGAACTCGAGCTTGGCCGTGGCCCTGCAGGGCAATCCCACCCTGACCCGCGACCAGCAGGGCAGGATCATCGGCCAGGTCACCACGAACTGGGACTCCAGCGCAGGCCAGGAGCCTTGCGGAGCGGAACCTGGCCGGCGTACCGGCGGCCGCCAAGGGCACCGTCTTCATCCTTGCCCCGAACGACAGCACCGCGCAAGCCATCGCCGAAGCGTTCGCGGCCGACCCGGCCGTCGCGACGTGCATACGTGACCGGGCAGGACGCCGACAAGGCGTCGATCCAGGCCATCATCGACGGTCGGCAGGGGATGACTGTCTTCAAGGACCCTCGCACGCTCGCCAAGGACGCGGTCGCCGCGGCCATGGCCATCCTCACGGGCGGCACGCCCGTTGCGACCACGAGCTACGACAACGGGACGATCAATGTCCCGTTCAAGACGCCGCGATCGTCATGGTCACCAGGGACAACGTCCAGGCCGCCCTGATCGACACGGGCTACTACCTGGTCAGCGACTTCAGGGGAACCTGGCCGGGCAAGCCGTAGCCAGGGACAGCCGGACAAGTGCGCGTCCGGCGCGGGCGGGGATGAGGCGGAAGCGTCGAGCACCGTCGCACGAGCTGGGACATTCGGACCTCGAGCCGCATCTCTGATTGTTGACGGGGAGCTGTGACACGCGGTCCGAGCCCGGTCGCCGGGACCGCGCCGAGCCAATGGCGAGACCGACCCGCAAGGATCGCGTCCCGAGAGGACAGAGTCGGGAGGATGCGATCCACGCCACGTCTGATCGCCGCGCCGGTTTGGCGTCGGATTGTCACTTGTCAGTGGCTGTCGTCTTCGTGATGACGGTCGTCGCACCCGCTGAGTGCCGCCACGGTGGGCGCTTCCTGGCGGGCGAAGATCGGAAGCGCCGGGGCCAACGGAACGGCGACGATCCAGGCGTACACGACGGGGTCGGGGTCGCTCGCCCTCAAGCTCGCCGGCCTGAAGCCAGCCGCCACCCTGCCGGTCGTGCTCTCGAGAGGGGACGTGCGGGTCCGTCGGATCGACGCTCATCACGGTCCCGGCGATCAGGACGACGAGCGCCGGCACCGCCACGCGGACATCGAGCCTCACGGCCGCCCAGGTGGCGAAGATCAAGGCCGCGACGGCAGGGTACCGGGAAGATCGCCATCCGGGTCGGGCAGCAGCACGACCGGCGGCGTGAAGTGCGGCGTCTTCACCGTCCTCTACGTGCCGATCGGCATCGTCGCTCCCGTCGACCTGGATCCGGGGAGGCGGCCCGGTTCCAGGATGCGCTCAAGGCGACGGGCTACGGCGCCCAGGTCCTGTTCAGCCGGGACATCAGCCACGGAGAAGGCGGCCGTCGAGGCGCTGATCGGCCGGGGCATCAAGGTCCTGATCCTCGCGCCGCAGGACAGCGGGGCTGCGGCAGCGGTAGCCGAAGAGGCGCGGGCTGCCGGCGTCAGGGTCATCGCCAACGACCGCCTGATCCTCGACACCGCCGCGGTCGACTACCTCGTGTCGTATGACAAGCCCTGCGGTCGGCGCGGACCAGGCCGCGTACCTGATCGAGAAGGCCGGCGCGACCAAGGGCAACAACCTGTACCTGTACGCGGGCAATGCGGTCGACGACAACACCTTCGTGTTCTTCGAAGGGGCCTGGGAGAAGCTCCAGCCCAGGATCGCCGACGGCACGTTCGTGATCCGGAACTCGAGCGTGGCGGTGGCGCTGCAGGGCAATCCCACCCTGACCCGCGACCAGCAGGCGCGGATCATCGGCCAGATCACCACGAACTGGGACGTCAACACCGCCAGGTACCTGGCGCAGGGCAACCTGATGGCCGCAGCGGCCGCCGACAAGGGCACCGTCTACATCCTGGCCCCGAACGACGCCACGGCCCGAGCGATCGCGGCAGCGTTCGCGGCCGACCCGGCCGTCGCGAAGGCCTACGTGACGGGCCAGGACGCCGACAAGGCGTCGATCCAGGCCATCATCGACGGCCGGCAGGGGATGACCGTCTTCAAGGACCCCCGGGCCGCGGGTCGAAGACGCCGTCGCCGCAGCCGTGGCCTTCCTTACGGGCGGCACGCCCGTCGCCAACAGCACCTACAACAACGGCGCGACCGACGTCCCCGCCCTGACGTCCCCGATCGTCACGGTCACCCGGCGACAACCTCCAGGCCGCCCTGATCGACTCGGGCTACTACCTGGCCAGCGACTTCTCTGGTAGCTGGCCCGGCAAGCCGTAGCCGCCAAGATCCGCGGCAACAAGAGGGCAGGGGCGGGGCTCATTGGATGCCTCGCCCCTGCCGCCGCGCACTCGGTGGGATTGCCGGGCGCCCTCGCCGCTACCAGCCGCCGGCGTCGCGCACGATGCGGTGGAGGGCGCGGCCCGCCACCTCGCGGCGGTACTCCGCGGTGGAGCGGACGTCGTCGATCGGCGCGATCTCGGCGGTGAGCGTCGCGGCGGCGACCGCTGCCACCTCCTCCGACGGTGGCGCGCCCTCGAGGGCCGCCTCGGTCGCCCGGGCTCGAATCGGCGTCGGGGCGACCGAGCCGAGCGCCACGCGGACGTCGTGCCACGCCCCGTCCTCCGGGCGCCAGGCCACCGCGAGCACGACGACGCTGATCGACTGGGCCTGTCGCGTCCCGACCTTGCGGAAGACCACCACGCGGTCGGGACGGATCGGAACCCGGATCCGCAGGATGAGCTCGTCGGGGGCGAGGGCGGTCCGCCGGTAGGCCGGGAAGAAGGCCGCGGCCGCGAGGGTGCGCTCGCCGCGGGTGCTGCCGACCACGATCTCCGCGTCGAGCGCGAGCAGGACCGGCAGGCTGTCGCCCGCCGGAGACGCGGTGGCGATGTTGCCGCCAAGCGTGCCGCGGTTCTGGATCTGGACCGCGCCGACCTGCCGTGCCATCTCGGCGAGCACGGGGACGTGGGCACCGACGAGCGGGTTGCGGCGCAGATCGTCGTACGTCGTGGCCGCGCCCAGAACGAGGACACCCTCCTCGACCCGGATCCCTCGGAGCTCGGCGAGCGCGCCAAGGTCAAGGTAGCCACGCGTGTCGGGGATGCCCGCCGCACGCTCCACCATCGCGTCCGTGCCGCCGGCGATCGGGCGCCACGCGCCACCGGCGAGCAGGGCCAGGGCTTCGGGGAGTGTGTTTGGCCGGACGCTGGCGGGATCGTCGAGGTCGATGAGCCGTCGGTCGAGCTTCTGCGCCGCAGCCAGCCCCGCGTCCGGGACGGCCATCGCGGGCACCCGGCCCGCCGCCGCGAGCCGGATCGCCTCCACGATCTTCCCGTACCCGGTGCAGCGACACAGGTTGCCGGCAATCGCCTCGCGGATCTGCATCTCGGTCGGGGCCGGGCCGGGCGCCGAATCCAGGTAGGCCCGCCCTGCCATGAGCATCCCCGGCGTGCAGATCCCGCACTGGACGCCGCCGGTCGCCAGGAAGGCTGCCTGGATCGGGTCGAGCTGTCCGTTCGACGCCAGCCCTTCCACCGTCCGGACGTCGCGGCCCGCGACCTGGCCGACCGGGACGAGGCAGCTGTCCACGACCTCGCCGTCGACGAGGACCGAGCACGCCCCGCACTCTCCCTCGCCGCAGCCTTCCTTCGACCCGGTCAGGCCCAGGTCCAGGCGCAGGACATCCAGGAGGCGGCGCCCGCCCGGGACCGCGATCTCCACTGCTCGCCCGTTGACGGTGAACCGCTGCACGGGATCCGCCGTGCGTGCCGGGCCCGCCGAGACCGGCGCGGTCACGACGCGTTCCCTCCCAGGGTCCCGTGCGAGCGATCCTCCGCGAGATCGCGGATCGCAGCGAGCACCCGGGCCGGCGTGGCCGGCAGCTCGGTGATCCAGGCACCGGTCGCGTCGTGGATCGCGTCGATGACAGCCGGCGCGCCCACGTCCATCGGCAGCTCGCCGAGTCCCTTCGCGCCGTGCGGGGAGTCGGGGAACGGGGACTCGAGGAGATGGGCCTCGATCACCGGGGCATCCAGGGCCGTCGGGATCAGGTAGGTGGCCAGGCGATCGTTGCGGAAGCGTCCGTTTACCAGCTGCATCTCCTCGATCGTGGCCCAGCCGACTGCCTGGAGCGTCCCGCCCTCCACCTGGCCGGCGGCGAGCAACGGGTTCACGAGGCGCCCGGCCTCGTCCACCGCCACGACGCGCCGGACGGCGACCTGGCCGGTGTCGAGGTCCACGTCGACGAACGCCACCGCGGCAGCCCAGCTGTAACCGGGGTACGCGTCGCCCCGGTAGTGCTCCTGGTCCCACTCGATCCCCGGGAAGCCTTCGAATCGGACGTCCACGCGAGTCGGACCGTTCGCTGCGACATCGTCGCGCCAGCTCTCCGCGAACGGACGACCGGTGCGCGCCTCCACCTGGGCGCGGAGCTTGGCGGCCGCATCAGCGATCAAACCGCCCACCACCATCGTCGTGCGCGACGCGACGGTCGGCCCGCTGTTCGGGACCAGCGCCGTGTCGACCGGGGCCGGCTCGACTGCGTCGGCTTCGACGCCCAGCACGTCCGCCGCGACCTGGGGGAGCACGGTCGCTGCGCCCTGGCCCATCTCCGTCTGGGCGGTGAGGATCCGGATCCGTCGGTCGGCCGTCAGCTCGATGCCCGCCACGCTGGCAAGGATCTTCTCCCCGCTGCCGGTGAACGCCGCCCCGTGGAAGCCGAGCGCGAGCCCGACCCCCGGCGCGGTTCGGCCTCCGTCCCGCGACCCCCGTCGCGTCCGGGCCCGTTCCTGTTCGAACCCCGACGCTTCCTCGGCGCGTTCGAGCACGTCGATGGCGGCGACGCTGTGCTTGAGGACCTGGCCCGTGGCGGTGACGTCTCCCTCCCGGTAGGCGAGGCGCCGGCGCAGCTCGGCGGGGGAGATCCCCAGGGTCTCCGCGATCCGCGAGATATGAACCTCTGCCGCGAACTCCGTCTGCGGCGCCCCGAACCCGCGGAACGCCCCTGCCGGGACCGTGTTCGTGATCGCGGCCCGGGCACGGGCCCGGACGTTCGGGCAGCGGTAGGGACCCGTAGCATGGAGCACGCCCCGCGACAGGACCACCGGCGAGAGCGTCGTGTAGGCGCCGGCGTCCATCACGACGTCGATGTCCTGGGCAACGAGCCGGCCGTCGGCCGCGACGCCGGTCCGATGGTGGACAACGGCCGCGTGGCGCTTCGTGGTGGCCGCGATGTCCTCGTGCCGGTCGTAGACCATCCGGACTGGTCGGCCCGCAGCGCGCGCGAGGAGGGCCGCGTGGACGGCCAGCATGGACGGGTACTCTTCCTTGCCGCCGAAGGCGCCGCCGGTCTCCGACTGGATGACCCGGACCTTCCCGATCGGAAGGCCGAGCGCGCGCCCCAGGGCCGCGTGGACGTAGTACGGGCACTGGAGCGAGCCGGTGACCGTGATCCCGCCGTCCGCTTCCGGAGCCGCGATCATCGCCTGCGGCTCGATATAGATGTGCTCCTGGGGACCGACCCGGTAGGTCCCTTCCACGATCAGGTCGGCCTCGGCGAAGCCCGCCTCCAGGTCGCCCTTGGAGATCTCGTAGCGGGCGCAGGCCTTCTCGGACGCCAGCATGTCGAGGACCGGGACGAGCGGCTCGGTCCGGAGCGTGATCGCGGCCCGAGCGGCACGGGCGGTGGCCGGGTCGGGTGCAGCGACCAGCGCGACCGGCTCGGAGTGATGGCGGATCTCGTCGACGACGAGCGCCGGCTGGTCGTCGTGCTCCAGGCTGATCACGTTCTCGCCGGGGACGTCGGCCGCCGTGACCACGACGACCCGCGTCCAGTCGAACGCGGGATCCCGGTCGATTCCGAGGAGGCGCGCATGGGGCTCGGTCGACCGAACCGTCAGGCCGAACCACGCTCCATCCACGCTGAGGTCGTCGGCATAGCGCGCGGCCCCCGTCACCTTCGCCGGCCCGTCGCGCCGGGGCACGGACCGCCCGACCACGGACCCGGTGCGAGGCGTCGCTGGATGCCCGACAGGAGCGTCGGGAGGGGCAATCAACGTTCCGCGCGTGCTGACCATTCCCGGACGATGAACACGCGATCCGCCTCTGTCAAGTGACGCCCCTCGCACGCCGCCTTCCTTCGCGTCAGCCGACGAAGGCGACGCTGAGATACCCCACGGCGCGCCGCGGATCAGCGCCCGCATCGGCCGACGTCGCGGACGCCAGGGCAACGCCCCGCGTGGCGCCCATCGCGCGCAGCGCCGCCAGGCCCAGCACCGCCGGCTCGATGCCGCACATCCCGCAGGCCATTCCCGGACCCGACCCGGGGCCGCGCCCGACGGCCGCCTCCTCTCTCGCCAGCTCCTCGGGAAGCAGCCCCAGGATGGCGGGCAGGAGCGCCGCCGTGACTCGGACGCACGCGTCGGCGGGCGGGTAGTGCGCCATGTCGGTGCTGATGGCGAGCACGACGGGTGCTCCGGCAGCCCGACGACGGGCGAGCAGCGCGCCCAGCCGCTGCCCCGCCGCGACCGCGCCGGGACCGGTCCCTGCGCCCACGGCAAGCGGCACGATCCGGGCGGCCGGCGCTCACGGACGTGGAGAAGGGGCAGCTGGACCTCGATCGAGTGCTCGCCGAGGTGGGCGGCGCGATCCACCCCGAACGGCAGCCCCAGCGCGCAGATCTCCGCCGCCAGCGCGGTGTCGATGGCAACGTCGCCCAGCGGGGTCCGCCAGCGCCCCGTCTCCCATGCTGCGACGCCATCGAGCCAGGCTGCCGTGTGGTTCGTGCCCAGGATCACGACCGTGGTGTCATCGGGAACCAGCCGCCAGCCGGCGGCCGCCACGAGCCCGCTGTAGGCGAGGCCCGCGTGCGGGACGAGGATGCCGAGCAGGTCGCCGGCGACCGGTCTCGGGCGCGGCCGGCGCTCCTGCCAGCAGCGCCGCGATCATCGTGCCGAGCCGCGCCGGGTCGGCCGGGTAGAAGGTCCCGGCGACCGCGGGGGCGCGCACCGCCGCGTCCGCGCCCGGTTCGCGTGCGCTCATCGGCTCATCCGCACGGGACCCCGCGCGGCGAGCCGGATGCCCGGGTCCCTGCGCCAGGGCGCGTCCCGCGAGCACCCGTCCACAGGCGGGGCACGAGCCGTCCGCCTCAAGGTGGCTGAACACGCGGTAGCCGTGCCGCTCGATCAGCACGCTGCCGCACCCCGCGCAGTGCGTGTCCTCCAGGCCGAGCTGCGGGACATTGCCGGCGTACACGTGGAGCAGTCCGGCCTCCCGGCCGATCTCGACCGCACGCTGGATGGTCGCCACCGGCGTCGGTGGCACGTCCAGCATCCGGAAGGCGGGGAAGAAGCGGCTCACGTGCCAGGGCGTCTCCGGCCCGAGATGCTCGACCAGCCAGGCCGCCAGATCGCGGAGCTCGCCCGGGTCGTCGTTCTCGCCGGGGATCACCAGCGTCGTGACTTCCAGCCAGGTGCCGGCCCGGCGATACGCTTCCAGCGCCTCGAGCACCGGGGCGAGACGTGCCCCGCAGCGCTGCCGGTAGAAGCGGTCCGAGAACGACTTCAGGTCCACGTTCGCGGCGTCCAGGACCGGGGCGAGCAGCCCGATCGCCTCGGGCGTCGCGTAGCCGTCGGTGACGAAGAGGTTGAGCAGCCCGGCCGCCCGCGCGCGGCGCGCCGTGTCCAGCGCGTACTCCAGGAACACCGTGGGTTCCACGTACGTGTAGGCGATCGCCGCGGCGTCGTGGTCCAGCGCCGCATCGACCACGCTGTCCGGGGACATGTGCCGGGTCGGCACCGTCGTCCCGAGCCGGGGAGCCTGCGCGATCTCCCAGTTCTGGCAGAAGGAGCAATGGAACGGGCAGCCCGGGGTGGCGATCGAGTAGGCGAGCGTCCCCGGCGCGACGTGGAACAGCGGCTTCTTCTCGATCGGGTCCACGCCGGTCGCGGCAACGGCCCCGTAGACGGTGCTCACCAGCACGCCGTCGCGGTTCTCGCGCACGCCGCAGATGCCGGTCCGGTCGGGCCGCACGAGGCAGCGGTGCGCGCACACGCCGCAGCGCACGCTTCCGTCGGGCAGTGACTCGGCGAGTCGGGTCGGGACGGCGGCGCGCGCGGGGGAGCGGGTCAGGGGATGGACGAACGGCACGCGTGGACTCCTGTCGCTCCCGAGTCTCGGCAGGGCGCATGATGTCGGCGAGTGCCGCCCGGCATGGAAACGGCGCGACCTTGGGCTCTGGCCGGGGTGGGTATCCCCGGCTAGCGTGCCTGCCGCGAGGGAGGTGTGGCATGTCCACCCTGCGAGACCGCGTCGATGACGGCAGGACTGTCCCAGGGTACGACCCGTCGTCCGGGCTGCCCGAACCGGTCGAGCTGGAC
Organism: uncultured Chloroflexia bacterium; assembly: GCA_963800795.1. GTDB lineage: Bacteria > Chloroflexota > Limnocylindria > Limnocylindrales > CSP1-4 > CTSoil-043. The sequence goes on from CAWDCJ010000011.1 coordinate 142,698, forward strand.
CCGGAGACCTCCGCCGCGCTGCTCCGGATCGCCCGTGAGGCCGTGACCGGCGCGGTGCTGCGCCGGAGCCGGAAACCGGCCAACCGGCAGGAGTCCACGCATCCGGAGCTCGGGCGACGTGGCATCCCCGCGCACCGGCGGAAGCGTCCGCCGCGCTGGATCAACCCGGTGCCGCCTTCGTCACCCTCACCGAGCACGGCTCGCTCCGCGGTTGCATCGGCTCGCTTGCCGCCGATCAGCCGCTGGGAGAGGCGGTCGCCTCGGCGGGTGCCTCGGCCGCCGTTCGCGATCCGCGCTTCATGCCCGTTTCCGAGCGCGAGCTGCCGTCCATCCACATCGACGTCTCCGTGCTGGGGCCGGCCGTCCCGCTCCGCGACCCGATGGCCTTCCGACCCGGGATCGACGGCGTCATCGTGGCCCGGGACGGGCGGCGCGCGCTCTTCCTGCCGGAGGTCGCGACGGACCAGGGCTGGGGCCCCCGGGAGATGTTCGACGCGGTCTGCGAGAAGGCAGGTCTCGAGGGGCACGCCTGGCACGACCCGCGCACGCGACTTTTCGTGTTCCGGACGGTCCGCGTCTCCGAAGCCGAGGCGCCGGCCGGCGGTTGACCGGCGGTCCTGGCCGCTCGGCTCGTGCCGATGTCCGACTGGGTCGCGCGGGCCCTGCGACCACCGGTCCCGGGCGCCCGACCGGCCGGGCCAGAGCGCCTGCGGTATACTCCGGCGGCCCTGTTGAACGGGCACCCTCGGTCGGGGCGTGGCGCAGTTTGGTAGCGCGCATCGTTCGGGACGATGAGGTCGGAGGTTCAAATCCTCTCGCCCCGACCAGACTCCACCTAACCGCCCCTAATCACACCGTCTCGCTGCGCGAGTGCCGTCGGCACCAGCGCGCCTCCCACATGACCTCGTCGGGTGGCTTGGCAGGACGACAAGTTGGTGGCCGGTGGCGTGTTCTCCCGCGCGACTCCGTCTTGGACGCTGGCGGGGTGTATATGCGTGCCGTGAGCATGAAACCCGTTGTCAAGAGATAGGGTCGGACGCCCATGCCTGTTCGATATGATTGACAGTATCGCCCTTAGTGCATAGTGTATTGGACATGCCAAAGCAGTCTGTCCCCCCGTATCCGCGCTCCGTGCGGAAGACAAAAGTGCTTGGCGAGCGCCTGCGTCTTGCCCGGCAGCGACGAGGCATTTCCGCGACCGAGATGGCCGAGCGGATCGGCGTTTCGAGAGTGACGCTCCAGAGCCTCGAGCGTGGAAACCTCACCGTCGGTCTCGGCGTGTTGGTGCGGGCGTTGGGCGTCCTCGGCTTGGATGACGACCTGGATCTTCTGGCGAAGACCGACGAGCTTGGACATCGGCTCCAGGATGCCAAGATGTCGCGACCGCGGCGCGTCTCGCCATGACGATCGAGCTCCCTTCCGAGGTCGAGGTCGAACTCGCGTCGGAGGAGCTCGGTGGGCCGCGGCGTATTGGCATCTTGCGGCGCGTCGGATCCGGTCCTGGGGCCATCGTCAGCTTTGCCTACAAGCCGGATTGGATCGATACAGGCCAGGCCTTCACTATCGATCCATCCCACGGGCTATATCCAGGAGACCAGTTCCCAGCCCGCGGCCAGATCGGCGGGATCTTTGCAGATACCTCCCCTGACCGATGGGGCCGCACCCTGCTTGAGCGTCGCGAGAGACTGCGGGCAGAGGCGGAGTCGCGACGGCCTCGCGCTCTCGGCGAATGGGACTTCCTGTTGGGTGTCAGCGACCGCCTTCGGATGGGCGGACTTCGGTTTGTCACGGCGGCCGGCCGTTACCTCGATGACGACGACGATGGCGTGCCCCCGCCTGCCCGGCTTCGTGAGCTCGAACAGGCAAGCCGCGAGCTGGAAGACCCCGAGCATCCACCGCGGACTGGTGGCGCCGAGCGCCTACGGCTGTTGCTTGCGCCGGGGGCATCGCTAGGAGGTGCACGCCCGAAGACGACTTTCTCAGGTGAGGATGGGGCGCTGTGGCTAGCCAAGTTCCCGTCGCGCGGCGATCGCCACGACGTCGGAGCGTGCGAGTATCTTCTCAACGAACTCGCGAGCCGCGCCGGGATCGAAGTGCCCGAGACGAGACTCCTCCGTCTCGCTGGCGAACACCGCACGTTCGCCGCTCGCCGGTTCGATCGTGAGGGTCTCGAGCGCCGCCTCTATGCATCGGCGATGACGCTCACCGGCAAGCAGGATCACGATGAGGCGAGCTACCTGGATGTGGCCCTGGCAATCGCTGACTACGGAGCCAGTGGGTACATCGATGCCGATCTCGAGCAACTCTTCCGACGCGTCGCGTTCAACGTCCTGACGGCCCATCGCGATGATCACCTCCGCAACCACGGGTTTCTGCGGTTGAAGGAGGGCTGGCGGCTGTCGCCTGCGTTCGACATAAACCCGGTGCCAACGCTCGCCGAGCATCAACTAGCGATCGACGACTCAAATTGATCGCCCGACCTACACGTCGTTCTCGAGACCGCATCCTTCTATCGGCTCCAGTCGACCGAGGCACGGGTAATCGTCGACGAGGTGCGCGAAGCGATAGGAGGTTGGCGCGAGGCAGCACAGGTCTTCGAGTTGACCAGAGCCGATATCGACCTGCTCGGGAGCGCCCTGGCTCCCTGAGCCCTGGGCGGCAGCGCGCCGTCGAGTCCAAGGTCGATCGCGTCCGGGGTGAGGTCGTACTCGAGTCGCTGGAAGCCGAGGACGTCGGCGCGGGCAAAGATCGAGCCACAAGCGCCTGACGGGCCGTGCGGACCCGAGTCTGCCCACAGGGTCGGGCAGCGAGCGCAGGTAGGCCACGATCTCGGACGACGATAGCCGTCGGTCCTCGAGCGGTTGCAGTGCGCGCCGCTCCTCGGCGTCGAGCCTCGCCATCGTCGCCTGCCAGGCAAGCACATCGCGGGTGATCCCGAGTTGGCGGCCGGCCTCGTCCCGGGCTCGCTCGATCCGGGCGAGCGCGAGTTCATCGACCCGTGGTCGGTGCTCGCCGTGCAGCCGGACGACCTCGCTGATCGTGGCGTCGTCCACGCCACCGATCTGGCTGAGCAGCGCGCCGATCGCGTCCTCGTACCAGACCTATGGATAGGAGTGCCCCTTGATCCGCCCGTCCTGGCTGTCTCGACGCGCGCGGTGAACCATCGGGGAGGCGCTTCGGAACGCCTCACAGGTCGGGGCCGGGTGGCGGTAGCGCCCGATGTCGCCGTACAGGAAACGACCGCAGCCGAGGCAGCGCAGGCGAAGCGGGTAGTTGCGCTTGACGATCCTGCCCGGCGTCCGGGTTCGGCGCCGCTCACGGGCGGTCTGAACCGCCGACCAGAGGCTCGGTTACTCGCGTCCGTGTGGGACATCCTCGAGCTGGTCGCGCTCATGCGTCTCTGGGAGGTGGCCGTGCAAATCGCCAGGCGCCCTCCTCGCCCATGGCGCGTCGCCGCCACTCCTGGCAGATGCTGCGATCCGGTCGGGTCGGTGTGGGCGGGCATGAAAACTGCAGAGAGTTGAGCACGAAAAGTGCAGAGGCCCTCGGGGTGACCCGGGGGCCTTTCCTTTGGGACGGGAAACGGGAGGTCCCCCCTGTCAGGCTCGGGTTGCTGAGCACCGAGCCACGGACAGGAGGGACGCCTTGCAGTCTGAGGAAACCTGGATGGAACTGCACGTGCTCGCACGCCACGGCTGGTCGATCGCCGCCCTCGCCCGCGAGTTCGGGCTCGACTGGCGGACCGCGAAGCGGTACGCGACCGGCGCAGGAGGCGCCCGCGATACCGGCCCGCGGGCGAGACCGGCCGAGCTCTCGGCGGCCCAGCTCGCCCACGTCGAGCGGCGCCTGGCCGCCTGTCCCGACCTGCGGGCGACCGTCCTCCTGCGCGAGCTCGTCGACGGGTACGGGTATCCGGGCTCGTACACGAGCCTGCGCCGGCGGGTCGTCGTCCTCCGCCCGGCGACCGCGGCCGAGCCCGTCCTGCGCTTCGAGACGGGGCCCGGCGATCCAGACCCAGGGCGACTGGGCCGACGTCGGGGCCTGGCCGCTCGGCGACGGGACGGCCGACCTGTTCGCCTTCGTGGCCATCCTCGGCTGCTCGCGGATGGTCGGCGTCCGCTTCGCGACCGACAAGACGCGCCCGACGACCCTCCGCTCGATCGTCCGCTGCGTCGACGACCTCGGCGGGGCGACGGCCGAGTTCCTGACCGACCGGGATACGGCGCTCATGGCGGGATCCCGCGCCGACGGCGCCCCGATCTATGCCCCCGAGTGGCTCGATGTCGCGGCGCTGCTCGGGACCCGGCCCCGGGCGTGCCGGCCGTACCGGGCCAAGACGAAGGGCAAGGTGGAGCGGGTCATCCGCGAGGTCAAGGAGGACTTCCTCGCCTGGCTCACCGGACAGGTGCTCCCGGAGCGCCCGACGCTCGCCTGGTACGACGCGCGCCGCGCGGCGCTGGGCCACCGAGGTCCACGCGGCGCGCCGTCACCGGACCACCGGGCGGGTCATCGGCGAGGCCTGGGCCGAGGAGCGGCCGCTCCTGCTGCCCGTCAGCGGCCGTCTGATCGCGCGGATGGAGGGCCAGGACACCCTCGTGCCCCTGCCCGGGACCCGTCCGCCCGCCCGTGAGCCACGCTGCCGATCGGCGAGACCGTCGAGGTCCGGCCCCTCGCGGTCTATGCCGAGCTGGCCCGATGAGCCGCGCCACCGAGTCGCGGACCGCGACCGCCTATGCCCGCCTGCGCGAGCACCTCGCCTATCTCGGCCTCGTCGACGGCGTCGGAGCGCCTCGCGGCCGAGCTCGAGCGGGCGAGCACCGAGACGGCGGCCCCGGTCGAGGTCCTCGAGCGCCTCCTCGCGGCCGAGGTGGAGGCGACGGCGGCCCGCCGGCTGTCGGGACGCCTGCGCTTCGCCCACTACCCGCTCGACAAGCGCCTCGCGCAGTTCGAGTTCGACTTCCAGCCCTCGATCGACCGGGCGGTCATCGCCGAGCTCTCCACCCTGCGCTTCGTCGAGGAGCGCCGCAACGCCCTGTTCCTCGGGCCGCCGGGGGTCGGCAAGAGCCATCTCGCGATCGCACTGGGGATCGCCGCCACCGAGGCCGGCTACCGGACCTACTTCACGACCGCGGTCGACCTCGTCGGCCCACCTCCAGGCGGCGCACCTCGAGGGGAGCTGGAGCGCGAAGATGCGGACGTACACCGGGCCCTCGGTGCTCGTCATCGACGAGCTCGGCTACCTGCCGATGGACGCCACGCAGCGCCCACTGGATCTTCCAGGTCGTGTCCCGCCGCTACGAGCGCGGCTCGATCGTGCTGACGTCCAACCGCGGCTTCGGCGACTGGGGCGCCGGTGTTCGCCGACGGGGTCGTCGCCACCGCCATCCTCGACCGGCTCCTGCACCACGCCACGGTCGTCAACATCAAGCGGCCAGTCCTACCGGATGCGGGCCCACGTGCCGTCAGCCCGGGAGGGCGCTGCTATGCTCGGCTGACGCTGATCGCCTCTGCACTTTTCGTGGCGATCTCTCTGCACGTTTCGTGCTCACCCACAGTCGGCCTTGTTCCGCCACCCGGCGCTCGGTATCATGCGCGAGAGGATTCGCCCGGCCAATCGGGCGAACGCGCCTACCGAGCCACGTTCGAGGCTGTACCGGGCGCAAGGAGGAGTTCATGAACTCACGCCCGTCCCGGTTCGGCATGCTCGTCGCGACGCTCGCGATCGTCGCATCGGCCTGCAGCGGTTCGGCCACGCCAACACCCGCAGCGTCGGCGGCGCCTTCGGTCGAGCCGTCAATGCGGCAGCCTCGGCCGCCCCGTCCGTCGCGGCGAGCCCGTCCCCGGCCGCGTCCGCCTCGGCGCTCAAGATCGGCGTCGTGACCGATCTCGGCACCCTGAACAACAAGGGCTTCAACAAGTACAGCTACAAGGGCGCCGTGGACGCCGCGACGACGCTTGGCGCCGCGACGCCGTCCTCGATCGTTCCCAAGGATCCGTCCGAGTATGCGACGGACATCCAGCAAATGGTGGAGCAGAAGTTCGACGTGATCGTCACGATCGGCTTCAACATGACAAACGCGACGGTCGCGGCCGCCAAGGCCAACCCGACGATCCACTTCGTCGGCGTCGACCAGTCGCCCATCTGCGTCGACCCGACGGGCGCGCCCGACTCGACGTTCGCCTGCAAGGGTGACCCGAAGACGCTCCTGCCGAACTACACCTCGCTCTACTTCGCCGAGGATCAGGCCGGCTACCTGGTCGGGATCGTCGCGGCCTACGCCAGCAAGGCCAACATCATCGGCGCCATCGGCGGCACCACGTTGTGCGCCTCGTGCGTCCGATTCATCCAGGGCTACGAGCTCGGCGCCAAGTCGATCAAGCCGAACATCGTCGTGAAGTCCTCCTACGTGACGCACGACTTCTCGGCCGCGGCCTTCAGCGACCCGGCCGGGGGCAAGGTCTTCGCCGACACGTTCATCAAGACCAACAAGGTCGACGTCCTCTTCCAGGTCGCCGGTGCGACCGGAAACGGCGTCCTCCAAGCCGCCTGCGATAACAACATCTATGGCATCGGCGTCAACGTGGACCAGTGGCTGTCGCTTGGCGCGCCGGCCAACGCCTGCATCATCACCAGTGCGGAGAAGCGCGTCGAGACCGCCGTCGATCAGGCGATCACGGGAATCGCCGCTGGTACGCTCGCTGCTGGTGACGTCCTCTACAACGCCGCAAATGACGGGATTGCCGCATCCCCGTTCCACGACAAGGCCAGCATGTTCGGTCCCGAGGTCCAGGCTTCCCTCGACTCGGCCCTTGCCGCGATGAAGGCCGGGACCCTCCAGACCTGTCCCACCACCGGCTGCGGCGTCGCCCCGTAAGCGGCCCAACCCAGCGGTCCACCTTCCGGACGAGCCGGCCGCACGCGGCCGGCTCGTCCGCGTTTCTCCCCCTGCTAGCGAGCGAGCCACACGCATCACCACCCACCGGTCCCGAAGCCCCGTGGAGCCTCGGTCCCAGCCGGGTACCGAGCGCACAAGAGCCACTTACGGCCAGGAGGCAGTCGCGTGATCGACAAGGACTTGGTCGGCCAAGGACGCCAGTACCACATCGCGTGTCAGGCGGGCGAGGTCGGCCGCTACGTCTTCTTGCCTGGCGATCCCGGTCGCGCTCCGCTCATCGCCGGATACCTCGAAGATGCCCGGCCAATTGCCCAGAACCGGGAGTTCATCACCTTCACGGGGACGATCGACGGCACTCCGGTCTCTGTGTGCTCGACCGGCATTGGTTCGCCGTCGGCTGCTATTGCCTTGGAGGAGCTTGCGGAGATCGGGGCGGACACCTTCATTCGAATTGGTCGTTCTGGCGGTCTCCAGCCTGACTTGCGCGTCGCGTCGATGGTGGTCGCGACTGGCGCCGTTCGAGATGAGGGCACGTCGCGTGCGTATCTGCCGATCGAGTTTCCCGCGGTGGCGGACCTGGCCGTCGTCAACGCGCTCATCGATGCGGCTTCCGCCCTTGGCGTTTCCTATCGCTACGGGGTCGTCGAGTCTAAGGACGCGTTCTTCGCCGAAGTACGACCTGACACGATGCCGATCGCGGACGAATTGCGGGCTCGCTGGCGCGCGTACCAGCGCGCAGGGGTTCTCTGCTCCGACATGGAGACCGCGGCGCTCCTCGTTATTTCGTATGCGAAGAAGGTGCGAGCCGGGTCCCTCCTGCTGATATCTGACAATCAGTGTGCGGGCCAACAGTTGGGCCCCGAGCCGTCGATGGATGAGACTATCCGCGTTGGCGTCGAAGCCGTGAGGCGTCTGATCCGAATTGATGCACGCGCGGTACCCGTCCGCGTTGGCGCGGACGGGGCTCGTCAACCTCCGCCGCTGCCTGATTCTGCGTGAGTCCTGACGACCACCGATCTGGCTTGACCCTGGGGCAAATGCGGCGAGCGACCTATCGCGGATACGGATCACGAAGACACGGAGGAATGCGGCGTGAAGCCTCAGCTCGTTGACAAGATGGCGGTTGGCAGGACGGGCCCGCAGTATCACGTTGGAGTGGAGGCGGGCCAGATCAGCGACATCGTCCTGATGCCCGGTGACCCCTTCAGGGTTCAGCTGATTGGCGACCGACTCGACGACGCGGTCGAAGTCGCGCATAAGCGGGAATACCGCACGATGACCGGCTTCTACAAGGGACGAAAGATCACAGCTTGCTCGAGTGGGATGGGCTGCCCGTCGACTGCGATCGGGGTGGAGGAGCTCGCGCGTGCCGGGGCCAAGGTGTTCATCCGCGTCGGCAGCACGGCAGCCACGCAGCCGCACATCGCAGTCGGTGATCTCGTCATCAGCGAGGGCTCATTTCGCAATGACGGGACGACGGCCGCGTATGTGCCTGCCGGGTACCCTGCTGTGCCGGATTTCGCACTGACGATGGCCCTTGTCAGCACAGCGAAGGAGCTCGGCGCGATCAACGGTTTCGCGGTTCATACCGGGATCAATGCAACCGACGACGCGTTCTACGCCGAGACACCCGAGTGGATCGCGAAGATGCAGGACATGGGCCTGACCAATGTCGAGATGGAGAGCTCCGCGATGTTCATCGTCGCCCGGCTACGAGGGCTCCGTGCGGCGATGGTGTGCGCAGTGTCGGGAAACCTCGTTACGAACGACGTTGTCTACGGGCGCCCAAATGAGCGGTTGTCGACGGGTTGGGAGCACAGCATCGACGTTGCGCTCGAGACTGTTCATCGAATGGGAATTTAGAACCATCCATGTTGCTGAACCTGCACACTCACCTTGAAGGCACCGTTCGACCCGACACGGCTGCCGAACTCGCCGCAGAGATGGGCTTGCCTGCTCCCGCGCGCGGGTGGGAGAACGCTTTTCGCATCAAGGGTCGGGGGAGCCTTACGGTCTTCCTCTCTCACGTTGCCGCGGCGTATCCCGTACTCGGCCGCGCCGAGAACCTCCGCCGGGTTGCATTCGAGGCGGTGCAGGACGCCGCCCTGGATGGTCAGTCCTACGTCGAGATACGGCTCGGCCCCGGGACGCACGCTCGTCCGAACCTGTCGGTGCTCAAGGTATTGGCAGCCGTCTGCGAGGGGGTCACGGAAGCGACGGCGGTGACCGGCATCCGCGCCGGTGTGATCGTCTGCATGCTTCGGCACGAACCGCAGGATGTCGTCGAGGAGATTGCGCGCGCTGCCGTGAGTCTTGCGGACAAGGGTGTGGTTGGGCTCGACGTCGCCGGTGACGAGCTCCTGTACCCGTCGCTCGATCGTTTCGCACCCCTGTACGCACTGGCTCGGGACGCCGGCCTCGGACTCACCGCGCATGCCGCCGAAGCGGGGCCGGCGAGCGCCGCGCGAGAGGCCGTCGAGTCGCTCGGTGTCAGTCGGATCGGTCACGGGAGTCACATCATCGACGACGGTGCGCTCTTGGAGTGGATCCGCCGTGAAGGCGTGGTCGTTGAGGTGTGCCCAACTTCCAACGTGCTTACTGGCGCGGCGCCGAGCCTGGCCGAGCATCCTGTGCATGCGTTTGTGGCGGCCGGGATTGCCGTTGTACTCGGCGACGATAATCCGGAGAACACGGGGGTCCGACTTAGCGAGGAAGCTGGTCTCCTGGTAACGAATGCCGGGTTGGGAGACGAGGTCGTTGCCGGGTTCGCTCGTAACGCGATCGATGCCGCTTTCTGTTCGGACCGGGCTCGCATGGATCTCCGAAGGTTGCTCGACCGAACGGTGATTGCCTCATGATCGCGATGGAGCAGTTCGGGCATCGACGCTCTGTCATGCCTCTCAGTGTGGCCACGAGCGTGTTTGCCGGACCGAGCTCGAATACGATCAAGTGGCCGTCAATCCCAGGTCACGAGGGCGTGGTACCCGGCTTTCTCTAAGCTTAAATTTCAGGAATCGGCTTCACCAATGCCTCGGCGGCGAGACCCACACCATCGATGCATCGTGGGGCTTCTCAGGCGCTCGAGGGCAACTGGAGCGAGGGTTTCGGGCGCATCTCGATCGACCCTCGCTGGTGGCGGCGTACCATCGGGCAGTGAACTCGCGCGATCAGAGGTTGACTGGGATCGTCATGGGCATGGGTCCGCGCGGGCCACGTCCCGGTCGCGTCGCTGTCCTGCTCGCAACTGTCGTCCTGATCGTCGTCGCTTGCGGGGGTTCAACCCCGACGGCATCGTCCGGGAGTTCGGCCACGGGCCCTCTACCGTCCTCGGGCTCCGGCGTGACATCGCCAGGTCCGATCTCCTCCAGCGGCCTCGAAGCGCCGACACCCGAGCCGGCGCTCACCGTTCGCATCCCCGAAGTGGCGTGCCCAACGAGGTTCGGGCTGCCGAATGCGACGATGCCCCCGCTCCCCGCGACGATGACCGCCACGCTGACTCCCGCCGTGGCAATGCTGGTCACGTTCTATGGCAACGGGACACTGACGCTGATCGGTCCGCAGGGCTGGCACTGCGAGGCAGCCGTCGGGGCTGACGGGTCGGCCACCATGGCAATCACGCCGCCCGGACAGGCTCCCCCGGCGGAAAGCCCGTCGCCCGATGACCAAGCGGTGACCGCCTCGACCGGAGGCGGCTGCGTCGCGTGCATCGCGTCGATGGCGTGCGGTCTCTTCCCGGAGGCGTGGAACCTGTTGGCACAGCCGGGCCTTTCCTGCCCGGCCACGCCCCCGAGCCGCGAGCGCGTCACCCGACCCAAGCCCAGGTCCGCGGTCTTTGAGGACCCGCCGGGCGTGGCAGGCACGGGCGAACCGTCGGGCGGTCGATACCGGGCCCTCGGGTTCCTCGTCTTCAATCCGGGCGCGGCGGGAGGCGGCACTGGCCCCGCCGCCCCATCGGCGCTCAAGCTGACCTGCACGCTCCCCGACGCAATGGCCCAGATCTGCGACGAAGTCATCGAGGGTGTCGGTCAGGAGTAGGGGTTCACGGGCGGTCGGTGGCCGTCCACACCTGCGGTGCCTGCCAACCCAGGCCCACGCGGGAAGGCGCCTGGCATATCTCCATACGATGAGCAGATAGTGTTGAGCTGTGACCGCCGCCACGATCATGGCGGCGCTGAGAAAGTAGGAGCGAATGGACGTCGGCCGTCTTTTCCTGGAGACGCTCGACGACCTGGAGACGCGGACACGAGCCGATGCGTCTGAGTACGATCTTCTGCGCGCCGCCGCGCTTCTGCGCGAGCTGTTGCTGGACGATTCACCGCTCACCCACCAGGTGAACCGCGCCATCCACCTCCCTCTCCGGTTTCGCCTCCGTGTGAAGACTCTAGAGCCCGGGCAAGACTTCCTGCTTTGGCTCGGGATCGATCCGAACGCCACGGTCGACGCACCGATCCGAGAGGTCGGCCTCAAGGAGTTCCTCGGGACCGGGCTCGTGTTCCTGCCCGCGTCGCAAGTCACCGTGGCGCAGGTCGTCACCCTCGCTGCGAACGTGCGCGGCGGCGTTCATCGGGGAAGGCCCAAGGATCCCGCCCACGTGGCATTCGAAAGCTTCCGGCTGAAGCTCCGCCACGGCGACATGCCAATGGAACTCCTCCTCGTCGTGGAAATCGCAAAGGTGGTCCTCGCCGGGCTGGAGCCGCTCCGAAAGGGTGTTCGCGATCGGAATCCAGTGCCGACCGCCCGGATCCCCACGGCCGCCCGCGTTACCGTCGAGACCGCGAAGTAGGAGGCTCGACGGCAGCTGACGATCCACTGATCGTGACCTGCATTCCTGTCGTCACCGGGCGAAGGTCCCATCAATCCCACGAACCACTCCTGAGCACCGTTGGACCCTCACGCTCCCCGGTGAACGGCTTACGATGTGACCGTGCTCCGCCCACGTCTGCACCGGTCGGTCGCGCCGTTCCTTGCCATGGCCTTGGCCCTTGCCGGGACGCCAGGCTTGTCCGTCGTCGCCCCGTCCCTCGCAGCCCGGTCCGCTGCTCCGGCGGCGGCACAACCTCGTGCGGCCGCCGTCTCGACCGTCCGCTGCCCGGGAGCAGCTTCGAGTGCGTGACGTTGGCGGTTCCCCGCGATCACTTCGCTGCGTCCGGCCCGACATGGGACGTGACCTTCGCCATCCAGCGCGCCACGAAGGCGGCCAAGGGCGTCTTCGTGACGATCACCGGCGGCCCGGGTACGAGTGGGATCGCAGCGGCGGACAGCTACACGGCGGCCTTCGACCCGTCGATCACGGCGAACTACGACATCGTCTTCCTGGACCAGCGAGGGGTCGGCCTCTCGCACCCGATCCAGTGCCCGGATGCGAGCGCGACGTACTACGCCAGCCCGGCTGACCCGAACGTGCCCGCCGACCGGCCCGCCGCCGCGCTCGCTGCCCAGGCCTACGCGGCGGACTGCGTCGCCGAGGCGAAGGCAGACCCCGCAGACTTGCCCTTCTATTCCACCCGGCAGGCGGTCGAGGATCTCGAGGCGATCCGCGCCTATCTTGGCGTGGACAAGCTCGATCTGTACGGCGAGAGCTACGGCACCCAGTACGTCCAGACCTACGCGGCGGCCCATCCCGACCACGTTGCCGCGCTGTTCCTCGACGGGCCCGTGGACCTCACGGTCGACGGTCCGACCTACAACGCGGAAGCCGCGCGCGCGTTCGACGACGCGCTGACGGCAACGCTGGCCGACTGCGCCGCCCGCCGCTCGTGCGCTCTCGATGTGGGCCGCGGCACGGCTGCGGCCGCCTACGACCGGATCGCCGGCGAGCTCGCGAGCGGACCGCTCCAGTTCCGCTTCCCGACGGCTCGCGGCACGTTCATCACCCGCTCGCTCACAGCCACGGACCTTCAGACCGCGGTCGTGAGCTACCTGTACAGCCAGTTCAGCCGCATGCTGCTCGAGCGAGCGCTTGCCGCGGCCGCTCGCGGCGACCTCGTGCCACTGGCACGGCTTGCCTACGACGGTCTCGGCGTGGATCCTGAGACGCTGGCCGCCACCGCCGATCCGAGCTGGTCCGACGCGATGTACTACGCCGTCGAATGCCAGGACTACGCGTACTACCCGGGAGCGGGCGATCCGGCCGCTCGCTTCGCGGCTTGGACGGCGGCGGGCGACGCGGCAGGGATTGGGGCGCTCCGGCTGGGGAGCACCTACTACGGCGACCTGCCCTGCCTCTGGTGGCCAGCGCAGCCGGCCCTCACCGCGCGCCCGGCACCGCTCACCGTCACGCCGTACCCGCTCTTCGTCCTGACCGCGACCCTTGATCCCGCGACGCCGATCGCGAACGCGATGCGGATCTACGGCCGCGCCTCGAACGCTTACTTCATCGTCCAGACCGGCGGGCCGCACGTCATCTTCGGCCGCGGCAACGCCTGCCCGGACAACCTGGTGACGGACTTCCTCGCGACGGAGACTCCGCCCGCGACACGTGTCACGCTGTGCGCCGGGCGTGTCGCAGAGCCCTACGTGGGGCTGGCCCAGCTGACCGCTTCCCGCTATCGGACGGCACTCCAGTTCATGTCATCGATGGCGGATCAGATCCTCAACACCGACGACTACAACTACCGGCTCTCGGACAGCAACCTGAAGATGGGCTGCGACTTCGGCGGGACCCTCGAATACCGCCCCACAAGCAGCGCAACCGCGCTCATCCTGCGGAGCTGCGCCTTCACCGTCGGACTGGCCATGACCGGCACTGGACGGATCGCCGACGACGGCTCGCTGAAGCTGGACGTGACAATCCCCGGTGGGCGGCTCCACTACGCGGAGGACGCGACCGGCAACCGCACCGTGTGGGGCACGTTCCGCAACCGACCGGTTCGTCTGGCGGGCTGAGCGCCCTGCTCGTCCCAGGGTGCTCGCACCGCTCGATCAGATCGATCGAAGCCGCAGGCTCATCAGAAGCTGAGCGCGCTCCGCGAATCCTGGAATGCCGCTCGAACCGGGCTCCTAACCGAGCTTCGAGATGCATACGTGGCAGCCCACTGATCGCCATCGCCACCTATGAGTGGCGCCGCGCGCATAGACCCACACTCACGACATCCTCAGGCCATGGCTGTGAGCACGATGTTGCCATGGTGGGCACCTGTCGGCGGGTCTGCTCGAACGCGAGATGTGCCACGATCTTCGCGTGGACGTGCGTGAAGCCCGACTGACAGGCACCACGATCCGGCCGATGCGGCCGGCCGATGTGGCTGCAGCTGCCGACGCTCTCCGGCGTGGCGATTGGGGTGACCGGGAGGCCTTCTTCCGCTTCGCCACGGGACACCCGAACTGCCGACCGATCCTCGCCGAACGCGACGGCGAGATCGTCGGGACCGGCGTCGCCACGGTCTCGGGGCGGGTCGGATGGGTCGGCACCATCTGGGTCGCGCCGGCCATGCGGCGGCACGGTCTCGGACGAGCACTCACGGAGGCGGTGATCGAGGAGCTCGAGGTTTCAGGTTGTCGGACGCTCGTGCTCGTGGCAACCAAGGCTGGCCGCCCGCTCTATGAGCGGCTCGGCTTCGAGGTCCTCACCCACGACCACGCCCTCGTCGCGTCCGGACGTGAAACCGAACGGACTCTGTCCGTGGCAGATCCCTCCGTTCGTCGCTTCGCCCCCGCTGAGGATCTCGAGGCTGCCGCGGCGCTCGACGCGTGGGCGACCGGCGAGGACCGGCGCCACATTCTCGCGACCTGCGATGGCTGGGTCGTCGGAGGGACCGCCAGCGAGGTGACCGCGTTCACGGTGCGATCGCCGTTCGGCGGGGTCGCCACGGTCGCTCGCGATGTCTCCGACGCGCTTCGCCTCTTCGACGTGCGGCGCCGGGAGGCCGGCCCGGAGGGCCGCGTCCGCGCCGGCGTGCTGGACGAGAATGCAGCTGGCCTCGAGCGGCTCGTCGCCGCAGGTTGGACGGAGGTCTGGAGCGGCCCGCGGATGATCAGAGGTGAACCACTCGACTGGATGCCAACGGGGATCTGGAGCCAATTCAACCACGCACTTGGTTAAGGCGGGTGTTCTCGACCCTTCCTAGTTGGCACGGCGGCGTGGTCAGCCTGTCTCAGGCGGCGCCCGCGAAGATCGGCTTCATGCCACCAAGGGCCTACTGGCCGAAAGCGGTCCGTCAACGATGGTGGCCTGGTGGGGCGCCTGCATTGGCTCGAATGCGCCGACGGCGCCCCGCCCGTGAGCGTTGCGGGATCAGCGTGCTGACGGCCGGTACTCGAGCAGGAGGAGTCGCCCATCGAGCACGGAGCTGGAGACGAGCTCGAACGCGGTCCCGGATAACCGGCGAACATCGGCTCACGGCCGTCCGGACCCAGCACGATCGGGAAGACGACCAGCCGCAGCCGGTCGACGAGCCGCAGACGGATCAGGTCGCGGACCAGCGAGACGCTGCCGATCGTGCGCAGCGGATCGCCATCGGCCTGCTTGAGGTTATCGACGACCGTCGCCAGGTCGCCCGTCAGGACGTGAGCGTTGGGCCAGGCCAGGGGCTCGCGCAGCGTCCGCGAGAGGACGATCTTCGGCAGCTCGTCCATGCGGCTGGGCTGCGCGCCTGCCTCCGATGACGACCGCGCCATCGGCGAGAGCACCTCGTAGGTCACCCGGCCCATGAGGAGGACCTGCGGCTCGGCGAGGTGGTCGTCGATCCACCGCCCGAGCTCGGGGCCGTACATGTCGAAATACGGCCCGGCATGCTCGCCTTTCGCATAGCCGTCGAGGCTGACGAACAGATCCGCGGTCAGATCGCGCATCCGCTTTGAGGCCCTCGCAAACGGACTCCACCTGGTCCAGTATGGTCTGGCGGTCGAGGTCATCGGCCGCTGAGGGGGCGCGAGGAGTGTCATTGGACCTGCCGCTCGCTCGCGGTGCGCCGTGGACGCCTTCGCCGTCGATCGAGGACTCGCATGCACGATCTGGATCGAGCCCGGGCAGAGGACTGGCCCGCCGGCTCCATCAATGAGGGCACGTCGGCCGCGCACGGGTCCCCGGCCACGGAGCCGGACCTCGCGGCGAACTGGCTCATCGAGCCCGGGACCCTCTTCCTGAACCACGGTTCGTTCGGCGCCTGTCCGCGGGACGTTCTCGGCACCCAGCGGTCGCTGCGTGAGCGGCTGGAGGCGCAGCCGGTGCGCTTCCTGTCGCGCGAGCTCGACGGGCTCCTGGCTGCAGCCCGGGCCGAGCTGGGCAGATTTCTGGGCGGCGATCCCGAGGGCGTGGCGTTCGTGCCCAATGCGACCGCGGGCGTAAACACCGTGCTTCGCTCGCTCCGCTTCGCGCCCGGCGACGAACTGCTGACCACCGACCATGAATACAACGCCAGCGTCAACGCGCTGCGCTTCGCCGCGCAGCGGGACCGCGCGCGGGTGGTCGTGGCGCACATCCCGTTTCCGATCAGCTCCCCGGGCGAGGCGCTGGGAGCGATCCTCGCGTGCGTAACGCCACGCACGCGCCTGGCGCTGGTCAGCCACGTCACGAGTCCGACGGCACTCATCCTGCCCCTCAGGGAGCTCGTGCCCGAGCTCCGGCGTCGCGGCGTCGAGACGCTCGTCGACGGCGCTCACGCGCCCGGCATGCTCGCGCTCGAGCTCGATACGCTCGGCGCCGCCTACTACACGGGCAACGCCCACAAATGGTTGTGCGCGCCGAAGGGAGCGGCGTTCCTGTACGTGCGCGCCGACCGCAGGTCTGCGATCCGCCCGCTCGCCATCTCGCATGGGGCCAATGCGACCCGAACCGATCGACCGCGATTCCGTCTCGAGTTCGACTGGACGGGGACGTTCGACCCCACGGCCTATCTGTGCGTCCCGGCGGCGATCCGGTTTGTCGGCTCGCTGCTGCCGGGAGGCTGGCCCGAGGTGATGGCGGCCAACAGCCAGCTGGCGCGGGCCGGACGCAACGCGATCTGCCGGACGCTCGGGGTGGTTCCGCCAGCCCCTGACGAGATGCTGGGATCGATGGCCGCCGTACTGCTGCCGGGCGATCCGTCTCCCAGCACCGCGCTCTCCCCACTCGATGACGACCCGTTGCAGGTCGTTCTCCGTCAGCAGTTCGGCATCGAGGCACCGGTCCTCCCGTGGCCACAGGCCTGGGCGGCCGGAGAGCAGGTCCCGCGGCGCCTCCTGCGCATCTCGGCCCACCTGTACAACTCGATGGCACAGTACGACGCCTTGGCGGCGGCGTTGTCGGGGCTGCTTCGCAGATAAGGTTGACCGCCGGGATCCGTTCGCGATCCGATCATGGTGCGGGGTCCTCAGACGCTCCGGTGTCAGCATGGGTACCGCATCCGTCAGGGGCTCGGGCGGATCAGGATGGAGCGGGAGATCGAGGAGGTCCAGGAGCGGGCGGGCGCGCGGATGCGGGCACTCCGAAGTCGAGGAGGTGACGCCGCTCGGCGATCGCCGTCATCTCGGCCACCAAGTCGGCGAGGGTGGCCCGCTCCTCGGGCGTCTGGGCCCCGGCTGGTTCTGGGTCTATGGGACCGTCTACGGGTCGCGGTAGCTGATCGGTTGGACGACGGACGAACCGACGATCTGATCGGTTCGCCGGAAGAGGCGCGCGAACAGCGAGGGCACCCACCAGCGCAGCCCGTAGAGGCGGCAGCCGACGCAGATCCCAGTCGTCGCGAGCAGGACCTGGAGCCCCGCCACAGCGCCGCTCAGGAGCCAGCCGAGCGGGGGCACACCGGCCGCGAAGGCGAGCGCACCGAGCCCGATGAATGTCGCCCCGAGCGCCTGGGCGAAGCGGGGCGGGTACTCGTGCTCGAGCTCCACGGGTCCGAGGCGGAGCGTCCGCCGGAGGATGGGCCACAGGCGGCCGGGCAGGAAGAGGCGGGTGCCGAACGCCGCGGAGACCGCGAGGTTGAGGCCGACGAGGACGGCAAGCCAGGGCGCGGACAGGCCGAACGCGAGGACCAGGACAAGTGCTGAAACGCCAGCGCCGAAGCGCTGACCACGCGGGTCAACCTGACGAGCGGGCGGGGTGAGGAAACTGGACACAGTCGGGACCTCCGAGGGACGCGAACCGGTGAGCGACGGCTTTCGCGTCGCCCAGGGGACCGGAGGAGTCGCGAGTCCCGGGAGGTGTCCGGCGGTCAGCAGTCGACCGCGCGCGCACCCTGCGCCGGCACCCGCCGGCGACAGATGCAGCGGGGTCCGACCTGCATCACGCGGTAGCTCACGGCTCGAGGATACCCGGCCGGTCGCGAGGGCGCCACGGCGGGGGCCGGCAGCGGCGCACCGCCGGCGCCTCGTCGATCGGCCCCGGACGCCGGGGCCCTCGCATCCCGGCGCCGGGAGCGGCCGAGAGCGGAGCGCACCTGAGCGGCGTCGGGGCCGGCGTCAGAACACCCGCGCGGACAAGCAACGGCCGCCGACATGGCCGGGTCGCTGCAGGGGCGCGCGGCTTGAGACAGGGCCGGCCGAGCGTAGGGGAGGAGCCTACGCGCCGACGGTGGCCGCTCGACGACCCCTGGGGGGCCGGCAAGGCTCCCCAGCCCCCGGTCGCCCTGCGCGTCCCTCCCCAGAGGGAGCGCCCAAGGCAGGGCCCAGGGCCGCGGGACGAGTCATGGACGCGTCGGGGCCCACGTGGTCAGACGCCGACTGGAACCCGGGGGCGTCGACACGAGTGCAAGTCAATCGTGGAAGCTGAAGCTGACCGTGAGCTTGTCGGCCTTGGACGACACGGTGTTCATCGCGTTGTTGCACTCGACTGTCCCCGTCCCGCCGGCGCTTGTGACCTGCGCGAGATCCCACGTGCACGCCTGAAATCCTGCGCCCGTGACGCTGAGGGTGCCATTGCTGAACGTGACCGCGCCACATGCCTGCGAGTTTCCGGAGCTGCAGGCGGCAATCGGGAAGGTGATCCCGACGGTGGTCACTCCCGCCTGGTCCTGATAGAGCAGCTGGCTGACGTTCGTCATGCCATACGGGCGCGTGACCCCCGCTCCGCTCAGGGGGACGTCACCGCTGAGCGTGTCCGCGCCCGTGATGACGTAGTGGGCGGAGTCGCTTGGTCCAGCGCCGCTGGCGGGGGTTGCAGTTGCAGGGCCACTCACCGATGGTGCGGCGGCAGACCCGCAGCCCGTGAGCAGCAGGATTCCGAGAGCAAGCCCGAGGATGAGGCGGGGACGCATGGCTCCTCCCGTCGCGGCTCTCACCGCATCCGGACGAGTCGGTCTCGCCATTGGCCCAGCGCAGCGGTTGGCGACCGCCTTGGGACGCCGCTCTGGTGGGACCTCACGGTCCGCTGCCACCCATCGGATCCGTGGAGTTTAGCGTTCCGAAGCGAAATGGGACTCGGTGCACTGGGTGGTTGTCTCGGCCCCCGGTGGCCCTCACCTCATCGTTGCGTCCTGCCCCAATTCGGTCGGGCTCCCGAACCACGCTCCGGCGGTGAGCCGATCGTTCGGAGCCCGGTCAGGCGGACCGCCGCGACCGGCCGGGCGAACCCTTTGAGCGTGGCCGGCTCCAGCGGCTCGGCCACGGCGAGGTCGGCGGCCGCTGCGGCCGTCCGCGCGGACGCCAGGACCATCCCGTCGGCGGCCTCGGCGCAGAGGCGCGCCGCGAGGTTGACCACACTGCCGATCGCAGCGTAGTCGACGCGATCGCGGAAGCCGATCCGGCCGAGGGTGGCGTAGCCGGTCGCGATGCCCACCCCGAACCCGAGGTCGAAGCCAAGCCGCTGCCAGCCGCGGGTCAGCCCCGCCACGCCGTCCCGCCAGTCGAAGGCCATGCGGATCGCGCGCTCTGCGTGGTCGGCCTGCTCGACGGGGTCGTTGAAGAAGACCATTAGCCCGTCACCGGTGAACCGCTCGAGGGTCCCGCCGAACTCGGACACCTTGGCGCCGAGCATGGCGTGGTAGTCGCGCAGCACGCCGAGAACGTCCTCGGGCGCCGCAGACTCGCTGAAGGCCGTGAACCCGCGAAGGTCGGCGAAGACAACGGTAATCTCGCGCCGATGGCCGGCCAGGAGGCGCTCGCCGGCCTCGGTCGCGATCAGCGCGGAGACCTGGGGCGCGATGAACCGGGACAGCTCCGAGCGCTGGCGCTCGATGGTCGCGGTCATCCTTGACAGACGCAGCGCCAGTGTGGCTTGGTCGGCGAACGTGGCCACGAGCTCGATCTCCCGCTCGGCGTACGGATCGGGCTCGTCGCGGTAGACGTTCACGACGCCCACCACGACATCGTCCTGCAGCATCGGGACGCCGAGCAGCGTCCTGAACCCGCCGAGGCGCTGCGCCTCGGGGTAGTCGTACTCGGGATCGTCAAGGCAGTCCGGGATGTGGACGGGGCGCCGCTCCAGCACCGTCCGCCCCGTGCACGTCGCTCGGCCGGGAGTGATCGGGTGGGCTCGGTTGAAGGCCACGACCTCGGGCGGCGCCCCCGCGTCGGCGACGTGGTGGTACCGGCCGTCGGCCTCGAGCAGGTAGACGAAGCCGCGGCTCGACCGGGTCAGCTCGAGCGCATGGCGGAGGATGGCGTCGAGCACGCCGTCGAGGTCGACCGGGGCGCGCGTGAGGTTGCGCAGCACGCCGCCGATGGCCGACTGGTAGGGATCGAGTTGACGCCCATGCGGACCCACCGGCAGATCGTACGACGCCGCTGCGCCGACAGGCGCTGAGGCTGGCCGGCCGGGGGTCGTGAACGAGATGGGCGACCCGCGATGAGGTCGGTTCGACGGGGCAGACTCCTCTCGCCCCGACCATTCCCACATGCCGCTCCTGCCGGAGCGCTGCCAGCCCTCGAGGTCACCCGCCCGGCATCTGCTGGTACAAGCTGAGCGCACAGTCGGGGAGCGTGTAGTCCACGGTCTTCCCGGGCGACGGCGCCAGCACAGCCACGGCCGTCCTGGTGCCCGGCCAGACCAGGAGGAGGGAGGAGTACTGCAGGTCGTCGCCCGGGTGGCCGAAGACGGTCTGGCCATCGAGGTCGGCGACCAAGGTCCCGAAGCCGTAGGCGCCATACAGGGTGTCGGCGACCTTGGTGGTCATCGTCGCACCAGGTCGCCGCTGATGATGCGGCCGCCGTAGAGCAGGTAGCCCCAGCGCGCCAGGCTCGGTGCATCGGCGGCCATGCCGGCCCCGCCCTGGCCCGTGGAGGCCGAGGCGAGCGACGGCAGGTAGCCGCTCGCCGGGTCAACGACCTTGGCGTCGGTGCGGTCCACCGCCACGGTCAGCGGCGGCTGCGGTTTCTCGGCGGGCTGCATCCAGATCCGGTCGAGCGCGGAGGGTGCGAGGAGGTCGCGGCGCAGCACGGTTGTCAGCGGCTCGCCGGTCACCTTCTCGATGACCATCCCGAGCACGACGTAGTTGAGCCTGTTAACACGCCGGGACCACCGGGGGTCCCCTGGCGCGGCTGGTCCTTGGCGAGAGCGACGAGCTCCGCGGCGGTCCACGCATGAGACAGGTCCTTGGCGACCTCGCGTTCACGGCGCCGTCCGGCACACCGGGGAAGCCGCTGGTCATCGTGGCCAGCTGACGGATCGTGGCGCCGTTCGTCGCGAACGGCAGGGTCACGTACTGGGTCACGAGCGCATCGAGGTCGATCTTCCCCTCGGAGGACAGGAGCATGACCTCGGCTCCGACGAA
This sequence comes from uncultured Chloroflexia bacterium, assembly GCA_963800795.1. GTDB lineage: Bacteria > Chloroflexota > Limnocylindria > Limnocylindrales > CSP1-4 > CTSoil-043. The sequence goes on from CAWDCJ010000011.1 coordinate 164,218, forward strand.
CGTCATGCTGATCTCCGCGATCGAGAATCAGACGTGGGCTTGATGGCCGTGCCCGCGCTATCCACGCCGGTAACGCCGGCCCACGAACCCGTCGGGGAGACAACGGCGGCGGACAGCCCGATCACCTCGCGGCAAGACGACCGACCCAACGAGCTGGGCCTGCAGCTTCGAGGCCGTCGCGTCGGGCAGGGCCGCTGCGTTCGGCTCAGCCCACGCGGGTGATGGGGCCGGGGTTGGAGTGGTTGGGGACGGAGGCGAACTGCTCGCAGGCGCCGCCGGGGCGGTGGCCGCGGCGCCCTGGGCAGAAGCTGGAGCGGAGGTCGCGCCCGAGGCGCATCCACTCAGTAGTGCGACGACGACGACAGCCGCCACCAGCCTGGTGGCCCGGCCGATTGCGTCCATTTCGTTTCCTCCTCGAGTCACCCTCGGTCATTGAGGTCACCCGCCCGGCATCTGCTGGTACAGGCTGAGCGCACAATCGGAGAGCGTGTAGTCCACGGTCTTCCCGGGCGACGGCGCCAGCACAGCCACGGCCGTCCTGGTGCCCGGCCAGACCAGGAGGAGGGAGGAGTACTGCAGGTAGTCGCCGGGGTGGCCGAAGACGGTCTGGCCATCGACGTCGGCGACCATGGTCCCGAAGCCGTAGGCGCCATACAGGGTGTCGGCGACCTTGGTGGTCATCGTCGCGACCAGGTCGCCGCTGATGATGCGGCCGCCGTACAGCAGGTAGCCCCAGCGCGCCAGGCTCGGTGCATCGGCGGCCATGCCGGCTCCGCCCTGGCCCGTGGAGGCCGAGGCAAGCGACGGCAGGTAGCCGCTCGCCGGGTCAACGACCTTGGCGTCGGTGCGGTCCACCGCCACGGTCAGCGGCGGCTGCGGTTTCTCGGCGGGCTGCATCCAGATCCGGTCGAGCGCGGAGGGTGCGAGGAGGTCGCGGCGCAGCACGGTTGCCAGCGGCTCGCCGGTCACCTTCTCGATGACCATCCCGAGCACGACGTAGTTGAGCCCGTTGAACACGCCGGGACCACCGGGGGTCCCCTGGCGCGGCTGGTCCTTGGCGAGAGCGACGAGCTCCGCGGCGGTCCACGCATGAGACAGGTCCTTGGCGACCTGCGCGTTCACGGCGCCGTCCGGCACACCGGGGAAGCCGCTGGTCATCGTGGCCAGCTGACGGATCGTGGCGCCGTTCGTCGCGAACGGCAGGGTCACGTACTGGGTCACCGAGCGCATCGAGGTCGATCTTCCCCTCGGAGGACAGGAGCATGACCTCAGCTCCGACGAACGTCATGCTGATCTCCGCGATCGAGAATGCAGACGTGGGCTTGATGGCCGTGCCCGCGCTATCCACGCCGGTAACGCCGGCCCACGATCCCGTCGGGGAGACAACGGCGGCGGACAGCCCGATCACCTCGCGGCAAGCGACCGACCCAACGAGCTGGGCCTGCAGCTTCGAGGCCGTCGCGTCGGGCAGGGCCGCTGCGTTCGGCTCAGCCCACGCGGGTGATGGGGCACTGCGCCAAGCGCCCGCCACCAACTCGCCGACGACGAGCGCAAGGAGCAGCCCGACGAGCAACAGGACCCAGGCAATCGCCGGCGCCCTCGCGAAGACCATCCGGGCAGGCGCGGCTCGCCGGTGGGGGTAGGCCGTGGCGAAGTGGCGGGCGAGCTCGGTCGGGCGGACCTCTGTCGGCGCGTCCTCCAGGTACGCGCGGAACGCGGCGGCGAGCTCGAACTCGGAGGGATCGCGCTCAAGCATCGCGGAGCTCCATCCTGAGGCGGTCGATGGCCCGCGACACGCGCTTTCGGGCGGTGGACGGCGACGTGCCGAGAGCGACCCCGAGTTCGTCCGAGCTCAGGGCGACGGCATAGTGCATAGCGAGAAGCGTGCGGTCGTCGGGCGTGAGGTGCGCGAGCGCCCGGCGGAGGTCGAGACGCTCGATGCCGGTCGACGGGTCGCCAATGGGGTCGCCGGGAGTGTCGAGGTCGATCTCGACGACCGGTCCGCGGCGTCGGCGGACGATCTGGCGGGCCTCGTTCGCGGTCACCGCGAGCAGCCACGGGCGGACGCGCTCCGCATCCCGCAGCGAGTGGAGCTTTCGCCAGGCCACCAGCCAGGCCGCCTGGACCGCGTCCTCGGCCAGATACCGGTCGCCACACGCTACCAAGGCGACCCGGGCCATGTCGGCGTTGTAGGCGGCGACCAGCCGCGCGAAGGCCGCTTCGTCGCCCGCTCCAGCGAGCGTGACCGTGGAGGCGACCGTCGAGCTTTCCATCGCCAGCCCGTTCATACCCTATAGATGCATCCGGGCGTAGATCTGGGACAGCGCTCGCGCTGCGGGAGTATGAGTCCTTTGGGCCCGACGACGTACGCGGCACCACGGAGCGCGTTGACGATCTTCTCGGGCAGCACGATCCGAGGTGTGGGAACGGCAGGCTCCAATCCTCGCAGAGGACCCCGCCCTCCCAGCCGAGCTACTGCCGGCGGAGTGGCCGGAGGAGGCGCTGCGCGGGGCGGTCGCAGGCGTCTCGATGGCGCTGGTGCCCGCAGTCCAGACGCACCTGCGCCAGCTTATGCCTGTGGCCGACGCGCAGTCGCGGACGACCCAGGATCGGCCTGAGGATAGCGTCGGGACGGCGCGCTCAGCTTCGGCGACTGAGAGCTGCCTCCGCTGGTGGAGTAGTTCAGACGCCGACGCGCACGATCCACTGATGGTGCGGTGGCTCAACGCGGACGGAGCGTGCCACCATGGGGATGTGAGCACCGCTCGACATCTCGCCAGTCTCGTGATCGGGCTGTGCCTCGTCGTCGCCGGGTGCGGCCCGGCGCCTTCATCGACCTCGCCGGCGGTCACGACCGGACCGGCCGCTCCCTCCTCGATCGAGGCCGGCGCCAGCCCGACAGCAGCGCCGCAGCTCACCACGACGGCGCCTGCCACGCCGTCCGACTGGCCCACATACCACGGCAATGGCGCGCGAACCGGCGTTGCGAGCGGCTTCCCGACTCTCCACGGCGGCCTTGTGAAGGCATGGGCAGCGACCCTGGATGGAGCCGTCTACGGGGAGCCCCTCGGGGTGGGCGGCCGGGTGATCGTGGCGACCGAGAACGACAGCGTCTATGCCCTCGACCCCGCGACAGGACGCGTCGCCTGGCGACGTCACCTCGGGACGCCGGTGCCGCTCGCGTCGCTCCCATGCGGCGACATCGACCCGCTCGGGATCACGAGCACCCCGGTCTACGATCGGGCGAGCGGATCGCTCTTCGTCGTCGCGGAGATCGCCGGCCCCCAGCACCTGCTCTTCGCCCTCGATGCGGCGACCGGCGTCGTGCGCTGGTCACGCAGCGTCGATCTGCCCGGCGACAGCCCGCTCGCCCACCAGCAGCGGGCGGCCCTGGCGCTCGGTAACGGCTACGTGTATGTCGGATTTGGCGGCCTCGCCGGTGACTGCGGAGCGTACCGCGGCAAGGTCGTCGGGGTGCCGGTCACGGGGAACGGCGCGACAATCGCCTACCGGGTGCCTGTTGCGCGCGAAGGTGCCGTCTGGGCAACCGGGGGCCCGGTCCTCGACACCCATGGGAACCTCTACGTCTCGGTCGGCAACGGCAGCTCGACAACGACGTACGACGGCAGCGACTCCGTGCTCGAGCTCTCGCCGACGCTCCAGCTCCGCTCGCGCTTCGCTCCGTCCCGATGGGCGCAGGACAACGCGAGTGACGCCGACCTCGGCTCGCTGAGCCCGGTGCTCGTGCCAGGCGGCTGGGTCTTCATCGCCGGCAAGAGCGGCATCGGCTACGTCCTGCGCGCGGGTTCCCTCGGCGGCGTAGGCGGCCAGGTCTCGTCCCGCGTGGTCTGCGCCGCCTTCGGGGGCGCCGCCCAGAGCGGCTCGACGATCTACCTGCCGTGCGCGGATGGGCTTCGCATGATCCAGATCGGATCGAGCGGCTCGATCCGGCTCGGATGGCAGGCGCAGCTCGGGGGCCAACGGGCCGCCGGTGATCGGCGGGGGCGCCATCTGGAGCCTCGCGCTCGGGAGCGGGGAGCTGCAGGCACTATCTCCCTCGACCGGAGCCGTGCTGGCCCGCATGGAGGTCGGCCCGGTGCCCCACTTCGCCTCGCCGACGCTCTGGGACAACCTTGTGCTGGTCGGCACCATGCACGGCGTCATCGCGATCCGGGCGAGCAAGTAGACGGTCGTCCACGCGTGCCGGTCACCTCGAGCTGGCGGAGGACCGCGGACGTACCGGCGGCTCGAAGGGACACAGAACCTCGTCTCCAAGCAGGCCGCCGCGCCGGATTGCTGTGACGACGCTGGGGACACGATCTTGCCATGGTGCCGGCCTAGGCCCCGGGCCCGGGATAGCTGGGTCCCCTCCCGAACCGGGACATCAGTATCCGGACGTGGTGCCTGGCTTGACGGCGGACCAGCCCGGGTAGATGCCGTTCGCATCGCCGGGCGCCTGGTCGCCGGAGTAGAAGTAGAGCGGCAACCCGTTGTACGTCACCTGGGTGGAGCCATCGTCCGTTCGGGTGATCGTCCCGAGCTTGCCTGCGACACCCGTCCCGCCCGCGGGCGTTGAGCCGGCCGGGATGGTGAGCGCCGGCCACTTCGTGATGCACGCGCCTGTGCATGCGCTCGTGCCGCTGTTCGCGACGTCCTTGCTGAATGTGTAGACCGTCATCCCATTCGATCCGGCTACGAGGAGCGTGCCCTCGCTGCCCACGGTCGCGGTCATGACGACCGGTCCTCCTGCGGAGGCGGCCGGGGCCGTGGCCGGCGGCGCCGTTGCCGCGCCGCTGCACGCCGCCGCAAGACCGGCCACCACGATGATGGCTGCGGTCACAAGGGTCTTTGCGCTCATCGGTCACCTCGTTCGGATCCTCGGGTTCGGTCCGGGGCAGCGGCCTGCCGCTCCTTCCTCCGTCTACGTCGGGAGCGCCCGTCCGGTTCTCACCGGGGACCCGAGCAGCGGCAGGAACCGGCTGCGGGGCCGCAAGGTTGTCAGAGGTTCCCCGCCAGCACCAGGGTCCCCTTGGAGTTGCCGGCGATCGGCTCAAGGCTCACCCAGAAGCGGCCGCCGGGGGCAATGGTGTCGCCCCACGACGCCAGGCTCCCCGCCCAGTACGCCGTCGCACCGCTGAACTGCATCTCGCCGACTGCGACGCCGGCCCCGTTCTGCTCGATCCAGCATCGATAGATCTCCCCCGACGGCGGGCTCGCGAGTGCCGTCGTGAGGACCACGACGCTCCCGTCCGTGGAGCTCCATGAGACGCTCCCCGCCGGCGTCCCGGTCGGGCTCGTCAGAGCCGCGACCTGGTGGCTCGGGTCCTGGAGGATCCGATCCAGGGTCGCGGTCACTCCGGCCAGTGCAGCGGCATCCGCCTTCGCTCGATCGAGCTGACCCGAGCGGTCCACGATGATCGCGCCGCCGCCGAGGAGCACCACCAGGACGGCGGCCATTGCCAACCATGACGGCCAGCGGATCGGTCGGCGCGGCGCCTGAACGCGATCGGCGGACGGGGGGGTTCGCGTGACGGCCGCCGCGAGCGTTCTGGCACGGAGCCTGGGCGGCGGAGTGACGTCACCGGCCGAGCGAGCGAGTGTCCCGAGAGACGTCGCCGGAGGGCCATCCGCCGCCAGATCGGCGCCGACGGCCACGTCGAGGGCGGCCAACGTTCCCCGCCACGCCGCGAGTTCGGCCTCGCAGGCGGGGCACGTCGCGAGATGCGCTCGCAGCTCAACCGACTCGGGGCTCGTGTCCGCGTCGAGGCTGCGCAGGCGTGCTGGCTCGAGCGCCCGGTCAAGCAGCTGTTCGCGGGCTTCAGCGTGGTCCATGTCGTGCTCCATCTGGGTCGCCCCAGGCTGAGACCGGAAAGGGGGCGGCCGACGGCCCGATGTCGGGCACGCACTCGAGCGTGGCCCGCAGCCGCAGCATCGCGCGTCGCGTCCGCGTCTTCACCGTGCCCAGAGGCCAGCCGAGACGCTCTGCGATCTCCGCTTGGGTGAGCCCGTCGTCATACGCAAGCTCCAGGACCTGGCGTTCCAGCTCGGAAATCGCGTCGAGCGCGGTCCGAACGACCGACCGAACCCAGCGCCTCTCGGCGACGTCAGGCGGGTCGTCGGTGGTCGGGCCCGAGCCGACCAATCGCCCGAGGGCCATCAGCCGCTCGAGATCGCTCTCCGACCGATCAGCCGGCCCCGGGTCGAGCCCGACGAGCTGCGGTCGGCGTGCAGTCGCCCGGAGCCGGTCGATGGCGCGGTTGCGGGCGATGGAGAGCAGCCAGCCGACGAGTGAACCCTTGTCTGCGGCGTAGAGGTCCGGTTGTTGCCACATCGCGAGGTATGTCTCCTGGACGATCTCCTCGGCGGCCGCTGGGTCCCGTAGGTATCGCAGGACGGCCCCGTACACCGCTCGCACGTGGCGGTCGTACAACGTGGCGAATGCCTCATGGTCTCCGGCGGCGACGCGAGCCATGAGCTCGGCATCGACAGGGGCTTCCGCGAAATCGTCCGTCATGCCACGCGCCCAGGGAAGGCCCGACGCGTCATCGGGCGCGACCAGGCGCACGCTGCGGGCGGCCGCGCGCGTCCGCGGGGCATCGACGCTGCGGCGAACTGCGACAGGACCAGTCGCTCGCCACGGTCCGCGACCCTGGGCACGAAACAATCGGTCCTCTTTCCATGCGCGCATGGTCGCACTCCCCCCGACCGATGGGTCAGGCGGGGGATCCAACGTGTCGCAGGACTGCAGCTTGCATTCGGAATTGAGCGTCCTCTACTCACAAGAACGACGGAACCCGCTGAACGGTTTTCCTGTCCTGATCGCCGAGCGACTCGACCCGGCGCTGCCCGAGCGTCCTTTCCCGGTGAAACCGCGATCGGCATAGGGACGTACCTCTCGTCACCAGGGCGACGTCGCCCCCGAGAAGCGAGGAGAACCGTCCGATGAAGCAACGCGTCCCGATGCCACGCCTGGCGAGACCGGCCGCCCTGGCGTCCGCACTCCTGGTCATGGCCGCATTGGCGGCTGCGCCCGTGCTGGCCGTCAGCTACGGATCGCCGGCAGCCGCTCCTGCTGCTGCTCCTGCCAGCCTGCTGCTCGGAGTCGGGTCGAGCGCATCCCTGGGCTCATTCCTGGTCGGACCGAACGGGCTGACCCTGTACACGCTCTCCTCCGAGACGAGCACCGGATCTATCTGCACCGGGGGCTGCCTCGCCAACTGGCCGGCGCTGGTCGTCGCCCCGGGCGGGTCCGTCACCGGTCCGGCCGGACTCACGGGCAGCTTCTCGACATTCACCAGAGCGGATGATGGCTCCACGCAGGTGGCGCTCAACGGCCATCCGCTCTACTACTTCGCCGGCGATTCGGCGGCTGGTCAGACCAACGGCGAAGGACTCGCTGCGTTCGGCGGGACCTGGCACGTCGCAGCCGCGGCCCTGGAGGTTGCCACCAGCAGCCCGTCACCGGCAGCCTCGGCAACGAGCCGCCCATCCCCCGCGGCCACCGGGACGACCGCCGCCACGCCTCCGCCGACCAGCACCGGCGGCAACGGGTCCGGCGACGGATCGGGCGCTATACCGGCGCTCCTCCTCGCGCTCGTTGGCGCCGCAGCAGCGACGATCCTCGCGGTCGGCGCCCTGTCGCGCCGGATGCGCCGGGAATAGGCCGGGGAGGCGAGTCGGATGGTGAGTGCCCGCGCTGACCCAGGTGAAGCACCTGGGTCAGCGCCCCGCCACGAGATTGGAACAGAGTCGAGTCCGGGCAGGTCGTAGGCCACCGCGATCGTGCCTTCCTTGCGTCGGCGCAGGCCGCCCAGGCGGCGTGCCTCCGCGGCCTCCTCGGCCCGCTCGGGGTCGTGACTGAAGCAGGAGGGGCGGTCGCGAAGGGGCGCCATCTGGCAGGGCTGGCCGTCTGCCTTGGCGTAGGCACAGCGGCGGTGGATTAGCATCGATTAGCTCTGCTCATCAGCGGCCAGGGATCGCGGAGCCCGATGTCACCATCTGGCGATCGTGTGGGGCCTCGCCCCTTGACCCCGCCCTCGCCCAGCGCGCACCCTTGGGCGGCCGGATGTCAGCCTGAGGGATCCACCGTGGCCATCGACGACCTGCGCGAGATGCTCGATCGGACGACGGCTGCGCTTGGCTATCTCGTGAACGGCGACGCCGGACCGTACCTCGCGCTGTGGTCGCGTGCCGACGACGTGACGGTGATGGGCGGCTTCGGCTCCTACGAGCGGGGCTGGGACAAGGTCCGCCAGAACACGCTCTTCGCCGCCTCGCGCTTCCAGAGCGGCTCGCTCTCGAGCGTCGAGGCGATGGCGGCGGGGGAGAGCGGCGACCTTGCCTACGCGGTGTGGATCGAACGAGGCCAGGTGCGGGTGGAAGGACGGGACGCAGCCGGCCCGCTCGCCGTCCGGGTCACCCACATCTTCCGCCGCGAGGAGGGTGCCTGGCGGATCATCCACCGTCACGGCGATCCGATCACCGAGATCCGGGAGCCTGCGTCCGTCCTGAGGCAGTAGGGCGGCCAGGCGTGGCGCTTCTCCGTCAGACATCGACCCTGACTCGGCCGGGTGCGCACAATTGGCGGGCGCGGTCTTCCAGGAGCGCGGAATCCGCCTGTGGGGACCCCCGGTCGAGTGAAGCCGCGGCGAGCACGCGCGGGAGTCGATCCGGAGTTGGAGAAGGCCAGCGCCTCTTCGACGCTGACCTTTCTCCACTCGTGTTGCCTCTACGCTGCGGACCCCGACGCGGCAGCCTGCCACTTCGACGTTCCACCGACGGACTCGGCAGCGATGGCAGTCGAATTGAAGCCCTTGGCGATCAGCCAGACCGCCATGACCATCTCCTGCACGGCGGTCGGGGCCATGAGGATACCGAGCGACGACAGCCCGAACATGCTCCCAAGCGACGGCACGATGTAGAGCGCGGCTCCGACGAGCCCCCACACCGACAGCCACCGGGGTACGAGCCGCGACTGGTAGAGCAGGACGGAGAACATGAGCGCGCCAAGCGACGAACGGGATCACGCCCACCTGCTCCCAGGTCACGGCTTGGCGGCCGCACGAAGCCGGCGAGCGGCGCCGCATCGGCTCCGTGCTGAGCGGGATCAGGAGCAGCCAGGCCCGGGCGTGCCGATGAGGTAGATGACGGCCTCGAGCGCGCCACGGAAGACGACGTACCCCATGGCCAGCGTCTCGTTGTACCGCCTCCCGATCGGCCAGAACACGACTGGGACCATCGCGAGCGCGAAGCCGGCCAGCAGGACGAGGAGGGCTCCGGTCGGCCACCTGGTTCGGCTGCGCGGCAACCTGGGCGAGGAACGGCGGGGCCTGCGGAACCGTCATCTGTAACGACCACGCTGAGGACCAGGCCAACCGTCCCGATGATGTACAGCACACCGATCCAGCCGGCGGCCGCCCGATCCGCGCGCATGCCGGGCTTCCCCGGAGCTGCGGCATTCGTTCGGTTCGTGTTCATTCTCTTCTCTCCATTCGTGGCAGGCCGAACTGGCTCCGTCCATATGGCTGCACGGACCAGGGAACGTGGATCTCGAGATCCTCGAGGTGGAGTAGGGTCGGGGCGACAGGATCACGACCGCGGTCTCTCGGGATCGTCGCGCGGCGTATGCGTCGAGATCCTTGTCGTAGGCTGGCCCACATGGCCCACAGGCGCGGCCGCTCGTCCGTGTCCGCTGCATGGGCGTGGACGGCGCGCGACCCACCGGGCAGATCGACGGTGGCGTCCGGGCTGAGCCTGCAGGTTGAGCCACCACGCGGGCTCGGGGTCGGCCCAGCCGTTCATGGCCATGGTGACGAGGTCCGCTCCGTCCTCGAAGTAGCCGAGGATGGCCGATCGCTCCTGGCCGCTGCGGCGCCCGACCGTGCGCAGTCGCAACATGCCCCAGCGCGTGGCGGTCGCCCGGCGGAGACCGAGCCGGCCGCCCGTGGCTGAGTAGATCGCGCGTTGCCCCGCCCAGAACGAGCGGATGAACCAGCGCGGCGGCAATGACGCTGACTTGATCCGACGGTGCCGACATCGTGCCCACGAGCGTGTCCTCCTTCTCGTTCATCGATCGACACCCGCCTCAGGCCGCAACAGGCGCATGATCGTCGAGCGCGGGGATCGCAGGCTTCGTCGCGGAACGGGTCGTCGGAGCGAACGGCAGACGGCCTGAATCCCTTGGCGATCAGCCAGACGGCCAGGACCATCTCCTGCAGGAAGATGGGAAGCGCCAGCGGCACATACCCGGTCACGGCATCGTTGTTGAACAGGGCCAGCACGCCTGCTGTCGTCATCAGGATGATCGCCGCGATACCCCAGCCCGAGAGCCAGCGCGGGATCAGTCGCGACTGGAAGAACGCGCAGTAGTACAGGAACGCACCCAGGCAGAAGGCGAACACCCCCGCCAGGGCCGCGTGTTCGCGCAGGCTCAGGAGCAGGCCGCCGACAGCCGCGAGCGGGGCGCGCTCGGCGGCACCGACGCTATCGAGCTGCTGGCCGAGCGTCAGCAAGGACAGCAGGCTCACGACGGCGATCACGTACATGACCGCCTCCATGGTCCGGAAGACGACGGATCCAAGGGCCAGGCCCGCGTTCGCCTTCCGCAGGATCGGGTACATCGAGACCGCGATCCCGGCACACGCGAACGCCGCGATGAGCAGGAGCAGCGCTCCCGCGGCCACGCGATTCCCCTGTGCGGCGACGTGGGTGAGGTAGTCAGTGCCGGTCAGATCGGGCCTGACGGCCGCACCAAGCAGGTCTGCGGCCGTCGCGATGATGAACAGCACTCCAGCAGTCAGGGCATACCGTCGATCGTTCATTGCGTCTGATCCTTTCCTGGCGTTACCGACACGAGCGGCAAGCCGAGATCGCGCACGCGCCGCAGCAATCCGTGCAGCGCGGCCTGATCGACGACCCGGCCCGTGATGAGCGTGTCTCCGTTGTCGACCGTGATCGTCAGACCGTCGAACCACTCCTCCCATCGAGGGTCGAGGCGGCCGGTGATCCGGATCTCATACGTGGATGGACGGCCGTCGTCGGCCGGATGATCGAGTTCGTTCGGCATCGCTTCCTGCCCAACGCCGCTCAGCGCAGCTCGGTCTCACGCGGCCGATGACGGCCGACGTGACCGCGAGCGGGCGGCTCTGCCCACCGCCACGCCGTCCAAACGATGAACAGCAGGCAGGGGATCTCGATGGCGGAGAAGAAGACGTAGTACAGGGTCGGGCCGCCGACGAACAGGGTCGACGCCTGGACGATCGCCATGAACGTGCCGGCCATGACGTTGGCCCAGCGATTGGGCCGCTACTGCAGCACTCGGGAAAGCACGATCATGGCGATCGGGATCTCCATCAGGAACGAGGCCGCGAGCAGCGCTTCGCGGGTCATGGTGTCCTTCGGAATTCCTGGATCGAACAGCCCCATGACGTCGGCGTAGAGGAAGTTGAAGAGCATGAACACCCAGAGCGTGGAGAGCCGGACTTTGACGTCTTGCATTGGTCGTGCCTTCGCGGAGCGGTGTGTGGTCCGGGCGCCTATCTCGACGCCGCTCCGGCAGCGTGTCCCTCGACGGCGTGCGTGTCATACCTCCGCGGAGGTATTCGAAGGGGTATTCGCAACGGCCATCGAGGCCCGCTTGACGTGCAGCCGGACGGTGGAGCGAGCCTGTCCGCGACCTAAGATCTGGTTGTGGCAATGCCAATCCTGGCGACCAAGCTCTACGTTCCGCCGCGCCGATCCAGGATCGTCCTCCGCCCCCGCCTCGACGAGCGGCTCAACGAGGGGCTCCAGCGCAGGCTGACGCTCGTTTCGGCGCCGGCCGGCTTCGGCAAGAGCACCCTGGTCGCGGAATGGGTCGCGGAGTGCGGGCTGCCGGTCGCGTGGCTCTCGCTGGACGAGGGCGATGCCGAACCGACCAGGTTCCTGGCGTACCTGGTGGAGGCCCTTCGAACCGTCCGACCGGGCGTGGGCGAGGGCGTGCTCGCCGCGCTCGGGTCGCCCCAGCCGCCACCGGTCGAGGCGACGCTGACCCCGCTCGTCAACGAGCTCGCCGCCCTGCCGACGGATGTCGTGCTGGTGCTGGACGACTACCACAGCGTTGACGGGAGGCCGGTCGACGAAGCCGTGGCCTTCCTTCTGGAGCATCTCCCGGCACGGCTGCACGTGACCATCGCCACCCGCGAAGATCCGGCCCTGCCGCTCGCCCGGTGGCGCGCCCGTGCCGAGCTCACCGAGATCCGGGCTGCGGACCTGCAGGTTCACCCCCGACGAGAGCGCCGCATTCCTCAACCAGGTCATGGATCTCGGTCTTTCGACCGGGGACGTCAACGCCCTCGAGACGACCACGGAGGGCTGGGTCGCCGGGCTTCAGCTCGCGGCCATCTCCCTGCGGGGACACGAGGATGCTGCCGGGTTCATCCGGTCGTTCTCGGGGAGCCACCGCTTCGTGCTCGACTATCTCGTCGAGGAGGTCCTTGGGCGTCAACCGCCGGCTGTCGCGCGAGTTCCTGCTCCGCACTTCGATCCTCGATCGGCTGTGCGGACCCCTGTGCGATGCCGTGACCCTGGATCCCGCCACGCCTGGCCAGCAGACGCTGGAGCATCTCGAGCGCGCGAACCTGTTCATCGTTCCGCTCGACAGCCGAGCGTCACTGGTATCGCTACCACCACCTCTTCCGCGACCTGCTGCGCCAGCGGCTCGGACAGTCCGAGTCCGACGCGGTCGTGGACGAGCTCCACGCCCGGGCGAGCCTGTGGCACGAGGACAACGGCTTCGACCTCGAGGCCTTCCGCCACGCCGCGGCCGGCCACGACATCGAACGTGCCGAGCGCCTGATCATGGGCCATGGCCCGTCGCTGCAGATCAGCGACACCTTTGTCTGCCGCTGGCGCCTGGATCTCGTCGCTGCCCGTGGAGACCCTGGACGCCCGGCCGTCCCTGCGAATCGTCTACGCGCAGGTGCTGCTCGCAAACGGCCGGACGGCGGGTTTCGAGGAGATGCTCGCCGCCGCGGAGGCGACGCTGGACATGCGGGCCGACGACGAACCGACTCGCGACCTCCTGGGCCAGATCGCCGCCCTTCGGGCGATCCTGGCGTTCCTCCAGCATCGGACCGGATGACTTCATCGTCGAGTCGCAGCGAGCGCTGAAGCTTCTCCGCTCGGACGACCTGACTCGCGCGTTCGTCGCCTGGGCGTCGGGCTACGCCCACGAGGTCTCCGGCGAGCGAGCAAAGGCCAGAAAGGCGTACGGCGACGCACTGTCGATGAGCCGGGCGACGGGCTACCGGTTCGGAGAGATGAATGCCTCGATCGGGATCGCCGGGATGCAGGAGATCGACAACGAGCTCAGGCTGGCGGCCGAGACGTACGAGGACACGATCCGGCGCGCGGCCGATCTGCCCTGGTCCTGGATCTCCGATGCCCACCTCGGGCTGGGCCGCATCCTCTACGAGTGGAACGATCTGGACGCCGCCTGGGAGCGGGGCCAGAAGAGCCTTGGGCTTGCTCGCCAGCTTCAGAACACCGATCGACCGGCGGCCTGCCTCGTCCTGCTCGCCCACGTCAAGCTGGCCCAGGGCGATCTCGCGGAGGCGGCCCGCATCCTGGCCGAGGCCGAACGTTCGGTGCACGAGCACGACTTCGTCCGCGAAGCACCCAGGGTGGCGGCCGCCCGCGCGACGATCTCCCTCCGCACAGGCGACGTGGACGGGGCGGCGCGGCTCGCCGAGGAGTTCGACCTGCCGCTGGTCCGCGCTCGAGTCTGTCTCGCGCGGGGAGGTGCGGACGCCGCGCTGTCCGCGCTCGATCCATATCGCCGTCAGGCTGAGTCGCGGGCCTGGCTCGACGATCGGTTGAGGGCGTTGGTTCTCCAGGCGCTCGCCCATCGCGCTGCGGCCGATACGGGCGAGGCAGTGTCGCTGCTCGGCGAGGCGATGGAGATCGGCGAGCCGGAGGGCTTTGTCCGGCTCTTCGTCGACGAAGGGCCGCTGATGGCGCGCCTGCTGCGAGAGGCCGCGGCCGCGGGGCTGCATCGCGAGTACTGCCTCCGGCTGCTGGGTGCCTTCTCCACGGACGCGACCGGCGCCGGACTGGGCGCCCCGGCTCCGCATGGAGGTCGGCCGGCTGGCGCCTCCGGCCTCGCGGAACCGTTGAGCAAACGGGAGCTCGAGCTGCTCGAGCTCATCGCCGAGGGGCTGTCCAATCAGGACATCGCCGAGCGGCTGTTCCTCTCGCCGCTCACCGTGAAGGTCCACGTCCGCAACATCTACTCGAAGCTGGACGTGAGCAGCCGCACCCAGGCGGTCGCTCGGGCAAGAATGCTGGGCATCCTGTCGACCGAGTAGGCGATCGCCTTCTCGATGCGTCGGCCAGCAACCGTAAGCGTCTTGCCTGCCCCAGGGCTCAATCGATCCGGCCGGTGGGACGCGTCCCCGGTACCACCCTGGTCCATCCGCTGCCCGCCCGGCCGACATCGGTTCCAGTCCGACTACCGGCCAGATGGACGAGATCGTCACCTGTGCCTGGCCGCCACGGCGGCCCGGACGATGGCCTCGACGGCCGCCGTGTCGAACGCGTCACCCTCATACCAGTCGATGCCGCGCCGCTGGCTGCTGTCGAGGTTCGCATTGAGGAGGTGGTGCGGGTCCGGCAGCAGCGCGCCGTCGCGCATCGTCAGGCGCACCCGCTCTTTCAGGACATTGACGTGGCACACGATGCCGTCGTGTTCGAAGCAGGGCGTCCCCGGGAGCTTGGCCGAAACCCACTTCCACGTCTCGACGATCTCGGGGTCCGCGGCATGGATCGCCGCACGGAGCCGAGCCACCATCTCGCCCTTCCAGCCTGGCGTCGAGGCAATGAGCGCATCCAGTTGGGGGGTTCGACTCGTCATGCTCACGTCAGCTTCCAGTGTCATCACCTGGCGGCGGTGCGTTGCCTTCCGCGTCGCTGAACTGCGGGAACCTGACACCCTCGATGGCGCTCACGCCGGTCAGGAAGCGGAGCAGGCCGGAGCGTTCGCGGGTCGCGGCCGACACGCGGTAGCCGTCCCCGGCCAAGGCCGCGAGCACCGCCCGGTACACGGGGCTGAGGTCGGTCTCCATCCACGTATGGACGGCCGCGACGGTGCGGTCCGCCCGGCCGACAAGAACGATCCATTGCAGCACGCCACGCCGATGGTTGTAGAGATCGACGATGGGCGCCACGTCATCGGGCGTCCAAGGCAGGCGCGGCGCGTCGACGACCAGCCCATACGCGAAGCCCTGCCACCAGGACACATGGAAATCACGCGCCACCGCCGCGCGGACCGCGGACCCGAGATCCGTGGCGTCCTTCGGCAGATCGAGCGGCGCCCAGAGTGCGACCGCGCGATGTCGGTTCAGCGTTCGCAACTCCCAGCAGCGCCAGCCAGTCTCCCCGAGCTCCCGGGGACGAAGCCCGAGTCCCGCCGCAGTCCCTTCGATCATCGCGGCTAGGTCCGTGTCCGCCACCATCCACCGTCCAGTCGGCCCCCAGGCCTGATTCAGCATCTCCCGTGAGGAATCGAGGGCCACCGTAGGGCGAGCAGGCGACCGGGTCAATACCGTTGCAGGCGGACCGAAAGGACCTCCTTTCGGAGCAACCAGGCTTGTGCCGCTATCGCGAACAAGGCCGCATTGCGGCGGGCTTCCCCCTACTGAACGCCGCGCGGTCCCGTTAGCCTCGACTCTTAGGGCCTGTAAACGAAACCCGCCGAGGGACACTTGACCCAACCGGCACCGACGCGGACAGTCTGCCTGTCGCTCACGGGAGGCGGCAGATGCGAATGGTGTCCTGGTTGCTCGGGATCGCACTTGGGCTGATCGCGGGCGGCTCGGTCCTCGAGGCGGGGGTGCTGGTGCTGCTGCTCCTGGTCCCCGCCGTCGTGTGGGCCGCGCGTGAGAAGGCGCGCCCGCTCGGTCTGGGCGGCCTGTTCATCGGCCTCGGCGCAGGGAGTGCCGGCCTGCTCGCATTCGCCAACGCGCGATGTGCGGCCTCGAACGTGTCCGGGCCGGGCTACTACTCCGGGTGCGAGACGCCGGATCTCACGTCGTTCTTCGTTGCTCGCGAGCTGGTCCTGGCGGTCATCGGCGTCGGGCTGTCGCTGCTCGGGATCTCACGCAGGGCGTCGCGCCGGCTTGACCCGGTCAGGTCGGCTCGGTCAGAAGTACGTGCGAACAGGTGCCGAAGCAGGCGACTTCGAGCCAGGCGCGGGCGCTCGCCTCCACATACTCGGCTTCCGGCCACGGCCCAAGCAGGTCTCCGGTGCCCAGCAGCGGAGCTTCGGTGTCCCCGAGACGAATGACCATCGGCTGCGCCGCCTGTTCGAGCACGTCATCGGCACGTTGGTTTCGCCGGATACAACCGTGAGCTCACCCACTGCCCCGTCTGCCCGCATCTTCTAACGACAGATTCCAGCACCTGGCCGCTCGTATGGATCCTGGCCCCGCGTCTGCCCGAGCCCGGGTATGGCCCGGATCTGGCACCGTGACGACTATCCTTCGCCGATGCGGGAGATCCTGACGACAGAGCGCCTTCTCCTCCGGCCGCTCGAACCCGACGACTTGGACACACTAATCGAGGTCCTGGGCGATCCAGTGGCGATGCGCTACTACCCGGCACCGTTCGATCGCGACCGGGTCGCCGCGTGGATCGAGGGGGCCCGCCGGAGCTACCGGGACAACGGGTTCGGGCCGTGGGCGGTCATCCGCCGCTCGGACGGGCGGTTCCTCGGCGACTGTGGACCAATGCTCCAGACTGTGGAGGACCACGTGATCCCGGAGGTCGGCTACCACATCGTGCCGGCCGAGCAGGGCCGGGGCTACGCCACGGAGGCCGCGGGCGCCTGCGTCGCGTGGGTGCTTCGCGAACACGAGCTTCGACATCGCCTGCTCCCTTGTGATCCCGGAGAACGCGCCGTCGCGCGCGGTCGCCGCGAAGATCCACGCCTCGATGCGGGAGTTCACGTGGGCCAAGCACGACAGGACGATGTGCCTCTACTGGACCGAGCGCCTTCGCTCATCGGTGTGACCGCGCGGGCTTTGTCCGAACTGCCGGAGACGACATGACCCCGAAACTCACGTTCGCGGATCGCCTGACGCTTGCAGCGCTGCTGCTCGCTGCGGTCGCGGCTGCTGCGGGTCAGTTGGTCTCAGGCCGCTACCGGGACCCCGCCGAAAGGGTCAGACAGGCTCGCGCCGCCGATTTCGTGACGTTCCTCGTCGCCGTGTCGGCCCTTGCAGTCGGGCTATCGACGGGATCCAGCTCGAAGGCCTCGATGGCATGGCCGAGGCGGCCGTCGACGTGCTCGTGCCGGAGGTCGCCTACCGTGTAGCAGGCGCCGCGGCCGGGGAGGCCGGACTCCGGGCCGGACCCGCGATCGAGGCGAGCGCTATGGCTCGGGGTATGGTCGAACCGGTCCCGCGGCCGGGTCGGGACCGAGCCGGGCAGGCTCGGGCATGTCACGCAGGCCCGGGATCGGTGAACCGATCAGCCACAGCACCCCGACCGAGGCCGCGATGGTGACCACGAAAAGGGTCTCCCGGACGCCGAGGATCCCGCCGAGCAGCCCGCCGACGAACGCCCCGATCGGCCGGATGCCGTAGTTGACGAAGCGGAACGCACCACCCGACCGGGCGCGGATGGCATCCGGCGTCCGGGCCGCCAGGACCGCGCCCACGTTGATGTCGAGGATCTGGACGCCGAGCCCGGCCAGGAACTCGGTGGCGAACAGCATGACCAGCACGGCATCTGGCGGGCCGCTGACGAGCGGCACGAGGACCAGCGGCACCGGGAAGATCAGGCAGCCCAACGTGTACGCCCCACCCAGGCCGAGCCGGCGCCCGACCCGCGTCGCGATGAGCGCGCCGAGCACGCCACCAACCGCCCCGGCGCCGAGGGCTGCGCCGAGGATGCCGGGACTCACGCCGAGCGTCGTGGTCACGTACAGGATGAACAGGGCCTGGAACCCGAAGTTGAACAGGTTGATGGTGGCGACCGACAGCAGGATCGGCCGCATGATCGAGTCGCGGAAGATGAACAGCAGTCCGGTCGACAACCGAGATCGCATCGATTCCTCGACGATCTCGATCGGCGGCTCCGGCGCCCGGATCCGGCCGAGGTAGATGGCCGACCCGACGAACGACAGCGCGTCGGCCAGCAGCGCGATCGGCGCCGTAAGGACCTGGATCAGCGCGCCAGCCAGCGGTGGACCGCCGACGGAGGCGAGCGCGCGGCTGCCGGAGAACAGGGCATTGGCCTGCACGAACGCGTCGCGGCGGACGACGGTCACCAGCAGCGTGTTCCACGAGATATCGAAGACGACAGCCATGGACCCGGCCAGGAACCCCACCACGTACAGCTGGGCGACCGTCAGGACACCGGCGAGGTAGGCGGCGGGAATGGTGGCGATCAGCAGGGCCCGCGCGATGTCCGCGGCGATCATCAGGCGCCGGCGGTTCCGGACGCGGTCCAGCCAGACGCCGGCCGGCAGGGAGAACAGCAGGTGCGGCAGCAGCCCGACCGCCAGCAGGGTGCCCATCTGCGTCGCGTCCGCACCCAGCACGAGGACGGCCACAAGCGGCAGGCCGAGCTGCGTGACCTGGTCGCCGAAGACCGAGATGGTCTGCCCGAACCAGAAACGCCGGAAGTCAGCTTCGTGGAGCAGGGGGGAGACGACGGATTTGGCCAGCCGCTGGACTGCAGTCGGTGCCGACGCGCCGGTCATCGTCCGACCGGCATCGGGAAGCCGTGCCAGATGATCATCACGGTCCTGCCGTCGGACTCCGCCGGGAGCTCGGCGGCGCGTTGTACGTACCGTCCGACGACGGCGTTGACCTCGTCGAGGACCGCCTCGAGATCGGCCGGGGTCCCGCGGAAGGCCAGGTCCCCGAACCCGGCGGCCACCCGCCAGGCAGCCGGCTCAGCCGGTTCGCCGCGCAGGTAGGCTTCGATCGACTGGTTGTAGACGTCGAAGACCCTGCGGCGAAGGACGTCAAGGGCGACGGTCGATTTGGGCGACTCGCCGAAGCTCGTCGCCTCCCAGGACGTGACGTCGTGGCTGGCCTTCCAGGCGTGTTCCCGGCGGTCGCTGCCGGCCGTGTTGGCCGGCTCGATGAACCCCGCCTTGGCGAGCTGTCGCAGGTGATAGCTGACCGCGTTCGGTGCCGCACCGACCCTCCCGCCGAGGGCGGTCGCTGTCGCCGGCCCGCCGGTGCGAAGGAGCCCGAGCAGCCGGAGGCGGAGTGGGTGGCCCAGGGCTCGGAGCCCCGCGAGGTCGGTGACGTGCTTCACGCGAGGTTCGGTCATGCCCTCAATATAGCAAGGCAACAAGTGTTGCGCAATAGGTCTTGCGCACTGTCCGGCCTCGTCCACGAGTACCTGAGGGCGGCATGATCGAGGCTTCCGTACCCGACGCCGCGCATTGATGCCCGGCAGCACACACGCCTCCTCGCCTTGGATGTGGATACATCGACGTGGTAATGTGTCCACATGGCCGATGTCGGGATCCGGGAACTGAAACAGCGCCTCTCCGAATACCTGGACCGCGCGGAACGGGGAGAGGTCTTGCGGGTCACCGACCGCGGCCGCCCGAAGGCGGTGCTTGGTCCGGTGCCAGGTCGCGCCCGCATCGAGGATGGGATCCGCGCCGGATGGATCACCCCGGGCACTGGGTCGCCACTTGGTCGGGTCCACCGGTCCAAGGCGTCGAGGCGAGTCCTCGACGTATTGGCCGAGGATCGCGGGGAGTGAGCACCTACGTCGATTCGAGCGCCCTGCTCAAGCGCTACGTCGAGGAGCCAGATTCGGCCGCCGCTGACGCGTTGCTGCGTTCCGACGGCTCGCTCCTCACTGCCCGCCACACGATTGTGGAGGTTCGCCGCAACCTCGCTCGCCTGCTCGTGGGACGCGACCTCGTGGCCGCGCGGGCCGCGTTCACGGACGATCTGCACTCCATCTCGATCATCGAGCTCGACGAGGCGACCTGCGAATCGGCGGCCGCGATCGCTGAGGCGAGCGGCGTGCGAACGCTCGATGCACTCCATCTCGCGGCTGCACAACGGGTCTCGGCGCCCGGGGTGTGCTTCCTGACGTTCGATCTGCGCCAGGCGCAAGCCGCCCGCGCACTCGGCCTGACGGTCGTAACCGCCTGAAGGCGATCCACTGGCGATCCTCCGGTCAGAGGCCGATGATCGCGGCATACCAGGCCGTGTCACGCCGCTCCCGTGGATGGTCGGAAACTCCGCGCGACCCGCTGTGCTAGGTTGCCGGACATGTTCACGAGCGCGTTCGCCAACCTGTACACCCGCGACATTGAAGCTGGCCTTCGGTTCTATCGGGACTTGCTCGGATTCACCGAGACCTTCCGAACGCCGACGGTGGGAACACCCGAGCATGTCGAACTCACGCTCAACGGGTTCGGACTCGGGCTTGGCACGGTGGAGGCGGCGAGGAGGGTGCACGGCATCGAGGCGGCACCGGGCAGCCCTGCGATGGTCGTGGTCGTCTGGACCGAGGATGTCGACGTCGCCTTCGAGCAGCTGGCCTCCCGGGGTGCTCCCGTCCTCCAGCCGCCCCACAGCACCGGCAACAATAACCGGAGTGCCCTGTTGCGTGACCCCGACGGGAACCTCGTTGAGATCGTGGCGAAGGTGAGCTGAGCAGGACTCGGTACCGGTCACGTCGGCTTTGCCGCGAGTCCCCGGGCATCATCTTGTCATCGTGCCGGCAAGACGGGTGCTCCGGCACTGGCACCGGATGGATGCCCCGGGTGATGCTGCCGTCGCCTTGCAGAGGTCGGCTGTCCAGGATTGGATGCGGCCGACCAGGACCAGCAGCGACGCGACGGAAGGACACGTGGCATGACTCCGACCCACCAGGCGAGCACCGTTGCGGCTGCCCGGGAGATCGCCCCGGGTGTCTACTGCCTCGGACCGCGCGGGCGCACCCAGACCAACGTCTTCTTCGTGCATTCGGGATCGTCGTGGGTCCTGATCGATGCCGGCTGGGCAAAGGACGGGCCGTCGATCATGCAGGCGGCGGAGTTAGTCTTCGGGGCCGACACGCCCCCGGCCTCGATCTTGCTGACCCACGTTCACCCCGACCATGCCGGCTCGGCCCTCGAGCTGGCGCGGACCTGGGAATGTCCGGTGTACATGCACCCCGCCGAGCTACCAATCGCCAACGGCGACTTCGTGGCGATGACGAAGATGGCCGGTCCGCTCGACCGCTGGGTCGTTCTGCCGCTGATGCGGGCCATGGGTCGGCGCCGGCGTGAGGCAACGCTCGCGAGATCGAGCTTCGGCCGCGTCTCGCGTCCCCTCGAACCAGGCGCCGGAGTTCCGGGTCTTCCCGGCTGGGAGTCGATTCCCACGCCAGGCCACACGCCGGGCCACGTCTTGTTCTTTCGCGCCAGCGACCGCGTGTTGATCACCGGCGACGCGGTCGTGACCCTGAAGGTCAACTCGCTGGCAGGTCTTGTGCTTCAGCGACAAGGCCTCTCCGGACCGCCGCGATATACGAGCTGGAGCTGGCCGGCGGCCAGGGCGTCAGTTGCAGTGCTCGGGCGGCTCGAGCCGAACACATTGGCGGGCGGTCACGGCATGCCCATGGCCGGCAGCGGAACAGCAGGTGCCGTGCGCGCGTTCGCTGATCGATTTGCGGGTCCCGCCACGATACAGGCCTCGGTCTAGGTAAGGCCCGCGCTCGCCCAGTCGGGCCCGCGCTCGCCCACGCGCCGATCATCGTCGCGGGGCCGGTTCCCGCCTGTCAGCCACCGTTTCTGGTCCGGCAGCCACGACCCGCTCATGGTGTGTGATTTGACTCGGAGCACCGCGGCCGCCGTCAGGCGTTCCGCGTCGCTGCGGCGGCCCGCTCAAGGAGGAGCGCTCGCTCGCGGCTGTTCCTCGTCATGGCGGCGGCCCGCCGGAACTCGGCCCCCGCCTCTTCCGTGCGACCGAGCTTCGCCAGAAGGTCGCCTCGCACGCTCGGCAGCAGGTGGTAGCCCTGCAGGGACGGCACCGAACGCAGGGCATCGAGCACCTCGAGCCCCGCCGCGGGACCGAACGCCCTGCCGACGGCGACTGCTCGGTTGACCTCGACCACGGGGGACGGGGCGAGCTGGGCAAGGGCGTCGTACAGCGCCGCAATTCGCGTCCAGTCCGTCTCTTCGACCGTCCGGGCGCGCGCGTGGCAGGCGGCGATCGCCGCCTGGATGGTGTATGGACCAAGCGCACCCCCGAGGCGATCGGCGCGCTCGAGCGCAGCCAATCCGCGTCCGACGAGGAGCCAGTCCCAGCGCCCACGATCCTGGTCCTGCAGGAGGATCGGCTCGCCAGTCGGCCCCACCCGCGCCCTCAGGCGCGAGGCCTGGATCTCCATGAGCGCGACGAGGCCATGGACCTCGGGCTCCCGTGGGGCGAGCTCGGCGAGGATCCTGCCGAGCCGCAAGGCCTCCTCGCACATCCCAGGCCGCGTCCAGTCGTCGCCGCCGGTTGCCGCGTACCCCTCATTGAAGATGAGGTAGATCACCTCGAGGACCGAGGCGAGGCGGGCGCCGAGCTCGTCGCCGCGAGGAACCTCGAACGGAACGTGTGCCTCGGCCAGGGTTCGCTTCGCGCGGACGATCCGCTGGGCGACGGTAGCCTCGGAAACGAGGAACGCGCGGCCGATCTCGTCCGTCGTGAGACCGCCGAGCAGGCGCAGGGTCAGAGCCACCCGGGCGTCTTTCGAGAGGACAGGATGGCAGGCGACGAAGACCAGCCGGAGCAGGTCGTCGCCAATGTCGTCGTCGACCATTGCCGTGCCTTCGGCCAGCGCGACATCCTGCCGGACCTCGAGGTCGCGCCTGATCGCCTCGTGCTTCTGCGCAAGCAGCGCCTGCCGGCGCAGGAGGTCGATCGCCCGGCGCCGCCCGACGGCCATGAGCCAGGCGCCCGGGTTCTCCGGGACGCCCGACTCGGGCCACTGCTGGAGCGCCGCGACGAGCGCGTCCTGGGCGAGATCCTCGGCGAGACCCACGTCGCGGACGACGCGGGCCAGCCCGGCGATGAGCCGGGCCGACTCGATCCGCCAGACCGCGTCGATCGCGCGGTCGACCTCGTGCACGCTACAGGCCGGTGGGACCGACGTCCTCCGCCCCGAAGACCTGGCGCAGACGCGTCTCGCCACCACCGTTGATCGCAAGGAAGCGCTTCGACCACTCGATCGCCTCCTCCTTCGAGGTGCACTCGAGCAGCGCCCAGCCGCCGATCAGCTCCTTCGCCTCGGTGTAGGGCCCGTCGGTGATCGAGAACGCGCCGTTCTCGAGCCGGATGGTGGTCCCTTCGGACGAGGGGGCGAGCCCGCCGGTCGCGACGAGGACACCAGCGTTCACGGCTTCGGTCATGAACTTGCCCATCTCTGCAAACAGCTCCGGTGTCGGGGTCGGGAGCGGGGTCGAGTCGTCGCCAATCGTGTATCCAAGGAATTGCATCGTGGTCTCCTTTCCTGTGAACCGCTCGGTCCGGTCAGGACCTGTTGTCGAACAAGGTGTGACTACTGGGCCGGGGTCGCCTGCGCGGGCAGACGCGCCTCCTGATCGCGCAGCTCGGGGGCGAGCGCGTCGCCGAAGTCGTCCGCCTCCATCACCGGGCGGATCTCGATCACCCCTTCGCTGCCTGGCATCGGGTTCGGGCAGTGCTTCGCCCAGGCGATCGCCTCGTCGAGCGAGCGTACCTGCCAGAGCCAGAAGCCGGCCACGAGCTCCTTCGCCTCGGTGAACGGCCCGTCGATGACGGTCCGTTCGCTGCCGGAGTACCGGACGCGAACCCCGCGCGAGCTCGGCTGGAGGCCCTCCCCCGCGAGCAGGACGCCGGCCCTCGCCAGCTCCTCGTTGAACCGACCCATCTCCGTCAGGATCGCCTCGTCGGGGAGCGCGCCCGACTCGGACGCCTCAGTTCCCTTCACAATGACCATCACTCGCATCGGCTTGCTTCCCCCATGTACAGGGAGCCTCGGGTCCGGTCGATCTCGACCGCCTCGCTTGGGCTCCTACTCAGGCGTCGAACAAGGATCGGCCGAAATCGACATCGCAGCGCCACGCCGTGGCGAACGGCCGGCGGACCCCCTGCGTGCCGGATGCCCCTTCACTCGAAGCTCACGTCGCCTACGTAGGGCCCGACCGACAGGTTGGCCACACGTCGGGCTGTTGCCGCGTCGCGAAGGTGGTGGCCGTTGATGACGACGTGCTTGAGCGTGAGACCCTCGACCCGGTGCGCCTCGTCGGCTCCTTCGAAGACCTGCACCGCCGCCCCAGGACGGGGTCGAGTGGGGCGGAACTGCGCGTACCAGGTCCAATTGCTTGCCGGCCGCGCGAACGAGGGCGCGCTGACATCATCGAATGTCAGGTCGCGGATCACCCCGAGCGCAGCGGTCGGATCGCGCACACCAATGACCTGCTCGATCAGGTGGTCGACGCGCGGGCCGACCTCGATCCCACGGTAGGTCACGCGCTCATAGGTGGCTCCGTCCCGCACGACGACCGACATGGCACGACCCGATTCGAAGACGTAGTTGTGCTCGAAGCGGATGTCCGAGAACCTCGCCGCTTCCGACTCGCTGCCAAGCTTGAGCGCGGCATCGCGAGCGCTCACCAGGTTGTTGGTGGCGAGGATGCGCGCGGGGTTCCCCGAGAGGTCGCTGTTGCGGGTCGCCTTCACGCAGATGGCGTCGTCCTTCGTGCAGATGAACGAGCGATCGATCCGCACGTCGGACGACATGTCCACATCGATCCCGTCCGTGTTGAGCATCGTGCGGTCGTTGATCAGCTTGATGTTCTCGAAGGCGACGCCGCTCGAGGCGAGCACGTGGAGCGACCAGGCCGCGGCGTTGCGAAACAGCACGTCCCGGACGGCGACCCGCGTGCTCTCGCGCACGCGGAGGAGATTGGGAGCGATGCCGTGCCTGGTGCGGAGAACGCTTCCTGCGCCGTCGATCGTCCCGCGACCGCAGATCCGCACGTTCGTCGCGTGGTCCACGAGGAGCAGGCGCGAGAAGGTCATCGTCCGACCGTGGTAACGCACGTCTGGCGGGAGGCTTGCGTCGGCCGCGCTCTCATGCCGTCCGGGGTCGATCGGGTAGTCGTGTGGATCAGATGAACCCTGAAGGAGGGCGCCGCGTGCGAGGTAGAGGGAGACGTTGCTCCTCAGCATGAGCGTCCCGCTGCGGTACACACCCCGTGGAAGGACCACCGTGCCTCCGCCGCCCAGGTCCGTGGCGAGGTCGATGGCGGCCTGCAGCGCCGTCGTCGCCAACGACCGACCGCTCGGGTCGGCGCCGAAGTCGGTCACATCGAGAACGTGAGGCAGGCCGTGGACCGGGGCGTCATCATCCATCGGGTCCGGCAGGATGAAGAGTGGCGCGAGCTGATCGATCCACACCACCACGCTCGCCGGGGTGGGGAGGTCGAACGCCAGGATCGTGCCGGTGGTCCTCGACGACGCGACGCGCTCCGCGGGGAAGATGGTGTGGGTCCGGATCGGGTTCGTGACCTCGACCTCGACGGGGGCGCTGCTCCCCATCGAGAAGCGCGCATAGCTCACGCCCGCATAACGCTCGACAAGGACAGGCGCGCCGAGCACCCACACGCGGAGGATCTCGCTTGGGTCGGTCAGCGGTGGCCCTGGGTCCGTCATGGCGAATCCCTCCGTTCGACGACGTCGCCCGCTCAGTCCGTCGCTGCCTCCGCCGGGACCTCGCCTTACCATCGGGCGCCAGATCCAGCCGGCACTGGGCAGCCGACCCGCGCCTACCTGCGCCTACCCTCCGCCAAGCCGAGTCGCGCCCGACGGCGCGCCGGGCCCAACGATGAAGTAGGCGATCACGCGCAAGAGGGGAAGCATTTGCGACCAAGACTAAGCTCCACCGTCCAGCCGCCCTGGGCAGATGGCGATAGCTCGGCTCCTGGCCAGACACGATGGTTTCATCGTGTGGGCGTCAGGCCGCGCCGCATTGGACGACTGGCAGGACCGTTGTTCCTCGCGTTTGCACCACGTTGCGGATCAGCCAGGCAGGGTTTGCTCCGAACCGCAAGCCACAAACGATCGTCCTCGCCGTCGAAGGACGGCTTCCGGGTCTCAGGGACCATGCCGATCGACGTTGATGGCAGGGTGCCAGCGGCCGAACGGCTCTTGAAGCCTGCGAGCCAGGCGAGCAGGGTTCATCTGTCGGGGTGTTGATGCCAGCGCGTTTCCGAGGCGCGACTCGATCGGGTCGCCGAACCGCGCGGAGTCGCTGGCGGATCTGGGTTCGTCGACCCGGTGGAGGCGCACCATGGCGCTCCAGCATCCAACCCTTGGGCAGTGGGTTGCGTCCAACCAGGATCTCGTCCGCACCGTCCTCATCATCGCGGCGGTCATCGTGCTGATGCTCGTCCTGACCGTGGTCTTCGGCGTGCAGCAGACCGGTCCGTCCTACCAGATCGTGCCGGATCCCGCGAGCGGTCTGGGCCTGCCCTTCTGAGAAGACGGGCTCAGGATCGGGTCGGTGACCTCTCCCGAACCACTGGTCGCAGCCCATGGCCCCGTCGACCGCCACGTCGGCCACCAATCATGCCGGGTCACCTCAACGTCGGGCGCGCGGAGGCCGACGCCGAAACCACTGAGCTTCGCTGTTCTGGCGCGCCCGGCGGCGTTCGGACGCGCGCGCTCGACAAGCGCATAGAGGATCGAACACCGGACGATCCCCACCCCGCGGCAGAAGGCTGAACCGTCACACGATGACGGGAGCGCGGGGATTTGGTGGTTGCCGAGGCGCCTCCACAGGCCGTGGGTGATGTCGAAGGCACCGGCCCGGACGTCGCTGCGCTGGCCCTGTGTGGGCTTGCCTACTGGTGGCTGCGCCACGAGTACATGTGACTACGTCGAGTCACGGGGTCAGGAACCCATGCCGCGCCCGGGCTCGCGCGAATTCCTTCGGACCCTGCGACCCCTCACGCACGCCCACGGTGGGTCACCTTCCCCCGGTCACCGGGTGCCCGTGATCAGTCGTTCGCGGTCGAATAGCCGCGAGGTGACCCGCCAGCCGAGGACGTCGAGAACGAGTAGGACCGCCATACCGCCGAACGCGAGGCCGAGGGTGGCGGGGATCACGTTGACCGCGATGAGCACCACCACGAATACCGGCGGCAGGCTCGCCAGGAGGCCGAGCTGTTGCGCGACCCGCACGTCGCTCGATCGGGTGGAGACCGCGATGCCGACCCAGATCGACCAGGCAGCAAGAAGCGGCGTGAAGAGCACCTGGGCGAGCAGGTCGGGGCCCCGGATCAGCGCGGATGCAACGCCCGGTTGTGCGAACAGCATGACCAAGGCGAGGAAGACCGCGAAGACCACGTAGGCGAGCGCAAGGGACGGGACGAGGGCGGCCAGCGCCTTGCCCAGCAGGAACTCGTCGCGGCCGATCGGGGTCGTGAGCGCCGGCTCGAGGGTGCCCTGCTGTCGCTCGCCGGCAACTGCGCTGGCGGCAACGATGACCGGAACGAGTATCGGGATGCCCAGCATGTACAACAGCACGTGCTCATCGCCAAGCGGGCTCGACGCGGCTGCGGACAGGCCAACAACCGCGACGAGCGGCTGGATGATGAAGACCAGCGGGAGGATTGCCATCCCGACGATCAGCGAGCGGTTGTGCCGATACTCGCGCAACTCCTTGCGGACGATGGCCCAGACGCGCCTCCTGCTCAGCTTCACGTCCGAGCCGCCTCGCGGTCCTCATCGATCAGCTCGAGGTAGACATCCTCGAGGGAGTGCTGCGTCTCGCCGATCGACAGCACGTCGGCGCCGGCTGCCACGAGGGCCCGGGTCGACGGCCGGCGCAGCGGACATCCGGGTCGGACACGTCGATGACGTAGGCAGCCGGGCCGTCCTGGTGCCAACCGCTGACGGCCGGCAGGCCCGCGAAGATGCGGCCCGGGTCGGGTAGGGCGACAAGCGTCCTCACCGTGAGCGCCTTCCGGAACAGCTGCTCGCGCAGCTCGTCGGGCCGGCCGATCGTGCGCAAGGTCCTGTTCAGGATGGCGACGCGATCGCAGAGACGCTCGGCTTCCTCGAGTCGATGAGTCGTGAGGAAGATCGTCACGCCCCGCGTTCGGAGCCCGAGGATCAGCTCGTGGACCTCCCGCGTGGCGACCGGATCGAGGCCGGCTGTCGGCTCGTCGAGGAACAGCACCTCCGGTTCGCTCAGCAGGGCCCGGGCAAGCGCGACCCGCTGGCGCAGACCCTTGGACAACGTGCCGCAGGGATCCTGCGCCCGGTCGGCGAGGTCCATGGCGCGCAGGGCGCGCGCGATGCGATCCGCGCGGGTCGGGCAGCTCGTACAGGTCGGCGAAGCACTCGAGGTTCTCGAGGACGCTGAGGCGGAGATAGAGGCCCGGCGACTCGGGCATGACCGCGATCCGTCTGCGGATCTCTACGCCGTTCTCGGGCGTGAGCGCGAAACCAGCAACCGTTGCCGAGCCGGACGTCGGCTCGAGGAGCGTGCCGAGCGTGCGCACGGTGGTCGTCTTCCCGGCGCCGTTGGGACCAAGGAAACCGAAGACCTCACCGCGTGCCACATCGAAGGAGACGTCGCTGAACGCGGTGCGGTCGCCAAATCGCTTCGTCAGGTGATCGACGGAGAGCGTCACGTCGGGGCTCTCGCCGCTAGACGATGCCATCGCGCCATCGAAATCGACGGAGAGCGTCACGTCGGGGCTCTCGCCGCTAGACGATGCCATCGCGCCATCGAAGGTGCCCGAAGGATTGCCGCACCCGACGTTCGAGTTCGAAAGGGGCCCCTGCCCGCACGCCGTCCATGACTGCTACTTCTCGGCCGTTGCCTTGAGGCCCTGGAGCACCGGCCCCCAGTTGTTCTCGGCCATGCTGTCGGCTTCTGCCTGCGTCGGGTTGTTGTCCTGGGTGAGGGTGAGCGTCGTCTTCCCGCCCTGGTCCGCCAGTTCGTACGTGACGGTGTGGTAGTTCGCGGGCAGGTCATCGCTGCCGCTCATCGGGCTCCAGTGGGTGTACCTGAGGAGCCGTTCCGGCTCGAACGCCAGAACGGTGCCCTTGTCCGCGTAGGAGTGGCCCTTCCACTCGCCCCTCCAGATGATCGTGCTCCCCACGGTCCAGTCCGTCGACATGTCGGTCCCGTGCAGGTACTGCTTGACCTTGGCGGGGTTGGTCAGCGCGTCCCAGACCGTGGCCCGGGAAGCGTCGATCACCACGCTCGTGATCGCCTCGAACCCTCTCGCCACTTCTCCCTCCGTTGCGCCCCGATGGCCTCGCTGCGGCGGTCTCCGCCCCTGCCGGCACGAAGTGCGCGTCCCCCTCCGGGAAGGGCGGAGCGCCCGGAGCGGTACGCAGCCGTACCATCATCGGTGATCCTCGTTGAGCGAGCGCAGAACTGCGCGGGCTGTCAGCGGGATCAGCGCCTCAACATGGCACCGGGGGACGGAGAAGATGCAGACACCACCGCCGACCTACACCGCCGATATCAAGCCGTTGTTCCGCGAGCAGGACCGGCGTGCGATGACCTTCCTGTTCGACCTCTGGGACTACGAGGCCGTCAAGGAGAACGCTGAAGCGATCCTCGGTGCAACCGAGGCTGGCGACATGCCGTGCGACGGTGCGTGGCCGGCAGGGCGGGTCGAACTGCTCCGGCGCTGGATCGAGGCAGGATGTCAGCCATAGGTCTGCCCGCGCATCGAGGCGGAGACGGTTTTCGCAGTAGACTCGGTCGCGTCGGTTCACGACAAGGAACTGGGGGACAAGACATGAGCGAGAAGCAGGATCACGTGGGCGATTTCGCCGAGGGCGAGGCGGAGACCCACATCAAGCAGGGCACGCTGATGGGAGACTTCGCGGCGGGGCAGGAAGAGACGCCGCGAGTCGGGACCGTGCAGACCAGGGGAGACTTCGCGTCGGGGCAGGAGAAGGAGCCGGTCGACCCGACCACTCCCCGGGGTGATTTCGCGGCCGGGCAGGAGACGCTTCCCAAGTAGTCGCAGGTCGCTCAGCGGGAGTTGCCGTCGGCCGTGCTTACGGTCGACGGCTTCTCCAGATAGAGCGGACATTGCAGGCGGCGAACGGCCGCTGGTCCCACGGAACGCCTCCGGTCCTCACGAGAGGCGTAGGGCGGTGGGCTCGCCCGTCGGTCACCCGAGCGCGTCGGATCCTCCGGGGAGCGCACCGCCCACTCACGCCACGAGATCCAGCCACGCGATCACCATCCGTCGAGCTGGAGCTGCCGGAGCTTCCGCGGGTCCGCCATGATGTCAACCTCGCGAACGCGCGAGGCGACGAGCGTCAGGCCTACGACGCCGATGACCCGGCCGGGTCGTCCGACGACCACGCCGGGGCCCCCGTTGACGATGGCGGGTCGGCACAGCGGCGCGAATAGCGGTGCCCCGGAGCGCAGGAACGCGGCGACTTGGCGTGCTCCTGCGAGCGGGGGTTGGGCCAGCTCGGACCGATTCCCGACATCGAGGTGAAGCACGACGTCGGGATCGAGCAATTCGAGCAGATCCTCGAAATCCCCCTCGCGCGCCGCGGCGAGGAACGCGTCGACGACGTGACGCTGGACGGCCCGGCCCTCCTGCGGTTCGGGCGGCGCGGCCCGGACGCGACGTCGGGCGCGGCTGGCGAGCTGGCGGGATGCCTCGGGCGAGCGCCCGACGACTGCCGCGACCTCGTCGAACGGGATCGCGAACACGTCGTGGAGCACGAACGCCAGCCGTTCGGCGGGGGTGAGCTGCTCGAGCACCACGAGGAGCGCGAGGCCGACGGCGTCCGCGCGGACGACATCCTCCTCGGGCGAGTCGAACGGAAGCACGATGGGCTCGGGCAGCCACGACCCGGCAAGGTCCTCGCGCCGGGAGCGCCGCCGGCGGAGCATGTCCAGGCAGATCCGGCCGATCACCGTCGTGAGCCAGGGCCGAAGTTCCCCCGTCTCGCCCGGAGGTCGCAGATCAAGCCGCAGCCAGCATTCCTGGAGGGCATCCTCCGCCTCGGCCAGCGACCCGAGCATCCGATAGGCGACCCGTCGCAGATAGGGCCGCTGGCGTTCGAACTCGTACGCCAGCCCGGATCGTCCCTCCGCGCGCCGTTGCTCGCCTACCAATGGCTTCTCACGCTGGCTCATCGGTAGGGGAACGATCCTCGCGATCCAGACGTGACGCGTCGGGCTGGACCGAGGCTGTCACATCTCGAAGCAGCCACGCGTGTCTCCATTGACGGCATCGCCCCTGACGGCGACGACACACCTGCAGCAAAGGATGACCATGGAGTCCCCCGCTCGCGCGCTCCCGGGCGCACACGTCCCGCGTATCGTTCCGATCCTCAATCCGCTCGTCCGGCGGCTCATGGGCGCCGGGCTCCCGTTCGGGCCAAACGTCCTCCTCACCGTCCGCGGCCGAAGGAGCGGGCTGGCCCGGACGTTCCCCGTCGCGCTCATGGAGAGCCGCGGGCGGCGCTTCGTGCAGTCGCCATACGGCGAGGTGAACTGGGTGCGCAACCTGCGCGCCGATGGCGAGGCCATCCTCACGCGCGGCCGCCGGCGTGACCGGGTCGTTGCGGTCGAGCTGACGCCGGAAGTCGCGGGTCCCGTCCTCCACGATGCTCTCGCGCCGTACCTGCGGAGTCGCCTTACCGCGCCGTTCGTCCGCCTGTTCGTCCCGCTTCGTCGCGATGCCACGATCGAGGACTGCATCGCGCACGTGCGCCTTCACCCCGTGTTCGAGCTGCGCCCGCTCCCTCCCGACGAATGACGTATCGATCCCGATGACGGATCGGGTGATGACGGCGATCGCCGGCCAGACGCGGGTCCAGGGCTCGTGCCGTCGGTCTCCGGTATCACCGGGCTGGTTACGAAGTGGATCGATACCGGAGCGCGCGCGTGCCCGGTGGCGTTGGATAGGATCTGCCAGAGGCGAGAAGCTCGACCAGCGACTCCGGAGCGAGCGGTCGTGAGAGGAGGAACCCCTGGGCAAGGCGACAGCGAAGCTCCTGGAGCTTCCGGAGCTGCTCATCGGTCTCGACTCCCTCCGCGGTGACCATGAGGCCGAGGGCGCGGGCGAAGCCGAGGGTCGCGCTCACGAGGGCGCTCCGGCCGCGCCCCGGAGCGAGCCCCAGGACGAACGATCGGTCGATCTTGATCCCGTCGACAGGCAGGCGGTCGAGATAGCTGAGCGAGGAGTACCCGGTCCCAAAGTCGTCGACGGCGATGTGGACCCCCGCCGCCCGGAGCGCGCGCAGGGTCCCGACGGCAGCCGTCTCGTCGGCGAGCAGCACGCTCTCGGTGACCTCGAGCGTGAGGTGCTCGGGAGCCAAGCCGCTCGCCGTGAGTGTCCCAACCACCTCGGCGACGAACCGGGGCTCGGCGAGCTCACGCGCCGAGGTGTTGACCGAGATCGCGAAGTCGGTCAGGCGGGTTTCGCGCTGCCAGCGGCGCGCCTGCCGGCACGCCTCAGCGAGGACCCAGCGGCCGATCGGCACGATGTCGCCCGTCTCCTCGGCGAGCGGGATGAACTGGTCGGGCCCGATCGCTACGCCCGGGCGGTCCCAGCGGAGGAGCGCCTCGGCCCCCACGATCTGGCCGGTCGCGAGGGCGACGATCGGCTGATAGACGAGTCGGAGATGACCGGCGCTGAGCGCCTGGCGAAGCTCTCCCTCGAGCTCGAGGCGCACGAGTTGGCGGGCGTGCATGGACGGCTCGAAGAGCGCCAGGCGACCACGCGAGGTCGCCTTCGCCTGGTACATCGCCGTGTCGGCGTTGCGGAGCAGGTCGACCGCGCTGACACCCGGCGTGCCGCGGTCCACGGCCGCGCCGATGCTCGCGCGGACCGACACCTCGCGGCCCGGAAGAGCGAGCGGTAGGGCGAGCGCGTCGATCACCCGCTCGGCGGCGGCGACGGCCTCGGCGTCTGCTTCGACGTCCTCGAGCAGGATGGCGAACTCATCGCCGCCGAGACGGGCAATCGTGTCGGTGGCCCGCATGCAGCTGCGAAGGCGGGTTCCGACCGCGGCCAGCACCTCGTCCCCGGTCGCATGGCCGAGGCTGTCGTTGACGAGCTTGAAGCCGTCGAGATCCAGGAACAGGACCGCGACACCCTTCCCGGTCCGGCCCCGCCGGGAGAGGGCATGGTTGACACGATCGCTGAACAGGCGGCGGTTCGGGAGCCCGGTCAGCGGGTCGGTCACGGCCGCCTCGATCAGCCGATCATGGATGGAGGCGTTCTCGAGGGCGATCGCGACGTGGTTGGTGAAGAGGCGCACGAGTTCGAGGTCGTCGGCCGTCGAACTCCCGGTTCGCCCGGTACAGGCTCAACGCGCCGATGACGCCCTCGGAGGTGCGGATCGGGGCCACGATCATCGCCTCCGGTTCGACCGGGGTGCCCGGGATATGGATCAGCCCGCGGATCATGGGTGACGTCGTTGATGATCTCCGCCTCGCCCTTCTCGATCACGTCGCCAGTGATCCCGGCACCCAGGGCGGGCCGGCTGGCAAGGATCTGCTCCGCGTATTCGTCACGGGCAAGGGTCGGGACGAGGCAGCCGGCGGCGCGGTCGACAAGGTAGATCGTGAGCGTGTCGTGCGGGACGACATCGGCCAGGGTGTCGGCGATCGCCTCGAAGACGGCCCCGCCTTCGCGGTGGAGGAGGAGCCGCTCGGTGATCGCGAGCAGCTGCCGCTGGCTGGCCAAGCGACGCTCGAGCGCGGCGCTGCGGCGCTCGAGCTCCTCGACCTGGCGGGCGTTGACGATGGCGACCGACGCCTGGGCGCCGACGATCTGGGCAAGCCGAAGTCGGTCGAGTCGAACGCTCCAAGGCCGAGACGGAAGAGCTCGATCACCCCGAGCAGGCGGTCCTCGTAGCGCAGCGGAACGACGATCATGGATTCGTCGAGTCAGGCGGTCCCCGGGATCTGGCGCGTCCGCGGATCGTGGGCCGCGTCGTTGACGATCTCGGCGGCGCCCGTGGCCGCGATGTGGCCGCCGAGACCCTCGCCCAGCCGCAGGCGGACGAGGTCGGGGGTGTGGCCGGCGTAGTGGTCGACCTTGTAGGCGAGCTTGATCGGCTCGAGGGTGACACCGTCGTCGGCAGCAGGTAGAAGCGCAGTCCGTGCCAGTCGATGACCGACTCGATCTGGCTCGCGACGGCCTCGGCCACGGCCGAGACGGCGCGGGAGCGGTTCAGCTCGCGGGAGAGCGCCTCGATCCGCTCGAGCTGCTGGCTCCAACGGACCGTTTCGTGCATCAGCTGCGCGTTATGCAGGGCGAGGCCCGCCTGGTTCGCGATCGAGCCGAGGCGCTCGAGATCATGGACCGGGACTGCTCTGGGCGTGAAGCTCGCGAGCGCGAGGACGCCCCAGGTCTGGTCGCCGAATCGGACTGGGACGCAGGCCAGCGAACGAATCCCGAACTGGCGGATCGGTTCGCTCTGATAGGCGGGGTCGGCGTCGAGATCCTCGATGACGCATGGCTCGTCGCGCCGGAGGGCGATGAGAAGTGGCGATGTCGGCTCGAGCGTGAAGCGGGCACCCGTCGGGACGACCGAGGTCTTCGCGCTCGACGAGGGTGACGAGCTCGTCACCCTGGAGGCGCATCAGCCCGACGATATCCACCTGGTAGATCTGGCGGAGGCGGCGTGTCGAGGTAGCGGGCGATCTCGCCCGGTCCGGCGAGCGTCGCGAGCTCGCCTGAGCATCTCCTCCCAGACGTCGCTCTCGAGCGAGCCGAGCTCCGCCCATGGGGCGATCGGCGGGGCGGCTGGGGCGGGCGCGGCATCGCCGGGGGCCCGTTCCAGCATCAGGCGCTCGAGATACGTGTCGAGCGACGAACTCCTGAAGCGCCAGGTTCGGCCGACCTTGACGGCGGGGACGCTGTGGCGTTGGGCGAGCCGGTACATCGTCCGGGTCGGGCACGGCGAGGTGGAGGGCGGCAGCCTCGATTCCGATCCAGCGATCCGTGGCGTCGGCTGATCCGGCGTCCCCGTGTGGGAGTCCCGCCGCAAGATGCTCGGCCACGCGCCCTCCAGTTGCCCGTTGCTGCCGTTTGTTGCGCGAACGTACCCGAGCGCGGTCGTCCAGACCATGGGCCGGCCGGATGCACGCGGCCGTCAATAGTCCTTGGCTCGACCGCTCTGGCTCAGCGGGACCCGTGTGGGGGCTAGACGTGTTCAGGCGCTCGACCAGAAGGCACCCGGACAACGGTCGCCAGGTACTCCTCGAAGGCGGCGTCGACGCTTCCCGCCTGCATGCGAGGCAGCTCGGTCCTGTCGGGCGCTTCTGATCGCTCGGCGGTCGCCCCACGCGCTGCCTCGAATCGCGACCAATGCCGTGTGGGACGATGACACGTGTCGGTGAGCATCGGGTCGCGGGTCGGTCGCCTGTCGCCGTTCCGTGCGGTCGCGGAGCTGCGCCGAGAGTTTCCACGGGTGGTGCTCGTGCTCGCCGCGGGCGACCTCGTGGCGAGCTTCGGCTTCAGCCTCTTCTTCCCATTCCTGACCATCTACCTGGTCCAGGCGCTCGGGGCGAGCGCGGCCCAGGCGGGCCTCGTCGTGGCCGCCTATTCGCTGTGCTCGATCGTGTCGGGAATCGTGGGCGGCTGGCTCGCCGATCGGATCGGCCGGCGGCCCGTCCTCATCGGCTCGATCTCGTGCACGACGCTCCTCGTGGTCTCGATGGCCTTTGCCGTCGAGGCATGGCAGGTGGGCCTCGTGATGCTGCTCCTGGGTTGCATCGATCCGGCGTTCGTGCCGGCGGCCCGGGCGGCCGTGGCCGATGCGGTCGAGGAGGACCGCCGGCCGCGCGCCTTCGCGCTGCTCGCAGTCGCCAACGCGGTCGGCTGGATCGCCGGGCCGGTCATCGGGGCCGGCCTCTCCACGCTCGGCTACCCGCTCCTGTTCGCCGTCAGCGGCCTGCTCATCGGGACGTATGTCGTGATCGCGGTGCGGTGGCTGCCAGAGACTCGGCCGCCGGGGACGCGCGCGGGCATGCCGCCGATCGCGGACCTGCCGGTCGGAGTCGGGGCGGTGGGGGTTCCAGTGGAGATCCCGGGGACGCTCCGGACCGGCTCGCCGGGCACGCGCGGGACAGCCGCCGGGCCGCGGTTGCGGATCTTCGCCGCGTTCCTGCCGCTGCTGGCCGTGATCCAGGGCGTCACCTTCCTGTGGGTGACAACGCTGCCCATCTACGCCGCGGGGCCGCTCGGCCTGGCGACGCCGATGTGGGGCCTGCTGTTCGGGCTCAACGGCCTGCTGATCGTCGTCTTCCAGATGCGCGTCTCGAGAGCAGGCGAGAAGCGGTCCAAGCCTCGCCTGATCGCGGCGTCACTGGGGCTGTACATGGCCGGGCTGGCCATCGTGGCCCCGTTGTCGTCTGCCATCGCCGTTCCGGGCCTCGCCCTCACGATCATCCTCGTCACGTTCGGCGAGATGGTGATGATGCCGATCGTGCCCGCGTTCGTGTCCGACCTGGCCCCGACGCATCGGCGCGGCGCGTTCCAGGGGGTGGCCCTTGCCGCGGGCGGACTCGGCTCCGGGCTGGGGCCGCCGATCGCCGGCTTCATCCTCGATGCCGGGCAGGGGGCCGCCCTGTGGCTGGGCTGCGCGGCCGTCCTCGGGGCCGTGGCTCTGGCTCTCCTTGGCCTGGCCCGCCAGACGGACCGACTCGCGCCAGCCGCCGGGTAGCGGCCGCGGTCCGGACACCCGGTTCAGGCCGTCCGGGGGCACGATCCCTAGCTGACGTGTCGGACTGCGTCCGCAGGAGGATCCTGCAGACGGCAACCTCGCCGATCGCTAGGCGGCGTCCACCATCGGCCGGACCTCGCCGATCCAGCGCTCGAGCGTCTCGTCGTCGAAGGGTGCCGCCATCTCGGCGATGAAGGTCTGGAAGCCCAGCGCCTTGCGCTCGATCATCATCGACGCGACATGCTCCGGGGTACCCACCCAGAACGTGTCATCGTCGAGCACGTCCTGCATCGGCGTCCGGTTGTGGGCCATCTGCGCCTCCCATACGCGACGCGCCGCCTCGGGCGTGCTCCGGATGATCGGCTTGCAGCCTGCGGTGAGCTCGATCTCGCCGATGTCGCGTCCGACGTCGTCGCAGTGGCGGCGCAGGACGTCCACCTTGTGGCGCAGGAGGTCGGCCGTGCCCATCGCATTCCACATGTCGGCGTACTTCGCGACGGTGCGCAGCGTCTTGCGCTCTCCGCTTCCGCCGATCAGGATCGGCAGGTGGGTCTGTACGGGCGGGGGCAGGAGCCGCATGGCGTCGAGCGTGTACCGGCCGCCGGCGGGTGAGGTGACCGCTTCGCCGTCCAGCAGGGCGCGGATGGAAGCGACCGACTCGTCGAGCCAGTCGAGCCGCTCCCCGAAGCCACGACCGAAGTCGATGCCCGCGGCTGCGTGCTCCAGGTCGAACCACGCGCCACCGAGACCGGCGATGGCGCGCCCGTCGCTGATGTGGTCGAGAGTCGTGAGCGTCTTGGCCACGAGCGCCGGATTGCGGAACGTGTTCGCGCCGACGAGCAGTCCCAGCCGCACCCTGGTGGTGACCTTGGCCCACGCGGCGAGGGTCGTGTAACCCTCGAAGATGGGCTGATACGGGTCCCCGAAGATCGCGTACAGGTGGTCCCACGCCCAGAGGTGGTCATAGCCCAGGGACTCCACCCGTCTCGCGGCTGACTCGAAGTCACTCCAGCTGGTGGCCTGGCTCCAGAGAAGCACGCCAAGTCGGGTGTCCATCGTCGATCGCCTCCGGTCCGTCGCAGTCGTCATCCCCGCATCCGCAGATGCCACCGTAGCGGCTCACGCGGCCCGGGGCCAGGTTCGACACGTCGAGAACCACCGGGCAACCTTGCGCGTGGCGTCCGGGACCCGTCAGGTCAGTCGGCGAGCGCGGCGTGCATCTTCGATGTACCCGGGGCCGGCGGCAGACTGAAACGGAAGACCCACGTCCCGGGTTGGATCTGGCGTGGCCGTGGGCTCCCACCGCTCGCGTGCTGGACGAGGTCAACCCGCTCGATGCGGCCCTCGTACTCGTTGAG
This sequence comes from uncultured Chloroflexia bacterium, assembly GCA_963800795.1. Classification (GTDB taxonomy): domain Bacteria; phylum Chloroflexota; class Limnocylindria; order Limnocylindrales; family CSP1-4; genus CTSoil-043. The sequence goes on from CAWDCJ010000011.1 coordinate 202,289, forward strand.
CACGTGCGTGGGACGCTGGTATACCCAGGACACCCAGGCCATGTCCCCGTGAGGCAGAAGATGCGCCGACACAGGGACCAGCGGTGGCCGATCCACGATGGCCAGCGAGAGGTCGGGCACCGTCGCGAGGCGAATGTTCGGGCGACTTCGGATGGCGACCAGCCCGGTCACTCGGACAACCTTGGCTGCGACGATGAACGACAGCAGCGTGATCGCGATCTCGTTGGAATCGACTGTGCTGTTGATGGCGAACGCCCATGACCGCGCCGAGATCGGCAGCTGGTCCGCGCCCGGCTCGAGCGACCCAACAAACTCGTGCACGGCGTAATGATACCGGCGGCTCCTGTTTCTTGCAGGATTCGGAAGTTGCGTCGAAGGAAACCGGCGGGTAGTGTTCGCCGCATGGTCGGCAACCAGCGACGCGACGACCTGGAGGGGCTGGGGCAGTTCAAGGCCGAGTTCTTCAAGGCCCTGGCCCACCCGATGCGGATCCGAATCCTCGAGTTGCTCCGCGGGGGGCCGTTGAGCGTTGGCCAGCTCCAAGAGGCGATCGGGGCGCCCGCGTCGTCGATCTCGCAGCAGCTCGCCGTCCTGCGCGGCCGCAACATCGTGGTCACAGAGCGCCGCGGCACCACGGTTATCTACCGCGTCCGCGATGCTGACCTCTTCGAGCTGCTCGACGTGGCGCGCCGGCTGTTCAACGGCAATCTGGTGGATACGATCGACCTGCTTCGCCTGGTCGAAGCCGAGCCCGTCGAGGTCGCTCCGCCAGTTGCACCCTGATCGCGGCGAGCCCCTCGACCCGGTCGCGTCACCACGTCCAAGTTCGGAGCCTCCACGGGAAGAGCCCCGGACCCAGGAGAGCCGGAAATGTGGACGATTGAGATCCCAGGCGCCGATCCCATCCGGCTCGAGCACCTGGTCCTCGACATCAACGGCACGCTGACGACCCGGGGCGAGCTGATCGACGGCGTGGCGGAGCGACTCGCGAGGCTGGCCGGCGACCTCGAGCTGCACATCGTCACCGCGGACACGTTGGGAACCGCGAATGCCCTGGGGGACCGGCTCGGCGTGTCGGTCACGCTCATCCGGACGGGCGCCGACAAGGCCGCGTTCGTCGGGCGGATCGGCGCCTGGGGCACGGTCGCGATCGGCAACGGGCGCAACAACGAGGCGATGTTGCGTGCCTCCCGGCTGGGGATCGCGATCCTCGGGCCGGAGGGCGCCTCGGGCCTCACACTCGCGGTGGCGGATGTCGTGTGCCGGTCGATCACCGATGCCCTGGATTTGCTGCTCGATCGGCGGGCCCTCATCGCGACGATCCGGGCATGAGCACCGCGATCGTGCGGATGGCGATCACCCATCGAGCCGCACCACCGCCCGCGAATGCCACGGTCCTGGAGCCATTCGTGATCGGCGCGACGTGCGCCTGGTGCCTGGCGTCGGCGGTGCTGATGGACGCGGCGCTGCTTCTGGCGACCGCGTCGACGCTGTCGGCGCCCTCGGCCGCCCGGTCGAGCGCGATGAAGGCGTCCGTTTGACACCACGCCCACGCAGCCCTGTCGTAGCCTCCACGATTGGATGACGGGATACGTCACCTGCCCGCAATGCGGAGCCGCGGTGCCCAAGATGGACGGACCGGTCCATGCCTACGTCCCGAGTGCCCCCGGCTGCTGGGCGGCGTTCGGTGCGCTCCGTGCGGACGAGATGCTCCGGTTCCCCGGGTCGGAGGCGAGCAACCTCGTCGTGGACACCTACATGGCCCAGCACCCGGGCGATGGGACGGATCGGCGCGACCGCCAGTCCGTGTTCGTCCACCTCGTCAGCCTGTGCGCCGTCATCGAGCGCGGGGCCTTGCCGTCGCGCTCACCGGACGTCCTCCGGGCCGCCCTTGCGCGCGCGACCGACTTCCCGGTCCTGCGTCGGGCTCGTGGTCCGGGTGACCTGACCGTCCTCTCTGCAAGCGGTGCGACGAGCATCGAGGACCACGACGCCCGGGTTCGCGCATGGGCGGCATCGGTCTGGGACTCGTGGCGGGAGCATCACGCCACGATCAGGGCTGCCCTCGACGTGACCGGCTGAACGGCTCGCGCTGGGGTCCGCGCTTCACCGCGCCAAACTCGTCCCGAAGCGGGCGAGCGACCTCATCCGCGAGGAGGCGCAGCCCGTCCGGGCCGCCCCGTGGGTCCAGGTAGTAGACCAGGTGGTCGCAGCCCCGACGGGCCACCTCGCGGCCGTAGTCGAGCGCGGCCCGGCGCTGGTCGGGATTCGTGCCGACTCGGTGCTGGACCGAGACCTCCACCGTCGAGCGGTCGCGGCCGGCGACCTCGCACGCCCGGTCCAGGGCCTCGAGCTTGCGCGCGAACTCGTCCACCGTCCCGCCCGAGAAGTTCCAACCGTCGGCATAGGTCGCCACGAGGCGCATCCCGACCCGCTCGCCCTGCGTGCCGAGCCAGATCGGCGGGCCTCCGCGGGTCAGGGGCGGCGGATCGTTCCGTGCGTGGGTGAGCCGGTAGGGTGGCGCATCGACCATCACTCCGCCGGTCTCGTTGCTCGGTGCGCCGCCTGGTGCCGGCCAGGTTGCGGCACCGGGTTCGAAGAGCGCGCGGATCACCTGGAGCGCCGCCTCGAGCTCGCGCAGGCGCACCGGAACCGGCTCGAGCGGGAGCCCGTATGCGCTGGTTTCCGGTTCGTGCCAGCCAGCCCCAAGTCCCAGCACGAAGCGGCCGTTCGTGGCGTGATCCATGGCCGTGGCCATCTTGGCCACCAGGCCCGGATGGCGGTACGGGTTGGCGAGCACGAGGTGGCCGATCTGCTTGTCCGGGACGTGATGAGCAAGGAGGGCGAGGGTGGTCCACCCCTCGAAGCAGGCGCCATCGCCGTCCACCGGGTACAGGTGGTCGAACGTCCAGGCGGAGTCGAAGACGTCGATCTCGCCGGCGAGGCCCCAGATCGCGTCGAGCGTTGGCCAGTCGATCCTCTGTGGTGCAGTCTTGAAGCCGAGTCTCATGTGCTGAGGGTATGCCGGAAGCCCTTGGACCGCAGGACGGGATCCGGCGCTCCGCCGCAGGGCGGAAGCTCGTCCCGGCTCGTGGTCCTCGTCGCCGCGGCCGTCGGCGGCCTGGCTCGTCGGCGGGGAGGCGTTGACTGTCGGGCCCAGCGAATCGAGGCCACGCGCGACAGGGCCGCCGCCCATAGTTACTGCTGAGGCGCCGCGAGGAAGGCCGACCGGCAACCCCGGAGTGGAGGCAATTCAAATGCCAGGCACGATAAGCCAGACCATGTCCCGTCTGCGCACGCTGGCCGTTGCGCAGGCCCTCGTCCTCCTGGTGGCCCTCGGCGCGCCCATCGCGGCGCTTGCGACCGTCAACGCGGTCTCCCCCAGCTCGCTTCCTCAGGGTGCGACGAGCCAACCGATCACGATCAGCGGCTCGGGTTTCAATGATCGGTGCTCGACGTACAGCGTCACGTTCTCCGGCAGCGGAGTCAGCGCAACAGGCGTTGCACGAAGCAGCAGCACAGTGATGACGGCGAACGTGACCGTCGCGGCCACGGCCGCCGTCGGGCTGCGTGACGTGACGGTCAGCGGCAGCGGCCGCCAGTGCACCAGCTTCAGCTTCCTCGGGACCGACACGTTCACCGTGACCGCCGGCGCGGGCCCCGGGGTTGCGACGAAGCTCGCCATCACCTCGATCAACGGCGGGGTCAGCCCGACCGTCGGTGCCGCCTTCAGCGTGGTCGTCCAGGCCCAGGACACCGCCGGCAATCCGGCCAATGTCACCTCGACGACGGGCGTGGCCCTGAGTCTCAACGCGGGAACCGGGACGCTCGGTGGCACGCTGAGCGGGTCGATCGCCAACGGAGCGAGCTCGGTCACGATCTCCGGGGTCACGTATTCGAAGGCCGAGACGGGGGTTCGCCTCACCGCGGCCCGTACGAGCGGCATGTCGCCGCTGGCGTCGGGCACGAGCGTGGCCTTCAGCGTCGTCGCGGCGACCTTCACGAAGCTCCAGGTGCTCGTCCCCGGTGAGATTGCTGCTCCGGGCACGGCCTCCGGCAAGACCGGCACCCCGATCGCCCAGACGGCCGGCAGCCCGTTCACTGTTACCGTCAACGCGGTCGATGCGAACTGGAACGTGGTGAGCTCGACCCATACTGTCGCGATCACCGCGAGCGATGCCAACGCGACGCTGCCCACGAACGCGCGCCTCGTGGCCGGCACCAGGACGTTCAGCGTCACGCTCAACACGGCCGGCAGCTGGACGGTCACCGCGACGGACGTGACCGACGGTTCGAAGACCGCGAACACCAGTGCCGCGATCACCGTCAGCGCGGGGGCGTTCTCGAAGCTCCAGGTGCTCGTCCCCGGTGAGGTCGCCGCTCCGGGCACGGCATCCGGCAAGACCGGCGCCCCGACGACCGAGCAGGCCGGCGGCCCGTTCACCGTCACCGTCAACGCGGTCGACGGGCACTGGAACGCCGTGAGCTCGACGCACACGGTCGCGATCTCGTCGAGCGACCCCGCGGCGATCCTGCCCGCCAGTGCCGCCGCTCGTGGCCGGCAGCAGGACGTTCAGCGTCACCCTCAAACGCATCGGCAGCCTGGACCGTCACGGCGACGGACCTCAACGACAGGACGAAGACCGCGAACACCAGCCCGGCGATCACGGTCGTGTCGCCGACCACGATCAGCCTGACCCGCTCGCGCGGGATGGTCACCTACGGTGAGCCGGACACGTTCTCCGTCCAGTTCGGGACCGGCGGCGCCTACCGGCCCTTCATCCTCGAGTACACGAGCGTCGGCGTCCCCTGGACGACGATCGCGAACCTGACCACCAACGCGGCGGGCTTCGCCTCCTTCACCTATACCCCGACCCGGACCGGCTACGTCCGGGCCCGGTTCCTGGGCACGACCGACCTGGGTGCCGCGACGAGCACGGTCTACATCGTCGGCGTCCGCCAGACGGTCAGCACCCTGAGCCCGCACCACAGCGGCACCAAGGCGATCCCCGGCGGGACCTCGATCACCTTCAGCACGACCGTTCATCCCACCCGGGCCGACAGCGTGCCCACGGCCGTGACGTTCCGGATCTACCGCAAGGTCGGCGGCGCCTGGGTGCTCAAGTACCAGCGCACCGCCCTGACCACCAGCTCGGGCGTCGCGAGCTACACGTTCCGCTGGGGCACCAGCGCGGCGGGGCTCTGGTACGTCCGCGCCTACGCGCCCCGCACCCCCTACAACTCGATCAGCCGCTACACGGCCCGCGAGTACTACCTCGTGCAGTGACCCCCGCCCCGGGGCGCACTGACGCGCTCCCGGGCGAGCCACCCAGGACCTGAGCGAGGCCCCCGCCGACACGGCGGGGGCCATCTTCGCGTCGAACCAGGCGCGTAGACGACGTGCCTCCCGCCCGCAATGGCGTTTGTCAACAACGCCAGGCACGGAGCGGCCCCCGGCCGGCCGGTGCGCCCCCGCATCTCTCCGTGAGCGCAGGGGCTCCGACTCCGAGCCGGGGGCCGAGATGTCGCTCCGCGCCGGCTACCGGCGCGGACGCAATGGACTATGGAAGGTAGTAGTTCGGGTTCGGCAGCTTGAAGGTGCGATCCGCGTGGCCACCGATCAGGTCGCTGTACTGGTCGCCGAAGCTGGCCACGATCTCGTAGCCCAGGGACTCGATGTGCGCCCGGGTCGCCGTCTTGTAGTCGATGGTCGTGCACTTGCCGCCCGGATCGGACGCGCAGGCCGTCTGGAGGTAGGCCGGGTAGTCGGCAACCGCGCTCGGTTTCGTGTACAGGCCGGTGTCGGGCCCAGACGCGTCAGGATCGGTCGGTGCCGGATAGCCCGCGCTGATCCCACCCGTGACGTCCGCAGTCGTCAGGTTAGCCCAGCGTGGCCGACGCTTGGGAGGGCGGGCGGCCGGTGATCCAGAAGATCGCGTACCCCTCACTGGCAGCCTGGGTCACCATCTGCACCATGCCGGGAACGGCCGGGAAGAGCTCGCCGTTGACGTACGGTGGCGTTCGTGGTCGGGTTGTAGGCCCAGTTGCTGAACACCTCGTAGTTCCAGGTAGCCAGCGTGGTGTCATCCACGTCGAGGACGATCGCCTTGGGCCCCCCGGTGATCCATCAGCTTAAGGTCATGTCGCTTGGCGGCAAGCCAGCTGGCACCGGCGGCGGCGACGGAGCTCGCCTCCTTGGCGTAGTTGCTGTCGGACGCGAAGACGCCGGAGCCCAGCGGGTCGCCGTAGTAGTTCCGGATCTGCTGGCGCAGAACGTCGATGTTCCCCATGTGGTTCGCCGAGACAGGCGTGACGGTCTGGATGGCCGGCGACGCGGCCGCGTAGGCGACCCCTCCGGCGATGAGCGAGAGTCCCAGCACGGCGGCGAGCGCTGCCAGCCGTCGGCGCGAGGACGTAAAGGCCATTACGACAACCCTCCACTCGAGTCAGATGCCGCGCCCAACATGGGCGATGGGCAGCGGGGCACGTTGACCTTGAACAGGATAGGTCGCGGCCGCTGGGGAGTCGCTAGGGGAATCGGTCACGGGGGCGTTACACCGCGCGAACAGATCCCATCGGCGTGCTCATGTGCCGTCACGTGCAAACAACGTCGACATGGACGTGCCTCGACGTTGGCACCCGCGCACGTCCTGTCCGCGAACGGGAGGGTGCGCTGGATGAGAAGCCGGAGGCAGGCCGCGGTCGTTGGACGGTGTGCGCCGAGCACACCAAACGTAAACATGCCGCCCACCCAGGCGGGCGGCAGCCGCGAGTGCCGGGCCGTACAGCTCAGGTCGAGATGGGCTGTTCCTCGACTGCCACGTCGAACGCGGTTGGGTCGACAGCGAGGGTCCGCGCGATGAGAATCCGCGCGCCGTCGGATACGCCAGCGTAGTCCGGCACGAACAGATGGACGATCGGAAGCTCCCTGATCCTCACGTCCACGATCGGTGGGCCATTCGGGGTTGTCACCCACGTCGCGTGGTACAGCGGCCGCTTCCCGGCTGCTATCAGGCGTTGCCCAGCGCGGATGGCTGCCCGCAGTTTGGCGTCCGACGACGTCTCGGTCATCGGCCCGAGTCTATCGCTCCAAGGTTGCAGTCGAGCAGAGCAACCATCTCTGATCCAGACGTGATCCGCACGCCTTGCCGTGAGCGCTGAGGCTGGTGGTGGGGGCCAGGCCGCGCCAGAGCACGCTGGCCTGGGCGACCGTCCGCGGGGTGTCACGAGAGCGCAGCAGTCGCGTGAGCGCGTCCTCACCCACCAAGGCCGCGCAGCACTCGACGCCTACACCGCGGCGCTACGCGATCTGATCGCAGGGCTCTAGACAATCTGGATCGTCCCGCTCCTCCCACCATGGCGCTGCCGAACCTCTCCGCATGATGGTCTAGGAGTCGCTGGTCATTCAGGCGACAGCGAAAACCCGCATTGGTCGGGGGGAGCAGGCCTCCACCTGCCACAGCGTGCCGAATTGTCACTCGACCGGGGCAGGACATGCCCGCAGCGCCAGGCAAGTTGGGGCTACCTCATCGGCGGCCAAGCCTGTCGCAGAAGCGCGGAACCGCAGATTCAGCCGATTCGCTCGACCCACTGCGCCCGCCAGGCCGGAGCCTCAGACGGCGGGGCGTAGTACCAAGTCTCGCGTAGCATCTTGCTGTGGCGGAGTTCCAGCAAGGCCGTGAAGAACCACGTCGAACCATCCGGGTATGCCACAGTCCCGGCGACCCACCAGAAGTCCCCCGAGCCAACAACTTGCTGGACCGTGAACAAGGGCGTCATGACCCAGCGGTCTTCGGCGCCCACAACGCGGTTCAGATGGGCCGTCGGCCGGCCACCGGGCCAGTGCTCGATAATTGCCCGGTCGTTGGCATGCCCACGTACCCGTTCGCCGGACTGTGGCCACTCGACCGACCACTCGGGGTGGCGCAACAAAGCGAGATCGTTGTCGTCGTGAGTGACCGTCGCCTCGACATACCGATGCACGACCTGTTCGTTCGATGGTGGGGCCATGGCGCCTCTCCCAGCGTGACCGGATAGAACGGCCACGATGACCCGCGAGGCCTTCACGGTCAACCCATTCGGTGTCAGGGAAGGTGGCGGCAGGCTGGCACGGCGTTCCGTCTGCTCAGTGCATGGGGGACGGTAGACTCCATGGGGGCGGCGGTGCGGGCGTCACGGCTCGGACGCGACCGCTGCCAGGTTGCTGGGGCGGAGTCCGACATGGGCTCGGAACCTCTTGGCCCAGGGTGCGTTCATCGGCGGAGGTAGGGATGACTGCGGCAACGCAATGGGAGTACGCGGAGAGCACGTTCTCCGGTCCATCGAACAACGCGACGGTCCGGTTCTACTGGGGCCAGGGCGACGGTTTCGTGGCGCGCGCCAAGGGTTGGTTCGGCGATCTGCTCATCGAGGGGGGCTCGGCAACCAACCTCCTCAGGTTCAAGGGTCAGGTCCAGGCGCCAGCCGTGCTGGGTTTCATGGGAACCAACGGGTGGGAGCTGGTCGGCTTCTCGGCGACACCCGGCGGAGAAGCGCAGTACGTGTTCAAGCGACCCTTCGGCAACACCGACATCGGCAAGCCCGTCTGACGCAGCAGCCCGCTGAGCGAGCGGATCCGGAGCCGCTCGGAGCCATCTCGGCTGGGTCCGGCGCCGCGACGGATGTGCCCGCGGCGGCCAGGTGCTGACGCGCCCCTGCCGCCGCGCGGCTGCGACCGTGCCCGCGGCTGCGACCGTGCCCGCGGCTGCGACGGTGCCGCTGACGCAGAAGATCGGCGCCCGTGCCCGGCTACGGTGCCTCCGCCTCCCCGAACCATGTGGTCGTCGTGTCGGCGACCAGCACGCCACCCGGCATGAGGAGTGCGTTCGTCGCCTCCTCGGCCGGGAGATCGCCGGTCACCCCAAGCCGCTGCCACGCAAGGCCGTCGGCTGAGGTCCAGGCACCGGCGTCGGGCCCGCCGCGCAGCGCGAGCATGCGATGGCCATCGCCGACGAGCGCCCCGTTCGGCCCGCTCCCGCAGCCCTCGCCCTGGCAGGTTGTCGGCCCGAGCGGCGGCCAGGTCGGCAGGGACCGCCAGTCGCGACCGTCGGCGGACTGCCACCAGAGCGTCGCGCCCGGCGTCGCGAGGACCTGGCCGACCGCGATGAGGCCGTTGCGGGCCGCCACGAGCGCGGTCGCCTCCCAGCTCGGGCCGGTGCTTGCGAGCGTGAAGGCAGATGCCGTGGGCATGTCGAGGGGGTAGGGGCCGGTCCACGCGGCGCCGTCGGTGGACCGAAGGGCCACGGCGCGGACATGGTCGGCGTCCAGGGGCAGCGATCCAACGGCGGTGAGCCCGGTCGTCGTCCCGGAGAGGGCTCTGACGACAAGCCCAGTCGGGAGTGCCCCGGCTCGCAGGGGCTGCCAGTGGACGCCGTCGACTGAGGTCGCGAGATGGGCGGGTGCCGTCGGGGAGGCAGCAACCAGCCCGGCGGGTCCTGCTGCCAACAGCGGGGCCGCCTGCCAGTCGGTCGGCTGCCCAAGGTCCGGGACCGTCGTGGGGTGTCCACGACTGCCCGTCTGGAGAGGTCCATGCCATCAGCGGGAGCGACGGGCTGTAGGTTGGGCAGGCCGAGGCACAGTCCCAGGTCCCGCCGAGCAGGGTGAGCGCGACGAGGCCGCCACGGACCTCAGCCATGCCCACGATCTGCAGGCCCGGCCAGAACGTGGTCGCGGTGTTGAAGAGCAGGGGCTCCCAGTGCACCCCGTCGGTCGAAGTCCAGGCCGGGGTCGAGGAGCCGCCCGACCCGACGGCGATGAAGCCACGGCTCCAGCGCAGGACCGAGCGGACGAGCGTCAAGGGGTCGTCGGGCGCCAGCGCCCGCCACTTGATGGCCGTCCATGCCGCGTCCGCTCCCGGTGGGACGGGCATGTCGAAGGCCGCCCGGGGCAGGCCCGGCCGGGAGTGCAGCCGAGGACTCGCTGGAGGGCGCCACCGTCGCCGAGGGCACAGACATGGGCTCTGCAGTCGCGTGCGGCGCGGCCGACGTCAGAGGTGACGTGACCGGCACTGGCGAGCTCGTGCTGCCACAGCCAGCGAGCGCGAATGCGACGAGCACCGCCGTCAGGTGGTGGCGGGTCCTCATCGATCTCCCTCCGACACGGTTGGCCGCCACTCTGCGCGCTTCGCCGCCATCGCGCTTCAGGGCGCGGGTCGTGCCGGCGAATGGCCTCACGCTCCTACTGAAGGGCCTGGTCGAGTTCGGCGGCGGTCGGGCCGGGTCGGATCGCGGGCCCCGTATCAACGACGCAGAAACGGTTACCCTCCGGGTCCGCGAGGATCACGTAGTCGGCGTCGGGCGGTCGCCGGTCCCAGTGCACCTCGGTGGCCCCCAGCGCCAGCAGTCGCTTCACCTCTCCGGCCTGGTCGTCGGTGTACAGGTCGAGATGGAAGCGCGGCGGCAGAGCTCTGCTTGCGTGGTGGAGGTCAAGGGAGAGGTTGGGCCCAACTCCGTTCCTCGGGCGCAGCAGCAGGAAGTCGTCGCTCCGCTCCGCGCGAGGGAGATAGTCGAGGGCAGCCGCCCAGAACGCAGCCTGTCGCTCCAGGTCGTCGACCCGCAGGACGATGGAGCCGATGCGAAGCATGTGGGCCACTGTAGCGCCTCGGCGAGACACCGCCAGACGACGGAGCGCCGGCCGGAAGGCCATGTCCGGGCGTGCGTCGAGACGACGGCGCTCACGCGCATCTCCTGCGCGTGAGCGGCGGAGGCTCGTCCTCGTTGAGCGGGAAGGTACCATTGGCTCGTGGCCGCCCGTCGTCACCGTCGGCGCCTGAGCCCCCGGCAGCGCACCGCTCGTCATGGCGCGGAGAGAGGCTCGAAGAGTGAAGAGGCAGACGTGAACACGAAGTACCACCGGCCGCGCACGCTCGACGAGGCGCTCGCGCTCGCGTCCGGTGCCGATGCCGTGATCCTCGGTGGAGGGACGACCGTCAACGCCCGTCCCGGTCGGTCGCCCAGCGTGGTGGTCGACCTCCAGGCGCTCGACCTCGACGCAATCGAGACGGACGGCGGATCGATCCGCATCGGGGCCACGACCCGCCTGCAGCAGGTCGTCGACTCTAGCCTGGTCCCCGAGGTGCTCCGCGATCTGGCCCGCCTCGAGGCGCCCAGCACGATCCGCAATGCCGCCACCGTCGGCGGGACCATTGGAACGGCCAATTCGGAGAGCCCGCTTCTCACGGGGCTCCTCGCGTTCGGCGCGCGGGTCAGCGTCGCGCGAGCCGGCTCGACCACCGACCACCCGCTCGAGGAGATCCTCGCGGACCCCGGCGTGCTCGTCGGTGGTGTCATCACGAGCGTCGCGGTCCCGGCCGGGGGTCAGGCCGCGGCACACCGGACCGCTCGCACGCCGATGGATCGTCCGATCGTGATGGCCGTGGCCCATCGGGACGCGGGCGGCGCGATCCGGACGGCCGTGTCCGGCGTCGCACCCCTCCCGGTGCTCGTGGATCCAGGTCGGCTGGCGGAGCTCGATCCGCCGGCGGACTTTCGTGGCTCGTCCTCCTACCGGGCGCACCTCGCCGAGGTGCTCACCGCGAGGGCGCTCGCCACCGTCGGAAGGGGCGATCGGGCGTGACGATCCATCTCACCATCAACGGAATACCCCGCACGCTGACCTGCGAGCCGCACGAATCCCTGCGCGCCGCGCTGCGGCGGGCCGGCTTCTACAGCGTGCGGTACGGCTCGGACACGGGCGAAACCGGCGCCGCGGCGGTGCTCGTCGACGGCCGGCTCGTGTCGGCGGACGTCATGCTGGCCGCCCAGGCGGACGGGCACGCGATCGAGACGGTCGAGGGTCTCACCGTCCCCGGGGAGATGCACCCGATCCAGCAGGCGTTCATCGACACCGGCGCCATCCAGTCCGGCTACTCCACCCCGGCGATGGTCCTCGCCGCGAAGGCGCTCCTCGAGAAGGCGGCGAACCCGACCGAGGCCGAGGTCCGGGACGCGCTGTCGGGCATCCTCGACCGGGAGACGGGATACCTGCGGCCCGTGCACGCCGTGCTGCGGGCCGCCGCGACCATGCGCGGGGAGGTGCCCGACACCATCGAGGTGGCGCATCTCGACCGGCTCGTCGGATCGGACGCGCCGCATCACGACCGCGACGGCCTCTCACCGATCGCGCCGCGGGTGGTCCTCAGCGCGGACGGTGCCGATCTCGCGCGTCGTGGGCCACGCGGAGACGAAGACCGACGCCGTCAAGCTCGCCAAGGGGAACCCGGCCTTCACGGATGACCGGGACCTGTCGGGGACCCTGATCGCCAAGGTGCTGTACAGCCCGCACGCCCATGCGCGAATCGTGTCGATCGACGACTCGGCAGCTCGGGCGCTCCCCGGTGTCCGTGCCGTGCTTCACCACGGCAACGTGCCGCGGGTTCGCTACGCGTCCGGCGGCCAGAGCTACCCGAACCCGCTGCCCTACGACCAGGTGAGCTTCGACGACAAGGTGCGCTACGTCGGGGACCGCGTCGCGGCGGTCGCGGCGGACGCGGAGGAGATCGCGCAGGCCGCCATCGACCTGATCGACGTGACCTACGAGGTGCTCCCCGCCGTCTTCGACGAGAACGACGCGATCGTCGACGGCGCCCCGGTGATCCACGACGAGCCGGACATGGAGGGGGCCCACGACGCGGGTCACAACATCGTCCACCACATCCAGGCCGAGACCGGGGACGTCGAAGCGGGGTTCGCGGCGGCCGACCGCGTCTTCGAGCAGACGCTCCGGGTGCACCAGGTGCAGCAGACGCCGATCGAGCCGCACATCGCCATCGCGAGATGGGACAGCGACGACCGGCTGGAGATCACCTCGTCGACGCAGGTGCCGTTCCACGTCCGGCGCATGCTCGCGCCGCTCGTCGGGTTGCCGGTGAAGCAGATCCGGATCATCAAGCCGAGGATCGGCGGGGGCTTCGGCGCCAAGCAGGAGATGCTCATCGAGGACATCGTGGCGCACCTCACGATGGCCACGGGCCGTCCCGTGCGGCTGGAGCTCACCCGCGAGGAAGAGTTCATGTCCTCGCGGACCAGGCATCCGCAGACGATCACGTTCAAGACGGGCATCGATGCCGAGGGGAAGCTCACGGCGCAGGAGATGCGGATCGTCGCGAACACCGGCGCCTACGGCACCCACGGGCTGACCGTCCAGATGGTGTCGGGCATGCGTGGCCTCAGCTCCTACAACAGCCCGCTCAAGCGGTTCGACTGCCGGGTCGCCTACACGAACATCCCGGTGCCGGGCGCATACCGCGGCTACGGCGCCCCCCAGGCGCTGTTTGCCCTCGAGGCCCACATGGAGGACATCGCCGCCGCGATCGGGATGGACTCGATCGAGTTCCGGCGACGCAACTGGACGAAGGTCGGCGACCCGATCGACATCGCGCCCCAGCTCGGCGAGGGGGACCCGGGAGCCGGGACCGTGCCGATCATCACGTCGAGCGGCCTCGAGGAGGCCGTGCTCCAGGGTCAGCGGGCGATCGGCTGGCAGCGTCGCGACGACCCTGCCTGGAGGCAGCCCGCCGACCGGCCCCACGTCCGCCGCGGGCTCGGGTTCGCGATGGCCATGCACGGCACCGCCATCCCGGGCCTCGACATGGGCGGCGCGAGCCTCAAGATCAACGACGACGGCTCGTTCAACCTCCTGGTCGGCGCGACGGACCTGGGGACGGGCTCGGACACGGTGCTGGCGCAGATCGCGGCGGAAGTGGTCGGCGTTGGCACCGAGGACATCCTCGTCTACTCGTCGGACACCGACCTGACCCCCTTCGACACCGGCGCCTACGCCTCGAGCACGACCTACATCTCCGGGACCGCCGTCAAGCGCGCAGCGGAACAGGTCCGCAGCCAGGTCATCGACCGGGCGGCGCTCCTGCTCGGCGTGGACGGCGGCTCGGTCGATCTTCACGACCGGGCGGCCTGGTCGACCGACGGCAGGTCGGTGACCCTGGAGGAGATCGCCCTGTCGACGCTTCACCAGAAGGGCCAGCACCAGATCATGGCGACCGCGTCGTACGTGTCCCCGGATTCGCCGCCGCCCTATGCGGCGCAGTTCGCCGAGGTCGAGGTCGACGTGGAGACGGGCCAGGTGACCGTCGTGCAGCTCGTGATGGCGGTCGACTGCGGCGTGCCCATCAACCCGGTCACCGCCTCGGGGCAGGTGGAGGGCGGCATGGTGCAGGCCCTCGGCTACGGGCAATGCGAGGAGATGGCCTACGACGGCGACGGGCGCATGGTGAACGCGACGTTCGGGCCGTACAAGATCTACCGGGCCGACGAGATGCCGAGGCTCGAAGCCATCCTCGTCCAGACGATGGAGGCCAGCGGGCCATTCGGTGCCAAGGCGATCGCGGAGATCCCGCTGGACGGCGCCGCGCCTGCCATCCGCAACGCCATCGCGGACGCGACCGGCGCCAGGATCAACAACATCCCGTTCACGCCCGAACGCGTCTGGCGGGCCCTCCAGGCGTCGTGAGCGTCCCCCGCTTCGATCGCATCCTCGCCGAGCTCTCGGAGGCGGTCAGCGGCGGGCACAGCGTCGTCCTCGCCACCATCGTCGCCACCGAGGGGTCCGTGCCTCGCCACGTGGGCACGAAGATGGTCGTGCACGCCGACGGGTCCCTCGTCGGGACCATCGGCGGGGGCAAGGTGGAGGACGCGATCCGGCTCGACGCCCTCGACGCCCTGCACCGGAACGAAGCGGGACTCCGCCGCTACGCGCTGCAGCAACCCGAGCGCGGTGATCCCGGTGTGTGCGGCGGAACCATGACCGTCTACCTGGAGCCCTACATGACCCCTCCCACCGTGTTCGTCATCGGCGCCGGCCACGTCGGCAAGGCCGTCGTGGACCTCGCCCACTGGCTGGGCTACCGGACCGTGGTGGTCGACGAGCGGTCCGAGATGGTGACGGAGGAGGCGATTCCCCTCGCGGACATCCGGTTCGCCGGCACCGTCGCCGACGCCCTCGCGGCGCACCCGGTCAGCGAGACGACCTCGGTGGTCGTGGTGACCCGGAGCCACGAGCTCGACGCGCAGATCACGCCGCTCCTCCTCGAGACCCCGGCGGGGTACATCGGCGTGATGGGGAGCAAGCGCCGCTGGGAGGAGACCCGGCGAGTCCTGGAGGCTTCCGAGGCGCCGGTGGGAACCCTGGACCGGATCCACCATCCCATCGGGTTCCAGATCGGGGCGGAGACCGTCGAGGAGATCGCGGTGTCGATCATGGCCGAGGTCATCGCGTCGAGCCGCCGCCCCTCCTCGTGAGCATCTTCTCCGGTCACCTCGTCGTCGTCCGGGGCGGCGGGGACGTCGGGTCCGGGGTCATCTGGCGGCTTCGACGCGTTGGATTCCCGGTCATCGTCCTGGAGCTCGCGCGGCCGCTGACCGTGCGGCGGACGGTCGCCTTCTCATCGGCCGTGTCGGACGGCCACGTCGTGATCGACGGCATCGAGGGGCTGCGGGTCGGTTCGCCCGCCGAGGCGGTGGCGACCGCACGCCGGGGCGTGGTGCCGGTGCTCGTCTCCGAGGCCGTGCCCGTGTTCCCAGAGCCGGTATCCGTGCTCGTCGACGCCCGCCTCGCCAAGGAAGCGCTCGACACCCGAATCGACCAGGCTCCCTTCGTCGTCGGGCTCGGCCCCGGCTTCGTCGCGGGCGTGGACTGCCACGCGGTGATCGAGACGATGCGCGGCCATCGCCTCGGCAGCGTGATCTGGGATGGAACTGCCTTCCCGAACACGGGCGTCCCGGGCGAGCTGGGGGGTGCATCGGCGGAGCGCGTCCTCCACGCCCAACGCGAGGGCGACCTCAGCTGGTCCGTCCGGTTCGGGGAGATCGTCGCGGCCGGGCAGCAGCTGGGCACGATCGACAGCGCGCCGGTCACGGCGAAGATCGGCGGCACCGTCCGCGGGATGATCGCTCCCGGCCACGTGACCGTGGGATTGAAGATTGCCGACGTCGATCCCCGCGCCGACCCCGCGATGATCGCCCACATCTCGGACAAGGCACTCGCCGTCGGAGGCGGCGCGCTCGAGGCAATCCTCGCCTGGCTGAACAACGCGAGCCGGTGACGCCGTCGCTGCGCGAACGGCTCGGTCTTGCGCCCCGTGAGCTCGTCTCGATCGTCGGCGCGGGCGGCAAATCGACCATCCTCTTCGCCCTTGGCCAGGACCTCAGCCGGACTGGCGCCCGGGTCATCCTCACGACGACGACGAGGGTGGGCGCCGACCAGCCAAGCGAACCGATCTGCTGGTCGGTCGACCCGGCCGACGTCGGGGCCGCCGTAGAAGCTGCCGTCCTGGACGGGCTCCCGGTGTTCGTCGCGGCCGGCCGCGTCCCGGACAAGATCGTGGGCCCGTCGCCGGGGGCCATCGACCGCCTGTTCGCGGCCACCGGCGCTGACTACGTCGTGGTGGAGGCCGACGGCGCCCACAGGATGGCGATCAAGGCACCCGCGAGCCACGAGCCGGTCATCCCGAGCGCCTCGACGACCGTCATCGTCGTCGCCTCGCTGGCCGCCATCGGCCACCCGATTTGCGAGGTGGCCCATCGGCCGGAGCGCGTGGCAAGCCTGATCGGCGCGCAGCCCAGCGACCTGCTCACGCTCGAGGGTGCTGCCGGCCGTGCTGCTCCACCCAGGCGGCGGCCTCAAGGGCATTCCGGACACGGCCCGGGTCATCATGGTCATGACGAGGGCCGGGTCGGCCGCAGACGAATTGGCGGCCGATCTCACGGCGGTTCTGGCGGCGCACCCAAGGGTCGACCGGTCGATCGCCCTCCCCTGAGGCGGCAAGGCTCGCGCCCGATGGCCGCGGCCTCAGGCGGTCCTGGTTCCGGCGGTGTCGAACGTCATCGCCCGCTGGAGCGCCGCGGCTCGCAGGTCGTCCGGGATCTCGACCGGACCGCCCAGCGCCGCCGCATTGATCGCCGCCTGGGCGGCCTCCTCGACGACTCCGCCGACCATGACCGCCAGGTCGGGGGTCCGGTGAAAGACGAGCACACCGTGATTCGCCAGCAGCACGGCGGGAACCCCGGGCCGCACCGCAGCGCGGATGTTGGCGACCGCGTGCTCCGAGCCCCGCGGACCGTAGGTTGCGATCGGCACGCCGGCGGCCAGCCCGAACATCGCGAGCGCCTCAATCCAGCAGGCGATCTGGCGGTTGGCAACGGCGAACGCCGTCGCGTACGGCGAGTGCGTGTGGATCACGCAGCCGACGTCGGGGCGGTCGTGGTACATGGCGGTGTGCATCGCCACGACCGCTCCCTGGATCGGGGGCAAGGTGCCCTCCAGGAGCGTGCCGTCGAGGGCCACGCGAGCGATGCCGTCGGGTCCCAGCCCGTTCAGTGAGGTGGCAGAGGTGAAGTACATCTCGTCCGCGCCCGGGACCCGCAGGCTGACATTGCCATGCCCATTCGCCGAGATGGCACCGCTCGCCAGCACCCTGGCTGCGGTGCCGAGAACCTGGTCGACGAGACTCCTGTCCAACGTTCGTGTCTCCTGTTGTAGCAGGCGGGATTGATCTCGGCCGCTGCACCGCCGCGGGTGGAGCCCGGCCCCGGGAGGGCCGCCCGGCGGGAGTGATCCCGGGGCGGCCGCGACTTCCGGGACGCTGCTACATCGTCATCGGGCTCATCAGCTGGAAGTAGTTGCCGTCCGGATCGGCGAACGTCGCGATCCACACGTCGGGCGCCTCACCGGGCTGGTAGGGCTCCTGGACGACCGTCGCCCCGGCCGCCTTGAAGCGCTCGAAATCGCCCTTCACGTCGGTGCTCTCGATGTTCCAGATCAGCCGCCCCGGCTGCGCGTTGCGACCGGTGACCTGGTCGTGCGGGCCGACGGTGAGGAAGCCCGTGCCGAGCTGCCATCCCTTGTAGCCACCCTCGTTCCAGCCCGGAGCACCGAAGAGCTTCGTGTAGTAGTCGTTCAGGCGCTGCGGATCCGCCGATCCGATCAGGATGCTGTTCAGGTTCATCGCGCCCCCCTTTGCTGATCCGGGGCCGGCACCGCCGATGGGCCGACCCGGTGTGAAGATCGCGAGTCTGGGCGAGGGCTCGATCGGCGTCAAGACATCGCTCCCGCCGGGGGGCTCGCCTCCCGCGCGCAGGTGCGGCGCGGCATGCGCGGGTGCGTCAGGCGCGTCAGGTGCGCACGCACGGAGTCGCGCCCGACCCGGCTCCGAGTTGTGTCCGGGCCGCGGGTGGACGAAGATGTGCCGGGATAGACGGCTGACCACGCAGCCTGCTCGAACGATCGGAGAGGAGGCGAATGCCAGGCGACTTCACCGGGCGCATCCTCCACGTCAACCTCACGACGGGCGAGCTGGAGGTCGAGCGTCCCCCCGAGTCGTTCTACCGGAAGTACCTCGGCGGCTCCGCCATGGGGCTCTACTACATCCTCCAGGGGTGGAAGCCCGGCACGGATGGCCTCGATCCGGACAACGTGCTGACGTTCATGGACAGCCTCCTGACGGGGGCGCCCATCGCGGGCCAGAGCCGGGTTACCGTCAACGCTCGCTCGCCGCTCACGGACGGCATCGGCGACAGCCAGGCCGGGGGCTTCTTCCCCGCCGAGCTGCGCTTCGCCGGCTTCACCGGGATCGTGATCCGGGGCCGCGCCGCCGAACCCACTTACCTGTGGTTGCACGACGGTGTGGCGGAGCTGCGGCCCGCCGGCCACTTGTGGGGGAAGACGACGTCCGAGGTCGACGACATCCTCAAGCGCGAGCTCGGCGACGACAAGATCCAGGTAGCCCAGGCGGGGCCGGCCGGCGAGAAGCTCGTCCGCCTTGCCGCGATCATGAACATGGCCAACCGTGCCAACGGCCGCACCGGGATGGGCGCGGTGATGGGCTCGAAGAACCTGAAGGCGATCGTCGCCCGCGGGACCAGCAAGAAGCTCCCCCTGGCGGACGCGGCGGTCCTCAACCAGCTGGCGCGCGCAGGCGCGGCGGAGATCCCGAACAATCCCGACGTCCTGGGCCTGCGCACGGACGGGACCGCCGGCGTCCTGGAATGGCAGCACGCCGCCGGCACCCTGCCGACCTTCAACTACAACGCCGGCCAGTTCGACCGCTACGAGGCGATCTCCGGTCAGACGATGACCGCCACGATCCTGGCCGACCGCGACACCTGCTATGCCTGCGCCGTGCGCTGCAAGCGCGTCGTCGAAACGGAGTGGCAGGGCCGGCCAGTCGAGCCTCGTCACGGCGGGCCCGAGTACGAGACCCTCGGCGTCTTCGGGTCGTACTGCGGGGTGGACGACCTTCCGGCGATCTCCCTCGCCAACAAGATCTGCAACGAGCACGGCCTGGACACGATCGGCACCGGAGCCACCGTCGCCTGGGCGATGGAATGCTTCGAGGGCGGCCTGCTGACCGAGTCGGAGATCGGCTTCCCGGCTCCCTTCGGCGACGCCTCGGCGATGGTCCGCCTGACCGAGATGCTCGCCCGGCGCGAAGGCTTCGGCGACATCCTGGCGAACGGCTCGCGGCGGGCCGCGGACCTGATCGGGAAGGGCCACGAGCTGCTCATCACGGTCAAGGGAGCGGAGGCCCCGGCCCACATGCCCCAGGCGAAGCGGTCCCTCGGCGTCATCTACGCGGTGAACCCGTTCGGCGCGGACCACCAGTCCTCGGAGCACGATCCGATGATCGAGGAGGGGGCCGCGGAGCTCTCGCTCGACCGGCTGAAGCTGCTCGGGTTCGACGCGGCGCAGGAGTTCGGGTCGCTCGGCCCGGAGAAGGTCCGCTTCGCCCTGCGGACCCAGCAGTTCTACTCGTTCCTCGACACGGCCTCGCTGTGCCAGTTCGTGTGGGGCCCGGCGTGGACCCTGTACGGGCCGCAGGAGACCGTCGACTTCGTGCGGGCCGTCACCGGCTGGAGCGACTTCGACCTCGACGAGCTGATGGAGATCGGCGAGCGGCGGCTGAACCTGCTGCGCGCCTTCAACGCCCGGGAGGGCATCGGACGCCGCGAGGATCGCCTGCCGGCCAAGATGTTCCGGCCGCTCAGCGGGACCGGGCCGACCGCGGGAGTCGCCCTGGATCCCGTGGAGCTCGAGGGCGCCCTGGACGAGTACTACCGGCTGGCCGGCTGGGATGGGCGGACGGGCAACCCGACGCCGGAGACCATGGCCCGCCTGGGCCTCGAGTGGACGGCTGCCAGCTGAGCCGCCCGTCGGGCCCGCGATCACGTCGCCCGTTCGTCGCTCCAGCCTGATCGGTTCGTCGGTGCCCTCGTAGGAGCGGTGCTCGCCGCGCATCAGGGAGGCGACCGCCCCCAGGGCGCTCGCGACCACGCCTGCCAGGAAGGCCAGGTGCAGCGCGTTGATGAAAGGAGCCAGGCTGATCCCGCTCCCGCCGATCTGCGTGCCGGAGAAGACGGCCACCAGGACCTTCGGATCCATCGACGCCGAGACCAGCCCGATCGCGAGCGCGATCGACACGACGAAGCCGGACTGCATCAGCATCATCCGCGTGCCCGCGCCGGCGCCCCGCTTGTTCGGGGGCACGACGCCCATGACCGCGCTCGTGTTGGGCGAGTTGAAGATCCCGGAGCCCGCTCCCACAACCAGCTGCCAGAGCGCGAGCTGCCAGTAGGGGGTGGTCGCGCCCAGCGTCATGAGCCCCGCCAGGCCCAGGCCCGTGATGACCATGCCCGCCGTCGCGAGCGCGCGTGAGCCGTAGCGGTCGGCCAGCACGCCGCTGATCGGCGAGAGCACCACGAGGCCGATCGCCAGAGGCGCCAGCATCAGCCCGGCCGTGACCGGGTCCTCGCCCCGGGCGCCCTGGAGGTAGAAGACCAGCAGGAATAGGACCCCGTTGCGAGCGATCGCATTGAGGAAGCCGGTCAGGTTGCCCATCGCAAACAGCCGGTCCCGGAAGAGCGACAAGTCCAGCAACGGGGCGTGGTGATGCGCCTCTACCCAGAGGAAGATCGGCGCCGCCACGACGAAGGCCAGGAACCCGCCGATGACCCACCAGGTCGTCCAGCCGTACACGCCTCCGAAGGCCAGGGACATCATCAGCCCCATGAGGCCGACGAAGTAGAGGAGGGAACCGACCCAGTCGATCTCCACGCGCCGGTCGCGCGTTCCCTGCTCCACCAGGATCAAGCCGGCCGCGACGAGCCCGACGAGCCCGATCGGGACGTTGAACCAGAACACCGTCCGCCAGCCGAAGCCGGTCAGCCAGCCGCCGAGGATCGGGCCCATGATCGCGCCCGCGCCGACAACCATGGCGTTGATGCCGAGGGCCTTGCCCAGCTCGATGCGCGGGAACGCGTCGGTGACCAGCGCGGTCGCGTTGGCCATCAGGAGCGCGCCGCCGACGCCCTGGACGAGACGCCAGGCGATCAGCTGGGTTGCGTCCGGTGCCAGGGCGCAGAAGACGGACGCAGCCGTGAAGATGGCGAAGCCGAGTGTGTACGAGCGTGCGCGACCGACCATGTCGGCCACCCGCCCCGCGTTCAGGACCAGCACCGTCGCCACGAGGGTGTAGCCGACGACGATCCAGAGCAGGCTGAAGATGTCCGTGTGGAGGTCGCGCAGGATGTCCGGCAGGGCGATGATCAGCGTGCCGCCGGTCAGCGAGGCCATCAGGGCGCCGATGCTCGTCACGACCAGCACCCACCACCGGTAGCTCGGCATGCACCGGGTTGACGCGCTGCCGGACTGGGTTCGTCATGACCGCCCGTCGATGCGCCGGAGCAGGCGCGCCGCCGCCTTCTGGAGACTCCTGGGGCTCACGCGGGAATCCTAGCGCAACCCTGCCGTTTACGTGAAAGTGCAGGTACCATGAAGCGGTGCGGTGCGGGCGCGCCATCACGGGCCGCTCGTCCCCGGGGGACAATCTGCGTGCCCCGCGAGGGGCGCGAATGCCCCTGGTGGTCCCGTCGCAGACGCCCATTGATCGAGGAGCCTCGTCGAGGTGCCCGCCCCACGCCGGAGGACCGACCATGACCTACCTGCCCGCACCCGGACGCTACGAGGGCATGACCTACCGTTTCTGCGGTCGGAGCGGCCTCCAGCTCCCGCTGCTCTCGCTCGGGTTGTGGCACAACTTCGGCGACCACACGCCCCGGGCCACGCAGCGTGAGATCGTCTGCACCGCGTTCGACCTCGGGATCACCCACTTCGACCTTGCCAACAACTACGGCCCGCCCTACGGCAGCGCCGAGCGCAACTTCGGGCACATCCTGCGCGAGGATCTCGCGGCGCACCGCGATGAGCTGATCATCTCCAGCAAGGCCGGCTGGGACATGTGGCCGGGACCGTACGGGCGGGGCGGCGGGTCGCGCAAGTACGTGCTGGCCAGCCTGGACCAGAGCCTTCGTCGCGTGGGGGTGGACTACTTCGACATCTTCTACTCGCACCGGTTCGACCTCGACACGCCGCTCGAGGAGACCATGGGGGCACTCGCCACGGCCGTCCGGCAGGGCAAGGCGCTCTACGTGGGAATCTCGTCGTACTCGGCGGCGAAGACGCGCGAAGCGGCCGCGATCCTGCGCTCGGAGGGTGTGCCGCTGCTGATCCACCAGCCGTCGTACAACCTCCTCAACCGGTGGGTCGAGCCGGCGCTGCTCGACGCGCTCGAGGAGGTCGGCGCCGGGATGATCGCGTTCACGGCGGTCGCGCAGGGGCTGCTTACGAGCAAGTACCTCGACGGGATCCCGGCCGACGCGCGGATCAACCGCCCCGGAGGCGACTCGTTCGAGCGGGAGATGCTGAGCGAGCAGAACCTGGCCCGGGTCCGGGCACTCAACGAGATCGCGCTTCGGCGCGGCCAGACCCTGGCCCAGATGGCCTACGCGTGGGTGCTGCGCGATCCGCGGGTCACCTCGACGCTGATCGGCGCGAGCTCACCGGCGCAGGTACGGGAAAACGTCGGGGCGCTGGCGGGCATGGCCTTCTCCCTTGACGAGCTCGCCGAGATCGACCTCTACGCGGTCGACAGCGGGGTGAACCTGTGGGAGAAGCCAAGCACGGATCAACGCGCCTAGCTCAAGCGCTCGCCCGCAGGGCGCGGTCCGCCCGTGTCGGACGGCCCACGGCCGCCCTGGGCGCGTGGCCAATCGGCGACGCCGGCGGAGACGAGGGCCGTGCCGGTGACGCCGTGCGGGGGGTGCCGGTCAGAACGGAAGGCCGAGACCGCTGGCCGGATCCGGCACGATCTGGTAGGACGGGCCGGTCTGGTTGACCCCGAAGACCGCGGTCAGGACGATCATCAGCACGATGACAGCCGCCACGATGAGGAGGGCGCGGACAAGATCCTGGTTGGACGCCACCCTCTTCCCGAGGGTTGGATGCTGGAGCGCCATGGTGCGCCTCCACCGGGCCGACGAACCGAGATTCGCCAGCGACTCCGCGCGGTCCGGCGACCCGATCGGCCCGCGCCTCGACCCGTCCCTGGCATCGACACCCCGACACGTGAACCATGGTCCCGTGGCCCGCCTGCCTCCAAGGGCCGTTCGGCAATTCATGCAGTGCCATCCACATCTATCTGCGGTAGCCACTTGGTCCCGCGAAGTGCCGGGCGGACGTCAGGGAGGTCACGCCGCGGTCGATCGCGTCGCTGGGACGACGTCCCACGAGGGCTGCGAGCGTCTCCTGCAGCCGTTGCGTTCCGGTGGCAGGCTTGGCGGGTGCCAGGCCGTTTCCGGCCGGCAGCGGAGAGGCGTCGCATGACGTACAGGCCGAGCGGATCCGCCGAGGTCCGACCGAACATCCTTCGCGATCAGAGCATTCCGAACACGTTCCGCAGCCAGACCGGCCCGGGTGGATCAGGCCGCCAGGACTTGAACAGCGGCGGCGGGAAGGCGGCTCCGCGACTTCGCCCGATCCGGCGCCGCCTACCCGTCTGGGTGTACGTGGCCGTCGCCGTGGTCGTCGCCTACGTGGCCCTGCTGCTGCTCAGCTCATCCGCGTAGCCGGGTCGGCGCCTCTCGGAGCCGCACCCGGCCACGCGTTGGTCGGGACCGCGCCCCGGCGAGTGTCCAGCCGGGGACGCTGGATCAGTACTGCTTCGCCTCGGCCTCGTCGACGATCCAGACCTGCGGCGCTCCGTCGACACCGCCGCGCTCCATCGCATCGGGAAGCGATGGATCCTGCGTGAACGCGAGCGCACCCTCGAGCGTCGCGAAGTCATTCACGACCACGATCGTGTTGGGGTCCGCCACGGCGCGGTTGATCGAGTGACCCGTCGCGCCATGCCCTCGCCGGACGGCCTGATGCTCCGTGAAGACGGGAAGCCAACGGTCGTAGTCGGCCACGTGGTGCTGAACGATCGCCTTGACCATCTCGAGACCCCCTTCGCCCGGACCGGGCTCTGCGCCGGTCGTTAGGCCCCGAACTATATGATTTGCAGCCGTATTGTCAATACCCTTATTATCATCTCGTGACCAAGATCCAGATGCCCGACGACTTCTACGACCAGACTCCGGACGCGAACGTGTTGGCGACCGAGGCCGTGATGAACACCATGCGCACGGCCGACATGCTCTTCGACCAGATCGGGCGGCTGCTCCGGCCCCTCCGCGTCAGCGCGGCGGGCGGCCTCGTCCTCGGCATCCTCCGAGACCACGGGTCGATGACGCCCTCGGAGCTCGGCGAGCGTCTCATCGTCACGCGCGCCACGGTGACCGGCCTGGTCGATTTGCTCGAGCGGGCAGGGTACGTGCGCCGCTCGGCGAACCCGGCCGACCGCCGCAGCCTCGTCGTCGACATCACACCTGATGGGCTGGGCGTGGTCCAGGCGCTTCGGACGCTCGTCCATCGCCACGAGAAGGCCTGGATGGGCACCTTCTCGGACGCGGAACTGCGCGCCTACATCGAGCAGCTCCATCGGATCCAGGACAGCGTCGCATCGACAACCGAGGACGCCGGCTGACGGCCAGCAACCGCGACGGTCCGACGTTACGCCGCCAGGTGGACGGCGTGCTCGCCGGCGTGGACCGGGCGGCGGAGAATCGAAACAGGTCCGGGTCCGCGCGGAGGGCCTGACCGGATCGCGCCCGTTCCTGCGGCGTGCCCGCCACGGACCCACCCGGACCTGTCGCCCGCCCTGCTTCGGCTACCCTTCCACCCGAGGACGCCGACGAGCGGCGGTGAAACGGCGGAGGCGATGACGCAGATGGCGGGGCCTGGCCGGGCTGGGGGCGAGCCGGCGGCCGGCGATGGGACGGGAACGCCGCCCGGATCGAGGCAACCCCCGGCGACGGAGCTCGCCCCGCAGCGCCGCGGCCCAGTGTCTCGGATTCTCGTTCCCTGAAGACCTCGATCGGTGACGTGGCCTTCGGGATGGAGGACGGGGCCGTCTCGATCGCCGGGCTCGTGTTCGGCGTCGCGGCAAGCACGAGCGACACCCACGTGGTCCTGCTGGCCGGGGCGACCGGAGCGGCGGCCGGCGCGGTCTCGATGATGGCGGGGACGTATCTCGACGTCGTCTCAACCCGGGACCGGAGCACGGCGCTCCGGGCGGACGCGCGGCGCCGGATCAGCCGCGGCAGCGCGTCAGTCGTGCGGCGCGCGGAGGAGCGGCTGCGACGGGCAGGCTTCTCTGACGCAGAGGCGAAGGCGACCGGTGCCGCGCTCGCGACGCACCCAGATGCGCTGCTCGAGTTCGTCGCGGCGTTCGAGCTCGGACTGGGGCCCGAGGCTCGCGAGTCCCCGTGGGCCCATGCCACCTGGATGTTCATCGCGGACTTGATCGCAGCAGCCACGCCGGTGCTTCCGTTCGCCCTGCTCGACATGGACGCCGCTCGGGCCGTGTCGCTGGTCATGACCACGGTGCTGCTCTGATCCTGGGGCTGGGCCGCGCTCGGATCACGCACGGAAGGTCCTGGTGACCACGATCCAGACGCTGGCGATCGCGGCGGCGGCCGCGGTCGCCGGGATCTTCATCGGGCGGCTGGTGATCGGCTGAGCCGTTCGCGTTCGCGGCGAGGTCTTCGAGAAGCACGCCTGGATGCTGCGCGTCCAGGTGCAGTAGGAGGTCGCGGCCGCCGGGCGACACGCCCGCGTACCGCCGGCGACGCGCCCCCTACCCGAGCGCCGCGGCTGACCACCGCCTGGGCCTCCTCGATGACGCGGGCGAGGTGCACCTCGCCGAGGAAGCTTTCGGCGTAGACCTTGTAGACGTTCTCCGTGCCGGAAGGGCGCGCCGCGAACCAGGCGTGCTCGGTGACGACCTTCAGGCCGCCGATCGGGGCGCCGTTGCCGGGAGCGGTCGTGAGCGTCGCGGTGATCGGCTCGCCGGCGAGCTGCGTGGCCGATGACCTGCTCGGGTGAGAGCCGCGCCAGGACGGCCTTCTGCGCCGGGCTCGCCGGAGCGTCGATTCGCCGGTAGGCGGGCGCGCCGAACCGCTCCGTCAGCTCGCGGTAGGCCTCGCCCGGATCGCGACCACTCCGGGCGGTCATCTCGGCGGCCAGCAGGCAGGCGATCAGGCCATCCTTGTCGGTGGTCCAGACGGACCGGTCGCGACGCAGGAACGACGCCCCCGCGCTTTCCTCGCCGCCGAAGCCGACGCTCCCGTCCAGCAGGCCGTCCACGAACCACTTGAAGCCGACCGGGACCTCCAGCAGGCGCCGGCCCAGCGACGCGACCACGCGGTCCAGCATGCTGGTCGAGACCAGCGTCTTGCCAACGGCGACCTCGTCCGGCCAGTCGCGCGCGCCGCCGAACAGGTAGGCGACCGCGGCGGACAGGAAGTGGTTCGGGTTCAGGAGGCCGGCGCTGCGGGTGACGATGCCGTGCCGGTCGGCGTCGGTGTCGTTGGCGAAAGCGAGATCGAACCGGTCCTTGAGATCCACCAGGCTGGCCATCGCGTACGGCGAGGACGGATCCATCCGGATCTTGCCGTCCCAGTCGACCGTCATGAACGCGAACCGGGGGTCGACCCGATCGTTCGTGACGGTCAGGTCCAGGCCGTAGCGCTCGCCGATAACGCCCCAGTAGGCCACGCTGGCGCCGCCCAGCGGGTCCACCCCGAGGTGCAGGCCGGACGCGCGGATCGCATCCATGTCGACCACGGAGCCGAGATCGGCGACGTACGTCGCCATGAAGTCGTAGGCGCCGGTCGCCAGGCGGGCGCGCTCGAACGGAACCCGACCCACGCTGGTCGATGCCGTCGCCCGGCCCGCCGGCCAGGATCTCGTTCGCCTCGCGCTCGATCTCGCCCGTGATCGACGCGTCGGCCGGCCCGCCGGTGGGCGGGTTGTACTTGAAGCCGCCGTCCGCCGGCGGGTTGTGCGAGGGCGTGACGACGATGCCGTCCGCCAGCCCTCGCGCCGGCCCCGGTTGTGGACCAGGATCGCGTGCGAGACGGCGGGCGTCGGCGTGTAGCCGTCCCCGCGATCCACGCAGAACCTGGACGCCATCGGCGACGAGCACCTCGATGGCGGTCCGGAACGCGGGCCCGGACAGCGCATGCGTGTCGCGGCCGATGAACAGCGGGCCGTCGATTCCCTCGCGGCGCCGGTACCGGCAGATCGCCGCGCTCGTGGCGACGATGTGCGCCTCGTTGAACGAGGTCGTGAGGGACGAGCCGCGATGGCCCGACGTCCCGAAGGCGACCCGCTGGGACGGGATCGCGACGTCGGGCCGGCGATCGTAGTAGGCGGCGACGAGCCGATCGACGTCGACCAGGAGCGACGGCTTCGCCGGCAGGCCCGCGTGCTCGCTCACGGCCATCGTGGGTACCTCCAGGGCCTGGGGCGGGAACCCGCGGGATGATCCCCGCGTGCCTCGAGCGGGGATCAGCTCTCGGGCGGGATCGGCTGCAGGTCGATGGTGCGGACCTGGCGCGTGCGCCCCGCCTCGGTCCGGACGACGGCGGCCGGGATGGCCCCATTGCTGAAGCGCTCGATCACCGCTGCCTCACCGGCGTAGAGTCCGCTGCCCCCGATCCGGACGCGATCCCCGACCGCGAGACCCGGCCGGCCGGCCCGGGCGGAGAGATCGATCGCAACAACGGTGGGGCGGACATACGGCTCGCCGGCAAGTCCCGGCGGCGGCCCCGGCCGGTTGGCGGTTCGGGCGGGTGGGTAGGTGATCTTGCGCTTGCGGGGCGGCATCTAGCGCGTCCGCCCTGTCCGCGCCGGCGTCGGCCGGCCCTGGGTGTCCTTCGTCATTCGTCCCTCGCTGGTGCGGCGATCGCTCGATCGCCCGGCAGGACGCAGTGTACGGCAGCCGTGCCCGCTGCCAATCCCGTGTTCCGGATTGCTGCCGCGTCGCCGGATTGCTCCGTCGCGGCGCCGGCGCGGTAGACTCCTGTCCGTCCGGTCGCGCCGTCGAGGGCGGCGTGATTCGGCTGCCATTCGGTGGATCACGTGTCTGGCCTTCGTACCGCCGCGCGCGTGGGGGTCGGCGTGCGCGACCTCCAGCTGCGGGCGCTGGAGTTCCTGGGCCAGCTGGACCCGGTCGTGCTTCGCGACCGGCTCTCGCTGGCGGGCATCGCCGTGCTCGCCTGGTTCGCGGCCTATGGCGGGTCCTGGGTCGCCTACGACGCGTACGCCTACTGGGCGGTCAACCCCAGCGCCCCCTACCACTTCGACTTCAGCCCTGACCAGTACGGCGCGTTCCGCTACAGCCCGGCCGTCGCCCAGCTCTTCTCGCTCTTCCACCTCCTGCCCTGGCCGGTCTTCGCGATCGGCTGGTTCGGCTTCCTGGCGCTCGTGGTGGCGTGGCTCGGCCGGCGCTGGTCGCTGGCGCTGCTCGTCTTCTTCCCCGTCGTGTGGGACGCCTACCTCGGCAACATCGAGATCCTGATGGCCGCGGCGATGGTGCTGGGGTTCCGCAAGCCGGCGGCCTGGTCGTTCGTGCTCCTGACCAAGGTGACGCCGGGCATCGGGCTGCTCTGGTTCGTGGCCCGACGTGAATGGAGGAACCTGGCGATCGCGCTGGGCGCGACGGCCCTGATCGTGGTCGTCTCGTTCGCCTATTCGCCGGGGCTCTGGTTCGACTGGCCGAGATCGATCCTGGAGGTCACCGGCAGGCCGGCGCCGGTCGCGACGGTCGCCCGTGTCCTCGGCGCCGCGCTGCTCGTCATCTGGGGGGCCCGCACGAACCGGCCATGGACGGTGATCGTCGCCGGCACGCTGGCGCTGGCCTGGCTTGACCTCAAGACCACCGCCCTGCTGGTGGGGCTCGCGCCGTTCCTGCCGGCCCTCCCGGGCGACGAGGGAGCGCCGGCCGTCCTGCCCGAGCCGAAGGCGTCGCAGGTGGGTGACGCCGTGCCGGTCCGCGCCCGCACCTGACCCGACCACCGACGCAGTCGAGGGGCACCGCGATGACCGTTGTCGATCCCAACGCGCCCGTTCGGCCCGACCCGCACGGAGACCGATTCGATGGGGCCGATCGAGGTCCCGGCGGACCACTACTGGGGCGCCCAGACGCAGCGGTCGCTCCACCATTTCGCGATCAGCCGCGACACGATGCCGCTCCCGATCATCCACGCGTTCGGGATCCTCAAGCGCGCCGCGGCCGAGGTGAACGCTGACCTTGGCCTGTTGCCGGCCGAGACGCGCGACCTCATCGTCCGCGCCGCCGGCGAGGTGACCGACGGGACGCTCGCGCCGAGTTCCCGCTCCGGGTCTGGCAGACCGGCTCGGGCACCCAGTCGAACATGAACGTCAACGAGGTGATCGCCGGGCGCGCCAACGAGCTGTCCACCGGCGTCCGGGGCGGCAAGACCCCGGTCCACCCGAACGATCACGTGAACATGAGCCAGTCGTCGAACGACACGTTCCCGACCGCGCTCCACATGGCCGTGGCGACGGAGATCGAGCTGCGCCTGCATCCCGTCGGTGACCGCCCTCCGCGACGCCCTCGACGCGAAGGCGC
The DNA here is from genome assembly GCA_963800795.1 of uncultured Chloroflexia bacterium. Classification (GTDB taxonomy): domain Bacteria; phylum Chloroflexota; class Limnocylindria; order Limnocylindrales; family CSP1-4; genus CTSoil-043. The sequence goes on from CAWDCJ010000011.1 coordinate 232,152, forward strand.
AGGCGTGGATGGGGATCGTCAAGATCGGCCGGACCCACCTCCAGGACGCGGTCCCGCTGACCCTGGGCCAGGAGTTCTCCGGCTACGTGGCGATGCTCGACGGCGACCTCGCGCGCCTCCGGGCCGTGCTGCCCGGACTTCACGAGATCGCCCTGGGCGGGACCGCGGTCGGGACCGGGCTCAACGCCCACCCCGAGTTCGCGGGCCGGTCGGCGGCGCGGATCGCGGAGCTGACCGGCCTCCCGTTCGTCTCCGCACCGAACAAGTTCGCCGCGCTCGCGGGCCAGGAGGCGACCGTGTTCGCGTCGGGCGCCCTGAAGACCCTCGCCACCAGCCTGATGAAGATCGCGAACGACGTCCGCTGGCTCGGCTCCGGGCCGCGGGCCGGCCTGGGCGAGCTGCGCCTGCCCGAGAACGAGCCGGGCTCGTCGATCATGCCGGGCAAGGTGAACCCCACCCAGAGCGAGATGCTCACGATGGTCGCGGTCCAGGTGATGGCGTACGACGTCGCGATCGGGATCGCGGGCAGCCAGGGCAACTTCGAGCTGAACGTGTTCAAGCCGATCATCGCCCACGACCTGCTCCACGGGATCGAGCTGCTGACCGATGGGTGCCGATCCTTCCGCGAGCACTGCATCGAGGGCCTGGAGCCCGACGAGGGTCGAATCGCGGACCACGTGGCGAGCTCGCTCATGCTCGTCACCGCGCTCGCCCCGCACATCGGCTACGACAAGGCGGCGAAGATCGCCAAGGCTGCCCACCATGAGGGCTCCACCCTCCGGGCCGCCGCGATTGCCTCCGGCTTCCTGACGGCCGAGGAGTTCGACGCCTGGGTGAAGCCGGCGGAGATGACGCAGTCCCTCGCTGAAGGGCTGACGCGGCCCTCCGGCCCGTGGCTCAGCGCGACGCGCTCAGCGCGACGCGGCCAGGATCGCCCCGATCTCCGCGTCGGTGAGGACGACCGGGTTCGTCCGCATGCTGCTGCCGCGGCTCTCGGCGACGAGCGCCGGGAACGCGTCGGCGGTCACCCCGCAGGCACCCAGCCCGGGGATCCGCAGGGCGGTCGTGAGCCCGTCCAGCGTTGCCAGGAGGGCATGGCGGGCGGCGTCGTCGTTCGGTGCGCCGGTCGCTGGGGACGGATCGCCGGCCAGCAGGCGCCCCGCCTCGGCGTAGCGCGCTAGCGCCGGCGACGCGGGGGCGCGCTCCGAGAGCGCGGCGAGGTTCGCGCGGGTCGACGGCGGCCACGAGCGCCCCACAGCCCGTCCCGTGGTGGATCCCGAACCGCGCCCCCAGCGGCGCGACCAGCCCGTGGACCGCGCCCAGGCCGGCGTTCGCGAGCGCGATCCCCGAACAGAGCGCCGCCCACGCCATCGCCGCCCGCTCGGGGGCGGTCTCCGGCGCCGCCGTCCCCGCGAGCACGGCCGCGTGCCAGGCGGGCAGCGCGGCGCCGATCGCGGCCAGTCCGCTGCGCGCCACCGCGTCGGTGAACGGGGAGGCGCCGGTGCTGGTGAACGCCTCGAGAAGCTGGGTCAGCGCGTCCATCCCGTCGCCGGCGATCACGGTCGGAGGGCAGCCGGCCAGCAGGTCCGGGTCCACGAGCGCGACCGCAGCCACCAGCCGCTCGTCGCGGAACGACTTCTTGAACGGCGGGTCGTCGGCGGCAGCGCCCGGCAGGCGGCCGGAGATCACCGCGTTCTTGGTGGCCTCGCTGCCGGTGCCGGCAGTGGTCGGCACGGCGATGAACGGCGTCGCCGGACCGGGGTAGGGGAGCCCACGCCCGACGCCCTCGAGGTGGTCGAGCACGGACGTGCCGCTCCGGAGCAGGCCGGCGATCGCCTTCGCGGCGTCGAGGGCCGCGCCGCCGCCGACCCCGACCACGACGTCGGGGGGGTCGCGCCGGCGATCCGCGACTGCGCCGTCCACGAGACTCGGGCCCGGCTCCCCGGAGACGGCCAGGTGGTCCCAGGCCAGGCCGGCGGCCTCCAGCCCTTCGACGAGCGGCGTCCACCGGGGACCCTCCCGGAACGACTGGCCGCCGGTCACCAGGAGCACGCGCGTCCCGTACCCCGCCGCGATCGACGGCAGCTCCGCGATCCGGCCCGCCCCGAAGACGATCCGCGGCAGGCGGGCCACGCCGAACGACCCGAGCGATATCGGGCCGACCGCGGCCGGCCCGGTCGGGAGCGGGCCGCTCACGGGAGGTCGGGCATGAGGCCGATGAAGGGCTCGGCCCGGCGCGGCTCCGCCATCCAGCCCGCGACCGCGGCCTTCCAGGCCAGGTAGTGGGCCGTCTCCTTGTGCGCCGCCGCGGCAGCCGCATCGCGGTACGCCTCGTACAGCACGAACCGGGTCGGGTCGTCGGGCGCCTGCAGGACGTCGAACCGGAAGCAGCCCGGCTCGGCGACGGCCCCGGCGTGGTTCGGCCGGGTCGCCTCGATGAAGTCGGCGACATGCTCCGGGAGCACGTGGACGTGGACCAGCGTGACGAGCATCGGCGAAATCCTCCTGCCGGGAGGGTAGCGCGCAGGGGCGCGCCGTTCGCGCCAGAATCGTCCCGTCCAGCATCCCTCGCAGGAGGCCAGCATGGCCGAGTCGCCCGTCCGCGTCGCCTACTACTACCGGACCCGCTGGGGCAGCCACGCGGAGTTCATCGAGCTCTTCACCCGCAACCACTGGCCGATCCTGCGCGAGCAGCTGCACAGCGGCCGCTTCCTCGACGTCACGCTGGACGTGCCGCGCTTCCACGGTGACGGCCGGGCCGACTGGGACGTCATGGTCACCATCGTCTACCGCGACTGGGCCGCGATGGAGGCCCACGCCGAGGCGGAGATCGCCGCGCGGCTCTTCCCGGACCAGGCCGCCTACAGGGCCGAGGAGGAGCGCCGCTTCGCGCTCCTGGACGCCCACTGGGACGTGCCGCTGGAGCCGGTCGCGCTGCCCGCCTGACGCCAGATCGGTCGCGGCGTGGGAGGGCCTGGAAGGACACCGCGAGGGCGTCGCACCCGACCGCAGCGTCCGCGCGGCCAGCCTGGCTCACTTCGGAGCAAGCGTCCGGACGTTGGCGACCGCCCGCGCGATCCAGGCGTCGAGGGCGGCGGGGTCCGCGATGATCGCGTCGGGGAGGGTCGTGTAGCCGCGCATCGGCCGGCCCGGCATCGGCTCGAAATCCTTGCCGCCGAGCTGGCGCAGGGCGACCTCGTCCGCGGGCGCGAGCCGGATGATCCAGCGATCCTGGTGGAGCGATGTCGTCAGGTGGCCGCCCAGGAAGGCGGCTGGATAGCCGAACATCTGGCGCATCGCAAGCTCGGGGTGACCGCGCACGCATTCGGCGAACGCGGCGACCAGCTCCGGCGGTGATTTCTTCCACGACGAGCCTGCCATGTGTGCCCCCTTCTGCTCCGACCGTCTCGGTACCCTCATCCCGGTGGTGGCCCTTGCCGGCCACCGGCCGCCCGGGCAGCTTCCCGGCGGGCCGATACGGTCAGTCGTCCAGGTTCGGCGCCAGCCAGCGGGCCATCTCGGCAAGCGGCCGGCCCTTGCGCCGCGCGTAGTCCTCCAGCTGGTCCGGCCCGATCCGCCCGATCCCGAAGTAGGCCGACTCCGGCCGCCACAGGTAGAGGCCGCTCACCGACGCCGCGGGGCGCATCGCCATGGACTCCGTGAGCGTCATGCCGGCCCGCTCCGGGGCTTCCAGGAGCGCGAAGAGGGTCTCCTTCTCGGTGTGGTCGGGCAGTGACGGATAGCCGGGCGCCGGGCGAATCCCCTGGTAGCGCTCAGCCAGCAGGTCGGCGTTCGAGAGTGCCTCGTCGGGCGCGTAGCCCCACAGCTCCCGCCGGACCATCTCGTGGAGCCGTTCCGCGAAGGCCTCGGCCAGCCGGTCGGCGAGCGCCTTCACAAGGATGGCGTGGTAGTCGTCGTGGGCGGCCTCGTAGGACCCGGCGGTCTCCGCGACGCCGTGGCCGGCCGTCACCGCGAAGGCGCCGACGTAGTCGAGGACGCCCGATTCCCGCGGCGCGACGAGATCCGCGATCGCCATATTCGGTCGGCCGGGCGGCTTCTGCTGCTGCTGGCGGAGCGTTCGCAGGACGGCGACGACCCCGCTCCGGTCCCGGGAGCCGTACAGCTCGATGTCGTCGCCCACCGCGTTCGCCGGCCAGAAGCCGACGACGGCGCTCGCCTTCAGGCGCCCGTCGGCGACCAGCTGCTCGAGAAGCGCCTCCGCGTCCGCGTGGAGCGAGCGCGCCTGGGCACCGACCCGGGCGTCGGCGAGGATCTCCGGGTAGTGGCCCTTGAGCTCCCACGCCGCGAAGAACGGGGTCCAGTCGATGCGCGGCACGAGGTCCGCCAGGGGGTGGTTGGCGAAGGTGCGGACCCCGATGAACGAGGGTACCGGTACGGGCAGGTCGAGGTTGACCCGCTGCGGGTTGGCGCGCGCGTCCTCGATCGGGATGCGAGCTTCCCGGGCGCGGCGGTCACCCCGTTCGCTTCGCACCGTCGCGTACTCGGCGCGGATACCCGCCGCGAACGCCTCACGTTCGCCGCCCAGCAGTGCGCCCACGACGCCCACGGCCCGCGACGCATCGACGACGTGGACCACGGGGCCGCCGTAGGCCGGCTCGATCTTCACGGCCGTGTGGACCCGGGACGTGGTCGCCCCGCCGATCAGGAGCGGGATCGTGAAGCCCTCGTGCTCCATCTCGCCGGCCACGTGGCGCATCTCCTCCAGCGACGGCGTGATCAGCCCGGACAGCCCGATCACGTCGGCGCCGACCTCCCGGGCCGTGGCCAGGATCTTCGCCGCCGGGACCATCACGCCGAGATCGATGACCTCGTAGTTGTTGCAGCCCAGCACGACGCCCGACGATGTTCTTGCCGATGTCGTGAACGTCGCCCTTGACCGTGGCCATCACGATCCTGCCCTTTGCCTGGGGCGCGCGGCCGCCCGCCTGCTGCTCGGCCTCGATGAAGGGGACGAGATGCGCCACGGCGGTCTTCATGACCCGGGCGCTCTTCACGACCTGCGGGAGGAACATCTTGCCGGCCCCGAAAAGGTCGCCGACGCGATCCATCCCGGCCATGAGCGGCCCCTCGATCACGTCGAGGGGCCGAGCAGCGCGCAGGCGGGCCTCCTCCACGTCCTCCACCACGAACTCGGCGATTCCCTCGACCAGGGCGTGGGTGATCCGCTCCTCGACCGGCAGCCCCCGCCAGGCCTGGTCCGGGCCGCTCCCGTGGGCGCCTCCGCGCGCCGTGTCCGCCACGGCGAGGAGTCGCTCCGTCGCGTCGGGGCGCCGGTTGAGCACCAGGTCCTCCACGCGCTCCCGGAGCGACGGCTCGATCTCCGAGTAGATCGCGAGCGCGGCCGGGTTCACGATCCCCATCCCCATCCCGGCCGACACCGCGTGGTAGAGGAAGACCGCGTGGATCGCTTCGCGGACCGGGTTGTTGCCGCGGAACGAGAACGAGACGTTGCTGACGCCACCGCTCACCAGCGAGTGCGGGAAGCGGCGCCGCAGCGCGCGCGTCGCCTCCATGTAGGCGGTGCCGTAGCCGGCGTGCTCCTCGATCCCGGTCCCGATGGCGAAGACGTTCGGGTCGTGGATGACGTCCTCGTCGTCGAACCCGGCCTGCTCCACGAGGATGCGATGGGCGCGAGCGAGGATCTCCACCTTGCGCTCCACGCTGTCCGCCTGGCCGGCCTCGTCGAAGGCCATCACCACGACCGCGGCGCCGTAGCGGCGCGCCAGGCGGGCCTGGGTCGAGGAACGGCGTCTCCCCCTCCTTGAGCGAGAGCGAGTTGACGACCGGCTTGCCCTGCACCGACCGCAGGCCCGCCTCGATCACGGACCACTTCGACGAGTCGATCATCACCGGGACGCGGGCGATCGCGGGCTCGCCGGCGATCAGGTCCAGGAAGCGGGTCATGGCCGCCTCCGAGTCCAGCATCGCCTCGTCCATGTTCACGTCGATGAGCTGGGCGCCGTTCTCCACCTGGTCGCGCGCGATCGCCACGCCGGCCTCGAAATCGCCGGCGAGGATCCGCTTCGCGAACGCCCGCGAGCCCGTGACGTTCGTCCGTTCTCCCACGTTGACGAAGCGCGAGTCGGGCCCGATCTCCACCGCCTCGAGGCCGGCCAGCCGCGTTCGGCGCGGGAGCGTGGGAACGACGCGCGGCGGGATCCCCCGGACGGCGGCAGCCACCGCCCGGACGTGGGCCGGGGTCGTGCCGCAGCAGCCGCCGACCAGGTTGACCAGCCCGTCGCGCGCGAACCCGGCCAGGACGCCGGCCGTCTCGTCGGGCGCCTCGTCGTAGCCGCCCAGCTCGTTGGGGAGGCCCGCGTTCGGGTAGGCGGTGACGCGCACGTCCGCGACGCGCCCCAGCTCCGCGACGAACGGCCGGAGCGCCGTCGCGCCGAGCGCGCAGTTGAGGCCGATGCTCCACGGCCGGGCGTGGCGGACGGAGTACCAGAACGCCTCGGGGGTCTGCCCGGAGAGCGTCCGCCCGGACAGGTCGACGATGGTTCCGGACAGGAGCACCGGCAGCCGCAGCCCGGCGGCTTCGAAGACCTCCTCGAGCGCGAAGATCGCGGCCTTGGCGTTGAGCGTGTCGAAGATCGTCTCGACCAGGAGCAGGTCCGCGCCGCCCTCGATGAGGCCGCGCGCCGCGTCCGCGTAGGCCGCCCGGAGCTCCTCGAAGCGGACGTTGCGGGCCGCCGCGTCGGCGACGTCCGGGGAGATCGAGGCGGTCCGGTTCGTCGGTCCCAGCGAGCCGGCGACCCAGCGCGGCCGGCCGTCGCGCGCCTCGGCCGCGTCCGCGGCGGTGCGGGCCAGCCGGGCGGCGGTCGCGTTCATCTCGCGCGCCAGGTGGGCCAGCCCGTAGTCGGCCTGGCTGATCGCCGTGGCGTTGAAGGTGTTCGTCTCGATCACGTCGGCGCCGGCGTCGAGGTAGGCGGCGTGGATCGCCGAGATCACGTCGGGCCGGGTGAGCGAAAGCAGGTCGTTGTCGCCGCGCAGGTCACGCGGATGATCGCGCGAAGCGCGTCCCTCGGAAGTCGGCCTCCGTGAGCTGGTACTGCTGGATCAGCGTCCCCATGGCCCCGTCGAGGACGAGGATCCGCTCGTCCGACGCTGCGTCGAGAAGGGACCGGCGCTGCTCGCGGGTGAATGGCTCCATTGGCCGAGTGTAGTCCGCTGGGCCGCCCGTCCGATCTACCACCCGCCGCGCCTCCGATCTGCCACCCATCGCGACGGCAGGGACGTCCGGCCGGAGAGGCGCTGAGTCAGGCGGTGGGGAACGTCGAGACCCCAACGTCGACCAGGCGGCACGCCCCGCCGAACGTCGTGAACGTGATCCATCGACTGCCGCCTTCCATACCCGGCAGTCGCGCGGTGGCCATCACCCGGTCATCCGCCGAAAGCTCCAGGACGGATCCGTCGAGCAGCAGGCGGAGGCGGATCGCCCCATCCGGCGTCGGGGGCAGGACGCACGCACCGTGCGGATCGCGTCCCGCCACGATCACGCGCCCGGTACGGGAAACGGAGAACCGTCGCGTTCTGGGGTCGAAGCGGATGTCCGCCGCCGTCCCCAACCTCCCGCCGACGTCGATCCGGATCGATACCGCGTCGTCCGGGATGATCGAGACCCGGAGCTCGAACGTCGCCTCCTGGAACCTCCTGGTCCACGGCTCGCCGGCCGGGACCACCACGTCCGGCAAACGGATCGGTGCGCGCGCGGATCGCCCAACCTCGTCCGCCAGGGCGATCTGGAGGCCCCCCTTGTCGTCGAGGCTGAGAACGCGCGGCAGGGTCAGGCACCCGGCCCACGACCGCAGGGACTCAGGGGCCGGCGGGTCCTCCGGGATCCAGCTGAAGAGCAGCCTGCGCCCGTCCGGGGCGGTGACGGTTGCCGGTGCGTACGAGTCTGGTCCTAGCCCGAGCCGCTCCGCGTGGTGGACCTCGAAGCGCTGACCCACGACGCGGCCGGTGAAGGCGATGATGTGCGCAGGCCGGACGTTCGGTGCCCGGTCCACCACCGACACGATGAGCAGGTCCAGCCCGTCGAGCCGCACCAGCTGGGGGCACTCCCAGACCGGGCTGTCGACGTCGTCGACGACGACGTCGCGATCGCCGGCGATGGCAGCATCGATCGTGAGGAACGGTCCGGCGTACCGCCAGTCCCGGAGATCGTCCGAGCGATACAGCAGCACGGTCCCGTGGCCGCCCACCGTGCCCGCGCCGAGGAGCATCGCCCACCCCTCGTCGTCCCGCCATACGAATGGGTCGCGGAAGCGATCCGCCCGGATGCCCGCGGGGGGCCCCCCGATGACCGGCCCGCCGGGGTCCTTCGTCCAAGTTCGAAGTCCGTCCCGGCTGGTGGCCCGGCAGATCGAGGCGTGCAGGACGCCCCGGGTGGGGGCCACGCCCGTGTAGAAGATGGTCGGGACGCCGGCGTCGTCCACGACCAGCGTGCCGGACCAGCAGCCCGTGCGGTCCGGTCCGCGAGCGCCAGGTTCGAGGGCGATCGGCAGCTGCTCCCAGGTGACGAGATCCCGGCTGGCGGCATGTCCCCACCGCATCCGGCCCCATCGCGGCGCGTCCGGGTTGTGCTGAAAGAAGACGTGGAGACGGCCCTCGAAGAAGACCAGCCCATTAGGGTCGTCGATCCAGCCCGATGGGGGTGTCAGGTGCAGCCTGGGCCGGCCGTCCCCTCTCACGCGCCCAGCCGTGCAAGACAAATCATTGCCAGCAGGCTAGCATTTCCCGGTGAATCGCTGATCTCCTCGCCGCGCGCGGTGTCAGTCGCCCGCCGCGAGAAAGGATCGCCCATGCCAGCACGCGCAGCCCGCCGAATCATGATGATCTCCATCCACGGCTACGTGGCGGGACAGGCGGAGATGGGGCTCCCGGACACCGGTGGGCAGGTCGTCTACGTCCTCAGGCTGTCCGAATGCCTGGCGCGGCTCGGCTACCGCGTCGACATCTACACTCGCCGCTTCGAGGACCAGCCGGCGATCGAGAGCCTCGGCGAGCGGGTTCGAATCGTGCGCATCCCCTGCGGTGGGCCGCAGCTCATCCGCAAGGAGTGGATGTGCGACGTGATCCCTCGAGTGGGTCGCCAATGCGGAGGCATACATCGCACGCCACGGCCACGCCTACGCGTTCATCGACAGCCACTACTGGGATGCCGGCCTGGCCGGTGATGCCTTGGCGGCCCGCCTGGGGATTCCGCACCTGCACACGCCGCATTCCATCGGCTCGTGGAAGCGCGACAACATGGACGGCGACCCGGCTGACCTCGACCGGCAATACAACTTCGCGAGACGGATCCGGCGACGAGCGGGCGATCTACGACCGGGCGGACGCGATCATAGCCACCACGCCGCAGCAGCGGGACATCCTCCTCGACGGGGAGTACGAGGTGGAGGCCGGCAAGATCGCCGTCATCCCGCCCGGCTACGACGATGCCCGCTACTTCCCGGTCTCGGCGGCCACCCGCCAGGCGATCAAGCACGACCTCGGGGTCGACGGCCGCCTCGTCCTGGCGCTTGGCAGGGTCGCGGCCAACAAGGGCTACGACCTGCTGCTGCGGGCGATGCCGACCGTCTTCGAGCGCCTGCCGGACGCCCGGCTCATGCTCGCCATCGGCTCGACGAGCCCGACGCCGGGCGAGGCGCGGCAGGTCGAGGAGCTCAGGCTGCTCGCTGCCGAGCTCGGTATCGCCGACCGGATGCTCTTCCACGACTACGTGCCCGACGAGATGCTCGCCGACTACCTATCGCGCGGCGGACGTCTTCGCCCTCAGCAGCCGGTACGAGCCGTTCGGCATGACTGCCGTCGAGGCGATGGCCTGCGGGACACCCGTGGTGGTGACGACCGAAGGCGGGCTGTGGGAGATGGTGGCCTGGGGAACCGAGGCCCTCTACGCGGACCCGCAGGACCCACCGGCCTTCGGGCACGCGATCTGACCGTCCTCCGGTACCCGCGCATTGCCCGCCAGCTGGCCCGCTTCGGATCGCACCGGGCCCGAGCCACGTTCCACCTGGAACGGGATCGCCCAGCAGCTCATGAGCGTGCTCCAGGATGTCGGTGAGTCGCGGCGCGCCGGCCGGTCGCCTCAGGATCATGGCCCCCGAACCAGAGAGGTCGGGGCTGACGACCCGGAGGTCCAATGGATGCCCATCGGGTCGTCGTAGCAGACCTGGACGGGACGCTCCTGGGGGACGATCCCGCCCTGGCCCGATTCCGATCGTGGCTCGCCCCGCGACGGGCCGAGCATCGCCTGATCTACGCCTCGGGCCGGTCCGTCGCGTCCGTCCAGGACCTCGTCCACGCCGGGTCGCTGCCGCAGCCTGACGCCGTGATCTCCGATGTGGGGGTGGAGATATGGGATCCCGCCGGCCGCCCGTGGCCCGGCTGGTCCGGGCGATTCGACGGCTGGCAGGCTGACCGCGTCCGGGAAGCGCTTCGGCCACTGACGTGGCTCGAGCCGCAGGCCGACATCTTCCAGTCACGGCTCAAGGCCAGCTATCACGTGCGAGCGATGACCTCGACGCAGCGCACGGACATTGAGCGCGCCCTCGGAGACGCCGGTCTGCCCGCGACGCTCGTCTATAGCGGCGGGCTCTACCTCGACCTCCTGCCGCCGCACGCCGGCAAGGGCGCGGCCGCCAGCTTCCTGGCGCGCGAATGGGTGATTCCGCCGACCGACGTCCTAGCGTTCGGCGACTCTGGCAACGATGCCGAGCTCCTGACCTCCGGGTTCCGTGGCACCGTCGTGGCCAATGCCCTCCCCGAGCTCCGCGACGCGGTTGGCGACGATGTGTACTGGTCGCCGGAGGCGTACGCGGACGGTGTCCTCGACGGCATCCGATTTTGGTCCGCGTGCGCCGGGAGCAGCGTGTTGGCGTCGAGGCGCCGCGACTGACCGCCGGGCGGACCCTGGGTGGGTCGCGCTCAGTCGCGGTCGAGGCCGAGGTCCGCGGTCAGCGCATCGCCGGCGTCCCAGTCGGCCCGGTGCTCCTCGCGCATGCGGTGCGCCTCCCGCCCGGCCCACGCGGCGATCGCCGGGTGCGCAACACGCAGGGCCTCCCGCTGGGCGTAGCGTCGCTGGAGCGCCGCCAGCATCGCCCCGTAGAGTGCCCTAGGCGCCATCGCCGCGATCCGGGGCTCCGCGCCGTCCTGGAAGTCGATCGGCACCTTCATCTTGGCGAAGAAGGCGCCGACCTGGCCGGTGAGCGGGTCCACCGACTGGCTGTGGCCGGTGGAGCGCAGGATCGGTGCCGGCGAGTCGAAGACCACGATCGTCATGGTCGGCGTCGACGGCGGCGACCGTGACGTCACCGCCGAACGTCAGGAACGAGTTGGACGCCTCCACCCGGTCGACCGCGCGGATCGTTCCCCATGCAAAGGGCTTGCTGAGAAGGGTGGGCGCGGAGCGGCGGATCTCTACCAGGCGCCCTGTCCCGCGCTGCTGACCCAGTGTTCTACCCACTCCGGGTCGAAATGCTCGAGGGTCGGCTGGCTGCGCAACGCCACCAGGAGCTGGGCCGAGCCCGTCGCCTCCGGGTGGGAGCCATTCACCACCAGGAAACCCAGGCGAGCCAGCCTCGCTGCCGCCTCGCGGAGCGCAGGGCCGCCGGCGATCAGATCCCCAGATGCGTTCGTCATGGTCCTCAGTGTGGACCCGCCGGGATCGCGTGACACCCGCCGGACCGGCCGTTCCATGCGGGCCGGTCGGCCCGGATTGCGGGTGCGGCGGCAGGCGATTCCTGTCGAGACGATGTCGCCCGCACTTCCTCCGACGGTCGTGGCCGCACGCCAGCCTTCCACCGCCGTGCGGTCCCACGCCGCCGGCACAAATCGCGCCCCTGAAGTACCCTCTTCCCATCGTGTCGCGGATCAACTAACGTGCACGCGTAAGCCCGCACGGCGGGCACAGGAATTCCGGCAGACACGATCGCTCCCACTCACGGACTCCCGCGAGACAGTCGGTCAAGGGTCGCGGGCGCCGGCGAGCACAGAGGAGCGGTTTTCTTTGTACAGCGACAAGGTGATGACCTGCGCGGATTGTAGCCAGGACTTCGTCTTCACAGCGCGTGAGCAGGAGTTCTACGCGACCCGCGGCTTCACGGAGCCGCGCCGTTGCCCGTCCTGCCGCGCGAGCCGCAAGGCGGCCCGCGGTGACAGCGGCGGCAGCTACGGCGGCGGTACCGGCTTCGGCAATCGGGGCGGTGGCTACGGCGACAGCGCCGGTGGCTACGGCGGTGGCAGCGGCGGCGGATACTCCCGCGGCCCCCGCGAGATGTTCACGGCAACCTGCTCCAACTGCGGCAAGGAGGCCCGGTCCCCTTCCGCCCCACGAGCGGCAAGCCCGTCTACTGCAGCGACTGCTTCGCCCTCCGACGCGCCTGAGCGCCGGCGCGGAAACGCGCAGCATCACGAGGCCTCCGGCATGCCGGAGGCCTCTTCGATTCCCGGCAACGGGCGCACCGGCGTCGCCCACGGCGAACAGATCGACCGGATGCACATCGGGCAACGATTACCGGCCGGCCCGCTCGTGCAGCGACTTCTGCCCCGCGCAACCCGCCACGATCCGCGGCTACACTGGCCGACACGGATCGCGGCCCGAAGACGGGTCGCTCCGGGCGGGGAGGGCCGATGACCGAGTGGCTGGACGGCCCCGCACGATCGGCCAGGGGCGTCCGGGTGGTCGCCGTCCGTGGCGGCAAGGCGGTGGTCCGCCCGGACCGGATCGTCGGCGAGGAGCCGATGGAGATCCGGGCGGTCGGGCCCGACGGGGCCGCGCCGGTCAGCGTCGCGGTGACGATGCGCACGCCCGGCCACGACATGGAGCTGGCGGTCGGGTTCCTGGTCACCGAGGGTCTCATCGCGCCAGGTGACGTCGAGCGGACGACCGTCGGCGACGTGGCACGCTCGCGCAGCCCGAGAACGAGGTCACGGTGCACCTGGCGCGGGCGCTGGACCCGACGGCGATCAGCGGCCGGAACTTCGTGGCGTCCGCGAGCTGCGGGATCTGCGGCAAGGCGTCGCTTGACCAGGTCGCTGTGCGCTGCGACCCACCCGCGCCCGGTCCGGTGGTGACACCGGCGATGCTTGTCGCGCTCCCGTCCGCCCTCCGGGCGGCCCAGGAGCTGTTCGAGGCGACCGGCGGAATCCATGCCGCGGGGCTGTTCGACGCGAAGGGCGCCCTGCTGCTGCTGCGGGAGGACGTCGGGCGGCACAATGCGCTCGACAAGGTCGTGGGCGCCGCCGCTGCTGGCGGGGGACCTGCCCCTGAAGGACCGGGTCCTGCTGGTGTCCGGCCGGGTGAGCTTCGAGATCGTGCAGAAGGCGGCGGTTGCCGGCATCCCGATCGTGGCGCGCGATCTCCGCTCCCAGCGACCTGGCGGTCGACGCCGCGCGCCGGCTGTCGATGACCCTGATCGGGTTCTTGCGCGGTGACGGATTCAACGTCTACACGGGCGAGGAGCGGGTCGCGCTTGGCTGACGCGACCCGGGCGAGGCCCGCCTCACCCCGTCGGACCTACCCGCTGTCGCCCCCGCCCACGAACGTGAAGCCGAAGCGGCCCTTGACGCAGAGGTTGCCCTCGGTGATGGCGCGCGTCCAGCGGCGAGGTGACCTTCACGATGGCGCCCGCCTGGACATGGAGGGTCAAGGTGCAGCCGACGCCACAGTAGGGGCAGATCGTGTCGGTTCGAACCTGGGCATCCTCATCCCACGTGCCCGCCGCGCGCATCTCGTGCTCCGAGCGGAACATGAGGGCCCCGGTGGGGCAGACCCCGATGCAGTTGCCGCAGTACACGCAGGCCGAGGCCGGCAGCGGCGAGTCGTATTCGGTCGAGATGTGGGCGTCGAACCCGCGCCCGGCGACCGCGATCGCGAACGTGTTCTGCGCGTCCACCCCGCACGCCTCGACGCACTTGTAGCAGAGGATGCACCGGGCGTAGTCGCGGACGTAGAGCTCGTTGTCCAGCATGCACCGGCTGGGCGACCGTGGCCGCCGTCGGACCCGTCCGACGCTTCGTGGTGGCCCGGATGGTGCGCGGCCCGCTCGCCGGCGGCTGCGGGCTCGGCGGACGGGCCGAAGCGGGCCGGATCCGCGCCGTACGCGGCGAGCATCCCGGCGACCCCGGGGGCCGTCGAGAGGTCCACCGACGAGGCGAGCAGCTCGAGCACGAGCCTGCGGCTGTGGCGCACCCGCTCGGAGTCGGTCTGGACGGCCATGCCCGGCTCCACCCGGCGCGAGCACGCCGGGACGAGCGTGCGTGCGCCCGTCGACCTCGACCACGCAGACGCGGCACGCGTTGACCGGCGTCAGGCTCTCCAGGAAGCAGAGCGTCGGGATGTCGATCGCGGCGGCGCGGCAGGCTTCGAGGATCGTGGTGCCCGCCGCGACGCGGACGGCGCGCCCGTCGATCGTGAGCTCGACCGCTCGGAACGGCCGCGAGCGGCGGCGGGCCCGGGGCCCGCGCGGAGCGGGCCGGGGGCGTCGTGAAGATGCGGGCGATCTCGTCGCTCACGGGTGGTCCTCCGCACGTCCGCCGAGTGCGACCAGGCCCGCGCCGAACGCAGACTCGATGGCCGACGACGCGGTCTGGCCGAGGCCGCAGATGCTCGCGTCGCGCATCGCCCGGCCGAGGTCCGCGAGCAGGGCGAGCTCGTCGGCCGGGCTGCCGTTCGGCCGGCCGGACGCGAGGCGCGCCAGGATCTCCTCCTGGCGGACCGTGCCGACCCGGCAGGGGACGCACTGGCCGCACGACTCGTCGCGGAAGAAGGCGGCGATCCGCGCGGAGCGCGCCGACAGGTCGGCGGTCTCGTCGAAGACGACCACGACACCGGAGCCCAGGGTCGCGCCGGCGGCCCGGGTTGCTTCGAAGGTCAGCGGCAGGTCGAGCGAGGTCGGGCCGACGAACACGCCGGCCGCCCCGCCGAGCAGCGACCGCGCGCAGCTCGTGGCCCGGCCGGCACGCCGCCGGCGAGCACGATC
Organism: uncultured Chloroflexia bacterium; assembly: GCA_963800795.1. Classification (GTDB taxonomy): domain Bacteria; phylum Chloroflexota; class Limnocylindria; order Limnocylindrales; family CSP1-4; genus CTSoil-043. Next base: position 247,160 of record CAWDCJ010000011.1, read on the forward strand.
ACGTCGCCGAGCGTCGCACCGAACTCGCACCTCGTAGACGCCCGGGCGTCGGACGAGCCCGAGATGCAGAAGAGCTTCGATCCGCGCGACCCCGGCGTCCCGATGGCGGCGAAGGCGGCGCCGCCGTCGAGCACGATCCCCGGGATGTTCACGAGCGTCTCGACGTTGTTCACCGCGGTGGGCCGGCCGAAGAGCCCGACCTCGACGGGGAACGGCGGCTTGTTGCGAGGCTCGCCGCGCCGTGCCCTCGATCGAGTTGAAGAGCGCGGTCTCCTCGCCGCAGACGTAGGCGCCGGCGCCGCGTCGGACCTCGATGTCGAACGCGAAGCCCGAGCCCAGGATGTCGTCGCCGAGGTAGCCGGCCGCCCGTGCGTGCGCGAGCGCATGGCTCATCCGCGCCGCGGAGAGCGGGTACTCCGCCCGGATGTACAGGAAACCCCGCGCGCTGCCCGTGGCGAATCCCTCGATCGTCATCGCCTCGACGATCGCGTACGGGTCCTCCTCCATGAGCACGCGGTCCTTGAACGTCCCGGGCTCGGACTCGTCCGCGTTGCAGACCAGTGTAGTGGGGCTGGCCGGGCTGGCTCCGCCACCGCCGCCCACTTGCGGCCGGTGGGGAACGCCGCGCCTCCGCGGCCAAGAAGGCCGGAAGCCGTGACTTCGGCGATCACCGCGTCGCGGCCGATCTCGATGGCACGCCGCAGGGCCTTGGTAGCCGCCCGACGCAACGTAGTCCTCCAGGCTCCGTGGGTTCGTGACGCCGACGCGGCCGAGAATCCGCAGGCCCGGCTCGCCGGCCTGGGGGACGGAGCGCCGGACGTTCGCTCGCCGCTCCTCGTCGGGCTCGGTGTCGGCGGGAGCCGGGACGAGCCGGCGGCCGGCGGCGGTCCGCTCCAGGCGCGTCACGATCCCGGCGGCGTCGACGGGCGCGGCCGCGATGCGTCTCCGGCAGAAGCCCGGCGACCGTGAAGAGCGCCGCCGGCGCCCGTTCGCAGCGGCCCAGGCATGGGCTGCGAAGCCAGGTCGCTTCGCCTCCCAGCGCCGGCATCCCGGCCGGGCCCAGCGGCGCGCTCCAGGCCAGCGCAGACATCCTCCGCGCCCGCCATCCGGCAGGCGAGGTCGTCGCAGACGTGCGCCACGACCGGTGGCCGGGGCGTCGTGGAGAACAGGCTGTAGAACGTGGCGACGCCGTAGGCCTCGGCCGGGGGGATCGACAGCCGGCGGCAGGCGTACTCGAGGGCGGGCCGGCTGATCCAGCCGATCCGGGCCTGGATGGCGTGCAGCACCGGCAGCAGCAAGTGGCGGCGCTCGCGGGCGGCGTGTCCTCCGATGGCGACCCGCCCGCCCTCGGGGTCCGCGCGCTCGCCTCCGTCCCAGCGGCCGGCCGGCGCGCCCAGGACCACGTCTACGGCGGCCCGCTCTTCGGGCGTGGCGCGCGGGGCAAGCGTGACGAGATCCATGGATCAGGGCTCCCTCGCGTCGGATGTGGCGGCGCGGCCGGCGGCTTCCCGATCGGCGGTCGCGCGGGCCGCGCCGGCGAGACCTGCGGATCCGGCTGCTTCGGCAGGCAGCTTCTCGATCCGGATCGCGGTTGCCTTGAACTCGGCGGTGCCGGACTTCGGGTCGACCGCGTCGATGGTGAGAAGGTTCGTCGCGACCTCGTCCTGGAAATGGAGGGTCATGAATGCGAGGCCCGGGCGCAGGGATGGGTCGATGCGGACCGGCGCCTCCACCGTCCCACGGCGGCTCACCACCCGGACTCGCATGCCGTCCGCCAGCCCGTGGCTCGCCACGTCCTCCGGCGAGAGGTCCAGCGACTCCCCGCGGCGGAGGGGCGAGCGGTAGCGGCCCGACTGGACCCCGGTGTTGTAGCTGTCGAGCCGGCGACCGGTGGTCAGCCGGATCGGGAACTCGGCGTCCAGCCGGTCGACGGGAGGGTCGTGGTCCACCGGCACGAACGGCGCCCGGTTGCCGAGGATCGGGTCCTCCCAGAGCCGCGAGTGCAGGAACAGCTCGCCCGGGTGGGTCTCGTCGTAGCAGGGCCACTGGAGGCCGCCCTCGGACTCCAGGCGGGCGTAGCTCATCCCGGCATGGGCGGGCGAAAGCCGCCGCACCTCGTCCCAGACCGCCTCCGCGGACGGCTCGCCCCAGTCGGCGCCCAGGCGATGAGCCAGTCCGAAGATGATCGAGAGGTCGTCGCGCGCCTCGCCCGGCGGATCCAGCGCCTTCCGCACGCGTTGCACGCGCCGCTCGGAGTTCGTCACGGTCCCCTCGGTCTCGGCCCACGCGGCGGCCGCCGGCAGCACGACGTCGGCGAGCTGGGCGGTCCGGGTCAGGAAGATGTCCTGGACGACCAGGTGGTCGAGGCCGGACAGGAGCCGGATCGCCTTCGCCTGGTCGGCCTCGGACTGGACCGGGTTCTCGCCGATCACGTAGAGCGCCGTCAGGTCGCGCTGCTCCATCGCCTCGAACATGGCGGAGATGTGCTTGCCGCGCTTCGGCGGCACCGCGACGCCCCAGGCCGCGTCGAACGGGGCCCGCAGCGCGTCCTGCTCCACGTGCTGGAAGCCCGGCAACCGGTCGGGGAGGGCGCCCATGTCCCCGCCGCCCTGGACGTTGTTCTGGCCCCGCAGGGGATTGAGGCCGCTGCCGTAGCGGCCGACGTGGCCGGTGAGGAGCGAGAGCGAGATCAGGGCCAGCACGTTGTCCGCGCCGTTGTGGTGCTCGGTGATGCCGAGGGTCCAGCAGATCACTGCCCGCGGCGCCGTCGCGTAGGCGTGGGCGAGCTCGCGGATGCGCGCCGCCGGAACGCCGGTCTCCCGCTCGGCGAACTCCAGCGTGTACGGCTCGACCCGCTCCCGGTAGGCCTCGAAGCCGCTCGTGGCGCGCTCGATGAAGGCGCGGTTCTCCAGGCCGGCCGCGATGATCTCGCGCCCGATCGCGTTGGCGAGGGCGATGTCGCTCCCGACGTCGAGCCCCAGCCAGGTGTCCGCCCAGGCGGCGCTGCTCGTGCGGCGCGGGTCCACCGCGAAGAGGCGTGCGCCCCGCCGGATGCCGCGCAGGAGATGGTGGAAGAAGATCGGATGGGTCTCGCGCGCGTTCGAGCCCCAGAGGATCACGAGGTCCGTCTCCTCGATCTCCCGGTATGAGCTGGTGCCGCCACCGGCACCGAAGACGGTCGCCAGACCGGCGACGCTCGGGGCGTGTCAGGTCCTGTTACAGCTGTCGATGTTGTTGCTGTGCAGGACCGCACGGGCCAGCTTCTGGGCGGCGAAGTTGACCTCGTTGGTCGACTTGGAGCACGAGAAGATCCCGATCGCGGTCCCGCCCCGCGTGTCGCGGACCTCGCGGAGACCGCTGGCGGCGCGCTCGAGCGCCTCGTCCCAGCTCGCCGGCCGGAGGGTGCCGGTTGCCCGATCGCCGTCGCGGACCAGCGGGGTGGTGAGCCGGACGTAGCCCTTTGGCATGGGGGTCTCCTCCTCGTCGCGCGGCCTGTGGCGCGAGTGTAGCGGCGCAACCGCGGGAATGGGGAATGGGGCACCAGCTGGCCCTCGCCCGCGCGCCTTCAGGGGCAGGCTCGTACCGTCAGCCGTTCGTCCGCCGGGCCGTCCAGGCCACCCCGGCCGCGACGACGACCAGGGCGCCGCCGACCACCGCCCAGAACGGCTGGCCGCTCATCGCGCTGCCGCCCAGCAGGTCCAGCCCCTGGCCGACCCAGAGCAGGCCCACGGCCAGCAGCACGATCGCGATCGCGAGCCGGAATCGATTCATGCTGACCCTCGTCTCCGCCGCCGATTCGTGGCGTCCGACCCGGGGACGAGGCGCGGTCCCATTACCGCGGAGCCGCCCGCCCGGCGATCGAGCGCCTCGCGCTGGATCGCGAGGATCGACAGGGCGTCATCGATCCTCCCGTCGAGCGTCATCGCCAGGGCTTCGTCGAAGGACACCCGGCCATGGTACGCGGCGCAGCGGCGCCGGCCACCGAGCGGTCCCGCGGCGAACTGAGTCGGTCGGCTCCCTACGCGAGGCTCACCCCGGGCGCTCGGGGCGGCCTCGACGCGGCCGACGCGCCAGGCGGGACGCCGGCCGCCGCGAGCGCCGCCTCGACGTCGCCAAGATGGTCGGCCGGGATGGCCGCCAGCAGCCCCCCGCTCGTCTGCGGGTCGTGGGCCAGCGCGACCAGCGACTGGTCGACGCCGGGCCCGACGTCCAGCGCTGGCGCGACGAAGCGGCGGTTATGGCCGGCGCCGCCCGTCTCGATGCCGGCGGCCGCGAGCGCGAGCGCGCCCGGCAGTGCCGGCAGCGCGGCCCCGTCGAAGACGAGGCGTGTCCCCGACGCCCGCGCCATCTCCAGCCCGTGGCCCAGCAGGCCGAAGCCGGTGACGTCCGTGACACCGCGGATGCCGGTGGCGACGAGCACCTCGGCCGCCGCGCGGTTCAGCGTCCGCATCGAGGCGATCGCCACCGCCAGATCGTCGGGCGACGTCCGGCCCTGCCGGGCACCCGAGACGAGGAGCCCGGTGCCCAGCGGCTTCGTGAGGAGGAGCACGTCGCCCGGCGCGCGCGCCGCCCTTGCGCAGCAGCCGGTCCGGGTGCGCCATGCCGATCACGGCCAGCCCGAACTTCGGCTCGGGATCGACGATCGTGTGGCCGCCCGCCAGCGTCCCGCCCGCCTGGGCGACCACCGTGGCGGCGCCTCGGCGACGATGGCGGCCATCGTGGCCGGGGCCATCGCCTCCGGGAAGGCCGCCACGGAGAGCGCGAACAGCACGCGCCCTCCCATGGCGAAGACGTCCGAGCACGCGTTCGCGGCGGCGATCGCCCCGTAGGTCCGCGGGTCGTCCACGAGCGGCGGGAAGAAGTCGACCGTCCCGATGACCGCGAGCTCGTCGGTCAGCCGGTAGACCGCGGCGTCGTCGGGCGGGTCCAGGCCGGCGATGAGGTCCGCCGACGCCGCGCCGGCGCCGGCGCCCAGGCCGGCCAGCACGTCCGCCAGCACGTCGGCGCCGAGCTTCGCCGCGCAGCCGCCGCAGTCGGTGAGGTCGGTCAGGCGAATTGCCGGGCAAGGGTCGGCCCGGCGCCGGTCGTGGTCATGCCTGGTCCGCGGGTACGGGCGCAGTCGAGCGCACGTCGGGCCGTGGCGGCGGCCGGACGCGCCGCCGGGGCAGCGACCTGGCCGGCTTCGGCGTCGTCGAGCAGGCCGAGCCAGAGGCCGGCGCCCATCCGCTCGAGCAGCTGCCGGCTCTCATCGACCGCGGCCCGGACCTGGGGGTCGCCCGTGCCCAGCAATATCGCCATCGCGAGGCCCGTGATCGCCTGCTTGCGAGCCGCGCCGAGGTCCCGGAGCGCCGCGTAGGCAGCCAGGAGCCCGGCCCGCGCCGCGTCCACCCGTCCGTCCAGGGCGGCGATGCCCGCCTCGCCGACCCGGGCCACCAACCCGGCGAGTGCCGCGTGCGAGGCCGTGGCGCGGAGCGCTGCGATGCTCGCCTCCGCGAGGCCGCGGTCGCGGGCGAGGAGCGCGAACAACGTCGCCTCGGTGAAGGAGCCGGCCGCGTTGTACGGGTCCAGGCGGCCGCCCTCGAGGGAGCGCGAGGAAGCCGTCGCCAGGTCGCCGTGCTGCAGCGCGCGAGTTGACCAGCATGCTGCTCAAGTTCGACGCCAGGTGCGGCTCTTCCTCCAGGCGCACTCCCAGCCAGCGCTCGACCTCGTCGATCTCGGCATCGGCCTGGCGCTCCGTCCTCGACGAGCGCCTGGACATGGAAGCTGAGCAGCAGGACCCGCTCCTCGTCGCTGGCCGCTTCCTCCAGCCCGGTGCGGAGCTCGGCGCGTGCCCAGTCCCATTCCCCGCACTCGGCGGCGCCACGCTGGCGTTGCCGATGAGCATCGAGACGCCCTGGCGATGGCCGAACCGCCGGCCCAGCTCCAGCCCGATCCGCGAGACCTCGAACGCCGCCCGCGGATCGCGGTCGGTGAGCGGCCCGCCCATGTTGATCCGGGCCCGGATCTGCGTGTCGAACAGGCCATGCTGATCGGCGAGCCGCAGAGCCGTCTCGAGGCAGCCGATCCCTTCGTATGCGCGGCCCATGCTGATGAGCGCTGTGCCGCGGGTGACGAGCACGTCCGCCACGAGGTCGACGCGGTCGAGGCGCTCCGCGATCGCCAGGGCGCGGTCCGCGGTGGCCACGGCGGACGCGAAGTCGATCTGGCGGAGCATCTGGAAGCGGGCCAGCTGGCCGAGCAGGGAGGCGTATCCGGGGTCCTCACCGAGGTCGGCAAACTCGGTGGCGGCCGCCTCGACGAGCGCGAGCGCGGCGTCCAGGCGGTAGCGCCCGAACATCGCGTCCGCCAGGCATCCGCTGACCCGCGCTGCGCCGCTTCGATCGCCGGCGGCCCGGAGCAGCCCGATGGCCTCCCCCAGGAGACGTTCGGCCTCCTCGTGGAATCCTGCGGCGGATGCCGCCGTGCCGGCCCGTTCCAGCAGGATCGCCCGGTCGACCGGCTCGGAGGTCACCTCGATCGCGTCGCGGTAGAACCCGAGCGCCTGCTCCTGCGCGCCGAGCGCGACCGCCCGGTCCCCGGCCGCCCGGAGCGCGATCCGCGCCTGAGCGGCAAGCGCCTCGGCCTCCGGGCCCTCGACGGCGTTGCGGTAGGCAGCCAGGTAATGGTTCGCGAGAGCCCCGGCCAGCTCCTGGTCCACGAGCGTCTCGAAATGGCGGGCCGCCGCGAGGTGGCGAGACTTGCGGTCGCGCCGAGAGAGGGTCGAGTAGGCCACTTCGCGGACCAGCGACTGGACGAACGCGAACTGGCCGCGCTCCACGGATCGCGGGTCCAGGTCGCGGGTGACGAGCTCCCGGCGAGCGAGCGCCAGCAGGCGGCGCTCCACGTCGCCGGCGTCGAGCGCCGCCACGGCGGCCAGGCCGTCCACCGTGAACGTGTGGCCCAGCACCGCGGCTGCCTGCAGGAGGGCCCGGTCGGCCGGGTCCAGGCCATCGAGGCGCGCCGCGATCAACGAGTGGAGCGTCTCCGGCACGGCCAGGTCGGCCAGGTCGCCGACCGGCCGGTAGGCCCCGTCGGCTGCCTTCAGGGAACCCTGCGCCACGAGCATCCGGACGATCTCCACGGCGTACAACGGAACCCCGTCGGCGCGCGCCACGATCCGCGTCGCGGCCTCGGCGGAGAGTCCGGGCACGAGCCCTGCCAGGAGCGCCCGCATCGCCTCGGGCGAGAGCGGCTCCAGCGTGAGGCTGGTGAAGTTTCGCTTGCCGGCGCCCCAGTCCGGCCGCGACTCCAGCAGCTCCGGGCGGGCGAGCGCGACCACGTAGATCGGGACGCCGCGGCTCCATTCCACCAGGTGGTCGATGAAGGCGAGCAGGCCGCTGTCCGCCCACTGGAGATCCTCGAAGACCATCACGACCGGGTCGTGGGCCGCGAGCCGCTCGAAGAACGTGCGCCATGCCGAGAAGAGGCGGTCCTGCCCGCCGGCCGGCGGGTCGGCCACGCCGAGCAGGGCGAGCAGCGATGCCTCGATCCAGCGCCGCTCCTGCTCGTCCGGGATCCAGCGGGCGACGGATTCAGCGATCCGGGCGCGGGTCGTCGGCTCGTCGTCTCGCCTCGGCGAGCCCAGCGCGCTCGCGGATCATCTCGCCGAGCGCCCAGAACGTGATCCCGCTGCCGTAGGAGGGCGAGCGGCCGTGGTGCCAGTAGACGGTCTCGACGAGGCCGTCGATGTACTTGAGGAATTCCCAGGCGAGCCGGCTCTTGCCGATGCCGCCCTGGCCGGTGACCGAGACCAGCCGGACGCGCCGGTCCCGGGCGGTCGCATGGTAGAGGTCCTTGAGGAGCCGCAGCTCGTCGTCTCGCCCCACGAAGGGTGCCTCGATCGTCTCGGCCCGCCCACGGCCGCCGCGCTCGGCGACGACCCGAAGGGCGCGCCAGGCGGCCACCGGCGCGTCCTTGCCCTTCAGGAGCTGATCGCCAGCCTCGGCGAAGGCGATCGCCCGGGAGGCCGCGTGCATCGTCGCCTCGCCGACAAGCACGACACCGGGCGGCGCGACGCCCTGAAGCCGGCTGGCGGTGTTGACCATGTCCCCAGCGACCATGCCCTCGCCGACCGCCCCGATGGTCACCGCTGCTTCGCCGGTCACGACGCCCACGCGCGCCTGGACCATGGGACCCAGTCCTCGGACGCCGCCGACGATTTCCAGGGCAGCCCGCACGGCGCGCTCGGCGTCGTCCTCGTGGCTGGTCGGGGTGCCCCAGACGGCCATCACGGCGTCGCCGATGAACTTCTCGATCGTGCCGCCGTGCCGCTCGACGATCCCGCGGGCAAGGTCGAAGTAGCGCGACAGCAGGTCGCGGACCTCCTCCGCGTCCCGGTTCTCGGCGATCGTCGTGAAGCCCACGAGGTCGGCGAAGAGGACGGAGACGACGCGCCGCTCAGCCACGGCTGGAACGGGCGAGGGATGCGCGGGCGGCCGGGATCGTTCGCGGGGCGCGCGGTTGCCGCCGTCCCGGCCAGGCGGGCTCCGCACTCACCGCAGAAGCGTGCAGCCGGCGGGTTCGGCGAGCCGCAGGCCGGACAGCCGGCGGCGAGCGGCGTACCGCATTCGAGGCAGAACTTGCGGCCCGCATCGTTGTCTGCGCCGCAGCTCGCACAGATCACCGGAATCTACCCCCTGCACAGTCCAGGCGGGAGAACAGTAGCCCACCCGGGCAACGTGAGCCACCATCTCCCGCGCGACGGCGCCGCGCTACGATCCGGCGCGGGAGCGGTTGGGTCCCGGTGGGCTTCTCCGTCTTCAAAACGGATGCGGTCGCGCCTGACGCGGCCGGGTGGGTTCGACTCCCATGCGCTCCCGCCAGCCAGACTCGCCCACTCCCCCTCGTCGCTCTTGCGCGGCGCCGCCCATCTGCGATCATCGCGGACGTGTCCGACCTCTCCGCGCCCCGCCCGCCGTCCGTCGAGCGGCTGCTGGCGGCCGTGCGACCGCGCACCGGCGATCGGACTCACGCGGCACTCGCCGACGCGGCGCGCAGCGAGATCGCCGCGGAACGCGCCCGCTTGGCGGAGGGCGCCCGCTCGCGGCCGATCGACGCGCTCGCCATTGCCGTCCTCGACCGCCTGGACGCGGACGCGGGTGGCCTGCCAGCCCGCGTCATCAACGCGACCGGCGTGATCATCCACACGAACCTGGGACGGGCGCCATGGCCGGAGGCCGCCGTCCGGGCCGCCGTGGCCGTGACGCGCGAGCCGCTCTTCCTGGAGCTCGATCCCGAGACCGGGAAGCGCGGCCGACGGTTCCGCCGCGCCGAGGAGCACCTCGTCGCGCTCACCGGCGCCGAGGATGCCCTGGTCACGAACAACTGCGCGGCCGCGCTCGCGCTCGCCGTGAGCCTCGCGGGGAGGAGGGGCGTCGTCGTCGGCCGGGGCGAGCTCGTCGAGATCGGTGGAGGCGTCCGCATCCCCGACGTCGTGCGGCGGGCAGGGGCACGCCTCATCGAGGTGGGGACCACGAACCGGACCCGGGCCGAGGACTACGAGGAGCCGCTCCGTGACGGGCGGGCGGCGATGGTGCTGCGTGTCCACCCGAGCAACTTCGCGCTGACCGGCTTCACCGAGGCGCCGGACCCGGTTCAGCTCGCCGCGCTGGCCCATGCCCACGGTGCCCTGGTGGTGGACGACCTCGGATCCGGCGCCCTGCTCGACACCGCCGAGTTCGGGCTCGCACACGAGCCGACGCCGGCCGAACGCCTCGCCGACGGGCGCCGACCTGGTCCTCTTCTCGGGTGACAAGCTCGTCGGGGGGCCGCAGGCCGGGCTGGTCGTCGGGCGGGCCGACCTGGTCGCGCGACTTCGGAAGGATCCCCTGGCTCGGGCGATGCGGCCGGACAAGGTGACGCTGGCCGCTGTCGCGGCCACGCTCGGCCTCTACCGGGGAGGGCGGGCGCGAGCCGAGATCCCGGTCTGGCGGATGATCGCAACGCCGGTCGAGACGCTGCGCGCTCGCGCCGACGCCCTGGCAGCCAGGGTGGACGGGACGAGGCCCGTCGCGTTGACGGCAACCCTCGGCGGTGGCTCGCTGCCGGGCCAGACGCTGCCGTCCTTCGGGCTCGCCCTCGACCCGCGGCCCGGCGTGTCCGCGGACCGGCTCCTTGGCCGCCTTGCGCGAGGGCGAGCCGGCAGTCGTGGGCCGGATCGAGGGCGGGCGTGTCGTCCTGGATCTGCGGACCGTCGATCCGGCGGCCGACGTCGAGCTTGGCCGCGGGGTCGCATCTGCCCTGGGCACCGCGGAGCGCCGCGGATGACCGTCGTCGTCGGGACGGCGGGCCACATCGACCACGGCAAGACGGCGCTGCTCCGGGCGCTCACGGGGATCGACCCCGACCGGCTGCCCGAGGAGCGTCGCCGCGGGATGACGATCGAGGTCGGGTATGCGCATCTGGCCCTCCCGGATGGCGACGTGCTCGATTTCGTGGACGTTCCAGGCCACGATCGGCTGGTTGGCAACATGCTCGTCGGGGCGGGCGAGATCGACGCCGTGCTGCTCGTGGTGGCCGCCGACGACGGTCCGCGGGCCCAGACGCTGGAGCATCTCGAGCTCCTCGACGCGCTCGGGCTGGTCCACGGCGGTGGTCGCCGTGACCAAGGCGGACCTGGTGCCGCCGGACCGGCTCTCGACCGTCTCGAACCTGGTTCGTGCCCTCGTCGACCGCACGACGCTGGCCGGGGCGCCGATCCTGTCCGTCTCGTCGACCGAGGGCACCGGGCTCGACGACCTGCGGGTGGCCCTCGTCGACCTTCGCGACCGGGCGCGGCGCGACGGGGCCGGGGCGCCTGGCCCGGCGCGGCTGGCGGTCGACCGTGTCTTCGGCGTGCGGGGCCGCGGGACGGTGGTCACCGGGACACTCCGCGGTGGTCCACTGCAGCGCAATGCGTCGCTCCGGCTCGAGCCCGGCGGACAGCCGGTCCGGCCGCGGGAGCTGCAGGTTCGCGGGGCGGTGGTGGAGGCCGGCGGTCCGGGAGGACGCCTGGCCGCCAATCTCGCCGGTGCCGATCGCGCCGCCATCCGGCGAGGCAGCGTGCTGGCCGTCGACCCGACCGTGGTCGCGACGGATCGGCTGCTCGTCGCGCTGCGCCGATCCGTTCGGCTCGGCGACCCCGGGCCGGTCTCCGCCTCTCCGCTTGCCGGGGGCACGGCGATCCGGCTCCACCTGGGTACCGCGCAGTCGTCCGGCGTGATCCGCCGCGGACGCCGCGATGTCGACGGGCTGGCGGGTGGCGAATTCACGGCCATCCTCCGCCTGGATGTTCCGGTGGCGGCGGCGAGGGGTGATCGGTTCGTGCTGCGCCGACCCTCGCCGCCGGAGCCTCTTGCGGGCGGCCGAGTGCTGGACCCGCGGCCGCCGGCGGGCGCGGCATGGCGCCGCGCCGCGGCTTCCGATGTCGGGGCGCTGGCACGCGCAGCCTCGCCCGCCGAATGTGCGGTTGCGCGGCTTGCGCTGCATGCGGCGCTTCCGGTGAAGGACCCGGATGTGGCGGTGCTCCCGAGCGGGGCTGGCGTCGTGGCTGGAGGGTCGGTCCTCGTGCCGGTGCTCGCCTCTGCGGCGCTGGAGGAGGCACGCGCGGCCGTGGCGTCCGCATCGAGCGCGGGCCTGCCCCTGGCGGCTCTCAGGGGCAGGGTGGGTCGCGTCCTGCGACACGGAGCCTCCCTCGCGCCGCAGGCCGCGAACGACGCGGCCGGTAGCCTCATCGACGCCGCCGATTGCCGAAGGTCGCTTCGCGCGGACCGACGATCTCGTCCATCCGCCGGGCCGCGCTGTCGGGCCGGCGCCCGACGTCCTGGCCGCCATGGACCGTCTGGTGCGTGCCCTGGACGTGCCGGCACCGCCAGGCCTCCTCGCCGCAGCTCGCGAGGCCGGGTGCTCGCCGGAGGGGGTTCACGCTCTGGAGGCGGCGGGGCGAATCGTCCGCGTCGATCGCGACCTGGCCTGGTCGGCCCGCGCCTACTCGGACCTCGAGGCGACGGCCAGCCGGATGGCCGCCGGCGGGCCGCTCACTCCTGCCGCCCTGCGCGATGCGGCCGGTACGAGCCGAAAGTACGTGATGGCGCTGCTGGAGGACCTGGGGCGGCGCGGGATTCTTACCCGGACGCCGTCCGGCCACATTCCCGGTCCGCGGGCGCCGCGAAGGAGCACCTCGCGATGAGCAGCATCCTCGCCACCGGGATCGTCCTGGCCGGCGGCCGCGCGACCCGGTTCGGCCGACAAGCTCGCCGTCCGGATCGACGGGCGCCCGCTGCTGCACCACGCGATCCTCGCCGTCGCCTCGGTCGCGGACGAGGTCGTGGTGGTCATCGGGTCGGATGGCGCTCGGCCGTCGTTGCCGACCGACGCGGACGCGCCCGTACGCGTCGTCCGGGACGCCATTGCCGCGCGCGGCCCGCTGGCGGGGCTGGCGGCCGGGCTCGAGGCCGCGCACGGGTCGCTCGCCCTGCTCGTCGGTGGCGACCAGCCGTGGCTCTCGCCGGCCGTCCTCGCGGAGCTCCTCCTGTGGCTGGGCGGGGATGCGGAGGAGCCGTCGCTCGACGGCGTGGCGCTGACCGAGGGCGGGTTGCTGCGGCCCCTGCCCGCGGCCCTGCGCGTGGCGACGGTCCGCCCGATCGTCGCCACGCTCGCTCGAGCACGGCGACCTTAGCCTCCTTGGCCTGTTCGGGCACCTGCGCATGGGCACCCTCGAGCCGGCCCGCTGGCAGCGGCCTCGACCCGGCCGGTGCGACGCTCCGTGACGTGGACACGCCGGACACGGCGACTGACCGTTTCGGGCGGGATCGTAACGGCGCCGCCGCCGTGGCGCTGCGCCGCGCGGCGAGCCCGGCCGACCGGCCCCGACCCCGGGGTCCGCTCGGCCCTAGCCGGGCACTTGACGCGGCGGCGACACTCAGGCCGAGAAGGACGACCGCCGGGCCCGTGGTCGGGAACCGGCTCGTCCGCGTCGGCAGAGATGCGGAGGAGCGGACGACCATGGACCGCACGCAGGTAATCATCATGGGCGCCGCCGGGCGCGACTTCCACGACTTCAACGTCGTCTATCGCGACGACCCAGCGGTCGAGGTCGTCGCGTTCACGGCCACCCAGATCCCCGGGATCGATCACCGGCGCTACCCGGCGGAGCTCGCCGGGCCCCTCTACCCGGACGGCATCGACATCGTCCCGGAGGCCGATCTCGAACGCATCTTCGCGCGCCAGAAGATCGACCGGGTCGTATTCGCCTACAGCGACGTCGCCCACGAGTTCGTGATGCACCAGGCCAGCCGCGTGCTGGCAGGTGGCGCGAACTTCGTGCTGCTGGGACCCGTGCAGACGATGATCCGGAGCACGAAGCCGGTCGTCGCCACGGGCGCCACGCGCACCGGGGCCGGCAAGAGCCAGACCACCCGGTACCTTGCGCGCCTGCTCGAGGCGCAGGGTCTGAAGGTCGTGGTGATCCGCCACCCGATGCCGTACGGCGACCTGGTCAAGCAGCGCGTCCAGCGCTTCGCGACGTACGCGGACCTGGACCGCCACCAGACCACGATCGAGGAGCGCGAGGAGTACGAGCCGCATCTCGACGCGGGCCGGGTCCTTTACGCCGGGGTCGACTATGAGGCGATCCTCCGTGAGGCCGAGAAGGAGGCCGACGTCATCCTCTGGGACGGCGGTAACAACGACTTCCCGTTCTACAAGCCGGACCTCTTCGTGGTGGTCGCGGATCCGCTCCGGCCGGGCCACGAGATGCACTACCACCCGGGTGAAGCCAACCTCCGGATGGCCGATGTCATCGTCATCAACAAGGTGGATTCGGCCGAGCCGGGCGCCGTCGAGGCGGTCCGAGCCAACATCACCACCCTCAACTCCCGGGCCGAGGTGATCCTCGCCCGCTCGTCGCTGGCGCTCGAGGGCGGCACGATCGAAGGGAAGCGGGTGGCCGTCGTCGAGGACGGGCCGACGCTCACGCATGGTGGCATGACGTTCGGGGCGGGCATCGTCGCGGCCAGGCGCTTCGGCGCGGCCGAGGTGGTGGACCCCGTCCCGTACGCGATGGGCAGCCTGGCCCAGACGCTCGCGAAGTACCCGGCCCTCCAGCGACTTCTCCCCGCCATGGGGTATGGTCAGGAGCAGATGCACGAGCTGGAGGCCACCCTCAACGCGATGCCCGCGGACCTCGTCCTCGCCGCGACCCCGATCGACCTCAACCGGGTGCTCCACCTCCAGAAGCCGGTCGTGCGCGTCCGCTACGAGCTCGAGGAGATCGCCGCGGAGCCGGACGTGCCGACGCTCACGCGACCTCGTCGCCCCGATCGCCGCGCGCGCCCGGGCGGCCACGGCGGCCGGCAATCGCTGACCGGAGGCGGATGCGATGACGGAGCACTTCCTGACCCTCGATTCCCTCGGCCGCGACGGCGTCCGCGAGATCCTCGACCTGTCCCATCGGTTCAAGCGCGAGCCCGGCCGACACCGGGGCGCCCTCGACGGCGGTCGTGTCGGGATGATCTTCGACAAGCCCTCGACCCGGACGCGGGTCAGCCTCGAGGACGCCGCGTGGGCGCTCGGCATGCTCCCGATCGTCCTCCGACCCGACGAGCTCCAGCTGGGCCACGGGGAGACCGTCGCGGACACCGCGCGGGTCCTCTCGCGCTATCTCTCGGCGCTCACCATCCGGACCTTCGCCCATGCCCGGGTGGAGGAGCTCGCGGCCCACTCAAGCATCCCGATCATCAATGCCCTGACCGACGAGCACCATCCGTGCCAGGCGCTCGCCGACGTGATGACGCTGGAGGAGACCCTGGGCAGCCTCGCGGGCCGGCGGGTCGCGTTCGTCGGGGATGGCAACAACGTGGCCCACTCGCTGATCCAGGCTGCCGGGTACCTCGGGTTCGGCCTGGCGATCGCCACACCGGAGGGGTACCGGCCCGACCCGACCATCGTGGCAGCGGCCCGGATCCAGGCCGAGGCCACCGGCGGCACGGTGGAGCTGTTCACCGACCCGGCCGACGCTGTGCACGGGGCGGACGCCGTCTACACGGACGTGTGGGCGTCGATGGGCAAGGAAGCCGAGCGCGAGGAGCGCCGGAGGATCTTCGCCGGGTACACCGTGAACGAGACCATGATGGCCGCTGGCGGACCCGGCGCGATCTTCCTCCACTGCCTGCCCGCGCACCGCGGCGACGAGGTGACCGACGCGGTCATCGATGGGCCGCGGAGCCGTGTCTGGGACCAGGCCGAGAACCGGATCTACACGGAGCAGGCGCTCCTGTACGCGCTCATCAGCGGCGATCGGAGGGGAGAGCGCCTGGGATGACCAGGATCGCGGTCGCCCTCGGCGGGAATGCCCTGATCCGGCGTGGCCAGCCGGGGTCGACCGAGGTCCAGCGGGCCAACCTCCAGGTCGCCGCCCGCTCGCTCGTCGATCTCGCGGAACGGAGCGGTGCGGAGATCGTGCTCACGCACGGGAACGGCCCGCAGGTCGGCTTCCTCGCGATCGCGGCGGAGATGGCGTCGTCGGTCGTGCCGGCGCCCCCGCTGGACGTCCTGGGCGCCGAGTCGCAGGGCCAGATCGGCTATCTCCTCGCCCAGGCGCTCCACGATGCCTTCATCGCGCGCGGGATCCGGCGTGAGATTGCCGTGGTCATCACGCAGGTCGTGGTGCGGGCCGAAGACCCGGCCTTCACGCGCCGACCAAGCCGGTCGGGCCGGTGTACACGGAAGCCGTGGCGCGAGCGCACGCCGCGGACCAGGGGTGGACGATCGCCCGTGACGGCGAGCACTGGCGGCGGGTCGTCGCGTCGCCAGCGCCGCTCCGGATCCTCGAGGCGCCGGCAATTCGGTCGCTCGTGGAGACGGGTGCCTTCGTCATCGCTGCCGGGGGCGGCGGCGTCCCGGTCGTGGAGCTGGCCGACGGCCGCTACCAGGGCCGCGAAGCGGTCATCGACAAGGACCTCGCCGCCGTCGTGCTCGCCCGCGCCGTGGGCGCGGACGGACTGATCCTGCTCACCGATGTCGCCGGCGTGATCCATGGCTGGGGAACGCCAGAGGCGGAGACGATCCGACGGCTCTCGGTGGAGGAGGCGCTGGAGGGACTGGCCAACGGCGCCTGGCCGGCCGGGTCGATGGGCCCCAAGGTCCGTGCGTGCGCGGATTTCGTGCGTGGCGGCGGCCGCTTCGCGGCGATCGGCGCCCTGGACGACGCGGCCGCGGTCGTCTGGGGTCGCGCGGGCACGCGGTTCGGCTCAGGCCGGTTGGGGCTGCCCCGCGAGGGCGCCCGGACCGGCGCTGCGCCCGCCTAGCAGCCCGCAACCCCGGGAATCGGACGGGCCGCGCCGTGCGGCGCGGCCCGTGAGGTGGACAGGCTCGGAGGCGTTCAGGCGACCGAGCGAGCGGCCTTCACCACCATCGATCCGACGAAGTGGTCGTGGAAGCCCTGCTTCGTGGGGCTCTGCGCGGTGGTGTAGAGGAGGTAGATCACGTAGCCGAGCGCGACGAGCGCGATCAGGATGCCGAGGAGCGGCAGCGGGTTGAGCGCGGATACGATCGTGATCCAGCCGCCGACCGCCAGCCAGCGCCGGATCGCCTGGTCCATCGGAGCGTGGCGCCGTCCTTCTCGCTCCCGATCTGCATGCCGAGGACCTTCATGCCGACGGTTCCCCGCATGTTGGTCCACGTGTAGATGAAGTAGCCGGCGCTGACTGCCGCACCGATCGCGGCGTTGATGATCGCCGCGAAGTAGTTGTAGTGGAAGCCGTGGACGAGGTCGAACGTGACCACGGGCATGAAAGCTGCCGGTGATCGCGCCGATCACGACGCCCACGATTGCAAGCAGGATCATGTCGATGATGTAGGCGATGATCCGGTTGGGCAGGTCCGCGTAGAAGAGGCCCGCCGGTCCGGCAACCGGGGCCGTGGAGGTCAGGCTCTGCATCCAGGCCGGCTGCTGCTGCGTCTGCGGCGCCTGCGGCGGCGCGGCCGGCGCCTGCGGCGGCGGGGTCGGCGCCTGCGGCGGCGGGGTCGGCGCCTGCGGCGGCGCGGCAGGGACCTCCGGGTTGCCCGACGGCATCTCGGACGGGGTTGGATCCATCGCATCTCCCTTATCTTGTGTCTCCCCGGAGCCACCGGGCGCGAGGCCGCGCACCGACCGGCTGCCACACAGGACCCTTCCCTGCGATGCCCGAGAGCATAGCCACGCGGCGTCCACCTGACCAGACCGTTTGCATGCCTTTTCAGGCACGCGGGACGGCAACGCGTGCCTCCGGGCACCAGCGGGTAGACTCGCCGCCGATGGACGGCACGATCGCTCTCGTCGGATCGGGCGAGTTCACCGCGTCGATGGATGCGGTGGACCGGGTCCTGCTGGCGGCCACCGGTCGCGACCGGCCACGCGTCGTCGTCCTCCCGACCGCGTCGTGGCCAGACGGTGAGGAGACGTTTCGGCGCTGGGCTGCGCAGGGCGAGGCGCACTTCTCGGCACTTGGCGCGGAAGTCGAGCCGGTCCTGGTGCGCGGCGCCGAGGACGCGAACAACCCGGCCGCCGCCGCCGCGATCGGGGAGGCCGACCTCGTCTACCTATCGGGCGGCAAGCCTGGCCACCTGCTCGACGCTCTGGGCGACGGCGGTGTGGGCGCTGCGCTTCGGGCCGCCCATGCCCGCGGTGCCGTCATCGCCGGCTGCTCGGCGGGGGCGATGGTGCTCGCCGGTCACCAGCTCCGGTCCGGCGGGCGTTCCTTCGTCCGGTTCCCGATCGGCTGGCGCGACGCGCTCGGGCTGGTGCCCGGGACGATCGTGATCCCACACTACGATGCGTTCCCGGAGCCCCTCTCGGCGGCGATCGCGCTGGCGGCCCCCGCCGATACCCTCGTGCTCGGAATCGACGAAGAGACCGCCCTCGTCGGCCGCGACGTTGCCTGGAGCGTCCACGGACGGGGCCGCGTGACGGTGTGGCGCGGGCGACATCGCGAGCGGCTGCGTGCCGGGGACACGCTCCGCCTCCCGGGCGCGTCCGGCGTCGATTGAGGCCGGCTGCGCGGCCGGTCAGCCGGCCTTGACCTCGCGGAAGCAATCCGAGCAGTAGACGGGCTTGTCCATGCGCGGCTTGAATGGGACTTGGGCGTTGTTGCCGCAGCGCGAGCACGTCACCGCGAAGAACTCGCGTTCCGACGATCCACCGCGCTCGTAGCCGCGCGGTCCGCCGATGCTGCGGGCGTCGTAGCCGTCCCCGCGGGCGGCGCGCCGGCTGGAGCGGCAGCTGGGGCACCGCTTCGGCTCCGAGGTGAAGCCCTTCTCCGCGTAGTACTCCTGGTCCGCCGCGCTGTGGATGAACGAGATCCCGCAGTCGACGCAGGGGATGGAGCGATCGGTGTACGTCATGTGCGTGTGCCTCCAGGTCCGGGCGCTCGCCGTCGGTCCGTGCGCCGGGCCCGCCACCCGCCCGGTGACCGGATCGCGGAGGAGGCAGGGTACGCCTGGTGCCGCGCGACCCGGGTGACGAGCTGGTGTTGGACACTTCGGGGCGCGCACCGGTTGCGTGCCCGAAACGATAGCATTCCGGCCCACCAACGGCCGCCGGGCGCTCGCGGATCGGGATTCGGCCAATCCCGCGCACGAACGCCCGAGCAGGTCTCGCCGAATGCGGCACAATGCCGGGGATGCTCCGCCTGCTGCATACGGCCGACGTCCACCTGGGCGCCCGCCATGCCGACCTGGGCAACCAGGCCGCCGCCCAGCGCGAGCGCCAGTTCGTGGCGTTCCGCGCCACCGTCGACCTCGCCCTCGAGGAGAAGGTCGACGCGCTGCTGATCGCCGGCGACCTGTTCGACTCGAACACGCAGCCGCGGCGCTCCGTGGAGCGCGCGGCGGCCGAGCTCAAGCGGCTGACGGATGCCGCGATCCGGGTGGTGATCATCCCCGGCACACACGACCTCTACGATGGATCGTCCGTGTACCGGGCCTATGACCTGCCTGCGATGGCCGGCCTGGCGCCCGAATCCGACCGGCTGGTGGTGCTCACGCCCGACCGACCCGACGTGGTCTACGGCATCCTGGACCTCGTCGTCCACGGGTTCGTCTTCGCGACCAAGCGAGCGCCGCGCAGCCCCCTGGCGGACTTCTCCGCCGCCGCCGACGGGCGCGCGCATTGGCACGTCGGGATGATCCATGGGTCGCTCGCGATCCCCGGCAAGACCGACGCGGACGAGGTCGTGTTCACGACCGGCGAGATCGCGGCCTCGCACCTCGACTACCTCGCGCTCGGCCACTGGCACTCCACGCAGCGTGGCCAGGCCGGGGTGACGACGTGGGCGTACAGCGGCGCGCCCGAGCCGGTGGCAGTCGACCAGGATCGTGCCGGCAGCGTCCTGCTCGTGGAGCTCGACGAGCGCGACGGGGCGCGCCACGTGGCGGTGGAAGAGCGGCGGGTGGGGCTGACGCGCTTTGAGCGGTTGGAGATCGATGCGGGGACGCTTGCCAGCCAGCCCGCTTTGGTGGAGCAGCTTGGCGGCCGTGCCGACCCGGACCTTGTCCTCGATGTCAGGCTCGTCGGGGTCCGGCCCGAGAACCTCGACGTCGCGCCCGACGAGGTCGAGCGGGAGCTCGCCGAGCGCTTCTTCCGGCTCCGGGTCCGGGACGACTCGGCCGCGGCGCTCCCGGATGGCCCCTTGCCGCCGCCCGACACGATCGCCGGCGCGCTCGTCCGCGACCTCGAGGCATCCATCGCAGAAGCCGAGGCGAGCGACCGGGTCGACGAATCGCTCGAGCTGCGGGACGCCCTTCGACTGGCCCATCTCATGCTCGACGGGCACGAGGTCGCGCTGTGAGGATCACGCGGGTCCGGGTTCGCAACTTCCGGGTCCACCGGGACCTGGACCTGGAGCTCGCGCCCGGGCTCACGGTCATCAGGGGCCCGAACGAGGCCGGCAAGACCACCCTCCAGCGCGCGCTCGAGGTCGGGCTCTTCCGACGCGTCACCGCCGGCGGGTCGGAGATCGACAGCCTGCGAAGCTGGGGCGCGGGCGAGGAGGGGCGCCCCGCGGTCCAGCTCGACTTCGTCCAGGAGGACCTCGAGGGGACCCGCGTCGGGAGCGTGCTCAAGGATTTCCGGGGCAGCCGGGGCACCGTCCGGCTGGTCCTGGACGGGCAGACCATCACGGATCCCGCCCGCGCCGACGAGCTGCTTGCCGAGCTGACGGGCATCCCCTCGGAGAAGTTCTTCCGCTCCACCGCGTCCGTGCGCCACCACGAGGTGGACGACCTGGCACGCGACGAGGGAGCGCTGCGCGACCGGCTCCAGGCCTCCATCAGCGGCGCCGACCGGGGCACGAGCGCGGTCAAGCGCCGCCTCGACCGGGCGCTCCGCGAGCTCAACGCGAAGGGCGAGAAGAACCCGGGTGGGCTCCGGGTCGCGGAGATGGCCGTCACGCGGGCGGAGGCAGCGGTCGGGGACGGCGAGTCGCGGCTCGCCGCGCTGGAGCGCGACCGGGATGCCCTGGTGGGAGCCCGCGCGCACCGTTCCAAGGTGGAGGCCTCGCTCTCCGAGCGGCGGTCGCTGCTGGAGAAGGCCCGCCAGGCCGAGCGACTCACCGCGGATCGCGATGTCGCCCGGGAACGCTTCGAGCGCTACCGGCAGGCGGCCGAACTCTCGGACGAGATCGTCACCCTCGAGCAGGGCCATCCGTCCGAGCACGCCCTGCCGGTGCTGCGCCAGGTCGTCGAGCGCCTTCGGGTCCTTGATCGAGAGATCGCCGAGCTCAGCGCCCAGCTGGGCGACGGGGCCTCGGCGGTCGACTACGAGATCGTGATCCCGGAGCCTCGCTGGCGCACCTTCGCGATCGCCGCCGCGGTGCTCGCGGTCGTGGGGTTTGCGGCCGCCGTGGTCGGCTTCGTCAGCGACCAGTTCCCCGCCCTCGTCGGGGGCCTCGCAGGGGCCGTGGTGGGCCTCGGCCTGGCGGCCTATGCGCGCATGAAGCGACGCGCCGCATTCGACTTCCGGCGCCATCAGCAGCTCCGCGACGACGAGATCGCACGGCGCCTCCGCGGCCGCAGCCTGCTGGAGGAGGACCTGAAGCGGCACATCGCGGACCGCGACACCCAGCTAACATCGCTCCAGCTGCCCGACCTTCCCTCCGCCGAGGACCTGCTGGCCCGCGAGGACGCGCACGTCCAGGCAATCGGCCGCGCGCGGGCACAGCTCGAGGGGCTCGTCGGGAAGGCTCCCCCGGAGACGCTCCCGACGCTGCGCGACGCGGCCGCGCTCGACATCGAACAGAAGACCGGCGCCCTCGAAGCCCTCGGGCCGATCGCGAAGGAGCCCCGCGCCCGCGAGCGGCTTGAGGTGGAGGTCCGCGACCAGGAGGCCGCCCTGGAACGGGCCCGCGACGACGAGGCTGGTGCCCGGGCAAGGGTCGAGCAGAATCCCGTCGACGCGGAGCAAGTCGCCCTGGACGTTGAGCAGCTGGCGGACCGCCGGCAGGAGCTGGCGGCCATCCGGCGCCGGATCCGCGTCTACCAGCTTGCGCTGGACGCCATCGTGCGAGCTGAGCGCTCCACCATGCGGAAGGCGACCCGCTACCTCGAGAAGCGCATGCACGGTGACCTGGACAAGCTCACCGGCGCGCGCTACCGGCGCGTCCAGGTGGACGACGCCACGCTTGACATCCGCGTCTTTGCCCCGGAGCGTGGCGACTGGGTCCCCGTCGAGGAGCTATCCCAGGGATCGCTGGACCAGGTCTACCTGGCCGCCCGCCTCGGCCTCGTCCGTCTCGTCACGCAGGACTGCCGGCCGCCACTCGTCTTCGATGACCCGTTCGTGACGTTCGACGACGACCGCGCGGCACGCGCGGTCGCGATCCTCCGGGAGCTGGCGGCGGATTTCCAGGTGATCTACCTGACCACCTCCGCCCGCTACGACGCCCAGGCGGACCGCGTCGTGGTGCTCGCCGGTCCCAGCGCGCTGGACACCGGGCCCGACGACGCCGACGAGGCGGGTGCGCCGGCCGTCGCCTGAGCGACCAGAGAGGCGGCGGGCGTCGGCCGCGTGGCACACTCCCGTCATGGCCAAGCGTTGTCCGAAGCTCATCCTGGAGGGGACCCGCCTTACCCACAAGACCGACCTCGCCCTCGCCCTCAACCGGCATTCCCGGATCGTGGGGCCACGGCGGTACGAGTACCCGTCGCCCCTCGTCTCGGCCGAGTGGTGCGGCTTCTCGAACCACCCGTGGGGGACCGGCCTGATCAACTACGGGCCGGAGGACGAGGCGCGCGCCATGGAGACGTACGCGACATGGGCACGCCTGTTCGAGCTCCTGCCCTACTACAGCTGGATCGTGGACCGCTTTCACCTGTCGACGCGGGCGGCGCAGCGCCAGCGCCATGGCACCGACCCCGACTTCGCCTGGCTGGAGGGGCGGCTGCGCCCACTCGGCTTCCGGATCGTCCTCTGCACGCGACGCGATGACACGTTCGCGTCCGCGCGGGCGGAGCGCCTCCCGATCTCCGGCAAGCCCGATCAGTACGACGACCTTGGGGTCTTCATCCGCGAGCAGGCGCTCCTTCGGGAGCTCGCGGCCGCCTCGGCGCTGCCGGCCCTCGAGCTCGACGTGTCCGACGACGACGTCGCGGGCGCCGCCGACCGGGTGGCCGACTGGGCCGAGGCCACCGGCGGGATCTTCCTGCCGGACGGGCTCTGAGGGTCAGTCGAGATCGAGCTGGCGCCACCCGCCGGGGTCGGTGAAGCCCAGCCCGGCGTACAGGCGCTTCCCGTCTTCGCTCGTGCGCAGCAGGAGGCGCCGGCAGCCCAGCGCGCGGCCATCCGCGATCACCGCCTCCATCACCGCCGTGGCTACGCCCCGCCGGCGCCATGCCGAGTCCGTCATGACATTGAAGACCATCGCCTCGGGGGTTCGACGGGATCGCGGGTGGGGCGGTCGATCGATGACGATCAAGCCGGCCATTCCCACGACGCGGCCGTCGGCATCGGCCACCCAAACGCGGAAACGCCCGTCCGGGACGCGGGACCGCAGGTACGCGTCGATGCGGGCGCGATGCTCGTCGGCCGGCTCGATCGGGACCTGACCGGCCAGCTCCTGGTCGAAGGCGACCCGCAGGTCGACGAGGGCGGGGATATCGGCGGCCGTGGCGCGCCGCACGGTGAATCCGGGTTGTTGTTCACCGCGGCATCGTGCCACGACGGCCCGCACTCCGCCCCCGGCGCGGGCCGATACACTCCGGCGGTGATACCCGGGTCCTCTCCGCGTGACGCGCTGTCCGGCTCGCGCGTCGGCCCCGACCACCGGCCGGTCCAGGACTGGCGAAGCCTGCTCCTCGTCTATGCCATCACGTCGACCGTGGAATCGCTGGGCGTCTTCCAGGTCTTCGCGTTTCTCCCGCTCCGGCTCAGCCAGGTCGGGCTGCCCAGCTCGCAGGTCCCGACGTTCACCGGCCTGTTCAGCAGCCTGATCTTCGTGTTCGGCATCGTCCTGGTCCCGTTCTGGGGCGTGTGGGCGGACAAGTACAGCCGGCGGGCGGTGATCGTCCGGAGCGCGGTTGTGGAGGCGGTCGTATTCGCCGGCGTCGCTCTCGCCCGCGAGCCGTGGCAGCTGGCGGCGAGCCTCCTCCTGGTCGGGCTCCAGCTGGGCAACACGGGAGTGATGCTGGCGGCGCTCCGGGACGTGACGCCCCGCGACCGCGTGGGCACGGTGACCGCCCTCTTCGGCGCCACGAGTCCGCTTGGCATGGCGGTCGGGCCCGTGCTCGGCGCGTTCATGATCGACGGCCTGCATCTCCCGCTGACGGATGTGTTCTGGCTCTCGTCGCTTCTCTCCGTCTCCGTGGTCGCGCTGCTGCTGGTCGGATCGCGTGACGTCCGTCCCGCCGTCCCCCCGGTCGGGAGCGCCCTGGCGCTCGCGCGGCGGGCGATCGCCGGCGTCTTCGCCGATCCCGCGGTGCGCCAGATCTTCCTGATCTTCGGCATCTCGATCCTCGCCAACCAGATGAGCCGGCCGTACCTGCCGCTGCTGGTTCAGAGCCTCCAGGCCGGGCAGCCGAACCTCGCCTCGGCGATCGGCCTCGTCACGGGCGTGGCCTTCCTGGCCGGTGCCCTCCTGTCGACGGTTGCGGGCCCGCTCGGCGACCGGGTCGGCTTCCGGGCCGTGCTGGCAGGCGGCCTGTTGGGGGCGGGTCTCGCGCTGCTCGGCATGGCGGGCGCGCCGTCGGTGGCTGTCCTCGCGGGCGTGGTCGTCCTCTACGCTGCCTTCCAGGCCGCCACGCAGGCGATGGTCTTCGGTCTCGTGGCGGTGGAGGTGGCGCCCGAGCGGCGGTCCGCCACGCTCAACCTGGTGCTGTTGCCCCTCTACATCGCGGGGATCATCGGGCCGACGGTCGGGGCGGTCGCGGCCGGTGTCGGCGGGATCCCAGCTCCATTCGTCGTCGCGGCAGGCGTGTTCCTCGTGGGCGGAACGGGCGTGGCAGTGTCCCTTCGGCGGTCCCGGACGGCACGGGGCAGCCTGGCGGGCTGAGCAGTGCGCCTGGCCAGCTTTCGGATCGGGCCTTCCGGGTTGGCCCCGCTACTTCGGGAGGTCTCGCTCCGCGGCGCCGATGTAGCGCGCGTCCGGGCGGATCAGGCGGTTCGCCGACGCCTGCTCCAGGACGTGCGCCGTCCAGCCCGCGTGGCGTGCGAGCGCGAACGTCGCGGGGAAGAGATCGGGCTTCAGGCCCACGCCCTGCAGGACGGCCGCCGCGTAGTACTCGACGTTCGTCTTGAGCGGCCGGTCCGGGTACTTCTCCTCGAGGACCCGGAGTGCGACGTCCTCGACCTTGATCGCGAGCTCGAGCCAGTCCGGCTTCGTCGGCATCGCCTCCACGACCTTGCGCAGCGCGGCCGCCCGCGGATCGTAGGCGCGGTAGACGCGATGGCCGAACCCCATCAGCCGCTCGCCCCGGGCGAGGGCCTCGCGGACCCATTGCTCGGCGTGCTCGGGCGAGCCGACCTTGTGGATCTGCTCCACCACCTCGGACGGCGCCCCGCCGTGAAGCGGTCCCTTCATCGCCCCGATGGCGCCGGCAACGGCCGACGCGATGTCGGAGCGGGTCGAGGTGATCACCCGGGCGGTGAACGTCGACGCATTGAGGCCGTGCTCGGCGCCCACGATGAAGTAGGCGTCGAGGGCGCGCGCGGTCGCCTTGTCGGGTCGCTGTCCGGTGAGCTGGTAGAGGAAGCCCGAGACCAGGTCCAGCTTGGGATCGGGATCGATCGGCTCCAGGTCCTGGCGAAGGCGGGCGAACGCGGCAAGGGCGGACGGCGAGAACTCGGTCAGTGCCCGGGCCTGGATCTCGGTCGGCGGCCAGTCGAGCACCTGCGTCGCGCCCCAGACCGAGACGGCCGTCCGCAGCGCATCCATGGGCTTCGCCGTGCGCGGCAGCGCCATCAGGGCGGACATGACCGCCGATGGAACCCGGCCGGTCGACATGTGGGCGTGGGAGTTCCACTCACCCGTCCAGAGGAGGTTCGCGACGGACGCGTAGGTGCCGTTGGCGACCAGGTCACCGATCCGATAGCCGCGATACATCAGGCGTCCGTTGGCGCCGTCGACGAGGCCCAGCTCGGTCTCGGCCGCGAGAACGCCCTCGAGCCCGGGCGAGTACGGACGCCCATCGACCGTATGTGCGGCGAGGAATTGGCCGGGTTCGGCGGCAGGGGTCGCCGGAACGGCGGGGTCGACGGGCGCGGCGGGCTTGTTCGTCATCGTGCGCGGTCCTCGAAGGCTGGGGGGCAGGCCTGGTGAGGGAGGATGGGGACGGACCCCAATCCTACCCCTCGAGAGGCCGTTCCGGGCATCACCGCGTCAGCGCCCGAATGTGACTCCAGGCTCGGCGGCCCGATCCGCTCGGCTCAGCGGCGAGCGCGACGCCGGGGGCGGGCCGAGGAGCGGGTCGCGCCCGCGCGCGGGGCGCCCGTGTGAGGAGCGCCGGCACGCGGAGCGTCGGCACGCGAGGCGCCAGCGCGCGGGGCATCGATGCCCGGCGCGTCAAGCGCGGCGGTGGCGCGGGCTCGCCCGACCCGGCGTATCTCCGCCACATCTGTCCAGGCTCCGAAGATGATGTAGGCGACTCCGGCGATCGGCGGTCGCGATCAGGAAAGGCCTCGGTGCCGCCGGGCGTCGAGGCGGGGTCGTGCGCGTCGGTCACGAGCGTGATCCCGCGCGCCGAGCTGAGCACGAGCACGGCGGCCCCGATGATCGGAAATCTCGATCGCGACTGGAATCGCCCTGCCTTCGGGGGCGAGATCCGCCGATCGAGCCACCCGAACAGGATGAACAGGCCCCCGATGACCGCCGGAACGCTCGCCGTCCCCGCCGCCGTCGCTCCGCTCACCGCTGCGATCACGCTCACCCCGACCAGCGCGGCGCCGAAGCCAATCGTGACTCGAGAGAACACCTGCGCCTCGCCATGCCTGACCGGGATGCCGGTCGCGTCGCGTCCGGCCGGGACGCGATCCGAGCAAGGATCATAGCCGCGGGCCGTCAGGCGCGCGGCAGCATCCCCGCAGCCGCCGCGTCGAGGATCCATGTCGCCCCGGCGCGGCGCGCTCGCTGGGCGGGAAGGCGGCGCTCGTCCCTCGGGGCCGGCCAGGACGCTGGCCAGGATGGCCGCCTTGGAGGCGCCGAAGGCCATCGGAATGAGGGCAGGGGTCGCATCGAGCGCGCCCGGCGTAAGGGACACCCGGGCCAGGTGGGGTGCGACATGGGTCGGGGCCGGGATGGGGACCACCCATCCGCGCGCGTCGAACGCGGCGCTGCCGGGGAAGACGGACAGCAGGTGGCCATCGGGCCCGATCCCCACCAGGATCGCGTCGAAGACCGGGCGCCCCGCTGCGTCGGCCGGGACGGCAACCCTGAGCGCGGCCTCGTATGCCGCCGCCGCCTCGGCTGGCCCTTCGCCCGCAGCCAGCGTGGCGTCGACCGGGACGGGGTGCAGGTTCCCCGGTGGCAAGGGTGCCGGTTCCAGCCCCACCTCCGCGTCGCCGGCCAGCAGGACCGAATCCACGGCCACCAGGTTCGAGTCGGGATCGCGGCGCGGCACGAAGCGATCGTCTCCAAACCATATGTGCAGGCGGCTCCAGGCGATGCGACCTCGAACCGGCGGCGCGAGCAAGGCCCGGTAGAGCGCCGGCGAGGTGGAGCCGCCGGTCGTGGCGACATCCGCGCGACCGCGCCGGGCGAGCCCCGCCTCGATCGCGGCGGCGAGCCGTTCGGCCGCGATCCGGGCGGCCACCTCGGGAGTCGCCCCCACGAGGATCTCGGGCTCGCCGGGTGCCCCCGGGACGCGCTCGTGCGGGTCACCGCGTGCCGCCGTCACGCGTCACCTCCTCGAGATGCCGCGCCGGGGGCGGCGGCACCGGGCGCGTCCCCGGCGTCGACTCCGGTGGGCTGGACGGGCGAGCCGACCAGCGCGGCCGCCATGCTCGTGGCCTGCTCGGCCACGAAATCGTGGCCCCCCGCCTCGATCGCCTCGGCGAGCAGATCGACGTCCGTCCGGCGCGGCGCGATGAACGTGCGGTCGAGTGATTCCACACCGTCCTCCCAGACGCGGACGTGGACGGTCTCGGCCTCCGCGGTCACCTCGGCCCGCAGCTCCATGCCTCGCCGTTCCGCGAGGATCTCCACCCGGAGGGTCGTGCCGGAGGGCATCTCGGAGATCACGGGGCGGATCACGACCTCGACTCTGGCGCCGCGCTCCCACTCGAGGAGTGCGCGCATGCCGCGCCCGGGGTCGGGACCGGCGCCTGGGACCGGGCGCCGGGCAATCGCGGGCCTGCCGGTCCGCTCCAGGGGTCGGGTGACACGGAGATTCAGGCGCGAGGCAAGCCAGGCGACGTGGTAGATCGGCTTGACGATGTTCGTGCGGGCCTCCGTGTCTCGCCCGCCGTGCGTGCCGTAGGTGACCGAGACACGGCGCACCGAGCGGAGGTATGGGAGGAACTCGGGGCGGTCGAACACCGAGGCAACCGCCTCGCGCCAGCGCGCCTGGCGCATCAGCGCGAAGTCCGATACCGCGAGGGAGCCACCCCCGAGCGAGGCCAACGCGCGGAGTCGATCCAGGCCGTCGCCCGCCCAGCCTGACCCGTCCACGACGAGGCGATCGGCCATGGCGATCAGGTCGCGGGCAAGCGGCGTGCCGAACGGTGGTTCACCTGGCCACCAGATCGTCACCGGAAGGTCGTGGACCAGCAGGGGTGCCACGATCGCGCCCAGGTGGCGCCCGGTCGCGCCGCCGGCCATGGCGTAGATCTGCTCGGCGCAGGTCGGCGCGGCGTCGGGGCGCGGCACCATGCAATAGGCCTGGACCTGCGCTCGCAGCCAGCCGGGTCCATCCGGATCGGTCGGCACGAGGATGAGCGTCCGCGATGGGTGGCGGCCCGTCAGCATGGAGATCGTCGAGGCGGCGCGCTGGCCGAGCTCCGCGCTCCGGGCAACCACCACCAGGTTGAGCACGCTGGTCCTGGCAGCGATGTTCCGTTCCAGGGTGCCATCCACCGCCGCCCGCGCCTGCGGGAGCGCCCAGAAGCGCGCCAGCTCGCGCTCGATCCCCGGGATCGACTCAGCCCGGCTCGACCACAGCAGGGCCGGATCGCCAGGCGAGGCGGATCCTGCGGTCGGCAGGTTGGCCACGCGCGGACCGCTGCCCGGCTCGTTCAGATCCGTCGCCACCGGCGCCCGTCCCGCTCGAGCAGCTCGTCGGACGCGGCCGGGCCCCAGCTGCCGGCCGCGTAGTCCGGAAAGTCGGGTGCCGGGGCGTCTGCCCATGCATCGATGATGGGGTTCACGATCGCCCAGGCCTTCTCCACCTCGTCGGCCCGCGTGAACAGCGACGCGTCGCCCAGGAGCGCGTCGAGGATGAGCGTCTCGTAGGCGTCGGGGCTGTCGACGCTGAACGCCGAACCGTAGGTGAAGTCCATGTTCACAGCCCGGACATCGACCCCGAGGCCGGGCACCTTGGCGGCGAACCGGAGGAGGATCCCCTCGTCGGGCTGGATCCGGAGCGCCAGCAGGTTGGCCTCGGGATCGGCCCTGGACTCCTTGAACAGGGCGTGCGGCACCTGCTTGAACTGGACCGCGATCTCGGTTGCCCGCTTCGGCAGGCGCTTCCCCGCCCGCAGGTAGAAGGGCACGCCCGCCCAGCGCCAGTTGTCGACGAAGAGACGCGCCGCGACGTACGTTTCGGTCTCCGATTCCGGGTCCACCTCCGGCTCGCCCCGGTATCCGCCCACCGGGTCGGCGGCCACCCAGCCGGGACCGTACTGGCCGCGCACGACGTTGGCCGCGACCTGCTCCGCGCTCATCGGCTCGATCGCGCGGAGCACCTTGACCTTCTCGTCACGCAGCGCCTCGGCGTCGAACGTCGCGGGCGGCTCCATCGCGACCAGCGAGAGGAGCTGCATCAGGTGGTTCTGGAGGAAGTCGCGTGAGGCGCCGGCTTCCTCGTAGAACGAGCCACGCTTCTCGACGCCGATCGACTCGGCCACCGTGATCTGGACGTGATCCACGTAGCGGCGGTGCCAGATGGGCTCGAAGATCCCGTTCCCGAAGCGGAAGACCAGGATGTTGCGGACCGTCTCCTTGCCCAGGTAGTGGTCGATCCGGTACACCTGCGATTCCCGGAAGACCTTGCCGACCTCACGGTTGAGCCGGATCGCCGAGTTCAGGTCGCGCCCGAACGGCTTCTCGATCACGATCCGTCGCCAGCCCGCCCCGTGCTGCTCATGGTCCAGGCCCGCGCGGCCGAGCTGGGCGATGATCTGGGCGAAAGCGGACGGCTGGGTGGCCAGGTAGTAGATCCGGTTTCCGGCGGTCCCGCGCTCCCGGTCCAGGGCGTCGAGGCGGGTGACGAGATGGTCGTACATCTCCGCTTGGTCGAAGTTGCCGCGGTGGTACCAGATCCGGGAGGCGAACTCGTCCCAGGTGGCCGTCTCGATGGGGAGCATCCGGCTGAACCGCTCAAGCGACGCCCGCAGCTCTGCCCGGAACCCCGCGTCGGTGTATGCCCGCCGTCCGATCCCCACGATCGCGAACTCGTGCGGGAGCAGGTTGGTCCGCCAGAGCTGGAAGAGCGCCGGGACGACCTTCCGGTGGGCGAGGTCGCCCGTCGCGCCGAAGAGGACGAGCGTGGCCGGGTCCGGGGCCCGCTCCAGGCGCAACCCTTCGCGGAGGGGGTTGTCGAGCGGCTTGCCGGCCGCGCGACGCTTCCCCGGCCGCGCGAGCCGGAGCTCGCGGGCGGTCATCGGCTCGTCGTCACCGGTCCTGGCGACCCGCGACGCAGGCTTCGGGGTATCTGTCATCGCGAGTCCCTTCGATCCAACCCCCGGCAGATCTTTGTGCGTGATCGATGACGGTCGACGCGCGCTTACGCGAGGGCGTTGCGAAGCGCGCCTTCCAGCGAGGCCAGTCCGGCGTCGACGTCGGCGCCCAGGTGGACCCGCAGGACGGGCAGCCCGTGCGCCTCGAGCGCCTCGAAGTCGCCGATCGCCTGGGCATCCACGAGCTGGCCGAAGGTGAAGGGGCGTCCCGGGATCTCGACGTCCACCGGGTGGTCGGCGGTGATCTGGAGGAACCAACCGATCGGCGCGCCGCCCTTGTGGAGCTGCCCCGTCGAGTGGAGGAACCGCGGCCCGAAGCCGCTCGTCGTGGCGCGGCCGGTGGAGTCACGGAGCAGCGCGCGCAGACGGTCCAGGGCATCGGCGCGCGCTGCGCTCGGGGCGACGAACGCCTGGAGGGCCAGGTACGCGTCCTCGCGCGCCCGCGCGAGATGGCGCCGCAGCACACCGGCAACGGTGTCGTCTCCGCCGCCCTCGCGGAGCGTCGAATCCCCGACCAGAAGGAGGCCGTCGCCCCGGGCGAGTGCCGCGGGCGTCGGCAGTGCGCCGGTCCGCTCGAGCTCGGCCAGGACCCGCTTGGTGTTCTCCTTTGACTCCGTGACGTTGGGCTCGTCGAACGGGTTGATCCCGAGCACGGCGCCAGCGAAGGCGGTCGCGACCTCCCAGCGGACGAACTCCGCGGCAAGATCGATGGGGTCGGAGAGACGGATCCGCAGGACAGGGTGCCCCGCGGCCGCGAGCGCCTCGAGCAGCTCGTCCGCCGAGGTGCCAGCGGACGTCGGGGCCGGGGACGGCGCGCCGTCCAGCACCAGCCGGACGAAGATGCGGTCAGGTCGGTATGCCGCCGCCTCGCCCAGCGGCTCGCCCGCGATCGGGACGATCCCAACGCCGTGCTTGCCGGTGCTCTCCGCGATGAGCTGCTCCAGCCAGGCCCCGAAGCGCGCCACGGCAGGATCGGCGACGAGCGTGAGCTTGTCGCGCCCGGCGCGCCACAGCGCGCCGAGCGTCACGCCCAGCGCCGCGCCCGGGTTGTCGGCGACCGCGGTCGCGTGGGTCCGGGCCAGCATGGCGAGCGCCGAGGCGAGGAACGCATCGAGGTCGATGCCGAGCAGCGAGGCAGGCACCAGCCCGACGTAGGTGAGCGCCGAGTAGCGCCCCCCGACGTCCTCGGGGTTCAGGAACACCTCGCGGAGCCCGTCGTGGTGCGGGATCGCCTCCAGGCTTCGTCCCGGGTCGGTGATCGCGACCATCAAGTCGGCCGGCGACTCGCGCCGCTCCCCGGCCGCACGGAGCGCCGCGTGGATTCGGCCCCATGCATCGGCCTGGAATGCGAGGCTCTCGGTGGTCGTGCCGGACTTCGTCGCCACGATGACGAGCGTCGAGAGCGGATCCAGGCCGTCCCAGGCCGCCTCGACGGCAGCGGGGTCGGTCGAGTCCAGGACGCGAACGGTCAGCCAGCCGCCAATGTCTCGGAAGGCGTCGGTGAGCACGTCCGGGGCGAGGCTGCTGCCGCCCATCCCGGCGACGAGGGCGGCCGTGAAGCCGGCCG
Source organism: uncultured Chloroflexia bacterium (assembly GCA_963800795.1). Lineage (GTDB taxonomy): Bacteria > Chloroflexota > Limnocylindria > Limnocylindrales > CSP1-4 > CTSoil-043. Next base: position 279,100 of record CAWDCJ010000011.1, read on the forward strand.
CCCGGATCCCCTCCCCGAATGCCTCCAGCGCCGGGACCTGGTCCCCGAAATCCCGGGGGGCATCGAGCCAGCCCAGGCGATTCGCGATCCTCGCCTGGACTTCCGGGTCCTCGGACCACAGGCTGGCGTCGCGATCGTGCAGGCGCTGGACCCAGCGTTCTGCATCGGCGCGACGCACGGCCGCGTCGACGGCCCGGGCAAGCGCTGGGTCGTGGATCCGCGCGTCGAGCGCGTCGGCGGCGAACGTGGGGAGCGGGTCTGCCATCGGCTGCCTCCTGATCGGTGAAGTGTAGCCGGGGTGCGCGCGCCGGCCGTCAGCTTGCGCCGGCCGTCGAGCTTGCGCCGGCCGTCAGCTTGCGCCGAACTCCCGGGCTTCGATGGCGAGCACCTTGGCGACGCGCCGCGCATGACGCTCGGCGCCGGAGAACGACGCACCAAGGAACGCGCGGGCGCACTCGACCGCGAGCTCCACGCCGATAACCCGGCCGCCGAGACAGAGTACGTTGAGGTCGTCGTGCTCCACGCCCTGGTGGGCCGAGTACGTGTCGTGGGCGACAGCGGCACGGACGCCCTTGACCTTGTTGGCCGCCACGGACGCGCCGATCCCGGAGCCGCAGATGAGGATCCCACGGTCGGCCTCGCCCCCGCGGACGGCCTCGGCGAGCAGCAGCGCAAAGTCCGGGTAGTCGTCCGCCGGGTCGCTCCCATCGCCGCCCAGATCGATCAGCTCGTGGCCGGTGTCGGCCAGGCGGCGGAGGAGCTCGTCGCGGAGCTCGGTGCCGCCGTGATCCGCGGCGAATGCGACGCGCATCAGCGGTGTCCTCCGGGATGTGGAGATGGGACCAGCGTGGCGATGCGCCCGCGGACCCCGTCGCGGACCACGCCCTGGCCGACCTCGGCAACCCGGTTCGCCGTGAAGCCGAAATGCTCGAAGATCGCCGACGCCGGCGCCGACGCCCCGAAGTGGTCGAGCGCGATGATCGCGCCCTCGTCGCCCGTCCAGCGCTCCCACCCGAGCGACACGCCGATCTCCACGCTCACGCGCGTGCGGACACCCGACGGCAGGACCGACTCGCGGTAGGCCGGTGCCTGGGCCTCGAACGCCTCCCAGCAGGGAAGCGAGACGACACGGGTCGGGATGCCGTCGGCCTCGAGCGCGTCGGCGGCGCCCATCGCCAGCTGGAGCTCCGAGCCGGTGGCGATCAGGATCAGCGCCGGCTGCCCGCCCGCGGCCTCGGACGAGGCCGGCCGCAGGACGTAGCCGCCCCGCCGGACTCCCTCGCGGGCCAGCTCGGGCCGTCGCGGCGAAGGTGGGCAGCTTCTGCCGGGTGAGGGCCAGCGCGGTGGGGCCATCCGTACGCTCGACGGCCAGCACCCACGCGGCCACGGCCTCGTTGGCGTCGCCCGGTCGCACGAACCAGAGGTTGGGGATCGCCCGCAACGCCGCGTACTGCTCCACCGGCTGGTGCGTCGGGCCGTCCTCCCCGAGTCCCACCGAATCGTGGGTCCAGACATACATGACGTGAAGACCGGCAAGGGCGGCAAGCCGGACCGATCCGCGCATGTAGTCGCTGAAGGTGAGGAACGTCGCGCAATAGGGCAGGAAGCCGCCGTGGTAGGCGATCCCGTTCACGATTCCGCCCATGGCGTGCTCACGAACGCCGAAGCGGAGGTTCCGCCCAGCCTCGTCCGGGGTGAAGTCCGACCCGCCAGCGACGTCGGTCAGGTTCGACTCGGACAGGTCGGCGGACCCGCCGAACAGCTCCGGGAGCGCCGCTGCGAGGGACTGGATCGCCGCCTGGCTCACCTGGCGGGTCGCGACGTCATCGCCCGCCGCGTACGCCGGGAGGCTCGCCTCCCAGCCATCGGGCAGCTCGGCCGCCAGCCGTCGCTGCAACTCCGACGCGAGGGCCGGGAAGGTTGCGGCGTAGCGCCTGACGCGGTCCTCCCAGTCATTCACGAGGTGCTCACCGTACGGGATGGCTCGACTGAAGAGCCCCTCTGCGTCGTCCGGCACGTAGAAGGTTCGGTCCGGGTCCCAGCCGTACGCTTCCTTCGTGAGACGCACCTCCTCGACCCCGAGCGGGGCGCCGTGGGCCTTCTGCGAGTCCTGCTTGTGGGGTGACCCGAACCCGATGTGGGTCCGCACGGCGATGATCGATGGACGGCCGTCGGCCCGAGCCGCGCGGATGGCCGACTCGATCGACGGGAGGTCGTTGCCGTCGTCCACCTGCTGGGTGTGCCACTGGTAGGCGTCGAACCGCTCCAGGACGTCCTCCGAGAAGGCCATCGAGGTGGGCCCATCCAGCTGGATGTGATTGTCGTCGTACAGGACGACCAGCTTGCCGAGTCGAAGGTGGCCCGCGAGCGATGCCGCCTCCGACGCGATCCCCTCCTGGAGGTCGCCGTCCGAGCAGATGGCATACGTCCAGTGGTCGATCACGGCATGACCCGGGCGGTTGAACTCCGCCGCGAGACGCCGTTCGGCGATCGCCATCCCGACGGCGTTGGCGATGCCCTGGCCGAGCGGGCCGGTGGTCGCTTCCACGCCCGCGGTCAGGCCGAACTCCGGGTGGCCCGGGGTCCGCGAGCCCCACTGGCGGAAGTGCTGCAGGTCATCGAGCGTGAGGTCGTAGCCGGTGAGGTGGAGGAGCGCGTACAGGAGCATCGAGGCATGCCCGGCGGACAGGACGAATCGGTCGCGGTTCGGCCAGTCAGGATGGGTCGGCGCGTGGTGGAGGAAGCGCGTCCAGAGCGCGTAGGCCATCGGGGCCATCCCCATCGGGGCCCCCGGATGGCCCGAGTTCGCCTGCTGGACGCCGTCGATGGCGAGCGTCCGGATGGTGTCGACCGCGAGCCGGTCGAGCTGTTCGGCGGTGAGGGTCATGCCGGCGTGCTCCTGGGCGGCGAGTCGGGTCGCGGGATGGATGTCCCAATTGTAGGCGCCGTTCCCGCATCGGCCCCGGCGTATCCTCCGGCGTGATGCCTCTGCTCTCGTCACGTGCGCGCCATGTCCGGGCTCTCGTCCTCGGCGACCTCGCGCTCGACGTGGCTCTCGCGCCGGCTCGCCCGCTCCAGCGAGGTACGGACGTGCCGGGTGCCGTCCGCTTGCACCAGGGCGGTTCGGCGGCCAACACGGCGCGCTGGCTGGCCCGCCTCGGAACGCGGACCACGCTCGTGTGCGCGGTCGGGCGCGACGGCGCCGGGCGAGCGCTCGTGGCGGCGCTGCGGGCGGACGGTGTGCTGGTCCGGGCGGTCCGACCCGCCGGCGCGCCAACCGCCCGGATCGGGATGCTGGTCGACCCTGCCACCGGCGAGCGCTCGTTCGTCGCGGACCGCGGAGCGGCCGATCTCCTGCGGCCAACGGACCTGGAGGCAGCCTGGTTCCGGGGCGTCGGGGTGCTCCACCTGCCGGCCTACTCGCTTCTCGGTCCGCTCGGAGCGGCCGGCCGGGCGGCCGTCGTCCGGGCGCGGGCGGCCGGGGCGCAGGTGAGCCTGGACCTGGCCTCGTCCGGGCCGCTCCTCGCGGCGGGCCGCGCCGCCGCGCACACGCTCGCGCTGGAAGTCGCGCCCGACCTCCTCTTCACCAACCAGACGGAGGCTGCGGCGTTCCTGGGCCAGCCCGATCCGGCGCGGCTACTGGACTTTGCGCCCGTGGCAGTGGTCAAGCGCGGGGCGGACGGTGCGACGCTCTTGATCCGCGGCCCGGGCGGCGCGACGACACCCGGTGTCCGGCTGGAGGTCGCCACCCGCCCGTTCGTCGCGGCGGACACGACCGGGGCCGGAGACGCGTTCGATGCCGGGTTCCTCGCCTCGTGGCTCGCCGCCGGCCGGGCGACCACGCCGGCCGACCTCCGGCGAGCAGTGGTCGCTGGCAATCGCACCGCGGCCCGCCAGGTCGGTTTGCGCCGGCCGGAGCTGGTCTTCGGCTAGGTCTCGGCGCCCGGTCCGGGCCCTGCGTGCGTGCAGCGCCCCGGCCTACCCGCCCAGGTACCGATCGAACCAGGCGAGCATCCGCTCGTTGCGATCGATCCGCCGGTCGATCCGGCCCGTGATCGCGAAGGTGTGCCAGCTCTCCGGGTAGAGCACGTACTCCACCTCCCGGCCGAGATGCCGCAACGCGACGAACAGCTGCTCGTTGTCCGCGGCCGGGCAGCGCAGGTCCGCCTCTCCCTGGAGCAGGAGCAACGGGGTCCGGATGCGAGTGACGTGCCGGAGCGGCGACTGGCGCCACAGCCGCCGGAGTCCGTCGTCGCTGAACGGGTCGCCCAGCAGCGCCATCCGGTCGTATTCCGGCCCCGAGTCGGAGTTGGCCCAGTCGCTCACCTGGTTGGAAATGCCGTTCTCGCTGACGGCGGCCGCGAAGACGACCGGGTGCGGCGCCCACCAGCCAGTTGACCATGAACCCGCCGTAGGAGAGTCCCAGCGCGCCGAGCCGGTCCGGATCGGCCAGCCCCAGCTCCACGACGTGATCGACCGCGGCGAGGACGTCCGCGGCGTCGACGCCGCCCCAGTCCCCGAGCTGCGGGCGGATCCAGGCGCGTCCATAGCCAGCCGAGCCGCGGATGTTCGGCAGGATGACGCGGTAGCCGTGCGACGCGAGGAGCACGTTCTCGATCGACGGCGCGGGCGACCAGGCGCCCAGCGGGCCGCCGTGGATGTTCACGACGGCCGGCAGCCTCGCGGTCCCGGCGCCTGCCGGCGAGGCGATCCACGTCTCGATCGGGCCGCCTTCGCCGGGCGCCAGGACGCGGCGCATCTCCGGCCACGGCAGCCGCCGCCGCCATGACCCGCCGAGCGTGGTCCGCGCGCGCGAGCGCGGGACGGGGCCCGGCCGGCTCAAGGACGAGGAGCTCCATCGGACGGTCGTCCACGGTCGCGACGATCGAGACGACGCCACCCGCGACGCCGAGGGTCCACGCCGCGATGTCGCCGTCCACGAGCCGCTCCGGGGCCCCCGCCGCCCGCCCCGTGTCCGGGTCCACCGGGAAGCGCCACGGGCGAACCCGCCCTCCCTCGCTGACGAGGGCAACGAGCGACGACGGCCCGTCCCAGAAGGGTCCGGGTCGAGCCGAGGTCATCCAGCCGTTGAGGTCGGTGTTGTTCAGGCGCCGATCGGTCGATCCAGCTCCGGCGCCAGGGCGGCTGCCGCGGCGGGGCTGGCGGGTTGCCGCCGGGAAGCTCCCCGCCCGCACCGGCCGGCCCGCTCGTGCCCGGCCCGCGCGCGACCGGCGCCACGAACAGCCCCGGTTGCTCGTCGTCGAGCGGATCGGCGACGTCGACCCCGATGCAGGCCAGCCACCGCCCGTCGGGCGAGAACGACGGCGAGCCCGCGTAGCCGGCCAGGCGGACCAGCTCCCGCGGTTCGCCCCCGGCGGCCGGGACCATCCAGATCGACGGGCTGGGCCGCGTGTCCGCGCTCGGGACGCGGGTCGGCGGCGTAGGCGATCCAGCGGCCGTCGGGCGCCCAGGCGATCCCCTTGGCGTCAGCGTCGGCGTCGGTCAGCTGGCGGGGCCGTGCGCCGTCCCGCGCCGCGACGACCCAGACCTGGTCCCGGCGATCGCGGTGGCCGACCTCGTCCGCGCGCCAGTCGGCCCGCGTGATCCGTCGCGCGGTCACGACCCGGCCCTTCGTCTCGGGGCCGACGAGTCCCGCGAGCGACCGGCTCTGCCGCGACGATCGCGAGCCGGGACCCATCGGGTGACCAGGCCAGCTCGCTGACGCCGTGCCCGGGCACCCAGAGGGCCCCGGGCTCGCCGCCGTCGAGGCGCGGCCAGCATGACCGCCGTCGGGCGGCCGGCCTCGTCCGGGAACGCGCGCAGGAATGCCAGCCGCCGGCCGTCGGGGCTGACGCGGGGCGCCGTGTCGCGGACGGGCCCCGCGTGAGGGCCCGGGGCGACCGCGCCACGCCCGAGGTCGACGAGCTGCAGGTGCGACCGATAGGTCTCCGCGTGCACGAAGCGCCGGACGATGACGGCGCCCGCGCCGTCGGGGAGGGGATCGTGCTCCTCGAGCACAACCTGGCGCCGCAGCAGCCGGGCGGCCTGGATCGGCGCGGGGTCGTCCTCGGACATCCGGACAAGCCTACGCGCCCGCCCGGCCGGCATGGTGGCCGGATCCGCCCGAGGTACCCTCAGGAGATGCAGCAACCCGCCGCCCCCGGGATACATGACCGTCTCGTGATCGCCACCGAGGTCGCCGACGCGCTCCACGCCGGCCGACCGGTCGTGGCCCTCAAATCGACGCTCATCAGCCACGGCCTGCCGTACCCGCGGAACCTGGAGGTTGCCGGGGCAGCCGAAGCGGCAGTGCGTGAGTCCGGCGCCGTCCCGGCTACGGTGGCCATCCGGGGCGGCCGCCTCCTGGTCGGGCTCGACTCGCAGACCATCGCGGAGCTGGCCACCGCCGCCGACGTCCGGAAGGTTTCCCGGCCCACGCTGGCGGGAGCCCTCGCGGACGGGGTGCTCGGCGCGACGACCGTCTCGGCGACGATGCTCGCGGCCAACGCGGCGGGCATTCGCGTCTTCGCCACGGGCGGGATCGGCGGCGTCCATCCGGGGGCATTCGAGACGGCGATTGCGCCGGACGGGAGCCGGCGCCCACCCAGCCTCGACGTTTCCGTTGACCTCGAGGAGCTGGCGGTGACGCCCGTGGTCGTCGTGTGCGCGGGTCCGAAGGCGATCCTCGACGTGGCGGCCACGCTCGAGGTGCTCGAGACGCGCGGCGTGCCGGTCGTCGCCGTGGGCTCCGCGGAGATCCCGGGCTTCTTCTCTCGGGCCTCGGGGATCCCGGCGCCCCAGCACGTGGACGGGCTCGCCGCGGCGGCGGCCCTGGTCCGGATGCAGCTTGCCCTGGGTCTCGGGTCGGGCGTGCTCCTCTGCGTGCCAATCCCGGTCGCCGACGAGCTGCCGCGAGCCGAAGCGGTCGCCGCGATCCGGCGCGCGACGGCCGATGCCACGCACGCGGGCATCCATGGCCCGGCCCTGACGCCGTGGGTCCTGCAGCGCGTCGCGGACCTGACCGACGGCAGGTCCATTCGCGCGAACACGGCCCTCATCATCAACGACGCACGGTTCGCCGGTATTCTTGCCGCCGCCATCTGAGCCGACGCTCGCGGGGAGATCGCCGCTGGAGATGGCCCGTCCCGCTCGGAGGCCATCGTCCCGCTCGACGTCCATCCCTGATGTTCCAGCCGGCTGCGTTCGCCCTCCCGACCTCGGGGGTTCTGAAGGGCGTCAGGCGCGCGTCCCCGCTCCTCCGACCCCGGACGTTCTGGCGTCGGTGTCCGACCGATGGTCCTGTTCGCCTTGTGCGGCTCCACCGCCGTGCTTACACTCGTGAGTTGGACCCTGGTCCGTGCATTCGAGCGCGCGGCACGCGAGCGCAGCCTGCTCGACCAGACCACCGGCAGCTGAGCCGGGGGAGGCCCAGGCGGGCCGCGGTGACGAGGAGGGACGATGCGGATCTACGAGGGGAGCCCGCGCCAGGACTACGAGGAGGTGCTCCGCTCGATCGGCGCCTTCCTGGACCAGCGCGGGCATGCACGACGCCCTGCTCGTGGAGGCGCCCGACGGCTTCATCGTGCAGGGCCTCGCGGTCGAGGGCGACAAGAGCACCTGGTCCGAGAGCGTCGGCCGTCAGGTCAAGGAGACGCTCACGTTCCTCGACGACGACATCGCCCGGTTCATGGAGGAGGCGATGGCGCGCCGCAACGCGGCGACCGCCACGCCCGACTGGGCCAACGCGGGCTACTATGAGAAGTCGTTCCGGGTTCTCGGGCGCTGGATCGACGAGCAGAAGCCCCACGACATCTTCTTCTTCGAGCAGGGCGGCGCGTTCGTCGTCCGACTCCACCGGGTCGGCCGCGACCGGCGGCGAACACACGCTCGCGGAGTTCACGAAGGACGACATCGAGACGATGATCGAGCAGGCACCCCAGGCACGCCGGGCCTAGGGCGACACGCGTTCCGGCGAAGGAGGTACGGCCCATGAAGGCCCTCAAGATCGTGGCGACCGCCCTCGGTGTCACCCTCGCCGCGCTCGTCATCATCCCGCTGGTGGTCCTGGCCGGCCTCTTCGTGTGGTTGAAGCTGACCGAGGAGAGCGACGAGGAGACCCTCGAGCTCGAGCAGGAAGGCGCTTGAGCACCTCGTCTTCGGAACGGCCCCGTCGGCACCTGTCGATGGGGCCGTCGACGTCTTCGAGCCCGCCTGTTCCGAGCTCGATTCGCGCGGCCGGCTACCGCCTCCGGTGCCAGGTCAGGGTCCACCACGACCACCAGGCGCTGTCCCTGGCTGAAGCCGGCGGACGGCGTGCGCTGGGCCAGGCGCGCGATCGCCTCGATCGTCGCTCGCTCGACGCCGCCCTCCTGGAACCGGCGGACCGCCCGGCGCTTCATGACAGCGTCCTGGAATTCCATCGCCCACTCCCCGAATTGAGCGCCACGCGGCGCTGGCGCCTCCGCCCACTTTCCGGTAGCATCGGAAAAACCCCGGAGGAGCACCGCCCATGGCGAAGTATGTCTTTGTGACCGGAGGGGTCACGTCCTCCCTCGGGAAGGGCATCACCGCCGCCAGCATCGGTCGCCTGCTCAAGGCGCGCGGGATCTCCGTCTCCGTCCTGAAGCTGGACCCGTACATCAACGTGGACCCGGGGACTATGTCTCCCTACCAGCACGGCGAGGTCTTCGTGACCGACGACGGTGCCGAGACGGACCTGGACCTGGGTCACTACGAGCGGTTCATCGACGAGAACCTTTCGCAGCTCTCGAACGTGACCACCGGCCGCATCTACCAGGCGGTCATCGCCAAGGAACGCCGGGGCGATTACCTGGGCGGCACGGTCCAGGTCATCCCTCATATCACGAACGAGATCAAGGAACGCATCCTCCGGGTGTCGCGCGACGGCGGGGCGGACGTTGTCGTGGTGGAGGTTGGCGGGACCGTCGGCGACATCGAGAGCCTGCCGTTCCTGGAGGCGATCCGCCAGATCCGCAAGGACGTGGGCCGCCAGCACGTGCTCTATGTCCACGTCACGCTGCTGCCAGTCCTCGCGGCGACGGGCGAGCCCAAAACGAAGCCCACTCAGCACTCGGTCAAGGAGCTGCGCGGGATCGGGATCCAGCCGGACGTGATCGTCCTGCGTGCCGACCATCCGGTGTCCGAGGAGATCCGCGAGAAGATCGCCCTGTTCACGGACGTCGCGGTGGACGCGGTCATCCCGGCCGTCACGGCCGACACGATCTACGAGGTGCCGCTCCAGTTCGAGGAGTCTGGCCTCGGCGATATCCTCGTGCGGGACCTGGGGCTGGCCGGCGCGGCAGGCGCTCCGGACCTGGAGCGCTGGCGGCGGCTGGTGGAGCTGATCAAGCGCCCCAAGCCGGAGCTGGAGGTCGCGCTTGTCGGGAAGTACATCGAGCTCCCCGACGCGTATCTGTCGGTGACCGAGTCGCTCAAGCACGCGGGCTGGGCCAACGGCGTTGACGTGAAGGTCCGCTGGGTCGACTCAGAGACGCTGACGGACGAGAGCGTCTCGGACGACGCTGGACGGCGCCGCTGCGATCCTGGTGCCCGGTGGCTTCGGCCACCGCGGAATCGAGGGCAAGATCCTCGCCGCGCGGTATGCCCGCGAGCGCCGGGTGCCGTACCTCGGGCTATGCCTGGGACTGCAGTGCGCGGTGATCGAGCTCGCGCGGGCCGTCACGGGCTCGACCGACGTCAATTCGACGGAGTTCGACATGTTCACCGCTCACCCGGTGATCGACTTCATGCCGGACCAGCGGGACCTCGAGGAAAAGGGTGGGACGATGCGCCTGGGGCTCTACCCGGCGCGCCTCTCGCCTGGCTCGAAGGCCCACCAGGTCTACGGCGACGAGGTGGTCTATGAACGCCACCGCCACCGATTCGAGGTGAACAACCGGTACCGGGCGCTCCTCGAGGGAGCCGGCATGGTCCTCTCCGGCCAGTCGCCGGACGGCCGGCTGGTGGAGATCGTGGAGCTTCGCGACCACCCATGGTTCGTGGCAAGCCAGTTCCACCCCGAGTTCAAGAGCCGGCCCGAGCGGCCGCACCCCTTGTTCGATGGGTTCATCGCCACCGCGGTTGCCCTGCGTGACGGCCGCGAGCCGGTCCTGCGCGCGAGGGGAACCGGCCTTCCGGCGATCGACATCGCGCCCTGCCCGCCGAGGAGACGGCCGGTTCGGTCACGGAGGTCGAGGCGCCCTGAATCCGGGACCGTCCGCCCTCCGCGCCACCTGTCCCCGACAGCCCATCAGCCCATTCGCCCGGATGGAGGTCACCCATGAAGCTCTTCCTCGACACCGCCGACATCGACGAGATCCGGACCGCCGTCCGCTGGGGCGTCGTCGACGGGGTGACCACGAACCCCAGCCTCTACGCGCGCGTCGGCGGCTCGTATGACGACGTCCTCCGGGAGATCTGCAGGCTGACCTCCGGCCCGGTCAGCGCCGAGGTCGTCGCCGATGACGTGGAGGGGATGCTCGACGAGGGTCGCCATTTCGCGAAGCTCGCCCCGAACATCGTGGTCAAGGTGGCCATGAGCGAGAACGGCCTCGAGGCCATCAGCCGCTTCTCCGAGGAGGGGATCCGGACGAACTGCACCCTGATCTTCTCGGCCAACCAGGGGCTCCTTGCGGCCAAGGCCGGCGCCAGCCTCCTCTCGCCATTCGTGGGCCGACTTGACGACATCAACGAGGAAGGGATGACCGTCATCCGCGAGCTGGTGGACATCGTCAACCTGCACGATCTCGACAGCGAGGTCCTGGCTGCGTCCATCCGGCACCCACGCCACGTGACGGACGCCGCGCTGGCCGGCGCCCACGTCGCGACCCTGCCATTCAAGGTGCTCCGCCAGATGATCCACCACCCGCTTACCGACAGCGGGATCGTCCAGTTCAAGGCGGACTGGGCCAAGGCCCGCGCGGAGGGCGCCGCCAAGGGCTGACGCGCCGGAGACCGGGCCCCCTCGACTCCGATCAGCGGTCGATTCCGAGCAGCCGTCGCCATTGACGAGGACCGGTCGCGGCGCGTATCCTCGCCGAGTCCCACACGCACCGTCCGCCGCGGCTCGATTCCGCGCCGGTGCGCAGTCCCCCAGGCCGCCGTCCGCGGCCGCACGTTTCAGGTGACTCCTCTCCCATGCCTTCTAACGCCCCCGATCCGCGCACCCGCAACCGCCGTCCCCGACGGCGCCCGCAGGGCCAGCGCCCTGCCGGCATGCCGGACTACGAGGAGCTGAACGGCGCCGCCGACGGCCCGGAGATCGGTGCCGCCGAGCTGCGGGAGATGAGCCCGGCCGAGCTCCGCGCCACCGCCGCGGAGCTCGACGTCGAGACGGTCGCCGCCGACCGCCGCGACGACCTGGTGGACCGCATCCTCCAGGTCCAGTCGGAGCGGCTGGGCCAGGACTATGGCACCGGGATCCTCGACGTGGTGGACGAGGGATACGGCTTCCTCCGCCGCCACGGGCTGATGCCGGGGCCCGACGACGTGTACGTCAGCTCCAGCCAGGTTCGTCGGTTCGGGCTGCGGATCGGTGACCGCGTCAACGGGACCGTGCGCGCCCCGCGCGAAGGCGAGAAGTACTGGGGTCTCCTGCGCGTCGACACGGTCAACGGCGTGGATCCCGACGCGGCCCGCCGGCGCCCGCATTTCGGCGACCTGACGCCGATCCACCCGATCGACCTCCTCAACCTCGAGTCGGACCCCAAGAACCTCTCGCAGCGCCTGGTCAACCTCGTCAACCCGATCGGGAAGGGCCAGCGCGCCCTGATCGTCAGCCCGCCCAAGGCCGGCAAGACGATGCTCCTCAAGAACATCGCCAACGGGATCAGCGAGAACTACCCCGAGGTCCTCCTCATGGTCGCGCTCATCGGCGAGCGACCGGAGGAGGTGACGGACATGCGGCGGTCGGTCAAGGGCGAGGTCATCTCCTCGACCTTCGACGAGCCGACGGAGAACCACACCCACGTCGCCGAGATGGCGCTGGAGATCGCCAAGCGCCAGGTGGAGACTGGGCGGGACGTCGTCATCCTGCTGGACTCCATCACGCGCCTCGCCCGTGCCTACAACCTGGCGATGCCGCCGTCCGGCCGCACGCTCTCCGGCGGCATCGACCCGATCGCGCTCTACCCGCCCAAGCGGTTCTTCGGCGCCGCGCGGAAGATCGAGGAAGGCGGCTCGCTCACGATCATCGGCACCTGCCTGGTCGACACGGGCTCCCGGATGGACGACGTCATCTACGAGGAGTTCAAGGGGACCGGCAACTCCGAGTTGATCCTTGACCGGAAGCTCGCCGAGAAGCGGATCTTCCCGGCCATCGACGTGCAGCGCTCCGGCACCCGCCGCGAGGAGCTGCTCCTCGAGGAACCCACCCTCAAGATGGTGTGGACCATGCGCCGGATGCTCTCCGCGGTCGGTACGAACGAGGGGATCGAGCTCCTGCTGAACCGGCTGGCGAAGACCGAGACCAACGCCGCCTTCCTCGCCTCGCTCCAGAAGAGCGCGGAGGCCAGCGCCTAGCTCGGGCCACGCGACGACCGTGCGTCCGCGTTTCGCGAGTCGGCCGAACGCGGGTCGCCGAAACGTTGCACGCCCGCCCGCCGTCTGCTAGGGTTCGAGGCCGATAGGTCCATGCCCGGTCCGTGGGGGGAGACGGGTCAGCCGCGCGAACTGGAGAACCCCAGCTCCATACCGCGACCACGGACGGTTGCTCGGCCGGGCCATCACGCTCGCGCACGTCGTGCCACCGCCCGCCGATCAGGAGACCGTATTGCTGAAGGCAGCGGTCGCCGTGCGCCGCGCGATCGCGCGGCTCCACCGCGACACGACCACCCTTGCATCTCGGGCAAAGACCCAGCGGAGACCCGGCCTCGGACTCGCCCGTCGAGCCGCCTCCGCGATCCAAACCGCGGCGCGGCACCTCGAGCCGGCCGGCCCTGACGTCGCCGGATCATCGCGTGAGCGCCTGCACGCGGCCCGTCCCGCGTTCCAGCCCCGGCGACTCCTGCACCTCGACTCGCCGGAGCGCGTGGTGCCGATCCTCGTCGCGGTCTTCCTGCTCGTCGCCTCGCTGACCGCCGCGCCTGGCTTCGTCGGAGCGGCCACCGGTGCGACCACGTCTGCCGCTGGAGTGCCGCGCCTCGTGATCGGTGGCGCAGGCGGCCCGAATGACGGCCTGACCGGGTCCACCGACACGCCGACCGGTCCGAACGACGGTGCCGGGCCCGTCGCTGACACCGGCAGCACCAGCGGGATCGGGACGGACGAGAGCGCGGCGAGCGTCGCCCTCCGCGGGGCCGCCCCGACCAGCGTCGCGGGCCAGTTCCTCGAAGACGGGACGCTCCTCAAGCCCGTCGTCGTCGACACGACGGTCGCCGACGGGCGCGACCAGCTTCGAACGTACATCGTCCGCTCGGGCGACACGCTGACCGGGATCGCCAGCAAGATGGGCGTCTCGATGATGACGATCTGGTGGGCGAACAAGCTGAGCTCCAAGGATGAGCTGCACATCGGCCAGAAGCTCGTCATCCCGCCGGTCAACGGCCTCGTCGTCACGGTCGGCGCAACGGACACGCTTGCCTCGGTTGCTGCGGCGCACAACGTTGACCCGCAGGACATCATCACGACCAACCAGCTCACCGACACGACCCTCGTCATCGGCCAGGTGCTCATCCTTCCGGGCGCCCGAGGCGCGGCGATCCCCACGCCGAAGCCGACGCCGATTACGAACGTAGCCTCGATCAGCAACGTCGCGAGCGGCGGGTCCGGCGGGACGACCGTCCGCCCGGTCACGGACTACAGCGGGGGCAAGTTCGCCTGGCCGGTCCCGGGTGGCTACATCAGCCAGTACTTCCACTACGGCCACCCGGCCATCGACATCGCGGCGTCGTGGGGCTCGCCGATCGACGCTGCGGCGGACGGCGTCGTCACGTTCGCGGGCTGGCGGAACAACGGCGGGGGCTACCAGGTCTGGATCTCGCACGGCAGCGGGCTGTACACGACCTACAACCACCTGTCGTCGATCGCCACGTCCGCCGGGGCGTCAGTCAGTCGCGGCCAGTTCATCGGCCGCGTGGGCGCGACCGGTGACGCAACCGGCCCGCACTGCCACTTCGAGGTCTGGATCGGCCCGATCTGGGACGGCGGCGTCCGCGTCAACCCGCTCGGCTACTTCTGACGCCCGCCACCGGCTTCGGCCGTGGCGCGTGCGACAATCGGCGGCGATGTTCCTCGACCGCGTAACCATCTGGGTTCGCTCCGGCGACGGCGGCGACGGCGCGGCGACGTTCCGTCGCGAGGCCCACGTGCCGAGGGGAGGCCCCGACGGGGGTGACGGCGGACGGGGCGGCTCCATCCTCTTGCGGGTGGACCCCGGCCTGACGACGCTGCGCGACTTCCGCTTCACCCACCACTTCCGGGCGGAGGCCGGCGGACGCGGCCTGGGGGCGAAGCGACACGGCAAGTCGGCCGACGACCTCGTGATCGCGGTGCCGCCCGGCACGGGCGTCCTCGACGAGGCGACCGGCGAGCTTCTCGCCGATCTGGTGGCGACGGGGCAGGAGGTGACGATCGCAGCGGGTGGCCGGGGAGGCCTGGGGAACGTCCACTTTGCGACCTCCACCCACCGTGCCCCCCAGCACGCCCAGAAGGGCGAGCCCGGCGTGGAGCGCGGGCTCCGCCTGGAGCTTCGCCTGATCGCGGAGGTGGGCCTCGTGGGGCTGCCGAACGCGGGCAAGTCCACGCTGCTCGGCTCGCTCACGGCTGCCCGGCCGAAGATCGCGGCCTACCCGTTCACGACTCTCGAGCCGAACCTCGGCGTGATGGACCTGGGCGACGCGGCCGATCGGCGGCCGACGATCGCGGACGTGCCCGGCCTCATCGAGGGCGCGTCGTCCGGGGCAGGCCTGGGCCACGCGTTCCTGCGCCACGTCGAGCGAACGCGGGTCCTGGTCCACGTGGTGGACGGCGCGGCCCGCGACCCAGGCTGGGACCATGACGTGATCCGCGAGGAGCTTCGCCTGCACGACCCGCGGCTGCTGGAGAAACCCCTCGCGGTGGTCTTCAACAAGATGGACCTGCCGGCGGCGCGCGAGGCGTGGCCCGCGTTCGAGTCCGCGCGCCGGGCCGAGGGCCTGCCCGTCGTGGCGGTGAGCGCCGAGTCGGGCGAAGGGCTGGGGCTTCTCCGGGCGCTGATCGGCGAGCTCCTCCCGGACGCGGACGACCAGGCGGATCTCCCGGAGCCGTTCGGCGTCGTCGTCCACCGGCTCGACGCTGCCGGGGACGGCTTCACGATGGAGCGCGAGGGCGACGCCCATCGCATCCGCGGCAAGCGGATCGAGCGGCTGGCGGCCCAGACGAACTTCGATGTCGAGGAATCGGCCGAGCGCTTCCAGCGCGCCCTCGCTCGCCTCGGGATCGACGCCGCGTTGCGGAAGGCCGGGATCCAGCCCGGCGACGCGGTCCGCATCGGCGCCATCGAGTTCGAATGGGGACCGGATGCATGGGAGCCCGGCGCCGAGTGAGCGCCCCCGCCGGTCGGCTCGGGATTCTCGGGGGGACGTTCGACCCAATCCACGTCGGGCACCTCGCGCTCGCCGAGGAGGTCCGCGAGACGCTAGACCTGGCCCGCGTGCTGTTCGTGCCGGCTGGGGACCCGTGGCAGAAGGTCGGAACGCTCGTGACGCCTGGTGCCATCCGATGCGCGCTCGTCGAACGCGCGATCGCGGACAATCCGGGATTCGCGGCGAGCCGCCTCGAGATCGACCGGCCCGGGCCGACCTACACGTCGGAGACGCTCGCTGTCATCGCGGAATCGGAGCGCGCAGCGGGACGTGAGCCCGACCTGTGGTTCATCCTGTCCGCGGAGGCACTCGCCGGCCTGCCCACCTGGCGCGACCCGGAACGGATCCTCGCGCTCGCGCGCCTGGCGGTGGTGCCTCGCGTCGATGATGCGGAGGACCTGGCCGCGGCTGCGGCTCGCTTCGGCGCCGACTTCCCGGGGTGGGAGGATCGGGCCGTCTTCCTGCCCGGCCCGCGCCTGGCGATCTCCGGCACGCTGATCCGGGCGCGCGTGGCCGCCGGCCGCTCAATTCGCTACCTGGTGCCCGCCACGGTCGCGGCAGCGATCCGGGAGTACGCTCTCTACTCGCCGCCAGCCGCGCCCGCGGCACGCACACCCTAGAGGAGGCCAATGGAGATCGAACCCCAGGATGTCGGGGCCAACACGGAGCCCGGCGCCGTTCCCGAGACCATCGGGGTCACCGGGATGGTCGCGACGCCTGCTCGTCGCCCGGGCCTGCCCGCACGCACGACACCACCGCCCGCCAGCGAGCGCCCGCCCCTCGAGGTGGCGCGTCGCGTCGTGGAGCTCGTCGAGGACAAGAAGGCAGCCGACATCGTGCTGCTGGAGATCGCGCCCTTCACGACCGTCGCTGACTATCTCGTCGTGTGCTCGGGTGGCTCCGAACGCCAGCTGGGCGCGATCGCCGACGCGGTCGTGGAGGGGCTCAAGCACGATGGCCTGCCGATCGTGGGCCGCGAGGGTGAGCCGGCCTCGCACTGGGTGCTCATCGACGCCGGCGCGGTGATCGTCCACGTCTTCGCGCCGCCGGAGCGCGAGTTCTACGCTCTCGAGAAGCTCTGGGCGGACGCGAAGACGGTCGTCTCGGTCCAGTAGCGCTCGGCCGTTCACGGCCGTTCCGGACCTCGCACGGCCGCTCCCCGCCGCGCCCGGACCGCGTCCGATGCCGATGATGTACCCCCGTGGGCGGTACCTGCGGGCTATGCCCGCGGCCGCCGAGGCATCGCAGAATGACCGGGACGGCGGGCGCAGACACTGCCCGCCACGAGGCCCGAGGTTCGAAGTTCCCGATGGCCAGCCTCCGAGATCACTGTCCCGAGTGCACCCGCCGCCTCGTCACCACGCGGTTCGACGCCACCTTCCGGCTGCCTGATCGCACCGAGCGGCTCTGCTTCGGGATCCCTGGCGGGCTCTGCGAGGAATGCAATCAGCTCTATCTCGACCCGGGCCTGATCGACATGCTGGACCTCGCGGCCGGGCGCTGCATCTTCGCGATCGAGAGCGATCTCGTCCTGCAGGAGCAGGCCTGGTCCAGCGCAGACTGAGGTCGCACCCGGGGCCTGCCTCCGCCTGACGCAGGCCAGCTCAGCGGGCGGCCCGCTCCGCGATCCAGACCAGGAATGCGAGGCGCCTGCGCCGGGCATCCGACGCGGCCTCGCCCTTCAGGGTGGCGTCCAGCTCCAGGAGGCCGTCGAGGGCGGCGTCGAGCTCGTCGGGTCGCCACGCGCGGGCCTGCTCCCACAGCTTCCGAGCCGGGTATTCCTTGAGCTTCATGGCCCTGGCCGCATCCTGGACGGACTCGCCGCGGATCTGCGCGTCGAGCACCGCGATCAGCTCGCGGACCCGCCGGTGCAGGACGCTGAGGACGACGGGCTCGGGTGTTGCCGCGAGAACGCGCTCCACCAGGTCGGCCGCCTCGCGGATGCGCCGTGACCCGACCGCATCGAGGAGCGCCCAGGTCGAGCCGGGGATCGCGTCCACGACGAGGGCTTCCACGTCCTCGCGCCGGATGGGCGCATCGAGCCGGTAGAGGGCCAGCTTCTCGAGCTCGGCGACGGCGAGCTGGCCCTGACGCCGCCGGTCCACGTCGCCCTCGCGGACAAACGCGCCAACCCGCCGGGCCAGCAGGTCGGCGGCGGCAGGCTCGATGGGGATGCGGCGCTCCGCGGCCCGATCGCCGATCCAGCGCGCCATCCCGCCCTCCTTGGGCGCAACGAGCTGGCGCACCTCCCCACCGATCGCCCCGACCGCGGCAGCCAGCTCCTCGAGACTCCTGGCGCGCCGCGTCGACCCCTCGGTCGGCTCGAGGAAGACAAGCGCATTGCCGGGAGCCACCGCTCCCAGCGTGGCGAGCAGCGCGTCCCGCTCCCCCCGGGCTCGCAGCAGGGGCGCCGGCTCCTCGACCACGACGAGCGTGCCGCCGCCGAACATCGTCGCGGTCGCGACCCGCTCGGCGATGTCGGCGACCCGGACGACGGAGCCGGATACCCGCCATGGCGTGAGCGCCGGTCCGCCGGCCGCCGCATCGCGGCCCAGCGCCAGGGCCGCGGCCTCGAGGCCGTACCCGTCGTCGCCGTAGAAGTAGCCGAGGGGCGCGCGCGCCGGCTGGCTCACCCCTCTGCCCGCGCCGCGGCGAGCGCCCGCGCTGTCCAGGGCAGGCGCCTGACCGCCTCGGGCGCAATGCCGGCGAGGTCGCAGGCCAGCTCCTCGAGGCGCGCGGCGCGACGACGCACGGCCGTTGCCTCCTCGCTGCTCCAACCGTGCCACGTCGTGGTCTCCGGGTAGCGGCGCTTCCAGTCGGAGAAGCGCGACGCCATCGGCACGCGACGCTGCCCGGCTCGCTTGTCGGCGTACGCCACGATGAGCTCCTCGGGGGTCGCTCCGTCCAGCCATGCGTCGGCGCCGGGGGCCGCGAGCCGGGTCACCGGGTGCCCAGTCACGGCGGGCGCGAGCTCGGCGTGGCCGCGGGCGGTGAGCCAGGCGGCGCTTCCCGCGCCGTGGGGGAGCGCCCGGATCGGAACGCCCGGCGGGAGCACCTTGTCGACGTCGTGCAGGAGGGCCGCGGACTCCACGAGCGCCCGGTCGACGGGATGGCCCGCGGCGGCCGCGCGGAACGCGAGCCAGGCGGCGATCTCCGCCACTGCCCGCACGTGGCGAACATGCCAGGGCGGCGGCTGGACCGACAGGAGGAGAGCGGCGGCGGCGGCGCGCCCGGGAACGGACATCGATCCGATGATACGTGACCGCCACCGGAGCCTCGACGGGTCCCGGTGTCGGGTGATCGTCCAGGGGTGCGGCCACGGCGGTCGGGCCGTCGCCGGCCGACCAGGCCGCGCCCGCCGGGGTCTGGGCCGCGCTCGCCGGGGCCCGCGCCCGGGCCGCGTTCGCCGGGGCCCGCGCCCGGCCGGTGCGGACGTTGATCGAATGTCCATCGAGGGCGACGTCCAGCGTCCCGTCGAGGTCCGTCCGATACGTCGCAACGCCGTGGGTTGCGAGCCGGGCAAGGGTCTCCGGCGCGGGGTGCCCGAAGCTGTTCCCCGCCCCGACCGAGATCACGGCCACGCTCGGACCGATCGCGTTCAGCAGCGCGTCCGTCGTCGCGGTCCGGCTTCCGTGATGGGCCACCTTGAGAACGTCGATGTGCGGGAGCCCTCGCGCGACGAGAACGGGATCGACTTCCTCCTCGATGTCGCCGGTGAGTAGGAAGTGCTGGGAGCCGACCGAGCCGAGCAGCACGATCGACACGTTGTTGATCCCGGATCCCGTGTCGGGCGGAGCGCGCGGCACGCTGCCCTGGTCGGGCCACAGCACGCGGAACGAGACCTCGTCGAGGTCGAACCGGTCTCCCGTCGAGAGCGGGGCGCTGTGCATCCCGCGTAGCGCAAGCGCCGCCGCGAGTGCCCCGTACGCCGGCCCCGGGCCGGTCATGCCCGGCTCGAAGAGGCGCCCGACCCGGTAGCGCTCGAGGAGCAGCGGGAGGCCTCCCACGTGATCCTCGTGCGGGTGGGTGAGGATCACGAGGTCGATCCGACGGTCCCACGGCGGGATCCGCGCGTCGAGCGCCACGAGGAGACGATCAGGGTCCGGCCCGCCGTCGACAAGCAGGCGCCCCCCTTCCGGTGTCTGGACGAGGATGGCATCACCCTGGCCGACGTCGAGCGCGATCACGTGGACGCGACCGTCCGGGCGTGTCCACGCGGCCAGGGCTGCCCCTCCAGTCGTGAGCGCGAGGATGACGGCCAGGGCGCGCACGATCCGATCGGAGCGCAGACGATGACCATCCTGGCGAGGCGGCCGGCCAGCCGCCGCGACGCCGGCGCCCGGAGCGGTGCCCCCGAACCCCGGTGCCCGGCCTCGCGACCTCGGGTCCCGTCCCCGCGACCGGAGCGACCGCGGGGACACCAGGCGGGCGATGCGCCTGCGCGCTCCGACGGTGAGGAGCAGGGCCGCGGCAATCCCGCCGAGCGCCGCGCCGACCGGAGGCGGAAGCGTCAGCCCCGCGAACGGCAGGTCCGCCGCCACCTGGACAATCCCGGCCAGCAGCCCGATGACGAGCGCACCGGGCAGGCCGAGCAGCATCGCGACGAATGCCGGGGCACCGGCGCCGGCCAGGAGGCCGCCGAGCAACGCGAGCGTCCCCGTCGCCATCGCCGCCGGCACGAGTGGCACGACGACGAGATTCAGGAGCGGGGACAGGGGAGCCAGCCGGCCGAACGTAAGCAGCACGATCGGCAGGGTCGCTGCTTGGGCAGCCAGCGAGACGGAGAGGCCCTCGACGACAAACCCGGGCAGACGTGGCAGCCGCGACCGGAGACCTGCCTCGACGGCCGTGCCCCAGGCGAGCAGGCCGGCGGTCGCGGCCGCCGAAAGCTGGAACCCGGCGTCGGTGACGGTTGCTGGGGTCGCCACGACGAGGAGCACGATGGCCCACGCGAGCGCTCGAGCGGCGGTGCCCGGGCGGCCCATCTCGCGCGACAGCAGGGCGACGCCGGCCATCACGGCCGCGCGCAGCACCGAGGGCGAGGCACCGGCGAGGATCGTGTACAGCGCGATCGCGCCGATCGTCGCCCCTGCCCGCCGTCGCCGAGCCCACCCTCCGAGGAGCGAGGCGACGAGGCCCGCGACAAGGGCAATGTTCCAGCCGGAGATGGCGACGACGTGCGAGAGGCCGGTGGTGGTGAAGTCCGCCGCCAGGTCGCGATCCACCCGTTCCCGTAGCCCGATCAGGATGCCGGAGGCCAGGCCGGCAGCAGGCTCGGGAAGCGCCCGCGCCAGCGCATCGCCGGCGTCCGCCCGGATGCCCTGGACGAGCCGGTCCGGGTCGTCCGTGACAGGCAGCAACCGGGCTGACCGTGTGATGAGCGTGGCCGAGACTCCGGTCCGCGCAAGGTAGGCCCCGTACGCGTCATCCGGCGGTGACCGAAGCGTGCCCGCGACTTCGACACGGTCTCCGGCCCGCAGCTGCGGATAGCGCGGCGCCGTGATATCGATCCGCATGCCGGTGCCGTCGTCCAGGCTCCCCGTGAACCGCTGCGACCCCTCTTTGGGTGCCGCGAGGGCCACGACCCGGACCGCCCAGGGGCCCTCGCCGGCGGGCAGCGCGGCCGGCGTCGACGGTCCGCCGGCGAAGCCTCCGCCGGATGCCAACCGGGCGAGCACGAACGTCGCACCGAGCGCGGCCGCTGCCGTCGCGCGCGCGGCCGGCCGGCGCCCGAGCAGCCGGAGCCCGAGGGCAACCGTCGCCAGCACGGCGACGAGGACCGGTGCCAGCTCCGCGAGCTGCGCGTCGCTGGCAAGCAGGGCGGCCGCGACCGCTCCGAGCGCGAGGCCGACCGCCCGCGTCACCGCGCGGAGATGGTCACGAGGCCAGCGAGCTTCGCGAAGGTGGAGGCCCCGACCAGCTTTCGCGTCTGCAGCTCATCGACGGTGGAGAACGGATGATCCTGGCGACTGGCAATGATCTTGGCTGCCGTCACCGGGCCGATGCCCGGCAGCGTGTCGAGCTGGGCCGCCGTGGCCGTGTTGAGGTTCACGAGCGCGCTCGCCCCGTCGCCGCCGGAGGCGGAGGCACCAGCGGACCCGGGGGAGCTCGTTGCCATGAGTGCCGGATCGTCGCGCGACGGCACGCGAACCTGGACGCCGTCCGTCAGGGGTGCCGCGAGGTTGAGCGCCTGCGCGGCGGCCGCGTCCACGCGCGGCCCGAATCCACCGGCCGCAGCGATCGCGTCGGCGACCCGCGACCCGGCCGCGAGGTGGTACACCCCCGGGCGAAGGACCGCCCCGGCGACGTCGACCACAAGTCCGGGTCCCGCAACGAGCGCAGCATCCGGCGCAGACGAGCCGGTCGCCGCATTGAGGCCCGCCTCGTTCGCGGTCGCACCGTCGATGACGAGCGCTCCCGGATGCGGGCCGGACAACACCAGGAAGGCCGTGACCGCTGCGGCAAGCAGGGCGGCGATCCCGAGTACGCCAACGGCCACCGCCCGGCGGGTGACCGGCAGCGGAGCGCCCGCGATACGGATATCCGGAGCGGCCACCACCTCCTCGTCGGGCGCCTCGAGGACACGCCACGGGAAGTCTCGTTCCACGTGCAGCTCCCCGGCGGGACTGCGGCGGCGACGAACCGTTGGGGCGGCAGGCGGCGGGCGCGAACGAACCGTTCGTGTGGCAGGCGGCGGGCGCGAACGGAGGGTTTCGCGCGCCACCCACACGGGTGGGACAACGGCGGGATCGTGAGCGCCCGGTGCGCTGGGGGCACGACCGGCGCATCGGGCGTTGACGGGGAGACTAGCGAGCGCGGCTTATCCGCGACTTACTTGGCACCGTCCCCAGGGCCGTCGGGATGGCGACACACCACGGCGGAGGGCTGGCTTCAGGCCATCCTCTCGAGCAGCGGCTTCACCTCGGTCACGAAGCGGGTCATGGACTCCTCGTCGTAGCCGGCCGGGAAGCCCGCGATCAGGTGGCGATAGCCGAGCGCGACATACGGCGCCAGCATCTCGGCGACATCCTCCGGCGTCCCGACGGGCTGGTTCTCCCAGGGTCTGGCGACCCGGTTGCGCTCGAACGCCGCCCGGAACCGCCGTTCTGCTTCGGCCCGATCGTCGCGGATGACCAGGACCCCGATCCCGGTGCTACGCTCGATCTCCGAGGGGTCTCGCCCCACCGCGGCGCAATGGTCAAGGAGGATCGCCTCCTTGCGGCGCACGGCCTCGATCCCGCCCCCGATGTTGTTCATGTCCGCGAACTGTGCGACGAGCTTCAGGGTGACCTTCTCGCCGCCGCCGCCGACGCAGATCGGGAGGTGGCGCTGGATGGGCGGGGGATCGTTCCGCACCTGGGAGGCGCGGTAGCGCGAGCCATCCGGTGCGGACGGATCGGCCCCGTCGAGCATTCCCCGCATGATCGGGAGCGCCTGGCGCAACCAGCGCAGCCGCTCGGGCGGACCTGATCCGAACTCGAATCCGAAGGCATCCGCCTCGCCCTGGAACCAGGCTGCGCCGATGCCGAGGATCGCGCGGCCGTTGCTGATGTGGTCGAGCGTGGTGGCCATCTTGGCGACCAGGCTGGGCTCACGGTACGGGTTAGCGCCGACCATGAGGCCGAGCCGCACCTGCCGGGTCAACGCCGCCCAGGCCGTGATCGTCAGCCAGCCCTCGTAGTTCGGACCATGAGGGTCCCCGACGATGGGATACAGGTGGTCCCACGTCCAGAGCGTGTCATATCCCAGCCGATCGGCCCTGATGCCGGCTTCGAGCAGCGACGGCCAGTCCGTGTACTGGTTCCAGCAGAGTGCGCCGATCTTGACATCGCTCAATTCACGCTCCGTTTGACCAGGAAGGTCGACCGAGATGGAAAGGCAAGGTGTCCACGCGCGGGCGCGAAGGCTCACTCCTGCCTGACGATATCGACCGAGATCTCCACCGCCGGAATCGTTCCCCGGTTCTCGAGCCAGTGGGTCGTGTTCCGATCCTCGGGCCAGCCCACTCCCGGCCCATAGTCCGTCGCGCCCCCGTTTCGATGGTCGGTGATCGTTCCCTGCAAGATGTACACGATGCCCGGTCTGCCCTTGTGGTCGTGAATCGGGCCGAAGACGCCTCCGGGCTCGATGGTCACCATCCGCATTCGGAGTTGGCGCCGTTCCATGCCCTCGATCTCAGGGCCAAGGTCAACCGTGGCAAGCAACTCCACCGTCACACCCTTCGCCTCAGGGGCCACCTGTTCTCTGCTCATCGTGCCCTCCTCGCCGCGGAGCCTGTACGGAGCCACCGAAGCCCGAATGATCCCATCCCGGCCTGGCCGGAAGTCGAGCTGCGCCCTCATCCGTCGACGCGGCCCGCTCATGGCGGCCGGGAGGCACCCCCCGCATGGGTCGGTCGGCCCTGCCGGGACGTGAACGAAACGTGTCACGCTTGCGCGCGACTACGAACCGACCGCGGCCGCCCCGCAGCCGCAGCCATGCCCGCCGCCCGAACCGTCCCAAGGAGCCGCCCCGTGCTCGAGTCTCCCGCTCCCACCCCCACGCCCAGGCCCGCCGCGCCTGCCGCCGCAGACCGGCCGCCGCGCCATGGCACGCCCGATCAGCGACCGCTCGAGCGACGTGCTGGGCTACGAGCGCAACCCGCTGGAGTCGTTCTTCTCGCCTTCCTCCGTCGCGGTCATCGGTGCAACGGAGAAAGAGGGTAGCGTCGGCCGGACCGTCTTCTGGAACCTGATCAGCAGCCCCTTCGGCGGCACCGTGTACCCGGTCAACCAGAAGCGGGCCAGCATCCTCGGCGTGCGCGCCTACCCGAACCTCGCGGCGCTCCCCGAGGTCCCGGAGCTCGTCGTCATCGCGACGCCGGCCGTGACGATCCCCGCCACCATCGAGGAGTGCGCGGCCGCGGGCGTCAAGTCCGTGGTGATCATCTCCGCAGGGTTCAAGGAGGTCGGTCCCGAAGGGGCGGAGCTGGAGCGCCAGATCCTCGCGACGGCACGCGCCAACCGGATGCGAATCGTCGGGCCGAACTGCCTCGGCGTGATGCGCCCCACGACCGGCCTCAACGCGACGTTCGCGGCGGGGATCTCCGCACCCGGGACCGTCGGCTTCGTGAGCCAGAGCGGCGCGCTCCTCACGGCCGTTCTCGACTGGAGCGCCCGCGAGAAGGTCGGCTTCAGCGCGGTCGTCTCGCTCGGCTCGATGCTCGACGTGGGCTGGGGCGACATCATCAACTACTTCGGAAACGACCCGGCGACCCGGAGCATCGTCGTCTACATGGAGACGATCGGCGACGCCCGCGCCTTCCTCTCGGCCGCTCGCGAGGTGGCTCTCTCGAAGCCGATCATCGTCATCAAGCCCGGCCGGACGGCCCAGGCGGCGAAGGCCGCGGCCTCCCACACGGGATCGCTGACCGGCTCCGACGAGGTCCTTGCCGCCGCGTTCCGCAGGGCGGGCGTGCTCCGTGTCGACGCGATCTCGGACCTGTTCAACGTTGCCGACGTGCTTGCCAAGCAACCGCTCCCGCACGGGAAGCGCCTCACGATCGTCACGAACGCCGGCGGCCCCGGCGTCCTTGCCACCGACGCCCTGATCACCGGGCGGCGGCGAGCTCTCCGAGATCTCGCCCGCGACGATGGAGGAGCTCAACGGTTTCCTTCCCGGGCCGTGGAGCCACAACAACCCGATCGACATCATCGGGGACGCCGCCCCGGAGCGATACGCCAAGGCGCTCGAGGTCGCGGCCCGCGACGAGGGAAGCGACGGGCTTCTGGTGATCCTGACGCCTCAGGCGATGACCGACCCGACGGCAACCGCTCGCGAGCTGGTCCGTTTCGCGAAGATCGAGGGCAAGCCGGTCCTCGCAAGCTGGATGGGCGGCACGGACGTCGCCGAGGGTGCCGCGATCCTGAACGAAGCCGGCATCCCCACGTTTGCGTACCCGGACCAGGCCGTCGAGATCTTCAACGACACCTGGCGCTTCGCCAGCCACCTGCGCCACCTCTACGAGACGCCCACGCTCCCGTCCGATGAGGAGCACCCGGTGGACCGGGCTCGGGCGGAGGCGCTCATCGGCGGGGTCCGGGCCGAGGGCCGGACGCTTCTCACCGAGGACGAGTCGAAGAGCCTGCTCGCCGCGTACGGCCTCCCGATCACCGAGACGGTGGTCGCCCCGACCCCCGACGAGGCGGTCGCGGCCGCGAACCGGATCGGCTACCCGGTCGTGGTGAAGCTTCATTCCCACACGATCAGCCACAAGACCGACGTCGGCGGTGTCCAGCTGAACCTGCAGGATGCCGCGGCGGTTCGCGCGGCCTACGAGTCCATCCGGATCTCGGTGACCGAGAAGAAGGGCGCCGAGCACTTCGAGGGCGTGACGGTCCAGCCGATGGTGAACTGGACCGGTTACGAGCTCATCCTGGGTTCCTCGATCGATCCGCAGTTCGGACCCGTCCTGCTCTTCGGGCTCGGGGGCCAGCTCGTGGAGCTCTTCAAGGATCGTGCCCTCGCGCTGCCGCCACTGAACACGACGCTTGCGCGGCGGATGATGGAGCAGACGAAGATCTACACGGCGCTCGGGGGCATCCGCGGACGGCGCGGTGTGGACCTGCCGGGCCTGGAGCAGCTGCTGGTCCGGTTCAGCCAGCTCGTCATCGAGCAGCGTTGGATCAGCGAGATCGACATCAACCCGCTCCTCGCCTCGCCAGAGCGGCTGATCGCGCTCGACGCGCGGGTGGTGCTCCACGATCCGTCGATGACGGAGGACCAGCTGCCGCGGCTCGCGATCCGCCCGTACCCACTCCGGTACTCGGGCACATGCACCTGCCACGATGGCGAGGTGATCCGCGTTCGGCCCATCCGCCCGGAGGACGAGCCGCTGGTCGTGGCGGAATTCCACCGGACGCTCTCCGAGGAGACCGTCTTCCAGCGCTACCTCGGACACCTGGGCCTCAGCGAGCGGACCGCGCATGAGCGGCTCATCCGGGTCTGCTTCTCCGACTACGACCGCGAGATGGCGCTTGTCGCGGAGCACGACGACGCGGCGACCGGGCAAGACGACGATCGTCGGCATCGGCCGCCTCAGCCGCATCTTCGGGACGGACGACGCCGAGTTCGCGGTCCTCGTCACGGATGCGTGGCAGGGCCGCGGCCTTGGCACCGAGCTGCTTCGCCGGCTGGTGGAGATCGCGCGCGCCGAGGGCGTCTCTGTGATCGGTGCCCAGATGCGGGCGGAGAACCTGGCGATGCGAAAGGCGAGCGAACGGCTCGGCTTCACGATCAGCGCCGGGCCTCGGACGAGGTGGTCCGGGCGGAGATGCGGCTCTAGGCTCCTCGCTTTGCCGGGGGAGCCGGTCGCGTCGGGGAGCCGCGCCTCCGGCGGGTTATCCCCGGACGACGATGTTCACGAGCCGGCCGCCGCCGGCGTGGATGACGCGCAGTCGGCGCCTTCCCGGCGAGCGCGGCGATGACCTTGGGACGCGCGAGCACGAGGGTCTCGACCTCGGCCTCGGGCAGTCCCACGGCGACCTCCACGCGGTCGCGGAGCTTGCCGTTCACCTGGATCGGAAGCTCGCGCGTCTCGACCGCGGCCGCGGCGGTGTCGACTGCCGGCCAGCGTTCGGTGTGGATCGAGCGCCACGCGTCGCCGCGCGCCACGAGGTGACGGGACCAGAGCTCCTCGGTCACGTGGGGTGCGGCCGGCGCCAGCATCAGCTCGAGGAGCGAGATCGCCTCGTCCCAGGCGGCTCCGCCCGCGACCTCCGTGCCGCGATACCGGAACAGCAGGTTCGAGAGCTCCATCAGCCGGGCGACCAGCGTGTTGAAATGGAAGGCCTCGTAGTCGGCCGTGACCGTCGCCAGCGTCCGGTGCGCGGCGCCCCGGATCGTCCGCTCGGCCGTCGCCGCATCCTCGCCGGCAGGCAGCGATCCCGAGGCCGGGTCACCCGGCTCCGTCCCGTGGGGGTCGAGCGCCAGGGTCCAGACCCGCCCGATGAACCGCGCGACGCCGCCGATCCCGGACGGGCTCCACGGCCCACCCTGGTCCCAGGGACCCATGAACATCAGGTAGAGGCGGACCGTGTCGGCGCCGTACCGGCCGACGAGCGCGTCCGGGTCCTCCACGTTGCCGCGGCTCTTGCTCATCCGCTCGCCGTCGGCGCCAAGCACCTGGCCCTGGTTGAAGAGTCGCCTGAAAGGCTCGCGCTCGGCCACGAGGCCGCAGTCGGCCATCGCCTTGGTGAAGAAGCGCGCGTAGAGCAGGTGCATGACCGCGTGCTCCGCGCCGCCCGTGTACTGGTCGACGGGCGTCCAGCGATCGACCAGCGCACGCTCGACCGGCCCGGAACCGAACGCCGGCGACAGGTAGCGGAACCAGTACCACGATGAGTCCATGAAGGTGTCCATCGTGTCGGTCTCCCGCGTGGCGGGGCCGCCACAGCGCGGGCAGACGGCGTTCAGGAACGCCGCGTCCCGGCGCAGTGGGTTCTCGCCGGAGCCCTGGTAGTCCACCTGTTCGGGGAGGCGCACGGGGAGCTGGTCGTCGGGCGACGGGCACGATGCCGTCGGCGTCGCAGTACACGACCGGGATCGGCGTGCCCCAGTAGCGCTGGCGACTGACCAGCCAGTCGCGGATCCGGTAGGTGACCGCGAAATCCGCCCTCCCTTCCGACTTCAGCCACTCCACTACGGCGCGGAACCCGGCGGGCGCGGTCAGCCCGTCGAAGCGCCCGGAGTTGACCATCAAGTCGGTCGCCGACTTGGAGACATAGGCTTCCTTCAGCCCGTTCTCCGGGGCCGGCGCGCCGGCGGCGCGGATGACCTCCACGATCGGCAGTCGGAACTTCGTGGCGAAGGCAAAGTCGCGCTCGTCGTGAGCCGGAACCGCCATGATCGCGCCCGTCCCGTAGCCGGCCAGCACGTAGTCGGCGATCCAGATCGGGATCCGGGCGCCGTTCACCGGGTTGATCGCCGACGCGCCGATCGGCACGCCGGTCTTCTCGCGCTCGGTGGAGAGGCGCTCGATCTCCGTCGCCGAGCGGGCAGCTGCCACGTATGCCTCGACCTCGGCGCGCCGGTCCGGCGCGGTCAGCCGGGCGACGAGCGGGTGCTCCGGCGCCAGCACCATGAACGTCGCCCCGAACAGCGTGTCGGGTCGCGTCGTGAAGACGCGCAGGTCGTCGCCGCCCGGCTGGTGGTCGTCGGGCGCGGTGGTGAAGACGATCTCGGCGCCCTCGGACCGACCGATCCAGTTCGTCTGCATGATCCGGATGGGTTCGGGCCAGTCGAGGCCGTCGAAGTCGAGGAGCTCGTCGGCGTACTTCGTGATCCGCAGGAACCACTGGGCCAGGTCGCGCTTCTCGACCTTCGCGCCGCAGCGCCAGCAGCGCCGCTCGACACCCTCGACCTGCTCCCGGGCCAGGGTGCCGTCGTTGGGGCACCAGTCGACCGGCGCCGTGGTGCGGTAGGCCAGCCCCCGCTCCAGGAAGCGCAGGAACAGCCACTGGTTCCAGCGGTAGTACGCCGGGTCGCAGGTGACGACCTCCGACGCCCAGTCGAACGTCGCCCCCATGCTCCGAAGCTGGCGGCGCATGTTGTCGATGTTCTGGTAGGTCCAGGTTGCCGGGTGGATCTTCTTCTTGATCGCGGCGTTCTCGGCCGGCAGGCCGAAGGCGTCGAAGCCCACCGGGAAGAACACGTTGTCGCCCCGCATCCGGTGATAGCGGGCGATCGCGTCGGTCGGCGTCTTGACGTACCAGTGCCCGACGTGGAGATCCCCCGACGGGTAGTCGTACATGGTCAGCAGGTAGTACTTGGGCCGGGACGTGTCTCCGAGGTCCGTCCGATACAGGTCGAGCTCTGCCCAGCGCGCCTGCCAGCGCGACTCGACCGACGTGGGGTCGTAGCGCTCGATCCGGGTCCGCTCGGTGGTCACGATCTGGCCTCTGGTATGCGAAACAACCCCCCGCCACACGGGCGTGGGGTCGCGTCTGCGGCGCTGGTCAGGGGGCTGGTGGAGCTACGGGGGTTCGAACCCCGGACCTTCTGAATGCCATTCAGACGCTCTTCCAGCTGAGCTATAGCCCCATTCGTCCGGAGGCGGAGTATAGCAGGGGATCGGAGGCGCGCCGGGTGCCCTGCCGCGCCGGGTGCCACGTCGCGCCGGTTGCCCGCTGAGCGCCAACCTGCGCCGGTCCCCGAGGCGGGCGGTGCCCGTCGTGCTCCTGTGGCACCATCTTTCTGATGGCACCCCGCCCGCCCGGCCGCCGCGACGCCGCGGTGGAGACGCTCGCCCGCGCGCGGCTGCCCGGAGGCGACCTCGAGTACACGCTGCGGCGATCCTCCCGCGCGCAGCGCCTGCGGGTGACGATCGATCCGCGCCGCGGCGTGATCGCAACGGTGCCGGGCTTTCGGACATCCGAGCCGCAGGCACGCGCGCTGGTCGAGCCGTTCCTCGCCCAGCGCGAGTCGTGGCTGCGGCGGCACGTGGCCCGCCAGGCGGCGGTAGTCGCCCGCTTGGCCGCGGACGGGCCAGTCCGGAATGGATCGCAGGTGCGCTACCTGGGCGAGCCGCACCGCCTGCGCGTCGTCGCCGGTTCGCCGGGCAGCCGCCGCTCGCGCGTGGAACGGGTCGGCGGCGAGGAGGAGGACCAGCTGCTCGTCACGCTCGCGCCGACCGAGCACCGTTCGCTCCCGGCTGTGCTGGAAGCGTGGCTGCGGGTCCGCGCCCGCGACGCGCTCGAGGCCGCGATCGCGCGCCACGCGCCGGCCCTCGGTGTGACGCCCGCGCGCGTCACGGTGCGCGACACGCGCAGCCGGTGGGGGAGCGCATCCCGCGCCGGCCGGCTGTCCTTCTCGTGGCGGCTCGTCCTCGCGCCGCCCGTGGTCCTCGAGACGGTGGCCGTCCACGAGCTCGCGCACCTCCGCGTCTTCGGCCACGGGCCTCGTTTCTGGGCGCTGGTCGCGAGCCGGAGGCCCGACCATGTGGCCCAGCGGCGCTGGCTGCGCACGCATGCGGCGGAGCTCCATGCGGCCTTCGCGGAGGACGATCTGCTCGACATGGCCCTGCTCCCGCTGCCCGCGGGCGCCGGGCTCCCCTTCCGCCTCGTGTCGGAGCGTCGGAACAACTGACACGAGCCTTGCTGCGCTCGCCCTGCCCTGACCGCGAGAGGCGCGGTCCACGGTCTACGCGCCGCGACCCTCGCCGCCCGCGCCCGACTCCAGCACGGAGGTCGGCGTGTTGTGGACGGCCACGATTGCCGGGATGCTGCCCAGCCGCCCGGCCTGGTAGTCCTCGAATGCCTGGATGACCTCGTCGCGGGTGTTCATCACGAACGGGCCCATCCAGGCGACCGGTTCGCGGATCGGTTGCCCGCCCAGCACCAGGACGTCGAGGTTCGGGTTTCGGCTCTCCTGCAACGGCGCCGCGGCCACGGTCAGAGCGCTGCCCGGCCCGAAGACGGCCAACTGCCCGGTCTGGATCGGATTCGCGCCGACGCCCACGCTACCGTGGCCGGCCATGACGTAGACGAGCGCGTTGTAGTCGACACGCCACGGGATCGAAAGGCGGGCACCGGGGCTCAGCGTGGCATGGACGAGCGTCATCGGCGAATACGTCGAGCCGGGGCCTGCGTGCCCGGCGACCTCGCCCGCGATCACCCGCACGAGTGCGCCGCCGTCGCTCGACGAGACCAGCGCGACCTCCCGCGCGCGGAGGTCCTGGTAGCGCGGCGCAGACCATTTCAGGGCTCGCGGCAGGTTCACCCAGAGCTGGAAGCCGTGGAAGAGGCCGCCGCTGACGACCAGCGCTTCGGGCGGCTTCTCGATGTGGAGGATCCCGGCGCCGGCCGTCATCCACTGCGTGTCGCCGTTCGTGATCACGCCGCCGCCACCGTTCGAGTCGCTGTGCTCGAACGTCCCGTCGATCATGTACGTGACGGTCTCGAAGCCGCGGTGCGGATGCCAGGGCGTCCCCTTCGGCTCGCCGGGCGCGTACTCGACCTCGCCCATCTGGTCCAGGTGGACGAACGGGTCCAGCTCGGCGAGGTCGACC
Source organism: uncultured Chloroflexia bacterium (assembly GCA_963800795.1). Taxonomy (GTDB): domain Bacteria; phylum Chloroflexota; class Limnocylindria; order Limnocylindrales; family CSP1-4; genus CTSoil-043. The sequence continues at coordinate 310,726 of CAWDCJ010000011.1, forward strand.
CCCGCGAACGCGCGCCGGACCGGGAATCCCTCGCCCTCGAGGCCGTGCGGGGCGCTCGTGATGCTGCGCACGGGGCGCTGGCGGGCCACCATCGGATCCGGTTCCGGGATCCTCGGCAGGACGGTGATGTCGTCGACAGCGATCGCGGGCATGGCGGCGGTTCCCCCCTTCGGGCGGGCTCGGCGACCGCGGTCGGCGTGACGGGCGCGAGCCGAGCCGGTACACCCCGGTCATCGCGGGCACGGACCCCGGGGGATCTCCCGTGACTACGCGACGACGAGGTGGTTGCGCCTGTCTCCCGGCATCGTACCGCGCCGCCGAATTCGACCGGTGTCAGGCGGACCGGGAGATGTCAGTCAGCGGGGCCCGCCTGACCGCCGACCCGAACAGTCGGGCAAGCCGGGAAGGTCGCCGCAACCGTGAAGCGTGGCGAACCAAGACCACCCGCTAGATCGAACGCTGGTAGGAGCGGAACGTCCGGGTGGCGAAGGCAGTCGAGAGGAGGGTCAGACCAACCAGCAGCGCGACACGGGGTGCGACGAAGGACCAGTCGGGGCTCGCCGCGAGCGCCTCGCGGCCGGCCTCCACCGCCCAGTTCACGGGATTGACCGTGGCCACCGTCGCGATCCAGGCGGGCGCGAGCTTGAGCGGCATGAACGCCGCCGAAAGGAACGTCAGCGGCAGGGTCATCAGCGTGTTGATACCGATGACCGACTCGCGCTGCCGCAGCAGAAGGGCCATCGCGTCGGAGAACGATGCGGTGATCGCGCCGATGAGCATGGCGCACAGGGTCAGCACCGCGAAGCCGAGCGCGCCGCCCTCGAAGCGGGCCCCGAGAAGGAGTGCCAAGACGCCGATGATGAGGGCCTGGATGACAAGCGAGACAAGCTCGTATGCGTTGAGCCCGATGATGATCGCGCTGCGGTGGACGGGGGTCGCGAGGAGGCGGTCCATGATCGAGCGGTCAAGGTCCTCGATGATCGACATGCCACTCCAGCCGCAGCCGAAGAGGGCAGTCATGATGAGCACGCCCGGCACGAGATAGTCGAGATAGGTGACCGTCGTCGCTGAACCCCGGGATCTCGATCACGCTCTTGAACAGTGCCCCGAAGAGCAGGAGCCAGATCACGGGCTGAACCAGGGACATCCCGATGTACCAGGGCTGGCGGACGAAGGCCCGCAGGTGGCGATCGGCGACGTACCGGGTCTGGGCGAGAGCGGTCATCGAAGCGCCTCCTGGCCGTCAGGGCGATACGCCCGGCCGGTGTGTCGGAGATAGACATCGTCCAGCGAGGGACGGGCCACGGTGACCGAGATTGCTGCCAGTCCTGCGGCGTCGAGGGCGGCAAGCACTGCGGGAACGGCGCTCGCGCCGTCGTCCGCGCGGGCGCGCAGCATTCGATCCTCCATCGCTGGCTCGTGCAGACCCGCCAGCCCCTCGAGAACGGCCGTCGCGGTGCCGTTGTGCCCTGACTCGCGCAGCTCGACCACGATGGCGTCGCCGCGCAGCTCGGACTTGAGCTCGTCGGGCGTTCCGCGGGCGACGATGCGGCCGCGATCGATGATCGCGACCTGGGTCGCGAGGCGGTCGGCCTCTTCGAGGTAGTGGGTCGTGAGCAGGATCGTGAGCCCATCCGCGGCGAGGCTCCGGACCTCCGCCCACACATCGACCCGCGCCTCAGGGTCAAGGCCGGTCGTCGGCTCGTCGAGGAACAGGACCTGGGGTCGATGGACGAGACCGCTTGCCACGTCGAGCTTGCGCTGCATCCCGCCCGACCAGGTCTTGACGATCCGATCGGCCGCCTGGGTCAGGCCGAACCGGGCCAGCAGCTCCTCGACGCGCTGTCGGAGGGCGACTCCGCCCATGTCATAGAGGTGACCCTGCAACAACAGGTTCTCGCGCCCCGTCGCCGCGGGATCGACGGCGCCGTGCTGGCCCACCACGCCGATGAGACGGCGCACGCGGTCGGGCTCGCGAGCGACGTCGACGCCCAGCACGTGGGCGCTGCCCGAGTCGGCCCGCGAGAGCGTGGTCAGGATCCTGACCGTGGTCGACTTCCCGGCGCCGTTGGGTCCGAGCAGACCGAAGATCGTGCCTGATGGGACGGTCAGGCTGACCCCATCGAGGGCCCGCACGCCACCCGGGTACGTCTTGACGAGATCCACGGCGTCGATGGCCACGGGCCCAGCCGCTGCGTTCGGCGCACGGCCGTGGTCCGCCGCCGCGATGATCGGCTCAGTGCCCATGACTGGACACCTGGTGCTGGCCCCCGCCCGCGCCGTCGCACCGGGCGACCTCTCTCGCCACCTGCGCGGTGGCGTACGCTCCTTCCGACCAGACGGGGAACGGCTGACGCATGCGCTGCATTTAGGGCTGCCCTCCGGGACACAGGTGCTCGATCGGCTCGGTGGTCGACGCGAGGCGGGTGGGTTGCGCTAGTATGTCCTTGCGCAGTGCAACCATATGGCAGGAGAACCAATGGTGTCAACTGGGACTGGCGGACGGGCTGATCTGGTCGCGTGGGTGGCGCGCCTGACGCGGCGCCTGGGTGACTCGTCGGCAGCGTTCACGCAGGGTGTCGCCGAGGGCGCGGGGCTGGCGCCCATCGACGTGCAGTGCCTGGCCCTCCTGGTGGATGCGGGGCCGCTGCCCTCGGGCCGACTCGCCGAGCTGACGGGGCTGTCAGCCGGGGCGGCGACTCGCATGGTCGACCGTCTCGCGCAGGCGGGGTACGTGCGCCGCCTCGCCGATCCGGTGGACCGGCGGCACGTGCTGGTCGAAGTTGTCCCCGAGCGTGCCGGCCAGGTCGCCGAGCGCGTCGCCTCCCTGGCTCGTCGCATCAACGAGGCGAGCGCCGAGACCAGCGACGAACAGCTGCGCGCGGTCGCGACATTTCTCACCCGGGCCGTGGAGGCCGTGCAGGCTGAGACGGCGCGCCTCCATGAGCACGTTGCCGGGCAGGGCACCGAGGGATCGGCGTTCGCGGCGCCGGTGGGCGGCGTCACCCTGGGGAGGCTCGTGTTCCTCTCGGCCGTCCCCGTGATGACGATCCGGGGCGACCGAACCTTGGTGGACCTCTACCGGGCGAGCTTCCAGGGTCCGATCCCGCGGGTCCGCGTGCGGGCCGGCGTCGTGACGGTGCGCTACGCGCGGGTTGCCTGGTTCGACTGGCGTGCCCGAATCGGCGACCAGATGATCGACACGTCGGTGCACTGGCGAAACGATCGGGGCGAGCTGGTCCTCACGGCCGCCGTGGCGTGGTTGATCGAGCTGCGCGGTGGTGGTTCACGTGTCCAAGCCGACCTGCGAGAGCTTGACCTACGGAGCTTCGACCTGACCGGAGGAGCCAGCCACGCAGAGCTGCGGCTGGGGCGGCCGGACGGGGTTGTCCCGGTGCGCCTCACGGGTTCTTTCAACAGGGTGACCGTCCGCCGTCCGGCCGACGTGCCCGTCCGGCTGCGGGTGGCGGGCGCCACAAGCCGTGTCGAGGTCGACGGGCAGCAAATTGCAGGGTCAGGCGGCAACCTGACGCTGGGATCTCCCGGCGCGGCTTCCGCCGTCGAAGGGTACGACATCGAGCTGCGCGGCTCGGCGCACAGGGTGCTCGTCGCGCCGGAGGGCGGGACCGCCTGACTGCGGGATCCCTGGCGACGGGCTAGACGCATGGTGGGACGTGGGCCAGCCCGGTCGGCCGACGTGTCGCAAGCGCCCTCGCATCGGTGGTCGACGGCGAGCGTGGGCGACGGCGAGCGCAGCCTTCAGTCCGGCGCCGGGGTCCCCACGTAGATCTCCACCGTTGCCTGGCCCGGAAGCGTGTCGACGAGCGTGCTCAGCGATCCGCACGCCCGAGCAGACTCGAGGGCAGCCGCGAACGACGCGGCGGTGACGCTCAGGCGGACGTCGCGGTCGTCGCGCATCTCGACCAGCTCGATCTGCCAATGGCTGCCGAAGATCGGCTTGGCGTCGTCGATCGCCCAGCCCCGCGGGAGCACGTGCTCCAGCGCGGCGCGAACCTGCTCGTCCGTCATGCGAACCGCCTCCCTCAAGTTGTGGGGCCACGTCGGACTCGCGGGGTCGCCCTGAGCACGGCATCGAGGCCCCTGGGGCGACGCGGGAGACCGGAGGACGTTACCCGCCGGTTTCGTGAGACGCGTCGGTTGCCGCCGGGGTCTCGTCGGGGTCACCGGCGGGACCGCCCGCCTCCTCATCGTCGGCCAGCAGCCGGTACATGCGGCGGCGGGCATCGGTGAGGATCCTGCGGGCTTCGGCCTGGGCGGCTGGCGAGCCCATGCGCTGGACCTGCATCCCGGCACCGACAAGCTGCACGGCGAGCGAACGGATGTCCGGCGCCTCCCGGTCCGAGCCTCGGGTCCAGGGCGAGCGACCGACGGGAGCAGCCGCCGCGGCGGCCCGGCCGGCGTCCGTGAGGGAGTAGGTCCGGCGGCCCTCGATCTCCTCGCTCGTCACCAACCCCTCGTCGGAGAGCTGCTGGAGCGAGGGGTAGACGGAACCTGCGCTCGGGCGCCATCGGCCCCCGCTCTGCGCCTCGAGCTCCTGGATGACCTCATAACCGTGCATCGGCTTCTGGGCAAGCGCGGCGAGGATGAGGGGTCGGATCCCCCCTCGCCGGAGCGCCGGTCCACCTGCGCGGAGCTGGTCGATGAGCTGGCGGGGGAACCACGGCCCGCCCGCTTGCGGACCGCGGCTGCGGTCATGCCGGTGACGGCCGGGGCCGCCGAATGGATCTGACATGGGGAACCTCACCTGCGAGCGCACTATTGCGTTCCATCACGCTATATCGTGATGGCACGGATTGTCAAGTGCGCTGATGCGATGCCTTCGGGGCCGCGAGCAGGTGATTACCGGCTCACCCGGCGGTCGGGGTTAGTACTCGCCCTTGATCACGAAGAACGAGCCCCGGATGGTCCCGGCCAGCTTCGACTTCTGCCTCGCGAACTTGAACCGCGTGGCGAGCTCAGCGGGAACCTCCATGCCGTCGGAGAGCTTGAACCCGACCGCTCGTTTGCCGGGGTCGTCGATCGTGTACAGCACGTTGATCGAGAGGCCACTCTCATAGAAGACGTAGGTCCAGCGGATGCTCTCGACCTGGAAGGCCGTCGCCTCGAGCGGGCGGGACGCGATGACGAGCCCGCGCTCCTCCTTGAGGATGCGCTGGACGTAGTCGATCGACGCCCGGGCCTCGCTCGCCGGATCCACCGTGAAGTCGTGGCCGTACTTGTTCTTGAAGTAGCGGGCCTCGTTCGCCCGCAGGCCGGCGAGCGCGGTCGCCACCGGCGACGACTCCAGGCCGACGGTGGAGACGTTGGTGAAATCCACGACATAGGACATGGCCCGCTCCTTGTGATCCCGGGAGGCGCCCGACGCCGGACAGCGGCGCACTCACCGGGGCGAACACGGTGACGGCCGACGTTCACACCGCGACGAAGGACCGCGGCGCGGCGTGACTGTACCCGGGGGCCACGACGCGCGCTTCTTCGTTCCTGACCGAGATGCACTCCGCCGCGCTTGGCTCCGTGTTGTCCGGCGGATCATGAATTGACGCCCTTTGGAAGGATGCGCCGTCCAGCCCGCCCTCCAGGGCGTTAAGGCGACACCGCCAACTGGCGCTGCTTTTGGAACCACATGGTGTCCGGATTGGTGATCCGTCGCCAGGAGGTGTCCGCGTTCGGCATGCCGGCCGGTAACCATCGCCGTCGACCACCCTTGTCAGGGCGTCCCCAGCTTCAAGGCTCAGCCGTCCTCACGACAGGCTGGAGCATCGAGACAGACAAGCCAATTGCTGCCGCTGGCCTCAGCTCGCAGCCTTCTTGACCAGCTCGGCGATCCGGCTCTCGCCCGTAGGGGTCAGGCTCGTCAGGGCGAAGGCGACCGGCCACATCTCCGTTTCGTCCAGCTTCGCGTCGGGCTGGAAGCCCAGCGTCGAGTAGCGCACCTTGAACTTCGACTTCGCCTGGAAGAAGCAGATCACCTTGCCGTCCTTGGCGTAGGCCGGCATCCCGTAGAACGTCCGGGGCACGAGCGCCGGGGCGGTCGCGTGGACGATCTCGTGGATGCGCGCCGCGATCGCCCGATCGTCCTCGGCCATCTCGGCGATCTTGGCCTGCACGTCGGCCTCGCCCTGGATGCGCGCCTCCTCCGGGCTGAGCTTCGCCGCCTTCTTGCGCTCCCGGATGGTCTCCTGCATCGCGGCGCGCTCTTCGTCGCTCAAGACGTCACCGGACGTCTTCGCCGAGCTGCTTCGCTTTGTGGATGGCTTCGCGTCGCTCATGTCCGTTCGTCCTTTCACTCGACCTCGCGCCACAACGGCACGCTGATGGTGGTCGCCGTCTGCGGTGGATCGACGCAGACCCTACCGATTGCGCCCGCAATCCGCTTCTTGATCCTGCTCGATCGCCACGCGACGATGCGCGGATCGTGGCGACCGCCTCATTGCGGTGCCCCTGCTCCGACGCGACCGCTGCTGGTGCCTGCCTGTGACCGCGAGACCGGCTCCGGGTATCGTCTCTGGCCATGGGCTTCGAGTGGGCGTACCGAGGCGGCGAGCCATCGTGGGACATCGGCCGGCCACAGCCCGCGATCGTGCGCCTCGCCGAGGAGGGAGCGATCGAGGGCAGGGTGCTCGACGTCGGCTGCGGGACGGGCGAGAACGCGCTCTGCGTCGCCTCGCTGGGCCTCGACGTCGTCGGCGTCGGGGCCGCGCCGACGGCGATCGAGCGGGCGCGCGCCAAGGCGACCGAGCGCGGCAGCCGCGCAGAGTTCCTGGTCGCCGATGGACTGGCGCTCGAGGGCCTCGGGCGTCACGCGGGCGCGTCTCCGTCGCCCAGGAGCCTCTGACCCCCTCGCCATGGGACTCGCCCTGCGGAACCTCCTGTTCACCGTCGTCGTGCCGGGTCTCGGTGGGGTATACGCACCGTGGTGGATCCTGACGCGCGACGGCGCCACCGCTGCGCCCGTCGTCTGGCCGGCGGTGGCCGTCATCGCCCTCGGGGCGGCCCTGTACTTCTGGTGCCTGTCGCTCTTCGCGACCGTCGGGCGCGGCACCCCGGGCCCGTGGGACGCTCCGCGGCGCTTCGTCGCGGTCGGGCCGTACCGCTGGGTCCGCAACCCCATCTACATCGGCGCACTTCTCGTGGTCGTCGGCGAGGCGTGGCTATTCCTCTCCCTGTCGCTGCTCGTGTACGCGGGTGGGCTTGCGGTCGGTGTTCATCTGTTCGTCATCGGCTACGAGGAGCCGACCCTGCGCCACCGGTTCGGTGACGAGTACGTGGCGTACCGACGCCATGTCCGGCGCTGGATCCCGCGACCGCCGCGACGGGACCCAGCTTAGAGCGCCCCGACCCGGCCCCCGCCAGGTCAGGCAGCACTGGCGCGGGACGGTGGTGCCGGCCGCGCCCCGGGAGGCGCCGCGGCGTTCGTGCTCAACCCGCCGGCGCGCCCACGATGGACAGCTTGGCGCGATCGCGCACCAGGCGGTACGTGATGTGCGTCGCGAAGTTCGACTGGCGGACGCCGACGTGCTCGAGGTCGAGGCTCTCGTCGAACCCGTCGAACAGGCGCTTGCCCACCCCGAGGACGACCGGCGCGACGGTCAGGGTGAACTCCTCGAGGTACCCGGCCCGGAGCGCCTGGCGGATGAGGTCCGCGCCGCCCATGACGTGGACGTCCCGGTCGCCGGCGGCGGCGCGCGCCTGCTCCACGGCCGCCTCGAGACTGCCGACGAACGTGAAGCCGCTGTCCAGAGGCTCGTCCTGGGGGCGATGCGTGACGATGAAGAACGGCACCGGCCAGGGGTTCTGGCCGCCCCAGTGGTCGGCCGCCTCGTAGGTCCAGCGGCCGCCGATGACTGCACCCATGGTGGCCGTGACAGTGTCGAGGTACTCCTTGTCGGCGCCCGCCAGCTGACCGCGCGGCCCGCCGGCATACGACCACGGGCCACCGAAGACCCAGTAGTGGAGCCGCTCACCGCCGTCGCCGAGGCCGCGACCGGGACCGTCGTTCGGCCCGGTGATGTAGCCATCGACGGACGCCGTGATCCCGGCAACCACCCTGCCCATGTCGCCACCTCTTGCTGCAGCCGATATAGCACAAGACGTCCGATCGGGACGTCTCATGGTCCGCCGGTCAAAGGTGTCGCTCATGTCGCGACGCAAAGACGATGGTGGAGATGAGGGGACTCGAACCCCTGACCCCCGCGATGCGAACGCGGTGCTCTTCCAGCTGAGCTACATCCCCACGCGAGGCGATCGCACGCGCTGGGGGGCGATCGCCGGCCGAGAGTGTAGCACGGCCCCTGGCGCCGACGGCCGGGCGGCCGGGATGGCGTGACAGGTCGCGCTGGTCGGCGCGAGCGTCACAGGGCCCTTCACAACATCGAACAGATGTTCTATCGTTGGCTATCCCATGGACCGCCACCCCGACCGCACCGCCGTCCTCGCTTCTCTCCGGGAGCGCTGGGGCGCGGCAGCTCCGCGGCCGGCGACAGAGGTGTTCGGCGCGCTCGCGATGTCCTCCCGCCCGGCGGGGAGCCCTCCGACGACCCTGCCGCTCCCCGCGACGGCTCCCGATCCCGCGTCCCCGTCGCCCGGCGGCCGGCCGGCGTTGCTCCCGTTGCCCGACATCCGGGTGCCGAGCCCGGTTCCCGCCACGCCTCGCTCCCGGCCCAGGTCGGCGGATACCGACCGGGTGATCCCGACGGGCTTTCCGGCGCTCGACGCGCTCCTCGCCGTCGGTGGTTTCCCGCGGGCCGGCACCGTGGCGCTGGCGGGAGCGGGCTCCAGCGGCGCGACCACGCTCGCGCTCCGTGTTCTCGCCGAGGCGCAGGCCGGGGGCGCGCTCGCCGCCTGGGTCGACCTTCCGCGCGCGCTCGATCCCGTGGAGGCGGTGGCCCGCGGCGTCAGCCTGGAATGGCTCGCCGTGCTCGTCCCGGACGATCCGGCCCAGGCGCTCGCGATGGCTGGCACGCTGCTCCAGGCGCGCGCGGTGGACATCCTGGTGCTGGACCTGGGGACGGCCCGCGCGGGGCGGCCGGCACCCGCCGCGTCGCCGCTCGCCACATCCGCCCAGCCGGTCGCGTCGACGCCCGTCACGCTCGCACCTCGCGCGGCCTCGGACCGGCGCGGCCCGCGTTCGCCCGATCTCGCCGGCCAGCTGGCCCGGCTGGTCGCATTCGCCCGGCGGGCCGGCGCGCTCCTCCTCGTCCTTGAGCCAGCGGGGATCCCGGCGCCGCTGCGGGCCGCGCTCGACGAGGGCGCCGGCCTGCGCCTGGAGCTCCGCCGGTCCGGCTGGATTCGGCTGGGTCGCGAGGTCGTTGGCCAGCGGACGGAAGTCCGCGTCGCGAAGGACCACCACGGGGCGCCGGACCGGCGGACCGCGCTCCGGATCCTCTATGCGGAGGGTGGGCCGCGGGACCGCTGCCTGGCCCGCGACGAGCTCCTGGAGGAGGAGCCCGTCGCGGGGGCGCCACCCGGCATCCTCCGGCCGGGCGCCCTGTCCCTCGAGCCCGCCTCCGCCGTCCCACCTCGACCGCAGCACGAGCCCCATCCATCGACCGATGCGCCTCCTCCACCTCTTCTGGCCCCATCTCGCGCTCCGGCTCGCTCGGCAGCGGCCGCCCGGAAACCTGCCCGCTGGACCGCTGATCCTCGGTGGGCAGCCGTGGGATGACGGCGTCGTCCTCGACGCGAACCAGGCTGCCCAGGATCTCGGCGTTCGGCGCGGGATTCCCCTCGGGCAGGCGCACCGGCTTGCTCCTGAAGCCACGTTCGTCCCGCCCGATCCCGGGGCGGACGCGACGGCCGTGGAGGCGGCGCTGGATGCGCTCGCCGCGTTCAGCCCGGGGATCAGCGGTCCGACCGACGCCGCCGATCCGGCCTTCGGGACGCTCGAGGTCCAGATCGACGGCCTGGAGCCGCTCTGGGGTCCGGAGCCGTTCTTCGTTGCGAAGGTGCGTGGCGCGCTCGCACCGCTCCTCCCGGGGATGCCGCGGGCGGGGATCGCCGGGACCCGGTTCGCGGCTGCGCTCGCCGCCGCCACCGGCCCGGGCCCATCCACTGTCCCGTGCGTCCGCGTGCCTCCCGGCGGGGACGCCACGTTCCTCGCCCCGTTCCCGGCCGCGGCCCTCTCGCGCGACCCGGACGTCCGGGCCCGGCTTGCCCGGTTCGGCCTCGCGACGATCGGGGAGGTCGGTGCGCTGCCGCATTCGGCGCTCGTGGCGCGTTTCGGGGTCGACGCCGGCGCGCGGCTCCACGCCCGGGCGAACGGCCACGAGACGGAGCCGTTCCGCCCGCGCCGCGGTCCCGAGCGGCTGGCGCTGGGGCTCTCCACCGACGAGCCTCTCGTCGGCCTGGAGGCGGTCCGTTTCGTCCTGCGGCGGGTTGCGGGGGCTCTCGCGGCGCAGCTCGACGGGCGGGGCTCGGCGGCGGGACGCGCCCGGCTGACGCTCACGCTGGACCCGACATTCCGGCCGGGCCGGCTCCCGCTCCCTGGCCGGGGTCTCCCGCAGCGGATCGTGGAGCAGCGGCTCCCGGAGCCCTCCGCGGACTCGGAGGCGCTGGAACGGCTTCTCCTCGCACGGCTCGAGAAGGACCCGCCGGCCGCGCCGATCTCGCGCCTGGACCTGGAGCTGCTCGATGTTGTGCCCGCCGCCGGCCACCAGCTCGCGCTCTTCGTCCCCCAGGCGAACGCGGCCGCCCGGCTCGGCTGGCAGCTCGCCAGGCTGGCCGTCCGCTACGGCGAGGGTCGGGTGGGCCGGCTCGCGCTGGCCGACCCCGAGGCGCCGCTGCCCGAGGCGCGCTGGACGTGGCGCCCCGTGGCCGCCGATGGCACGGAACCGGCCTCATGACGCGCCTCCTGCGCGAGCACCCGGCCGTGGAGGTGGAGCTGGACGACGCGGGCCGCGTGGTCGCGATCCGCTGGGCCGGCCGCCGCGAGCCGGTGGAGGTCTGCACGCGCTGGCGTGTCGACGAGGCGTGGTGGGGTCGCCCGATCGCGCGGGATTACTTCAAGGTCGTCGGGAGCCAGTGGCTCGCCCTCGTCTACCTGGATCGCGTGGACGGCTCATGGCACCTTGAGCGCCTCTACGACTGACCGGCCGCCCGTTCCCGGACCCCGCCGACCTGGCCGGGCCGCGTCCCGGCGCTCGCGTCAGGCGAACAGCTGGACGAGCGCGGCGGGCTTCGCGCCGGACGCGCCGGCCGCGACGAGCACGATGACCAGGGCCACCAGGATCAGCACCAGGAGCCCGGCACCCAGCCACTCGCGTGCGGTCGGTCCCATAGCCGCGCTCCTTTGCTCGGGTCCGCCGGGTCAGGGCCGGAGGCAGTCCGCTCATAGTAGACGGTGGCGCGACGCGTGCCGTGTTTGGCATGCCAGCCTTCCTTATCCGCCGCTCGCGCCCGGACCCCAGCACCGGGCGATGGGTTGTGCCGTCCGATTCGCGCGGAGTGCCCGCGGCGGCTGCGAGGGGTGGAGGACCGCGGACCTTGACGAAGATAGAACAGGTGTTCTATCATTGTGGGCACCCCGCCGGCCGCGACGGCCGCGCCGCCGTCCCTTCCTTTGATGGTGTCATCGGTCGTGCCATGCCCGCGCCGTATGCCGAGCTCCACGCGCACACGAACTTCTCATTCCTTGACGGCGCCTCACCGCCCGCGGATCTCGTCGCGCGGGCCGTTGAGCTGGGTCTCTCGGGCCTTGCCGCCACGGACCACCAGGGTCTCTACGGGGTTGTCCGGTTCGCGACGGCGGCCGAGGAGGCGGGCCTCCACCCGGTCATCGGGGTGGAGGTGGAGCTCGCCGATCCGCTCGTCCCGGACCCGGACGGGCTGGTCATCCCGGGTCGCCGGCCCGTCCACCGGGGTCGCCCGTCGCCGCCCGGTGGTGGCGGGGCCCGGCGGCCTCTCGCGGGCCTGCCCACCCGGCCGCTCCCGGAGCGTGCGCGCCTGCCCGGCCACCGGGCGGCGACGAAGGAGGACCACCGCGGCATCGGGGTGCCCCAGCGGGGACCGCACCTCGTGCTGCTCGCCAGGAACGCGGCCGGGTACCGGAGCCTCTGCCGGCTCCTGAGCCGCGCGAACCTGGCCGGGACCAAGGCCGCGCCCCGGCTCTCCCAGGCGCTGCTCGCGGACCACGTGGAGGGGCTGGTGGCGCTCTCGGGCTGCCGGGAGAGCGAGCTGGCGCGGCGGCTCCGGGCGGGGGACCGGGCAGGGGCGCGCGCCGTCGCCCGGGAGTACGCGCGCCGCTTCGGCGGCCCCGGCGAAGACGTCGGCAGGGGCCGGCTTCGTGATCGAGCTCGCCCATCACCTCCTGCCGGACGACGACTGGCTCGTCGCGGAGTCCGCGCGCCTGGCCGCCGAGCTCGGCCTCCCGGTCGTCGTCACGAACGATGTCCACTACGCGCGCCCGGAGGATCGCGAGCTGCACGATGTGCTGACGGCGATCCGCCACGGCCGGAGCCTCGAGACGCTCGCCGACCTGCGCACCCCCAGCGGCGAGCACCATCTCAAGTCCGCGGCCGAGCTCGCGATCCTCCCTCCCGGCGACCCCGCCACGTCGGACCGGCAGACCGTGCACGCCTGGGCGGAGGGACTCACCAACGCGGGAAGCCTTGCGGCGGCCTGCACGGTGGATCTCGGTTTCGAGCGCTACCGCTTTCCCGGCTTCACGGTCCCGGGCGGCGAGACGCCGTTCTCGTACCTCGTGGAGCTCTGCCACGGGGGGATCCGCCGCCGCTATCACCCCGTGACGCCGGCGGTCGTGCGCCAGCTCGCCCACGAGCTCGACGTCATCGAGCGGACCGGCCTGGCCGAGTTCTTCCTCATCTGCTGGGACCTGATGCGCTTCGCGAAGGAACGCCGGATCCCCGCCCAGGGGCGCGGGAGCGCCGCGGACTCGATCGTCGCGTACGTGCTCGGGATCACCCGGGTGGATCCCATCCGCCACAACCTCCTCTTCGAGCGGTTCATCAACGAGGGCCGGACCACCTACCCCGACGTGGACATCGACTTCTCCTCGGCTCGCCGCGAGGAGGTGATCCAGTACGTCTACGAGCGCTACGGTGCCGAGCACACCGGGATGGTCTGCAATCTCGTCACGTACCGGGCGCGATCGGCGGTCCGCGAGGTCGGCACCGCGCTCGGCTTCCCGCGTCCCCTCGTGGACCGGGTCGCAAAGGCTCTGGAGACGTACGACTCGGTGATGGTCCGGCGGGATCTGGAGGCCGACGGCGGCTTCGCGGAGTTCTTTCGTCGGCCCGGCGAGACCCGCGACGGCGACGCCTCGGCCGCCCGTGCCGGCGCGCGCGGGCTCGTCGACGGCATGGGGCAGCTCAGCGCTCACCCGCAGGGTAGGCGTCCCCGTGCGGGCTCGCCAGGGGAGGGGATGCCCGGAGGCTCGAGGCCGGCGATCCGTCCCGGCGGCCCGTCCGACGACGAGGGTGGCCCCGGCGACTCTCCCGCCAGCGTCGCCTGGCTCGCGCGCGGCGACCCCGGAACGGTCGACGGCCGCGCGATCGACACGGAGTCGGGAGCCCTCGCGCCGCCCCTGCGCTCGGTGGACCGGCTCGGACGACCCAGGCACTGGGATCCGGCGCCGGCTCGCGGCCCGACGCCGGTGGGCCCCGGGCAGCCGTCCGCGCCGCGTGGAGGGAGCGTGGCCGGCCTCTCGCCGTGGGAGCGCTGGCTGGAGCTGTGCGGGCGGATCGACGGCTTTCCTCGCCATTTGAGCATCCACAGCGGCGGCATGCTCGTCACCGCCGCACCGCTCATCGACATCGCGCCACTCGAGCGCGCCACCATGCCGGGCCGGGTCGTCGTCCAGTTCGACAAGCGGGATGTGGAAACGCTCAAGCTCATCAAGCTGGATCTGTTGGGCCTCGGGATGCTCGCCGCGATGGACGAGACGCTCGCACTCGTGGAGCACGACTGCGCGACATGTGTGGATCTCGACCGGCTCCCGGAGGAGATTCCCGAGGTTTTCGCGATGCTCCAGGCGGCCGACACGGTCGGCGTCTTCCAGGTGGAGAGCCGGGCCCAGATGCAGACGCTCCCAAAGTCGCGCCCGAGCTGCCTGGACGACCTGGTGGTGGAGGTCGCGATCATCCGGCCGGGCCCCATCCAGGGGAATGCCGTCCACCCGTACCTGCGCCGCAGGCAGGGGCTGGAGCCGGTGACCTACCTGCACCCGTCGCTGGAGCCGATCCTCCGCGAATTCGATGGGCGTGATCCTCTACCAGGAGCAGGTGATGCGGATCGCGATCGAGGTCGCCGGGTTCTCGCCCGGGGACTCGGACGGGTTCCGTCGCGCCATGGGAACATGGCGCTCCAGCGCGGAGATGGAGAAGCTCCACGCGCAATTCGTGGACGGCTGCGTGCGTGTCGCGGGGATGCCGCGGGTCGACGCGGAGGAGCTTTACCGCGGGGTCGCCGGCTTCGCCAGCTTCGGGTTCGCCAAGAGCCACGCCGCGGCGTTCGCCCGGACGGCCTACGAGTCGGCGTTCCTCAAGCTCTTCTACCCCGCCCAGTTCCTCGTCGGCCTGGTCAACGCCCAGCCGATGGGTTTCTACCCGGTTGAAGTGCTGGTGAACAACGCGAAGCGCCACGGCGTCGCGGTCCTCCCCGTGGACGTCAACGCGTCCTTCCACCGGACGGCCACCGAGTGGGTGGGCCGGCCCGGCTGGGCGCTCGCGGGAACGGCCGGCGACGATGGGCGCCACGATGACGACCTCGGGGAGCCGCTCCCGGGCGATGCCGGGATCGACGCGCGGCCGCGCCCGGTCCGCTCATCTGCCTGCGTCGTCCCGGCCTCGGCGGCGCGCGAACAATGGTCGGCGGAGAGCGCCGTGGGCTGGGGCGTTCGCCTGGGCCTCCACCTCGTGAAGGGGATCGGCGAGGAGCACGCCGCCCACCTCGACGCGGAGCGGGCGCGCGGTCCGTACACGTCGCTGCCGGACGTCGTGGAACGGACCCGTCTTCCCGAGGAGGTGCTGGAGCGGTTGATCCGGGCGGGTGCGCTCGATTCGCTGGGCCGGCCGCGTCGCGAGCTCCTCTGGCAGCTGCGGGAAGTGGCACGACCCGCGAAGGGAGCGCCCAGGGGCGGTGGCCGGGTCGCCGGCCGGCCCCTGGATCTGCGGCTCCCGGCCACGCCGGCGCCGGACCTCCCGCCACTCACCGAGCTGGAGCGGCTCGGCGACAGCTACGCGATCCTGTCGCTCGACGCGCGGCGCCAGGTGGTCGGGCTCTTCCGCCCTGCGCTGGGGCGGGTCGGAGCGGTGACGAACGCGGCGCTCGCGGCGCGCCGGCCCGGACCCGTGCGGGTCGGTGGCCTGGTCGTGACCCGCCAGCACCCGATGACCGCGAAGGGGACCGTCTTCCTTGCCCTGGAGGACGAGACCGGGATGGTCAACGTCACGCTCTGGCCGGACACCTGGGCGCGCCTGCGGGGCGTGGTGCGGCGGAACGCCCTCCTCGTGGTCGACGGGAGCCTGCAGCGGGAATCGAGCGTCGTGAACGTGGTGGCCCACGAGATCAGGCCGCTGGTCGAGGTGGCCCGTCCTGCTGGCGGTCCCGCCGGACCCGACGGCGTGCGCCAGCTGGGCCACGCCGGCATGCGCCGGCTGGGCTGACGGCCGCGGGTCGTCCCGCCCTCGATTTGCACACCAGCCGCGGCCGCGGCCGACGGTCGGTCAGCGACGCTTTGCCTTCGCGGGGGCCTGCCGGCCTGGGTTCGACATCGCCAGGAACCGGCGGTAGAAGCCGGAGAACGCACCGACGAGGATGCCGAACGGCACCGACGTGACGACCGCGTTCACCACGACCCCTACTTTCTGGTCCGTGGTCATGACGTAGGTAAACCCGAGGCCCGTCTGAACCGAGTTCGTGAAGACCACGAAGAGGAGTGAATACGCGGCTGCGTTGGCGAGCGCGACGATCCCGCCCACGAGCCAGGCCCCGCGCGGCGCGAGCATTCCGCCGAAGAAGGGGAGGATCATCGGCGGCGGCTGGAGCGCCAGGCTGCCGAGCAGCACCACGAGCGGGTTCGCGGAGACCCCGGGGATGAAGAACAGCGCGGTGATCGCGACGATCACGGCGAGGGGCACCCACAAAGCTTTCGAGTGGATCGCCACCTCGGGCAGCGCACGGATGTCGGCCAGGACGTCCGCGGGCGCCGCAGCGCGCCGGAGCCCGGCCACGAAGCCCGGCCGAGGGGGCGGCGCCGCGTCACGTCGGGACGTCGGCCCGGCCTCTGATCGCCTCGCACGGCCGCCGCGCGGGGTCGCCGCCGCTGTCGTCCGTTCTGCCCTCGGCCTCGTCGATCTCGAGATCCGGGACCTCGACGGCTCCGGCGGTGGAGCGGTGACGGCGGCGAGCTTCGGCGCGCTCGGTCCTCTTCGCGCGGGCCACGAATCCTCCTGGGTCGGCTCGATGGGGCGGCGGGGCATGCCGCGTCGAGCATGGTAACCCGGCGGCGCATAAGGGATCGATGAGCGGCGCGTGGTACACCCGACGGGCCGCCGCTGTCCGTACCCACCGCCCGCCGGCAAACCTCCGCCGCCACCGCCTGCCGGGAGGTCCTCCATGCGTGCCCCGAGGAGCGCCGCGCTCGGCGCGGTCGCCAGCCTTGTCTTCCTCGCGACGTTGTCCGGTGGTCCGCCGCGGGCGGGAGCGACGCCCCCGTCGGTCGCGAACCTGCGGCCCGCCGCAGCGGTCAGCTGGCCCCCGTCAACGGGGCTCCTCCTCGCCGAGGTCGTGACCGGCGGCGCGTCCGCCTCCGATGAATACGTCGAGATCACGAACGCAGGGCCCGTCCCGGCGGATCTGGCGGGAATGGAGCTCGTCTACGTCACGTCGTCAGGGTCCTCCGTCACGAGAAAGGCGGCCTGGGGCGAGCTGGAGCTCCTTGACACGGGTCAGCACCTCCTGGTCGCGAATTCGCTCGGGGTGTTTGCGTCGGGTGCCGACGCCACCTACTCGGGCGGGTTTGCGGCCACCGGTGGAGCGCTCGTGCTCCGCGCCGTGGGCGGAGCTCCGGTCGATGCCGTCGGCTGGGGCGACGCCGCGAACTCGTACGTCGAAGGTGCTGCCGCGCCCGCGCCCCCCGCCGGCCAGAGCATCGAGCGCCGGCCGGGCGGCACCGCCGGCAACATCACGGACACGAACCAGAACGCCTCGGACTGGGTCGTGCTCGCGGCGCCGGTCCCGCAGAACCTCGCGGCATTCCCGGCGCCGGGGCCGTCGTCCCCTCCGTCTCCTTCGCCGTCACCGGATCCCAGCCCGACGCCGACGCCGACTCAGGCACCGACGCCGACGCCCAGCCCGGATGCCAGCCCGACCCCGGCCCCGACGCCCACGCCGATGCCCACGCCCACGCCCACGCCCAGCCCGTCGCCGTCGCCGTCGCCGTCACCGGATCCCAGCCCGACGCCCACGCCCAGCCCCACGCCGACGCCGACGCCAGTCGAGACGGTCTCCATCGCGGCAGCGCGCGCGTCCGTCGACGGAGCGACCGTCACGGTCGAGGGTGTCCTGACGGCTCAGCTCGGACTCCTCGAAGCCGGGCGTGCAGGGTTCCTCCAGGACGGCACGGCGGGGATTGCGCTCTACGCCGCGTCGGCGGTCGACCCGATGCCGGCGGGGTCCCTTGTTCGCGTCTCCGGTCTCGTGGACGACCGCTATGGCGAGCGCACGATCCGCCTCTCCGGCTCCCCCACGCCGTTGGCTGCCGGTCCCGTTCCGGTCGCGACCGACACCGCCACCGGTGCCGCGGCCGAACCGCTCGAGGGGCTGCGCATCCGCGTGCAGGGAACGGTGGTGGACGCGCCGACGGTCCTCTCCGATGGGCCGGCGGTGACGCTCGATGACGGGTCGGGCGCGCTCCGCGTCGTCTTCGCGGGCGATGCCGCCGGCCTCGTGCCGGCTCGCGGCAGCCTCGTCTCCGTGGCCGGCCCGCTGGGCCAGCGCGATTCGTCGGGCACCGGCGCAGGCGGGTACCGGCTGTTCGTCGTGGATCCACTCGACGTGGCCCTGGGGCTCGGCGCCATCGCCGACGCCCTCTCCCACCGAGGAGCCGGGCGCGTCCCCTTCGCCCGATCCGAGCGCTGACCCGTCGCCGACACCGACGCCGGTGCCGAGTCCCTCGCCAGCCCCGTCACCGTCGTCCGGAGGCGATCCCGTGACCATCGCGTCTGCACGCGGCGCGGCGATTGGGACCACGGTCCACGTTCGCGGTGTCGTCACGGCCGAGCCAGGTCGGGTCGGGCTACCCGTCCTCGGTGTCGTTGCCGATGAGAGCGGCGCCGTCTTCGTCCGGTTCACCGCGGGCGTTGCGCCGGCCCGCGGAGCGCTGATCGACGTTGTTGGCCGCCTGGCCGACCCCTACGGGCAGCTGGAGATCAGGCCCGCCTCGGCCGGCGTGCAGCTCATCGGCCTGGCATCGCTCCCGGATTCGCTCCCGATCGGGGCTGCATCCCTCGGCGAGCTCGTGGAGGCTCGCCTGGTCACCCTCGACGCGACGCTTGATGCCGCGATCGTCCGCGAGCCGGGCGGCGACCTCGTGCTCCGACTGGTGGACGCGACCGGCGCGGCGTTTCGCGCTCGCGCCACCCGCGCCAGCGGCCTCGAGACGGGGCTCGCTCAACGCGGGGACCGCGTGCATCTGGTCGGCATCGTGGGTCAGCGCGCGTCGGCTCGTGGGCAGCTCGATGGCTATCGGATCTGGCTGCGCGATGCGGGCGATGTGAGCCGGCTGTCCGCTGCCGGGCCGAGCCCCACGCCCACGGCGCGTCCGGGGCCCGGTGCGTCGTCCCCGGCGGTCGTGACGGTCGCGGATGCGCTCCGCCTCGGCAGCGGGAATGTGGCCGTGGAAGGTGTCGTCACCGTCACGACCACGCTGCTCGACTCGACTGGTCGCCGCTCGGTGATCCAGGACACGACCGCCGCCGTCGAGATCCTGGTCCCACGCGACGCGTCCGCGCCACGCCCGGGGGACCGGGTTCGTGTGATCGGCACGCTGGGACGTGCCTATGGCGCTCCGCGGATCACCGCCGGAACCCTGACCGTCCTGGGGCACGGGGCGGAGCCGGCGCCGATCGCCCTGCCCTGGCCGCCCTCGAGCGCCCTGGAATGGCGTCTCGTCGTGATCGAAGGCGTCGTCAACGACCAGCGACGCCTCGGCGACCGCTGGCGCGCCGAGATCGCGGTCCCGGGCGGGCTGGTCCCGGTCGCGGGGCTGCCGGGTGCCGGGATCCCCGCCACGGCCCTCGTCGAGGGCAGTCGCGTTCGCGTCGTCGGGATCCTGCGACGGCCGAACCCGGCCGCCGCGGATCAGCGCTTCGTGATCGTCCCGCGCTCCGCGGCCGACATCCGGATCATCGTCCGGCAGACGGCGCCAGTGGGCGCTTCGTCCTCGGGCACGACCACGGTCCTGCCGGGTGCTTCCGTCAGCTCGACGTCGGCCGGCGGGGGCGGAGCCAGCGGCGGAACGGCGACCCCCGTGTCTGCTGACGTGGCCGGCCTCGCACGATTCGCCGGACGCGCCGTGCGCGTGGGCGGCCTCGTATCCGCGGTCGACGC
The DNA here is from genome assembly GCA_963800795.1 of uncultured Chloroflexia bacterium. Taxonomy (GTDB): domain Bacteria; phylum Chloroflexota; class Limnocylindria; order Limnocylindrales; family CSP1-4; genus CTSoil-043. The sequence continues at coordinate 330,313 of CAWDCJ010000011.1, forward strand.
CACGGGGCTCGTCCTGAACGACGGCACGGGCAGCGCGCGCCTCGACCTCGTCGGGGACGCGCGGTCGCTGCTGCCGCTGATCGGTCCCGGGGATGCGATCGGCGCAACCGGGCTCGTCCAGGCAGGCACGCCGCCGACGATCCGGGTGACCGACCCCGCCGCCCTCGTGCGCCTCGGTGACCTGGGGGAGGCGCTTCCGATCGCAGGCAGCGACGCCCCGCAAGACGGCGAGGTCATCCTCCAGGACGGTCGCGCGGGAGCCGATTCGACGATGCCGTCCGCCACGCCGAGGCCGGACCTGCGGGGAACAGCCGGCGGGGCCGTGCTGGTGCCGACGACGGCAGGTGCCGGCTCGCTCGGCGCGCTCGTCGCCGCCGGCGGGACGTTCGTGATGGTCCGGCGGCGCCGGGAGCGGCGCATCACCCGCGCGCGCATCGCCCGACGCCTCGCCGAACTGGGCGTCCCGGCGCCTCCCGATCTCGCCCCGCCGGGCACCCAGTCTCGCGCCGTGGCGGCACCGCCGGGCGACCTCGTGCCGAAATCGGCCGATTTCGTGCGGGAATTGGCTTGACGCTCGGATGCGGCGCGGACTACCGTTGCGCGAGTTCGCGCCGCCTCGGATCGGTGGGGGTCGACAGGACCACCCAGATGGCTGCGCCGAACCCGTATCGCTCGTAACGGACGAGCGCCGGGCGAGGGGCCCGACGACGTCCACCGTGACGAAAGGGAGGCTCCCGGAGTGGCCGAGGCGTATTGCGTCAAGTGCAAGGCAAAGCGCGAGATGAAGAACCCGCAGCAGATCACTATGAAGAACGGCAAGCCCGCCGCCCAGGGCACCTGCCCGGTCTGCGGCACCAAGATGTTCCGCATCGGCGGCTGACCGCACCTCGCGCGATCGATCGAGCCCTCGTCGGTGACGGCGGGGGCTCGATCCATATCTGGGCCCGGCCGGATTGCGGCGAGTGCGCCCGGCGACAGGAGCCGCCCCGCGACAGGAGCAGGCCCGCCCGGCAACCGCGCCCTCGCGGTGACTGTGCTCTGCGACGAGGACCCACCCCGCGGCGTGCGGGCCGTTCGGACCGCGATGGCGGGACGCTCGGCCCGACGGAGCCTGCCCTGGGGTGCTTGGTAGAATAGGCGCGCTTCCTGCCGCATCCTCGAGGTCCAGTGTTCCCACGGCCAGCTCCCGCCCTCGGCTTCGGGGGAGTTCTGTCATGCGCCGCCGCTGATCGGCGGGTGTGCGGGAGCTGCCCGTTTGCGCCGAGGCGTGACCTCGTCTCCCCCTCGGCGGCCCGCGGTCGTCCCCTCGATCGGCGCGGCGGCACCGCTCCCGCATCTCTCGGCACCCCTTCCGGCCGCGGTTGTCGCGGGCGGGCTCAACCGATCCATCTAGCCGCAAAGCGGAGGTTCGAGACATGTCCGTACGCGTGGGCATCAACGGGTTCGGTCGCATCGGCCGCCAGTCCCTCAAGGCGCTCATCGAGCGCGCCCCGGACATCGAGGTCGTGGCTGTCAACGACATCGTCGACGTCCCGACCAACGCCCTCTTGTTCAAGCACGATTCCACCTACGGCGCGTACGCAGGAACGGTCGACCACACCGAGGACGCGATCATCGTGGACGGCCACGAGATCAAGGTGCTCCAGGTGAGTGATCCGTCGCAGCTGCCGTGGAAGGCGCTTGGCGTCGACATCGTCATCGAGTCGACGGGGCGCTTCACGGACGCCGACAAGGCCCGCGTCCACCTCGAGGCCGGCGCGAAGAAGGTGCTCATCAGCGCCCCGGCCAAGAAGGAGGACGTGACGATCGTCCTCGGCGTGAACGACGCGGCCTACGACCCGGCGAAGCACCATGTGATCAGCAACGCCAGCTGCACCACCAACTGCCTCGCCCCGGCCGCCAAGGTCGTCCACGACGGGTGGACCATCCGCCGCGGCCTCATGAACACGATCCACTCGTACACCAACGACCAGAAGATCCTGGACGTCGCCCACAAGGACCCGCGCCGGGCCCGCGCGGCCGCCCTGAACATCATCCCGACCACGACGGGCGCTGCGAAGGCCCTCGCCCTCGTGATTCCCGATCTCAAGGGCAAGTTCGATGGGTTCAGCCTTCGCGTTCCCACCCCGACGGTGTCCGTGGTCGACTTCACCGCGGAGCTCGAGCGGGAGACCAGCGTCGAGGAGCTCAACGCCGCTTTCCGGGCGGCCGCGGCGGGGCCGATGAAGGGGATTCTCGGCGTCAGCGACGAGCCGCTCGTGAGCACCGACTTCCGGGGCGACACGCGCTCCTCGATCATCGACAGCGCGTGCACGATGGTCCTGGGCGGCAACTTCGTGAAGGTCATCGCGTGGTACGACAACGAGTGGGGCTACAGCTGCCGCGTCGCCGACCTTGTGAAGCTCATCGCCGAGCGGCTCTGATCGCCGGCGCGATCCGTCTGCTCCGCACCCCCGCTAGCAGAGGCAGCAGCCTGCCATGGACAAGCGATCGGTTCGCGACCTCGACGCGTCAGGCAAGCGCGTCTTCGTCCGCGTCGACTTCAACGTGCCGCTCAAGGACGGGCAGGTCACCGATGACACCCGGATCCGGGCGGCAATTCCCACCATCAAGTACCTGATGGACCAGGGCGCCAGGGTGATCCTGGCCAGCCACCTGGGCCGGCCCGACGGCAAGGTCCAGGATGGCCTCCGGCTGCGGCCGGTGGCCGAGCGGCTCTCGGCGCTTCTTCGGGTCAGCGTCCCCTGTACCGGCGATGCGCTGGGGCAGGGGACGGAGGACGCCGTGCGCCGGCTCAAGCCGGGCGAGGTCCTCCTGCTCGAGAACCTCCGCTTCCACCCGGAGGAGGAGAAGAACGACCCGGAGTTCGCGAAGGCGCTCGCCTCGTACGCCGACGTCTACGTGAACGATGCGTTCGGGACCGCCCATCGGGCCCACGCGTCGACGTACGGCGTCGCCCAGATCCTCCCGGCCTACGCCGGGTTCCTCATGGAGAAGGAGATCACCTATCTCTCCCGTCTCGTCGAGGATCCGGAGCGGCCGTATGCCGCGATCATCGGGGGCGCGAAGGTCTCCGACAAGATCAAGGTCCTCGTCAACCTGCTCAGCAAGGTGGACGTCCTGATCGTCGGCGGCGGGATGGCCAACACATTCCTGCTCGCCCAGGGCAAGGCCGTCGGCAAGAGCCTGGCCGAGCCGGATCGCGTCGAGGACGCGCAGCGGATCATGGCGGCGGCCGAGGAGGCCGGCGTCAAGCTGATCCTCCCCATCGACGTGGTGATCGCCAAGGAAGTCACGCAGGGCTCGGAATACAAGACCCTCTCGACCGAGAAGCTCCCTGCCAGCTGGCACATCGTCGATGTCGGCAAGGCGTCCCTGGCCCTGATGGCCTCCGCGCTCGAGGGCGCGAAGACCATCTTCTGGAACGGCCCGCTCGGCGTGTTCGAGATCCCGGCCTTCTCGACTGGCACCAAGGCGATGGCCAGCCTCCTCGCGGAGATGGCCGAGCACGGCGCCACCGTCGTGGTGGGCGGTGGCGACTCGGTCGCGGCGGTCACCCAGCAGGGGCTCGCCTCCAAGATGACCCACATCAGCACGGGCGGCGGAGCGTCGCTCGAGCTGCTCGAAGGGCGGACGCTGCCCGGGATCGCGATCCTGCCGGACCGTGATCCCGCCGGAACCGCAGGGAGTGCATCGTGAACACGGAGATCGAGCTCATCGAAGCTCGCGAGATCCTCGACTCCCGGGGCAACCCGACCATCGAGGTCGACGTCGTCCTCGCGGACGGCGCCGTCGGCCGGGCCGGCGTGCCCTCGGGCGCGTCGACCGGCGTCCATGAGGCCGTCGAGCTGCGCGACGGCGACAAGTCCCGTTTCGGCGGCAAGGGCGTCCTCAAGGCGGTGGCAAACGTCCGCGAGACCATCGCCCCGGCCCTGCTGGGCGCCGACGCCGCCGATCAGCCCGGCATCGACGCCGCGCTGATCGAGCTCGATGGGACCCCGAACAAGGCGAACCTGGGGGCGAATGCCATCCTCGGGGTCAGCCTCGCCTGTGCGCACGCGGCGGCAGCCGCCCATGACCTGCCGCTCTACCGGTACCTCGGCGGCGCGGGAGCCCGCATCGTCCCCGTCCCGTTTTTCAACATTCTCAATGGCGGCAAGCACGCCGTGAACTCCACGGATTTCCAGGAGTTCATGGTCGCGCCGATCGGGCGGCCGACGTTCGCCGAGGCGTTCCGGGCCGGCGCGGAGGTCTTCCACGCCCTCCGGGGGATCCTTCACGACGGCGGCTACTCGGTCGGACAGGGTGACGAGGGCGGCTTCGCCCCGTCGCTCCCGTCGAACGAGGCCGCGGTCGAGGTGATCCTCAAGGCGATCGAGAAGGCCGGCTACCGACCGGGGGAGGACGTCGCGATCGCGCTCGACCCGGCGACAAGCTCCATCCTCGTCGAGGGGACCGGCAGCGGCGATGTGGCCGGCCGGTACGTCCTGGAGCGCGAGGGCAGGACCCTCGATTCCGGCGAGATGGTCGACCTCTGGGAGCGCTGGATCGCGAAGTACCCCATCGTCTCGCTCGAGGACGGCCTCGCCGAGGACGACTGGGCCGGCTGGAAGGAGCTCACCGCTCGGCTCGGAGGCAAGGTTCAGCTGGTCGGTGACGACATCGTGGTGACGAACCCGACGATCATCGCCCGCGCCATCGAAGAGAAGGCGATGAACTCGGTCCTGATCAAGCTCAACCAGATCGGGACGCTCACCGAGACCATGGCGGCGATCGAGATGGCCCGCCGCGCCGGCTGGACCTGCCGAGGTCAGCCATCGCTCCGGCGAGACCGAGGACACCTCGATCGCCGACTTCGTCGTGGCGATGGGAACCGGCCAGATCAAGACCGGAGCCCCATCACGATCCGAGCGCGTTGCGAAGTACAACCGGCTCCTCCGGATCGAGGAGGAGCTCGGCGACGGCTCCGTGTACCTGGGCCGCTACGCCCTCGCAGGCGCGCCCCCGGTTCGCCCGTGAACTTGGCGCTCCGCATGGCCCCGGCCGGCTTGCCGGCCGGGGCCACACGTTCCTGGGGCGCGGACGTCGCGGGCCGTGCCGCCCCTGGGGGGCTCCCATGAGCCGTGCCCTGGGCCGGTATCTGGACCCGGGAGCCATCTTCGCCGGGTGGGTCGGCGTGGGCATGGCGATGACGATCGCGGTCAGCTTCCTGCTGGTGATTCCCATCGAGCCCGTCTTCTGGCTGCTGTCCCCGCTCGCCGGAGTCCTGATCGGCTACTACGCGAACGCCAGGTCCGACCGGCGCGCAGGCCCCTGGCGGCGAATCCTGGTGAACGGGCTCTACGCGTCGCTGCTCACGACCGTCACGCTCGCCGCGCTGTTCGTGGGCACCAAGGCGATCTTCTTCTATGCCGATGACGGCTATCGCGACGCGAGTCAGGGCGGGCCGATCGCGGGGTGCGTGTCGGGGGCGGACTGTGTCTACCAGCGCTACCTCGCCGAGGAAGGAAAGGCCGCGCAGTTCGAGAAGGCCGGCGTCACGGACGTCGGGTCGTTCACCGCGTTCTACTGGCGCGAACAGCTCGGGACAACGGGGACGGTAGCGGTCCTGTGCCTCGCCGGCGGAGTGTTCGGGGCCGCGATGTACGGGTTCGCGCGCCCGAAGGCGCAGCGTCCCTCCGCCATGCCCGGAGCTCCCGCCGCCTGAGCCGCAGGTCCGGCGGCAACGCCCGGCCCGGGCGCGGCCGGCTGTTGCTGGCGTTGCTCCCGGGATTCAGCCGCCAACCGCCAGCAGGATCGCCCCCAACGCGATGGACGCGGCCCCCGCGAGGCGCCAGGCGGCGCCCTCCCGCTCGCCCATGCGGAGGACTCCCCACCCGGCGGCAAGCACGGTCGCTGACTCGCGGAGGGGCGCAACGCCGGCCAGCGGGGCGATCGCGAGGGCGGTGAGGACAAGCGTGTAGCCGGCGATCATCAGGATCCCCGATCCGAGAGGACGCCACCAGCCGGGATCGCCCGGGCTGCCGCCGGCGGGCCGAGGACCGACGATGCTCCGCGGCGCCAGGCCGAGGACGACGGCGAGCATGGCGCTCCCGCCGGCGAAGATGAGCCAGCCGTAGAGCCAGGCCGGCCCCGTCCGCGCCCCGAGCCGGTCGAGGAACGTGTACGCGGCGATCAGGCCGCCGATCGCCAGCGCGGGTCGCAGGGACCGTCGGGCGGCGCCCGGGATCACTGCGGCGAGCGTGCCGGCGAGGAGGAACGCCACCCCCGTCAGCTGGGGTGGCGAGAGCCGCTCTCCGAGAACCACGAGCCCCAGGAGCGCCCCCAGGAGCGCTGCCGATCCCCTGGCCACCGGGTAGACGGTCGAGAGATCGCCGCCGCGATAGGCCACGCCGAGGCTGACCCAGTACGCGACCTCGAAGGCTGCCGATGTCGCGGCGATCGGCCACGCGCTGCCACCCAGCCCGGGCCGGCCCTGCGCAAGCCAGAGCGCGGCCGCCAACGGGGTCGCGGCCGCGGTGCCCAGCCAGACAGCGCGGGCCGTGGCGCGGAGCGGGTCGCCGGACCCCTTGACGGCAGCGTTCCACGTCGCATGCAGCAGCGCGGCAACGAGGACAAGCGCGGTCGCGGCGAGGGGCATCGCGCGAGTGTATGGGGCCGGGCGGCACCCGGGCGCGCGCTGCAGCCACGCTGTCCCGGAATCGTTCGACCCCGAGCGGCGGGGCCCGGGGTCGAACCTGGATGCAAGGGGTGGCGCCGGCGGAACCGGTGCCGGAACGCTACTCCGCCTTCTTCTTCGGCTCTGCCTTGGCCTTGGCGGGCGCCTTGGCCTTGGCGGGCGCCTTGGCCTTGGCGGCGGGTGCCTCCGGCGTCGCCGCCTTGGCCTTCGGTGCCGCCTTCGCGACAGCCTTCGGCTTTGCGGTCGTCTTGACCGGCGCGGCCTTCGCCGCTGATGTCACGTCGGTGGCCTGCGCGGCCTTCGACGTCACGCGCGCGCGGGTCCGGGGAGCCGCGACCGGTGCCGCGGGCGCCGCCTTCGTCATCTCGACGTCGGTCCGGCCAGCCCGCTCGATCGCGGCCTTGGCCTTTCCGGCCGCCGTCTGGGCGCCCTTCGCCTTCTCGGCCTTGCCCGCCGCGATGCGGGCCTTGGCCGCCTTGGCCGCGGCCGCGGTGCCCGTGGTCTTGGTGATCTTCGCGGCCGTCTGGACGGTCGCGCCGCCGATCGCCGCCGCGACCTTCCGGGCCAGGCGCGACTTGCGTCGCGCGGCGGCGTTCGGGTGGAGGGCGCCGACCTTGGCGGCCTTGTCGAGCGCGCTCATGGCTTCCGCAAGGGAGACGGTCGCGTCCCCCTCGACCTGCCCGGTCGCGATCCTGAGGGTCTTCGTAACGAGGGTCTTGGCCTTCGTCCGTCGGGGGGCGTTGATCGCCTCGCGACGTTCGGCCTGACGGACCCGCTTCTTTCCGGACGGCGTACGTGCGCCGGTCCAGCCGCGGGGCGAGTGAGCCACTGGCGTTCGTTCCTCTGGTGGGGAAGGATTGGCTTGGGAAACAGGTGCCGCGCAGCGGGAGAGGACACCGCGACGGCGCGACCGCGAATGGTACCAGACGCACAGGCGAGCGGCCAGCGGCCAGCGGCCAGCGGCGAGCGGCCAGCGGCGAGCGGCGAGCGGCCAGCGCTGCTGGAGGGCTCGACGGCGTGCTGTTGCGTGGCGCGTGTGGCCAGCGGCGAAGCTCCGGGAGCCCAAACGACGTCGCATTCGCGAGGCCGACGGGGTCGGCTACACTCGCCTCCCGATGTCGATCCCCCAGGCTCGCCTGCGCAACTTCTCCATCATCGCCCATATCGATCACGGCAAGTCGACGCTCGCAGACCGGCTCCTCGAGCAGACCCACACGATCGATCCGCGCCAGATGACCAGCCAGGTCCTCGACTCGATGGACCTCGAGCGCGAGAAGGGCATCACGATCAAGGCACGCGCGGTCCGGCTCGAATACGCCGCCGCGGACGGCCTGGTGTACGGACTCAACCTGATCGACACGCCGGGTCACGTCGACTTCTCCTACGAGGTGAGCCACAGCCTCCAGGCCTGCGAGGGCGCCGTCCTGGTGATCGATGCCTCGCAGGGGATCGAGGCGCAGACCCTTGCCAACGTCCACCTCGCCCTTCGTGCCGGCCTCGTGATCGTGCCGGTCATCAACAAGATCGACCTGCCGTCCGCGCAACCCGACGTGGTCATGGAGGAGCTCGAGAACGTCCTTGCGATCCCCCGGGAAGAGGTGCTGCTGGCGTCCGCGAAGGAGGGACGGGGCATCGTCGAGATCCTCGAGGCGATCGTGGCGCGCGTGCCGCCCCCGCCGGGCAGTCCGCGCGCCCCGTTACGAGGGCTCGTCTTCGATTCGCACTACGACCAGTACAAGGGCGTGGTGACCTACGTCCGCCTGTCGGAAGGGACGATCCATGAGCACGCGCGTATCCGGCTGATGGGTTCCGGCGCGGAGGCCGAGATCCTTGAGCTGGGCGTCTTCCGCCCACAGCTCGTCCCGGTCCGGGAGCTCACCGCGGGCGAGGTCGGCTACATCGCCACCGGGCTCAAGAGCGTCCGCGACGCGCAGGTAGGCGACACGGTCACCGATGCCGCTGCGCCGGCATCCGAACCCTTGCCCGGCTACCTGCCCGCCAAGAGCCTGGTCTTCGCGGGGATCTACCCCATCTCGGGCGAGGACTACCCGCTGCTTCGCGACGCGATGGACAAGCTGCACCTGAACAACGCGAGCTTCACGTTCGAGGCGGAGAGCTCGATCGCCCTGGGCTTCGGATTCCGCTGCGGCTTCCTGGGTCTCCTCCACATGGAGATCGTCCAGGAGCGCCTGGAGCGCGAGTTCTCGCTGGAGCTGATCGCGTCGGCCCCATCGGTGGAGTACCACGTCACGCCCATGGGGGGCGGGCCGGTCCTCGCCGTCGACAACCCGGCCCTGATGCCCTCGGCCGGCGAGATCGAGATCATCGAGGAGCCCTGGGTGAAGCTCTCCGTGATAACCCCGTCGACCTACATCGGTCCGCTCATGGAGCTGTCCACGAACCGCCGCGGCACCTTCACGAGCATGGAATACCTGGACCCGACGCGTGTCCTGCTCGCCTTCGAGATGCCGCTCGCGGAGCTGATCATCGACTACTTCGACCAGCTGAAGAGCCGTAGCCAGGGCTATGCGTCGATGGACTACGAGGAGATCGGCTACCGTCCCGCGCGGCTCGTCAAGCTTGATGTCCTGGTGAACGGCGAGCCGGTGGACGCGCTGTCGCTCATCGTGCACCGGGACAAGGCACAGATTGCCGGCCGGCAGCTCACCGAGAAGCTCAAGGAGCTCATCCCGCGACAGATGTTCGAGGTGCCGGTGCAGGCCGCCATCGGATCCACCGTGGTCGCGCGGGAAACCATCCGGGCGATGCGCAAGAACGTCCTGGCCAAGTGCTACGGTGGCGACATCACGCGCAAGCGGAAGCTGCTCGAGAAGCAGAAGGAGGGCAAGCAGCGGATGAAGCGCGTCGGCTCGGTCGAGATCCCGCAGGAGGCCTTCCTCGCCGTCCTGCGCATGGGCGAGTCCGGCTAGGCGCCGCGACCGTCGGTGGAGGCGCTGCTCCGGGACCTGGTCACGGTGGGCCTGACCGGCCTCCTGTGCCTCCTGCGCCTGGAGGCCGCCACGTTCGGGGCCGCCGAGTACGACGAGCCGGAGTCCGACGGCCCCGAGGCCACCCTCCGGACGCGAATCGCCTGGTACCTGCTGGGCCTGGGCCTGGTCGTGGCCGTGCTCCTCGTCCACCCGGCGCCCGCCACCGAGCTGGAGCTGGGGCTGGGCGACCGGGGAGGTGCCATTCTCGGCGGGTTCGGCCTCGGCGCGATCGGGACCGCGCTCGCCGCCTCCGTCGCTTGGCTCCGGTACGCGCGTCTCCGCATGCCGCCCCTCTGGTCGTACCCGGGCGCGGTCCTGAACGCGATCGGGACGGCGTTCATCGACGAGGCGACGTTCCGCGGCCTGGTGCTCGGCTTCCTCCTGCTGGCCGGTGTCCCCCCGGACGTCGCCATCGTCATGCAGACGCTGCTGTACGTCCTGGCGACGCGCACCGGCGCTCCCGGTCGCAGTCGCTACGCCTTCGGGCTGGCCTTCTTCTTCGGCCTCGCTGGCGGCTGGGTGACCACGCTGACGGGCGGGATCGGCGCCGCGTTCCTCGGGCATGCCGTCACGCGGATCGCGGTCTTCGTGTGCACCGGCCACGCCGGCCAGCCGGCGCCCAGGGGCCACGAAGCCGAGGATTCCTGGGAGTTCCAGCGCTCGCCCGATGGATGGCGCCGGGCGGAACCCCCGGGCGAGGAGGCGCGCGCGGACCCATGACGACGCGCGATGCGCCGGTGCCCGCGGCCCCGGTCGCGCTGTACATCCACGTCCCGTTCTGTCGCTCGCTCTGCCCGTACTGCGATTTCGTGGTCGTGGCCGGAGCCGCCGCCGCCGGGCCGCGAAGCCGCGTCCCCCGCTTCCGCCGCGCCATCGCCACCGAGCTGGACCTCGTGGCGGACGCGCTCGACGCCGCCTTCGGCGAGCCGGGCTCCCCGACGCACCCGGCCCTCGGCACGGTCTATTTCGGTGGCGGCACCCCGTCGCTGCTGCCGCCCGAGGCGATCGCGGAGCTGCTCGGGAAGGTAGAGCACCGGTTCGGGATCGCGCCCGGCGCCGAGGTGACGCTGGAGGCGAACCCCGGACCCGACGACCGGGGTGACCTCGTCGGCCTGGCGCGAGCAGGGGTCACGCGCATCTCGATCGGTGCACAGAGCTTCCAGGCTGGCGAGCTCCGGGCGCTCGGCCGGCGCCACCGCCCGTCCGACATCACCGACACCGTGGTCGCCGCTCGTGCCGCGGGCATCGCGAGCGTGAGCCTCGACCTGCTCTACGACGTGCCGGGCCAGACGCTCGAGAGCTGGACCGAGACGCTCGAGCACGCCCTGTCGCTGGAGCCCGACCACGTCTCGGCGTATGCCTTGACGCTGGACGACCCGGACGCCGAGGGACTCACCGGCCCATCCGGCGATCATCTCCCGACGACCCCCGGTGCTCGGCGGTGGCGTGAATCCGCGCGAGCGGCCCAGGACGAGGACCGGGCCGCCGGCGCCTACGGCCTCGCCGATGCGCTGCTCGAGTCGAACGGCTACGCCTGGTACGAGCTCTCGAACTGGGCCCGACCGGGTCACCAGAGCCGGCACAACCTCGCCTACTGGGAGCGCCGTCCCTATGCCGCCGTGGGCCCGGGGGCCCACTCGTTCGACGGAGCGACGCGGCACTGGAATGCGGCACCCCTCGAGGCGTGGATGGCCTCGTTGGCGCCTGGACCCACCGGCGCGGCCCCGATGCTGCCCCCCGGTGGCACGGAGGCGCTGACCGCGGCGGCCGCGGCGGCCGAGAGCCTGTTCCTGGGCCTCCGGCTTGCCCGCGGCGTTCCACGTGACGCCGCGCTTGGCCGGATGGACGAGTTCGCCTGGGCGGCCGAGCACGGCCTGGTCGAGGATGCCCCGGGAGAGCGGGTCCGCCTCACGCTTCGCGGACGGCTGCTCTCCAACGAGCTGTTCTCCCGCCTCGTGTGACGTCACGCCGAGCTTGGCCGTGAGCGCCGGCCCCTCGGCCGAGTCGGGCCCCGGTCGCGGTGCCGGCCGACCGCTCCGCGTCGATTGACACCCGCGTGGCCCGGCTGCTACGATCCGGCCACGAGGTTGGCACTCTATAGATGAGAGTGCTAACAGGATCTGGCACTCCAGCAGTAAGAGTGCCAGCAGGAGCGATGCACGGGTGACGCGAGGAATTCGACGCAGTGCCGGCCCGCTGGACCAGCGAGCCCAGTCGATCCTGCGCGCCGTCATCGAGGAGTACATCGCCAGCGCGTCGCCGGTCGGCTCGCAGACGCTGGTCGAGCGCTACCACCTCCAGGTCAGCACGGCCACGGTGCGGGCCATCCTTGCCGAGCTCGAAGCAGAGGGCCTCCTTTCCCACCCGCACACATCGGCGGGCCGCGTGCCGACCGACGCCGGCTACCGCTTCTACGTGGAGAGCCTGACGAGTGACGTCCCGCTCTCGCCCATCGAGCAGCTCATGATCCGGCATCAGTTCGGGCAGGTGGAGTTCGCCACGGACCAGTGGTTCCGGCTGGCCGCGACGACGCTGGCCTCGGCGACCCACTCGGCCGGGATCGCCACGCCCGCCAAGCCACGTGCTGCCCGGATTCGACGTTTCGAGCTGGTCCCGATCGGCGACCGGATGGCCAGCCTCATCATCGTGCTCAACGAAGGGACGCTGAAGCAGGCCCTGTTCACGCTTGACCCCGGAACCCGACAGGAAGACCTGGACGAGGCGATCCGCCGCCTGAACGCCTCCTGCGCCGGGCGGACCGCCGCCGACGTCGCCGAGCATCTCCGCTGGTTCGCCCAGGCGCCCGCCGAGGACGCCACCTTCGAGCTGGTCCGGCGGGCCGGCGACCGGGCCCTCCGACTCCTGCGCGAGTTCGACGCTGCCACCGTCGAGCAGCTCTTCAGCGATGGGCTTCTCAACGTCATGGCGGCCCCCGAGTTCGCCAGCTCCGAGAAGCTGCGCGGCGTCTTCGAGGCGCTCGAGAACCGGACCTACTTCGCCGAGCTGTTCGACGCCGTGACCACCGACGGAGGCCTGCGGGTCTACATCGGGAGCGAGAACCGGCCCGACGAGATGGCCGACGTGAGCCTCGTGCTGGCACCGTACGGGCGGCCGGGCGCCGCGGTCGGCTTCGTCGGAGTGCTGGGGCCAACCCGACTCCGCTACCCGCAGGCGATCGGGACCGTGCGCTTCGTGTCCGGGATCATGAACGACCTCGTGGACCACCTCTACACCTGAAGCCCGGGGGCACCGCATGCCGAACAACCCTGACCACCGTGCGCCGCACCGCCGGACACGCGCGGACGACCGGATCGCCGAGCTCGAGACGAGCCCGACCGCGCTCCTTGCCGAGATCGCCGCACTGACGGCCGAGCGCGACGCGGCACTCGCGAAGGCCGACGAGAACCTGGTGACCGCGCAGCGCGCCGCCGCCGACTACGCGAACCTCAAGCGCCGCTCGGAGGCCGACCGGGAGCGCGACCTCGACCGCGCCCGCGAGGCGCTGCTCACCAGGGTCGTGGAGCTCGCCGACGACTTCGACCTGGCCCTCGAGCATCTCCCGCCCGAAGCCCGCGACAACCCGTGGCTGGAGGGGATCGTGGCGATCGATCGGAAGCTGCGGGGCCTGCTCGAACGCGAGGGGGTCACGCCGATCGACGCGCTCGGGCAGCCGTTCGACCCGAACGAGCACGAAGCGCTGAGCCACGTCGCCGGGAGCGGCGCGGCGGAGGGCGAGGTCGTGCTGGAGATCCGGCGCGGCTACCGCCTCCGGGACCGCGTGCTCCGGCCGGCTCTCGTTGCCGTCAGCGACGGAAGCCCACGCCTGAACTGACCACCGAACCAACCCAAACCCCTCGACACCAGGAGAACAGCACACCATGGGCAAGATCATCGGCATCGACCTCGGCACGACGAACTCGGTCGTCGCGGTGATGGAAGGCGGCGAGCCGACCGTCATCGCATCGGCCGAGGGGGGCCGGACGGTCCCGTCCGTGGTCGCGTTCACGAAGACCGGCGAGCGCCTCGTCGGCCAGCTCGCGAAGCGCCAGGCGGTCACGAACCCCGCCAACACGGTCTACTCGATCAAGCGCTTCATGGGCCGCCGCTGGGACGACCCCGAGGTGAAGCACTCCCGTGCCCTCGTCCCATACACCGTGGAGAAGGACCCGGCATCCGACGGCGTCCGGGTGGCGCTCGCCGATGGGCGGACCTACACGCCGCCCGAGATCTCCGCCATGATCCTCCAGAAGCTCAAGGCGGACGCGGAGGCCTACCTCGGCGAGAAGGTGACCGAGGCGGTCATCACGGTGCCGGCCTACTTCGACGACACGCAGCGCCAGGCGACCAAGGACGCGGGCCGCATCGCCGGCCTCGACGTGAAGCGGATCATCAACGAGCCGACCGCCTCGTCGCTCGCCTACGGTCTGGACAAGCAGAAGGACGAGAAGATCGCCGTCTACGACCTGGGCGGGGGCACCTTCGACATCTCGATCCTGGAGCTCGGCGAGGGCGTCTTCGAGGTCAAGTCGACGAACGGCGACACGCACCTCGGCGGCGACGACTTCGACATCCGGGTCATGGACTGGCTCCTCGCGGAGTTCAAGAAGGACCAGGGGATCGACCTGCGCTCCGATCCGCAGGCGCTCCAGCGCCTCAAGGAGGCGGCCGAGAAGGCGAAGATCGAGCTGTCGTCGTCGATCTCCACGGAGATCAACCTGCCGTACGTCACCGCGGACGCCGGCGGCCCGAAGCATCTCGTCGTGACGCTCACCCGGGCCAAGCTGGAGGACCTTGTCGGCGACCTCGTCGAGAAGACGAAAGGCCCCGTCATCCAGGCGATCAAGGATGCCGGGCTCAGCGCCGCCGAGATCGACGAGGTCGTCCTGGTGGGCGGCATGACCCGCATGCCCGCGGTCATCGAGGCCGTCAAGGCGATGTTCGGCGGCAAGGAGCCGAACCGGGGCGTCAACCCCGATGAGGTCGTCGCGGTCGGCGCGGCGATCCAGGCCGGCGTCCTGGCCGGAGACGTCAAGGACGTCCTCCTGCTCGACGTCACGCCGCTCTCCCTCGGCATCGAGACGCTCGGCGGCGTCATGACCAAGCTCATCGAGCGCAACACGACGATCCCGACGTCGAAGAGCCAGGTCTTCTCGACGGCGTCGGACAACCAGCCCCAGGTGGAGATCCACGTTCTCCAGGGCGAGCGGGACTTCGCGGCCGACAACAAGACGCTGGGTCGCTTCATCCTGGACGGGATCCCCTCCGCTCCGCGCGGCGTGCCCCAGATCGAGGTCACCTTCGACATCGACGCGAACGGGATCGTCGAGGTGCGCGCGAAGGATCGGGCCACCGGCAAGGAGCAGAAGGTCCAGATCACCGCGTCGTCCATGCTGGACAAGAAGGACGTCGATCGAATGGTCCACGAGGCCACCGAGCACGCGGCCGAGGACAAGAAGCGTCGCGAGGAGGTCGAGACGCGGAACCAGGCGGAGGCGCTCACGTTCCAGGCGGAGCGCACGCTCAAGGATCTCGGCGAGAAGGTCACGCCCGAGGACCGTGCTGCGGTCGAGGGCAAGGTCTCCGACGTGCGGAACGCGCTCAAGACGGAATCGGCGAGCGTCGTCCAGGCTCGCGCGACCGAGCTCGCCGAGCTGCTGCAGAAGGTGGGCACTGCGGCCTACGCCGCCGCCGGCACGCCATCGGGCGACGGGGCCGGCGGACCGAGCGGCGACGCGGAGGGGCAGCCGGGGGCGACGCCGGAGGCGGATGACGAGACCGTCGAGGGCGAGTTCAAGGAGGTCTAGGAGCGCGCTCCCGCACCCGGGCTCGCCGCACAAGGGCAGGGCCGGCCGCTTCGGCGGCCGGCCCTGCCGTGCGTCCGCTATGCGTGCGTCCGCCGCGATCCATACCGTCGGGCGTCCTCCAGCCGATCAGCCGGGAGCTCGCCGCTCGCGGCCTTCCGACTGAGCCGAGCGGCGTGGTGGGCGCCCGCTGACGCCGTGCGCCCCGGGCCACCCGGTACACTCGGGCTGCATGACCATCCCGTCGATCCTGCCCCTGATCCGTGCCCGCGCGCTCACCAAGCGCTTCGGGACGCTCACCGCCGTGGACGCGATCGACTTCGACGTGGCGCCCGGCGAATTGTTCGGCTTCCTGGGACCCAACGGCGCCGGCAAGACGTCCGCCATGCGGATGATCGGGTGCGTCTCGCCGGTCTCCGACGGCGAGCTCTCCGTCCTGGGGATGGATCCGCGGCTCGACGGGCCGCGGATCCGGGCCCGACTGGGGGTGGTGCCGCAGCAGGACACGCTGGACCAGGAGTTGACGGTCTCGGACAACCTTGCGATCTACGGCCGCTACTTCGACCTCCCTCGGGACGTCATCCGGCGGCGCGTGGCCGAGCTCCTCGACTTCGTTCAGCTCTCCGAGCGAGCACGCGACCAGGTCGAGCCGCTGTCCGGTGGGATGAAGCGGCGCCTGACGATCGCCCGAAGCCTGATCAACGAGCCGGACCTGCTCCTGCTCGACGAGCCGACCACGGGCCTCGACCCACAGGCCCGGCACCTGCTCTGGGACCGGCTGTACCGGCTCAAGCAGAAAGGCGTGACGCTTGTCCTCACCACCCACTACATGGACGAGGCGGAGCAGCTGTGCGATCGGCTCGTGGTGATGGACAAGGCGAGGATCGTGGCCGAGGGCTCGCCGCGGCAGCTCATTGCGCAGCACAGCAGCCGCGAGGTCCTCGAGATGCGCTTCCCGGTCGGTGTCCAGGAGACGCTCGACGGTGCGCTCGACGGCCTCGGCGACCGGGTTGACCGGCTTCCCGACCGGGTGCTTGTCTACACGGACGATGGCGACGCCGCGGCCGCCCTCGCGCACGAGCGCGGCCTGCGGCCCGAGATGAGCCTGGTCCGGCGGTCGTCGCTCGAGGACGTCTTCCTCAGGCTGACCGGCCGAAGCCTGGTCGACTGAGGCGCGCGATGCGCACGCCGCCCGCGGTCCTCGTGCTCGAGCACGAGCTGCTGAAGTACCGACGTGGGTTCCGGGGCACGCTCGTGAGCTCGTTCCTCAACCCCGTCCTGTACCTGGCGGCGATGGGCGTCGGCCTGGGCGGGTACGTTGCATCGAGCAAGGCCGGCGCCGCCGGGTCCGCGGGTCTACTCGGGGGCGTGAGCTACCTCGCATTCCTGGCGCCGGGGCTCCTGGCCTCCACCGCGATGCAGGTTGCCGCCGGGGAATCGACCTTCCCGATCATGGGCGGGATCCTGTGGGACCGCGCGTTCCTGGGCATGCTCGCGACGCCGATCCGCGTGATCGACATCCTCGGCGGCAAGCTGCTCTACATCTCCCTGCGCCTGACCCTTGCGACCTGTGTGTTCTTCGGCGTGATGACGGTCTTCGGGGCAGGTGGCGGCCCGCAGGCAATCCTGGCGATCCCGGCTGCGATCCTCACCGGTCTCGCCTTCGTGACGCCGATCATCGCGTACTCGGCGGGCCAGAAGGATCCGAGCGGCTTCAACGGACTCTTCCGCTTTGGGGTGATCCCGCTGTTCCTGTTCTCGGGGACGTTCTTTCCCGTCAGCCAGCTGCCCGGGCTGCTGCAGCCCGTGGCGTTCGCCACGCCCCTCTGGCACGGGGTCGACCTGTGTCGCACGCTCGCTCTCGGGACGGCAACCCCGACCGGCGTGCTGGTCCACGTCGCCTACCTGGTGGCGGTTGCGGCCGGAGGCCTCCTGCTGGCATCTATCGCGCTGCGGCGCCGGCTCCGCGCATGAGCGTCCTCGCTCGGCCATACCCAGCCCGGTTCGGCAGCCGGCGGGCCGGCCTCCTGATCGAGCGCAACGTGCTCGTGTACCGGCGCACATGGCTGGTCATCGTGTCCGGCTTCTTCGAGCCGCTGCTCTACCTGCTCTCGATCGGGTTCGGCCTCGGCGCGCTCATCGGCGCGGTGCCCTTCGGTGGCCAGGAGGTGCCGTACACGGTGTTCGTCGCGCCCGCCCTGATGGCCAGCTCGGCGATGAACGGCGCGATCTATGACTCGACGATGAACGTCTTCTACAAGCTGCGCGAGGCGCGGACCTACGATGCGATCCTCGCCACGCCGATCGGCCCCGGCGACGTGGCCCTGGGCGAGATCGGCTGGGCGCTGATCCGCGGCTCCATCTACGCGACGACGTTCCTGCTCGTGATGTTCGTCCTCGGGTTCGTCCGGAGCCCGCTCGCGATCCTGGCCGTCCCATCAGCGGTCCTCATCGGTTTCGCGTTTGCCGGCGTCGGGATGGCGGCCACCACGTTCATGCGGACGTGGCAGGACATGGACCTGGTCCAGCTCGTGATCCTGCCGCTCTTCCTGTTCTCGGCGACCTTCTATCCGCTCGAAACCTACCCCGACGCAATGCGCCTGCTCGTCCAGCTCACGCCGCTCTACCACGGGGTCGACCTGATCCGGAGCCTGACAACGGGGATCGTGGGCCCCGGCATCGTCCTGCATATCGGCTACCTCGCGAGCATGGGCGTCGTCGGCCTCGCGATCACGTCGCGGCGGCTGGATCGGCTGCTCCTGAAGTAGCCGCCGGACGGCATCCCCAGGGCGGCATCTCGCGCGGCGTACGGGCACGACCGGGCGCCGCCGCGCGGAGGGCAGCGCGACGGGGTTCTGCGGGCGCACGGCGGGCGCTACGCTGGCCGGGATGCACCGCCTCCCCGTCCCCGCGTCCATCCTCGCCCTCCTCCTGACCGCCGTTGCCCTGCCGGGCCCCGGGACGGCCGCTGCCTCCGGCGTGACTGCCGTTCCGCCGCGTACCGGGATCGGCTCCGGGAGCGCCGCGATGACACCGTCCCCTGTCCTGGTCGGGACGTTCCAGCCCGCCGCCTCCGGCGGTGTGTGCGCAGCCTGGGATGCGACGTGCCCGCGGACCGCGCTCCAGGCGACCGCGACGCGCGGCGTGTGGGCGCTCACGCTCACGATCCCTGCCGGAGACTGGCGCTGGCGAGTCGCCCCTGACGGGGACCCGGCCGACTCGATCGGGGTGGGCACCCGGATCGACGGAGCGGACGTGCGCCTCCAGCTGAGCGGGCCTCAGCTTGTCACGTTCGCCTTCGACGCGACGCGTCTCGCGACGACCGCGTCGACCGCGGACACGTTCGCGTGGGCCTGGCAGCAGGCGGGCCCCTGCCCCGCAGCGCCTGCCGCACCACCGCCGATCGACCCGGCGGCGGTGCTGTTCGACCCCGACGGAGACGGCGTCTCGACCGCCCTGGTCAACCTTGCCCTGGGGGCGTGCCTGCAGCTCGTCGAAGGATCGGCCGGCCACGTCGTCGAGGTGCCGACGGCGGGCCTTGCCGGCGCGACGGTCATCGCCTTCGACCCGTTCGGCGACACCGTGTCCGCCTACGCCGCGGGACCGCCCGCCGCGGACGGCCGTCTGGACCCGCTGGGTTTCGGGCACGACAGCCGCGACCTTGCCTATCGCAGCCCGCAGGGGGCGTCGCCGGCCGGCGAGCCGATCCGCCTTCGCTTCCGGACGTTCCATGCCGACGCGACCGGCGTGACGCTCCACGTCACGGACGACGTCACCCGCAGCTCCAACAACATGGCGATGGCGCTCGTGGCCTCGGGCGTCCCCTGTGCCGAGCAGCCGCAGGACGCGTTGGGCACGTGCGACTGGTGGGAGGCGACGCTCACGCCGGTCGAACCGACGACCCTCCACTACCGCTTCGTCGTTGCCGACGGGGCCGCCCGGGACTTCTACGCCGACGATGCGTTGCTCGACGGGGGTCGCGGGGCCGTCACCCGCATCGGCGTGGACACCGGCTGGGTCATCACCGTCTATGTGCCGGGCATGCGGGCCGTCCCGTGGCTCGATGGTGCCGTGGTCTACCAGATCTTCCCCGACCGGTTCCGGAACGGCGACCCTGCCAACGACGTGAACACGAATGCGGCGCGCTACGCCTGGCCTCCCGATCAATCGGACCGCCCGGTGCGGGGCCTGTGGGGCGCGCGGCCGGACCCGGCCACCGCGAGCAGCGAGTGGTTCGGGGGCGACCTGGCAGGCATCACCCAGAACCTGGACTACCTCCAGAAGCTGGGCGTCACCGTGCTCTACCTGAACCCCATCTTCTCGGCCGCCTCCAACCACGCCTACGACACCCGCGACTACCGCCTGATCGACCCCCGGTTCGGTGACGCTGCCGCCTGGGCGGCACTGGTCACGGCGGCCGACGCGCGCGGGATGCACATCGTGCTCGACGGGGTCTTCAACCACGTGAGCTCGGACTCGCCGTACTTCGATCGCTACGGGCACTTCGCCACGCTGGGTGCCTGCGAATCCACGGCCTCGCCCTACCGGAGCTGGTTCACGTTCACGCCGCTCGAGGGAGGGCCATGCGCCGGGCCCGACGGCCCGCACACGATGGACTACGCCCGCTGGTCCAACGTCGCCTCGCTGCCGGTTCTGAACAAGAAGGACCCGGGTGTTCGGGCGCTCCTGTACGCGGGACCGGATGCGATCGCCGGGACCTGGCTCCGGTCGGGCGCCTCCGGCTGGCGCCTGGATGCGATGACCGATCCGAGCTTCGGATCCGACTTCTGGCCGGCCTTCCGGACCGCGGTCAAGGGGACGAATCCCGACGCGGTCATCGTCGCGGAGGCCTGGCTGCGCGACCAGGTCCTCCCGGAGCTTCGCGGCGACACGGCGGACACCACGATGAACTACCGGTTCCAGAACGCGGTCACCGGGTACCTCGGCACGATTGGGCAGGAGGGGTTCCCCGACGCCGGGGCGAGCGCGCAGCCGCCCAGCCTGTTCGCCGGCAAGATCCTGGGAATGTACGAGGACATGCCGGCGTTCGCAGCCCGGACCGCGTGGAACCTCCTGGACTCGCACGACACCGAGCGAATCCTCTGGTTGCTTGCACCCGGCGGCGCCACGTCGAAGGAGACACCCGCGTCCCTGGCCGTGGCCAAGGCGCGGCTCCGCCTTGCCACGCTGCTCCAGTTCACCCTCCCCGGCGCGCCGACCATCTACTACGGCGACGAGCTCGGCTTGACCGGAGCGGGCGACCCGGACGACCGCCGGACCTTCCCGGTCCTCGGCGCCGGCGGGGCGCTGCCCGCGTCCGCCGACGCCTCCCTCCACGCCTGGTACCAGGCCCTTGCATCGCTCCGCGCGGACCTTCCCGTCCTTCGCGACGGCGCGCTTCAATTCCTGGTGACGAACAACCGCGACCGGACCCTGGCCTACAGCCGGTACGAGGGGGCCGGCCTCGCGGTCGTCGCGCTGAACCCCGACCCGGACAAGGCGGCGCGCATCCGCGTCCCGCTCGCCGACGCGCTCGGGACGGGCACCGGTGTCCCGGACGGCGTGCGGTTCACCGATCGGGTGGGCGGCATGAGGGTCACGAGCGCCGACGGCGCGCTGATCGTCGACCTGCCGCCGCTCACCGGCGCGGTCCTCGTCCCGGACGATCCGGTCCCCGCGCCGCTGGCGGCGCCGTCGGGGCTTGCCGCGGTGCCCCAGGCGACGAACGCCGCAACCGTGTCCGTGCGCTGGGATCCGGTCCCCGGGGCGGACGGGGGCTATGTCGTGTACCGCTCGCCACTGGCGGGGGGACCTGCCACGGTGGCCGGCCGCACGAGCGGGCCGACCGACGCCGTCCTCCCGGCGGACCGCCCGCCGACACCGGGGACCTGGTGGTACACGGTCCGTGCCGTCGATGCGAAGGGCTGGGTCGGCGCCCCGTCCACGCTCGCGTCGGTCGTGGTCGGCGCGCCTGCTTCCGACCTCGAGCCTCACGCCGGGCTCGAGCGGCCCGGGCAGCGCTGCCCCCGTGCGCGTCCCCGGAGGTGTCCCCGCGGGTGCCGACCCCATGCTCCTGGTCCTCGCCGCGATTGGCGTCGCCGCCGTGCTGGTGGCCGCGTTCGCGGCGCGCAGCCGGCACCGCGCGCGAAGTGGCTGAGCGACACGCGAGGAGGCTGAGCGACGTGGCCCCGCGCCCGGATGGAGCGGACCGTCCAAGCCGGGCGTATCCTGCCCTGCCATGAGCCCTCGTGCCAAGCGCCCCGCTCCCGCCGCTCTCCGGACCGCCATCGGCATCGACGTCGGTGGGACCGGCGTCAAGGCGGCCGTCGTCGACCTGCTGACGGGGGAGCTGGCCTCGCCCCGCCTCCGGGTGAAGACGCCCCAGCCGGCGACCCCGGAGGCGGTCGTCGCGGCCGTCGGCGGGATCGTGGACCAGCTCGTCGCGGATGGCCACGTCGCGTCCAACATGCCGGCCGGGGCGGGCCTGCCGGGTGTCGTGAAGGCGGGCCGCCTGATGACCGCCGCGAACATCGACCGCTCCTGGATCGGGGCGCCCGCCGAGGCGATGCTTACGGCCCGCCTGGACCGGCCCGTCCGGCTCGTCAACGATGCCGATGCAGCCGGCCTCGCGGAGGCCACCTTCGGCGCGGCCAAGGGCGTGCCCGGGACGGTCCTCCTGCTCACGATCGGGACCGGCATCGGGAGCGCGCTCTTCATCGACGGCCACCTCGTCGATTCCACCGAGTTCGGACACGTGACCTATCGCGGCAAGGACGCCGAGACGCTGGTCTCGGGCGCCGCGCGCGAGCGGCGAGGCATCGGCTGGAAGAAGTGGGGCCGCGAGTTCAGCGAGTACATGGCGCTTCTCGAGCGCTGGTTCTGGCCCGACCTCATCATCCTCGGCGGCGGCGTCAGCAAGGAGTACGCGAAGTACTCGAAGTTCCTGACGGCGCGCGCCCCCATCGTCACGGCCCAGTACCTGAACACGTCCGGGATCGTCGGAGCAGCCCTGGCCGGGGCCGGCGTGGGCATCGCCGCGGCCGTCATCGCCCGCGAGGACACCCCGGCGCCCGCTGGTGCCGGCCCGGACGCAGCGGTGTCCGCGGGCTCGAGCGCGCGGGCGCAGGCTGCCCAGGTGGCGGCCTCGCTCGTCATCGAGGATCAGCCGCCTCGCTGAGGTCGGGCGCGTCCTGGTTGAGCGGCCCCCGGGTTCCCCAGCCCGCGAGACGCCCAAAGGCGTACCTCCCGTAGACTGGCTGACGCATGGCGACCGAACGCGATTACTACGCCATCCTGGGCGTGCCCCGCACCGCGACCGACGCGGACATCAAGCGCGCCTTCCGCAAGCTGGCCCAGCAATGGCACCCGGACGTCAACCGCGACTCGGGGGCCGACGAGCGTTTCAAGGAGATCAACGAGTCGTACCAGGTCCTGTCCGACCCCCAGCGCCGCCAGGCATACGACATGTTCGGGGCGGCCGGGGTCAACGGGTCGGGTGCGTTCGCCGGCGCCCAGCAAGGGTTCGGCGGCTTCTCCGACCTCTTCGACGCGTTCTTCGGCGGAACGGCCGCGGGCGGCGCGGCGCGGCGCGGGCGGGCGACCGTCGGCTCCGACCTCCGCTACGACCTCAGGGTCAGCTTCGAGGAATCGATTCGGGGCACCGAGAAGGAGATCGAGTTCTCGCTCCTGGACCGTTGTGCGACCTGCTCCGGGAGCGGCGCGAAGGCCGGTTCCGCGGCGATCGCGTGCCCGCAGTGCCAGGGCCGGGGAGAGATCCGCCACGTCCGGCAGACGATGCTGGGCCAGATGGTGAACGTGGTCGCCTGCCCGCGCTGTCGCGGCGAGGGCAAGGTCGTGGAGGAGCCCTGCGAGGACTGCGGCGGCGACGGACGGCGCGAGCGCACGAAACGGCTCCGCGTCAGCGTGCCGGCCGGCATCGACGACGGCCACCAGATCCGCCTTTCGGCGGAGGGCGAGGTCGGGCCGCGCGGGGGACCGCCGGGCAGCCTGTACGTGGCGATCCACGTCACGCCGCATCCGTCGCTCAAGCGCGAGGGCACGGAGCTCTTCCACCAGCTCTCGCTGTCGATGGCCCAGGCGGCGCTGGGAACGAGCGTCCGGGTGCCGACGGCGGACGGCGAGGAGGACCTGGAGATCAAGCCAGGGACTCAGCCGGGGACGGAGATCCGGCTGCGCGGCCGGGGTGCCCCGCACCTTCGCCGGGCGGGCGCGCGCGGCGACCTCCACGTCCTGGTCGACGTGCACATTCCCACCAAGCTCACCCGTGAGCAGCGCGAGGCGCTCGAGGCGTTCGCGACCGTCTCGGGCGAAAGTGGGCTGGGCACTCCCAAGCCCGGGGTGCTCGACCGCCTCAAGGACGCGCTGGGGTGACCGGGGCGGCGGCTGCCGACCCGGCGCTGGAGGGGCTGATCGGCGACGCCACGTGGCTGGAGCTCGCGGTCAGCTGTGACCCGGAAGCCGTCGAGGCCGTCAGCGAGATCCTCTCGCGGGTCGCGCCGGGCGGCGTGAGCGTGGAGCCTGGGTTCCTCCTGACGGACGAGGGGCTGGGCGCGGTCGTCGACCCCGGTCAGCCCGCGACCGTGCGGGCGTACCTGCCGGCGCGCGACCCGCGGGCAGTCCGTGAAGCGGTCGCCACGGCGGATCGAGCGCTGGGTCACCTCGCGGCCTTCGGCCTGCGCGAGATCGGTGCGCTCGTCACGGCCGTCGTCCACGAGTCGGATTGGGCGAACGCCTGGAAGCGCCACGTCCGAGTGATGCGGATCGGCCGACGGATCGTGATCCGGCCGACCTGGAGGCGCCATCGCCGCGCGCCCGGCGACGTGGTGATCGCCATGGATCCGGGGATGGCATTCGGCACCGGCCTCCATCCCACGACGCGCCTCTGCCTGGCCGGGATCGAGCGCTGGGCGGACGACGGCCTCCTGTCCAGCGGCGCCGCGGCGGACGGGCGCGCCCGGCTGCTTGACGTCGGCTGCGGGTCCGGGGTTCTGGCGGTCGCGGCCGGCCTCCTCGGCGCTGGCGAGCTGGTCGGCGTGGACACGGATCCGATCGCGATCGAGGCGACGCTCGCCAACGCCCGGCGCAACCGGCTCGGCCGGCGGATTCGGGCCTGGCAGGGAACCGTTCCGACCGGAGCGGGACCGTTCGACCTCGTCGCGGCGAACCTGATCGCGTCCGTCCTCGTCGCCCTCGCGCCCGGGCTCCATGCGGAGCTGCGGCCGGGCGGCCGTCTGCTGGCCTCGGGCATCTTCGTCGACCGCGAGGACGACGTCCGCTCCGCCCTTGCCGCCGCTGGTTTCGCGATCCTGCGCTGCGAGGCCGAGGGCGACTGGGTGGCCCTGGACGCAGAGCGCCCCGCGGCATAGGGGTGCCTGCCATGTCGTCCCGATTCCCGATGGCGAACGCGGTGCCGCTCTCATGCGGGACGCCGACGGCTCCGCGGGCGCCTCGCCGGGTCCGCCGCGCCTCGATCACGAACCTGGGGTGCAAGGTGAACCAGGCGGAGATGGACGCCGTCGGTGCGTGCGCTCCGGGTCGCCGGTGTCGAGATCGTGCCGGCTGGAGCACCGGCCGACCTCCACCTCGTGAACACGTGCACCGTGACCGCCGTCGCCGACGACAAGTCACGCAAGGCCGTGCGGCGTGCGCGCCGGACCGGCCCGGGGGCCACGGTGGTCGTGACGGGCTGCGCGGTCGAGGTCGGCCGGCCGGCCTTCGCGGCGCTCGACCCGGCTGCCCACCTCGTGGGCAACGCGCGAGAAGGACGGGCTTCTCGGCGAGATCGAGCGGCTGCTCGGATGGTCGCCCGACCCGGCCGCGGGATCCCCGGTGCCGACGCCCGGGCTGCTCGATCGCGCCCTGCCCACCCTCGCCGGCGTCGAGATCGCGGGGGTCACGGACGGTCGCGCCCGGATCGACCGGACGCGCGCATTCGTGAAGGTGCAGGACGGCTGCTCGTTCCACTGCACCTACTGCATCATCCCGCGGGCGCGCGGCGCCGAGCGCTCGCTCGCCCCCGACGTGGTGCTGGCCGACGTGCGCCGCGCGATCGACGCCGGTCACCGCGAGATCGTCCTGACGGGAATCAACATCGGCACGTACGACGGCGGCTGGTCCGAGCCGGGACGGCGTGGTGCGCACGCCCGGAGCGCCCTCACGCTGGCCGGGCTCGTGCGGCGCATCCTCGCGGAGACCGACATCGAGCGAATCCGGCTCTCGTCGATCGAGCCCCAGCACGTGGACGACGACCTGCTCGGGGCCTGGGTGTCGGAGGGTGCCGGCCGATGCCTGCCGCACTTTCACCTCCCGCTCCAGTCCGGCGACGACGGCGTGCTCCACCGGATGGGCCGCCGATACGACACGGCCTTCTACGCGGGGGTCGTGGCACGTGTCCGGGCGGCCTTCCCGCGGGCCGCGGTCCATGCGGACGTGATCGTGGGCTTTCCCACCGAGGACCAGGCTGCCTGGGAGCGTTCGATCTCCTTTGTGCGATCGCTCGACCTGGCCGGCATCCATGTCTTCCGCTACTCGGAGCGACCCGGCACGCCGGCTGCGCGGATGGCCGGCCAGGTGCCCGAACCCGAGCGGCGGGCCCGGGCTGCCGAGGTGCTCGCGATCGCCGCCGCGGGGAGGCGCCGCTTCGCGGCCGGCGCGGTCGGCCTCCACCGGCAGGTGCTCTTCGAGCAGCCGCACCCGGCGGGCGGCTGGATCGGCCACGCCGAGGACCATGTCGTCGTGCGGTCGGACGTGGCCCCGAACGGCCGCCCGCTCGCGGGCGAGCTGGCGCACGTGGCGGTGGTCGGGCTCGATCCCAGCGATCCGGAGCGCGTGCTGGGCCAGGTGCTGGCCGTGGTCCCAGGCCCAGAAACACGACACGCCCTGCACGCGACGCCCGCGCCGTGAACGTGCGCGTCATCCCGTGAGCTGCACGTCATGCCGTTCGCTTCCCAAGCCGGTGCGCCGGCACATGGCCCCCTGCCGGGCGGAGGTCCTTCATGAGCGCTGACTGCCTCTTCTGTCGGATCGTCACCGGCGAGATCCCCGCGGCGAAGGTCCACGAGGACGAGCTCATCGTGGCGATCCGCGACCTCAACCCTCAGGCGCCGGTCCACCTGTTGCTGATGCCGCGGGAGCACATCGACTCCGCCCTGAACCTGACCGAGGCCGACGCACCGATCGCCGGACGACTCCTGGCTGCCGCCGCGACGCTCGCCCGCTCGGAGGGGGTCGCCGACGGCGGCTACCGGCTCGTCATCAACGCGGGCGCCGACGGTGGGCAGACCGTCGGCCACCTCCACCTCCACCTGCTCGGTGGGCGGAGGATGCAGTGGCCGCCGGGATGACGGTCCGCGAGCGGATCCGGCCGCGCGGGGGCAGCCGGTCGCCGGACGCTCGTGGCCGGGTTGATCGCGGCCGGCGGTCTGCTCGCCGCGTGCGCAGGCGCGGCTCCGGCCGGTCCCACGGCCCCGCCGCCGACCGCGCAACCGACCGCCCCGCCGTCCGTCCAGGCGACGCTGGTGCAGCTCGACGGCGCTCTCCGTGCCCGCGGGCTGGTGCTCCAGTCGACGCGCACGGAGATCCGCCCGGCCGAGCCGCCATCGTTCGCCGCCGTCGCCCGATGGCCGTTCCAGGCCCTGCTGCCGGACGATCCGGGCGGTGGCTACTTCGTCGTCTACGCGTTCGCCGACGCCGACCTGGCGGCGGCCGGCGGCCGCGACCTGGCGGCGTATGTCGCGAGCGGGCCGGGCCGGATCCAGTTCGCGCCCGACGTCCGGTTCGTGCTGCAGCAGGTGGGATCGACGCTCGTCTTCTACGCGTGGTCCCCGGCCTCGTCGCCGGATCCGAAGACGCCGGACCTCGCGGCAGCCCTGGCGTCGGTGGGCGCCGAGGTCCCGATACCTCCAGGATGAGCGTCGCTCCCGGGGTGCCCCCGGGGACGCGCCGCCGTCACGATCCTTCGGTCACCGGGAGTGGCGCGGACACCGCCGCCCACGCGCGCACCTGGTCCCGCTTGACCTTGAGCGTCAGCGTGCGCGGGAAGTCCGTGTCCGGCCAGAACCGCCAGGCGGCAACGCGCCCGTGGACGGCGAGCGTGGCGTTGGCGGCCTTCACCTTGGCGTCGACGTCGGCACGCAGCTGGGCGATCGAGTCCGGCTCGTCGAAGGCGCCGGTCGGCGGCGCACCGGGGCCCTCGTCCGGGACGCGCGGCGCGGCGATGGGCGGCAGGATGATCGCCTCGATCCGTCCCGGCTCCGTCTCCAGGACGATCGAGTCGCGGATCCCGGCGACGTGGAGCGCGTTCTCGATGTCCTCCGGGAAGACGTTGAGCCCGTTGGGCAGCACGATGATGTCCCGTTTCCGACCGTGGAGGACGAGGCGGCCGCGGCTGTCGAGCCGGCCGAGGTCGCCGGAGCGGTAGAAGCCGTCGGCGGTGAAGACGGCCGCGGTCGCCGCCGGGTCCTCCCAGTAGCCCCGCGTGACGCTGGGGCCGCGGAAAAGGACCTCGCCATCCTCGGCGATGCGCATCTCCATCCCGGGGACGGGGCGGCCGACGGTGCCCAATGGATGATCCCGCCACGTCGTGCATGCGCCGGAGCCGGTCTCCGTCGCGCCGTAGCCCTGCATGACGACGACCCCGATGTCCTCCCATCCCTGCTGCACGGCCGGGGGAAGGAAGGCCCCGGCGGACACGAGGAGCCGCAGGTGGCCACCGAGCTGGCGGTGGATCTGGCGGAAGATCAGGCGCCGGGCGGCCATCGGCAGGCGGCGGGCGATCCGCCGGCTGCGTTCGAACGAGGCTGCGCGGCCCCGTCGGTCAACCTCCCGCAGCATGCGCCGACCAGAAGACCTCGAGGATCTGCGGGACCAGGATCATGGCGGTGGTCCGGTGGTCGCGAATCGACTCGAACACGACCCGCGGGTTGCGCGTTCGGACGTACAGGATGTCGGCCCCGAGGTCCAGGGTCAGATAGAGCCCGATCGCCTGCTCGAAGAGATGGGCCAGCGGGAGGACGGACACGACGCGGTAGTCCATCTCCGGCACGATGCGATGGAACCCGTCCACGCCCGCGATCGTGTTCTCGTGGGCCAGCACCACGCCCTTGGGGATGCCGGTTGTGCCGGAGGTGAAGACCAGCAGGTAGGGGTCTTCAGGAGCCGGGCGGGACCAGGCGGCAAGACCGGCGTCCCAGTCTGCCGGGAACCCGGCGCCGGGCTCCGCGCAGAGGTCGTCGATCGAGGCGGTCGGTAGCTTGTCGAGGTCGGCCTCCGCGGGATCGGGGGCGTCGCGTCCTGTGCCGATCGCCAGCTGGCTGGCCCCGGATCGATCCGCGATCCGGCGGACCGTGGCGGGCGCCATGCGCAGGTCCAGCGGCACGATGATCACGCCTGCCCGCATTGCCCCGAAGTAGACGGCGGCCAGCTCCGGGCAGGAGCTTGACCAGGTGAGCAGCCGATCTCCGGGCCGCAGCCCCCGGGAGCGAAGCCGCCACGCGGCCAGCCGGCTTCGCCGAGCGAGCTCCCGGTAGCTCCACGCGTTGATGCTGCCGTCGTCGCGTCGGACCGAGAGTGCGGCGCGATCCCCGTAGCGGACCTCGGCCGCGTCGAGGAGATCGACCAGCGTTCGCCCTGTTTCTGTCACCGCCGCATGGTGGACGCCAGCGACCGCTTGCGCAACGCCGATCCGGCCGCCCCTTGACGCCGGTCGCAGCGCAGCTCTCTCTCCCCGCGCACGACTCGCCGTCATCGGAGCCCCGGGGGAGCTGACCCCGCCGCGTCGGGCGGTCTCCGCGCCGCGCTCCCTTCGCGCTTCTCCAGTTGCCGGAGTATCCCTCCCGCACACTCGGAACCGGCAGGGTTCCAGCCGCGGACCACCGACGCCGGATGGCGTCCCCGGAAGTGACCGCAACGTCCAGCGAGCACGCGCAGGGACGCGCCGCATCGTGCTCACCCCGCGCTCGAAGAGGAAGCCCGCCCTCCGGCCCGTGCCCCTGGGCGATGCGCACGCATCGTGCTCACGAATAAACACTCTGGCAACTGCGGGGCGACCCAAGGAGCGACCGGCGGGGTGCAATGCCGGCGCCGGCCGCGATCAGGCGCCGCGCGCACGGTGGCGCCGGGTCCGGGTTCAGGTCCGCGATGGGCGGGCCGGCGCCCGGTCGGCATCCCGTGCGCAGCCCGCCCTCAGCCCCGCCGAGTACCTGGCCTCGGTGGGGATCGATGTGTAAGGGAGGTACTGGACGAGTACACGTGTTTGCCAACGCCGCGTCGGCCGGGCTACACTCCCTCGGCTCGGAGGCCGCGGCTACGCGTGCCGCCGAACGCGCGTGCGCCGACACTCGCCCGGCGGCGCCGCGGGCCAGACGATCCCAGGGCGGAGGAGGTGATCCCGGCATTGGCAGAAATCCGCGTTGGTGAGAACGAGACCTTCGAGAGCGCGCTTCGCCGCTTCAACAAGAAGATCCAGCAGTCCGGAATTCTCGCCGAGGCTCGCCGTCGCGAGCACTACGAGAAGCCCAGCGTGAAGCGGAAGCGGAAAGAAGCAAAGCGCAAGAAGGCAGCCCGCCAGCAGGGTTAGCCGCCGGGACCGGCGGCGCAGGCAGGTTCCGGCCAGGCTCGGCCGGCCATCCCGCTCGCATCGACCGCCGGTTCCACCCGCTTCCCCGGCCCGCATTCCGGGCCCCGGAGGACCCGAACGCCAATCGGCGCTGCGCTGTCCCCTCATCACCGAGGGATGGCTGGCCCGGCGCCCGACGCGACAGGAGTTGCCGCCGGTGTCCCTTCGAGACCGCCTCCACGACGACATGACGGCCGCCATGCGGTCGGGAGACGCGCTGCGCCGCGACACGCTCCGCATGGCGCTGAACAGCGTCTACGCGCTGGAGAAGCGGGACCGCGCGGAGCTCTCCGACGACGCGGCGCTCGCCGTCCTCATCCGCGAGGTCAAGATGCGCCGAGAATCCGTCGAGGCCTACCGGGCGGGTGGCCGCGAGGACCTCGTTGCCAAGGAGGAGGCGGAGATCGGCATCCTGGCCGCGTATCTCCCGCAGCCTCTCAGCGAGGATGAGCTGCATGTCGCGGTCGCCGACGCCATCCGGCTGGCCGGTGCCTCCTCGGCCCGGGACCTCGGCCGGGTGATGGCCCGCCTCGCCGCGTCCACGCGCGGTCGTGCGGACGGCAAGCGAGTCAGCGGGCTGGTCGCGCAGGCGCTCGCGAGCGCGGACCTCGCAGCACACGATGCGGTGCCGCATGCCGGGGGTGACGCCGGGCCGTCCGGCGGCGGGCCCGGGGGCTGATCCATGCTCTCCCGGCGCTTCGACCGCGTGACGCGCTTCACCCGGCGGGATGCCGTCCGGTACGCGGTCGCGACGATCCTGCTTGTCGGCGGCCTGACCGCGATCCTCTCCATCGGCGACCTGCCGCAGGCCTACAACCTGCAGGTGGGGAGCATCGCTCCCGAGCAGATCCGGGCGCCGCGAGCGATCCAGTTTGAGTCGGCCGTCCAGACTGCCGCCGCCCGCCAGGCGGCCAGCGACGCGGTGGGGCCCCAGTACGAGTTCCGGGCGGACACCGCGTCGTCGCTTGCCCAGCGCCAGCTCGATGCGCTCGCGACGGCCCTCGCTCCTGTGGATGCCGCCTTCGCAGGGCAGCTCGACGCCGGAGCAGCGCAGCGCGGCTCTCGACGCGGCGCTACCCGGCATCTCTGCCGCGGCCCGCACGACGCTCGACGGGTTGACGGCTGCCCGGTGGTCGCTGGTTGCGGCCGAGGCAACGCGCGTGCTCGGCATCCTCCAGCGCTCCGAGCTGCGCGATTCGGAGATGGAGACCGCCCGGGCGACCGTGGGCGGGCTTTTCTCGCCGCAGCTGACCGACGCGGAGCGCGCCCTCGCGGCGGAGATCGTGGCGCCGCTGCTCGTGCCGAACTCCACCTACAGCGACACGCTCACCGCCGAGGCGCGCCAGGCCGCCGCCGATGCGGTCGCCCCGGTCCAGGTCCAGATCGCCAAGGGCCAGATCCTCGTCGACGCGGGGGCCAAGGTCACGGCCGCGGACATCGAGACGCTCCAGGCGTTCGGTCTCACCGAGGCGCGCCTCGACGTCGCGCGCATCGCCGGCTGGTTCCTGCTCGCCTCGCTCATCGTCATCCTCTACCTCGCCTGGCTGTGGCGTTACCGGCAGGAGGTCTGGCACCGGGCCCGCACGCTCGCCTTGCTCGGCTGTGTCCTGTTGGTGACCGCCCTCGCCTACAAGCTGACGGCCGGCCGCTCCGTCCTGCCGTTCTTCGTGCCCGGTGCCGGGGCCGGGATGCTCGTCGCCATCCTGCTCGGCGCCGGGCCGGCGATGGTCCTGTCGATCTTCCTCGCCATCATCGCCGGTGCCTCGAACGACCTTTCGCTCGAGCTTGCGACGTACGTCTTCGTCGGCTCGCTGACCGGCATCCTGGCGGTGCGACGCGGTGACCGGGTTGCCGTCTTCCTGCAGGCGGGCGTCGCGATCTTCGCGGCCAACGTCACCGTCGTGTCGATCTACTCGCTCCTCGGGACGCGGGACATCACGGGCGTGCTCCAGCTCTTCGGGGCGTCCGCCGCGGCCGCTGCGGGCGCCGCGGTCGCGACGGTCGGGACCTTCCAGGTGGTGGGCAACCTGTTCGGGATCCTGACGGTCTTCCAGCTGCTGGAGCTCGCCAACCCGTCGCAGCCGCTCCTCCGGCGCCTCCTGCTCGAGACCCCGGGCACCTACCACCACTCGCTCATGGTGGGCAACCTCGCGGAACGGGCCGCCGAGGCGATCTCCGCGGATCCCCTGCTCGCACGGGTTGCTTCCTACTACCACGACATCGGCAAGCTGGCGAACCCGGCCGGCTTCATCGAGAACCAGGCCGGTGGGGAGAATATCCACGACCGCCTGTCGCCGGAGGCCAGCGCCCAGCTCCTCAAGGCCCACGTGGCGGACGGGATCGACCTCGCGTATCGGGCGAAGCTGCCCAGGCCGCTGATCGCGTTCATCCCGCAGCACCACGGGACGACCCGGATGAGCTACTTCTGGGCGAAGGGGCGCGAAGAGGCGGCGGCGCCGTTCGGGGGCCTCGGGACGGCCGCCGGCCTCGCGGCGGCCGACGCCCTCGATGAGCGCCGGTTCCGGCACAACGGCCCGAAGCCCCAGTCGAAGGAGGCGGCGATCCTCATGCTCGCGGACAGCGTCGAGGCATCGGTCCGCTCGCTGACCAACCATGACGAGCCGACGATCCGGGCGATGGTGAGCCGGATCGTGTCCGAGCGTCTGGAGGACGGCCAGTTCGACGAGTGCCCGCTGACCCTGCGCGACATCGAGCAGGTCCGGGAGGCGTTCGTCGCCCAGCTGCTCGGGATGTACCACCAGCGCATCGCCTACCCGCAGAACAAGATCGTGGAGCTGGAGGCACGACGGGACTCGGTCGCCGCCGGCCGCGATTCGTGACCGCCTCCCCCGCAACCACCGGGCGCCGGTTCTACCTGCCACCGTTCCGCGTGGACCTGGAGATCCGGGCCGGCCTGCCCCGACTCGTTCCCGCGGCCGCGCTGGCGCGGCTGCTCCGGTCGGCGCTCCAGGCGGGTGGCGCGCCGGAGCCGGCCTCCGTCGGCCTGGTCCTGGCCGACGACCGCGAGCTGGCACGTCTCAACCGGACATTCCTCGGAAAGCAGGGCGCGACCGATGTCCTGTCGTTTCCGCTCCTGCCGCCGGAGGCCTATCCGGCCCACCCGGGGAGGTCGACGCCGCGCCCCTCCGGCGGCTCCCGGGCCACGAACCTGGCCTTCCTGCTGCCGCCCGGCACCAGGCTCCATCTTGGCGACATCGTGATCTCGGTCGAGCGGGCGGTCCGCCAGGCGGCCGAGGGCCACGGCGGCCAGACCGGCGATGTCCGGTGGGCCCCGGCCGACGAGCTTCGCCTGCTCGTCGTTCACGGCGGGCTCCACCTGTGCGGCTGGGACCACGCGGAGCCGGCCGAGGAGGTCGCCATGCGGGAGCTGGAGCGGACCATCCTCACGACCGGATGAGCCGCTCGAACCCGGGCGCGGTACGATCCCCCGGTTGCCCGGTCCGTGCGGATTCGGGCCGTTCGTCGTGGTCTGCGGAGGGAGCGTGAAGGTTGTTGTCGGGCTCGGGAACCCGGGCGAGCAGTACGCGAAGACGCGCCACAACGTCGGCTGGATGGTGGTCGACCGGCTGGCCGATCGGGCCGGGTGGGCCGGCCGCGGGCGGACCCGCGATGCGAGCGCGGTGGTACAGGGTCGCTTTCGCGGCCTGGACCTCGTGCTCGCCAAGCCGCTCACCTACATGAACGATTCCGGGCTGGCGGTGCGCAAGCTCATCGCGCGCGAGCGTGCCCCGCTCCACGACGTGCTCGTGGTGACCGATGACTTCAGCCTGCCGTTCGGCAAGATCCGCTTTCGCGAGGGCGGCAGCCACGGCGGCCACAACGGCCTCCGCTCCATCATCGAGGAGCTCGCCACCGAAGCGTTTCCCCGGCTCCGGATCGGGATCGGCGAGCCAGGGCGCGATGCCGTGGATCACGTCCTCTCCGTCTTCCAGCCGGCCGAGCGGCAACGCCTCGACGAGCTCCTGGACGCGGCGGCGGATGCAGTCGAAGCGTGGGCACGCGACGGCGTGAGCAAGGCGTCAAACCGCTTCAATGCCTTCCAGCTGCGCCCGGCGGACGAAGCCCGGACCGCCGCACCCGGTGACGTCGATGGACCGCCCGGCGCCGACGGGGTGCGGCGGACGCGAACCGGCTGGCGGCGGACGCGGCCGGACCGCCCGGACGAGCCGGGCTCGTGAACGGGCCCCGGCCTGCGGCGCCCGTCCCGCAGGCCGGCCGGCGGGACGCGTCCGGGAGTCACCCCGAGCCGGTCGACGATCCGACCGCGCGACGCCACATCCCGGACCTCGCGGT
Organism: uncultured Chloroflexia bacterium; assembly: GCA_963800795.1. Taxonomy (GTDB): domain Bacteria; phylum Chloroflexota; class Limnocylindria; order Limnocylindrales; family CSP1-4; genus CTSoil-043. The sequence continues at coordinate 364,732 of CAWDCJ010000011.1, forward strand.
TCTCCCGCCCCTCCTGCACGCCACGCAGCCGTTCCGGACGTTGAGCGGGACGCTCGGGCCGGGTGGCAGTGCGCCGGGGCCGCGAGGCCGGCATGCCGCCGTGACCGCCATTCCCCACGGCGCGAAGACATTCCTGGCGGCCGCGCTTGCGCTCGCGGGCCGCGAGCGCGTCTGCTGGATCGCCCGTGACGCGGAGATCGGCGACCGCGTCGCGGACGAGCTGGTGGCGTGGCTCGGAGATCCCGCCGCGGTCGCCGTGCTGGAACCACGGACGGCGCTGGCCTACGAACGGAGCGAGCTCGTCCGGGACGAGTCCGCGGCGCGCGTTGCAGCGCTGGCCGCCTGGCGCGCCGGGCGCGCCCGGGTGCTCGTCGCCTCCGTGCAGGCGCTTCTGCAGCCGACCCTTGCCCCGGACGACCTGCCCGCGGCGCCGCGCCCGGTCCGGCGGGGGGACCGGCAGACGCAGGGCGCGCTCCTCGCGGAGCTGCTCCGGCTGGGTTACGAGCCGGTCCACGAGGTGGCCGGCCGGGGCGAGTTCGCCCGCCGTGGCGGCCTGGTGGACGTCTTCGCCGCCGGCGCCGAGCTTCCGGTACGGATCGAGTTCTTCGGGGACGAGATCGACAGCCTGCGCCGCTTCGACCCGACGGACCAGCGCACGGTCGGGCCGGCCGAGGCAATCGACCTCCTTCCCGCCAGCGAGTTCCTGCTCCCGGCGGAAGGCCCGGCCGGGATCCGGGCTCGGCTCGGGGGGCTGGCTGACCACCTCCCCGAGCGCCTTGCGGCCGACCTCGCGCACTTCGAGGGGGTGGACAACGGGGCAGCGCAAGGGACCACCACGACCCGTGCCCTGGAGGCCGGCGATGCGGCCGAGGTCTGGGCGGCGATCCTGTGCCCGGCGACGGGGCTGGTCCACCTCGCGCCCGAGACCCTCCTGGTCCTGGACGAGCCGGGCGACCTGGCGTCGGCGGCGGAGTTCCTGTGGGACCAGGCCGCGGAGCGCCGCCGCGATCTCGTCGCGGCGGGCGAGCTGCCGGGGGAGTGGCCGGACGCGTACCTCGCGGCCAGGGACTGGCAAGCGCGCCTCGCGCGAGGCCGGACGCTCGAGCTGACCTGGGAATCCGGTCCCCGGATCGCCATCGGCGGCGGGGAAGCGATGGAGGACCCGTTCGGCTGGCGCGAGCCGATGCTGCCCCCCGGCCGGAGCGCGAGCCTCCCCCGCGCCATCGAGCGCTGGCGGGCGGGCCGTCCCGCCACGGTCCCGATCGCGGAGGAGGAGGCCGAGGCGATCCGGCCGGTGGTGGCGCCTGGGATCGCTGCCTCGCGATGGTCGGCCGGGCGGGGACGCACGCCGGCGCCGCGGATCGTGATCGCATCGGACCAGGCGCCCCGGCTCTCGGAGCTGCTCGGCGAGGCGGGGATCCCGGCCGGGGTCACGTTCCGGCCGGCTGCGCCGCCGCCGCCCGGCGCCGTGACGCTCGTCGGGCGCAGCCTGAATGCCGGCTTCGCGGGCGGCCCGGACGGCCTCGTGCTGATCACCGACCGCGAGCTCTTCGGTTCCGTGCGGGTGCGCAGGCCGAAGGCGCTGCGGCGGGTCGTGCCGCGGGACATCCTGGAGCGGCTGACACCGGGGGACCTCGTGGTCCACGTCGACCATGGGATCGGCCGGTACGAGCGAATGCTCCGGCGGGGTGCGGCAGGCGAGGCGCGCGACTACCTGGAGATCGGCTTTGCCGGGACGGATGTGATCTTCGTCCCGGTCGAGCAGATCACTCGGATCAGCCGCTACGCGGGATCCGAGCGGCCCGGCCTCTCGAAGCTCGGCGGCGGCGAGTGGGCCCGGACGAAGGCGCGCGTTCGCAGGGCGGTGACGGACCTGGCCGAGGAGCTCCTCGAGCTCTACGCCGCCCGGGCTGCCGCCGAGGGCCACGCGTTCGCCCCGGACACGCCCTGGCAGCAGGAGCTCGAGGCGTCGTTTCCCTACGAGGAGACCCCGGACCAGGAGCGGGCGATCATCGAGGTCAAGGCGGACATGGAGGCCGGGCGGCCGATGGACCGGGTGGTCGTCGGCGATGTCGGCTACGGCAAGACGGAGGTCGCCCTGCGGGCGGCGTTCAAGGCGATCCAGGACGGCCGGCAGGTGGCCGTCCTCGTTCCGACGACCGTTCTCGCCGACCAGCACCTGCGGACGTTCGCCCAGCGCTTCGCGGCGTTCCCGGCCACGGTCCGGATGCTGTCGCGCTCCGTTCCGCCGCGCGAGCAGCAGGCGACGCTGGCCGGGCTCGCGGCCGGGTCGGTCGACCTCGTCGTGGGGACCCACCGGCTGCTGTCCAAGGACGTCCGGATCCGTGATCTCGGCCTCCTCGTGGTGGACGAGGAGCAGCGCTTCGGGGTGGCCGCCAAGGAACGCCTCAAGCAGCTCCGCCGGGAGGTCGACGTCCTGACCCTCTCCGCGACGCCGATCCCGCGCACGCTCAACCTTGCCCTCGTCGGCGTCCGCGACCTCTCGGTCATCGAGACGCCTCCCGAGGACCGCCTGCCGATCCAGACGCGCGTCGCCGAGGCGTCCGCGGGGCTCGTCAAGGACGCGATCCTGCGCGAGCTGGACCGCGGCGGGCAGGTCTACTACGTCCACAACCGGGTCGAGACGATCGAGGCCCAGGCGGACCAGCTCCGCCGGCTCCTGCCGGGCGCCCGGATCGTGGTGGGTCACGGCCAGATGGACGAGCGGCAGATGGAAGGCGTCATGCGCACCTTCGCCGGGGGCGAGGCCGACGTCCTGGTCTGCACGACGATCATCGAATTGGGGCTGGACATCCCGAACGCCAACACGATCGTGATCGACCGCGCCGACACGCTCGGGCTGGCCCAGCTGTACCAGCTCCGGGGGCGGGTGGGTCGCAGCTCGCGGCGGGCCTACGCGTACCTGCTCTATCGCCGCCGCGACCGCCTGTCCGACGAGGCGCGCAAGCGGCTCCAGGCGATCTTCAACGCCTCCGAGCTGGGTGCCGGGTTCCAGATCGCGCTGTCCGACCTGGAGATCAGGGGCGCCGGCAACATCCTCGGCGGCGAACAGTCCGGCCACATGGCTGCGGTCGGTTTCGACCTCTACACGAGGCTGCTCGCGGAGGCCGTGGAGGAGCGCAAGGCGACCTGGGAAGGCCGCATTCCGACGCTCGAACCGGCCGGCGCCACGGTGGACCTCCCCGTCGACGCCCACCTTCCGGACGCCTATGTGCCCGACGAGGCAGCGAAGCTCGAGCTCTACCGGCGCCTGGCGCGTGCCCGGACGCCCGGCGATCTCGCGGCGTTCCGGCAGGAGGTGGCCGACCGCTTCGGGCCGCCGCCGCCCGCGGTCCTCCGGCTCGTGGAGGTGGCCGAGCTGCGCCTCGCCGCCGAGGCGGCCGGGATCACGTCGCTCGCCCGCGAGGAGGGTCAGCTGGTGGTGCGCTTCGGCTCGGGGCTCTCGCGGGGCGAGGCGATGCGCCTGATCGCCGGCGCGCCGCTCCCGGGCGTGCGGCCGGGCGACGTGACGTTCGCGGCCAGCCAGGTCCGGATCCGCGTCCCGCGCGACGCGGGACGCGCGTGGGCGCTCACCCAGGCGATCGTCACCCGCGTGGCCGCGGCGCGCGGCTCGAGGACCGGCGCTCAGGCGTCCGAGGCCAGCTCCTCGCCGGGCCGGAACCGGTAGCCGACGCCGTAGCTCGTCTCGAGGAAGCGCCGGTCGGGCGCCACCTCGGCGAGCTTCGCCCGGAGGTTGCGGATCGTCACGCGCAGCAGGTGGGTGTCATCGCGGTATCCGGCGCCCCAGACCGCGGTCAGCAGCTCGGCGTGCCCGACCACCGATCCCGGGCGCTCGGCAAGGTAGTGCAGCAGGCGGTATTCCGTCGGCGTCAGGTGGATCTCGACCCCGTCAGCCGTGACGCGATGGCCGCGGCCGTCGATGACGAGCCCCGGGTGGTGGATCTCGTCGCCGGCGATCGCCGCCGTCCGGACGTTGGCCCGCCGAAGCACGGCCTCGATGCGGGCCATCAGCTCGGGGAAGCTGAGCGGCTTCGTCACGTAGTCGTCGGCGCCCGCGCCCAGCCCGCGGATCTTGTCCTGCTCACCGTCGCGGGCGGTGACGAGAAGGATCGGGACGAGGCTCGCGGCACGAATCCGCTCGATCACGTGCCAGCCGCTGAGGCGCGGCAGGCTGAGGTCCAGGAGGACAAGGTCGGGCTCCTCCGCCTCGAAGCTCACGATCGCCGCCGCGCCGTCGCGCGCAACGCGCGGCTGCCAGCCGTGCCGCCCCACCCACAGGGCCAGCAGGTCAGCGAATTCGGGCTCGTCCTCGACGATGAGGATGCGCGCCCCGGGCCGCGGGCTCCGGGATCATCCCAGCACCGGCAGGCGGAAGGAGATGGACGTGCCACGCCGGGTCGTGTCCAGCCGGATCCAGCCCCCGTGCGCCTCGACCAGTCGGCGACAGACGTGAAGGCCCAGGCCGCTGCCGGGGATCCGGGACTCGCGCACGCGCCCGCCCCGGAAGAACCGGTCGAACACCTGCGCCTGCTCGGCCGGATCCACCCCCACCCCGTCGTCGGCGAAGGTCACGATGACCGAGTCGGGGGGCAGGTGCCGGGCGCGAATCGTGATGGAGGCGCCCGCTCCCGCGTACTTCTGTGTGTTCGATGCCAGGTTTGCCAGGACCTGCCGGATGCGCCGCGCGTCCACGTCGACCAGCGGCAGGGTCGGCACGTCGAGCGTGATCGGCGGCGCCCCGGTCAGCTCGCCCTGCTCGGTCGCGAACGCGCGCAACAAGGCTTCCAGGCTGACCGGCGCGCGTTCCAGCTGAAGCTGGTCGCTTTCCATCCGCGACACGTCGATCACGTCGTCGACGAGCGCGCTGAGCCGGTCCACGGCATCTCCGATGCGCTCCAGGTGATGGCGGCTCGTGGGCGCGTCCAGGCCCAGGTGGAGCAGGCTCTGCGAATGGCCGCTGATCAGGGCGAGGGGCGTTCGAAGCTCGTGCGAGATCGCGGCCACGAAGCTCGACTTGAGCGCATCGAGGGCGCGCGTTCCGCGCAGGTCTCGCAGGACGCCCACCGCGCCGGCCGGAGAGCCCGTCATCTGCGCATAGCTCGCCGTCACCGGGATCGGGGCGGCGTCAGCGCCCGCCACGACCTGTTCACGGACGAGCGGCCGGCCGTGGGCGAGGACATCCCGGAACGGGCAGGTCCGCCCGCAGCCACGCGGACCCCCCGCCTCCGGCAGGCAGCCGAGGAAGGCTTCGCAGGTCGCCCCGATCCCTTCGCGCTCCGCGGCACCGACGAGCCGCGCTGCCGCGCCGTTGAGCCGAGTGATCCGGCAGTCCGAATCGACGGCGATGATCGAGTCGCTCGCGCCGTCGAGAATCGCGGCCAGCGTCGCCCGCTCGTGCACGAGCGCGCCGCGCAGCTGCGCGGCGCGGAACGCGAGGGCGAGCTCGCGTCGGACCAGGCCCAGGTAGCGAGCATGCCCGGGGTCCAGCGTCCCGCCGCGCCGCGGCCGGACTGCGAGGTAGCCCGAGCGCGACGTGGCCCGCCCCGCCCGTGCCGAGCGCAAGGCTCTCCTCCAGCGGGACGCCGAACCAGCCGCTGCGAGCCGACCAGCGTTCCGCCGCATTCGAGTCCGTGAACGCCGTCGGGAGGTCGGCGCCGGGGCGCGTGTCGCCGGCGGGCTCGCCTGGCGCGGGATCCCCGGTCACGTCAAGCGCCGCGATCCGGTGGAGCGTCCGCCGGGCAGGGGCCGCCAGCCACAGTGCAGCCGCGCCGGCGCCGCTCGTGCGGGCGATCTCCGCCAGCACCGCGGGCGCCAGCTTCTCCAGGCTGTCGCCCGAGGCCAGCAGCTGGCTGAGCTGGTACTGGGCGAACATCGCGTCGGCCTCGCGCTGGGCCTCGTCGAAGGCGCGCCGCCGCTCGTCCTCCAGGCTCGCCACGCGCGCCCGGAGCCGGTCGCCCTCGCTCAATGAGCGCGTCGCGAGGGGCGCCATCCCCGGCGTCCATCGAGCATGGAACGGATCAGCAGGAAGCAGGATGTCGCGCCCGGGTCGCGGTGGCCGCGCGACCGCTCCCCAAGTCGCAGGGCGAGCCCGCGCCGGGCGACCATCGGGATCGTGGCCCGGACGCCTGCCCGAGCGGCCCGAGCGGCCCGGACGAACGCTTCGTCGGGTGGAAGCCCGGACCTGGCCCCGGCGAGGAGCGCCTGGACTGCGGGCTCCAGCGCGTCGAGGATCGTCTTGTCTCCGAGCACGCAACGCCCGCGCCGGGCCAGGCCGGCCCGCCCCGTGTCGAGTGCGTGGGCCAGGGTGGGGAGGTCCACGGCATGCATCCCGTCCAGCGCGAAGCCCGCCTCGATGAACAGGGTCCCGTAGAGCGGGCCGCTGGCTCCACCCACGCTCCCGACCAGCGTATGCCCGATCCGTCGCAGCAGGGCCCCGACGTCGAGCGGCCCGACGGCCTCCGCGGGTGCCTCGTCCGCGAGCGCACGGACGACCGCCTGCAGGCCGGTGGTCATGTTCGTGCCGTGATCGCCGTCCCCGAGTGCGGCGTCCAGCCTGTCCAGGAGCGCCTCGTGTCGCGCGATCGTCACCGCCGCACGCGCGACGAAGGCGACGACGTCCTCGGCGGTGATCATCACCTCGATGGCGCCGGCACCCACCGTCAACCGGGTCGGCTCGTCCTAGACTCATCCAGCGCAGAGTCTACCCTTCGTCGCGGGGCGATCCGCGGCGGTCCGGGGCGGACCCGCCGATGCGCGGAGGTGCCCGATGGTCGCGCTCGTCCTGGTCGGCCACAGCCCCGAGGTGCTCCGCGGGCTTCGAACGCTGCTGGCCCAGGCGGCGCCCGCGATCCCGGTGAGCGTGGCCGGCGGCACGGACGCGGGTGCCCTCGGAACGAGCGCCCCGCGGATCCTGCGGGCCGTGCGCGAGGCGCTCGCAGCCGCGCCGGACGGCGCCGTCATCCTGCTGGACATGGGAAGCGCGGCGCTCGCGCTCGAGATGGCGCTCGACGACCTCGGGCCGGCCGACCGCGACCGAGTCCGGGTCAGCCGCGGCGCCCTCATCGAGGGGGCCGTGCGTGCGGCGGTCGATGCGGCCGGCGGGGCCGCTCTGGCCGAGGTCCTCGCGGCCTCGGAGATCCCGCCCGGGACCGACAAGCTTCCCGACGACTGGCCGGCCGACGGGAGGCCTCCAGGGTGACCGCGCCGACGGCGCTCCTCGTGAGCGGCGAACTCGTCGCCGGCTGGCTGCGACTGGCGGCCGCCCGGATCGGCGTTGAGCGTGCCTACCTGACCGAGCTCGACGCGGCGATCGGCGACGGGGATCACGGCATCAACCTGCACCGCGGCTTCCTGGCCCTCGACGCGCGGCTGGCCACGGGCGATGCCCAGCTCGATGCCCCGGGGCCGCTTCTGGTCCTGGCGGGCCGTGCCATCACCGGCACGGTCGGTGGTGCGAGCGGCGCGCTCTACGGCCGCGCGCTGATGCGCGCGGGGGCCGTGCTGGAGGCCCTGTCTCCCGGTCCGGCTCCCAGGCCGGCGCAACTCGTGGAAGTCTTCTGGGCCGCGGTCGACGGCGTGGCAATGCTCGGGCGCTCGCGGCCCCGCGAGAAGACGATGCTCGACGCGCTCATCCCGGCCGCCATCGCGTTCGCGGCGGCCGGCGCTGCAGACGCCGACCTGGCGACCGCAACGCGCCGCGCGGCAGACGCCGCCGAGGCCGGGGCGCTCGAGACGCTGCCGCTCGTCGCGACGAAGGGTCGCGCAAGCTACCTCGGCGAGCGGTCCGTTGGCCACCTGGACCCCGGGGCCGTGTCGAGCGCGCTGATCCTCCGGGCCCTCGCGGACGTCACCGCCGGCCGCGCCTGACCGGCTGCGCCTGGCCGACCGCCGCGCTCCCGAGACGGCCTGGAACGCCACCCTGCGCGACCCGCCCCTGCAACGCTACTGCAACCTAGACGTTTCCTTGACGTTTCCCGCCGCGCTGCGGGCGTACGGTTCGGGTAACAGTGCTCGAGGGCACTGTGGCGTCGGCGTGATCGGCCGCAACGCGACCCGGGCCGGGGTCGCGGTCGAGGTAGCGGAGGGATCGAGCGAGATTCGCAGCCGGCGTTGGTGTCCACCCATTAGAGGGAGTGAGCATGTCTGCTGAGAAATTTGTTGGCGAGGTCCTCGGGACGATGATCCTGATCCTCCTCGGCGATGGTGTCGTCGCCGGCGTTCTGCTCGCCAAGTCAAAGGCGTTTGCGAGCGGCTGGATCGTCATCACGATTGCGTGGGGCATGGCGGTGTTTTCCGGCATCGCCGTGGCCGGCACGTTCACCGGGGCCCACATGAATCCCGCGGTGACGCTCGCGGTCTTCCTCGACAACCAGGTCAAGTCGACCGGCGCGTTCGGCGTCGACTCGCTGCTTGGCTACTGGGCCGGCGAGATGGTCGGCGCCATGATCGGCGCGACGCTCGTCTTCCTGCACTACTACCCGCACTGGGCCGAGACCGAGGACCCGGGCCTCAAGCTCGCCGTCTTCTCGACTGGCCCGGCAATCCGCAACATGACGTGGAACCTGGTCTCGGAGATCATCGGCACGTTCGTCCTGATCTTCGTCGGCTTCAGCCTCGGCAATGCCGGCGGCGCTTCGTCGTCCATCGGCGGCGCACTGTCCTGGGGTCTCCTCGTCCTCGTGATCGGCGTTGGCCTCGGAGGGACGACCGGCTACGCGATCAACCCCGCCCGCGACCTTGGGCCGCGGATCATGCATGCCGTCCTGCCGATCCCCGGCAAGGGCAGCAGCGACTGGGAGTATTCGTGGATCCCGGTTGTCGGCCCGCTCATCGGCGGCGCGCTCGGCTGGGCCGTCTACTACTACGGGATCACGGAATTCGTCGCGAAGGCTCTCGGCCCCAAGTAGGTCTGAGCCAACCGCATCCCGCGCCGGCGGCTACGGCCCCGCCGCCGGCGCTCCGAAGGTCCCTCGGCATACTCTGAGCATCCGTCGTTGACTCGCCATTGGAGGAGCGCATGAAGAAGCTCATCAACACCCCTGAGCGCGAGGTCGACGAGGCGCTCGCCGGCATGGCCGCCGCGCACCCCGACCTCATCCGGGTCGAGGAGCCGAACATCATCGTCCGCAAGGACGCGCCCCGCAAGGGCAAGGTGGGCATCATCTCCGGCGGTGGCTCCGGCCACGAGCCGATGCACGGCGGCTTCGTCGGGCTCGGCATGCTGGATGCGGCCTGCCCCGGCGCCGTCTTCACCTCGCCGGTCCCGGAGCAGATGCTCGCCGCTACGAAGGCGGTCAACGGCGGCGCTGGCGTTCTTCACATCGTGAAGAACTACACCGGCGACATCATGAACTTCGAGATCGCGGCCGAGATGGCGCAGGCGGAAGGGATCGAGGTCGCCTCGGTCGTGATCGCCGACGACGTCGCCGTGAAGGACTCGCTGTACACCGCGGGTCGCCGCGGAGTTGGCGGCACCGTGCTGGCCGAGAAGATCGTCGGAGCGGCCGCCGAGGCCGGTGCCGACCTCAAGACCGTCACCGCGCTATGCCAGAAGGTCCAGGACAACGTCCGCTCGATGGGCATGGCCCTGACCTCCTGCACCGTGCCGGCCGCCGGCAAGCCGACCTTCGACATCTCTGACAATGAGATGGAGATCGGGATCGGCATCCACGGCGAGCCAGGACGCCGCCGCGAGGCGCTCAAGCCGGCCGACGAGATCGTCGAGATGCTCGTCACGCCGATCCTCGAGGAGGGCATCTTCGTCAGCGGTGACCGCGTCCTCGCCTTCGTCAACGGGATGGGCGGCACGCCGCTCATCGAGCTGTACGTGGCGTATCGCAAGGTCAACGAGATTCTCACCGGCAAGGGGATCACGATCGCGCGCAACCTGGTCGGGAGCTACATCACCTCGCTCGAGATGGCGGGCCTCTCAGTCACGCTTCTCAAGCTCGATGACGAGCTGATCCGGTACTGGGACGCGCCGGTCAAGACCCCGGGCCTGCGCTGGGGAGTCTGAAGCCCGTGATCTCTACAGGCGACTTCTCGCGGTTCCTCGAGACGTTCGCCGCCCGGATCCATGCCGCCAAGGAGGAGCTGACCCAGCTCGACTCCGCCATCGGCGACGCGGACCACGGGATCAACATGGACCGCGGGATGACCGCCATCCTGGAGCTCCTTCCGGGCCTCCGGGATGGGGACGCCGGGACGCTCTTCAAGCAGACCGGCATGAAGCTCATCTCCACGGTCGGCGGGGCCAGCGGGCCCCTCTACGGGACATTCTTCCTCCGCCTCGGCACCTCGTTCGGAACGGCCACCGAGATCGGCCCCACCGAGCTTGCGGCCGGGTTCCGCGCCGGGCTCGAGGGCGTGATCGCCCGCGGCAAGGCCGGGCTCGACGACAAGACGATGGTCGACGCCATGGTGCCGGCCGTCGCCGCGCTCGAGGCGGGCATCGCGGATCTCCCGGCCGCGCTCGACGCAGCCGCCATCGCGGCGGCGGAGGGACGCGACCGGGTGACGCCGCTCGTGGCCCGCAAGGGCCGGGCGAGCTACCTCGGGGAGCGCTCCGCCGGCCATCAGGATCCCGGGGCGACGAGCACCACGATCCTGTTCGAAATCCCTTCGCGACGCTTTGCGCACCGGCTAGAGCCGGCGGGCGCCATCTAGATCCGTATGGAGAGAAACATGACCAAGTACGTGGGAGCACTGGACCAAGGCACGACGAGCACCCGCTTCATGATCTTCGACCACGCCGGTGCGGTCGTGGCCGTCGATCAGAAGGAACACGAGCAGATCTATCCGAAGCCGGGCTGGGTCGAGCATGACCCGATGGAGATCTGGACCCGGTCGCAAGAGGTCATCAAGGGCGCCCTCGCCAAGGCCGGCATCAAAGCCACAGACCTTGCCGCGGTCGGCATCACGAACCAGCGCGAGACCACGGTGGTCTGGGATCGCAAGACCGGCAAGCCGGTCTACAACGCGATCGTCTGGCAGGACACCCGAACCGACCAGATCTGCGCCGCCCTAGCCGCGGATGGCGGCTCGGATCGCCTCCGGCCGAAGACCGGCCTTCCGCTGGCGACCTACTTCTCCGGCCCCAAGGTCAAGTGGATCCTCGACAACGTCGCGGGTGCACGGGCCAAGGCCGAGGCAGGCGACCTCCTGTTTGGCAACATCGACACCTGGTGCATCTGGAACCTGACCGGCGGCGTCAACGGCGGCGTGCACGTCACGGACGTGTCGAATGCCAGCCGCACGCTCATGTTCAACTACACCACCCTCGCTTGGGATCCCGAGATCACCGCGCTCCTGAGCGTTCCGGCGTCTATGCTCCCGACCGTCAAGGCCTCGTCCGAGGTCTACGGCACGGCGGTCGGCGACCTGGCCGGCGTTCCCGTTGCCGGCGACCTCGGTGACCAGCAGGCGGCCCTGTTCGGCCAGACGTGCTTCTCCGCCGGCGAGGCGAAGAACACGTACGGAACCGGCTGCTTCATGCTCCTCAACACGGGCACGAAGGCAGTTCCGTCGAAGAACGGCCTCCTCACCACCCTCGGCTACAAGATCGGCAACCAGCCGGCCGTGTACGCCCTCGAGGGGTCCATCGCGATCACCGGCGCTCTCGTGCAGTGGCTCCGCGACAACCTCGGGATGATCGAGAAGTCTCCCGACATCGAGGCGCTCGCGGCCACGGTCGAGGACAACGGTGGCGTCTACTTCGTCCCCGCCTTCAGCGGTCTCTTCGCGCCGTACTGGAAGAACTCTGCGCGCGGCGTCATCGCCGGCCTGACCCGGTACGTCAACAAGGGCCACATCGCGCGTGCCGTCCTCGAGGCGACCGCGTGGCAGACCCGCGAGGTCCTCGACGCCATGAACGCCGACTCCGGCGTTCCGTTGACGGCCCTCAAGGTCGACGGCGGCATGGTCTTCAACAACCTGCTCATGCAGTTCCAGTCGGACGTCCTGGGCGTCCCGGTCATCCGCCCGAAGGTTGCCGAGACGACGGCCCTCGGCGCGGCCTATGCGGCCGGCCTCGCGGTCGGCTACTGGGCCGAGGTCGAGGACCTTCGCGCCAACTGGGCGAAGGACCACACCTGGGAGCCCAAGATGGACGCGGCGCTCCGTGACAAGGAGTACGCGCTCTGGAAGAAGGCCGTCACGCGGACCTTCGACTGGGCCGAGTAGGCTCTCTCGCATTGCAATCCGGGGCCCCTCGGCAATGCCGGGGGGCCCCGGAACACGTCAGGCGGGCGCGACCCGCGGCTTCATCGCACACACACGGGATCGAGACGGATCGAGGTGAGCAGCATGGGTGAGTCGCACGCCTACGACGTCCTCGTCGTCGGCGGGGGTGCGACCGGGGCCGGTGTGCTCAGGGACCTGGCGCGGCGGGGACTTCGCACGCTGCTCGTCGAGCGCGGTGACTGGGGCACCGGGACCACGGGGCGATATCACGGCCTCCTGCACTCCGGCGGCCGGTACGTGGCCAAGGACAGGCTCGCGGCGCAGGAGTGCATCTCCGAGAACCGCATCCTCCGCCGGATCGCGCCGGCCAGCATCGAGGATACCGGCGGCTTCTTCGTCGCCACTCCGGCCGACCCCGACGACTACGTCGCAGCCTTTCCGGCGGCCTGCGCGGCGGCCGACGTCGATTGCGAGGAGATCCCCGTCGCCGAGGCGCTGCGGCGCGAGCCGGCCCTGAACCCTGCCATCCGGCGCGCCTTCAAGCTGCCGGACGGCTCCGTGGAGCCGTGGCAGCTCATCGAATCGAACATCGCGGATGCGCGCGCGCTCGGCAGCGACGCGTGGTCCTACCAGCGGCTCGTGGAGATGGAGCGCGAAGGCGACCGGATCGTCGCAGCGACGCTGCGCGACGAGCGCTCCGGCAGCCTGACGCGCATCACGCCCCGCTTCGTCGTTTCGTGCGCGGGTGCGTGGGCCGGCCAGATCGCCGCCATGGTCAACGTGTCCGTGACCATGCACCCCGGCAAGGGCACGATGCTCATCTACAACCAGCGGATGACCGACACGGTGATCAACCGGTGTCACAAGTCGTCCGACGGCGACATCATGGTCCCCGTTCACACGGTGGCGATCCTCGGCACGACCGAGCAGCGGGTGGAGGACCCGGACCAGTACGAGATCACGCGCGACGAGGTCGCCGCCCTGATCCGGGAGGGCGAGAACCTCTTCCCGGACCTTGGCCGGATGCGGCTCCTGCGCGCCTACGCGGGCGTGCGACCGCTCTACCAGCCGCCTGCCGAGGTCACTGCCGACGCCCTGAAGGACGGTCGCCAGATCTCCCGCGCGCACACGGTCCTCGATCACGCCTCGCGGGACGGCGTGGAGAACTTCGTCACGATCGTCGGCGGCAAGCTCACCACGTTCCGCAGGATGGCCGAGGACACGGTCGACCTGGTGTGCGACAAGCTGGGTGTCACGGAGGCGTGCACGACGGCCGATGCGATCCTGCCCAACCAGGTTCCCGGGAAGACGTACTGGCTGGGCCACCGCCTGGCGGAGCACGAGGCGGAGGGCGGCGGGGACAACGGGCTCCTGTGCGAGTGCGAGTTCGTCACGCGGCCGATGCTGGATGCGTTCCTCGACCGACACCCGGGCTGCTCGCTCGATGACGTACGGCGCGGCACGCGCCTCGGCATGGGGCCCTGCCAGGGCGGTTTCTGTACCTTCCGTGCGGCTGGCGTGGTGGGCGAGCGCGCGGGACACGCCGGCGCGACTGACGTCGCCGAGCAGGCGGACCGGGCGATCCTCGGGTTCCTCAGGGAGCGCTTCAAGGGAACCCGGCCGATCGCCGCCGGCCGGCAGCTCCAGGAGCAATGGATGATCTCCGGCGTGTACGGCGGGGGGCTGGGGGTCGAATCGCTGATCGATCACGGGACGCCGGTGGCGTCCGGGGAGGTTGTCGGTGCCCAGCGCTGACGTCGTCGTCATCGGGGCGGGCCTCGCCGGGCTGTCGGCCGCCATCGCGGCGGCGGAGTCCGGCGCGCGCGTCCACGTCCTTGCCAAGGGTCACGCCGCCACGCACTGGGGGCCGGGCGGGATCGATGTGGCCGGGATCCCGGCCGCCTCCACGTCCCGCGACGGGATTCGCTTGCTCGCGGGCGAAGCCGGCCATCCGTATGCGTTCCTCGGGGTCGACGTCGCCGCGGCCCTCGACTGGATCCGCCCGCACCTCGCGGCCGGAGGCGTCGAGTACGTCGGCGACCTCGACACGCCGCTCCAGCTCGCCCCCACGTCGATCGGCGGGACACGCCGTGCCGCGATCCTGCCGGCCGGCCAGGCCGCGGCGCTCTCGCCCTGGGCGGCGGGCGAACGCCTGGTCATCTGCGGCATCGCCGGGTTCAAGGACTTCTGGCCCGAGGCGATCGCGGCCAGCCTGTCGCGCGCCCGCGTCTGGGATGGCGGCAACCGGCCGGCGTCCGTCACGCCCATCAGCGTGGCCCTGCCCGGTCTCGCCGCCCGGCACAACCTCAATGCGCTCGAGATCGCCAGCCGCTTCGATGATCCCGCCTGGCGTGCCAGCGCGATCGATGCGATGGCGCGCGCGATCGCGGTGGTACCCGGCTCCGGGGGCCGCGTTGCGGTCCCTGCCGTCCTTGGGATCCGCGACCACGCAGCGGTCCTCGAGGCTATCCGCGAGGGGATTCCGGCGGCAACGTTCGAGATGCCGCTTGTCCCGCCCAGCGTGCCCGGGATGCGCCTCTACGCGGCGCTTCGGGCTGCCCTCATCCGGGCCGGCGGGCGTGTCCAGATCGGCGAGATGATCGAGCGGATCGACCGCGACGGCCGCGCCGTGACGGCCGTCGTGTCGGCCGCCGCCGCAAGGACGTACACCGTTCGGGCGGGAGCGCTGGTCCTCGCCACCGGTGGGATCGCCGGTGGCGGTCTCGTTGCGGAGCGCGACGGCCGGCTCGTGGAGCCCCTCATGGGGCTCCCGGTGGAAGCGCCCGCCGCCGATGACTGGCTCTCGCTCGACGCATTCGAGCCGGCGGGCCATCCCCTGGAGAAGGCGGGGATCCGCACGGACGCCGAGCTTCGGCCGGTGGGCGTGGACGGCGTGCCCGTGTTCGAGAATGTCCGCGTGGCCGGCAGCCTCCTCGCCGGCCAGCGGTATATCCGGGAGCGTTGCGGCGACGGCGTCGCGATCGCCAGTGGATGGCGGGCGGCACGATCGCTCAGCGCTGTCCCGGCTGGGCGTGCCGCAGGGCCGGGGAGCGAGCGACCATGACGATCGCCGAGCTGATCAAGGATGCCTCCGAGGAGGCAGTCGGGTACTCGTCCGACGAGTGCCTCAAGTGCAACGTCTGTGTGACCGTGTGCCCGGTCGCACGGGTCACGGACCTCTTCCCAGGCCCGAAGTACGTGGGTCCCCAGGCCCAGCGCTTCCGGACCGGCCATGCCCAGCCCGTCCAGGTTCCGGGCACGCCGTTCATGCTGTCCCCGGACGTGACCGTCGACTACTGCTCGGGCTGCGGCTGGTGCACGGCGGCGTGCCCGGCGGGCGTGAAGATCGCGGAGATGAACAGCCAGTCCCGGGCGCGGATGAAGGCCGGCAAGCGCCCCAAGCTGCGCGATTGGGGCTTGGGCCAGACGGATCTCGTCGGCCAGGTCGGCGTCCTCTTCTCGCCGATCTCCAACTGGGCGCTGGCCAACCGGCCGATCCGGGCGATCATGGAGACGACGGTCGGGATCCATCGCCAGGCGCCGTTCCCCAAGTTCAGCCGCCGCACGCTCCAGTCCACCTGGAAGCGCCGCCAGAAGCGGCGCGGCGCGACGGCCGTGCCGGGACCGGATCGGGCTGTCGTCTACTTCCACGGCTGCTCGGCGAACTACTACGAGCAGCACGTCGCCGACGCCGCAGTCGAGATTCTCCGGCGCAACGGCTTCGAGACGATCATCCCCGAGCAGGTCTGCTGCGGGTTGCCGCTCATCAGCAACGGGATCTACACGGAGGCTCGCCAGAAGGCCCACCGCAACCTCGACGTGCTGGCCCGCTATGCGAGGCAGGGGTATCGAATCGTCGGAACCTCCACCTCCTGCACCCACACGATCAAGGCCGAGTACCGGGAGATGCTCGACATCCACGATGACGACGCGGCAGTGGTCGCGAACGCGACGTGGGACATCTGCGAGTTCCTTCTGGACCTCCACGAGCAGGGCAAGCTCAACACGCAGTTCGGCCGGCTCGACGAGGACCTGCCGTACCACGCGCCTTGCCAGCTCCGTTCCCATGGCATCGGCCTGCCGGCGTTGGACCTGTTCGCCCTCGTGCCGGGACTGCGCGCGGTCGACATGGACCACGACTGCTGCGGCATCGCGGGCACCTATGGCATGAAGAAGGAGAAGTACCCGATCGGCATGGCGGTCGGGGCCCCGCTGTTCGAGAAGATCAGGGCGAGCAACGCGCCGGAAGCCGCCTGCGACTCGGAGACGTGCCGCTGGCAGATCGAGAAGGCGACGGGAACCCGCACCCGACATCCGATCGAGATCCTTCTCGATGCGTATCGCGCAGGTGACTCGGAGCACCGGATGACCCCACCGCTCCCGTCGACGGGGACCTGAGTCCAATGCTGGGGGCCGACGGCGACAGGCCACTCGTCGGGCTCGTGATCGTTTCGCATTCGGCGAAGGTTGCCGACGGCACCCTGGAGCTCGCCTCGCAGATGGCCGGCGATGAGGTGCGCATCGTCGCGGCGGGCGGCCTCGAGGACGGCAGCATCGGCACGGACGCGACCCGGATCATGGCTGCCATCCAGGCCGCGGACAACGGTGCCGGCGTCGTCGTGATGGTCGATCTGGGCAGCGCCGTCCTGTCGGCCTCGACCGCGCTCGAGCTGCTTGACCCGGCGCTGGCTGCCCGGGTCCGGCTGAGCCGCGGACCGGTGGTGGAGGGCGCAGTCGTCGCGGCGATCCAGGCGAGCATCGGTGACGATCTCCTGACGGTGTGCGACGCGGCCGACGCGACGCTCAGCCAGGACAAGCTCGCGGAGTGACGTCGTCCGAGCCTGCCGGGCCGGGACGGGATGCCGGCGTCGTGGTGATCGGGGGCGGCGCGGTCGGCTCGTTCGTCGCCGCGCTGCTCGCGCGGTCCGGGCGGCGCGTGACCGTCTCAGGCAGGCCCGGGACCGGTCGTTCGGGTTCGGACGAGCTTGTCGTGCGCACGCCCGGCGGGGCCGTGTGGCGGGCCCGGGTGGAGCGCGCGGCCGGCACCGCGGGCCTGGGCCGGCCGGCGGGCGTGATCCTGGCCGTGAAGATGCCGGACCTGGGCGCCGCCATCGAGGCGTGCGAGGCGTGGCCGGACGCCCCCGTCGTGACGTTGCAGAACGGGATCGGCGCGGAGGAGGCGGTCGCGGCCGCGCGCCCGGGTGCGCCGTTGCTGGCCGGATCGCTGACTGCCCCGGTGGGCATGGAGCCCGATGGGACGCTTGCCTGGCGCGCCCGCCGGGGGATCGCCCTGGGCTCCGTGAAAGGTGACACGGCGGCAGTCCGGGACGCGATCCGGGACGCGTTGGCGGCGGGCGGCCTGGCCGTCGCTCTCGTGGACGATTGGCGCGCGATGAAGTGGTCGAAGCTGCTCACCAACCTCGTGGCGAACGCCGTCCCGGCCCTGTTGGACTGCGACGTCGCGGCGGTCTACGCCGACCGGCACCTGTTCGCCGTCGAACGAGCGGCGGTCCTGGAAGCGCTCCGCGTGATGCGGGCGCTGGGCTACGCGCCGATGCGGCTGCCGGGTGCCGACGTCCGGTTGCTCGCGGCTGCGTTCCGGGCACCGCCGGCGCTCGGGCAGCCGGTCCTGCGCCGGGTGGTGGGGCGAGCTCGCGGCGGCAAGGACCCGTCGCTCCTGCTCCACCTGCGTGCGGGCGGCGGCCCATCCGAGGCCCCCTGGCTCAACGGGGGCATCGCCCGGGCCGGGGCGGCCGTGGGCGTGCCGACGCCGGTCAACGCGGCGCTCGCGGCGTTGTTCGCCGCGGCCGACGCCGACCCATCCGCCTGGGACCGCACTCGGGGCCGGCCAACGGCCCTCCTTTCCGCCATCAGCGCACCATGAGCACGTGGAGGAACTCATGAAGACGATCCGACTCACGGTCCGCAACCCGTCCGGGATCCACCTGCGGCCGGGTGCGGCTTTCGTCCGGGCCGCGGCGTCGCACCGCGGGACGGCCGTGCGCGTCAGCAACCTGACGTCCAGGTCCGCGCCGGTGGATGCGCGCAGCATGCTCGCGGTGACGGCGCTCAAGATCAAGCAGGGTCACGAGATCGAGGTGACCGCGGACGGTCCTGACGAGGATGTCGCGCTCGAGACGTTGCGCGCGGCCGTGGAAAGCGGGCTCGGCGAAGCCCTCGCCTGACGGCGGCAACCCGGCCGGCGCGGACGGATGTGCCGGGCCTGACCCGCTGCGCTGATAATGCCGAGCGTGGAGTCCGGATCCGTCCTTGCCGCCGTCGTCACGGCCGCCGCTGCCTATTTCATCGGAGGGATCCCGTTCGGGATCGTGGTGGCGCGGCTGGTCGGCGGGCGGGATCCGCGCAGCATCGGCAGCGGGCGGACCGGCGGCGCGAACACGCTGCGGGCGATCGGGCCACGCTGGGCGCTCGTGTCCGGCCTCCTTGACGCCGCCAAGGGCAGCGTCGCGGTCCTCATTCCGCGGGTCCTTGGCTTCGGGCCGGAGTTCGAGGTGCTCGGTGCTCTGGTCGCGATCGTGGGGCACAGCCGCTCGCCCTACATCGGGTTCGGCGGCGGCCGCGGGGTCTCCGTGGCATGGGGGACGCTCGTCGTCATCCAGCCGCTGGTCGCGCTCGCGATCCTGCCGGTGTTCGGCGGGCGTGATCCTCGCGACCAGGATCTCGTCGCTCGGCTCGTTGCTCGGCTCGCTCTTCGGGGGCCTGCTGATGATCGCGCTCGTGGCGCTGCAAGGGCTGCCGCCGGTCTATGACGTCTATGCGGCTGGCTCGGTCGCGCTGATCTGGATCTTCCACCTCGACAACATCGCGCGCCTCGTGCGCGGCACCGAGCGCCGGATCGATCGGCGTCCCTGACCGGAGGTTGACCATGCACACGCTCACGGGAACGCCAGCGTCTGCCGGCGTGGCCATCGGCCCCCTGGTCGTCATCCGGCCGGCGGCGGTCGCGGCGGGTGGCCGCATCCTCCCCGGGCAGGAGGCCGCGGAGATCGCGCGGCTCGAGACGGCAATGACGGAGGCAGGGGCGGAGCTGGACGCGCTTGCCGAGCGCGTCGGCGCCGAGCACCCGGCAGAGGCGGAGATCTTCGTCGCCCACGCCATGCTCGCCCAGGACCCGGCGCTCGCGGAGGCGGCGGAGGAGCGCATCCGCGCGCGGCGATGACGCCGTGGCGGCGATCCGCGCCGCCGGCGAGCAGTTCGCCGCTGAGTACCGGGCGATCGGGGACGAGCTCCTCGCGGCGCGCGCGACCGACATCCTGGACGTGGCCGGGCGGATCGCCGACCGATTGACCGGCAGCCACGCGGCCGCCCCGGTGCTGGAGCGGCCCTCGATCATCGCCGCCGCGGACCTCACGCCGTCGCTCACCGCCACCCTCCCGCGCGACCGGATGCTCGGCATCGCCCTTGCCGAAGGCTCGGCGACCGCGCACGCCGCCATCCTGGCCCGGGCCTACGGCATCCCGGCCGTCGTCGGGATCGGGGGCCTGCTGGACGCGATCGACGGCGCCGCCGGCACGCCGCGCGGGCAGCGGGGCCCGCCTCGCGCTCGACGGCGCCAGCGGCGAGGTCGTGCTCGAGCCGGACGCCGCCACGGTCGCCCGCTTCGAGCGGGCCCGCACCGCGGCGGGCGCGGCGACCGCGCAGGCACTCGCCGAGGCCGTCCTGCCGGCCGTGACCCGCGACGGGCTGGAGGTGACGCTCCTGGCGAACATCGGCGGGCCGGGCGAATCCGCCCGGGCGGTGGAGCTGGGCGCCCACGGCGTGGGGCTGTTTCGCACGGAGTTTCTCTTCCTGGAGCGCGCGACGCCGCCGTCCGAGGACGAGCAGCTGGCTGCCTACCGGGCGGTCGTGGAGGCGTTCGCGCCCCATCCCGTCACGATCCGGTTGCTGGACGTCGGTGGCGACAAGCCCATCCCGTACCTGCCCATCGCGCCGGAGGCCAACCCGTTCCTGGGCGTCCGCGCGCTCCGCCTGGCGTGGGACGAGCCGGGCCTCTTCCTGACCCAGCTGCGGGCCGCCATGCGGGCCGCAGCCGGTACGCCGGCTGGCACCGTCGGGGTGATGGCGCCGATGATCGCCGACGCCCGGGACGCCGACCTCCTGCTCCGCCTCGCCGCCCGGGCGCGCGAGAGCCTCGTGGCCGCCGGCGTCGCGCACGGCGAGATCGAGCTGGGCGTGATGCTGGAGATCCCGGCGGCCATCCTCGTGGGCGACACGTATCTCCCGCGGCTCGCCTTCGCGAGCATCGGGACGAACAACCTCCTCCAGTACACGGTGGCCGTCGACCGCGGCAACCGGTCGCTTGCCCGCTACCAGGAGTCGCTGCATCCGGCCCTGCTTCGCCTGATCCGCCGGGCCGTCGAGGACTGCGAGGCCGCCGGGACCTCGTTGTCGGTCTGCGGCGAGATGGGCGGCGACGCCGTGGCGGCGCTCGCACTGGTGGGGCTCGGGGTCCGCAAGCTGAGCATGGCCTCGTCCAGCCTGGCGGGCGTTCGCCGCGCTGATCCGGTCCGCCGACGCCGCGGCTCTCCGGGAGGCCTCGCGGATCGCCCTGGCGGGACCGACCGCCGACGAGGTGCGCGCCGGCCTCGTCGCGCTCGCGGCGGGGCTCGCGGGGGGCTCGCGCGACGGGGCGCCACCCAGCGACCGGGTGGATGCCCCGCTGGGGTAGACTCTCGACGGGCGCCCACTCGTTCGACCCGCATGCGCGACCGTGCCCGCGCCGCGCCCTCGGAGGTTCCCTGCAGCAATGACGCCGGACGAGCTTCGCGCGAAGATTCGCGAGATCCCGGATTGGCCGAAGCCTGGCATTCTCTTCTACGACATCACCACGCTCCTCAAGGACGCCAAGGCCTACCATGCCGCGATCGATGCGATGCTGGCGCCCTATGCCGGCATCGCGATCGACATCGTGGTCGGCATGGAGTCGCGCGGCTTCATCTTCTCTGCGCCGATGGCGTACCAGCTGGGCGCCGGGCTGGTGCCCGTGCGCAAGCTCGGCAAGCTGCCGGCGGAGACGATCAGCGTCGAGTACGCCCTCGAGTACGGTTCGAACACGCTCGAGGTCCATCGCGACGCGATCGAGCCGGGCCAGAAGATCCTGATCGTGGACGACCTGCTCGCCACGGGCGGAACGGTCAACGGGACGGTGGAGCTGGTCCAGCGGCTCAAAGGTGAGATCGTGGGGCTGGCGTTCCTCGTCGAGCTCGGCTTTCTCAAGGGTCGCGATCGGCTGACCGGGCGCACGGTCACGTCGGTCATCACGTACTGACGCGGGCCCGGGAGGGCGGGTGGATGGGCGGCGAGGAGCGCGCTGCGCTGGGCTCGGCCGAGCCCGGCCCGACCGCCGCCCTCGAAACCGGTCCAGTCGACCCGGACGAGACGCGCCGCCTCGCTCGGCGCCACTTCTTCCGGTCCATCGCGGCCGATGCGGTGAAGACCGCGGCCACCGTCGTCGGTGCTGCCGGCGCATTGCGCGACGGATCCGTCGAGATGGCCGGCGCCCTCCTCGGGACGGCCGACGCCCTGGGCTCCCAGGCTGCCCCGGCGGCCCGTCCCGCAGCGGGAGCCACCGGGCTCTTCCGCAGCGCGTTCCGCTTCGAACCGGAACGGGTCGTCCTGCTTGACCAACGTCGCCTGCCCGAGGAGCTGTCCGTCGTCGACTGCCTGACCGGGTCCGACGTCGCGCAGGCGATCCGCGATTCGGTGGTCCGGGGCGCGCCGCTCCTGGGCCAGGTCGCGGCCTGCGGGATCGCCCTCACCGCCGGCCGCTCCGCGGAGGCTTCCCCGTCCGCGCGCCGCGCGATGCTGTTCGGGACCGCGAACGCCCTGCGGAACGCCGCCCCGACCTCGGCGCCGCTGCGGAACGCGATGGACCGGATGCTGGCGCGGTACGCGGCCATCGAGGACGTGGACGGGGATGGTATGCGGATCGCCGCGCTCCTCCGCCAGGAGGCAGAGGCGATCCTCGGCGAGGCAACGCTGGCGCACGCAGCCCTTGCCTCCCACGGCGCGGGCTTCTTCTCGACGACCGAGCCACACGGGGGCGGTGCGACGCTTCGCATCCTGACGATCGGCAGCACGGGCGCGCTGGCCGGCGGGCAGGTTGGGACCGCGCTCGCGGTCGTCGCGGCGCTCCGCGACGCGGGCCGGGCCGGTGGAGGTGCTGGTCGCCGAGACCCGGCCGTGGCTGGCGGGTGCCCGCCTCGTTGCGTGGGAGCTGACCCAGGCCGGCATCCCGTTTGCGTTAGTGGGCGACGGCGCGGCGGCAGGGTTGCTGGCAGGCGGCGAGGCGGACGCCGTGCTCGTCGGCGCGGACTCGATCGCGCGGAACGGCGATGTGGCATCCGATCCGGGCAGCTACGCGCTCGCGGCCGTCGCGGCGCGCCGTGCGGTTCCGTTCGTCGTCGCCGCACCGCTCAGCACCTGCGACGGGGAGGCGGCCGATGGCCGCGCCCTGCGGGCCGAGCCACGACCTCCCGAGGAGGTCCTCCTGCTGCGAGGGGTCTGGCTCGCGCCGGAGGGCACTCCCGCCCGCAATCCCTCGGTCGACGTCATCCCGGCGGAGCTCGTGACCGCCATGGTGACCGAGATCGGAGTTCTCCCGGCGCCGTACGCCACCGCGCTCGCGGCCGCGGCCGATCGCTCTCGCGCGGGCGCCTGAGTGGCCGCCCCCACGGCGCGCCGGGTTGCCCAACGGGGAATGAC
Organism: uncultured Chloroflexia bacterium; assembly: GCA_963800795.1. Lineage (GTDB taxonomy): Bacteria > Chloroflexota > Limnocylindria > Limnocylindrales > CSP1-4 > CTSoil-043. Next base: position 387,658 of record CAWDCJ010000011.1, read on the forward strand.
CGTTCGCCCCACCAGTGACCGCGCGCTCCTGCGGGCCTTCCTGGAGCGCGACCGCCTGTATGCCGCCTATGCGCTGTGCGATCTCGATGAGCGCGAGTTCGGACGGACTCGCTGGGGGATCGCGTTCGACGGCGCGGACGCGGTCGCGGTTGCCCTGGAGTATGCCGGCCTGGCGCCGCAGCCCGTCTTCGTCATGGGCGAGAGCGTGGGGATCGGCGCCATCCTCCGGGAGCTGATCCGGCCGCGGGCCGCATATTTGGCCGCCCGCACCGAGCACCTTCAGGCCATCAGCGTCATCTACCGCATCGAACCGGGCCCGCCGATGGTCCGGATGTGGGTCGATCGGAGCATGTTCAGGCCCTGCCCGGCGGAGGTGGCGCGACTGCTCCCCGTCGAGGTGGGCGACCTGAACCGCCTGTATCAACTGGGATTCACCGCCTGGCTGCCGCCCTCCGCGGTGGCAGAGGGCGTCTATTACGGGATCCGCGTCGGCGGTCGCCTGGTGAGCGCAGCCGGCACGCATGTCGTCTCGGCGGAGGGGCGCCTGGGCGTGGTCGGCAACGTGATGACCCACCCGGACTTCCGCGGCCGTGGCTACGCGACGGCCGTCACCGGGGCCGTCACGGCCGACCTCCTGCGCTTCTGCGACCAGGTGGTCCTCAACGTCCGGTCGGACAATCCACCCGCGCTGCAGGCATATGCGAAGCTGGGATACAAGGAGCACGTCCGCTTCGAGGAGCGGCTGATCCACCGCCAGGGGAGCGCGCTGGGACCGTTCGCCGCACTCCCCGGGCCGATCCGGCGGCTGCTGGGTCGCGGCGAGAGCTGACCCGTCGCGGCGAGCGCTGGCGGATCGCGATGAGAGTTGACTGGACCCCTCTGTCGCCGGGGCCGGGCCGCGGCCCGGCGGTCGGGCATAATCACGGACTGAGCCCGTGCACCGCGGCTCACGGCCCATCCCGCTGCCGGAGACATCTCTTGCCATGACCACCCCTGTCGCCCTGCCGCCCCACGACGTCAACGATCTCGGCCTCGCCGCCGAAGGCGTTCGCCGGATCGAATGGGCGGAGCGCGAGATGCCCGTTCTCCGGCTGATCCGCGAGCGCTTCGCGCGCGAGCTGCCCCTGAAGGGCTTGCGCATCGCCGCCTGCCTCCACGTGACCACCGAGACCGCGAATCTCGTTCGCACGCTCGCGGCGGGAGGGGCAGAGATCGCGCTGGCCGCGAGCAACCCGCTCTCCACCAAGGACGACGTGGCGGCCGCGCTCACCGCCCGCTACGGCATTGCCACCTATGCGCGCCGGGGCGAGGACCGCGACACGTACTACGCGCACCTCAACGCGGTCGCGGACACCCACCCCCAGCTGACCATGGACGATGGGTGCGACCTGGTCTCGTTGCTCCACGGGGAGCGCCCCGGCCAGCTGGCCGAGGTCTTCGCCGGGACCGAGGAGACGACCACGGGCGTGATCCGCCTCCGGGCCATGGCGAGGGACGGCGCGCTGCGGTTCCCGGTCGTGGCAGTCAACGAGGCCGAGACGAAGCACCTCTTCGACAATCGCTACGGGACCGGCCAGAGCACGATCGACGGGATCCTGCGGGCCACGAACATCCTGCTCGCCGGACGCCAGGCGGTGGTCGCCGGCTACGGCTGGGTGGGCAAGGGGATCGCGTCGCGTCTCAAGGGCATGGGCGCCCACGTCGCGGTGGTCGAGGTGAGCCCCGTCCGGGCCCTTGAAGCGCTCATGGATGGCTTCGAGGTGAAGACGGTCGATCAGGCTGCGCCATGGGGCGAGCTGTTCATCACCGCGACGGGCAACGTCAACGTGTTCCGGCGGGAGCACTTCGTGGCGATGCGCGATGGGGCGATCATGGCCAACAGCGGCCATTTCGACGCCGAGCTGGACCTCGCGGCACTCCGCGCGCTCGCCGAGGGCCACGTCCGCGAGGTCCGCGAGAACGTCCAGGAGTTCGACCTGGGACCCAAGAAGCTCCACCTCATCGCCGAAGGGCGCCTGGTCAACCTGGGCGCAGCCGAGGGCCACCCCGCCGCCGTGATGGACATGAGCTTCGCGAACCAGGCGCTGTGCGCCGAGTACGTCGCCCAGCACCACGCCGAGCTGGACAGCATCGTCTACAACGTCCCCGAGGCGATCGACCAGGAGGTTGCCCGTCTCAAGCTCGAGGCGCTCGGCCACCACATCGACGGGATGACCGCCGAGCAGGTGGCGTACACGAACTCCTGGAAGAGCGGGACGTAGGCCGGCCATGACAGATCAATCGCACGTTGCGTTCACGCCGGCCGGCGCGGTGTCGGTGCCCGCGGTCGCGCCGTACGGCAGCTGGCGCTCGCCGGTACCGCTCGAGCTGGTCGCAGAAGGGTTCGTGCGGCTCGCCGAGCCGCGCTGGGACGGCGACACGATCACCTGGCTGGAGGGGCGGGCCGAGGATGACGGTCGCCAGACCCTGGTTCGATGGAGCCGCGCGGATGGGGTTCACGACATCAGCCCGGCCGGGCTCAACGTCCGGACCCGCGTCCACGAGTACGGCGGGGGGGCGTACCTCGCGGCCGGTGACCTGGTCGTCGTCTCCGACTTCACGACGGGACGGCTGCTGCGCGTCGGGCCGGACCGGGCGGCGACACCGCTCACGCCGGTCGGTCGCTGGCGCTACGCGGACATGTGCCTCGACGCGTCGCGCAACCGCTTGATCTGCGTCCGCGAGGATCACACGCTCGAGGACCGGGAGGCGGTCAACACGCTCGTCGCGGTCCCGCTCGACGGGGCGGCCGCGGACGACCCGGCGCGCGTGGTGGAGCTGGCCGGCGGGTCCGACTTCGTCGCCGCGCCGCGCCTCTCGCCGGATGGACGGCGCCTGGCCTGGACGCGCTGGAACCACCCGAACATGCCCTGGGACGGGACCGAGTGCATGCTCGCGGACGTCGGGGCGGACGGCTCGCTCGGAGCGGCGACGGTGGTGGCCGGCGACGCAGGGACGTGGGTCACCCAGCCGGCCTGGTCGCCTGCGGGCGTGCTCTATGTGTCGGCCGAGCTGGATGGCTGGCTCAACCTCTACCGCGTGGAGTCCGTCGGGCGCGACGGGGAGATCACGCCGCCCATCCCCGTGGCGCCGATGGCCGCCGAGGTCGGCGGTCCGGAGTGGAACCTCGGGTACGCCGACTACGGGTTTGCGGAGGATGGGACGGTCATCGCGGCCGCGCGTTCCGGAGGACGTGATCGGCTGGTGCGGATCGACCCGGCCGGCCGCGCAGGCCCGGACGAGATCCCGCTCCCGTTCGTGGAGCTCGACTACCTGGGCGTGCGGGGCGACCGCCTGGTCTGCCTGGCGGCCTCGCCGACGACGTTCCGGTCCGTGGTCCTGGTGAACCTTCTCGACGGATCGGTCGAGGTGCTCCGGCGAGCCTCCGAGGCGATGCTCGACCCGGCCGATCTCGCCCCTGCCGAGCCCGTCGAGTTCCCCACGACCGGCGGGCGCACCGCGCACGGCATCCTGTACCGGGCGCACAACCGGGCCACCCGGGCGCCCTCCGGTGAGCTGCCGCCGCTCCTCGTCACGAGCCACGGCGGCCCGACCGCCGCGGCACACGCCGGGCTCGCGGTCGGGATCCAGGTCCTCGCCACGCGCGGGATCGCGGTTCTCGACGTGGACTACGGGGGCAGCACGGGCTACGGCCGCGAGTACCGCAGGCGGCTCACGGGCAGCTGGGGCGTCGTGGATGTCGACGACTGCGTGGCCGGCGCCCGGGCGATGGCGGATCGCGGGATCGTGGATCCGGCGCGCCTCGCGATCGAGGGCGGCTCCGCATCCGGGTTCACGACGCTCGCGGCGCTCGCGTTCCGCGATGTCTTCCGGGCCGGGGTGAGCTACTTCGGGATCGGCAACCTGGCGGCATTCGCGGCGGAGACCCACAAGTTCGAGTCTCGCTACCTCGACGGCCTGCTGGGGCCCTACCCGGCCGCGCGCGACGTCTACGAGGCTCGCTCACCCATCTTCCACCTCGAGGGCATTCACAGCCCGGTGCTGGTCCTGCAGGGTCTCGACGACCGGATCGTGCCGCCCGCGGAAGCGGAGCGCATCGTCGCGGCCCTGCGCCGGAACGGCATCCCCCATGCGTACATCGCCTTCGAGGGCGAGGACCACGGGTTCCGCAAGGCCTCCTCGATGCTCCGCTCGACCCAGGCCGAGCTCGCGTTCTACGGCGCCGTGCTCGGGTTCGTCCCCGCCGACCCGCTGCCCCCGCTTCCGCTCGTCCGGGCGCCCGCCGACGGGGGCGTTCCAACGGTCTGATCGCTGCCCGGGCGTGCGGCAGTGGAGTGCTACGCTGGCCCGGATTACCCCACAGGAGTGGCCTGCAACCATGACCTCCATCGTCGACGCGTCCGGCTACCTCTTCACCTCCGAGTCGGTGACCGAGGGTCACCCGGACAAGATGTGCGACCAGATCTCGGACGCCATCCTCGACGCGATCATCCGCGAAGACCCGGTCGCCCGAGTCGCCTGCGAGACGGCCACCACGACCGGGCTCGTCCTCGTGCTCGGGGAGATCTCCACCTCGACCTATATCGACTTCCAGAGCGTCGTGCGCGACACGGTCAAGGAGATCGGCTACACCCGGGCCGAGTACGGCTTCGATTACCTCACCTGCGGGACGCTCGTGAGCGTCAAGGAGCAGTCGCCCGACATCTCCATGGGGGTGGACGCGTCGCTCGAGGTCCGCGAAGAGGGCACGGCGCTCCACGAGCTGGGCGCGGGTGACCAGGGCATGATGTTCGGGTTCGCCTGTCGCGAGACGCCGGAGCTGATGCCCCTCCCGATCGCCCTGGCGCACCGCATGGCGCGCCGCCTCGCCGAGGCCCGCAAGTCCGGCCAACTGCCCTACCTGCGTCCCGACGGGAAGACCCAGGTGACCGTCGAGTACGAGCGGGGCGTGCCCGTGCGGGTGCGGACGGTGGTGGTCGCCTCGCAGCACGACCCCGACACGCGTGCCGAGCGGATCCGGCGTGACATCGTGGAGACGGTGATCCTGCCCACCATCCCGCCCGAGCTCCGTCCGACGGATCCGGTCATGCACGTCAACCCGACCGGCCGCTTCGTGACCGGCGGGCCGATGGGCGATGCCGGCCTCACCGGCCGGAAGATCATCGTCGACACCTACGGCGGCATGGCCCGCCACGGCGGCGGGGCGTTCTCCGGCAAGGACCCCACGAAGGTGGACCGCTCCGCGTCGTACGCCGCGCGCTGGATCGCCAAGAACGTGGTCGCCGCCGGGCTCGCCGATCGCTTCGAGATCGAGGTTGCCTACGGGATCGGCATCGCGCATCCGTTGTCGGTGTCCATCGAGACCTTCGGGACAGGGCAGGTTCCCGACGAGATGATCCGCGCGGCGATCGACCGACACTTCGACCTGCGCCCGGCCTCGATCATCGAGGCGCTGGATCTTCGACGGCCGATCTACCGCCAGACCGCGGCCTACGGCCACTTCGGGCGGCCCGACCTCGACCTTCCCTGGGAGCGAACGGAAAAGGCCGCGCTCCTGGCGGCCGACTGCGGCCGGCCCGAGCCGGCCACCGGCGCGATCGCGCTGCGCTGACAGCACGGACCGGAACGCGTGCCGCAGCGCTGACCGGGGAGCGGACACGCGGAATCCCGGGGCGGCCGGCCCGGGGAGCGCGCGGGCGGGAGCCTGCCGCAGGCACCGGCGTGCCGGTCGCGGCGGGGTCGCCCATGCGTGCCTCGGCTGTGGTCGGCCCATGCAGTTCGCGAGTGCGGTCTCCCGATGCGTGTCGCCGGTTGTCGGATACCATCCCGGACGCTGGTATGCGAGCTGCGTCGCGCAGCGCGCGGCACCTGGGGCCGGTCACCGCGCGCGCCGAGCACGGAGATGCGGGGTCGGCCCGGCTCGCAGGCGCGCGGCGTCGGATCGCCGTCCATACGAGCACCCTGGTTGCTATCCGGTAAGAGCGGCAGCGGCAGCGGCGGCACGTACGGCAGCGGCAGCGGTAGCGACGGACGCGGCAGCGGCGGCACGTACGGCAGCGGCTGGTACCGCCAAATCGCGAGTCCCCACGGGATTGCCTGCGATCTCGCGATGACTCCCGTGCGCCTCGGCACGTGCTGAGGGACGGCGCTCTCTACAATCGACCGATGTACGCGGTGATCCTGGCGGGCGGAGGCGGCACGCGCCTCTGGCCGCTTTCGCGCCCCGATCGGCCCAAGCCGTTCCTGCGGCTTGTCGGCGATCGGACGCTGCTCCGGACAACCTACGAGCGGGTGGTTCCCGCGCTCGTGGGCCCGGACGACGTCATCGTGGTCACCGATCGACGATATGCCGCGCTGGTGCGCGAGGAGCTGCCCGAGCTCGATCCTGCCCAGGTGCTCGGTGAGCCCGCCGGCCGCAACACCGCGCCCGCGATCGCCTACGCGGCGGCCGCCGTCGAGCGATCGGCCGACGACGTCATGATCGTTCTGCCGGCCGACCATCTCGTCGTTGACGAGGACAGGTTCCGGGCGTTGCTGCGGCAGGCCGGCGCGCTCGCCGCGGCGGGCGGTCCCGGGACCGGCGCACCGGCGCTCGTCACGCTCGGGATCACGCCGACCGGGCCGGAGAGCGGGTACGGGTACATCGTGGCCGCAGGGCCCCTGCCGGGCGGATCGGGTGCGTTCGGCGTCGCGCGTTTCGTGGAGAAACCCTCCATCGACGCGGCAGTGGCACTCCTCGCGGGGTCGGCCCCGGTTGCCTGGAACGCGGGTATCTTCGCCTGGCGCCGCGACGCGATCCGGGCCGCCATCGCCGTGCACGCCCCGGAGCTTGCCGCCTCCGTTGAGGGGGCCGTCCGGGGGACGGCTGCTGATCCGGGCTCCCTGGACCGTGCGTACGCAACCGCCCGGCCGATCTCCATCGACTACGCGGTGATGGAGCCGGCCTCGCTGGCCGGCGAGGTCGCCATGCTGCGCGCGGACGTGGGCTGGAGCGACCTCGGAAGCTGGGCCGCGCTCCGCGACGTCCTGCAGGCGGAGGCCGCGTCGGCCGGCGATCCGGCCGGTGCCGTCGGTCGCGGCGTGCGCCGCGACCTCGCGTCGGAGGCGACGCTCGTCATGGGTGGCAATCGCCTCGTCGTCACCATCGGACTGCACGATACGATCGTGGTCGACACGCCCGACGCGCTGCTGGTCTGCGCGGCGGACCGCTCGCAGGAGGTCCGGGCGATCGCCGAGGAGCTGGCCCGATCCCGGGAGGAGGACATGTGACCATCGCACAGCGGCCGCAGCCCACGACCATCGTTTTCGGCACGGACGGCTGGCGGGCGAAGGTAGCGGACGATTTCACGTTCGAGAGCGTCCGCCGCTGTGCCGAAGGCGTCGCGCGGTACGTGGTGGAACGCGGCGAGCAGGCCAAGGGGGTCGTTCTCGCCTACGACCGGCGCTTCGCGTCGGAGCATTTCGCGGTCGCCGCCGCGGAGGTCCTGCTGGCCTACGACATCCCGGTTGCCTACGCGAGCACCGCGGTCCCCACCCAGATGTCCAGCTTCGAAGTGGTCCAGCGAGGTGCCGCCGCCGGCATCGTGATCACGGCCAGCCACAACCCCTGGACCGACAACGGGTTCAAGGTCAAGTCGCCGACCGGGGCGGCGGCCGGTCCCGAGCTGCTTGCCGTCCTCGAGGCGACGATCGCCGGCAACGGGGGCGCGGCAATCCCGCGGCGGCCGTTCGCGGATGCGGAGGCAGCCGGGCTTGTCGAGCGCTACGACCCCTACCCGGGCTACGAGCGCTTCGTCCGGCGAACCGTCGATCTCGACGCGCTCAAGGCGGCCGACGTGGCCGTCCTCGTCGACCCGATGTGGGGCGCCGGGGCGGGCTGGATGAGCCGCCTGCTCGCGGGCGGAAGGATCCGCCTGACCGAGCTGCACACCGAGCGCAACCCGTACTTCGGCGGCGTCAACCCGGAGCCCATCCGGCCGAACATCGACGAGGCTCTCGGGATCATTGCCGCGGGTGGCTTCGACCTCGGCCTGCTCCTCGACGGCGATGCGGACCGGGCGGGTGCGGTCGACGAGCGGGGCCGCTTCATCCACCAGCTCCAGGTTTACGGGTTGCTCATGTACTACCTCGTCGAACACCGTGGCATGCACGCCCCCGTGGTCAAGAGCGTGAACACGACCTCGATGGCGGAGCGGCTGGGCGAGCGCTACGGGATCGCGGTCCACGAGACGCCGGTCGGCTTCAAGTACGTCGGGCCCAAGATGATCGAGACCGGGGCGATGTACGGCGGCGAGGAGTCGGGCGGTTACGGGTTCGGCATGCACCTGCCCGAGCGCGACGGCATCTACGCCGACCTGCTCCTGCTGGACCTGTTCCTGCGCGAACGGGCAGCCGGCCGGTGGCCGGTCTCCCGGGCGATCGAGCACCTCCACGAGATCGCGGGCCCGTCCTTCTACCAGCGCGTGGACATCCACGTCGACCGCTCCGTCTACGCGTCGGTCAAGGCGCGTCTGCTCGTGGAGCTGGTCGAGAAAGCGCCGGCCCAGCTGGCCGGCCAGGCCGTCACGAACACGCTTCGGCTGGCCACCGGGGACGGGTTCAAGTTCTTCATCGCCGACGGGTCTTGGCTGCTGGTCCGCTTCAGCGGCACGGAGCCGCTGGTTCGGGTCTACACGGAAGCGACCTCGCAGGCAGCCTCCGACGCGTGCCTGGCCGCCGGCGAGGCCTTGGTCCGGGGCTGACGGGGGAGGGCCCGGTGGGGCACGGAGGGCCGAGCAGGCCGAAGTTCGGCGATTGCAGGATGTTCCGGCGGGACCTTCGGCTCCGTATCCTTCTTGGCGTGGGGTTGTAGAGTCATCGGAACAACCGTTCGCCGATCGACCGGACGATTCGACCGGGAAGCGGCCTCTTGGGGTTCACGTGACAACGGAGGGATCGCCGCGATGCACAGCTCTCTCATCGGCAAGGTCGAGAAGGCGAACCGATACGCCCGCGAACAGGATCGCGTCGAGTTCGATCGCCTCAGCGTCACGTTCCGTGGGGACAATGACACCCACCAGGTGAGCCTCGACGCCGGTGTCTGGCACTGCACGTGCCATTACTTCGAGAGCTGGCAGAGTTGTGTCCACCAGCTGACACTCCAGAAGATCCTCGGCCCGATGCTGCGCGAGGATGCCCAGATCTCCATCTTCTCGACCGCGGTCGCCGAGGCACTTCCCGACTGACGCGGTCGCCGGCCGCCCGAAGTCCGCGGTGCCGCGAGCTCACCGCAGCCAGGTCAGCCAGCCGCCGGACGCGCTCACGGGCGGCGTGATGCGGGCTCCAGCGCGCCAGGCGTCACCGTCGCGCACGTAGACCGCGATCCGGCTGGGCCCGGGATCGCCCGCCTCCACCGCCACCGCCAGCGAGCCCCCGTCACCGTCCAGCGCGATCCCGCCGCGTATCACGTCGCCCGGGGGCAGGACCGGCCCTGCCTCCGGCGCACGACCGAGCGAGAGAACCGCGGCCGCCGGCCCGACCGCGATGCGACCGTCGGTCACGAGGGCCAGCGTGCCGGCATCCGCGGATGCCGCGACGTCCAGGGCACGCAGGGCGAGGCGGTTCGTCACCCGCCCGGTCGCGACCTCGACGAGCGCAAGAAGCAGCCGGTCGAGGTGGTCGCGCTGCACGATCACGACGTGGGTACCGTCGACCCAGGCAGGCGGAACGCCCTCCGATTCGTCGGCGAGCGGCAGGATCTCGCGTCGTCCAAGGTCCACCTGGATGACCACGAGGGCACTTGGCGACTCGGCATCGCGCGGCCGCGCGAGGGCAGCCACCTGCTCCCCGTCTGGCGACGAGGTCGCGGACCAGATGAGCGCCCCGGACGGCATCCGGCCGGATCCACTGAGCTCGAGCGGAAGCCAGCCTTCCCCGGTGGACAGCCCTGCTGCCCCGGCCGGCGCCACGAACGCCCGGCCGTCACCGAGGACGGCCACGAGGCGCCCACCGCTTCCCGGTACGACGGCCGCGACCGAGGGCGCCGGCAAAGGGAGCGTGACGATGTCGCCCGACAGGCGAAGGAGGACAAGGGAGGTCGAGTCGCCGCCGGGGTCGGCGAGGAGGAGAAGCGCCGGACGGCCGGTGCCGCCCGTCGAGGCGGGCGCGGGCCCGCCGGTGGCGCCGGTGACGGGGCTCGCGATGCGGGCACCACGCTGGCGCACCCGGCAACAAAGGCCGCCAGGAGCGCAAGCGCGAGCCACGATCCAGGGCCTGCGGCGGGCGGGCGCTTCGCCCAGCCGAGGGCCGGGCGAAGCATCGCGTGTCGGTCCGGCGGGGTCAGGATCATCGGAGGACGTCGCCTCCGATGAGGGCGCCGGTGCCCGCGTCGACGAACAGCTTGACGGCTCGAAGGGATTCCGCGAGCGTGCCGGAGGTGCGCGCCTCCACGACCCACGCGAGGCGGAGCGTCGCGCCGGGAGCGTCGGGTCCGGCAGGGTCGAAGGCGCTGTTCGGCGCAACCCAGTTGAGGCCCAGGCTGGAGATCCCGACCTCGCCGGAGCGGCTGCCGAACATCGTCGCCAGCGTTGCCGCCGCGCGGCCCGCGCGGCGGCCTCTGAAAGAACCGTTTCCGGCCGCGGCGCGAGCGCGCGCTCGGTCCGGACGACGGCGTGCAGCCGTCCATCCGGCCACAGGTCGAGGCGGACGCCATCGCCGATCACCGGCACGTTGTCCACGACCCGGGACCACGTGAGCGTCCAGCCGGTGTTGTCGGGAGCCTGCCGGACGTCCGGGGTGCCCGCGGTGTCGACCCCGAGATCGGCCGCCAGCCGGCTTGCCCGGGAACGGGCCGCAGCGGTGTTCGCCAACGGCGCGCTGCCTGCGGTCTGCCACCCGAAGATCACGGCAGCTACCAGGCGCCCCCGAACGTCGAAGCGTTGGAGGTGGATGGCGTGGCCCGTGGCATCGCTTCCCGTGACCTCGTCGTAGGTCGTTCCGGCGAACCGATCCACGACCCGTTCGACGCGGGTGGCGGCCGGCTCCGGCAGACCCAGGCGTGACCGGAACGCTGCGGCAAGCGCCAGGCCCGGGGCGGCCCGGTCTCCGCCGAGCACCGTGCGCTCCACCGCAGGGCCGCCGGCGACGAAGCGATCGGCTGCATCTCCAGTCGGCGCCCCGCTCGGGAGGCCAAGTGTGATCGCCATTCCAGCGAGGACGACGGCGCCCGCGAGCCGGGCGCGGCGATCCCGGGCGAGTGCGTGAGTTCGTGCGCGCATGACCATCACCTCACAGGCACTTGCTGCAGCCGGACGTCAGCGGACCGGCGCGGCCAGTCCATGCGTAGCTGCCGTACCAGTTCGCGCTGAAGCCGACGTTGAAGGCGCCGAGCCTCGCGATGTCGAAGGCCTGGCCGACGCCGTAGCCGGGCCCGATCGCGCTCCAGAAGCGCGTCTCGAAGGTGTACTCGTCGCTGTCCCAGGCCTCGCCGAGATAGCCGATGTAGAAGTTGGGGCCCGCCCAGGAGCCCGTGGCGGCCTTCGTCTTCGGGATCGCGAAGGCAGCCGGCATCGTCGTGCCCGACTCTCCCAGGTGGCACGTCGACATGATCACGAGGTTCGACGCACGGCCGCGACGCACGGCGGCGATGTCGCGCGCGAACACCGTCCGCGCCCCGGTGCACAGGCCCGCGTCCTCCTTGAACCCGTAGTCGCGCGTCGATCCCGAGTAGAGGTAGTTGTCGCCGTGGCCGTGGACGTAGTAGCCCCAGTCCGAGAGCGTGCGCGACAGCACCTGCGTCTTGGTGAAGGACGGGCCGCTGTAGCCGGTGATGGCGTAGCCGAGGTTTCGATAGCCGGCGAGGGCCGCCGTGAGCAGGCGCGCCGGGTAGGTGTCGTTGACTCCGATGCAGTTGAACGTGAATGCGGACGTGTTCGAGTCCGCGGTCGCCTGGTACGCGGCCCGCACCGGGCCCGCCGCGGCCACGACGAGCGCGGCCGCACCGAGCGTCACGGCGATGGAGCGAACCACGCGTCGGCGCGGCATCCATCCGGGAGACATCCCTGGACCTCCTCCGGCGGGACTGGTGTGTGGGCGGGAGTGGCGGCCGGCGGAGGAGGCGAGGTGCGTCAGTCTGGCGGGCGGCCCTGCACTGCGCCCTTATCTCCGTGGCTGCGGCGCGGGTGGAGCGGGACCGCGGCCCTCCGCGGCTCGGGTGGGGCCGGGACCGCGGCGAGCGGGCGCCCGTCGGCCATCACCAGCAGCCGGCCGTGAGGCGCAGCTCGACCTCGACGTCGCCGGCGAGGGACCGGCGCTGCCCGGGCGGAAGCTGGAGGAGGGCACCATCGAGGCGGACGCAGCTGTCGCTCCCGACGGTCGACGCAGCGCGAGCACGCGGCCGAGGTCGAGGTCGACGGGCACCGGCCGCAGGCGGGAACCGGGCTCGCGGCCGGCACCGCAACCGGCGATTGAAGCGGGGGATGAAGTCGCGCAGGACCCGTTGGCGCCGCGAGGTCGCTGCTGCCCGCCGGCGCAACTCGGACACGAGCCGGTCCTGGAAGGTCCCCCAGGCCGCTCGATCCGTCCTTGGCTGCGGCGAGCCGGCCGGGATCGAGGTGATCCGAGCTCGGCAGCGCCGGGCGACTGGGTCGCTCGTCGCGCTCCCGCGCGCACCACGGGACGGCGCGAACACCGACGAGCCGTCGCGGTAGATAGAGGCCGGCAGGCCGAACCGGCGGGCCGTGTCGCGCGGACCAGGAGATACCGACACCGTCCTCGGCTCCCGGAAGACCGCCCCACGACCTTGCGGTCGCGTCGTCGATCCGCGACGAGGGTGAGCAGGGACCGCGGCCTCCAGCAGTCGTGGCGGCTCCGTCGACTGGATCATCAGGCCTCCTGGGCATCGCTCACGGCGGCTGCGGTAGCGCGGCGCCGTCGCGCCGCGGCGAGGCGAGGCCGCGCGCCGGAGCAGCCGGCGCAGCGAGGAGCGGGCGATGACGACGCCTCTCCTCGGCGAGCATCTCGGCAAAGTGGGTGTGTTGAACCCGGTACTCGGTCGTCGCAGCCGACGATCGGTCGGACTGCGTCGGGAAGCCGGTGCGCCGACGGCCGGCCGCGGTTGCATGGGCAAGTCCGGCCGCTCCTTCGCGAGCATCGCGGCGCTCCGCCGCGGGGCCCTCCGCGAGTCCCGGCCGGGAGGGCCCGCGTGTGCTAGCCTCGACCCGTCACCACACGCCGCGTGGTCGCGAAGCCGGTGCGATTCCGGCACAGTCCCGCTACGGTGACCGCCGTCTTGACGACGGCGGAAGTCCGGTCGCCGGCCCCGCGGCAGAGCCGCACGAACCCTCGCGAGAAAGGGGCAGGCAGGCATGATCCCGACCGGCTGAGGCTCTCCCGCGTCGACCCGCGTCGTGGCCGCGCTCTGACCCCCCGATGCGTTCGATTGGCATTCCGCGTGAGAGGCTCCGTGATTCCAACCCGTGCCCGCCGGCGGCCAGCCGGCAACATCCTCTTTCTCCTCCCGTTCATGGCCGCCATCCTGACCGGCTGCGGCGCATCGGCGACGCCGACTCCGGTGCCGGCCGGCCCCTCGCCCACCGCGGTCATGGCCCCGCCGGCGACCGGACCTGTCAGCGCAGCATCTCCGGCCGCGTCGCCGGGCCCGTCCGCCGGCGCGGCGACGTATCCGCTGACGCTGACCGACGACGAGGGAACCGCGGTCACGATCCCCGCGACGCCGAGGAACATCGTCTCGCTTACGCCTGCCACGACCGAGATCCTCTTCGCGGTCGGCGCCGGCCCGCGGGTGCGTGGCGTCACCGATGCCGACGACTACCCACCGGCCGCGAAGAAGGTCACCCAGGTCGTCAAGCTCGGCAGCGTCGACATCGAGAAGATCGTCGGGCTCGGCGCGGACCTCGTTGTCGCCGGCGGCAACGGGTTCAACAGCCCGGAGGCCATCGCGAAGCTGCGGTCCCTGGGGATCCCCGTTATCGTCGTGTACGCGTCGGATGTCGCCGGCGTCTTCCGGGACATCGCGCTCGTGGCCGCCGCGACCGGTGACGCCGCGGCCGGTGACGCGCTCGTGGTATCGCTGCGGGCACAGGAGGCAGCCGTGGTGGCTGCCGTGGCCGCGGCCGGCGCCCCCCGGCCCCGGGTCTTCTACGAGCTCGACGCGACGAAAGACATCTACACGTTCGCCGACGGCATCGAGCAGGACGAGCTCATCCGCCTGGCCGGCGGTGACCCGATCACGACCGGGAGCACGAGCGCGTTCAGCATCCCGCTCGAGAACCTGGTTGTGGGCGACCCACAGCTCATCCTCCTGGGGGATGCCGCCTACGGCACGACGGCCGCCCAGGTGACCGCCCGCCCGGGCTGGGAGGGGATGACGGCAGTCCGGACAGGGGCGATCCGCCCCATCGACGACACGCTCGTCTCGCGACCCGGTCCTCGGGTCGTCGAAGCGCTGCGTGCCCTCGCACGTGCGATCAACCCAGCCCTGGTCCTGCCGCCGATCCCGACGGCGAGCGCGGCCCCATGACCCCGCGCGTGACGAACGGTCGGTCACGATGAGCCTCGGCACGCGGACTCTTGCCCTGACCCGTGCCCGGGTGGGACGGCCGGCCCGCGTCCCCGGCACGGCCGTCCTCGCGCTGGCAGGCCTCGGCGTGCTCGCGGCCGCAATCGTCGTCGCGGTTGCGGCCGGGTCGGTCGCGGTTGCCCCCGGCGATACGTTGGGGATCCTGCTCCGCTCGATCGGCCTGCCGATCCAGCGCACGTGGTCTCCGGCCGCCGAGACGATCGTCCTGGAGCTGCGCCTGCCGCGAGTCCTGAGCGCAGTCCTCGTCGGTGGCGGTCTTGCGGTCGCTGGGGCGGCGTTCCAGGGTCTGCTGCGCAACCCGCTTGCCGATCCGTACGTGCTGGGCACCGCCTCCGGGGCCGCGCTCGGCGCGGCCGTCGCGGTCCTGATCCCCGTCCGGGCGGTGTTCCTGGACCTCGGGTTGCTCAACGTCCTCGCGTTCGGCGGGGCGCTTGGCTCGGTGGCCCTGGTCTACCGGCTCGGTCGCGGCAGCGGATCGTTCGCTCCGTTAACGGGGCTCCTCCTGACGGGTTACGCGGTCGGCTCGCTGCTGGCCGCCGGCCTGGCGATGACGATGTTCATGTCCGGCGCCAACCTGCGCCAGATCTTCGCCTTCCTGCTCGGCGGGCTCGAAGGCGCCAGCTGGCTCCAGCTCGGGTTCGCGGCGCCGCTCATCGTGGGCGGCTCGATCGCGATCGTGGCCCGATCACGCGTGCTCAACGGGCTGCTGCTCGGCGAGGAGGCCGCCGCGCATCTCGGCGTGGACGTCCGCCGGGAACGGGCGATCCTGCTGGGCCTGGCGAGCCTGGTGACCGCGGCCGCGGTTGCCGTCGCCGGGTTGGTCGGGTTCATCGGGCTGGTCGCGCCGCATCTCGTCCGGCTCGTCGTGGGGCCGGATGCGCGGCGGGTCGTGCCGCTTGCCGCGATCCTCGGCGCCATCCTGCTCGTGCTGGCCGATCTCGGGGCGCGACTCCTCGGCGAGATCCCGGTGGGCGTCGTCACGGCTGTGGTCGGCGCACCGTTCTTCCTCGCGCTGCTGCGCGGGACTCGCTCGGCCTACGAGCTGTGAGCGAACCGGTCGCCGAGCTCGCTGGCGTCGACGTGGCGTATCGCGGGCACCTTGTCGTCCGCGGCGTGGACCTCGCGATCGCGCCCGGCGAGCGCGTGGCGCTGGTGGGGCCCAACGGGGCGGGCAAGTCGACCATCCTGCGGGTGCTGGCCGGCCTTGTCGTGCCGCGCGATGGCCAGGTCACCCTCGGTGGCGACCCGGTCGCGAGCCTCGGCCGCGCGGCAATTGCGCGCCGGCTCGCCGCGGTGCCCGGCCAGGCGTCGCTGCCGTTCGCGACCCGGGTGGAGGAGGTCGTCGCGCTGGGGCGGCTGCCGCACGAGGATCCCTTTCGCGGGCCTGGGCCCGCGGACCGGGCGGCCGTCGAGGTAGCGATCGAGCGGGTCGGGATCGGTCCGCTGCGGGGACGTGACGTGCGCGAGCTGAGCCTCGGTGAACGGCAGCTGGTGCTGATCGCGCTCGCGGTCGCCCAGGCTGCGCCCCTGCTCGTCCTCGACGAGCCGACCGTCCACCTCGACCTGCGCCACCAGGTCGCGGTGATGGAGCTCCTCGCGGACCTCAACCTCCGCGACGGCGTCGCGGTCCTGGCCGTCCTGCACGACCTGGCGCTGGCGGCACACTTCTTCCCGCGCCTGGTGGTCCTCGACGGTGGTCGTGTTGTGGCGGACGGACCACCGACCCGGGTGCTCACCAGGGAGCGGGTGCGGGCCACCTTCGGCGTGGACGTCGCCATGCTGGCCGGCTTGGCAGCGATCGACGAGACCTGGTCCGGGTTGACCGCAGGCACCACTGGCCACTAGGCTCGCCACGTGCCATTGCCCCGTCGTTCCCGAGCCGCCCACGCGACCCGGCTGCTTGCCCTGGTCGGTGTCGCAGCGCTCGTGGCCGCGTGCGGTTCGACCGCGGTGACGGCGCCGCCCACCTCTGCGTCGCTGTCGCCGTCCGCCGCGTCGTCAACAGGGCCGAGCGCCGCCCCCTCGGCGAGCGCGAGCGCCGGTTCCCCGCAGCCCAGCGTCGAGCCCGGTGTCTCGCCGTTCCCTCAGGGCAGCCCAGAGCCCGCCCCGTCCGCCGGTCCATCCCCCCTGCCGGGCTCCTCGGACGCGTGCAGCGGGACTGCCGAGAACCGCGACTTCTACGCTGCACTTGCGGCGAGCGTGGCCTGGGACGTGTACTGCCCGGTGCTTCCGCCGGGCTGGTTCGTCGAGAGCGGCTCATACCGGCTCTCCAATGGCGGTCAGCTGACCATCACCTACCGGGGTCCGGGCGGCGCCGAGATCGACGTTCGCGAAGGCGGCTACTGCGCCGGGCAGTCCGACTGCATCCCCTCCGGGACGGATGCCGGGAGCGCCAGCTTCGGCGATCTCAGCGCCCGACTGCTCGAGCTCGGGAACGGCTCATGGATGGTGGTCGACGCGCCGCCGGGCGGTGACGCGGCGTGGCAGGCCACCGGGAGCGGCATGGATGGCCCGACCCTCGCCGGCTACACGGCGGCCTTCGCGCACGTCGTCCAGTAGGTCGTCCGAGCTTCCATTGGACCGGTCCGAGCAGACGGGCCTCTGGACATGATCGACCGCGTGTGCCAGACTCGGCACACGCGCCTGCACACTGCGTCGCACACTGAGGTCCGAGCCCGATGCCGCTCGTCCGCACGAACATCACGCTGCCTGCCGAGACCCTCGCGATCATCGACGAGGTCGCCGGCCCGCGCGGCCGCAGCGCCTATATCGCCGAAGTCCTGCTCCGGCAGGCGAAGCGCGACCGCATGAAGAAGGTCTGGCGTGCGAATTTCGGCGTCCTCAAGGGATCCACGACCTGGGGGACCACTCCTGAAGAGGTGCTCCAGACGCTGAAGGAGATTCGCGCGAGCTGGGATCGCCCGTGGGTCGACGCGCTGTGGGACGAACGGAGGACCGAATGCCTCGGATCCTGGACACGACGCTCCTGATCGACTACGCGAACGGCCGGTTCGGCGCCGTCGCGCTGCTGGAACGCCTGTTCGCGGAGGCGGATGACCTGCTCGTCTGCGATGCCGTCGTCGCCGAGGCGTTCTCAAAGGGCACCGACGACGAGCGGCGCGCGATCGCGAGCCTGATCGATGCGGTCGAGTACGTGTCGACCGACCCGGGGGCTGCCGCGTGGGCAGGCGAGGCGCGCCGCCTGCGCGGCGCGAGCGGTCCGCGGACCCTGGGCGACGCACTCATCGCCGGCGTCGCGTGGTCGCTGGGCGCGACCGTCGTGACGCGCAACCCGGACGATTTCATGCGCATGGGCGTGCCGGTGCTCGCCTACGAGGTGGACGCGCCGGCCTGACGCCCGGGGGCGTGGCTGCGCGGCCGGGGACGCCGCGGCCGGCACGGCGGCCCGATCCCCGAGCGGGCGCCGGCCGTCGCACGGACGCGCCGGCGTGGGTTCGTGCACAATGGCGTGCACAGCCGGGTCGTCCGGCCCTGTGCAGGCGTCCAGCGGAGGAACAGGCCACGTGACGGTCGGGACCGCCTTCCACCCCCGAACCGCAGCCCTGAACGAGCACCTGCAATGGCGGGCCTGGTCCGGCTTCTTCGCCGCCAGCGCATATCACGACTCCCACGTCATCGAGTACAACGCGATCCGCGAGGCGGCCGCGCTCATCGACGTGAGCCCGCTCTTCAAGTACGAGCTGCGCGGCCCGGACGCCGTCCGCCTGGTGGACCGGCTGATCGTCCGCGACGCGACGAAGCTGGCGCCGGGCCGAGTCTTCTACACCCCGTGGTGCGACGAGCACGGCAAGGTGCTCGACGATGGCACGATCCACCGCCTCGAGGATGAGGATGGGGCGCAGGTGATCCGCTGGACGGCCGCGGACCCGCAGATCCGGTGGCTCCGGATGAACGCCCACGGTCTGGACGTCGATGTCCGCGACGTCAGCGACTCCGTCGCGGCGGTCGCGCTGCAGGGGCCGCTGAGCCGAGCCGTCCTGGAGGCGGCGACGGGCGCACCCGTTCGCCGACCTGGGTTACTTCCGGCGCCGCGGGGCGACGCTGGCCGGCATCCCGATCGACGTCTCGCGAACGGGCTATACGGGCGACCTCGGCTACGAGCTGTGGATCCCGGCGGAGCGCGCCGTGGAGGCATGGGACGCGCTCGCGGCGGCCGGCGCGCCCTATCGGCTGCGGCCAGCCGGCATGCTCGCGCTCGACGTCGTCCGCCTGGAGGCGGGCCTGATCCTGATCGAGGTCGACTACACGAGCGCGGTCCACTCCCACATCCCGAGCCAGAACTACTCGCCGTACGAGATCGGGCTGGGCAGGCTGGTGGACCTGGCCTCGGGCGACTTCATCGGCCGCCGCGCGCTCGTCGCCGAGATGGCGGCCGGCGGACCGGCGCGGCGTCTCGTCGGGCTGGACATCGAGTGGCCCGAGATCGAGGCGCTCCACGCGGCCCAGGGCCTGGCCCCGTCCGCGCCGCCCATCGTGAGCCGGACGCCGGTCCCGATCTTCGCCGCGCGGCCGCCAGGTCGGGCGGGTCACCAGCACCGGCTGGAGCCCGATCCTCAAGAAGATGCTGGGGCTGGGCTCGGTCGCGTTCGCCCACGCGCGAACGGGCACGCGCCTGGACATGGAATGGACCGTCGAGGCCAGGCGCGGCACGGTCACCGCCCGCGTCGTGGACCTCCCGTTCTTCGACCCGCCGCGCAAGCGCGCCTGACAGAGATATCCGACGATCCCGGACCCCCGGGCACCGAACCAAGGAGGAACCCGCGTGGCGCAGCGCTACGACGCCGTGATCATCGGCGGCGGCCACAACGGCCTCACGACCGCCGCGTATCTCGCCCGGGCGGGCTGGAAGACGCTGGTCCTCGAGAAGCGCCCCATGCTGGGCGGTGCGACGACGAGCGACGAGGTCGTCCCCGGGTACACGTTCAGCGTGCTGTCCTACGTGGTGAGCCTGCTCCGGCCCGAGATCATCCGCGACCTCGAGCTGGCGAAGCACGGCCTGGAGATCCTGCCGCTCGACGGCACGTTCACCCCGCTCCACGGGGACTTCCTGTGGCGCCGCGACGACCACGCCGCGACGATGCGCGAGATCCGACGCTGGTCCGCCACGGACGCCGACGCGTACGAGGAGTACGGCCAGCTGATGGCCGACATGGCGCGCTTCATCAAGCCGATCCTGGGCATGGTCCCGCCCGACCCGACGAGCGTGGATCCACGCGACTGGCTCGGCGTGCTGGGGCTGGGCCGCGACTTCGCGCGCCTGCCGGAACGGCAGCAGGCCGCATTCATCGGGCTCATGACGATGAGCGCCGCCGACTTCCTGGACCAGTGGTTCGAGACGGAACCGCTCAAGGCGACGATGTCCGCGTCGGGGATCATCGGCACGTTCCTGGGCGTCCGCTCGCCCGGCACGGCGTACGTGCTTCTCCACCACTACATGGGTGAGATCGACGGCGCGTTCCGGGCCTGGGGCCTGCACAAGGGCGGGACCGGCGCGATCAGCGCGGCGATCGCGAGCGCCGCCCGCGCGCACGGGGCGGAGATCCGGACCGGGGCCGGCGTCAGCCGGGTCAGGCTCTCGCCGGCCCGTGATCGCGCCACGGGCGTCGTCCTCGAGAGCGGCGAGGAGATCGCGGCCGGCGTTGTGATCTCCTCGGCGGACGTCCGGCGGACGTTCCTCCAGCTCCTCGAGCCGCGGGTGCTGCCCGCCGACTTCGAGGCCCAGGTGCGCCGTTTCAAGTTCCGCGGCAGCTCCGGCAAGGTGAACCTCGCGCTCGACGCGCTGCCCAGCTTCACCACCAACCCCGGCGGCACCGAGTACCTCCGCGGTGCGGTGAGCATCAGCCCGTCGCTCGAGCACATGGAGCGCGCCTACGACGAGGCGAAGTACGGCCGCTACAGCCGCCGGCCGTACGTCGACATCGTCTTCCCCAGCCTCGTCGACCCGTCGGTGGCGCCGCCGGGAAAGCACGTCATGAGCTGCTTCGTGCAGTACGCGCCGTACAACCTGGCGGAAGGCCCGGCGGACTGGGACAACCAGAAGGAAGCGTTCGGGAACACGGTGATCGACCTGGTCAGCGAGTTCGCGCCGAACCTGAAGGACGTCATCGTCGCGAAGCAGGTCGTCTCGCCGCTCGACATGGAGCGGGACTGGGGACTGACCGAGGGCAACATCTTCCACGGCGAGCTCTCGCTGGAGCAGCTCTTCTTCAGCCGCCCCATCCCGGGCTGGGCGCGCTACCGGACGCCGATCCGCGACTACTGGATGTGCGGCTCGTCCACGCACCCAGGGGGCGGAATCATGGGCGCCAACGGGCGCCTCGCCGCCCTTGAGCTGCTCAAGTCCGGCGCGCCGAAGGCGGCCTGACCATGTCCAGCCATTCCTCCAGCTCCTACGATGCCATCGTCCTTGGGGGCGGCCACAACGGGCTGGTCGCGGGCGCCTATCTCGCACGGGCCGGCCTTCGGACGCTCGTGCTGGAAAAGCGCGCCACGCTCGGGGGGACGGTCGAGACCCGCCTGCTCGCCGACGGCAGGCGGGGGCCCGGCCTGTTCCACACCGTTGGTCGGCTGCGGCCGTCCGTGGCCCGCGAGCTGGACCTCCACGCGCACGGCCTGGCGCTCGTGACGCCCGAGGTCCGGGCGTTTGCGCCCCAGCCCGACGGCCGGGCGGTCACGCTGTGGGCGGACGGCGCGCGCACCGCCGCCGAGCTGCGGGCCTGGTCCGCCGGGGACGGCGCGGCCTGGGTCGAGTTCGACCGGCATGTCCGGGCGCTCGCCGCGTTCGTGGCGTCGCTCAACGACGCGACCCCGCCCCCCACCAGCGGCGGCGGTCTGGCCGACGCCATCACGGGCCTCCTCCTGGGCCGCGCCTTCAAGAGGCTCTCGCGGGACGATGCCCGCCAGCTGCTGCGTGTCCTCCCGATGGCGATCGCCGACTTCGTGGCCGAGTCGTTCGACAGCGAGCCCGTGCGCGCGGCCGTCGCGATGCGGGCCGTGACGTTCACCGCCCTCGGCGCGTGGTCGATGGGGACGACCGCTGCGCTGCTCGCCGATTCCGCGGGCAACGACGGCGGGGCGGCGGGCCAGGTCGTGTACGCGCGGGGCGGCCCCGGCGCGCTTGCCGCCGCGCTCGCCGCCGCCGCCCGCGGCTTCGGAGCGGAGATCCGGACGGGCGCCGAGGTGGCCGGCGTGACCACCGCGGAGGGTCGGGTGACCGGCGTGACGCTCGTGTCCGGCGACGAGATCGCGGCGCCGATCGTGGCGTCCGGGCTGGACCCGAAGCGGACGCTGCTCGACCTGCTGCCACCCCTGGAGCTGGGCCCGAACCTGCGCTGGCGGGTCGGCAACATCCGCCAGCCGGGTCGCGTCGCCCACGTGAACCTTGGGCTCGCGGCCCTGCCGGTGTTCCCCGCGGCCGGCGATCGTGACGGGGCGCCGCGCCGCCTGCGTGGGCGGATCCTCGTGGGGGCAACCGGGCTGGACGACATGGAGCGGGCCTTCGATGCCTCGAAGTACGGGCGCGTCTCGGACGATCTCCTGCTGGAGGCGACGATCCCGACTTTGGTGGATCCCTCGCTCGCGCCCGACGGCGGCCACGTCATGAGCGTGATCGCCCAGTACGTTCCGTACGAGCCGGCCGAGGGGACGTGGGACGCCGCGGCCAGGGAGGCGCTTGGGGACCGGGTGATTGCCCGGCTGGAGTCCGTGGCGCCGGGCATCGGTCGGCTGGTGACCTCCCGGGAGGTCATGACCCCGCTCGACCTGGAGGCCGAGTACGGCCTGACTGGGGGCCACCCGTACCACCAGGAGCCGGCCCTCGACGCATGGTTCGCCTGGCGCCCGCTCGTGGGCCATGCCCGCTATCGGATGCCGGTCGCCGGGCTCTACCTCGTCGGGCCGGGTGCCCACCCGGGCGGCGGCGTCACCGGCGCGCCCGCCCAGAACGCGGTCAAGGAGATCCTGGCGGACCGGAAGAAGCGCCGCTGACCAGCTGTCAGCCCGTGCCGCCGATACACTCGAAGGGTGACCGAGCACCTCCAACCGGTACCCCCGGACCTCGGGATCGAGCGCCTGGTCTTCTTCAGCGACGCGGTCTTCGCGATCGCGCTGACACTGCTTGCGATCGACCTGCGCCTCCCCGAGACCGCCCGCGTCACGACATCTGCCGAGCTCGTGGATGCGGTCGTCGCGGTTGGCCCACAGCTCTACAGCTTCTGCCTGAGCTTCTTCGTGATCATCCTGCTATGGATCGGGCATTACCGGACGTTCCGCGTCGTCACGGAGGTGGACGGGGCCACCATCCTGCTCAACACACTGCTCCTGTTCTGCGTCGTCCTGCTGCCGTTCCCCACGTCGATCCTGGGCGCCCACCCGGACATCCCGGCGGCGGTCGCGATCTACGGCATCGCCGCCGGGGTCACCACGCTGGTCTCGACGCTGCTCTGGTTCTTCGTTGCCGAGGTGCGTCACCATGTCGGGGGCATGCCGTCCCACCTCGTCCGCCTGATCACGCTCCGGGCGGCCTTCGTCCCCGCCGTCGTGGTTGCCACGATCCCGCTCGCATTCGTGGAGCCGCGGATCCCGATGGCGGTATGGATCCTCCTCTGGCCGATGCAGCTGGTCATGGAACGGCGCTTCCGCCTGCGCCTCGACGCACCGCACGAGCCGCACCTCGGGCGACGCGCCGGGCTGAACGGCGACCGCGTCCCCGGGCTTGACTCGGGCGCGAACAACCGATCCTGCCGGGGTTGATCGCCGTCCGCCTGTGGTTCGACCGTGCGCGGACGCGCGCGAGCGCGTCCGTCAGTCCGGGCAGCCGCAGGTTCCAGCCCCGCAGGTGATCCAGGAGATGGTCCGCCGTCAGGTCCAGCTGGATGGGGGTGATCGAGACGCGGTCGTGGAGCAGCGCGTGGACGTCGGTCCCGGGCGTCGCCTGGCCGGTTGGCGGCGGCCCGCCGACCCAGTAGTAGGGGACGCCGCGGGGGTCCTCCCGCCGGACCAGCTCATCCTGGTACACGCGCTTGCCGAGCCGCGTGACCTCGAACCCGGCGCACGCCTCGAGCGGGATGGCCGGCACGTTCACGTTCAAGAGCAGGCCTGGCTCGGGGCCGCGCTCGAGGATCGCTCGCGCGACCACCGTGGCGGCAGCGGCCGCGAGCGCGAAATCATCCGGCGCGAAGTCGTCGTGGCTGATGGCGAACGCCGGGCAACCCGACATCACGGCCTCCATCGCGGCGCTGACCGTGCCTGAATAGGTGACGTCGTCGCCGACATTGGCCCCGTGGTTGATCCCGCTCGCGACCAGATCGATGGGACCGGGAAGCAACCCCAGGAAGACGAGCCCGACCGCGTCAGAGGGCGATCCGTCGATCGACCAGGCCGGGGTCCCGTCCGCGAGCGTCCGCTCCCGGACGCGCAGCGGGCGCCACATCGTCCTTGAATGGCCCACGGCGCTCTGGTTCGTGTCCGGTGCCATGATCAGCACCTCGCCGAGGGTCGCCATCGCCTGGGCCAGGGCGAGCAGCCCACGCGACTCGATGCCGTCGTCGTTGGTGACCAGGATCCGCGGCCGCCGGCGCGGGGCTGCGCTCGACTCGCTCACTCGGGGGAGGTGTCGGCAGCGGGATCGGGTTCCCGCGGGACCCGGACGCGGTGGCCCTCGCGAGCCTCCAGGCGCCGGGCAGCGCGGACGGCGACGCTGCCCTGGTCGGTCAGCGAGCGCCGCAGCGAGTACATGAAGACGGCGCTGATGACGGCCGCGATCGGGAGGCCGAAGATCGCGCCCGGCACTCCGGCGACCTTGGACCCGATCAGCACGCTCGCGAACACGACGATGGGCGGGATGCCGACCGCGCCCGCCATGACCCGCGGCTGGACCACGTTCATCACGACGAACCAGCCGATCCCCATCCCGGCCAGCGCCATCAGCGTCGCGTTCGGAAGGCTGACGAAGGCGACCAGGACGGGCGGCACCCACGCCACGAAGGGCCCGAAGAACGGGATCGCCATGAGGACGCCGGCCGTGGCCGTGATGACCGGGACGTAGGGCAGGCCGAGCAGCTCGCTCACCGCGAAGGCGACCACGGCGTACAGGAACCCGATGATGGCCTGGCCGCGCAGGAACCCACCGAATGACCGGCCGATCGCGTGCTCCAGGAGCCGTGCTTCGTCCGCGTACCGCGGGGGCACGAGGCGCAGGAGGAAGTTGAGGATCGACTCGCTGTCGATGACGATGAACACCGACAGCATGAACACGATCAGGACATTGCCCACGACCCCGATGCTCGCGACGGCTGCCTGCTGGAGCGGGCCGACCAGGTCCTGGGCGGTGGACGCCAGGCCGTCGAGGAAGGCGTTGGCCTGGGTCACCAGGTCGACCTGCCCGAAGCCGAGCCCGGCCAGGCGGTTCGACCACGGCTGGAGGATCGTCGGCAGCTCCTGCCGCAGGGTCGGCACGTTCCGGATGAACTCGAGGAGCGAGTTGAACAGGGCCTGCGCCAGGATGACGACGACTGCCAGGAGCGCGATCGTCAGGACCGCGTAGACGGCGACCACTGCCACGACGCGGGGGAGCCGGGGCACCGCCCGCAGGAGGAGCCGGACCGGCGACGAGAGGATGAAGGCGAGCAGCCAGGCCAGGAAGAACGTGAGGATGACGTCGCCGAAGTAGACCCAGTAGGCCGCCAGGTACGACAGGACGACCAGCCCGAAGGCAGCCGAGCCGAGCACTAGGAACCAGCGTCAGCCAGCGTTGCTGGCGCTCGTTCAGGGGCGGCGGCGACTCCGACATCGACTGTGCGCGGCTCCCGGCGGCCCGTCTCGCTCGCCGCGTGGCTGGGCGGCCCGGCGGTCGGGCTTCCGCCGGCGTGCCTATCGTACGCGCCGGATCGCCGGCGGCGCGTGATCAGCGCACGGGACGGCGGCCGGTAACGTGGACGGCGCCGGCGCGAGAGGATGGCTGCCCGGCTGCGGGCTCGGTAGGGTCGGGCTGCCGGATGAGTCGCGGGGAGTGCGCACCCGCGTCAACGCTGGGCGGCTGCGCCCGATGAGCTTTGGAGGGCGTGCGGGATCGGCTTTGGGAGGCGTGCGCCCGGATGAGCGTTGGGACCGGCGAGGGCGCCAAGCCGGTTGATTGTGTGCTCCGGGTGCGCGGGATGGCGCCGCATTCGCCGGTCTGTGCACGCGGTGCACAGGTCTGACCGCCTGTTACACCGACTGGCGGTCGCAGCGGTCACCGGGTGCACGCGGCCCAGCGTCGCCGGCCCGGGTCGGCCTGGCACGCCGGTGCCCGCGCCCGCGGCCGGGCGACCCGCGGCCGCGTCCGGGGCCGCGGGCCGTGCCGACTACACGAGCCGCGCGATCAGCGCAGGCCCATCTTCTCCCGGACCTCGGCGATCGTGGCTTGCGCGATCGGGCGCAGGCGTTCGGCGCCCTCCTCGAGGACGCGATCCACGGTCACCGGGCTGGCCATCAGCTCCGCGTAGCGCTCGCGGGCCGGGGCGTAGTGGCGGAGGATCCGCTCCACGAGCAGCTTCTTCGTGTCGACGCAGCCCGTTCGGGCGGTCCGCTCGCCGTCCCAGATCTCGGCGAAGTCGTCGCCGAAGAAGCGGTGGAGCTGGCAGACGTTGCAGACCTCGGGGCGGCCAGGGTCGGAGCGCTTGATCCGCTGCGTGTCGGTCACCATGCTCGTGACCTGGCGGCGGATCTCGTCGGCCGGGGCGAAGATCTCGATGGTGTTGCCCGTCGACTTCGACATCTTCCGGACACCGTCTGTCCCCAGCACGACCGGCGCCTCGGTGTACACGGCCTGCGGTTCCGGGAAGGTCGGACCGTACCGGTTGTTGAATGCCCGCACGATCTCCCGGGAGAGCTCCAGGTGGGCAGCCTGGTCCCGCCCGACGGGAACCTGGCTGGCCTTGTAGAGCACGATGTCGGCCGCCTGGAGCACGGGGTAGGTGAGCAGGCCGTGGTTCACGTCCTCGGGCTGGTTCTCCCGCTTCTCCTTGTAGGTGGGCGTCCGCTCCAGCCAGCTCACCGGCGTGACGGTCGCGAAGAGCCACATCAGCTGCGTGACTTCGGGTCGGTGGCTCTGGACGAACAGGGTGCACTTCGCGGGGTCGAGGCCGAGCGCCAGCAGGGCGGACGCCATCTCGCGCGTCCGGCGCCGAAGTACGTCCGGGTCATGCGTGCTGGTCAGCGCGTGAAGGTCGACGATCGCGTAGATCGACTCGTAGCGATCCTGGAGCGCGACGTAGTTGCGGATCGCGCCCAGGTCGTTGCCGATGTGCGGGGCACCCGAGGGCTGGATGCCGCTGAAGCAGCGGACGCTGGGCGGCGGCGGCCGTGTCGGCGGGAGACGCATGGGTGGGGGAGGCGGCTGGGTCGATCATCGCCAGCGAGTGTAGCGGTCGTCCGCCGGGGCCGCGGCCACCCGCCGCGTCGGCTACGATCGTGCGATGTCCGGGTTGCCTTCACTTCGCGTGGCCGTGCTCGGCGCGGGCACGGTCGGCGGGCCGGTCGTCCGGGCCTTCCTGGATCGACCGGAGACGCTGGCGCCGTTCGACGGTCTCCGTCTGACCCTCGTGGGGGTCGCCGACAAGCTCGTGGACCGCGTGATCGCGGCGGGCGTCCCCGCAGAGCTCGTCACGGACGCGCCGGCGCATCTCGTCGCGGACCCGGACGTGGACGTGGTCGTGGAGCTGATGGGCGGCGACGAGCCGGCCCACACTCTGATCGCGGCCGCGCTGGCGGCGGGCAAGGCCGTCGTCACCGCGAACAAGCACGTCGTCGCCCACCACGGCCCGAACCTCGAGGCCATCGCTCGTGAGCACGGCGGAACCCTCCGCTTCGAGGCGTCGGTCGGGGGCGGCACGCCCGTCCTCACACCGCTGGCGGAAGGCCTCGCCGCCGACGACGTTCGCCAGGTACGCGGCATCGTGAACGGCACCACGAACTTCATCCTCACCGCGATGCGCGAGCAGGGCAGCCCCTATGCGGACGTGCTTGCGGAAGCGCAGGCCCGTGGTTACGCGGAGGCCGACCCACGCGGCGACGTGGAGGGCGACGACGCGGTGAACAAGATCGTGATCCTCGCCCGGCTCGCGTTCGGGGCGTGGCTCGCACCGGAGGACGTCCTGGCCAGCCCCCCGACCCTGTTCGGCACGGGACGCCGCGGCATCACCGGTGTCACGGCCGAGGAGGTCGCCGCCGCGGGCGCCCTCGGCCTGGTGCTCAAGCTGATCGCCCTCGCCGAGATCGGCCCCGATGGTCGCCTCCTGGGGTCCGTGCTTCCCTGCGCCGTGGACCGCGACAGCCCCCTCGGGCGAACCGA
Organism: uncultured Chloroflexia bacterium; assembly: GCA_963800795.1. Lineage (GTDB taxonomy): Bacteria > Chloroflexota > Limnocylindria > Limnocylindrales > CSP1-4 > CTSoil-043. The sequence continues at coordinate 415,587 of CAWDCJ010000011.1, forward strand.
CGGGGTTCTCAACCGCATCGAGATCGCCGCGGACCCCGTCGGGGCCGTCGCCTTCTCCGGCCCGGGCGCCGGGGGCGACGCAACCTCGTCGGCGGTGCTCGGCGATCTGGTCGCGCTCGCGCGCGGCCAGGGCAGCACGTGGGCGGGCCTCGCCCCGGCCGAGATGGTTCGCCCACCGGCGCCGGACGCGGGCGCGACAGCAGCCACCCAGGGTGGAGCGACCAGTGCCACTGAGCCGGCCGCCCTCGCGGGCCAGCGCGCCTGGTTCGCATTCCTGCCCGGCGTCTCCGCGGCGGCGTTGCGGAACGGGGCCGGTGACGCGATCGAGGCGGCTGCGGACGTCGCCGGCGGCGCGGCGACCCGCACGAAGCCGATCACCCTCGCCGCCGCGCGCGCGGCGCTCGTCCCGTTCGCCGGGATCACCGGGGCCGCGGGCGTGACGCTCCACCCCGTCGTGGACGGCGAGCCATGACCATCGCACCCAACGCGCCACGGCCGCGCCTGCTCGAGCGCTACCGCGCGTTCCTGCCGCTCAGCGAGACAACGCCCATCGTCAGCCTGGGGGAAGGGGCCACGCCGCTCGTGCATGCGGAGCGGCTCGGCGCGGCCTGGGGGATCCCGAACCTCCATCTCAAGTTCGAGGGGGCGAACCCAACCGGGTCGTTCAAGGACCGCGGGATGGTGATGGCCGTGGCAAAGGCGCTCGAGGCGGGCGCCCGCTCCATCGTGTGCGCGAGCACCGGCAACACCTCGGCCTCGGCTGCTGCGTACGGCGCTGCGGCCGGGCTGGAGGTCGTGGTCGTGCTGCCGGCCGGCAAGATCGCCGCCGGGAAGCTGCTCCAGGCCCAGGCGGCGGGCGCCCGGGTCCTCGCGGTCGAAGGCAACTTCGACACGGCGCTGCGGATCGTGCGCGAGTTGGCCGAGCAGGACGAGCACCCGATCACGCTGGTGAACTCGGTCAACCCGTTCCGGCTGGAGGGGCAGAAGACCGCCGCGTTCGAGGTCTGCGAGGACCTGGGACGGGCACCCGACGTGCTCGCGATCCCGGTCGGCAACGCGGGCAACATCAGCGCCTACTGGATGGGCTTCCGCGCCTGGCTGGCCGCCGGGCGGATCGACGCGCTGCCGCGGATGTGGGGCTTCCAGGCGGAGGGCGCCGCGCCGCTCGTGCTCGGCCATCCGGTGGAGCACCCTGAGACGTTCGCGACCGCGATCCGGATCGGGAACCCTGCCTCGTGGGACAAGGCGATCGCGGCCCGCGACGAGTCGGGCGGGCTCATCGAGGCGGTCAGCGAGGAGGAGATCTTCGCCGCCTACCGCGACGCGGTCCGACATGCCGGCATCTTCTGCGAGCCAGCCTCGGCGGCCAGCCTGGCGGGCGTCCGCAGGCTCCGGGAGGCGGGCCGGCTCGACGCCGACGCGCTCGTCGTCTGCGTTCTCACGGGGCACGGCCTCAAGGATCCGGACACGGCCGGCCGCCTGGCCGATCCACTGGTGACGGCCGCACCCACCCTGCCCGCCGTGATGGAGGCACTCGGATGGCGCTTCTGAGCAAGCTCGCCGACCTCGACGGGCGGCGCGTGGTCGTGGAGGTTCCCGCGACGAGCGCGAACCTGGGGGCGGGTTACGACACGCTTGCCGTCGCGCTGGAGATCGTCGATCGGATCGAGGTGGAAGCGATCGCCCGTCCGGGCCTCGGGATCGAGCTGAGCGTGGAGGGCGAGGGAGCCGGCGAGCTGCCGGCCGATCGTTCGAACGGCTTCGTGATCGCCCTGGAACGCGGGATCGCCGAAGCCCGCGGGATCGAGCCCGAAGGCATGAGCTGGCGGATCGCGATGACGAACCGGATCCCCCTAAGCCGTGGGCTGGGCTCGTCCGCGGCCGCCACGGTGGCGGGGCTGCTGGCGGGGGCCGCGCTCGGCGGGCTGACGCTGACCACCGATCGCGCGCTTGTCCTCGCCACCGAGCTGGAGGGGCATCCGGACAACGCGGCCGCCGCGCTGCTCGGCGGCTTCACGATCGCGGCCCACGGCGATGCGCCGACCGCAATCCGGTTCGATGCGCCGCGCGACCTGCGGGCGGTCCTGTTCATCCCCGACCTGCGCCTCTCGACGCGGGCCATGCGCGCCGCGCTCCCGGACAGCGTGCCGCTCGCCGACGCCGTGGCGAACCTCCAGCGGGTCGCACTGGGCGTGGCCGGCCTCGCGACCGGCAGGACCGATCTCCTGCGCCACCTCACGATCGACCGGCTCCACGAGCCCTACCGGGCTGCCGTCTACCCGCAGCTGCCGCAGCTGGTGGCCGCAGCGCGCGGCGCCGGCGCGCTGGGCGCCTGCCTCTCGGGCGCCGGCAGCACGGTCATCGCGTTCGTGGATTCGCTGCGCCTGATCACCCGCCTGGAGGCGGCGTTCCGGGCGGCTTCGGCGGACCTGGATCTGCCCGGACGGGTGGAGCTCGTTGCGCCCCGGAACGAAGGCGCGCGCGTTCTGCCCGAGGCGTAGCTCGCCCCGGCCGGACCGCCGGCTGGGAGCCCGCCAGCCGGAAGCCCGGGCGGCCCGCCTGCCGGGACCCGATGCGGTAGATCGGCCCCCGCCCGAGCCCGCTCGGCGGTTGCCGGGGCCGCGCCGAATTGCGAGGCTACGCGGCCGGCGTGTTCGCGCGGATGAAGGCCAGGACGCGTTCCCAGGCATCCTCGGACGCCTGGGCGTAGTCCTCCTGCTTCCGATCGAAGAATGAGTGCGGCGCCCCTGGGTAGGTCACGATCTCGTTCGGCACCCCGGCCGCCGAGAGAGCAGCCTCGAACGTCTCCACCGCGTCTGCCGAGATCCCCTGGTCTGCGCCGCCGAAGATGCCCAGCACGGCGCCGCGCATCAGCCCCGTCGAATCCGCGGGAGCCGGGACGTCGCTGCGGGCGCTGCCGACTGGCCAGCCGTAGAAGCCGATCACGCCAGTGAGGTCCAGCCCCATGGTCGAGGTCATGTACGCGAGGCGCCCGCCGAAGCAGAAGCCGATCGTGAAGATGGCGCGGTCGCGCCCCCCATCGACCATCCGGAGCCGCTCCGTGGCCGCAGCGACGTCCCAGGAGAGGCTGGAGAACCGCGTGTCGGCGACGTGGGTCATGAAGTCGAAGTCGGCAGTCCGCTCCCGGACGCCGATCCCCGCGGTCCGGCCGAAGTAGTCGATCGCCAGCGAGTCGATCCCGGCCTCCGCGAATCGGAGCGCCAGCTCCTCGTAGTACGGGTGCAGGCCGCGAACGTCGGGCAGGACCACGATCCCTGCGCCGATCGGCTTCTCCGCCCGCGCGAGCAGGCCGGCGAACCGCCCGCCGTCGCCGGACCGGAGCACCACCTCCTCGGTGTCGATGGCGCCGCCGGCAATCGGCGCGATCGGCGGCTTGCTGTCAAGGTCGAAGCACATGGTGCGCAGATCCTCCGGGTCTCGTGGGTGTGGCTTTGGCGGGCAGGGGGCCGGCCGGTTCGCGGCCGCGATGCTGCGCATCCTGCCACGTTCGTGGATTTCGGCAGGAAGCCGGTTCCACGGGTGCGTAGCGCGGCGCCCGGGGATGAGCGCGCCGCGCCCGCAGGGGCTCGTGCCACGCCGGCGGTCGACCTGCGGCGATCGAACCCGCAGGCGGTCGAGCCGTCCGGCGGTGGACCGGCAGGTACGGTCCGCCTGCCTGGCCTTCACCGCGCTCCACGCGTCGGCGCCTCGGCCGCGATCGGCCCTCCGAGGGGGTCGGAACCTGCCGGATAGCAGCCGCGGGAACTCGATATGCGCACGCGGAGCTGGGCTGGACCGACCCGGTGCGCGCTCTCCGTGACACCGTTGAGCACGAGCGTGGCCGCGGTCGAGCACGCGCGAGCGACCTCGCGGGCCGCGCGACGGCGCCATACGAGCATGGGGGCGAATATTCGGGGCAAACCGGCGCATGAAATGGCGCCGGGACCCACGAGCCGCCAACGGCGCGGCCGGTCACCAGCACGCGCCCGTTCGGCGATGGACCCGCCGATGGCGGCCGCCAACGGCGCGGCACGCCCGCACGCGCCCCTCCGGCGCGCCTGCCGCGCAGCCACCCGCACGCGCCGCGACTCCTCGCGCCCCGAACGCGCCGCTCGGCGCCCGAACCCCACGTCTCCGCCGCAAACCCGGCGCGCCGGTACAATCCGGGCCGATGTCACACGCCCTCGTCGTGATGAAGTTCGGCGGCTCGTCGGTGGCGAACGCCGACCGGATCCGCCGCGTCGCGCGCCGGATCGCCCGGGCCCGCGCCGCGGGCGCCGACCTGTGCATCGTCGTGTCCGCGATGGGCGACACGACCGACGAGCTGCTCGCCCTGGCCGCCGCGATCAACGAGGAGCCCGACCCGCGCGAGCTGGACATGCTGCTGGCGACCGGCGAGCACCAGAGCGCGACGCTCGTCTCCATGGCGCTCCATGCGCTGGGCGTGGCGGCGATCAGCCTGACCGGCGCCCAGGCCGGCATCACGACGGACGGCACCTACGGCCGGGCGCGGATCGCTGGGATCGACCCGGCGCGCATCCGCGCCGAGATGGCGGCCGGGCGCGTCGTCATCGTGGCCGGCTTCCAGGGCACCAGCGCCGCGGCGATGGAGCTGGCGGAGACCACCACGCTCGGCCGGGGCGGCTCGGACACGACGGCGGTCGCGCTCGCGGCGGCCCTGCGCGCCGACCGCTGCCAGATCTACACGGACGTCAAGGGCATCTACACGGCGGACCCGCGCATCGTTCCCGAGGCGCGGCAGCTCCCGCTGATCGCGTACGAGGAGATGCTGGAGCTTGCCCACCAGGGCGCCCAGGTGATGCAGGTCCGGGCCGTGGAGCTCGGCTGGATCAACGATGTCGTCATCGAGGTCCTCAGCTCCTTCGAGGAGGCGCCCGGGACGCTGATCAAGGAGGACCCGCTCGTGGAGCAGCGCAACAAGGTCCGGGGCATCGCCCACGACCGGAACGTCGCGAAGGTCACGCTGGTCGCGGTGCCCGACCGTCCGGGCGTTGCCCGGGCCGTCTTCGCCCCGCTCGCGGAGCAGGGGATCAGCGTGGACATGATCGTCCAGAACGTCGGCCACGGCGGAGCCACCGACATGAGCTTCACCGTGCCGCGCGCCGAGCTGGCCAAGGCCAAGCGCGTCCTTGAGCCGATCGTCCGCGAGCTGGGCTTCCGCGAGATGACCACGGATGCCTCGATCGCGAAGGTCTCCATCATCGGGGCCGGCCTCCACAACGCGCCGGGCTATGCGGCCCGGATGTTCGGAGCGCTCGCCGACGCGGGGGTGAACATCGAGATGATCTCCACCTCGGAGGTGCGGATCACCTGCACGATCGCGGAGGACCAGCTGGAGGCGGCCGCCACCGCGCTTCACGCCGCCTTCGCCCTCTCCGAACCGGACGCGCTCGAGGCGCCCGGCGCGACGCCCGGTCTGCCCGGCGTGGCGCCTGGCCTGCCCCGCACGGCACCCGACCCGACCGCGGCGACGCTCGAGCCGGCCGGCTGACCGGCCGCCGTGACCGCTTTCCTCGCCAGGCAGGAGCGCTTCGCCCAGGTCGCGTCCACCCAGGACGTGGTCCGGGGCTGGCTGGACGGCGGCGCCCCGGAGGTCTGCCTTGCGGTCGCCGACGAGCAGACCGACGGCCGCGGCCGATCGGGGCGGACCTGGATCGCGCCGCCCGGACGGGCGCTGCTGCTCTCGCTGGGCTTCCGCCCGACGTGGCTCGCACCTGGTCACGCCTGGCGCCTGGCCGCCACGGTCAGCCTGGCGATGGCCGACGCGGCGGAGGAGGCGGCCGGCCTCCGCGACGGCGCCATTCGCCTCAAGTGGCCGAACGACCTCGTGATCGAGGATGCCGTTCCCGACCTGCGCGGCGGCGAGCCTGCGGCTGGCAGCATCCGCAAGCTGGGCGGCGTCCTGGGCGAGTCCGACGGGCTCGGGACGGCCGCGCCGCGCGTCGTGGTTGGGATCGGTCTCAACGCCGACTGGCCGGCGGACGGCTTCCCGATCGAACTCGCGCCATCCATGACGAGCCTCCGCGTCGCCTCCAACGGGCGCCCCATCGACCCGAACGTGCTCCTGGACGGCTTCCTGTCGCACCTCGAGGCACGGGTCGAGGCCCTCCGGGTCGGCCGCTTCGACGTGGGCGACTGGGCGGGCCGGCAGGTGACCACGGGCCGGCAGGTGCGGCTGGAGGGCCACGCGCACGTCGCCGAGGAGTGCCGCGCGGTGGGCGTGGACCCGGCGACCGGCGCCCTGCTCGTGGCCGACCCCCGGGCTCCGGGTGGCGAGCGCGCGGTCCATGCCGGGGAGGTCACCCGGATCCGGACTCGCGGACACGGCGGGGCCCCGAACGACGGTCGCGGCCGACCCGAACCGGCTGCCCACACCGGCGGGGGCGGGAACCGGGCCCGGTTCGATCCCCGCGGCCGACGCGTAACGGACGGGCCGGCGCGGTGTTTGGACGAGATAGGACGGGCGTGACGGCCGGCTCGGTCGGGCGGGTGGTCCCGCTCGACCCGGACCGGTCGCTCGTGCGGGCGGCCCAGGCCGACCCGGCGCGGTTCGACGCGCTCTACCGGAAGTACCTGGCCCAGGTCTACAGCTTCGCCCACCACGAGCTGGGCGACCACCACGAGGCGGAGGACGTGACGGAGCGGACGTTCATGCTCGCGCTCGGCGCGCTGCCGCGCTTCCGCGAGACGGCGCCCGACGACGCGGGCCCGGAGGCCTCGACGTTCCGCGTCTGGCTCTTCCGGATCGCGCCGCAACGTGATCGCCAATCACCGGCGAGCCGAGCGGCGTCGGCCGACCGCGCCGCTCGAGGCCGCGGCAGGCGTGGCGGCGCCGGAGGACGTGGAAGGACGCGCCGTCGCGCGCGCGGACGCGTCCGCCGCGTGGGCCGCCGTGCGCCGGCTTCCCGGTGACCGGCGGCGGGCGGTCGTGCTTCGCTTCGTCGACGAGATGAGCACGGCGGAGATCGCCGGGGTCCTCGAGCGCTCGGAGGGCGCCGTCCGCGTGCTGCTCCATCGCGCGCTGCGGAGCGTGGCCCGCGACCTGGGCCGCACCGTCACCCGGGATGGTGCCGGGGCCTTGACGCGCCGCCCGCCCCGGAACCACGCCACACTGCGACGGCGCCACTCCCCGCGACGGCGCCACTCCCCGCGACGGCGCCACTCCCCGGCCGGCGAAGGCTCGTCCCGATGACCTTCCAGGCGGCCGGCCTCGACGCGAACGGAGATCGACGCGCTCCAGACCGACCGGTATCTCGACGCGCTGCTCTCGGCCGCCGAGCGGCGGGCCGACGACGTGCCGGCCGACCCGGCCATCGACCCGACACTTCGCCTGGCGGCGCGGCGATTGCGCGACGAGCTGGTCCGGACCCACCCGTCGTTCCGGTTCGAGGAGCGCCTGGCGCGCCGGCTCGCGGAGGCCGCCGCCCGGATGCGGCTGGCCACGGCAGCAGGTGGCGAGGCGGAGGCGACCGTCATCCCGTTCCCGGCCCCGCTCCTCGCGGATCCAGCCCTCGCGGCGGAGCTGGCGAACCCCCAGCTGGCCGCCCTGTTCGGGGCGCCGTACGCCGTGGCCCCGGCAGACGGAACCGCCCGCGACGCAGCCGATGGCGGGGCAATCGAGAGCGGGCCGGGCGCCGTGGCGGCCTCGCCCGTTGCGGCCTCGTCCCGGGCCCCGGCCGATGCGGCTGCCTGGCCGTTCGGCCCGCTTCGCGGCGCGGCCCCTGCTGGTGGGCAGCGCCCTGACCTCCGCCGCGCTGTCTCTGGCGGGTGCGGCGTTCGTGGCGTGGCGGCTGACGCGCGGCGCGCCGTCCGACCCGATGGCTCGCGCGGTGCGCGCTGCGCGGGCTGCCCGTGGGACCGCCCCGGCCGCAGCCCGGCCGCGGATCGCCGCGGCGTCCGCCGGGGACGGCCCGCTGCGGCCCCGGAGGCTCGCCTGATGCCGTTCACCCTGCCGTTCCGGCCGCGCCGCGAGTCGTACCCGCCGGACATGTGGACGAAGTGCCCCAGCTGCTCCGAGATGCTCTTCAACAAGCACCTGGAGAAGAACCTCCGCGTCTGCGGGACGTGTGGCCATCACTTCCGGATCTCCGCCCGGACGCGCCTGGACCAGCTGCTTGACGCCGGCACGTTCCGCGAGCGCGACGAGGGCCTGGTCTCGCGCGACCCGCTCGGGTTCGTCGACTCGAAGCCCTACGTCGACCGGCTCGTCGCGGCCCAGCTTTCCACCGGGCGTCGCGACGGCGCGACCTGGGGCTTCGGCGCGCTCGGCGGCCGGCGCGTCGCGATCTGTGCGCTCGACTTCGGGTTCATGGGCGGCTCGATGGGCTCGGTGGTCGGGGAGAAGGTCACGCGAGCCGCCGAGGGTGCGCTGGCCGAGCGCGTTCCGCTCATCGTCGTGAGCTCCTCGGGCGGCGCCCGGATGCAGGAAGGGACGCTCGCCCTCATGCAGCTGGTCAAGACGATCGGCGCGCTCGAGCGCCTCCGCGCGGCCGGGCTCCTGTACATCTCGGTCCTTGCGGATCCCACCACCGGCGGCGTGTTCGCGTCGTTCGCCGCGCTCGGCGACGTGAACGTGGCCGAGCCGAACGCGCTGATCGGGTTCGCGGGAGCGCGGGTATCTGCCGGGACGATCGCGGAGGAGCTTCCCCCGGGCTTCCAGCGCGCGGAGTTCCTGTTCAGCCACGGGTTCGTGGACCGGATCGTGACCCGCGCCGACCTGCGCGACGAGCTGGCCCTCCTGCTGGATCTCCTGCGGCCCGCAGGCGACGCCCGACGCCGCGTCCGGGAGCGCTCGCCGTGGTTGACCGGTTGCTGGGCCGCCCGCGCGATCGCGAAGCGGTGCCCCCGCCCCGCCCCCGCCGCCGGCGGATCCCCGCGACGCGGTCTGGGCCCGGGTCCAGCTGGCCCGCAACGCGCGTCGCCCGCACACCCTGGAGCTGGTCGGCCAGATCACGGAGTCGTTCGTGGAGCTCCACGGTGACCGGCTCTTCGGCGACGACGGCGCCATCGTGGGCGGACCGGCCCGCATCGACGGCCGGCGGGTGATGATCGTCGGCCACCAGAAGGGCGCCGACACCGACGAGAACATCCGGCGCAACTTCGGGATGGGCAAGCCCGAGGGCTTCCGCAAGGCGATCCGCCTGTTCGAGCTCGCCGATCGGCTGGGCCTGCCGGTGGTCACGTTCGTGGACACGCCGGGTGCCTACCCGGGTGCCGAGGCCGAGGAGCGCGGGATCGCCGACGCGATCGCCTGCTCGATCGGCGCGATGTGCCGTGCTCCGGGTTCCGATCGTCACGCTCATCACCGGCGAGGGCGGCTCGGGCGGTGCGCTCGCGATCGCGGCCGGGGACGTGGTGGTCGCGCTCGAGAACGCGGTCTACTCGGTGATCAGCCCGGAGGGGTGCGCCTCCATCCTCTGGCGCACGACCGAGAAGGCGCCCGATGCGGCGCTCGCGATGCGGATGAGCGCCGCCGACCAGGCCGAGCTGGGCGTGATCGACCGCGTCGTGGCCGAGCCGGGCGAGGGCGCCCACGTCGACCCGGCGGAGACGGGCCGGCGGCTGCGCGCGGTGATCCTGGAGGAGCTGGACCGGCTGGCCGCGCTCACCCCGGACGAGCTCGTCGCACGGCGCGGCCAGCGCTACCGGGTCTTCGGCGCGTTCGACGACCTCGGAGTCAGCGAGCCGATCCCCGGGTCCGCGGACCGGCCGGGCCTCGCCGATCGGCTGCGCCGGGCGCTGGAGCCCGTCGGCAAGTCGGTCGGCGACGCGATCGGCGACGCGATCGGCGGCCGGACTGGTCGCGAGGCGCGCGACACCCGCGACGGGCGCGATGTCCGCGAGCCCCGCGAGGCCCGCGACGAGCCGCCCGCCCGAGAGGAGGTCTGAGCGTGGCCGACGACAACGACAGCCTCGCCGAACGCTCCCCGCAGGACCGCCTGGACGACCACGCGGCGATCGACCGCCTGGCGGACGATCTGGTCCCCGCGCTGGTCGCAAAGCTCGGCGCGAACGGCCTCGGCGAGCTGGAGATTCGCGAGGGGACCTGGCGCGTGCGGCTCCGGATGCCATCCGATGGTCCGGTCGTGGCGGGCCGGCGCACAGCCGCCGGGCGCGGGAGCGCCCGCGCCGGCGACGCGCCGCGCAGCGAGCACACGCGCGGCGAACACGCCCGCACCGAGGCCGCGGCCGCCGCGGGGATCGGGCACGCTGCCGTCCCCGCCGGGCCCGAGTCCGCGCCGGTCGCCGGCCCGTCCCGGCTCATCGCCACGTCACCGGCCGTCGGCTACTTCCGCCCGCAGGCCGAGCTGCATGCCGGGACGAAGGTGCGGGCGGGCGATCGGATCGGCAGCGTGGACGTGCTCGGCATCGGGCAGGACCTGGTGGCCCCCGGCGACGGCCTGATCGGCGCGACGCTCGTCGCGGCCGGCGAGCCGGTCGAGTACGGCCAGGCCGTCATCATCCTCGAGCAGCTCGGCGAGCCGCGGCCACGCGGCTCCGGGACGGCCGCGGCCGACGGCGACGCACCCGGCGTGGCCGCTGCGGCCGAGGGCGACGCGCCGGGTGACCGCGTCCCGCCCGGCCAGCGCGGCGCGCCGGCGACGGGAGCCGGCTGATGTTCGAGCGTGTCCTGATCGCCAACCGCGGCGAGATCGCCGTCCGCATCCTGCGCGCCTGCCGGACGCTGGGCATCGGGGCCGTCGTCGCCTACAGCGAGGCGGACCGCGACTCGCTCGCCGCCCAGCTCGCCGACGAGGCGATCTGCATCGGCCCGGCCGACGCCAAGCGGAGCTACCTCTCGCCGTCGGCGATCATCTCGGCCGCGATCGTGACCGGCTGCGAGGCGATCCACCCGGGCTACGGCTTCCTGTCCGAGGACAGCGGGTTCGCCGAGGCGGTCGCGGCGCACGGGCTCACCTTCATCGGGCCGTCGGCGGAGGTCCTGGAACGGTTCGCCTCGAAGGAGGCGACGCGAAGCCTGATGGCCCGCCACGGGCTCCCCACCATCCCGGGCTCCGACGGGATGCTCCGCGACGAGGAGCACGCGCTCGACGAGGCGGCCCGGGTGGGCTACCCGGTGCTCATCAAGCCCTCGGCGGGTGGCGGCGGCAAGGGCATGCGCATGGTGCGCACGCCGCGCGAGCTGGAGGCGTCCCTCCGCGTCTGCCGCTCCGAGGCGCGTGCCGCCTTCGGCGACGACTCGCTCTACCTGGAGAAGTGGCTGGAGGACAACCGCCACGTGGAGGTCCAGGTGGTGGTCGACCGCTACGGGCGCGGCGTCCACCTCGGCGAGCGCGACTGCTCGGTCCAGCGGCGCCACCAGAAGATCGTGGAGGAGGCCCCGACGCCGGCGCTGCCGCCCGCCTCGCGCGCCGAGCTGTGCGAGCGGGCGCTCGCCGCGGTCGTGGCCGCCGGCTACGAGAACATCGGCACGCTGGAGTTCCTGGTCGACCGCGAGGGCGGCTTCTACTTCATCGAGATCAACTGCCGGATCCAGGTGGAGCACCCGGTGACGGAGATGCTGACCGGGATCGACATGGTCGCCACCCAGATCCGGATCGCGGCGGGCGAGCCGCTCGGCTTCGGCCAGGAGGACGTCGCGATCCGCGGCCACGCGTTCGAGTTCCGCATCAACGCCGAGGACGCCGCCCACGAGTTCCGCCCGCAGGCCGGGCTGGTGGAACGCTTCTATGCGCCCGGTGGCCCGGGCGTCCGTTTCGACTCGCACCTCTACGCCGGCTACGACGTGCCGCCGTTCTACGATTCGCTGCTCGGCAAGCTCGTGGTCTGGGGCCCGGATCGCCCGGCCGCGATCGCGCGATCCAAGGCCGCCCTCGACGAGCTGGTCGTCGACGGGGTCACGACGAACCGCGACCTTCCATCGCGCCCTCCTCGAGAACGAGGTGTTCGTCGAGGGACGGGTCACCACGAACCTCATCGATCGGATCGGGACCGCGGCGTTCCTGGCCCCGAGGAGCTGAGGCGACCCGTGCACGCCTGCATCCATCCACCCGCTCGGCGCGCCCCCGCCGCGCGACACTGAACCCCTGCACCGGAGCCCCACGTGACCGAAGCCATCCACACCACCCGCGAGATCCAGGAGCTGATCCCGCACCGCTGGCCGTTCCTCCTGGTGGACCGGATCGACGAGTACGACCCGGAGGCGCGCCGGATCGTCGGCCGCAAGGCCGTCACGGCCACCGAGTGGTTCTTCCAGGGCCACTTCCCGGGCATGCCGGTCATGCCGGGCGTCCTCCAGGTGGAGGCGCTGGCCCAGACCATGGCCGTCTACGTGGCGAAGCAGGAGGGCTTCGGGGACAGGATCGGGCTGTTCGCAGGCATCGACGAGTGCCGCTTCAAGCGCGTCGTGAAGCCCGGCGACGTCCTGCGCCTGGAGGTCACGATGGACAAGCTCGGCCGTCGCTTCGGGCGCGGCCGGGGGGTGGCGAGCGTGGACGGCGAGGTCTGCTGCGAGGCCACCCTGAGCTTCGTCATCCCCGACGCTTCGGTGCTGCGCTGATGACGCGGCTGGCCCTCTTCTCCGACGTCCACGGCGTCGTCCAGGCGCTCGACGCGGTCCGCGCGGCGATCGCCGCCGCAGCCCCCGACGTGATCGCGGTCGCCGGCGACCACGCGGTCAACGGCGCGGACCCCGCCGCCGCGATCGACGGCGTCCGGGAGCTCGAGGTGCGCGGCGCGCTGGTCGTCGCCGGCAACACGGACATCGCCGTCGCGGACTTCGACTACGGGGCCGCCTACCCGTGGCTGGGCGACGGCATCCCGGAGTCGCACCGGTCGGCGGCCGAGTGGGCCCACGAGGCGATCGGGCCCGAGCGCGTGGACTGGCTGCGCCGGCTGCCCGCCGAGCGCCGCTTCCGCGCCGACGACGGCACGCTGGTCCTCGTGACGCACGCGTCGCCCGGCTCCCAGACGGCCGGCTTCGACCGCGGCCTGGACGAGAGCGTCTTCATGGAGCGCCTGGGCCGGACCGACGCCCGGGTCATCGGCTGCGGCCACACGCACGTCCCCGAGGTCCGCGACTTCGGCTGGAAGATGGTCGTGAACGCGGGCAGCGCCGGGTACGTCTTCGACGGCGACCCGACCGCCTCCTGGGCGCTCGTGGACATCGTGGACGGCGTCGTCACGGCCGAGATCAAGCGGATCCCCTTCGACATGCTCGCGGCGGCGGATGCCGTCGCGGCGCGCGGCCTGCCCGGGGATGTCTACCGCGCGGCCACGATCCGCACCGGGAAGCTGGTGCGGTGAACCTGACCACGCCGGACGGCGCGCCGCGGGTCGTGGTGACCGGCACCGGCATGCTCACGGCGCTCGGCACCGGACGTGGCCACGACGTGGGCCGGCCTGGTCGCGGGACGGTCCGGGATCGCCACGATCACCGCGTTCGACCCCGCCCGGGTTGCCTCGCGCATCGCCGGCGAGGTCCCGGCCTTCGACCCGTCCGGCGTCCTCGACCGCAAGGAGCAGCGCCATACCGACCGCTTCACCCAGCTGGCGCTCGTCGCGGCGCGCGAGGCGCTCGACGAGGCGGGGCTGCCCGGCCGTCTCGACGGTGAGCTGGCCGAGCGGACCGGGATCCTCATCGGGACCGGGTTGGGCGGCGGGATCACGTTCGGCGAGCAGATCGCGATCAACGTGGAGCGGGGTCCCGACCGGGTCAGCCCGTTCTTCGTCCCGATGGCGATCCCGAACATGGCCGCGGGCCAGGCGGCCATCTTCTTCGGCGCGCTGGGACCCAACTACGCGCTTGCCTCGGCGTGCGCCACCGGGGGCCACGTGGTCGGCGAGGCCTGGGAGATCATCCGGCGCGGCGACGCGGAGATGATGCTGGCCGGGTCGGCCGAGGCGGCCATCTGGGAGCCGCTCGTGGCGGGCTTCGCGGCGATGCGCGCGCTCAGCGTCCGCAACGACGAGCCGGCCGCGGCGTCGCGCCCGTTCGACCGCGAACGCGACGGCTTCGTGATCGGGGAGGGGGCCGGGGTCCTGGTCCTGGAGACGCTGGCGCATGCCCTGGACCGTGGCGCGCAGCCGCTCGGCGAGGTCGTGGGCTACGGCGCCACGGCCGACGCCAACCACGTCACGCTCCCCGCGCCGGGCGGCGTCGGGGCGCTGCGCGCGGTCAGGAGGGCGCTGGAGAAGGCGCGCCTGACCGTCGACGACGTGGAGCACGTCAACGCCCACGCCACCTCCACCTACGAGGGCGACCGGACGGAGCTGGAGATGCTCCGCGGCCTGTTCGGGGCGCGGGCCGGCGAGGTCAGCGTGACCGCGAACAAGTCGATGCTGGGCCACACCCTGGGGGCGGCCGGCTCGATCGAGGCGATCGTCACGCTCCGCACGCTCCGCGAGGGCGTCATCCCGCCGACGATCAACCTCCACGATCCCGACGAGGCCGCGGCCGGGCTGGACCTGACGCCGAACGTCGCGCACGAGCGCCCGGTTCGCGTCGCGGTCAGCAACTCCTTCGGCTTCGGCGGGCAGAACAGCGCGCTCGTGCTCCGGCGGTGGGACGAATGAGCGGCCCTCGCCCCGAGCGTGGCGCGGCACCGCTGCCGGGTGCGGCAGCGGACGCGGCGGCGGCCGACCTGACACCCGGTGCGACGCCGCGGCCGACCTGCTGGCGGACGTGGCCGGCGACCCGGCAGACGGGCCGGCGACCCGGCCGGCGACGCATCACTGCTGGCGCTCGTCGATCGCCTCGCCGGCCTGCTGGAGCGGAGCGACCTGACGGAGCTGGAGGTGGAGGCCGGCGGCACCGGGCTCATCCTCCGCAAGCCGGCCGCCCTCGCGGTGCTCACGGGTGCCTCCACGGCGCTTCCGGCCGACTGGGGCGGCCACGCCGGGGATCCTGCCGGGTCCGAGCACCCCGCCGCGGGCGCGCCTCGCGGAGCCGCGGCCGCCCCAGGCGGCGCACCGGGCGCCGCCGAGGCAGCCGACGCGCACGCGGCCCGGCACGCCGTCCACGCGCCGCTCACCGGGAATCTTCTATGCGTCGCCCGGTCCCGGGTCGCCGCCGTTCGTGCAGGTGGGGCGCGAGGTCGTGGTGGGCCAGGTGATCGGGCTGATCGAGGCGATGAAGCTCTTCAACGAGATCAAGTCGGACCGGGCCGGCCGCGTGGTCCGGGTCATCGCGGAGGATGGGGCACTGGTGAAGGCGAAGCAGCCACTCATCGAGGTCGAGCCGCTGTGAACGACGGCGTCGCCCCCGGCACCCTCGGGGCCCCCGGCTCGCCGGCCATCGGCGCGGCCGCCGCCCCGAGACCGATCCGCCGCGCCCCGGAACGAGCCCGCCGCGCCCGGATCACCGGCTGGGGCTCGTACGCGCCGTCGGCCGTGCTCACGAACGCCGACCTCGAGCGGATCGTGGAGACATCCGACGAGTGGATCGTCAGCCGGACCGGGATCCGCGAACGACGGGTCGCAGCCGCCCACGAGACCACCGCCAGCATGGCCGCGGTCGCCGGGGCGCGCGCGATCGCCGTCGCCGGCCTGGATCCGGACGAGATCGACCTGATCCTCGTCGCGACCCTGACGCCCGACTACTGGATGCCGAGCACCGCGTCGCTCGTCAAGGAGGCGATCGGGAACACCCGGGCGGCCGCGATGGACGTCGCGGCGGCCTGCTCCGGCTTCGTCTATGCGTACGCCACGGCGCACGCATACGTGACCGCGGGGATGGCCCGCCACGTGCTCGTGATCGGCGCCGAGCTCCTGACCCGCTTCCTCGACTACACGGACCGGGCCACGTGCATCCTGTTCGGGGACGGCGCGGGTGCGGTCGTGGTCTCGGCCACGGACGGCCCCGCCGTGCCGCACGGGGTGGAGCTGACCACCGAGCCGTCCGGCGCCTACATGATCTGGCTGCCGGCCGGCGGGTCGAAGAGCCCGCCCTCGGCGGCAACCGTCGGTCGCGGCGAACACTTCATCCGGATGGAGGGGCGGGAGACCTACCGGTTCGCCACCAAGACGCTCGCCTCCACGGCGCTGGCGGCGATCGCGAAGGCGGGGCTCCGCCCGGACCAGATCGACCTGTTCATCCCGCACCAGGCGAACATCCGGATCATCGAGGCCGTGGCAAAGGGTCTCGGGCTGCCGATGGAGCGGATGTTCGTCAACCTCGACCGCTACGGCAACACGTCCGCGGCGTCGCGTCCCGCTCGCCCTCGCCGAGGCGGTCGACGCCGGGCGGATCCGGCAGGGCGACAACGTCGTGATCGTGGCGTTCGGCGCCGGCTTCACGTCCGGGGCGGTCGCCTTCGAATGGACCGCCGATCCCGCCGCCGGCGCCCGCGCCGCCGCAATCCGGCCCGACGAGATCCGGGTCCGCCTCCCGGTCGACTGGGACTCGGTGGACCCCATCCCGCCCCAGCTCGCCGCCGTCCTCGCCGCTCCCGGCCCGGTGGCGGTCCCGCTCGACGACGTCGTCCCCGGCGACCCGCCGGTTCGCGCGCCGGTCTCCTGACGCTGGGGTCACCGGCCGCCGCCGCGCCCCAGTCCAGCCACACGGAGGTTCCCGCATGTTCGATCTCACCGGCAAGGTGGCCATCGTGACCGGCGGCTCGCGCGGGATCGGCCGCGCCGTCGCGCTCACGCTCGCCCGGCAGGGCGCCGAGATCGCCTTCCTCGACCGCCTGGCCTGCACGGTCGAGGACCACACGCGGGACGACGTCGAGGCGATGGGCCGGCGCTGCGTCTGTATCGGCGGTGACGTCACGGACGCGGCGGCCTGCGGCGCGCTCGTCGAGGAGACGCTCAAGGAGCTGGGCCGGGTGGACATCCTGGTCAACAACGCCGGCATCACCCGCGACGACCTGATCATGCGGATGACCGACAAGGCCTGGGCCGACGTCCTGGCCGTCAACCTCACCGGCGCGTTCAACATGACCCGCGCCGTGATGCGCCCGATGATCAAGGCCCGCGCCGGGCGGATCATCAACATGTCCAGCGTGTCCGGGCAGATGGGCAACGCCGGCCAGGCCAACTACTCGGCCTCGAAGGCGGGCCTGATCGGGCTCACCAAGGCGACCGCGCGCGAGGTCGCCTCGCGCGGCATCACCGTCAACGCGATCGCCCCCGGCTTCGTCATCACCGAGCTGACCGACACGCTGCCCGACACCGTCAAGGACGCGATCAAGGCCGCCACGCCGCTCGGCCGCTTCGCCTCCGTCGACGAGGTCGCGGCTGCCGTCGCCTTCCTCGCCTCCGACGAGGCCGCCTACATCACGGGCCAGGTCCTGGGGGTGGACGGCGGCCTCGCGATGATGTAGCGGCGAGGGCGCGGGTTGCTGGGCGGGTCCTCAGATCAAGGAACGATCGGCAATCCGAGCGGGTTGTAGTCGGCCGGGGCAGGCGGCAGCGACCCAGCCTGGAGTTCGGCTACTCGCTTCACCTCATCAGCGCTCAGCACCAATGCACCCGGCTGGAGTCCGGGGGGAACCGCGCGCCGGTCCACAGGATGGGCGAACCAGGCGTCCCACCACCGCCTCGCGAGGGCCGGTGTGAAGGTGATCCCGTTCGGATTCCCGAACTCCGAGCCGCCGTAGCGGTAGGGAACGTCCAGCTGGGCGAGCGCATTCCATTGCGGGCTCCCAGGCTCCCACCGCGCCGCCGCTTCCTGGGCCCAGGCGGGCCCAACGATTCCGGGACGGGACGTTGGAGATGCACTTGCCGGTAACGCTGAGGGGGTCGTCGGTGAGCCAGTCGGGGTGACCGGACCGCATGCTCCGGCCCCCAGACCGAGGAGCGCCGCCATCGCAAGTATGCGGACGTGTCGAATCATGGGCTGACCTCACTTGTATCAGCGTAGCGCGTGTCGCGGTCAAGGGTTCATCGAGGAGTGGTGCCGCGGCGATATGCCCGCGACGATTGGCGCACCGCTGGACCTCGTGTGGCAGACTCATGCCAAGCTGCCAAATCGGGGCGGCCTACTTGAGCGTGGACGGTACAGCTCGGGAATAGACGGCACCGGCGTTCATGGTGTGAAGGTTCCGCTCCCGACGCGATGACCTGCCCGAAACCGGGAACACGCCCCGGCGAGACTCGGGACAGGCCCTTCGGAGGTACTGGTTGGACGAGTGGGGTCGGGACGAGCAGGAGCTCGTCCGACGATGCAAGGAGGGATCGGAGGCGGCCTACGCTGTCCTCGTCCGGCTCCATCGACCCCGCCTGTACACGCTCGCCTACCGCCTGTTGCTCGACCGCGAGTCGGCAGAGGACGTGGTTCAGGAGGCGTTCATTGCCGCCTTTCGGCAGATGGAGCGCTTCGAGCCGCGCCCGTCGCTCGCGGCCTGGCTCAACACGATCACGCTGCGGACTGCCACCCGCGCAGCGAGCCGCCAGCGAGCCCGACCGAAGGTATCCATTGATGCGCCTACGTTCCGCGACGATGACCACAGAGCGTCGGGTCTGAACGGCGATCACCTGGGGCTCGGGGCCCTCGCCGACACGAGCCCGGGCACGGACCCGTACGCCTCCGCGGAAGCCGCGGATCTTCGACGTGCCGTGTCAGATGCGATCGGGGAGCTCCCGTTCAGGTACCGGGCCGCTGTCGTGCTGCGGCACGTGATGGGCCTCGAGTACGCGGAGGCCGCTCGCGCGCTCGACCTGCCGCTCAACACGTATAAGAGCCATCTTCTCCGGGGGACGAAGCTCCTACGTGCGGGATTGGCTGCAGAGTTGGAGGGTCCGGGCGCGACCTCAGTCGACGTCGAACCCCCGGCGTCGCGACGAGCGGCCCGAATGGCCGGCATACGGGGACAATCGGCGACACCGCCCGGACTGGCGAGCGACCCGATGCCCGGCCCGTGCCTGAGCGGATCGCCGGCGGCTGAGGTGTTGCCCCGAGAGTCCGGGTTGGAAGATCGGGGCAGAGACGATACCGTAGACCGGCGGCGCAACCGGAATGACCGCCGTGGGCGGGTGCGAGTGCGCCGCGCGGTCCGTGTTCGTCTGAGGGAGGCTACCATGGCTCGGCTGCATCGACCCAGTGGGTTCAAGGCTGGGATTGCGATCGGCACGGCTCTCGCGCTGGTCGATTCCTGTTTGGCGTCGCGGTCGCCTCATTCCCTCGGGCTCCGGGGTGATCAGCGCCTGCTATAGCACCAGCACCGGTGCGCTCCGGGTGATCGATGCGCCGACCAAGCATTGCGCGAGTGGCGAACGAGCTCTGAGCTGGAACAAGACGGTACCGCCACCCATGGCGCCTGCGATCGGGATCTCGCGTGCTCGCCTACGCCGGTCATCACCGGGACGCTGTACACGGACGTGGATCCCGTCACTGGAGTCGTGACCTTCCGATGCTTCACAACTTTGAAGGTCACGAGCAACGTCGTGCTCAGCCAGATTGTGCTCGAGAGCAATGCGGCACCGGATGAGCACCGCGACTGCTTCGACTCCAGGGTCTGCTCGTTTGCCCTTCCGCCTGGGACTGCGGACGCCGATGCCCTAATCTACTCGTCGGTACCATTCCATATTACGTGCCCGGGCGGAGTCGTCCAGGGTTCGTTCTTCGATACGACCCACACGATCAACGTCGGGCGGTGCCAGAACGTGAAGATGAACGCCAGTAAGACTGTGATCGTCAAGGCCCCGTAGGCTTGGCGCCCCGCGGTCGTGCTGCGATAAGCCGGGCGATCGCGTGGTCTTGTGGGACGGCGAGTGCGAGCGACTGATGTGCTCGGCCACGGTCGTCTACGCACATAAATATCAACGCTGCGACAGGTCCGGATCCTGTGTGTCGCGGCCGCGTTCGGTTTCGGCGTCGGGCATGCGTCGTAACCCCCCGCCGACCGTGCCGGTCGCGCCCTCCGTAACTGTCGCAACCCCAACGCCGACGATATACCCGACCATCGCAGGGCCGGCCTGGGTCCAGGCCGGCCCTGCGGAGCGGTGGCCACCCGGTAGCCCGGAGTGGGAAGCGCTCGCTCACCCGCATGTGCCCTACCGCCTTGGCGGATCGACCAACGGCAACCCAAATCGCATCACGTTCACGCCAACCTTGCCCGGAAGTCGTGGGACGCCTGGTTCGCCCGCCCGGTTGACCGGAGCGGGGTGCCCCTTGGGCTTCAGCCCGGCGCCCTCGTGCTGAGCGTCGACGAGCTCAATCGGGTCGCCGAGCTCCAATCAACGAAGGTGCCACCTGCTCCTGCCTCGTGCAACCCGCTCGGCCTGCCCACCCTTCCCTGATCACCTCCCAATCGGCCGGAGCTCGTACGGCTCGCTGCAACTTTCCGGCCTCTCTCCGCCATTCATAGGATGTGAGCCAGTCTCCGTCCGTCCGCGGGCCCCTCGATCACGCTGCCGCGCGCCGCCTGATCGACGCGTTCCTCGTGGACGACCTCCTCGCGCAGGATGCCGCGCGTCTCGCGGCCCACGTGAAGGAGTGCCCGGCCTGCGCGGCCGAGATCGGCGGGACCACGCGCTTGCTGGCGCTGCTCGGCAGCCTCCCGACGCCGCCGCCCGCGCCGGACCTGGACGAGCGGATCTACGCCGCGGCCATCGCCGACCGGGCCAGGCGGCACGACCACCGCTCGTGGCTGGCGAACCTGCGGACCCAGGTCCTGCGGGGCGCCGTGCGCACCACGGGAACGCTGATGGTCGCGATCGTGACCGTCGCGTTCCTGGGCGGCGCGTTCGTCCTGGCCGCTGCATTCTTCACACAACCTGCCCCGGCGCCCACTCCGCATGCTACAGTCGCCCCGGACATGACGCCGACGCCTGCGCCGACGAAGGTCGAGTCGACTGCGCCTGCGGAGACCCCGCCGGCCGTCGTCGCGACCCCGGTCCCCACCGCGAAGCCGGTGGTCACCCCCGAACCAACCCCGGTTCCGTCCCCCAGCCCGTCGCCCTCCGCCAGCCTCGCCGGAACCGAGCGCGACCCCCGCGCCGTCGCCCAGCGCGACCGCGGAACCGTCGCCCACCCTCTCGCCGTCTCCAATCCCGTCGCCGACGGAGAAGCCACGGCGGACTCCACCGCCGTCGGTCGCCCCGTCACCGACCCCAACCCCGGCGCCGTCAGAAGCGCCGTCCCCAACATCGCCGTAACTGCGAGGCGGGCAGGGCCCGCCACGCCGTTCCGGGCCTTGCGCAAGGCAATGGAACAAACGAGAGCCGGATCGGTCGACACGACGAAAGGAGCCCCAGGACCGACCCGCACCCGGGAGCCGACAGCCCCGGTCCACGCACCAGACTATCAATCCCCTATGGGAGGAATTCACTTGAATCTTATGAAGAAGGCGATCAGCCTCGGCACGAGTGCCGCGCTTGTCGCTTCGCTTCTTGCCACCGTCGTGGCGCCGGCCGCAGTGGCCAGCACCACGACGGGGTCGGTCGGGACGTTCCTGCCGGCGGCACGCTCGACTGCCACGGGCTTCGTTCACGTTCACCGAGAACGCGCCGGCTGCTTCCCGGCTGGCGCGGCCAGCTCATCGTCACGCTCACGGACTACGCAGACGTCCAGCACCCGCGGCTTCATCGGCGCCGTGTGACTTTCACGGGCGCCCGGCTCGCTCGGCGCAACCGGCGCGCTGGCGTCGTCGGGTTCGGCGCCGGCCGGATACACCGACAGATCGTCGGTCACGACGACGGGCACTGACACCGATCAACGCGCAGCAGATCACGGTCTCCGGCTGGAAGATCCAGGCTGCAGGCAGCGCGACCGCGGGTGCGATCACGGCAACTGCCACAGCGTGGGGCCTTGCGGCCTGCCTCCTCGGCTGCCACCGACAACGGCGACCGGGACCCTGCAGGCCGCCATCCGGCGCCGGCGCGAGGCGGTCAACGTGCTCGTTACCTCGACGGCGGCTTCGCGATCACCGGCGGGTCCAACACGACCGCCAACTTCTCGGACGCCTCGGATCCGACTGGCGTCACCGGCGGTCACGGCCTCCGGGCGGCATCCAGACGTGACGTTCGCCGCCGGCGCGGCCGGCCACGCCGTTCGGCACGACCGTCACGCAGACCGTCGCGGCCTGCGCGTCCCTGACCTCGCTTGCCTCGCCCGGCACGATCGGCGTCGCGGCGATCCAGAACGTCAGCGGCACGTTCCGACGATCAGCGTCGGCCAGCAGAACCAGGATGCCGCCAGCACGTACCTGGGCGAGACCGCCTCGTCCGGCGAGCCTACATCCCGGTGGGCACGCTCACCTTCACGCTGAGCGCGGCCGGCGTCCTGTTCTCGGCTTCGCCGACGGTGACCTACCGCGGTGGCGCCGCAGGCGGCGCCTTGTGCACCCTGTCCTTCGACCGGACGAGCTGCTCCGTGGCCATCACGACAGCCTCGACCTCGATCGTCACGAACACGTGACGCTGAGCAACATCATGCTTGACGTCGCATCGACGGTCCCGGCCGGCACCGCGGTCAACGTCACGATCACGTCCAGCCCTGCGATCACGGTCTCGGTGACCGCGAACACGATCGCGTACGTGGGCCGCGTGATCGCCGGCGTCGCCGCGCAGCCGACCATCTACATCAACTACAACAACCAGTCGACCGGGCTGATCACCCTGACCGAGACCGGCGCGGGTTCTTCCAGGCCGGCACGGGCACCAACAACACGTTCGGCCTGTGCCTACCACCGGCGAGACCTTCACCCGGCTTCCGTACGCCGTCGTCACGACCGGTAACCTCAAGCTCCTCAACGGCCTCGTTGGCGGACGCCGTCCCGGCACCGTTCGGCGGCGGCAACTGCGCCTACTGGACCGTCTACTCGGCGTCGACCGTCGCCTCGACGATCGAGATCCGCGGCTCGACGCGAACGGCGCGGTCCTCCCGACCGGCGCCCCAACGGCCCCCGCTTGAGTGTCGCCGGCGATTTGCCCCCGGCACGACCCAGGTCAACGTCCTGGTCGGCCGCCACGGCGACGTCTCACACGACAGTGCCGCTCGTAGCCTCGTGTCCAATCGCGACCCGCGCCTTCAAGAGCGGCGTCGTCGTGGCCGCGCTCAGCCAGCCGTCCATCCCGGCCGGCACCGCGACAGCCTGGCGGGCAACCTGGCGATCGCGAAACGCTCAACGGCCAGTTCCAGCCCATCAGGACATGTGCGTGACCATCGTGCCGCGGGCCGTCAACGGCGTTCACGCACCCAGGACACGTTCATGACCACGCGGCACACGACATCTGCCGGTCATCACGACGAACTCTGCGTCACGGGCTGCTGGCTGATACGGTGGCGTACGCCGGGCTGCCCGCGTCGGTCTACCAGTACTACGAGTAGTACTCATCCGACCATCCAGCCGAACTCGTTCGAGTTCCACGTCACCCAGCAGTCGTTCAACGCCCTGGGCGTCATCACTATCAGCAACATCCACTACACCACCACGGCGGATGCCCGGTGCGGGCCCGGTGCTCTTGAGTGATGGGCGACAACGGCGACGGTGAGCCGACCTCCCGGTGCTCTGTGCCGTTCCAGTCCATCGTCTCGAACGCCAAGATCGGCGTTGCGCCGAAGCTCAGCATCGGCGCGTACAGCGCGCTCGGGCTCAACCCGACCAGCGGCTACACCACAAGACCCCGAAGACCCAGGCCAAGTTGGCAAGTACATCACCTGGAAGTTCACGGGCGGGACGGCGCTTGCCGGCCAGCGCGTGAACGTCCTCGTGGCCAAGAAGATCGACGGTGCCTGGGGCGGCCCAAGTACCTCAAGTCCGCGTGGGCTGATGCGAACGGCATCGTGACGTTCGCCTGGAAGTCCAACTCTGCTGCCGCGATCAACGTCCGCGTCCAGCTGCCGGGCAACGCCACACAACGCGGTCAGCGTTCCAAGGCGCTCGGCGCGTACTGGAAGTAGCCCTCCGACTCGCCCGTGGCCGGCCCGCGCCGGCCATCGGATGACATCCGAAGCGTGAAGATCGGCCCCGGGGCATCACCCCCGGGGCCGATCTCGTCGCCTGGGAGGTAGACTCCACGCCGATGGGCACAGATCACGAAGTTCACGGGCCACGCCGGCGTCCCGCCGTGGCGCTCGCAAGGTGGTGGCAGTCCTGCTCGGCGTCTCTGGGCCGCTCGCCTGCGGGGTCGCGCGCCGCCGACAGCTCCTCGGACATCCCGGGGTCCCGCTCACGCCCGGCGTCGTCGTCGGGACGCTCGGCGGGGACATCTACGACGTGGTATACCGGCTGGACGTTGCCCCGGTTCGGTCATCCTGGCCAGCCTAACCGGGTCCTCCGGCACGGATTTCGACCTGTATCTCTTCGATAGCTCGGCGACGACCGTCGTGACGAACCAGGGTGTGGTCGCCCGGTCCACCGGCCCGACCAGCACGGAGTCCGTCTCGTACGCCACCCCGGTCGGCGGTCACTTCTACATCGACCTGAACTCGGCGACCGCGGCAGTCGGGACATACACGCTCGTCGTCCAGGTGGTCCGGGATCGCGCGCCGGTGACCACGCTCGTCCTTGGACGGGGGTCAGGGCCGCACGAACAGCACGACCGTGTCCGCGGGGCTGACAGCGTCCGGCAGCCTCTCCGGGCCGGCCCGGATGGCATTCAGCAGTGACGGGACCACGTGGCAGCCGTGGCAGCCCTACCAGGCCGTTTCGTCCTGGACGTTCCCGGACGGCGACGGGACGAAGACGCTGTGGGCGAAGGTCGAGAACAGCGCGGGAGTCGCCTCGGCGCCGGTCGTCGGCGAGCATCGTGCTCGACACCGAACGGCCGAGCGTCACGTCCGTTGACCCCGCAATCGACAATGACCTCGTCGGCGCGCGGCCAACTATCACGCTCACATTCAGTGAGGCCATCGACCCGGCATCGTGGACGCAGCTGGGCCTCGTCGTCCAGACGCCTGGAGGGGCACTCATTCCCGGGACCTTCACCTGGTCTCGCCGAGCACTGCCGTCCTACCAACCGTCGGTGGACCTGACCAGTGGAAGCGCCTACGTGCTGACGGTGGGTGCCGTGCGCGACTTCGCCGGCAACCTCGTCGCACCCGTCGGTTCGTGGGTCGCCACGGATCGGCCGGGGCCCGGCGTACGCTAAGGCGGCGCCCGGCGTTGGTCGACAAGGGCGCCAGGCGCTCCTCGCCGGACGGCTGACCTCCCCCCGGGATTTCGTCGCTGACGCTCGAGGCGCAACCGGTGGGCAGCCTCCTGACGATCGCGCTCGGGACGGTTCCGGTGGCGCCGGACGGGAGCTTCTCCACCCCCGTCAGGCCGTCGCCACGACCGAGTATCGCCTCCTGGTGCCGGCAGTTGCCGGCTTCGGGGCCGGCAGCGTGCGCGCCGTGGTCTCGGTCCGGCGCACGGTCCCGCTCAACTGGTCGTCGCGGCGTCGCATGCCGGACGCGTCGGCGCCCCGTCTCGATCGTCGCCTCGGTGCGCCTCGACCGGCGTTGCCGTCGCCTTCCGCCTGGAGCGATGGAGCCCGGTCTCGCGCTCCTGGCGCCTTGTCGGGACGCTCAATCGGCGCAGGACGCCTCGGGACGTGCGATCGTCGCGTGGACGCCGTCAGGGAGCGCGCTCTACCGTTGGCGCGCCACGGCCGGCTGGGCACCTGACTACTCGACTGGGTCCAGCTCATGGGTGCGCTGGCCGATCGGGCGCTGATGCGAGCTGCCGCCCGGTAGCGGACCGCGATGCGCAGGCGCATGACGGAGCGTAATGCAGCGGTCATCCGCGGTCCGTACATTCGGCGTGAGCCGCTATCCCGCGCGGCCTGAGGATATGTCGGCGTTGCCGAGCCGGCATACTCGTTCGATGCCGGCGGCTCGGAAACCCGGGAACAATCGGGGCGTCGGTAAGTCGGAGGTGGTCATGAACAGACCCGAGCAACATTTCCGTGCGCGTCTTGCGGTCGCGATCAGCGGCGGCGCGCTCGTCGCGGCGTTGTTCCCTTTCGCGGGGACCGTGTTGGCCATATCACCGAGTGTCACGCCGGCCTCCGGAGGGAGTTGCGATCTCGCTTGACACATCCTCGGCGTCGCCCGGCACTGGGACCTACACGACGCTCAGCTGGGCCCATCATCAATGAGAATGCGACGGGCGTGTTCGGCTTGGGCGACGATCACGTGCTCACCGCGCCGTCCGGCTTCGAGTTCAATCCGGGCGCAGGCACCGCCACGAAGACCGGCGACTGCGCTCTCGGTGCGACCACGCGTTCTTGCCGGCACAGCGACGGTCGTCGATCGCGTCGGCGTCGACCGCGACCGCCTGCGTCATCACGTTCAGTGGCCTGGGCGTACGTCCGAACGGCACCACGCCGGTGCCCTCGGCTCACGATCACCGATCGGGAACGGCGACAGGTCTTCCGGGTGGCAGCTATCGGAACCCTGGGATCGGTCCTTGGCGCCCCGATCCTGACCTTCAGCCAGCTGCCGAGTTCAACCGGGACCGGGGGTACGGCCCTCGCCCAACAGCCCAAGGTCAAGTCGGCTGATAGCTTCGGCAACAAGGTGCTCAACCCGGTCACGCTCGCGGTCAACACGTATCCGACGGGCGGCAGCGTTACTTGCACGACGAACCCCGTGACGCCGCGGATGTCGCCGGCGAGGCGATCGCGACTTTCGCGGGATGCGCACTCGACAAGGCCGGCACCGTACACGCTTGAAGGCAACGTCTCAGGTCAGGCCGCGCCGATCCGCGGTGACCGGCCCATCGCGATTTCCGTGGGGACCGCGTACAAGCTGGTGTTCTCCCAGCAGCCGACCTCGGGGTCGCCGGGGTCGGCGTTAACCCCGCCCAGCCGATCGTCGGCAGTCGCCGATGCAGGCGGGAACATCGACTCCTCAGGGCGCATACACCGTCAGTCTCGCAATCACGAGCAACCCGAGCAGCGGGACGCTCACTGCACCCCGGGCCCGCTGAACGTGCGGCACGCAGCTCACCTCCGCCGGGGTCCTCGCCAGCTTCGCCGCGCTGCCAGATCAACAATGCCGGCCTCGGGTACACCATCACCGCGCACTCCAGCGGCCCGGCGGCGGTCAGTCAGCTACGGCGTTCAGATCGTCGGCGAACCAAGCTCGTGTTCTACGCGCAGCCGACCAGCGCGGTCGCCGGCGCCGCGTTCCCAGTTGCGCCATCCGTCGGCGGTCGAGTGAACTCGGCAATCGCCGTGCATGACTCGACGACGGTCGTCACGCTCTCCATCCTGCCGGCGGACCGGGGCCACCGGCGACCCTCTCGTGCACGAGCGGCCTCTCGCTCGTCCGACTCGGCCAGGGTCGCGACCTTCGCGGCTGCTCCATCGACATGATCGGCCCAGGCGACGAACCCGTACCGGCTCGTCGCGACCACGACCGCAGACTGATCGATCAGCCGCAGCTCGTTCGCCATCACGGTCGGGCCGGCCAGCCAAGCTCGGCTTCACCAGCCAGCCCGGCAACTCGGTCGTCGCCCAGTTCATTCCCAGTCCAGCCCGTCATGGCGATCCAGGACGCAGGTGGCAACACGATCGCGACCGGCACTGACTCGACGCGATCGGTGACACTGGCGATCGGCGCAAACCCGGCTGCCGGAACGCTCACCTGCACCGGCGGGCTCACCCGTCGCGGCTGTAGGTGGCCTCGCGACGTTCACCGGCTGTACGATCAACAGCGCGGGAGTGGCTACACACTCGGCGGCGACATCTGCCGGCCTCACCTCGCGCGACGTCCAGCGCGTTCACTGTCGGGCTCACCCCCTGCCACGATCAGCCTGACCCGCTCGCGCGGGATGGTCACCTACGGTGAGCCGGACACGTTCTCCGTCCAGTTCGGGACGGGCGGCGCCTACCGGCCGTTCATCCTCGAGTACACGAGCGTCGGCGTCCCCTGGACGACGATCGCGAACCTGACCACCAACGCGGCGGGCTTCGCCTCCTTCAGCTATGTCCCGACCCGGACCGGCTACGTCCGGGCCCGGTTCCTGGGCACGACCGACCTCGGTGCCGCGACGAGCACGGTCTACATCGTCGGCGTCCGCCAGACGGTCAGCACCCTGAGCCCGCACCACAGCGGCACGAAGGCGATCCCCGGCGGGACCTCGATCACCTTCAGCACGACCGTCCATCCCACCCGGGCCGACCTCGCGCCCACGACGGTCACGTTCCGGATCTACCGGAAGGTCGGCGGCGCCTGGGTGCTCAAGACCGAGCGCAACGTCGCTGACCAACACCTCGGGCGTCGCGAGCACACGTTCCGGTTCGGCGCGAAGGGTGCCTGGTACGTCCGCGCCTACGCGCCCCGCACCCCCTACAACTCGATCAGCCGCTACACGGCCCGCGAGTACTACCTCGTGCAGTGACCCCTGCTCCGGGCGCGCTGACGCGCTCCCGGGCGAACCACCCAGAACCTGAGCGAGAGGCCCCCGCCGACACGGCGGGGGCCCTCTTCGTGGTCGGGGTCGGCGAGCGCGGAACGCAGGCGCCGCGCCGGCGCAAGTCGACGTCAGCCCGCGCCGACCACCGCCGTCGCCACGAGGACCAGCGAGAGCAGGATCAGGACGGCCGTGGAGACCCAGCCGATCGTGCCCAGGATGCGGCCGCTGGCGAGCGCCCCCATGATCGAGCGGTCGCGCGCCAGCAGCATCACGAACACGAGGATGAACGGCAGCAGGAGGGCGTTGAGGACCTGGGCCAGGAACATGACCTGGATGAGCGGCAGCCCGGGGATCATCACGAAGAGCGCGGCGAAGCCGATGAAGAAGGCCAGCAGCCCGTAGAACGCGGGCGCCTCGCGCCAGTTCCAGTTGACGCCGGTCTCCCAGCCGAACGCCTCGCAGGTCGTGTAGGCGCTCGTCATCGGCACCACGCCCAGGCCCAGGAAGGACGCGCCCAGGAGGCCCCCGGCGAACAGGGCCGTGGCGCCGGGTCCGGCGAGCGGCTCGAGGGCCTTCGCGGCGTCGGCCGCGCTCTGGATCGTGATGCCGGCCGGGAAGAGCGTCGCGGCGCAGGCGATCAGGATGAAGCCGGCGATGAGGTTCGTCAGAAGCGCCCCGGCGAAGACGTCGAGGCGGCTGGCCGGCAGGTCGTCCGGGTGCAGGCCCTTGTCGGCCACGTACGACTGGATGAACGCCTGGCCCCACGGCGTGATCGTGGTGCCGACGGTCCCGACGACGGCCAGCCAGTAGACCGGCGACGCGGTCAGGTGTGGGATCACCAGGTTCTGGGCGGCAACGCCCCAGTCCGGCCCGGCCAGGAAGGCCGAGATGACGTACGCGGCGGACACGAGGATGCCGACGCCCACGAACAGGTACTGCACCCGGCTGTAGCTGCCCAGCGCGATGAAGCCGACCACGACCACCGCCGCGACGGCGGCGCTGACCTGGGGTGGCACGCCGAAGAGCCCCAGCGCGGACCCGATCCCGGCGAACTCGGCGACGGTCGAGCCCAGGTTGGCGGTGAGCATGAGGAGCGCGGCAAAGGCGGCCCAGCGCACGCCCCAGCGCTCGCGGATGAGGCCCATGAGGCCCTTGCCCGTCGCAAGCCCGAGGCGCGCGCCGACCTCCTGGGTGAAGAAGAGGACCACCTGGCTGGCCAGGATCACCCACAGGAGCGCGTAGCCCAGCTGTGCCCCGACGATCGAGTAGGTGGTGATGCCGCCCGCGTCGTTGTCGGCGAAGCCGCTGACGAGCCCCGGGCCCAGGACGGCAAGGACGGCAAGCAGCCGGACCCGCCAGGCGGGAATCCGCGGGAGCGGCCGGAGGACGCGCGCGCGAGTTCCGCGCGGCTGGCCCGACGCCGGCCCCTGGCCCCGCTGCTGGCCCGGCCCCTGGCCCCGCTCGCGGCCCTGCTGCTGGGTCACGCCCGACTACCGGCTGAAGATGCGCGGAAGGCGCTTCTTCCAGGCCGTGGGGATCACGGTGTCGAGCGCGTCGTCCACGGTCACGATCCCGACGAGCCGGCCCTCCTCGTCCACGACCGGCACGGCGAGCAGGTTGTAGTGGGCGACGACCTCCGCGACCTCGTCCTGGTCCGCGAGGGCGGCGACGGCCACCGGCTCGTGGATCATCACGTCGCCGATCGGCGGCGCCGGGCGGCGCGACGATCAGGTCGCGCAGGGACAGCACGCCGACGAGCCGGCCGTCGTCGTCGGTCACGTAGACGTAGTAGATGGTCTCCGCGTCCGGCTCCAGCTCGCGCAGGCGGTCGATCGCCTGGGCCGCAGTGAGGTGCGCCGCCAGAGCGATGAACCCGGTGGTCATGATCCCGCCGGCGGAATCCTCGGGGTAGCCCAGCAGCTGCTGGACCTCGTCCACCTCGTCCTGCTCCATGTGCGAGAGGATCTCGTCGCGGGTGTCCTGGTCCAGGTCAGCCACGAGGTCGGCCGCGTCGTCGGGCGACATCTCCTCCAGGATGTCGGCGGCACGCTCGGGGGCGAGGTCCTCGAGCACGTCGACCTGGGTCTCGGGCTCCATCTCCTCCATCGCGTCCGCGACCGCCTCGTCGTTCAGGGCGGCCAGGATGCCGGCCCGGTCGCGCGGCGCGAGCTGCTCGACGATCGAGGCGAGGTCGGCCGGGTGGAGCTGGGCGAGCTTGCTGTGGGGCACCCGCAGCCGGACGCTGGCGATCGTGCTGTCGAGCGGGTCCACGTCCTCCCAGTCGATGTAGCGCGCCGGGACGCTGCGGCCGAGGCTTCGGGCGAGCGTACGGAAGGGTCCCTCGAAACCGAGCCGGCGCATGAGCCCGGCGGCCCCGACGTCGACAGCGACGACATGGAGCGCGCCCTCGATCTCGTCGAGGCTCACGTCGTTGACGCGGATCACCTTGCGCCCCTCGATGTCGACGATCTGCTTGTCCAGCAGGTCGCCCTTGAGCAGGATCTCGTCGGGGCGCTGGCGGAACTTGCCGATGTCGATCGTGAGGATGCGCAGCTGCGCGCCGCTCGCATCCATGTGCGCGACCGACGTCCAGGGCAGGAAGATGCGGCGCCGGTCGGTGATGACGACCAGGCCGGTGACGGGCGGATATCGGTCGCCGATCGCGACGATCAGGTCGGCAACCTTGCCGATCGGCTCGCCCGACGGATCACGGACGGGCCGGCCGATGCACTGGCTCAGGAAGAGCATGGCCACCTCGGGGGCGGGACCGTCCCGCCTCTGGGTGGTCGCGGGCCGGGCGCCTCGCGCGCCGGCACCGCACCGCTCAACGGACGGGGCGGACCTCGTGGGGGGTGCCGGCGCCGCGCGCGCCGGCGGGACTTGGTCCGGTCTCCACTGGGGGAGAGGTCCTCCGTGCGATTCTGGATGCCCGGCCGGACCCGGCCGCGAGACGGCGGTGGGCGCTCCGGTGAGGCAGCCGGAGTGTAGCCCCGCGGTCGGCGGGGGGTCAATGCGAGCGGCGGGCGGTGTGAACGGGGCGGCGTCCTCGCGCAAGACGTCGAGGTCTCGGACCCCCGGGCCCGCTGGTGCCCTCCCGGGCCGCAGCGCCGTCCATTGAACCCCCATCCGGATGCGACGCGTGAGGCCAATCGTAATCCGGCGCCTCTCAAGCGTGCGACGGGCTATCGTGTCCCCAACACAGCGCGCCACGAAGTCGGGGGACCTACCTCAGCATGAGCAATCGGGCCAGGGCGAATTTTCGGCGCGCGGTGTCGCGCCCAACATGGCCGGCGCCAGCTGCCCCACGGTCGACCGCTCGCCATTCCGCGGGCGGCCGCGAGGCCCGAGGTTTCCGGGCCGGGGTCAGGATCCGTCTGACACTCCCTGCGCTGCTCGTCTCGATGGCGCTTCTGCGCCGCCTCCGCGGCCGCGCTGCCGACAGTACCGGCGTTCGCGGCTTCGAGCCCGGCCGCCCAGGCGCACTCCGCGCCCTCCTCGGCGGCGGTCTGCGGCACGGCCGCTCCGGGCTTCGCGCGCTGCTTGTCGCTGGTCCGGACCGACATCGCGGCAGGGCCGAGCTCCCAGCTCACGCCCCTCGCCTCCCGTCGGGCTACGGCCCGTCGAGCCCTGCAGGCCGCCTACAACCTCGCGAGCGGCGTCCCTCAACAGCGGTGGTGCGGGCCAGGACCGTGGCCGTCGTCGACGCCTACGACCAGCCCAACGCCGAGTCCGACCTCGCGGCCTACCGCTCCCAGTTCGGCCTTCCCGCCTGCACCACGGCCAACGGCTGCTTCCGCAAGGTCAACCAGAGCGGCGGCACCAGCTACCCGCCGGCGAACTCCGGCTGGGGCCTGGAGATCGCGCTCGACCTCGAGATGGTGTCGGCGATCTGCCCGAACTGCCACATCCTGCTCGTCGAGGCGAGCTCCGCCTCCTTCGCCGACCTCGGGACCGCCGTCAACCGGGCGGTGACGCTGGGCGCGGTCGCGGTCTCCAACAGCTACGGCGGGGGCGACTCCTCGAGTGACAGCACCCTCGACGCCGCCTACTACAACCACCCGGGCGTCGCGATCACCGCGAGCAGCGGCGACAGCGGCTACGGGGTCGAGTACCCGGCGGCCTCGCCCTACGTGGTCGCGGTCGGCGGGACGACCCTGACCCAGGGCGGAGGCGCCCGCGGCTGGACGGAGTCGGCCTGGTCCGGCGCCGGGAGCGGCTGCTCGGCCTACGAGTCGAAGCCCGCCTGGCAGACCGACTCCGGCTGCGCCGCCGGGCGGACGGTGGCCGACGTGTCGGCCGTGGCCGACCCGAACACCGGGGTGGCCGTCTACGACACGTACGGCTACGGCGGCTGGCTGGTGGTCGGCGGCACGAGCGCCTCCTCGCCGATCATCGCCTCGACCTACGCGCTCGCCGGGACCCCCGCGAGTCCGGCACCTATCCGGCGAGCTACCTGTACGCCGCCAGCCCGGGCTCACCTGTACGACGTGACGAGCGGCAGCAACGGCAGCTGCGGCGGCTCCGTACCTCTGCACCGGCGGTGACCGGCTACGACGGGCCGACCGGCCTGGGCACGCCGAACGGCATCGCTGCCTTCGGGTCTGCGGCGCCCGTCACGAACAACTTCTCCATCAGCGCCAGCCCGACCTCGGTCTCGGTGGCCCAGGGAGCATCCGGCACGAGCACGATCAGCACCGCCCTCGTCTCGGGCAGCGCCGAGAGCATCAGCCTGGCGGCGAGCGGCCTCCCGTCGGGCGTGACGGCGGGCTTCAGCCCGGCCTCGGTCAGCGCCGGGGGCAGCTCCACCCTCACCCTGACCGCGTCCGGTGGGGCGACGCTCGGCGGCCCGGTCACGGTCACGATCACCGGCACCGCTGCCTCGGCCATCCACTCGACGCACGCTCGCCCTCACCGTGACGGCGCCCGTCAGCAACGTCATCGTCAACGGTGGCTTCGAGACCGGCACCTTCGCCGGCTGGACCACCAGCGGCGCGGTGACCAGCATCGTGACCAGCCCGGTGCACAGCGGCAGCTATGCGGGCCAGCTGGGCGGCGTCGCCGCCACGAGCGGCGACAGCTCGATCAGCCAGACCTTCACGGTCGGCAGCGGCGGCGGCACGCTCTGGTTCTGGTACCAGGTCCACTGCGACGACACGGTGGCCTTCGACTGGGCCACCGCGACCCTCAAGGACAACGCCACCAGCACGACCACGACCCTGCTTCCCCACACCTGCACGAAACCGGCGGGACCCTGGGTCCAGGTGACCGTGAACCTCGCCGCCCAGGCCGGTCACAGCGTCACCCTCACCCTGACCTCCCACGACGATGGCTTCCCGGGCGACCCGACCTACACCATCTACGACGACGTGGTGTTCACGCCGGCCGGGCCCGTCACGAACAACTTCTCCATCAGCGCCAGCCCGACCTCGGTCTCGGTGGCCCAGGGAGCATCCGGCACGAGCACGATCAGCACCGCCCTCGTCTCGGGCAGCGCCGAGAGCATCAGCCTGGCGGCGAGCGGCCTCCCGTCGGGCGTGACGGCGGGCTTCAGCCCGGCCTCGGTCAGCGCCGGGGGCAGCTCCACCCTCACCCTGACCGCGTCCGGTGGGGCGACGCTCGGCGGCCCGGTCACGGTCACGATCACCGGCACCGCTGCCTCGGCCATCCACTCGACCACGCTCGCCCTCACCGTGACGGCGCCCGTCACGAACAACTTCTCCATCAGCGCCAGCCCGACCTCGGTCTCGGTGGCCCAGGGAGCATCCGGCACGAGCACGATCAGCACCGCCCTCGTCTCGGGCAGCGCCGAGAGCATCAGCCTGGCGGCGAGCGGCCTCCCGTCGGGCGTGACGGCGGGCTTCAGCCCGGCCTCGGTCAGCGCCGGGGGCAGCTCCACCCTCACCCTGACCGCGTCCGGTGGGGCGACGCTCGGCGGCCCGGTCACGGTCACGATCACCGGCACCGCTGCCTCGGCCATCCACTCGACCACGCTCGCCCTCACCGTGACGGCGCCCGTCAGCAACGTCATCGTCAACGGTGGCTTCGAGACCGGCACCTTCGCCGGCTGGACCACCAGCGGCGCGGTGACCAGCATCGTGACCAGCCCGGTGCACAGCGGCAGCTATGCGGGCCAGCTGGGCGGCGTCGCCGCCACGAGCGGCGACAGCTCGATCAGCCAGACCTTCACGGTCGGCAGCGGCGGCGGCACGCTCTCGTTCTGGTACCAGGTCCACTGCGACGACACGGTGGCCTTCGACTGGGCCACCGCGACCCTCAAGGACAACGCCACCAGCACGACCACGACCCTGCTTCCCCACACCTGCACGAAACCGGCGGGACCCTGGGTCCAGGTGACCGTGAACCTCGCCGCCCAGGCCGGTCACAGCGTCACCCTCACCCTGA
This sequence comes from uncultured Chloroflexia bacterium, assembly GCA_963800795.1. Classification (GTDB taxonomy): domain Bacteria; phylum Chloroflexota; class Limnocylindria; order Limnocylindrales; family CSP1-4; genus CTSoil-043. The sequence continues at coordinate 450,260 of CAWDCJ010000011.1, forward strand.
CCTCCCACGACGATGGCTTCCCGGGCGACCCGACCTACACCATCTACGACGACGTGGTGTTCACGCCGGCCGCCTGACGTTCGCGAGCGTGTGCTTGGCGCCGCGGACGGACCCGGCCGCGCCTGACGCGTGCAATCGCCAATCACACCTGATCGCGGCCACTCGTCGAACCCGCGCCCCCACCGGTACCACAGGGCCGCCCGCCGGGTACTTCCTCGCCCGCGCCCGCGAGGCCTCCCGGGTGTCAGGATGGGCCCAATGGTGAACGCGTCGGTGGAGCCGGCTCCCGAGCGGCCAGGCGGCCCGGGTGACTGGGTTCGACTGATCGTGCGAGACGCGATCCTGGGAGATGCGCCCGCGCGGCTCTGGCGCACCCGTTTCGCCGTCCCGCTGGTCGTCGGCCTGACTGCTGCCTACGTCGCGGCCACGCTGCTCCTGCCCGGGAGCGAGGCCACCTTCTCGTTCGCGCTCGTGCCCTTGGCGCTCGCGGCGATCCTGCTGCCCGGGGCCTGGGCGACGGTCATCGCCGCGGTGACGATCGGCACGGCGCTGGCGACCGAGGTGCTCATCAGCGCGGACGGGCTGACGCCGCTGGAGGCCGCGGAGCTGGCCGCCATCGCCCTCGTCGCGCTCGGGCTCCGGATCGCGGTCGCCAGGCTGGTCATGACCCGGGACGCGCTCGACCGCCAGGCTGTCGAGCTCGCCTCGATGGGCTCCCAGGTCCGGGAGGCCCACGACGCCACCGAGCGCTGGGTCGCCCAGCTGGAGGCCGCCCAGCGGGCCGCGTCCCGGATGAGCGGGCGGCCGACCGTCGAGGCGGTCGCCGAGGCGATCACGGACGAGACCCGCTCGATCGTCGACTACCACAACTGCCGGGTCTACCTGGTGGAGCCGAACGACGATCTGACGCCGGTCATCGCCGCCGGCCAGATCGGGTTCTACGAGCAGATCCCGCTCGATCTCCTGCGGACCCGGGTGGGCGAGGGATTCGCCGGCTGGGTGGCCCAGCACGGGACGCCGCTCCTGATCCCGGACGCCAACGCCGATCCGCGCGGCCAGACGATCCCGGGGACCGACGACGTCGACGAGTCGATGCTGCGTGGTCCCGATGCGCTACGACGAACGGGTGATCGGCGTCATCGCGCTCTCGAAGCTCGGGCTGCGGCAGTTCGACATCGGCCATCTCCGCCTGCTCTCGATCCTCGCCGACCACGCCGCGACGGCCGTCGAGGGCGCCCGCGCGCTCACCCGCGCCAAGGACCTGGCCGACGAGCTGCGCACGATTGCCTGGATGAGCTCCGCCCTGTCCGAGAGCCTTGACCCGCGCGAGGTCGCGGACCTGATCGCCCGGCACATGGGGCTCGCGTTCGGCGTGAAGGAGTGCGCGATCAGCTTCTGGGACCGGCCCGGGTGATCGCCTCCTGACCTGGGGGTACTGGCCGCCGGAGCGAATGGCCGACCAGGAGCCCTTCTTCGGGCTCGAGGCCTATCCGGCGACCAGGCGTGTCCTGCGCGACGCAGGAGGCCCTCACCGTCGACGTGGACGATCCAGCAGCGGACGCCGCCGAGGTGGCGCTGCTGCGTCGCGAGGGCAACCGCGGCCTCGTGATGCTCCCGCTCGTCGTGAAGGGCGAGACGCTGGGCATCATCGAGCTGATCGCAGACGAGCCCATCAGGCTGGACGAGCGGCGCATGGACCTGGCCCGAACGATGGCGAACGAGGCGGCGATCAACCTCGGCAATGCCCAGCTCTACGTCACGGCCCGGGCGCTCGCGGATCGCGACCCGCTTACCGGGTTCTTCAACCACCGCTACCTGCACGAGCGCCTGGGCGAGGAGATCCTGCGTGCCCAGCGTTCGAACGAGCCGGTGGCCCTGCTGATGCTGGACCTCGACGACTTCAAGCTCGTCAACGACACCCTGGGCCACCTCTTCGGCGACGAGGTGCTCAAGTGGGCGGCCGGGCAGATCCGGGCCGTCCTTCGGGCGAGCGACGTCCCGACGCGCTATGGCGGCGACGAGTTTGCGGTGATCCTGCCGGCCACGACGGCCGACGAGGCGCGCGCCGTCGGCGATCGGATCGTGCACGCGCTCGCGGAGCACGCCTACCGGGCCTCCGGTCACGGGCCCGTCCCCGTCACGGCGTCGATCGGCACGGCCGCCTTCCCGGAGCAGGGGCGGACACCGCGCGAGCTGATCGCGGTCGCGGACGGGGCGCTCTATCGCGTCAAGGGCCGCGGTGGCGCGGCCGTGGACGGGCCGGGCCGCGAGTCCCGGGGGACCGCCGGCGCCGAGCGTCCGCACCGACCACCGACGAGGACGCGCCCCTCGCCGACGCGGTCTGAGCCCGGAGCGCCCAGAGGAGTCGCGTCGTCCGCGGAGGACGCCGCCGGCACCCGGACGAAAGTACTGCCTGCGAGCCCCCACGAGTACTGCACAGCAGGCTGGCAGGCGAGGCGTCGCAGGGCCATCCTAGTGAGGTCGTGAGCTTCGTCCGTCGCCTCCGCGCCGATCTCGACGTCGCGGATCCGATCGAGCGCCGGGTCAGGCGCGTCAGGTGGCTGCTGACCGGCTCATTCAGCGTCCTCGCCATCCTCGTCCTGCTCGACCTGTGGGTGCCCGCACGTCCGATCGACCTGCTGGTCCTTGGGATGCTGCCGGTGGTCGCCGCAGCGGGCGCGGCGAGCTGGCGGGCCGTCGAGGCGCGCGAGGCACGCGGCCGCGCTGCCGCGGAGGACGTGGCGCGGATTCTCCACGGGTTCTCCCGGGCGGTCTCGCCGGACGGGGTCGTGGGGGCGATCCTTGCAGAGGTCGGGCGCGGCACCGGCGCGGATCACCTGGTGGTCGTGCAGCGCCGCCCGGGTACCCCGATCCTCGACGCCACGCTCGTCCCGACGCGGCCCGGTGGGCGAGCCTCGTCGGCGTTCCTGCCGGCCGTGGACCTCGAGCCCGATCCGCCGCCGGGACCGCAGGCGGAGCGGCGCGCATCCGGCGGGCGCTCGAGCAGCGGCGAGTCGGGGATCCCCGGGGCGATCGAATTGGCCGCGGTGGGTGTCGCGGTGGGGCCGGGCCGCGAGCCTGCGCTCGTGTCCGAAGAGGTGCCCGCCGACGCGCGCGCCGCTCGCGCGTCGTTGCGCGGGCAGCCAGACCCGACGGCCGCGGCCGCGGCGGTGGCCGCCCGGGTGGAAGCTCGCGTCCGGCGCGCCTTCGGCATCACGCACACGATGGCCGTCCCGCTCGTCGCCCGCGAGGAGATCCTCGGCGTCATCGTGATCTCCCGGCGCCGGGCCGGCGCCTGGCCGGAAGGGGCGCGCGAGATCCTGGAGGTCGCGGCGCGCGAGGCCGCCGCCGCGCTGGCACGGGTCAACTCGCTCCGCGATGCCCAAACGCGAGCGTCCACGGACCCGCTGACGGGGCTGCCGAACCGGCGCTACTTCGAGGAGTACGTGGAGCTGCTCGGCCGTGGCCGCCGCGCGGCGGACGCGATCGGCATCCTGATGGTGGACGTGGATCGGTTCAAGGTCGTCAACGACCGGTTCGGCCACGCGGTCGGGGACGTCGTGCTTCGGGCGATCGGCCGGACGATCGCCGTCGACCGTGCGCGACCTCGACGTGCCGGCCCGCTTCGGCGGCGAGGAGTTCGTGATCCTGCTTCGCAACCCGAGCTCGGACGTGGCCATGGAGGTGGGGGAGCGGATCCGGGAAGCCGTCGAGCGGATCGATCTCCGGGATGTCGGGGTCGGGCCCGTCACCGTCTCGGTCGGCGCCTCGGTATCGCGCGGCGGCGAAGGCGTCGCGTCGCTCGTGCAGCGGGCCGACCATGCCCTGTACCGCGCCAAGCGGTACGGCCGCAACCGGGTGGAGGCAGGCTAAAAGGACCGCGGGCCCAGGGGTTGCACGCGGAAGCTCCGGGTCGGCGGGCCGCTGGCGCCGCCCTGAGCGCAGCGGGCCGCACGCGCCGGGGACCGCAGCGGGGACGGCTCCGTCCTTCGTCCCGGCGGCGGGTACCATCGTCCGGATGGCTGTCGAAACGCACCCCGAGGGGCCGCCGCCCACGAACGGGGACCTGGCCCGCGTCTTCCACGAGATCGGCGACCTGCTGGAGATCAAGGGCGAGCTGGTCTTCAAGACCGTCGCCTACCACCGGGCGGCGGACGCCATCGCCCACAGCCCGGCGGAGATCGCCCGCGCGTACCGCGCGGGAACACCGCCCCGCATCCCCGGTGTGGGGAAGGCGATCTCCGACAAGATCGCCGAGCTGGCTACCACCGGCCATCTCGCCTTCCTGGAGCGGCTTCATGCGGAAGTCCCGGCGACGCTGACCGAGGTGCTCGCCATCCCCGGCCTGGGCCCGAAGACCGTGAGGCTTCTGTGGGAGCGCCTCGGCATCACGTCGCTCGACGACCTCCGGGCCGCCCTGGAGTCCGGTGCCCTCCGCGGCGCGAGCGGGATCAGCGAGAAGGGCGAGCAGGCGATCCGCGTGGGGCTCGACGGGCTGGAGCGGCGAGGAACGCGGATGACGCTCGGCGACGCGGAGCGGATCATCACCGGCATCGAGGAGCTGCTTCAGGACACGCCCGGGCTGGTTTCGCTCACGCCGGCAGGCTCGTTCCGCCGCCGGCGGGAGACGGTCGGCGATCTGGATCTCCTCGCGGAAACCGACGACCCGACCGCCCTGATCGAGCGGTTCACGACCCTTGCGCCGGTTGAGCACGTGATCGGCGCGGGGGCGCACAAGGCATCGGTACGGCTGCTGCGCGGACCGCAGGTGGACCTCATGACGTTCCCGCCGGGCGAGGCGGGCACGTACCTCGTCCACTTCACCGGGAGCAAGGAGCACAACGTCCGCCTTCGCGGGATCGCGCGCGACCGCGGCTGGAGCCTGTCCGAGAAAGGCTTCCTTCGGCTGGGCGAGGACGGGGAAGCCGGCGCCGGGCGCGGCGGCCGAGCTGCTGACGTTCCCGAAGGAAGCCGACGTCTACGGGTTCCTCGGTCTCGCCGAGGTGCCGCCCGAGCTGCGCGAGGATCGGGGCGAGATCGAAGCGGCCCGCGAGGGGCGCCTGCCTCGGCTCGTCGAGGAGGCCGACCTCCGCGGCGACTGCCATGCCCACTCGGACTGGTCGGACGGCATCCACTCGGTGGAGCGGATGGCTGAGGCGGCCCGCGCCCGCGGCTACGCCTACCTGGTCCTGACGGACCACTCCCACGGGCTGCCGATCGCCCACGGGCTCGATCCTGAGCGGGTGCGCGCGCAGCGCGCGGTCGTCCGCGGCCTGAACCGGCGCTTTGCGGCCGAGGAGGACGCAGGCATCGCCCCGGCCGCCACGCCCCCCGAGGGCTTCCGGATCCTCCACGGCTGCGAGCTGGAGATCCGCGCGGACGGCGCGCTCGATTTCGAGCCCGAGCTCCTGGCGTCCTTCGACCTGGTGGTGGCGGCGCTCCACCAGGGCCGTCGCCAGTCGCGCGCCCAGCTGACCGACCGCGTCCTGGGGGCCATCCGCAGCCCTCATGTCGACGTGATCGCCCACCCGGCCGGGCGGATGCTGGGCGAGCGCGCCCGCGACGACCTGGACCTCGCCTGGGACGAGCTGTTCCGTGCGGCCGCCGAGACCGGGACGCTGCTCGAGATCGACGGCTCGGACCACCGACTGGACCTGGCGCCCGAACGCGCCCGGCGCGCCGTGGCGGCAGGCTGCAGGCTCACGATCGACTCGGATGCCCACCGGACCGACGAGCTGGCGGGGATCCGCTGGGGCGTGGCGCAGGCGCGCCGGGCGTGGGTCGAGCCGGCCGTCGTGGCCAACACGTGGTCACGGGAGGAGCTTCTCGCGTGGGTGGCCGGGAAGCCGGGCCGCGTCCGATGAGCGGGAGGCGGAGGCTGCCGGCGCGTCTCTCGTCATTCCGAGCCCTGCTGGAGCGCTTCCGGCTTCCCCGCCGGCGTCCACCGCTCGCGGCAGGCCGGCCGGGCGTGCCGGTCGCCCCGCCGTCACGGGAAGAGCGGACCCGCGACAGGAGCGCCGGAGGCCGCCCGTCGGGCCCCGGCGTGGTGGGCCGCGCACTGCCCCTGGACGTGTCCGGCCCGGGCTCGGTGGGCGCCGAAGGATCGGCTGGGACGGCCGCCTCCCACGCCGCGGGTGCATGGAAGGAGCTCGTCGCGCTGACGGTCGTGCTCGTGGGGCTGAGCCGTTTCGCCGAGGGTCCGGCGCTGTGGGCCGTGGCCGTGCTGGCGCTGCTGGCGCACGTGTTCGCCACCCTCGAGGTGCTGGGCGCCGATCCTGCCGCGGACGAAGGGGGGGTCCCGGTCGAGGCGCTGCTGGTGCCCGGCGTCGCGGCTGTCGCGGCGATCGGGGCGCTCCAGCTGGTGCCGGTCGGGCTCCTCCTCGTTCCCGCGCTGGTCGCGGCCGGGTCCCTGGTGCTTGCAGCGGTGACACTCGAGCGACGGATGCTGGCCCGCGCCGGCGGGCCGACGGCCGACGATCGGGCGGCCCTGCTGAGCCTGGCCCTGCTCGTCGCGTTCGTCGCATTCGCGGGGATTGCGGCGGCGATCCCCGGGGCGCTCGTCGAGCCGGGCGGGAGCTCCTGCGGCCGGTCCACCGGGCCTGCCCGTCGCCGGCATGATCCTGCTGGCCGTCGCCGACGGGCTGCTCGCCGGGCTCGTCGGCTACCGGCTCGCCGCGCTGCGGGCCCCGGACGTGCGCGGTGCGATCCTGGCTGCTCTCTCGTACGGGGTGGTCGTCGCGATCGCCGCCGCGGGCATCCGGGCGATGGCGATCCCGCGTCTCCTCGGCCCCGCCCTCCTCACGCTCGTGCTCTACCTGTGGAGCGCCTACCGCGGCGGACCGCGGACAGGCCGCGCCGACGCGCGCTGGATCTGGGAGCTCCTGCTCCTGCTGGGCCTCGGCGTGGTCGTGATCGCCTGGAACCTGCTCGCGCAGTCCTGACCCGCGTGCCGGCTCGGGCTCCGCGCCCGGGAGCACCCTGCGAAGGGGGCGCATCCGGAGGGCGTGCGCGGGGTGACCGCTGTGACCGCCGTCGCGCCAACCCGCGGTCTCCTTGCGCCACGGGGTGAGCCGGATGACCGTTGAGCGGTCGTCCTGCTCCCCGGGTGAACGCTGAGGCGGTTCCCGACGTCCTCACCGGTCGCAGTGCTCACCGGGTGCACGCGCAGCCGGCAGCCGGACGATGCCGGCGCACCCCGCGTTTGACGCCCGCCGCGTCCGGTGCTACAAACGGGAGTCGCGCTTGCATCGCGACCCGTTTCGGCGCGCCCCGCGCCGCCCCGAAAGGATCCAACCCTCCGTGACGTTCCCCGAGCTCGAGCAGACGACGCAGAGTGCACCCAGCCTCTCCCGGGTCAAGCGGACCCTGACGGAGCAGGCAATCGCCGAAGCGGCCGCCGCGGAGTGGGCCGCAGCCGCCGACGTGAACCGCAAGCTCCTCGACTACGGCCCGGATGCCGAGGCCGAGAATCGCCTCGCCAAGTCGCTCTGGGAGCTGGGCGACCTCGCGGGCGCCCGCGAGCACTACCAGAAGGCGCTGGCCCTGGACCCGACGAACCGGATCGCCGAGCGCAACATCGACCGGCTCAAGATCCTCCTCGTCGAGGCCGGTGACCAGACGGCCCCCGCCGAGGTCGGCAGCAAGGCGCCCGTCTCGATCTTCGTCGAGGAGACGGGCAAGACCGGCTTCGCGCACCTGATGGAGCTCGCCCGGCCCAAGGTCCTCGCGCAGGTCAACCCCGGCGACCTGGTGGAGCTCTTCGCCGAGGGCAAGCACCTGGTCGCCATGTCGAACGGGATCAGGATCGGCGTCGTCGAGCCGCGCGTGGCGGCCCGGCTCCTCAAGCTCATCACCAACGGCAACAAGTACGCCGCCGGCGTCACCTCGCTCGGCGCGCAGGACGTGCGGATCATCATCCGCGAGGTCTTCCAGGACCCGCGGAACTACGGCAAGGTCAGCTTCCCGACCGCGGCGAAGTCCACCGACCTGCGCCCGTACACGAAGGGGACCCTGCTGCGCGAGGACGAGGATCTCGAGGATGAGCTCGAGGACGACGTCGAGGACGACGAGATCGAGGACCTGGACCGCGTGCTGCCCGCCGACGTGACGCCGGACGAGGCGTTCGAAGAGGAGCCCGACGAGCTCGACGAGCCGTAGCCGGCGCGCGCCGGCGCGGGGCGTCACGGCGCGCGCTGGGCGCGTCCGCGGGAGGCGTCGACCGCCTCGGAGAGCGTCTGGCAGAATCGACTGATGGCCGGTCGTGATCTACCCGCGCGGATGGCGGCCACGATGACCCTGCCCGCCTTCGAACGGCTCGCCCCGCCCCACGCGAACGCAGCGTTGGCCGCGGCGATCGAGTCCGGCAGCGAGGCCGGACGACGTGGTGATCGACCTTGCCGGGCGGGGCGGCTGGGTGGCCAGGACGGCCCTGGCGCTCGGTCGGCGCGCGCTCTCGATCGAGACCTCGCCGCTGACGCGGCTCCTGGCCGACGTCGTGGTTCGGCCGCCCGACCTGCGCCACCTCGACGCCGCCTTCCAGGCAGTCGGCTCCGCGCCGCTCGGCACGTCCAGCCTGCGCGCCTGGATCACCGAGCGGTTCGCGACGCGCTGCCCGACCTGCGGGCGCACGCTCGCGATGGAGGAGCTCGTCTGGGACCGGCCTTCTTCCGGTGGCGACGTCGTTCCGACCCGGCGTGCCTTTCGCTGCGCCGCCTGCCTCGATCGCCGCGGGCGAGGCAACGAGCTGCACCAGGCGCCCCCAGAGGCAGGCGACCTCGACCTCGCCGGCGCGTTCACGCTCGACCCTGCGGTACGCGAGGACCTCGCGCAACGGTTCCCCGTGCTCGGGACCGGCGCGGAGTCGCTTCCCGACGCGATCCTCGGGCTCCACTCGGAGCGACAGCTGGGCGGCCTCCACGCGATCCTGGCCCGAATCGACGGCGACCTGCGGGCTTCCCAGGTCACCTCCGCGCTGCGGCTGGCGTTTCTCCACGCGGTCTTCCCCGCGTCGCGCCTGAACGCCTACCCGGGCCGGGCCAGCTCGGTCCGCATCACCGGGGGACGCCTGCGGGCGCCCGGCTCGCCGGGCTGGCGGGAGCGCAACCCGTGGCTGGCCTTCGAGGAGGGCTATGCGCTGGTGCGCGGCTTCGTCCAGGCGCTCGATACGGGGCCGCTGGCGGCCGTCCAGGCCCGCCTGGTGGACCGCCTGGACGGGCTGGTCGAAGGTTCGCCGATGATCTCGCTCCGGGTCGCGGCCCCCGACGCGCTGGAACGGCTCGCCAATGAGGGCGCCGCCCTGGCCCCGGGCGACCGGGGCCGCGTCCGCCTGGTGCTGGGCCAGGTGCCGACCGAGTGGACCCCGCCGCGCCTTGCCGAGGCGTACGTGCTGGCCGGCTGGTGCCTGGGCAGCGAGGCCGCCCGGCTCCTGCCCCTCGAGCCGCTGTTCGACGCGGCAGCGCGCCCGCCGTCGCGCGCCGCCCTCTTGCGGGCCGGCCTCGAACGCCGTGACCGCCGCGCTTGCCGACGACGGGCGTGCCGTCGTGCTGCTGGAGCCTGATGGACCGCCCGGCCTCGTCGGCGCCGCCCTCGCCGCGGCGTCGGCGGGATGGCGCGTGGTCGATGCCCGGCTCGCCGAAGCCGGCGCCCGGACAGGCGGCAGCATCGAGCTGGTCGCCCCAACTGGCCGGCTGGGACGCGGGCCGAGGACGCGCGCCGATCGCCTGCTCGCGACGAGACCCGGCGGCGCCGGGGATCCACGGACGATCCCCGGCCGGGGCATCTTCGGGGCGCCGGAGGTCCTCGATGGCCGGTTCTCACCGACGGAGGCAGCTCGGGCGATCACCGAGGCGACGGTGGCCGTTCTGCAGGCGCGCGGCGAGCCGGCCGAGCGCGACCGCCTCCTCGGGCCGGTCATCGTCGCACTGGACCGCTGCGGCCAGCTCCACCGGTTCGCGGCCGCGTCGGGCGAGGCGACGCCGGGGCCGGAGGAAGCGTCCGCGGCGATCGGTGCGACCGTCCCGCCCAACGTTCCGGACGCCGGGGCCCGCGCGGCGACCCCGGGCGCGCCGCGACCCCGGATGCCGCCGCGACCCCGGTGCGCCGCCGCGACCCCGGGCGCCGCCGCGACCCACGCCCTGTTGGAGCTGATCGACGGCGAGATGCTGCGTCCGGATCACCGCCGGCTGGTGGCGTCCGACGAGGGTCGCCTGTGGCTGGCGGACCCGCACGACGAGGCCGCCGCGGCCGCGCCGCTGGCCGACCGCCTGGAGTGGGCCGTCTTCAGCCTGCTCGGCACCGAGGCTGCGGCGTCCGAGGCCGCGCTCCGCGAGGGGATCGGGGCGATGTTCGCGGGCTCCGACACGCCGGACCCGTGGCTCGTGGACGCCTGCCTGAAGAGCTACGCCGAACCGGGGATCGGGAGGCCCCGGCTGGCCGCCGTCGATCACCTCCAGCACCGGACCGAGGAGCACACGGCGACGATCGCCCTGCTGGCCGACATCGGCCACGCGCTGGGGCTGCACGTCGCCATCGCGCCGCGCGAGCAGGGCCGCCGGGCGGCCGGCCGGCAGCTGGCGGCCCGCCTGGCCCCCGACGAGCGTGGCCCCGGCCTGTCCTTCCTCGGGCGGGCCGGCGCCGACGCCGTGGAGCTGGTCGATTGCCTCTGGTACGCGCGTCCGCGCTTCGCGTTCCTCTTCGAGGTCGAGTGGACCGCGATGCTGGGCGAGCCGGTTCTTCAGCGCGGCCGGCGGATCGCGCCCGATGAGCGGATCGTGCGCTTCCTGGTGACCGTCCCCGAGCGGTCGGAGCTCCTTCGCGCCAAGCTGCGCCACTCGCCGGTCCTGCGTCGCGCGATGGACGAGGGGAACTGGCACATCCTCCGGGCCGACGCGCTGCGCCGGTTTGCCGCCCTGCCGGCGCCCTCCCTCGAGGACCTCCAGCCGTACCTTGGACTGGATCCCGCGGTCGACGGCCCGGGTGACCAGCTCCCGCTGTTCGAGGGATGACGATCGATGGCAGGGCGCCGAGCACGCCGCGGACACCCGGAGGGCCGGCTCGACGCGCGGCCGGCGACCGGTCGGGGCACATCGGCACGGGGTACCCTAGTGCCGCGCATGACCGCATCAGCCGACCTGACCGCCCTTGCGGAGCGCACCTGGGAGCGCACGCTCGAGCTCAACCCCACACTGGCCACGATCTACGGCGACGAGCGCTACGACGACCGCCTGGACGATCCGGGTCCGGCCGGACGCGCGGCACGACGCGCCCTTGCCGACGAGACGCTCGGCGCGGCCGCCGCCATCCCGGAGGCCTCGCTGGACGAGGAGGAGCGGATCACGCGCGAGCTCCTCCGGCTTGCCGCCGCGACGGAGATCGCGGACGACGAGACGCGGATGGACCTGGTGGGGGCGGTCCAGCAGCAGGGCCACCAGTCGCTGCTTCCCGAGCTCGTCCAGTTCCAGAAGGCGGACACGCCAGAGCGACTGGAGCGGCTGCTTGCCCGGCTGGCCGCGTACCCGGCCGTCGCCGATGCGGTGATCGGCCTCCTGGACGAGGGACGGGCGGCCGGCCTCACGGCTGCTCGCGTCGTTGCCGAGCGGACCGTGGGTCAGCTCGAACGGCTCCTTGCCGGGCCGGCTGCGGCTTCGCCGATCGTGACCCTCCCGGCGGTCGCGCGGGAGGCCGATCGGGACCGGATCCTCGAGGCAGTGGAGCGGCACGTCCGGCCGGCCGACGCGCGCTACCTGGAGGCGCTGCGCGCCTACCTGCCGTCCACCCGCGAGGTGCCCGGCCTGTGTTCCACCCCGGGAGGGGCGGAGCGGTACGCGACTCGCATCAGGGCCTTCACCAGCCTGGACGTCAGCGCCGAGGAGCTCCATCGCATCGGGCTCGAGGAGCTCGAGATGATCGAGGCCGACCGACGCGTCATCGCCCGGGCGGCCGGCCACGGCGACGACACGGCGGCGTACCGGGCGGCGCTGAATGCCGACCCGGCCGAGATCCCAGCCGACGCCGGCCGCGCTCGTCGAGCGCTGCTCGGAGGACATCCGGCGCGCCTTCGAGGCGGCGCCCGCCTGGTTCTCGCGGATCCCGCGGGCGGGCTGCGACGTCCGCGCCGTGGACCCGCTGCTCGAGCGGGACGCGGCCGGCGCGTACTACTACCCGCCCACCACGGACGGCTCGCGCAACGGCATCTACTTCGTGAACACGTACGACCTGCCCAGCCGGACGTACTGGACGGCCGCGTCGACGACCTACCACGAGGCCGTGCCGGGTCACCACTTCCAGCTCGCGCTCGAGATGGAGCTGGAGGGCCTGCCCCCGTTCCGCACGCTCGGCTTCTGGCCCCAGGGGACCGCCTACGTCGAAGGCTGGGCGCTCTACGCGGAGCTCGTGGCGGACGAGGCCGGCCTCTTCCGGAGCGAGGCCGAGCGCTTCGGGATGCTGGATGGGCAGGCGCTCCGGGCCGCGCGCCTCGTGGTGGACACCGGCCTCCACGCGTTCGGCTGGAGTCGACAGAAGGCGTTCGAGACGATGGTCGCGGCCGGCGTCCACCCGACCGACGCCTCGAGCGAGACGGATCGCTACATCGCCTGGCCGGGCCAGGCGCTGGCCTACCTGACCGGCCGTCGCGAGATCCAGCGCCTGCGCCGCGAACGGGAGCGGCGGGAAGGCGCGGCCTTCGACATTCGGCGCTTCCACGACGATGTGCTCCGGCACGGCAAGCTCCCCCTGGCCATCCTGGCCGACGTCGTGCTCGCCTGACCCACCCGGGCCCGCTCGCAAGGAGATCGATCCGCATGGCCACGCCCGAGACTGCCGTCAACGCCCTCGCCGACCGCTTCTGGGAGGGGCTCCTCCGCGAGTCGCCGACGACGGCCACGGTCTACGGGGATGAGCGCTATTCGGACCTCCTCGACGATCCGGGCCCAGCCGGACGCGCCGCCGCCCGGGCGCTCCGGGAGCGCACGATCGCGGAGATCGAGGCGATCCCCGCCGACGGCCTCTCGGTGGAGGAGCGCATCACGCGCGACATGATCGACGTGGTCTGCCATCTCGGGCTGGAGCAGGCGGACGCCCGGACGGACCTGCTGGCCGCGGTCGACCAGATGGGCGGACCCCAGACGCTCCTCCCCCAGATGGTCCAGTTCCAGCGCGCGGACACGCCGGACCGGCTCGACCGGCTGGTGGCGCGGCTCGAGGCGTATGGGCCGTACATGGATGCCTACGTGGACCTGCTCGCCGAGGGGCGCGCCAGCGGGCTCACCGCGCCGCGCATCGCCGTCGACCGCACGATCGCCCAGACCGAGCGACTTCTCGCCATCCCGGCGGCCGAGTCGCCGATCGTCACAGCCGCCCAGCTGGCCGACGGCGACGCGAGCGGCCGGGAACGCCTGGCCGCCGCCGTGGAGGCCCACGTTCGGCCGGCGCTCGCGCGGTACCTCGACGCGCTCCGGGGCGCGTACCGGGCCGCGGCGCGCGAGGATCCCGGCCTGTGGTCCGCCCCGAACGGCGACGCGCTGTACCGGCTCGCGATCCGGTCGTGGACCACGCTCGAGCTCGACCCGGTCGAGCTCCACCAGGTGGGCCTGGACGAGCTCGCGGAGATCAACGCCGAACGCCGGACGATCGCCCGTGGCGCCGGCTTCGGGGACGACTTCGACGCGTACCGCCGGCACATCCGGGCTGACCCGGCGAACGTGGCCCCGAGCGCCGAAGCGCTGGTGGCACGGGCGCGCGAAGACATCGACCGGGCGCTGGCCGCAGCGCCGGCATGGTTCGGTCGCCTGCCCGTTTCCGCCTGCGACGTCCGACCGGTCGATGCCTTCATGGAGAAGGATGCGCCGTTCGCGTACTACTACCCGCCGGCGGTCGACGGGTCGCGGCCGGGGATCTACTACGTGAACACGTATGACCTGCCCCACCGCTACTTCTCCTCGCTCGGCACGACCACCTATCACGAGGCCGTGCCGGGCCACCACTTCCAGATCGCGCTGGAGATGGAGCACCCGGATCTGCCGGCCTTCCGACGCCTCGGCTCGAGGCTGGTCGGTGGGGCGTACGCCGAGGGCTGGGGTCTCTACTCGGAGCGGCTGGCCGGCGAGATGGGGCTCTTCCGCAACAATGCCGAGCGGTTCGGGATGCTGACCGCGCAGGCATGGCGCGCCGCGCGGCTGGTCGTGGACACGGGGATCCATGCGCTGCGCCGGGGTCGCGACTGGGGCGTCGGCGTGCTGCTCGACGCCGGCCTGACCGAGACGGATGCCGCGATCGAGACCGACCGCTACATCACCTGGCCGGGCCAGGCCCTGACGTACAAGGTCGGCCAGCGTGAGATCGAGCGGCTGCGCCGCGAGCTCACGCGCGCGCGACGGCGCCGGCATTCGACGTGCGGGCCTTCCACGACGCGGTGCTGGGCCACGGCTCGCTGCCGCTCGCGACGCTCGCCCGCGAGCTGCCGACGTGGCTGGCCGTCCCGGCGAGGTAAGGGAGCCGGGTCTCCGGCCATTCATCCGCGCCGTTCCATGACGCGCCAGGCGACGACGAAGCTGCCCAAAGCCCATGCGCCCAGGAGCAGGAAGGCCCCGGCGGGGAGCGGGAACGACGCGGGCGCGAGCGTTCCGCGGAGGACCTCGCCCATCGCCTGTACCGGGAGCACCGCGTGGATCCCGCTCAGCCAGCCAGGCAGGCGGTCGGGCGGGAAGTTGAGCGGGCTGAACATCAGGACGAACACCACGAGCACCTGGCTCATCATGTTGGCCGCCATCGGAGGGAGGACCGACGCGATCGCGTAGCCGATGCTGGCTGCCGTCAGCGTCGTGAGGGCGAGCGCCGGGACGATGAGCGGGCTCACCTGGAGGTCCAGGGAGAACCGCCACGCGCCCAGGAGGATGGCGAACGCGACGCCGGGCAGGACGATCACGAGCCAGACCGTCAGGTCCGCGAACAGGTGGAGGATCCGCGGCACCGGCAGCGAGCGCATGTACTCGTACGATCCCTCCGTTCGCGCCTGGGCCACCATCTGGGGGGTCGCGACCAGGCCCATCGTGATGAGCGTGATCGCCGGCGCGCCGGTGGCGAGGAAGAGGATCGTGCGCGGGTCGAGCTCCGGGAAGAGCAGGGGATAGCCGACCACGATCCCGAAGGCGAAGAGCGCCTGGACGACGATGGCGAGGGGCAGGAACCCCTTCATGCGCAGGGCGTTCCAGCGGATGAGCAGCAGGTAGCTAGGCAGCGCGGACACGGGCGTCCTCCAGGTGGTGGCAGGATCCGACGCCGCGGCGCCGTTGCCGTTGCTGAGCGCGTCGGGGCGCCCGACGAGCTCGACGTAGACATCCTCGAGCGTGGCGGGCCCGAGTCGATACTCCTCGAGCGTCCCGGCCAGCTTGGCGGCCTCGGCCCAGCCGACCGCCGCTGCGGCCGCGCTGGCGGCCACCGTCGCGAGATGGCGCTGGCCCGATCCGACATCCCGGAGCACGAACGGTGGGAGCTCCGGCAGCGCGGCGCCGGGCTCCAGGACCAGCTCGAGCCGGAGGTCGTCGGCGACGCGCTCCTTGAGCTGGGCCGGCGTCCCGGTGGCGATGACGCGGCCGTGGTCGAGGATCGCCAGCCGGTCAACGGCGCGCTCTGCCTCGACGACGTTGTGGGTCACGAGGAGCACGGCCGCGCCTTCGTCGCCGAGCGCCCGCACCTGGGCCCACAGGAGACGCCTGCGAACCGGGTCGACATCGTTCGTCGGCTCGTCGAGGATGACGAGCCTCCCGGGTGCCACGGCGGCCATCGCGAACCCGACCAGCCGCCGCACGCCGCCCGAGAGCTTGGCCCCGTCCGTGCGGCCCCACTCGCCGATGTCGAGCGCCTCGAAGAGCCGGTCCCGGCGGCGGCGGACCTCGTCGGCCCGGCCGCCGCGGAGGCGCCCGATCATCTCCACGGCCTGGGCCGGGGTGAGCCCGTTGATCGGGAGGGTTGCCTGCGGCTGGATGGAGCAGGCGCGACGCGCAAAGCCCGGATCGGCGATCACGTCGCGGCCGTCGATCGTGATCGTGCCCGCATCCGGGCGGAGGAGCCCGACCACCTGGTTCACCATGGTCGTCTTGCCGGCCCCGTTGTGGCCCAGCAGGCCGTAGACCTCGCCCGCCCCTACGGAAAGGGAGATCCCATCGTTCGCACGGGCTCCCTTCCGGTAGGCCTTGGCAAGATCCTCGATCTCGAGCAGCATCCTGTCCCCTTCTCAGCGTTCCCTGTCGCGGCGGGAGCGCCGCGTGTCATCTCAGGTACCGCACGGTATCACCATACTAGCTAGTATGTCAATACTCCACAGCACTTGGATACCACGTGGTATCATCGCAGCATGGAACCCGATCGCACGCCAGCGATTCGACTCAGCCGGGACGAACGGCGGACACAGACGCGCGAACGCCTGCTGGATGCTGCCGTGGATGTCTTCAATCGGCAGGGGTACTTCGGTGCCTCGCTGGAGGCGGTCGCCGACGCGGCCGGCTATACGAAGGGTGCCGTCTACTCAAACTTCGCGACGAAGGCCGAGCTATTCGGGGCCGTCATGGAGCGGACCCAGGGTGGACGTGCGGCTGCGTCCGAGGCGCTCCTGCATGAGCGGCCGCTCGGAGAGTTCATCGACCAGATGGGGGAGCTGATCGCGGACCAGGCCGCTCATGAGGAGTCCTTCGACCTGCTGACCGTCGAGTTCTGGCTCGCGGCAATGCGCGACCCGTCGCTCCGGGCCGAGCTCGCGGACGGCTATCGCCGCATGCGCGCGTCGCTCGGGCCGATCATCGAGCACGGCCTGCAGGCGGACGGCGTCCAGAGCCGCTTCGGCGGCGTGGAGCTGGCCACGCTCGTCAGCGCGATCGGGACCGGGATCCTCCTCCAGTACTACCTGGAGCCGGAGGCAGTGGATCCCCAGCTGCTTCCACGAGCGCTGCGGCTCCTGTTCGGGTACGAAGAGACGGGCGCCCCGGGGTCGCCGCCGGCGGGCGGGGCCGGCCCATCCCCAGGACGCCGCCGCGCAGCGGGCTGACCTCCGTTCACCGGGGCGGGAAGGCGAGGCCGGCCCGGCCGTGCGCATTGCACGGATTCCGTGCCATGACAGGCACGGATTTCGTGCTGCACAAGCCTTTCGCAGACGGAAGTCGTTGACGCAGCCGCAGGGGCTGGGCCATCATGGAACCCGCTCGTCGTCCCGCCCAGCACGACGGCGCGCCGCCCGTCCGGCCCGGGACACGCGGCCGCACTTTCGGAGGAGCCATGAGCCCCGAACCCGCGGCCAGGTCGAACCCCCAGAGAACGCGCGACCGGCAGCTCGCGGCATGGCGCCGTGCGACCCAGGTGATGCCCGGCGGCACGGACTCGAACTTCCGAGCCTGGGGCGAGGACACGATCTATGTCGACCGCGGCAAGGGCGCCACGGTCTGGGACATGGACGGCAACGAGTACATCGACCTGCGGATGGGCTACGGCCCCGTGATCCTGGGCCACGCTGACGACCGCGTCGACGACTACGTCAACGAGCGGATGCGCCAGGGCGTGAGCTTCTCCCTGACCTCGGAGGACGAGATCCGCGCCAACGAGCTGGTCCAGGAGCTCACCGGCTGGGTGGAGATGTCCCGCCTCACCGTCTCCGGGACCGAGGCGACGATGCACGCGATGCGCGTTGCCCGCGCGTTCACCGGGCGCAACAAGATCGTGAAGTTCGAGGGCCAGTACCACGGCGTCCATGACTACGCCCTGATCAGCGTTCTCCCCAACAACGTGGCGGACCTGGGCGACGCGGAGAACCCATCACGCCTCGCCTGGGGTCGCGGCATCCCGGCCGCGGTCGCGGACACGGTCATCCCTGCCCGCTACAACAACGTCGCCCAGCTCCGTCGGCTGTTCGAGCGAGAGGGAGACGACATCGCCGCGATCATCGTGGAGCCCGTCCTGGGCAACGCGCAGGGGATCATGCCGCAGGCGGGCTTCCACGAGGCGATGCGGGCGCTCACCCGGGAGTTCGGGATCCTGCTGATCTTCGACGAGGTGAAGACCGGCTTCCGGCTGGCGAAGGGCGGGGCGGCCGAGTACTTCGGGATCACGCCCGACCTCGCGACGTTCGCCAAGGCGATGGGCAATGGCTACCCCGCGGCGGCCTTCGGCGGCCGGCGCGACATCATGAGCCTGATGCCGAAGAGCGTCAGCCACGGCGGCACATACGCCGGCAACCGGATCGCGGCGGCGGCGGCCGTGCGGACGCTCGAGATCCTGCGCGACACGGATGCGCTCGCCACGGTTCACCGGACCGGCGAGGCGATCCAGGCCGGCCTCCGCGCGGTGCTCGATCCCACCGGCCTGCCCTACGTCATCACCGGGCACCCGTCGATGTTCGGGATCATGTTCACCGATCGGATTCCGAGCGAATACCGCGACTGGGCGGCGACCGACCACGAGCTGTACGACGCGATCGCGGTGGGCATGCACGCGCGCGGCGCGATGCCCGAACCGGACAGCCGAGAGCCATGGTTCATCTGCGAGGCGCAGTCGAACGGCGACATGGTGGACCGGGTCGTGTCGATCTTCGGCGCCTCGGTCGCGGCCGCGCTGGAAGCACGCGCGCGTGGCAGCTGAGCCACGTACGGCGGCGCCTCCGATCTCGAGCCGGCCGGGCGGCGGCGCCTGACCGTACCTGGAGGTCAGTGCATCGCTGCGCCGGTGCAAGTCCCGCGGCAAGGACCTCGGCGATGTCGAGCGCCTCGACGCCGGCGCCTTGATCGCCGGCCTCGGCCAGGCCGTCGCGCATCATCGCAGGCAGAACGGGCACGCGGTGGCGACGCCGTCCGCGCCGGTCTCCAGCGCCTGCCGCGTGCGCTCGGCGTTGATGCGCGTGCCGCGACGTCTCCTCCATCCACATGCGGCCGCCGCCGGCGCCGCAGCAGAAGCTCTGCCGGCCGCGCTGCTCCATCTCGCGGAGCTCCATGCCCGGCAGCGGCCGCAGCGCCGCGCGCGGCTCGCGCGAGATCGCCGTTGTAGCGGGCCAGGTAGCACGAGTCGTGGTAGCGTACAGCGACGCGCGGTCCGCGCCGACCTCCGGCGGCGAGGCGGCCCTCCTCCACGAGGCCGCGCCAGGTAGGCCGTGTGGTGGATCGACCTCGAAGTGGCCGCCGAACTGGCCGTACTCGTTGCCGATCGTGTTGAAGCAGTGCGGGCAGGCGGTGACGATCGTGCGCCGCAGCGGTAGCGGTCGCAGCGTCGCCACGTTCGCCGGTGCGAGCAGCTGGAAGACGTACTCGTTGCCCATGCGGCGGGCCGGATCGCCCGTGCAGGACTCCTCCTGGCCCAGCATCGCGAAGCGAACGCCGGCCGCGTCCAGGCAGGTCACCAAGGCGCGGGCCACCTTGCGGTTGCGGTCGTCGAACGCGCGCCGCGCAGCCGACCCAGTAGAGGCACTCCAGCGTCGGCGACGCATCCGGACCGCCGTCGGCCACCACCTGCGCCGCGGTCGGCACCGCGAACGGCAGGTCGCGCGTCCAGTCCGGCGCGGCCCGCCCGCGGCTGGCCCCACATATTGCCGTACTGCTCCATGTTGCGGAACGCGCCGGTCAGCTCGGCCGGGAAGCGGCTACTCCTCGAGCACCAGGTTCCGCCGCAGGCCGACGATCTTGTCGACGTGCTCGATGAGGACCGGGCAGGCCTCCACGCAGGCCCCGCAGGTGACGCAGTCCCAGACCGCCTCGTACGGGATGGCTGCGTCCACGATCGGCGCCGCCAGTGCCGCGGTGAGGGCGAGCCGATCGTCGGGCCCGAACGTCTCACGGCACGACCGGGCTGTTCGGCACGAGGTTCAGGCCGCGCTCGGCCTCCACGGCCAGGTGGCGGATGCCCATGATCAGGCGTCTTGGGGTCGAGCGACTTGCCGGTGGCGTTTGCCGGGCAGGCCTCCTGTGCAGCGGCCGCATTCGGTGCACGTGAAACCGTCCAGCAGGTCCTTCCACCCGAGATCGGCGATGGTCCGCACGCCGAACGTCGCGGTTGTCCGCCTCCAGGTCCATCGCCGGCAGCTCGCCGCGCGGCGCGAGCTTGCGGAAGTCGATGTTGAAGAAGCGGTGGCCATGTGGAGATGCTTGCTGCGCGGGAGATAGCACAGGAAGGCCGCCACGAGGAGGACGTGCGTCCACCAGCAGGCTGCGAACCCGGCCGCAAGCAGGCCTGGATCGGCGCCCCTCAGCGGCACCGCCATGGCGTTCGCGACGATCGCTCCGGGCCGGTCGCCAGAGCGGGCCGCCTCGAGCGCCATCGCCAGGAGCTCGGCGGTGACCAGGCCGCCGATCAGGCCGAGGATGACGAGCGCACCGCGCGTGAGCGCCAGGCGGCGCGGACGCGAGACCAGGCGCCGCCACGCGGCATAGCCGACCGCGAGGAGGACGCCGACCGCCGCCACGTTCTGGATCGCGGTCAGGAAGGTCCACAGCGCGCCGTCCAGGGGCCACCCCACGATCGCCCGGACGAGGCCGCCCGTGACGATGTCGGCCGTCCCGACCGTGAGGGCCACGAATCCCCAGAAGATCGCGACGTGCATCAGGCCCGCCCGGGCGTCCCGGAACATGCGGGCCTGGGCCAGCGCGTAGACGACGACTCCGGCGGCTCGGCGTGGGACGGACGCGAAGGGGCTGGACGGGGTGGCGGCCGAGAAGACCCGGAGGTGGCGTGCCATCGCCAGCGCGAAGTAGGCCATCGCCCCGTAGACGAGCGGGAAGACGAGCGGGTACCCGGGAACGTCGGCGTAGGCGGTGAACATCGGCGGCCTCCCCGAGCGCGGCCCGGGCGCGCAAACCGGGCTCGATGCGCGGAGGATACGCGACCCTTGCCCCGAATCCGAGCCCTCCGCCGGCGGTCGCCGGGCGGCGCGCGATCGCGCGACCGTGCCATTGCCGCGCACCGGGACCCGCGCGTGCGCTAGAGTCGGACGCGATGCAGGACATCTCGGACCGGCTGGGCAGGTACCTCGTGGACGCGGCCGACAGCGCGCTGGTCGTCGCGGTCGTGGTCCTGGTGGCCTGGCTTGCCTACCGGCTGCTGGCCCGCCTCGTCCGAACCCTCATCGCCCGGGCCGCTGCCGCCCCGTTTCCCGGCGAGGCGGAGCTGGACGCCGACCGGCTGGCCACCCGGCGCGCGGAGCGCAGGCGGCGCCTGGAGACCCTTGCCGCGTTCGCCCTCCGGCTCGTGCGCTGGTTCATCGTCGCGCTCATCGTGATCATCGCCATCTCCGCCTTCCTGCCGTCGGTCTGGGCGGCCATCGGCGGCCTGGGCGTCGGATTCGGCGTGGCCATCGGCGGCGCGATCGGGTTCGGCGCCCAGCAGCTCGTCCGCGACTACCTGAACGGCGTGCTCATCCTGGGCGAGAACCCGTACAGCGTGGGCGACGTCGTCGCGATCGCGGGTGCTACCGGGACCGTGGAGGAGGTGAGCCTCCGCCGAACCGTGATCCGCGGACTTCGACGGGACGGTCCACTCGGTCCCGAACGGCGCCATCACCGTCGCCTCCAACTTCACCCGCCAGTTCGCCAGGGTGAACGAACGGTTCCTGGTAGCCTACGGCACGGACATCGCGCGGGCCACGGGCATCATCAATCGGGTCGGCGCGGCGTTCGCGGCCGATCCGGCCTGGGCGCCCCGGCTGTTCGACACGCCGGCCGTCCTTCGCGTGGACCCGGTCGCCGATCCAGGAATCCCGATCCTCGTCTCGTTCAGGGTCCACCCCGGCGAGCAATGGGCGGTGGGCGGCGAGTTCCGGCGCCGGGTGATCGACGCCCTCGTGGGCGATGGGATTCGGCTGGCAACCTCGCAGCGGCTGCAGGTGGACGCCCCCCTCCCGATCCCGGCCGCGGACGCGGACGGCGCGGAGTCCGGCGCGGACTTCACATGAGGGGCGGGTATCATCCGGTCACCGTCGATGTCGCCGTGCGACGCAGTCACGGAGGTGCCGCAGCGTGAGCGTCGATCCCACCCGTGTCCCCGAGATCGAGGCGCTCCTTCTGGAAGGCGGACGTTCGCCCCGGACCCGGGGTTCGCCGCCCGGGCGAACGCGGGCGCCTCCCTGTACAGCGAGGCCGATGCGGACTACGAGGCGTTCTGGGCGCGCCAGGCCCGTGAGCGGCTGAGCTGGTTCACGCCGTTCGGGACGACCCTGGAGTGGGAGCTGCCGTTCGCGAAATGGTTCGTGGGCGGCGAGATCAACGTCGCCTACAACTGCGTGGACCGTCACGTGGAGCGCGGCCTCGGCGACAAGGTCGCCTACCACTGGATCGGCGAGCCGGGCGATACCCGAACCCTGACCTTCCGCGACCTCCAGCGCGAGGTCAACCGGGCGGCCAACGCGCTCCGGGAGCTGGGCGTGCGACGCGGCGACCGCGTGGCGATCTACCTCCCGATGGTGCCCGAGCTCCCCATCTCCATGCTCGCGTGCGCCAAGCTGGGCGCGGCCCACACCGTGGTCTTCGGCGGCTTCAGCGCGGAGGCACTGGCCGACCGGATCAACGACGCGCAGGCCAAGGTGCTCGTGACCGCCGATGGCGGCTGGCGGCGCGGTCGCCGGGTCGGCCTCAAGCATCACGCGGACGAGGCGGTCGCCTCCACGCCATCCATCCGCCACGTCATCGTGGTCAACCGCTTCGGCGAGGGCGCCCACATGGTCGAGGGGCGCGACCACTGGTGGGGCGAGCTGACCTCCCGCCAGTCGGACCAGTGCGACCCGGTCCCGGTCGAGTCGGAGCAGATGCTCTTCCTGCTCTACACCTCGGGGACCACGGCCAAGCCGAAGGGGATCGTCCATACCTCGGCGGGCTACCTGCTGGGCTGCAGCTTCACGCATGCTGCGGTCTTCGACATCAAGCCCGACGACGTGTACTGGTGTGCCGCCGACATCGGCTGGGTCACCGGGCACAGCTACATCGTCTACGGCCCGCTCGCGAACGCGACCACCGGCGTCCTGTACGAGGGTGCGCCCGACACGCCCGACTGGGATCGCTGGTGGCAGATCGTGGAGGACTACGGGGTCACCGTCCTGTACACCGCGCCGACGGCGATCCGGACATTCATGAAGCAGGGCGAAGCCTTCCCGCGCAAGCACGACCTGCGCTCATTGCGGGTCCTCGGTTCGGTCGGAGAGCCGATCAACCCGGAGGCGTGGCTCTGGTACCACGAGCACATCGGCGGGGGTCGGGCACCGATCGTGGACACCTGGTGGCAGACGGAGACCGGGAGCATCCTGATCAGCCCGTTGCCGGGGGTCACGACCACGAAGCCCGGCTCGGCCACGTTTCCCCTGCCCGGGATCGGGGCGGAGATCGTCGACGGCGCGGGCAACAAGGTGCCCGAAGGCGGCGGCGGCTACCTGGTCCTCACCCGGCCGTGGCCGTCGATGCTCCGCGGGATCTACGGCGACCCGGAGCGCTACCGGGAGACCTACTGGAGCCGCTTCCCGGGGATGTACTTCGCCGGCGACGGCGCCAAGCGCGACGCGGACGGGTACTTCTGGCTCCTGGGCCGGGTGGACGACGTCATGAACATCGCCGGTCACCGGCTCTCGACGATCGAGGTGGAGTCGGCGCTGGTGGACCATCCCTCCGTCGCCGAAGCGGCGGTGGTCGGCAAGACGGACGACCTGACCGGGCAGGCGATCTTCGCGTTCGTGACCCTCAGGGCGGGCCAGGCCCCGTCGGACGCGCTCGCCGTGCAGCTCCGGGAGCATGTCGCCTACGTGATCGGTCCGATCGCGCGGCCGAAGTTCCTGCTCTTCGCGCCCGACCTGCCCAAGACTCGTTCCGGGAAGATCATGCGCCGGCTCCTGCGAGATATCGCCGAGGGCCGGACGCTGGGCGACACCAGCACCCTCGCCGACGCGGCCGTGGTGGACACGATCCGCGAGCATTCCGGCCAGGCGGAGGACTGAGCGGTGCCGTTCGGCTTCCATCGACGGGGCAGCGCGGAACCGGCCAAGGCGGCGCCGGCGCTTGCGCCTTCAGGGCCTGCCGTGGGCGGCCGCCAGAACCCCGCGCGAACGGGAGTCCTTTTCGACGCGCTGACCGAGGACTGGCGGCTGGTCGGGTCCATGGACCTCGAGGGGCGCTTGCTGGACATCCTGAATCGGCGCGAAGCGATCCCGATCGGCGACATGGCATGGGCGACTCTGGATGCGCCGGACGACCTGCAGCCGGCGCCCGGTCTTCAGAAGGTGGACCCCTACGATCTCATCGTCGTGCTCGCGGGTGACCGGACCCTGCCGCCCCTCGACGACGCCGAGAAGGCAGCCTTGCGGGTGCACAAGGTTCCCTATGACGTCGTCCTGGAGGTGCCGCCGTGCCGGGTGATCGGGACGGCATTCCTGCATCCTGGCTCCGAGCCCGAGCGGTTGATGGATCGCAGCTCGGACCTGTTCTTCCCGGTCACGAATGCCGTCGTGGTTGCCGGGGACGCGCGACTCGGCGACGGGCAGGTCGACGTCGTGCTGGTCAACCGTTCGTACCTTCGAGGCGTCACGCAGGTCGACCAGTCCGTCATTGCGTCCGCACGCGAGGGCAGGCGGGTTCCACCGGCGAGCTGATCGCCGGGCGGGGCTCTCAGCCCACGCGCACCAATTCCTTCCGCCCGAACAGGCTGCGGAGCGAGGCCCGCCCGGCCTCCTTGGGCCGGGGAACGCCGACGACGCGCTCGGCGAGGGATCGGAAGTCGCCGGAGACCTTCTCCGAGGGGTAGAGGTCGATCACGGTGCGGCCTTCGTTGGCGGCCTTGACGAGCTGGAGCCCCGCCGAACGGATGGACGCAAACGCGGCCATGCCGACCGTGCTCTCCATATCCGCCACGCTGACGCCGCTGTTGGCGCGGTTGACGACCAGCGCGAGCTTGGTCCGGAAGCCGAGCTCGTCGCCCACGTCGCGCAGCTGGACAGCCGCCCGGAGGGCGGGCACGTCCGGCGTCACGGGCACCAGGATTCGGTCGGCCCGCCCGAACATGGCCCGGTTGAGCGCGTCGTAGTCGGGATGGAGGTCGACCACGATGACGTCGAAGGAGCGGCGCGCGCGGTCGATCGCGTCCGCGACCGTCTCCGGGTCGAGCCTGGCGGTCTTGAGCGGGCTCGAGGCGAGGACCAGCACCTTCAGCCCCGACGAATGGGCTGCGACGAGCTCTTCCAGTGTCTCGGGAGCTGCACCCGGACCGGCTTCGCTCGTGTCGGCCAGCAAATCGACGAGGGTCCGGACATGTTCCAGGCCGAGGGAGCTCGCGATGTGGCCGGTGACGGTGTCCGCGTCGACCAGCAGGACCGACCGGCCCATCGCGCGGAGCGCGGCCGCGAGGTTGACCGCGATGGTCGTCTTGCCGACTCCGCCCTTCGCGTTGAAGATGGCCAGGAGCTGGCCCCGCCGCGACCAGTTGTCGGCGGAGAGCGGGCCCGACTGGATGACGGCGCCGCTGC
Organism: uncultured Chloroflexia bacterium; assembly: GCA_963800795.1. GTDB lineage: Bacteria > Chloroflexota > Limnocylindria > Limnocylindrales > CSP1-4 > CTSoil-043. The sequence goes on from CAWDCJ010000011.1 coordinate 475,719, forward strand.
CATCGTCGACCGTCATCTGGCGGATGAGCATCGCCTCGATGCGCCAGCGCAGCGCTTCCGGCGAGTAGGGCCGGGTGAAGTACTCGTCATGCGCCCCGGCGCGCCCCGCCGCGCCCGCCAGCCGATCGAGCGTCCGCGGCGACACGATCATCAGGGCTGGGATGTCGCGCCCGGGCACGTGGAGGAGCTCGTAGTACTCCAGCGACTCGTCGAAGTCGCTCTCGCCATCGAGGATCGCGACGGCCACGTCATGGCGGCTCGCCAGCAGCGCCTCGAGGTCGGCCGGACGCCGGACGGCAACCGGTTCGAAGTCGGCTTCGCGGAGCACGTCGACGACGTGCTGGCGCTCGTCGTCGGGCAGTGCGATCGCAATCGCGGGACGGGCCACGGCTCAGGATCCCTTCGTGCTGGTGCGGATTCTGCTCAGTCCTCGGGATCCCTGGCGCTCGCGGTCACGACCCCGTCATCGTCGCCGGTGATCCTGACCTGGAATCCGGGGAGGGTCGGGAGCACGTCGCGGAGCGGCACTTCCGGATCGTGCTGGACCAGGAACAGGAACTCACCGTCCGGCCCGGAGGAGACGCCGACATGGCGCATGCCGGGATAGCGACTGAGGTGTCGCTTGAAGCTGGCGATGCTGGCGACGCTGACGAGGCCCGTCACGATCACGCGGGTCGTGACCACATTCGTGGCCGTGCTTGGCTCAGCCGGGACCTCGTGTGGGCCCGTCGGGACCAGGCCCGCGAGTCGCGCGACGAGGTTCTCCTCGTCGAACTCGGGGATCTCCGAGACCTCGGCGGCGGCCGCTTCCGCAGCGGCCGCTTCGGCCGCTGCAAAGTCGGGCGTCAGCCCCAGCATCGCGAGACGCGGGTCGTCCGCCGGCTCATCCGAACCCGCCGGGATCGCCTCGGCGGCCGTGTCGCCCGCTGCGTCCGAGGCCTCCGCTGCCTCGGCTGCCGCGGCGGCCTCCGCGGCCGCCTGGATCGCGGCCATGGCGGCTTCTCGGTCCAGCGGCTCGTTGCCGGCCGGCGAGATGGTCGAGGCCGTCGGTGCGTCGGTTTCCGGTCTGCGCCTCGGCCGTGATGTCGGCCGCCATGTCCGCGGTGTTCGTCGTGTCCGCGATCCCGGCGTCACCCAGCGCCGCCTGCGCGGCGACCGGCTCCGGCTCCGCGGCTGCCGGCGCGACCGGGACGCCGACGGCGGGCTCGTTCATCAGCGCGTTGAACGCGCTCTCGTCCAGCTGGTCGAAGTCCGGCGCCTCGGGCATCTGCTGGGCGCGCGCAGCCAGGACGGACAGGTCTGTCTCGGCGAGGAGCTCGTCGAAGAAGGCGGCCATCTCCGCCTCGAACGAGGCGATCTGGGCCTCGATCCGGGCGATATCGCGCTCGACCAGGGCCGCGTGACGGGCCAGCTGTTCGTCGAGCTGACCGCGCCGGCCACTGATCCGGGTCTCGGTTTCTTCGCGGATCCTGGCGATCTCGGCCTTCGACCAGTCCTTGATGCTGGCGACGTCGTCGTCCGCGCGCCGGCGGAGCGCGTCCGTGTCGGCGGCCGAGCGTCCCTGGATCTGCTCCACGTAGGCCGCACCCTCGACCCGGAACTGGTCCAGGGTCGCGGCGCGGGCCTGCTCGGCGGCGACCTGCATCGCATGGGTCATGTCGAGGAGGAACTTGGTGGGTCGCCGGCTGGGCGCCGAGGCGCCATCCGCTCCGGTGCCGAGGGTCGTCGGCGTGGCGACGACGGGGACGGCGGCCGGGTCATGGTCCGTGGCGTCGTCGGTCGCCGTGGCCTGCGTGTCGGTCGCGGCGGCCTCGGCCTCCGCGACATCGGAGGCGTCTTCCGGCGCGCTCGCCGTGAATCCGTCGTCGGAAGTCGGCTCGTCGAGTGCGGCCGCCGCCGTCACGAGCTCGGCCTCGTCTTGAGATTCGTCGTGGGACGGAGCCCGGTCCGCGCTCCACGGGAGCCGGAAAGCCGGCCGCGATTCGGTCGTCGCCATGCTGTGCGGTCCCCTCTGTGGTCACGTGCTCGGGGCGGTTCTTGTCACCGCAATGCGGATGCTAGGGGCGAGGGGCGGTGCGGTGGAGTTGACTAGTGGTACCACCTGGCACCGACGGTGGTACCCCCGGGGTCCCGGTCGGTGCGGGCGGGCACCGCACCGGTGCACGGACGCCCCGGCCCGGGCCGCCCGGCGACAGGACCGCTACGATGTCGGGACGATGATTGCCATGCCGGATCCGCGCCTGGAGGGCCCCGACGGGCCGCCGCGTGACCGGCTGGGCCGCCTCCCGCGCGACCTCCGCATCTCGGTGACCGACCGCTGCAACTTCCGGTGCACGTACTGCATGCCGGCGGAGATCTTCGGCCGCGACTACGCGTTCCTGCCGCGGTCGCAGATCCTGCGCTTCGAGGAGATCACGCGGCTGGCCGGGGTCTTTGTCCGTCTCGGCGTGGAGAAGCTCCGGATCACCGGGGGCGAGCCCACCGTGCGCCGCGACCTGCCCGACCTGGTGCGCCAGCTTGCCTCGATCGAGGGCGTGCGCGACCTCACGCTCACCACGAATGGGTCGGCGCTCCGGACGCTCGCCGGCCCGCTCGCCGAAGCCGGGTTGCAGCGGGTCACCGTCAGCCTCGACTCGCTCGACGATGCGGTCTTCCGGGCCATGAGCGGCATCGACATGCCGCTGGACCGGGTGCTCGACGGGATCACGGCCGCCCGCGCCGCCGGCCTTGCCCCGGTCAAGATCAACATGGTCGTGAGGCGCGGCATCAACGAGGCCTCGATCGTGCCGATGGCGCGCTGGGCGCGCGAGGCGGGATTCATCCTGCGCTACATCGAGTACATGGACGTCGGGACGGCGAACGGCTGGCGGCTGGACGACGTCGTGCCGGCCGCGGAGATCATCGCGCTCGTCGATGCGGCGTTCCCGCTCGATGCGCTGCAGCCGAACTACGCCGGTGAGGTTGCCAATCGCTTCCGCTACCGCGACGGCGCGGGCGAGATCGGTGTCATCGCGTCGGTCAGCGCGCCGTTCTGCGGCGCATGCACGCGCGCACGGCTCTCGGCCGAGGGCGAGCTGTTCACCTGTCTGTTCGCCGCGCATGGGACCGACCTGCGGGCGCCGCTCCGGTCGGGTGCCACCGATGCGGACCTGGAGGCGCGCATCCGGGCCGCCTGGGGCGCTCGCGACGACCGCTACTCGGACCTCCGCAGCGCCCGCACCGCGAACCTTCCCCGCGTCGAGATGTTCGCGATCGGCGGCTGAGCCCACCTGGTGGACGCGCAGGCCGCGGCGCCGGTCGCCGCCCTCTGGCGCCGGAGCGGTGCCTACATCATCGATTCGCTCATCGTCGGCATCGCCTATGTCTTCGTCGGCGTCCTCTTCGACGCGTTGTTCGGGCCGCTCGTCGAGACGACGCCCGATGGCACGGCGCTCGTCGTGGTCGCGGTCGAACCACTCCGGGTCGCCCTGGAGCTGGCAGTGACGCTCGCCATCGACGGGCTCTACTTCGCCGGCTCGTGGAGCCGCTGGGGCGCCTCGCCAGCCCAGCGCGTTCTCCGGGTCCGGGTCCAGATGGCACGAGCCGTCCCGCAACCCCGGTCGAGCGATCCTCTGCCGATCGAGGCCGCCTGGCGGCGCTGGGCGATCCTCGCGGTCGGTCCGATCGCGCTCGGCTCGCTCGCCGCGAGCGGGGCGCTCGACATCGACCTCCTTCTCGTGCTGAACGGGACCTGGTTCCTGGTTCTCCTCGTATCCACGGTGGTGGATCCGCTGCGCCGGGGGCTCCACGATCGGGTCGCGGGGACGGTTGTCGTCTCGGTGCCGGCAGCGGCGCGTCTGACGCTCCCGCGTCGTCCACAGGCCGTCCACACAACCGCCCAAACGGTGGACCGGGCAGGCCCGGACGCGCCGAAATTCGTGGATAACCGGATTGCCGGGGCGGCACCGGCGCGCGATCATATCCCTGCCCGGAGGGGCCGCGACAGCCGAAGACCTGGCGATTGCATCAACGGGTCCCGGCGAGGTGATCGGGAGCAATCCCGGTTGCTCTCCCTCCCAGGACGCGCCGCGATTGCATCAAGGCTGCTTCCTAGGATGCGGTTCCTCTGGGCGCTTTGCGTGTGCCCATCGGGTCGCTGCGCATCTGGCCCCCGCGCACCCGGCGGCGAGGCGTCTCGGTCGTCGTGCCGGCGCGCGGGCGCGCCCGCGTGCCGCTCGCGGCGTCAGGTCGGCGGGTCCAGGCTCTCCCGGTCAGTCAGCGGATCGGCAGCCGGCGTGGCGCAGAGGTAGTAGCGCAGCCGGGTTCGCCCTGTGTTCACGATCGCGTGGGGAAGGCCCATCTCCATTCGGACGCCCTTGAGCGGCTCCAGCGTCTCCTCCAGCGACCCGATTCGGACCGTCCCACGGCCCTCCAGGACAACGACCACATGCTCGGATGCGAGATGCCGATGCCATCCGGTGGTCACGCCCGGGTCCAGCTCGATCTCGGCGACACTGAAGCTCCGCGTCCCGAAATCGCCGGGCTCGACGAGCACCCGGTGTCGGATGCCGGGCGCCGCGATCTCGCGAGCCCCTTCGCGGCGCTTGACTGGTTCGACCGATCGCGTCCGCCACCACGGCTGGTCGTCCACCGGGCGGTCCGGATCGACGTCGACGGACGCGAGGAGCGCCAGCGCGTCGATCGCCCCGTCGTTGCGCACGACGTGCTCGTCGAACGGCGCCTGGTACAGGACATCCCCGGCGCGCACGACCACCCGCCGGCTCAGGCCCGGGCCGTGCTCGAAGGCAACCTCGCCCGCCGCCAGGTACACGACCGTCTCCATCCCGGTGCGCTGCGAGTCGACCTGTGCCCCCGGCGGGATGCGGTCGAACCGAAGGTGAATCGCCATGCCGGGTCGGGCGTCCATGCGGGCCGCGTCAGGCGTCGAGCACGGGCAGGTCGCGGCCGCCCGCCCGGGCCGTCTTCGCCTTCTCTGCCCAGGCGCCCAGCACGGAGTCCCGGTGCGGGCGGATCGGGCAGTGCTCGTCCCGGTTGCCCATCTCGTCGCAGTAGCCCGAGCGGGACGCACTTGGGCGCCAGGAAGCTGCCCAGGAACGGGCTCACCGCGAAGACCTCGTGGCGGATGAGCTGGAACAGGCGGCGGATCTCCCACTGCGCCATCGTGCAGAGCCGCAGGCCGGACATGTGGATGAGCGCCCGCAGGTTGGCCGTCATGACGAGGTTGGTGCGGGTGGCGTTGGGGAAGACGAAGCGGGCGTCCTCGCCCGGGATCCCGCCGCCACGAGGTCGCCGTACAGCTCCAGCGCGCCGCCGACCTGCGCCTCGTAGCGCGCGCGAAGGTCCGGATCCGCCTCGGCGAGCGTGGCCGGCAGCATCGTGGCGGCGCCGCGTGAACTTCACGTAGCGCTGGCTCTGCTGGTCGAACGCCACGCCGGCCCGGTGGCGGACCAGCTGGTGGGAGAGCGTCCGGCTGACGCCGCTGATCCCGAACGTGAACACCACGTGCTCGATGGTGCTGCCGTGCCCGGACTCGATCACGCCGCTGATCAGCTTCTGCATCTTCGCGCGGTCGATCTCGCCCGCCTCGGCCCGCCGGAAGATCTCCGCCGGTTCGAGCTCCGAGTAGCAGGTCCGACAGGCCGTGTAGATGAGCGGCACGTAGAAGCGGTCGACGATCTCCCGCGACGGGAACAGGAGGGTCGCCGTCATCCCCAGGTCGCGGCGTCCAGGGTTGCGGGGGATGCCCGACTTCTCGTGCGCGGGCGGGGGCTGGGCCATGGGTTGGAGGATAGCGGGTCGCGATCGGGCGGGCGGACCGCCGGCGGCGGGCAGCCGTCCCGCAACCGGCCATCCCGTCCGGGTCAGGGGAGGACCGGCGCACGAGCTCCGGATCGGCCCGCGCTCCGCATCGTGGAACCAGCGCCAGTACGAGGAAGGTGCCAAGCGTGTAGAGGACGATGATCGTCACGAAGTTGACCGTGTAGCCCGGCGCTGAAGCCGAGGGTTGCCTGCAGCAGCGCGTACCACGGCCCTGCGATCACCCAGCCGACCGACCATGGCAGGCTTGCGGCGGCGGCGTAGGTGGCGCGTTCACCCGGTTGGAGCCGCTCCATCGCGAACGCGTTGAAGATCGGGTTGCCGGCGTTCATGAGCGAGTTGCGGATCGCCATCGCCCCGATCACGCTCCACAGGATGGGGCTGAACCCCAGCACGGCGAGGAACGGGATGCTCACGGCCTGGACGAGCACGACCGAGCCGATCTTGCCCGATTCGCCGTGCCAGGGCCGGCTGGAAGAGGATCGCCACCGTCGTGCCCAGGCTGGTGAGCGCGAAGACCGCGTTGAGCGAGGCGAGGTCCAGCCCGAACTTCACCTGGACGAACACGTTGAGATACGGGATGACCTGGCCGGCGCCGAGCGAGATCAGGAACCCCGGCAGGACCAGGCGCACGAACATGGCCCGGTCGGAGATCCGCGGCATGCCGATCCGCATCGTCCCGCGGCGCCGGGTGCGGTCCGGGCGCGCGGCCAGCGGCTCGCCGACGCCAGGGAAGGCCGGGCCGCCCTTCGAGCGTCCGCCAGTCGCGCCGGCGCGCCCGCGGCCGGTCGTCGCCCACGGCCCACAGGACGGTCGTGGCGGCCAGGGCCGCCAGCAGCATCAGGACCAGGAGCACGCGGTACGCGCGCGGATCGGCGGTGGAGAACCCGCCCATGCCGGCGACCACGGCCGCGATGGCGCCCCCGGCCAGCGCCGCCACGACGTTGACCCCGGTGGAGATCGCGCCCTGGAGCGAGAACAGCTCGCTCCTGTGCTCGGCGCGGCTGTGCTCGGTCATGAACGGCGACTGGACCACGAAGTAGGCCTGGTTGCCGGCGCCGATGAGCGCGGCGCAGGCCACGACCGCGAGCGAGGACCCGAAGAGGAGCAGGCCGACGATCCCGACCGCGGACACGCCCGTCGCCAGCAGCGAGCACGAGCCGGCGCCCGATACGATCGGAGAGCAGGCTCGCCGGGAACGCGGCGAGCGCTCCGGCCGCCGACGAAGCCGTGCCGACGATCCCGATGAACGCGGTGTCGAAGCCGAGCGCGGTGAGGTAGAGGTTGAAGTCGACCCACCAAAGGCTGAGCGTGACGCCGTAGACCAGCGTCGCGAGGAGGAAGATGCGGGCGTCTCGCTCGAAGCCGGTGAAGCTCCGCGCGTAGCGGCGCAGCGAGCCGGTCATGCCCCCGGGTCGGGGCTGGCAGGCGCGCAGGCGAGGATGAGTGCGATCGGTCGGGTCAACGGGCAAATCCCCCGAGGGCGACGGGGCGCAGTGCAGCGTCCATCGTACCGGTCGCCGGATCGCTCCTGGCGGGCGATGTGTCAGCCGTTGACGGCTAACGTCCCCTCCCGTAGCCTGTCCGCATGGAAGGCCTGCGGCTCGCGGCGATCGGGGAGCCCGCCGTGGCGCATGTCTCGGGCCCGGCCGTCCTGGATCGCGTCCTGGCATCCCGCCTCGATCGCGCCGGCGTGACCCTTCGGTGGGGGATCGGCGCCGGCCGCGACGACCCGTCGGCCGAAGCGCGCGCCGCCGTCGCCCTGCGGCGCGCCCGGGAGGGTGGGAGCGATGTCGGCTTCGCGACGGGCGATCCGTGGCGCGATGCCCTGCTCGCCGACCTGGGCGTGGCGCTCGGTGCCCTCATCGACGACCTGACCGCGCGGCAGGCGGAGATCGCCGGCCTGATCCTCGTGGACGGGGCACGCCAGGTGGAGGTCGCCGCATCGCTCGGCGTCAGCCGCGCGACGGTTTCGGTGGCGGTGGCGCGCGGGCGTCTCCGCGCGATCGCCGGCGTTCGTCATGCGATCGAGGAGCTTCTGGCGGGTCCACCTGCGGCGGGATCCCGGCGGAGTCCAGCCCGCAGCCTCGCCTGACCCGGGCGCGATGATCGCTGCCTTTGTCGCCGGGCTCGCGGCAGGCTACGGCATCGCGATTCCGGTCGGCGCGGTTGCCGTGCTGATCGTGGAGACCGGGATCCGGTTCGGGGGCCGCACCGCCGCCGCCGCCGGCGCCGGGGCGGCCTCCGCGGATGGGATCTACGCGGCCGTTGCCGCCCTTTTCGGCGCCGCGCTCGCCGGCGTGCTGACACCCTGGGAGCGACCCCTTCGCGCAGCCGCGGTCGTCGTGCTCGCGGCGCTCTCGCTGCATGGCCTCCGGTCGGTTGCCCGCGATACCGCCCGGCGCCGCTTCACGCTGGGCGGGTCCGTCCGAGCGCAGGCGATCCTGCGCCATCCGGCGCAGGCGATCCTGCGCCATCCGGCGCGGGTCCGTCGATCGCGGCAGGACGCTCGACCCGGCGGACGTACGCGGCCTTTCTCGGGATCACGCTCCTGAACCCGCTGACCATCACCTACTTCGCCGCGCTCATCCTCGGCCTCGGCGGGGCCGGGACCGACGCCGCCCAGAAGGCGGCCTTCGTGGCGGGCGCCTTCCTCGCCTCCCTCTCGTGGCAGTCGCTGCTCGCCGGCGGGAGCGCCACGCTCCGCCGGCGCCTGTCCCCACGGCTGCGGCTGGCCGTCGGCATCGCCGGGAACGCGATGGTGCTCGCCTTCGCCGTGGTGATCGCGGTCGGTCTGGCCGCCTAGGCGGGGCACCGCGGGGGCGTCCCGCGACGTGTCCTGGCGCCGGGGCCATGCCGGGTCAGGCGCCCGCGTCGTCCCGCAGCCGCGCGAACATCACGGCGTCCACCAGGCGATCACGAAAGGGCAGGTAGCGCCGCAGGACGCCTTCCCGCGTGAATCCCGACCGGAGCGCCACCCGGCCCGACGCCTCGTTGCCCACCAGGGTCAGCAGCTCCATCCGTGCGAGGCCTGGCTCGAGGCCGAACGCCCAGTCGACCACGAGCCTGACGGCGCGGGTGGCGAGACCCCGTCCGCGGGCCCCCGGTGCCAGCCAGTACCCGACCGCCGCCTTGCCCGGCTCGTCCGGATGCCGATGGAGGGCGATCGCGCCCGCGAGCGCCCGGGTGGCCGCTTCGGCGACCACGAAGGTCGGCTCGCGGCCGCTCGTCCAGCCTTCGCCCGCCGAGGCCACGAACGCGCGCGCGTCCTCGAGGTGATACGGGACCGGGACGGGGATCCAGCGCGCGATCTCCGGATCGCGACATGCCGCGGCGATCGCGGGGGCGTCCGCTTCCCGCGGGAGCCGCAGGACGACGATCCCGTCGGTCAGCGGCCGTTCCGGCGGTGGGAATGGGCGGAACAGGGTGATGGCCATGGTGCCTAGACTCTACGGCGCAGGAGGCTGCCCGGCGCGGCGCCGGCAGCCGGGTTCCTGTCGCACCGGAGGCGTGCCATGCGGGAGCCCTCGCATCCCGGGGACGGGATACGCAGGTACCGTCTGGCGGGGAAGACGGTCGGGCTTCCTGTTCGCACGGAGCACGTGCGGATCCCGATGGACGATGGGATCCGGGTCGCCGCGACGCTCTACCTGCCCGATGCGCCCGGCCCGTTCCCTGCCGTCCTCGAGTCGATCCCGTACCGCAAGGACGACTGGACGCTCTCCCGGGACTGGCCACTCCACGGCGCGTTCGCCGCGGCTGGCTACGTCAGCTGCCGGCTCGACGTGCGTGGAACGGGAAGCTCCGAAGGCATCGCAGCCGGCGAGTATCCCGAGCGCGAGATCCTCGACAACCTGGCGGTCATCGACTGGCTGGCCACGCGCGGCTGGAGCAGCGGCAGCGTGGGCATGTTCGGGATCAGCTGGGGCGGCTTCTCGGCCCTCCAGGCTGCCGCCAGGCGTCCGCCCGCCCTCCGCGCGATCATCCCGGTCCACTTCAGCCACGACCGCTACAACCTGGACGTCCACTACGTGGGCGGGACGCTCCACGTCGGCGAAAGCGTCTACTGGCCCGTGGAGATGGTCGGCGAGAACGCGCTGCCGCCCGACCCGGAGCGATTCGGGCCGGGCTGGCGCGAGGAGTGGCTCCGCCGCCTGGAGGCGACTCCGCAGTGGCCGCTCGACTGGCTGCGCCACCAGCGCCGCGACGCGTTCTGGCGGGCCGCGTCGGCCGGGGAGGACTGGGCCGCGATCCAGGCACCGGTCCTCGCAATCGGGGGTCTCAACGACGGGTACCGCGACGCCGTCCTCGCCGTGCTGGAGCATGTCCGGGCGCCCCGCCGCGGGGTGATCGGGCCGTGGGGTCACGCCTGGCCTCATGACGGCTCCCCGGGCCCTTCGATCGACGGCGTGGGCCTGATGCGCGGCTGGTGGGACCGCTGGCTGAAAGGTGAAACGGCCGCCGCCGAGGATGAGCCGATGCTCTCGCTGTACGTTGTCGACCCGCCAGGCACGGTCGCGTTCCCGGCCGAGCTGCCGGGGCACTGGTGGCACATCGCGCACTGGCCGCCCCAGCACCGGCTGGCGCCGCCGCCCTCCCTCTATCTCCAGGGTGACGGCGCGGCCGGCCTTGGTTCGCTGGCCGGCGACCCCGCCGCGCCCGGTGACGCGGCGACGTCCACCTGGGCCGGGCCGCCCGAGGTCGGCCTGGCTGCGCCCTTCTGGTGCGGCTACGGATTCCCGCCGCAGGGGCTGCCCGGCGACCAGCGCGTCGACGACGCCCGTTCCCTCCTCTTCACGTCGCCGCCGCTGGAACGGCCCGTCCTTGTCGCGGGAGTCGCGCACGCGCGGCTGTGGTTGTCGGCTGATCGCCCGGTCGCCCAGGTGGTGGCGCGTCTCGAGGCGGTGGCTCCGGATGGGCGGTCCGCGCTTGTCGCCCGTGCCATCCGCAACCTGACGCGCCTGGACCCCTCCGCGGAGACTGCCGGTCGCTCTCACGCCTGGCGACCCGGTCGTGGTAGACCTGCCCTTCTCGGTGGCCGGAGCCAGGATCCCGGCCGGTCACCGCCTGCGGGTGGCGATCGCGGGCGCGGCGTTCCCGATCGCATGGCCGACACCCACACCGGTGACGCTCACGCTCCACCACGACCCGGCCCGCCCGTCCGCTCTTCGCCTGCCCACGGCGGCCGGGTGGTCGGAGCGGGACCGGCCGGACCTGGGCCCGCCCACATTCGATCCGCCCGCCAGTGAGCCCATCCCCGGGCTTTCCGCGGCGTGGCGCATCGAGCGCGACGGCGTGGCTGGGACGACGTCGCTGGTCTGCGAATTGGGTGGCGGCGACCGCTTTCCCGAACGGGCGGGCCTTTCCTTCGCCGCGGATGCGCGCTACCGCCTGACCGTGGCGGACGGGTTCGCCGCGTGCCGGGCCCACGGGACGATCGTCTATCGATTGGCGTACCCGAACGGTCCCGACATCGGGGTCGACGCCCGGCTGACCCTCGAATCGGACCGCGACGAGATGCGGCTTCAGGTTGGCCTCGACGTGACCGAGGACGGCGAGCCAGTCTTCGACCGGACGTGGGACCTGGCGGTGCCGCGCGACCTCCTCTGACCCCGCCGTGCAAGGGGACGCGTACGATGGCCCCTCATCTTCACGGGGAGGAACTCGCATGGATGGAGCACGGCTTCCCTCGCTCGGGCCACGGGGCGAGGGGTGGGTCGTGCTCCAGGGCGCCTTCTTCGTCGCGGTCTGGGCAGCCGGCCTGCTCGGACCCGCGTACGGAGAGCCGTGGCGGACGGCCGGCGCTGTGGCCGGGGTCACCCTGATCGTGATCGGCGTCGTCGGTGCGCTGCTGGGCCTGGTCGGGCTGCGCGAGAACCTGACGGCGGTGCCGCGACCCGTCGAGGGCGGCCGGCTGATCGAATCGGGCGTCTACGGTGTGGTTCGCCACCCGATCTACACCGCGATCGTCACCTCCGGCCTGGGATGGGGCCTGGCGACCGCCAGCCCGATGGCGATGCTCGCCGCCGCGCTGCTCGGCTGCTTCTTCGACCTCAAGGCCCGGCGCGAGGAGGCATGGCTCCTGGCTGCCTACCCCGGGTATGCGGCCTACCGGGCCCGCGTCCGCAAGCTGATTCCCTTCGTCTACTGACCTGCCGGAGCGTCGTGCGCCGCCCGGCGCAGGCGGTCCATCACCGCCCTGCCGAGTCCCAGCTCCGCGACCGGCTCGGCGATGATCCGGGTGAGACCGGCACCCTCGAGCGCGTGCAGCGCATCGAACAGGCGGGCTGCGGCGCCGACCAGCTCACCGCCTGCGTCGAGGACCTCGACCGCGACGAACGGGCCGCCAGCGGCCTCCGCGAGCGCCCGTCCGGCCTGCGAGGCCGCGAGGAGTCCGACCCGCTCGCCGGGCGCGACCACGAACGCGGGGAGCGCCCCGGGATCGCGTGGATCGGCCAGCTGCAGTGGCACCCGCGGCGCATAGTGCGCACCGGCGCGTCCCGGCGCCAGCTCGGCCGTGCCGGGGGCCCCGTCGACGAGGAGCTCCAGGGGCCCGATCTCCGCCTCGATCGCCTCGAGCGGGAGACCTCCCGGCCGCAGGAGCGTCGCGCGGCCGGCTGCCAGCAGGATCACGGTCGACTCGACACCCACCGGGCACGGCCCGCCGTCGAGCACGAGGTCCACGCGCGCGCCCAGCCCGGCCACGACGTGCGCCGCGCGCGTCGGGGAGAGGTGCCCAAACCGGTTGGCCGATGGAGCCGCAAGCGGGACGCCTGCAGCACGGATGAGCGCGCGCGCGACCGGGTGGTCAGGCACGCGCAGGCCGACCGTTGCGAGCCCGGCGGTGACGATCCCGGGGATGACGGCCCGCTTCCGCAGCACGAGCGTCAGGGGGCCCGGCCAGAACCGTGCCGCAAGCCGCGCGACCCGTGGATCGGCGGCATCCTCCTCGGCTGCATAGGTTCCGACCGCGGATGCGTCCGCCAGGTGGACGATCAGCGGGTCGAACGCCGGGCGATCCTTCGCGGCGAAGACGCGGGCGACGGCGCGTGCGTCCAGCGCGTTGGCGCCGAGGCCATACACGGTCTCGGTGGGGAATGCGACCAGGCCACCTGCGCGCAGCCGCTCCGCGGCGATCGCGATCGACGCCGGGTCGTCGCCGCTCAGGACGCGCGGCTGGAGCCGGCCACCGCGCCCGGGGCGGTCGCGGTCGCGGCCGCGTGCGCCGCCGGGGTCGTGGCGGAGTGTGCCTTCACGTTCGTGCATCTCGCGCAGGATCGCGCGTTCCGCGGCCGGGCGCTCGGCGCACGCGGAAACGCGCTCCGCGTCGCCGCGCTCGACAGGGGCGCCCGACGTGACGCCTTCAAACGCGCTCAGGGAGGCCCGGCTACCCTTCGTGGCATGAAGGTTGGGCTGCTTCTCCCGATGAGCGACGACGACGGCTCGGGAGCGCCTGGGTGGCCGGCGGTTCGTGACCTGGCTCTCCAGGCGGAGGCCGGCGGGATCGACTCCCTGTGGGTCTACGACCACCTCATCTTCGGGGCGGGCGAGGAAGCGACCGGCATCCACGAGGCCTGGACGGTGCTGACCGCCGTCGCCGTCGCGACGGAACGTGTCGAGATCGGCACGATCGTGCTCGCGACCAGCTTCCGCAACCCGGCTCTCCTCGCCAAGATGGCCACCACGCTCGACGCGATCTCCGACGGCCGCCTGATCCTGGGCCTCGGGTGTGGCTGGCACGAGCCGGAGTACACGGCCTTCGGCTACCCATTCGACCACCGCGTGTCGCGGTTCGCTGAGGCGCTCCGGATCATCGGGCCGCTCCTTCGCGAGGGTCGCGTCACGTACGACGGGACCTACTACCGGGCCGTCGATTGCCGGATCCTGCCTCGCGGGCCACGGCCCGCCGGCCCGCCGATCCTGGTCGCCGCGCGCGGGGAGCGGATGCTGGGCCTGACCGCCGAACATGCGGACCTCTGGAACACCGCCTGGTTCGGGATTCCGGACGAGCGGCTCGTCCAGCGCATTGGGGCCATGCGCGCCGCGTGCACGGCCGTCGGCCGGGAGCCATCAACGCTGGGCATCACGGTGGGCATCACGCTCAAGGAATCGGACGAGGCGTGGGGACGGCCCGGCGCCCCCTCGGTCCTTCGGGTCGAGCCGGGGACGATCGCGGCCGCCCTGGACGCGTACGCGGCCCTCGGGGTTGCCCACGTCCAGCTCGACGTCCAGCCCGCGACGCCGGCCACGTTTGCGGTCGTGCTGGACGCCCTGGCCCGGCACCGGGCTGGTCGCTGATGCACCGCAAACGAGGAGCAGCCGGGTCGCGCCGACCAGGGCTCTGCCCGCACCGCTCGCCCCGCCGGGTGTTCGCGCCACTCCTGTACCGTTGCACCACGTGGACGCGATCGCGACAGATGGCCTGACCAAGCATTTCGGGTCGAGGTGGCCGTCGCTGCGCCGGGGGCCAGGGCCACTGCCCATCCGGGCCCTCGACGATTTGACGATCACGGTGCGAGTCGGCGAGATCTTCGGCTTCCTGGGCCCGAACGGCGCCGGCAAGAGCACCGCGATCCGCCTGCTCCTCGGATACCTCCATCCGACCGCGGGCACGGCGCACGTCCTCGGGCTCGACGTCTCCACGGCCGGCGCGAAGCTCCGGGGCCGGGTCGGCTACCTGCCCGGCGGCATCGCCCTGTACGACAGCCTCACGGGGACCCAGCTCCTCGACTACCTGGCGGCGTTCTACAGCCGTCCGCCGATCCTGCGCGCCGACCTGGTGGAGCGCCTCGAGCTCCCTGCTCGGGATCTCGGGCGGCCGATCCGCGACTACTCCCGCGGGATGCGCCAGAAGATCGGGATCGTCCAGGCACTCCAGCACGACCCGGAGCTGGCGATCCTCGACGAGCCATCCGAGGGCCTGGACCCGCTCATGCAGCGAGCCTTCTACGCCATCCTGGACCAGCGCAAGGCAGCGGGCCGGACCGTCTTCTTCAGCTCCCACGTGCTGTCGGAAGTGGAACGGGTCTGCGACCGGGTCGCGATCATCCGCACCGGCCGACTGGTGGCTCTCGAGCGTGTCGGCGCCCTGCTGGCCCGTCGCCGGCGGCACGTCGAGGCGCGCCTGGACGCGCCTGCGCCCGGGCTCGCCGCGGCGCTCGCCGCGCTGCCGGGCGTGTCGTCCTTCGAGGCCCGCGACGATCGGCTGGAGTTCGGGCTCGACGGCGACGTGCGGCCGCTCCTGCTCCTGCTCGAGGGGATGCCCCTGGCAGACCTCACGATCGAGCCGGCCCGCCTGGAGGATGCCTTCCTCGAGCTGTACGACGAGCCGGCGCGGTGAGCGGGAACCTCTTTCGGCGGACCTGGGCCGCCCAGCGCGGCCGCCTGCTGCTGGTGATGATCGCCCTCGCGATCTGGGGGTTCCTGCTCCCGGTGGTCTACGCGACGTTCGGCAACGAGGTGGGTGCGCTGGCTCGGAGCCCCGCCTTCGCGAACGTCTTCGACGTCATGTCGCGCTTCACCGGCGGCGACGTCTTCAGCATCTCGGGAACGGTCTCGCTCGGGCTGGTCCACCCGATCAGTCTCGCGCTCGTCGCGATCCCGGTGATCGGGTTCGCGGCGGCGGCCGTGGCGGGCGAGCGCCAGCGGGGCACCCTGGAGGTGCTCCTGGCGCGACCGCTGGAGCGCCGGGTCCTGTACGTCACGCTGCTGGCCGCGATGCTCCTGTTCGCGGCCCTGGCGGAGGCGGCCATCCTGGCGGGGATCGCGGTGGGCGCGGTCCTGTTCGGCGTGGCCGCCGATCTGCGGGCGGCCGGCCTGGCGCTCTGCTGGCTCAACGGGGTGATGCTCTTCGCGGCCCTCGGAGCCGTGGCGCTGGCGGCGTCCGTCAGCTTCGACCGGGTTGCGCCGGCGATGGGGATCGCCCTGGGAGTGACCATCGTCGGGTATACGATCAACTTCCTCGGCACGCTCTGGCCGAATGCAGCCTGGCTCCTGCCGATCTCGCCTTTCCATTACTTCGAGCCGACACGGATCCTGGCCGGCACCTTCGACCCGTTCGACCTGCTCGTCCTGGGGGCGATCTTCGCCGCGGCCGTCCTGTGGGCCGGGTGGATCTTCCCCCGACGGGATCTCGCAGCTCCGAGCTGAGCGGCTATGGTGTCGCCGTCGGCACCCCGGACGACGCGGGTGCCTGGCTGCCACCTGTCCCGGGTCCGGGGGAGGGGAGCGTGGACTCCACGGCGGTGACCGCATCGCTGATGGTTGCCCAGCTCTGGCTGAACCCGGTCAGCAGTCGCGTCCCGCCAGGGCCGGTGATGCGCATGGTCGGGGTGGAGGCAATGCCGAGCGCGCGTCCCTGCGCAGTTTCGTCGGAAACCGCTTTCGCAACGGCCGGGTCGTCCAGGCAGGCCGTGAACGCCGTCGCGTCGAGCGAGGCGATCCCGGCCAGGGCGACGAGGTTCGTCCGGCTGAACGTGCCCTGGTTCTCGCCCTGTTGCGATGCGAAGAGCAGGTCGTGGTAGCGCCAGTACGCTCCCGGGTCCTGCCGGCCCGCGCATCGGGCAGCGACCGCGGCGTCGATGGACTCCTGGCCGAGGAACGCGAAGTCGTGGTAGACGATCCGCACGGTGCCGGGCAGCACGTAGGCCCGTTCCATGGAGCCGCCGAAGACCATCGCCTCCAGGCGGCAGAACGGGCACTGGTAGTCCGCCCAGATCTCGATGGTCACGGGAGCGGCGGTCGTTCCGAGCGACGGACCGTTCGCGACGTTCGGGGGCGGGGTCGGCGTGGGCGACGGCGAGGGGACGCTGCGGCCGACGCCGCCGAATGCGAGCAGGCTCCCGCCAAGGAGCAGCGCTCCCACGACGGCGGCGGCGAAATACCCGAGCGCGACGACGGGACCGCGCCGGGGTGGCGGTGGCCCGGTTCCAGTCGGGACGACCGACTCGGTGGGCACGGCGCCGGGGCCCCCGACGCCGGAATCATCGGTCGGCGCCACGCCGGAACTGCTCGGCGCGACGCCGGAACCGCTCGGCGCGGCGACCGGTGCCTCGGGACCAGCCGCGTCCAACGGTGAAACGTCCCCCGATAGCTCCGACTCGCCGCGGGCCGCCGGCATCGTGTCCGGCTGGGGGTCGGCCATCACGGGGCGGGCCGGCGGCGCGTCCAGTTCGGATTGCGGGGCGGCGTCGGGCCCGGGCGGGAGGGAATTGGTCATGAAGGGAAACCTCGGCAGGGCGTGGCGGAAGCGTACCCGAATGGATCGCCCGCGGTGGCCCCGGACGAGCGCTCGCTCCATCCGCACCGGACCGCACCGCACGCCACGCTCGGTGACGGGCCGCACCGCAAGATCGTCACAAAGGGCCGCCTGACCGTCCCATTTCCGACCTCACCGCGTGTACAGTCGCCTGTGCGGCTGAGTGCGCCGCCCGACCACCTGCCGTGGCGGACGTGCCGGCCGTGAACGGGAAGGATCTCGTGTCGCAGGAACAGCTCACCTACGTGCTCATCGCGCTCGTCGTCGCGGGTGTCGCGCTCGGCCTGCTCGTGGTGCTCGCCCTGTTCGCGCGTCGGCGTGATGCGCGCTCGTCCGAGCAAGCGAACCGGTTCCGAACGGCCCAGCCTGCCTCCCCAGGCCACCTGCCCCAAGCTGCGCCGGAGCCGCCGCAGTCCGCGCCGTTCTCGGCCGCCGCCATGCCCGTGCAGTCGGCTGCCGGCCAACCGCTGGATGCGCCCGCCGCGCTCGCGGACACGGGTGCGCAGCGAGGGGATACGGGAGCCGATGAGGATCGGTTCGGCACTCCGGCCGGTGCGGATGCGGCCCCGGGCGTCCGGGCGGCCGATGTCACGAGCGAGACCGGACGACGGTTCGCGGTTGGCGACCGCCACCACGAGCCAGGGGCAGATGCGGCCATCGCGGGCTTCCTCGCGCTCGAGCCCGGGCGAGTCCCGAAGGAAGGCCCGGTTCCGGACCCGTTCATCGACCCTCTGACCGGGCTCGATACGCAGCTGGCCTGGGAGCGGGCGCTGGCCGCAGAGAACGCGCGTTACGTGCGGTATCGCCGACCCGTGACGGTCGTCGTGGCCGAGATCGACGGCCTGAGCCGACTCGTCGACCGCTTCGGAGCCGAGCCGGCCCGGCGGGTGCTGCCGGCAGTGGGCGACGCGATGCGTCGCCACGCACGCCGCACGGACCAGGTCGCTCACGTCGGGGGAGGCCGGTTCCTCGTGCTCCTGCCCGAGACCGACGAGGTCGCGGCGATCAACTACGTCGAGCGCGTTCGGATGGCCTGCGAGCGCTGGCTCGAATCGGGTGCCGTAGCCCTTCACCTCGCGATCGGCTGGGCCAGCCCGACCCAGGTCGGCGAGGTCGACACCGCGATGCGCGTGGCGGAAGAGCGCATGTACGCGGAGCGGCGGCGCGTCTCGCGCTCGGACGCTGCGGGGGCCGAGCCGGCCTACTGAACGGCGGCGGCACCCGCGGGCCAGACCTGCCCGCCTCGCCGTCCCGCCACGCCTGGGGTCGCGGCCGGCTCGCCAGTGCCCGGTGGCCGGTCGCGATCTCCTCTCAGACCACCGGTTGGGTCAGCATGATTGGAAGCCCCAGCTTGTTCCCGTACTGGGGCCGGTAGCGATCGACGTTGTACTGGTGCTCGACATCGACGGTTCGTGCCCCGGGCTCCGGAATGGGGCAGTAGCTGTAGCGGCCGTCCCGGATAGCCGTCATAAAGCCAGACTTCCCATCCACCACCAGCTCCATCGCCACGTTCGCGAAGGTGATCGCGACCATCTGGTCGAGCGCGTCCGGGTCGCCCGACCGGAGGTCGTACGTCAGCTCGGAGTTGACGGTCTCGATCCCGGTGCGACGCCGGATCTCGTCGGCCAGGAACTCGCCGATGCTCGCCTTGTGACGGTGGCCGTAGGCATCGGCGTCGCCCACTTCCTTGAGCTCCATCCCCGCGGGCAGCGCGCCCTCCGACGCGATCACGAACGAGTAGCGACTGGGGTTGTTGCGGCGGTCCTCGACGAGCACGTCGACGAGATGCTGCAGGTCGAAGCGGTACTCCGGGATCACACAGCGCGCCGAGGTCACGTAGGCGGTGTAGAGGGCAGTGAATTCCGCGTTGCGGCCGAAGATCCGGAAGACGCCGATGCGCTCGTGGGATCCCAGGGTCGTTCGCTGGCGCTGGATCGCGTCCTTGGCCCGTGTGATCGCGGTCGAGAAGCCGATGCAGTACTCGGTCCCGCGAACGTCATTGTCCATCGTCTTGGGGATCGCGATGACCTGGACGCCGGCGTCGGCGAGCACCTTGGAATAGGACAACGTGTCGTCGCCGCCGATGGAGATCAGCGTGTCGACCCCCAGGCGCTTGAGGTTCTCAAGGACGACCGGCGTGAAGTCGTAGATCCCGTCCGCCGCCTGCATCGCGGCCAGGCGATCCGGGTCGATGAACTCGGGCAGGTTCCCGGCCCGCATGCGCTTCGGGTTCGTCCGTGACGAGTGGAGCGCCGTCCCGCCGGTCCGGTCGATCGTCCGCGTGTTCGCCCGGTCGAGCGGGCGGACGTACTCACGGTCCGGCTCCGCGCCCGGGCGCATGTGCGTCAGCGCCTCCCAGCCGCGGCGCAGGCCGAGCACGTCGTAGCCGAGCTCGGTGGACCGGTACACGACGCTCTTGATGACCGAGTTGAGACCGGGGACGTCGCCCCCGCCCGTGAGGATGCCGATGCGGTGCGAAGTGGACATGGTGGAGCGCGCTCCTGAAGGGTGAGGTGAGTCAGCGCCCCTCATGGTAGCCGGGTCGGACCGTCGCTCGCGGGGGCCGGAGGTCACGACCCGGGCGGGGCCCGCTCCCCCGGGCAGGCCGGAGCGACGAGGCCGCCACCGCAGCGTGTCAGCCGCGGTGGTGGACCAGCTCCGACTTGTGCCGGTGCTCGGGCAGGCGTGCCTCCCCGTGCCCGCCACCGGAGAAGGTGTGGATCGGCCGCGGCGGCGTCTCCGGGTCGGGCAGGAAGCGCTCCTCGATCTCCACGGGGATCGCCCGCTTGAGGAGGCGCTGGATCGCCCGCAGCAGGTCGACCTCGTCCGGGCAGGCCAGCGAGATGGCGATGCCCGACGCGCCCGCGCGGCCGGTCCGACCGATGCGGTGGACGTAGTCCTCGGCCTTGACGGGCAGCTCGTAGTTCACGACCACCGGGAGGTCCTCGATGTCGAGCCCGCGAGAGGCCACGTCGGTCGCCACCAGCACCCGGACCGCACCCGCCTTGAAATCCTGGAGGGCGCGCAGCCGCTCGGCCTGGGTCCGGTCCGAGTGGATCGCGGTCGCGGCCACGCCGTGCCGGTCCAGGTCCGAGGCGAGCCGTCGGGCGGCGACCTTGGTGCGCGTGAAGACGAGAACCTGGCGCAGATCGTGGGTCCGGACGAGGTGCTCGAGGAGGTCCGCCTTGCGCTCCCGGTCCACCGGGTAGAGCACCTGGCGGACCAGCTGCGGCGGCGCGTTGCGGCGTGCGACTTCCACGGTGGCCGGCTCGGTGAGGAACTCGCGGGCCAGCCGCCGGATCTCGTCGGAGAACGTGGCCGAGAAGAGCAGCGTCTGTTTCCGGTTCGGCATCAGGGCGAGGATCCGGCGGATGTCGGGGATGAACCCCATGTCCAGCATCCGGTCACCCTCGTCGAGGACCAGGATCTCCACCTGGCCGAGGTTCGCCGCGCGCTGGCCGACCAGGTCCAGGAGCCGGCCCGGCGTGGCGATCAGCAGCTCCACCCCGGTACGCAGCTCCTTGATCTGTGGGTCGAGGGGGACGCCGCCGTAGACGACCGTGCTGCGGAGCGGCACGTGGCGGCCGTAGGCTTCGGCCATCTCGTTGACCTGGATCGCGAGCTCGCGGGTGGGTGCGAGCACGAGCGCGCGCACGGGGTGGCGCGCGGGCGAGAAGGACGTGTTCGCGTACGGCTTCAGCCGCTCGAAGATGGGCAGCACGAACGCCGCGGTCTTGCCGGTCCCGGTCTGGGCGGCGCCCATGAGGTCGCGTCCCGCAAGGACGAGCGGGATCGCCTGGGCCTGGATGGGCGTTGGCGTCGTGTAGCCGGAATCGGCCACAGCGCGGAGGAGTTCGGCCGACAGGCCGAGCGATTCAAAGGTCACGTCCCTGCAGCATACTGGAACGACGCCGAGACCTCGCGCGAGGGAGGAGACAGGATGGCCAAGACGAAATCGCAGGGGGAGAAGTCACGCCCGCCGGTTGGCCGCAACCGACGCCCCGAGCGGGATGCGCTGGACATCCCGGCGGCGGCGCTCGACACCAGGCTGGCGCCGGATCCAGAGGTCAAGCGCGCCGAGGGCCTTTCCCGCAAGGCGTACGAGGCGGAGCTCCGACGCCTAGATGTCGAGCTCGTCAAGTGGGAGGAGTGGATCAAGGCGCGCGGCCTCAAGGTCGTGGTCATCTTCGAGGGCCGCGACGCGGCCGGCAAGGGCGGCGCCATCAAGCGGATCATGGAGCCCCTGAACCCGCGCTTCGCGAGGGTCGCGGCCCTGCCGGCGCCCACCGAGCGTGAGCGAACCCAGTGGTACTTCCAGCGCTACGTCGTCCACCTGCCGGCCGCCGGCGAGATCGTCCTCTTCGACCGCAGCTGGTACAACCGGGCCGGCGTGGAGCGCGTCATGGGCTTCTGTTCCGAGGACGAGTACCAGGAGTTCCTGCGCTCCTGTCCGGAGTTCGAGCGGATGCTCGTGCGAAGCGGGATCATCCTCATCAAGTACTGGTTCAGCGTCTCCGACGCGGAGCAGGAGCGGCGGTTCCAGGACCGCCTTGACGACCCGACGAAGCGCTGGAAGCTGTCGCCCATGGACGTCGAGAGCCGGGCCCGATGGCTCGACTACTCGAAGGCCAAGGACGAGATGTTCGCCCACACGGACTTCAAGCAGGCTCCCTGGTGGGTGGTCCGGAGCGACGACAAGAAGCGCGCCCGGCTCAACGTGATCACGCACCTCCTGAGCCAGATCCCCTACGAGGACCTGACGCCGGAGCCGATCGTCCTTCCGCCGCGTCAGAAGGACACCGGGTACGTCCGCCCGCCGATGAGCGACCAGACCTTCATTCCCGAACCGTTCTGAGCGCGGCCTCGACTCTGGCTTCCCGGTGGAACCACGCCGCGACGACGACGAGATCCAGCGCTCACCGGCGCTGACGGCCTGTGGCCGGCTTCTCGGCTCGATCGGGCTGCTCATCCTGGTCGTTCTGCTCCCCGCGACGTTCCTGGTGGTTGCCGGAACGCTGGGGCTGATCAGCTCGCCGGGCTGGGCCGGCGACAACACGACGGCGTTCGGGTTCTTCCTCGTGGTCGTGCCGGCCGGGATCGCGCTCGCCACGATCCATTTCCTGCTCGGCGGCCTGATCCTGGCCCGACGGTTCTGGTCGCTGCTGGTGACCGTCCTGCTGGTCCTGGCCGTGGTCACCCTGTTTCCGCTGGGGTTGCGGATCAGCTGGCCATTCCTCAGCCTGACGGTCCTCTACAGCGCGAGCCTGCTCCTCACCATCGCGCGACAGTCGGAGTTCGGGTGAGCGGGCGGGGCACGCCGGCGCTCGCCGCCCTGGTGGCCGCGGGCGTCGCGCACGTGGTCCACGAGTACGAGCCGACGGAACCGGCGGCTCGCCGCGAGGGGCGGCCGCACTACGGGCTGGACGCCGCGGCCGCGCTCGGCATCGAGCCCGCGCGCATCTTCAAGACGCTCGTCGTGAGCGTGGACGGCCGGCTCGTCGTCGGTGTCGTGCCGGTCGCCGGCGAGCTTGACCTCAAGGCTGTCGCGGCCGCCGCGGGCGGTCGCCGGGCAGAGCTCGCGGACCCGGCTCTCGCCGAGCGGGCGAGCGGCTCCGTGGTCGGCGGGATCAGCCCCCTGGGGCACCGCCGGCCCATGCCGGTCTACGTGGACTCCAGCGCGGGCGCGTTCGCGACGATCTTCGTGAGCGGCGGGCGACGTGGGTTGCAGGTCGAGCTGGCACCCGGCGACCTGGTCCGGCTGGCCGGCGCGACGATGGCCCCGATCGCGCGTCCGCGCTGACCCGTCGCCGAGTCGAGGCGCGGTCTGTCAGCGATCGGCCGCGATCGGCCCGTGCTCGACCCGGGGTCGAGCCTCGGTGGCCGCTTGCTCGCCCGGCTCAGCCGACGGTGACCTGGCCCACGCCGCCGCGGACGGCGATCTCCACGCGGTTCGGGTTCGAGCCGAAATCCGGCGACGCCCAGGCCGTCCCGTCCGGCGTCCGGGGGAAGCGTGCCGTGTCGACATCCGTCGTGCCGAGCGCCATGGTGCTTGTGATCCGGGCGGCCACCCCCGGCAGGACCCGGAACCGAATCTGGGCGGCGCCGCCCTCGGCATCCACGCGCGTGACCCCGGTCGCCGGCAGGGTCACCCGCGACTGGGCCGCCCCGGTCCGGAGACGAAGGTCCGTGACCCGCAGGCCGCTCAGGTCGAGCTCGTTGTCGGATGCACCGGTCTCCAGCTCCAGCCTGAGCGGAACCTCCGCCGTGAGGCCGACGCGCCACGCGAACGGCGGGCGACCCCAGCTCCAGCTCCATGGGCCGGGGTGGGGCGTGACGAGCCGGACGCGGCCGGGTCCCGCGGGCGTGGCGTCGACCCCGCCCTCGAAGCTCCCGTCGACGAGGTGGCCGCCGGCCGCGGGGCCGACCTGCAACGTCCCTGCGCCGAACGCGATCCGGACCTCCGCGTCCGGGGCTCCGTCGAGCGGCAGGGCCAGGACGTGGGGCGGGCTCCCGGCGCCCGATTGGCCAGCCCCGACCCCGTGGCCGGCCCCGTCGCCGGGCGTCCCAGTGGGTGGCCATGCCGCCCGCGATGACGACCACGACCGCCGTCGCCAGGGACCCGGGACGAATGCCCCGACGACGATTGCCGCACCGATCCCCATGATGACGATCGGGACGGCGACGTCGGTCGTGGCGCCGAACCTGCTGCCGTCGAGATGCAGCAATCCTTCGAAGAAGAGGAAGCCGACCAGGAACAGGACGACGCCCGTGCCCAGCGACGCGAAGCCCCGCCACGCAATGTCGCCGCGCCGCGTCAGCGTGCCGTAGAGGAGCAGCCCCGCACCGACGCCCCCGGGCGCGACGAGCGCCCAGGCGTACGCCCAGCTCGCGTACGTTCCGGTCGCCTCCTGGACCGCGAGCACCGCGCCGACCATCGTCACCATGCCGCCGACCACGGCCAGCGCCGATCCTCCCGGCTCAGGGACGACGAACGCCCCAAGGAGCAGGACCAGGCCCGGCAGGATCACCCAGGCGGGCCACCCGATCTCCAGGCCGGTCTCGCGGACCGCCAGCGCGCCGGCACCCAGCACGATGAGCAGGACGCCAACCAGCAGGCCACCGCGCGAGGTGCCCGATCGCTCCATGCCATCCTCCATCCCTGGCGGTTCCCCGTCCTACCCATTCACGGTGCGTCGGCGGCGCGGAGCGCCGAGGCGATCTCCAATGCCCATCCCCGGACTCGCGGCAGGTCTCGCCAATCTCCCTCGAGTCCGGCTCGCGCCATGATCGCCATCGCGAAGCTGTCCTGCTGTGCGTCGACTCGCCCGCCGAACATCGCCCGGCCGCGCACCCCGATCTCGTCCGCCAACCGGTCGACGGCCTCGGGCTGGGGCACCGTCTCGGGATGGCGCGTTGACTTGCCGTCGCCGACGGGACCGCTGCTGAACAACCAGACGCGCCGTTCCTCGAGGGCGTGGCGCTCCCTCTGGATCAGCTCGAGGGCAGGCCGTTCCCACTCGGCCATGTACACGGCGCTGCCGATGATGACCGCCCCATACGGTTCGATCGTTGGAACCTCGCCCGCGGCGCGGAGGTCGACCCCGAACCCGGCTTCGCGGAGCGCCGCGGCAATCTCGGCCGCCATCTCCTCGGTGCCGTGATGCCGGCTGGCAAACGCGACGAGGATCGGTCGAGTGAGCATCCAGCGAAACCTCCCGACAATGACCCTTGCCGAGGATGGAGTCCTGCAGACGCCCGGAGAAGAGACCTCCGGCCCACGGAAAGGGGCCGGGCGGCCGAAACACGACGCGGGCCGGGGGCGGCGTACCATCCGGGGATGACGACCCACCGACCGGCCTCACTTCCCTTCACCGGAGATCCCGCGGCCGATGCGCTCCTGGCCAGCGAGCCGATGGCCCTCCTCATCGGCTTCGTGCTGGATCAGCAGGTCACCGTCCAGAAGGCATTCGCCGGTCCGGCCGAGCTGCAGCGACGGCTCGGCACGCTTGACGCCGCCTCGCTCGCCGCCACGGACCGCGCGGCCTTCGCCGCGACGTTCGCCGAACGCCCGGCCCTCCACCGCTTTCCCGGTGCCATGGCGGCCCGGGTGCAGGAGCTGTGCGCCGTGGTCGCGCGCGAGTACGCCGGTGACGCCAGCCGAGTGTGGACCGAGGCTCGTGACGCGGCCGACCTCGAGCGGCGCCTGCGTGCGCTCCCGGGGATCGGCGAGGCCAAGGCGCGGACGCTGGTGGCACTCCTCGCGCGGCGCTTCGACGTCAGGCCGTCCGGCTGGGAAGCTCTCGTGCCCGACCACCCGACGCTCGCGGACGTCGACTCGGCGGAGGCGCTCGCCCTGTACCAGGCGCAGAAGCGCGCCGGAAAGGCGAGCCAGAAGGCCGCCGGCCGCCGCTAGCGAGGGTGGGCTGCCTTCCTACGCGGTCGGGTTCACGACCACGAGCGTCCGTACCAGGTGCTCCAGGGTGGCAGCCGGATCGGACGTCAGGCCGGCATGGACGGCCGACGGCTGGATGACCGTCGACGAGGGCGCCACCAACCAGTGGAACCGCTCCGGCTTCGAAAGCGCGGCGAGGGGACCGGCGTCCGGGGCTCCGGCCGCAATTCGCTTGATCAGGTCCAGGTGCGCGCGGACCTCGTCGACGTCGCAGCCAGGGTCGAGCGCGCGCAGACGCCCTTCGTCCAGCTCGATTGCCGCGCCGAGGAACCGGCGCGGACGGCACAGGAGCACGATCCCGGCGTTCAGACGCTCGCCGCGTTCGACGCGCGGGACGACGCGGATGACGGCGTAGGCGAACGGCGCGCGCGCGGACTCAGGCTGCGATTCTGGCACGCTCGGCCTCCTCCACGAATTCCCGCGGCTCCGCCAGTCGTGCCAGCAGGTAGGCGACATAGGCCGCCCGGTTCTGGGCCGCGGAGGTGAAGACGGGGTCGCCCGCCAGCCAGGCGTCCGGCACCGCCGCGACGATCTCCTCGAGGAGTTGCGGCGTCACGAGCGGGGCCAGCCTCGCATCAGCCTCGGGAATTGGCGCGGCGAAGGGAAGGAGCACGTGGCCGGCGATCCAGGGGAACGGGCGTCGCGCCTGGGCGACCGGGTCCACCCAGCGGTGATGCGCGAAGAGGGCGGCCCCATGGTCGATGCAGTACACGCGGCCATGCCACGTCAGCAGGTTGACGTTGCGCGCCGTGCGGTCGGGGTTCGTGACCAGGGCGTCGAACCAGGCAATCGCAGCAGCCTGGCCAGGCTCCGGCCCCGGCCCAAGCGCCGGCGCAAACGCCAGGGCCCCAGGCAGGAAGTCGACGCCGAGATTCGTGCCCGGTGACCGGTCCAGCAGCTCCTTGACCTCCCAGAGGGGCTCGCCGGCGCCGATCGCCGGGTCGAGTTCCACGAGCACCTGGTCGGGCACGAGCAGGCCCAGTGCCCGGCCCAGCTCCCCGGCGATCACCTCCGCGACCAGCGCCTTCGGACCCTGTCCGGCCCCCCGGAACTTGACCACGTAGAGTCCATCGTCGTCCGCCTCGCACAGGCCGGGCAGCGAGCCGCCCTCCCGGAAGGGGGTGACATAGCGGGTTGCGGTCACCGTGCGGAGCATGGACGGCAGTGTACGGGTCGGACGTATCGACCCACCGGGCACCGGGCACCGCCACCGCGTGAGCCGGCCCGCCGCGCGCACGTGCGGCAGGGTGTTCTCGACCCGATGACGCGACAGCCGGCTCGTCGGTCCGGTGCCAGATGAGCCGCGGGGCCCTGATCGCCGCGCCGTCCCGGACCTTTGGGTCATACCGTCTCTCGATGCGGCGGGAGCACCGTTCGACCATGTCGATGCGCGACCGCCTGCCGGGACCGCTCCGGCTGGTGTTCCAGGCCGGACCGCACCGGGCGGGCCCCGATCGCCCGCCTGCCGGCGCACCCTCGGTCCCGGTCGTCGAGCTCACCGTCTATGCCGACGATTCGGTGGCCTTCGGCCGCGTGGCGCTCACCGCGCACCGGGTGACCGACCTCATGAACGAGAACACGCAGTTCGAGTTCATCGACACCTTCCTCCAGAGCCTCGACGACAGTCATGGGCTGCTGGTGAGGACGGTCACCGTCTCGCGGGACGAGGTCTTCGCCGTGGCGGTCACCGGTCCACGGGGCGACCCGGCGCGCCGGAAGCGGACCCGGCCCATCCCGGTCGAGCTGCGGGTCGGTCGCTACGACATCAGCGGGAACCTGCACATCATGCCCGGCACCGACCCGATCATCGGGTTCCGCCGTCGGCCGGTCATGGTTCCGCTCACCGAAGCGACGATCGAATTCGACGCGGCTGACGGACGGAAGATCGCCCGGTTCGGGACGATCCTCGTGAACCGGGACCGAACCAACTGGATCGGCCCCGCGTCACGGTCGGACATCCGGCCGCCGGAACTCGTTCCCGAACGCGACGGGATGGGCCTCGCCATGGATTTCAGCCGCCTGCGCTCTGCCCGCGAGCCATAGGCCAGGCCGCCCTCGCTCCAGGCCCGTCCCCCGCAGCCAGGGAACCGCGACGCCGGCCGGCCCGTCTTCTCCCGAGAAACCCACCAACTGGTGGTCGGCGCGTCCCGGCCGCACGTTCGGTCCCGGCCTCCCAACGAAAGAGGCTGTCTCATGGCACTCCGAACCTTCCTGGCCACGCTCCTTTGCGCGTCGGCCCTCGCAGCGTGCTCCGCGACCCAGGCGGCCGAGCCGCTGGGCGCAACCTGCGACCAGTTCAGCCGCACGCCGTCCATCGCACAGTCAGTCGTCGTCACGTCCGGCACGGACGTCAAGGTCGTGCTCTGCTCCAACCCGTCGACCGGCTTCGGCTGGGAGGACCCGCAGATCGGTGACACGGGCGTGATCGGGCTCATCGGCCGGGCCTACCAGGGACCCGGGAGCAGCAGCCTCCCGATCGTGGGCGCCGCCGGCGGCGAGGTCGTGACATTCCACGCCCTCGCGGCGGGCACGACGACCGTCTCGCTGCGTTACAGCCAGCCCTGGTCGGGCGGTACCAAGGGAGTGTGGACGTACAGCCTGTCGGTCACCGTCGAATAGAGAGCACACGGCGCCGCGCCGTACCGATGACGAAGTGCGTCAGCAGGTCGACTTCAACGTGACCGCCGACGGGCTGGCCAGGCAGGGCGACGCCCTCGGGCTGCGGGCGGTGCCGAGCAGGCCCGCCGGGCGATCCTGGCCGATCCGCTGGCCGGCTTCCGCGCCATCATGGACACGGCGCCGGCCGCGGACCAGGAGATCATGGCCGACCCGGCCTGGCAGGTCGCCTTTGCACGCGGCCTGTGCGAGGCGCTCGCACCAGGCGTCGATGGATGGGTCGACGAGGTGCTCGCGATCAACGGGGACTGGCACGACGTTGACGCGCGTCGGTGACGAGCAGCGTCACCTGGTGGCACAGCACCACCGACCGCCACTGTCCCTTGGTCGAGCGCGCGGCGTCTCGTCGGTCGCCAGCCCAATGCCCACCTCATCGTCGAGGAGGGAGACGGTCACCTGGTGGCCGACGACGGCGAGGGGAAGATCCTCGACGAGCTGCTCACGAGAACCTGATCCAGGTCACCTGCGCCGCCTCGTTGCGGCCTCCGTGCCTCGCGGGAGTCAGCCTTCGCGCGCCTCGACACCGACGCCGATCGGGCACGCGACGCCTGTCCCGTGGTCCGGACAATACCCGTCCGGGATCTTGTCGAGGTACTGCTGGTGGTAGTCCTCGGCGAAGTAGAACGGTCCGGCGACGGAGATCTCCGTCGTGATGGGGCCGAATCCGGCAGCGGACAGGCGTTCCTGGTAGGCATCGCGCGACGCCTCGGCCAGCGCCAGGTCGGCCGGATCGGCGACGAAGATCGCGGATCGGTATTGCGTCCCCCTGTCGTTGCCCTGGCGCATCCCCTGGGTCGGGTCATGCGCTTCCCAGAATGCGCGCAGGAGCGACTCGAGCGAGACGCGCTCCGGGTCGTACGCCACGCGCACCACCTCCGCGTGGCCGGTTCGGCCGCTGCAGACCTCGCCATAGGTCGGGTTCGGCGTGCTGCCGCCGGCGTAGCCGACCGCCGTGGTCACGACGCCCGGGATCTTCCAGAAGCCCTTCTCCGCGCCCCAGAAGCAACCCAGCGCGAAGGTGATGGTGCGCGTGCCCGCTGGCCACGGCCCATCGAGGGGCGTGCCCAGGACGGTGTGGCGGCCCGGAACGAGGATCGGCTCGGCGCGGCCGGGCAGCGCGTCGGCGGGGGAGGGGAGCTGTGACTTGGCCGGGTCGTCGAACAGGAAGTCGAGAATGCCCATGGAAATCTCCGTGGCGGGTGCCGTCATGCTCCGCTCTGTCTCATCGGCGCGTCGCGCCGTTACTCGCCGGCGGCGAGCCGGGCGAGGCGCTCGCCCGGGAGCGCGCGGGGAGCGCGACCCGCTCGCCGTTGACGCGGCCTGCGTCGCGGGCCCAGGGCGGTCGCTCGGCCGTTGTCTCCGCCCGCCCGCCGCCGGGGTGGCGCGGGTCGCGGCGCGGGTCGCGGCGACCCGACGAAGTGCGTGCGGGTCCCTGATGGGCGCCCGCCGCGGCCCGGGCCGGCATGGGCCGCCCGATCGACATCCGGGCAGGCGCCGCGGCGGGCGGATGCGCTGTTCCCGGGAGCGGCTCGCGGCAGCGTGCCGGCCCGACGCCTGGCGAGCCGGTGCCGGTCGTCCCGCCGGCCGGGCCGCGCGGGCGCCGTTGCCGTGGCCGGGCTCGCCGGAGCGCAGGCGGATCGGCTCCGGGCGGATCGTGAGGTCCGGCGTGAAGCCGGGGATCTCCTGCGTCTCGACCCGGCGACCAAGCATGCCCTCGATGTCGCGCAGGAGCTTGGCCTCGTCGACGCAGACCAGCGACAGCGCGATCCCGTCGATCCCGGCGCGCCCGGTGCGGCCGATCCGGTGGACGTAGTCCTCGGGGACCATCGGGAGCTCGTAGTTCACGACGTGCGGGAGCGCCTCGATGTCGAGTCCGCGCGCCGCGATGTCGGTCGCGACGAGGATGTCAACCCGGCCGGCCTTGAAGTCGTTGAGGGCGCGAACGCGCTGCGGCTGGCTCTTGTTGCCGTGGATGGCGGCCGCGGCGATCCCGTCGCGGACCAGCTGCTCGGAGAGGCGGCTCGCGCCGTGCTTCGTCCGCGTGAAGACGAGCGCCTGGCGGATGCGCGCCGGTCCGGATCAGCCGGCTCAGCAGCTCGCGCTTCCGCTCGCGATCGACCGGGTGGACCACCTGGCGGACCAGCTCGGCCGGCGTGTTGCGTCGCGCGACCTCCACGGTGGCGGGATGGTCCAGGAACCCGTCGGCCAGCCGCCGGATCTCGTCGGAGAACGTGGCCGAGAAGAGGAGGTTCTGGCGCCGGGACGGGAGGAGCGCGAGGATCTTCCGGATGTCGCTGATGAAGCCCATGTCGAGCATCCGGTCCGCCTCGTCGAGGACGAGGATCTCCACCCGCGACAGGTCGATGGTGCGCTGCCCGACGTGGTCGAGGAGCCGGCCCGGGGTGGCCACCACGATCTCCGGGCCGGCGCGCAGGGCGCGGACCTGGGGGTCGAAACCGACGCCGCCGTAGATGGTGGTGGAGCGGAACCGATGGCGGGCGCCGTAGGTCCGGACGCTCTCCTCAACCTGGAGGGCCAGCTCCCGGGTCGGGACGACCACCAGCACGCGAATCGGCGCCCGGCGGTCGCCTGTCGGGGTGGTGGTGCCGAGACGCTGGAGGATCGGGAGGACGAACGCTGCCGTCTTGCCGGTGCCCGTCTGGGCGCCCGCGAGCACGTCGCGCCCGGCGAGGACGAGCGGGATCGCGGCCGCCTGGACCGGCGTGGGCTCCGTGTAGCCCTGGTCCGCGACCGCGCGGAGGAGCTCGGGCGTCAGCCCGAGTTGATCGAATGACATGGAAATGACGCTCCTGGCGAGGCCCTCCCGCGCGGTGGCGGGGCCCGGTCAGGGCGCTGGATGGATCGGGATCGCGGCTGGGAAACCGTGGCGCTGACCGGAGCGCCTGTCGAACACGTACCGGGGCAGCATAGCCGAATTGCCGGATGACCCCCGGGAGCGCGTGGCGCCTCGTGCCGCGTCCGGAGGGATGCCTGGCGCGGCGCCGCCATCACGGACCCGGTTCGGCCCGGAGCAGCGCACGCAACCGCACAACCGCCGCATCGACGTCGCGGCCGCGCGCCTCGATCTCGTCCAGGAGCTCGAGTGGGCGTGCGCGTGTCGCCCGGCCGCCTTCGCGGTGGGGTTGACCGCCTTCAGGTCGTAGCCGCGGGCCTCGATCTCCGCGCGCGTGACCGTCCAGGAGGGTCGGAATCCGCGCGGGACGCCAGCAGCGCGAAGAACTCGTCGAAACGGTCCATCGTCAGCGGCTGCTTCTTGGTGACCTTGACGTCCGAGAGGTCGTAGTACCAGGTGCGCTCGGTCGGGCCGCCCTTCGTGAAGAAGAGCAGGTTCGTCTTCACGCCCGGCGCCGGCGGAGGAGAAGACGCCCGGCGGCAGCGAGACGATGCACCAGAGGTCGGTCTCGTCGAGCAGCTTGCGCTTCGTCTGGACGAAGGCGGACTCGGTCGTGCGGAAGAGGACGCCCTCGTCGATGACCATCCCGCAGCGACCGCCGGCCTTGAGCGCGTCGATCACGTGCTGCAGGAAGAGCACCTGCGTGGCGCTCGGTCTTGTAGGCGAAGCTCGTCTGGGCCTCCTTCCCTTCCTTGCCGCCGAACGGCGGGTTCATCAGCACGACGTCGAACTGGTCGGGCGCGCCGGCGAACAGCCCGCCGTAGACCTCCTGGCGCGTGAGCGTGTTGCCGTGCCAGATGTGCGGCTGGTCGATCCCGTGGAGGACCAGGTTCGCGAGCGCGATCGGGTAGATGAGGTCGGCCTTCTCGCGGCCCCAGAACGTCTCCTCGCGCAGGGTGCGCAGCTGCTCGGCGGTCGCGGCGTCGCCCAGGCCGGCCGCATGTGCTCGAACGCCTGGGCCAGGAAGCCGCCCGTGCCGCAGCCCGGGTCGTAGACCGTCTCGCCGACGCGCGGGTCGACGATCCGGACCATCGCCCGGATCACCTCGCGCGGCGTGAAGAACTGGCCGCCGTCGTTGTTCTTCTCGCCCATCTTCAGGAGCAGGCCCTCGTAGGCCTGGCTGAGCATGAAGAGGTGGGTCTGGTCGACGGCCTCCACGCGGATCTCGTGGACGCGGTCCAGGATGTCGAGCAGGTTCTTCTCCGTGTCGACCGAGACCTTGTCGATCGCGCTGACGACCTGGCTGATCACCCGCTGCCGAGGCGAAGCGCCGGGCACGTCACGCAGCCCGCGCAGGTTGGGCAGGAGCGCGCCGTTGACGAAGCCGAGGTAGCGCGCCCATCGCCGCGTCGGTCAGCTCGATCCGCTTCGGCCCGCCCGGGGCCGCCCAGTCCCGCCAGCGGAACGGCGCCTCGAGCGACGGCGCGAACGGCGATGCCGAGCGCGGCGGCCTCCTCCGCCTCGATCTCCTCGCGCTCGTCCAGGATCCGCAGGAAGAGGATCCACGACAGCTCCGGCACGTACTGGAGGGCGCCCGCGTAGTTCGCGCGCCGCATGACGTCGGCGATCTGCTTGATCGCGGCGTTCACGGACGATGGGGTGGCAAGGCGGCGCGGGACGGTGGCCGATCATCGCGGACGAAGCCCCCGGGCAGGGTCCCGGTGATGGCGTCGAGCAGCTCGCGGGCGACCTCGATCGCGTCGCGTGCCTCCTCATCGAGCGGAGCGGGCGAGTCCGGCGGATAGCGGTAGAGCCAGGCGTACGGGGTGAGCTCGACCGCTCGATCCAGGGCGGGCTCCAGCGCGGGTGCCAGCGGTCGGGCGAGCGAGCCCAGCATGTCGAGGTCGTGGGTCCGGCCGAACCGGACGCCATGCCATGTGAGGAACCCCTTGATCGCCTTCTCCGCGGCCTGCTGGCAGTGGTAGACGACCACCCGCCCGAACTCCGGATCCTCCGCCAGTCGAACAGCGGCCTCGAGGTCGAGCGCGGCCAGCTCGAGCCACGAGCGGACCTCTACCTCCAGCCCAAAGTCGGGCGTCGCAGGGTCAGGCGCCATACAGGAGCCGCCCCTCACGGAGGGCGGATTCCGGGAGCGAGTTGACGACGTGTGCGCGGAGGTCGAACGCGGGCCGCGTCATGATCACGGCATCAACCGGGACCCCGACGCCGCGCAGAGCTCGGACCCCCAGCTGCGGGACGCCGACGAGCGTCCGGCGCATCGGCTGGAACGACGACCAGCAGGTCATAGTCGCTGTCCAGAGCGGCCTGGCCGCGCGCCCGAGAGCCGAAGAGGTAGACCGCCTCGGGCTGGTAGGCCTCGACGAGGCGACGCAGGATGGAGCTCAGGATCGCGTCCACGCTCCGATCGTACGCGGCCAGCGCCTCGCCGGCTCTTCCAGAATGCGTGATCGGCGATGGCGAACGTGCCGTGTAGTACCGCTGACGCCCCTCCATCTGCGACCAGACGAAGCCTGCGGCCTCCAGGCGCGCCAGCTCGCGCGCGGCCGTGCCCGCGGACGTGCCCACGAGGCGCGCAATCGCGCGCAGGTGAAGGCGTGCGCCGGGCGTTTCCTGGAGGATCCCGAGGATCCGCTGGCGGATCCCGGAGCGTCCCGAGGCCGACACGGCGCTGTACTCAGACATGCATACGAGTGTACTCATCCTTGAGTACAGGTCAATCTCCGGCGACGGTCTCCTCTGGCGAAGGCCCTCCGCTGCTTCCGCCTGACGACAGCGACGAGGTCGCCATGGGACAGGATCTGGACGGAAGCACGGTCATCGACCTCGACTCGATCCGCCCAGATAAGGCGACGCTAGAAACTCACCGTGAATTGGTTGGTGTATCCGATGTACACCAGCACCGCCTGGACAGAACATCGCGGCCAACCAGACCCTGGACGTGCTGTCCCTCGAGTGGGCGCTTCGATGACGACTGCTTCGCCGACCACGTTGTTCGGGAAGATCAGCCGGACCGCGTCCTCGAGCGCCCTAGACTCCGGTCGACGAGGGCGTGTTGATGGCAACAACACCGGCGGGATGGAGTCCGAGGCGGGCCGCGACGCCGGCCTGCGATGACGGTCCGGAGGCTCTCGTGTCGATCATTGCCGCCATCGCGACGGGGCTCGGCACCGGCTGCCCGCTCGAGACGAAGATCGCTTCGACTGCTGCAGGGACTGCGATCCGGATCTCGACGATCGGTCCGATCGCCTGCAGGTTGGGCACCGCGACCGTGAACAACGGCACCTGGATCCCCAGGTGGTTCGACACGTAGTTCTGCGGAACCTCGACCGGCACGACCTGCTTGACCAGGAACGGGACATTCCCGAACCGCTGGTATCCGACGTTGATCGCGTCCGCCTGCGACTCGAAGGCGCCAACCAGGCTCCCCACCGTGGATCAGCACCCATTTGCCCAGGGAGGTGCCCAGCAGCTCGTCCCGCCGTGAGTCGAACGTCCGAAGTTCGTCTTTCAGCGTCTCGACCAAGGTTAAAGGCCTCCCTGCGGAGCCTCCATCGTACGCCACGGCGGCGCGCGCGAGATGCGAGGTCATTGGGGGTCAGACTCGGCGCCCCGCGAGGGCCGGCAATCGGTAGTCCGGGACGAGAGATCATGCTGGCAGGACGATACCGCCCGACCTTCACCTATGGCTTACTCGAACCGGCGACATGACCGGGAGGACCGAACACCTCGCGCAGGAGCGCGGCCGGCAGCGCGTCGATGGCCTTCCGCTGCGCGTCCAGCGCGGCCTTCGCCCGGTCAATCTCGGCGAGCTGCTCCCGGAGGCGCGCGGCGATGCGACGCTGCTCGGCGAGCGGGGGAAGCGGGATGGCCATCGTCCGGAGCATCGTAAGAGTCGGACGCGCGGCCGAGTGGCTCCGCGCATCTGGCCCGCGATCGCCGCTGCGTGCGCGGGGAGTTCAGGAACCAGACCAGGAACCCCGGATCGATGGATCGAGTTCTCGGTTCGAACCGCGGAAGCAGTCCGCTTTCACGAGTGCGGGTCCGATGTCGGGCACCTGGCAGGCTCGACCGGCAGGACGAGCGCCGTCGCCGAGTGCAGGCCACGAGCCACATCGCCCTCTCGCGCTGAGTGTCGCGTCGAGCGACCCGGCGTGCTCAGCCGTGACAAACGCCCGGTCGTGGTCCGGAAGGCGCCCGAGCCGATGTCTGGAGGCGAATGACCCGGACGCCGCTTCGGGCGTAGTGCTCTCGTCTTCAGGTGACTGCCGAAGGGGCCATCCGCGATTGCGCCTGGCTGCACGTAACGGCAACCCCCGAGGCGATCGATGGGGCGCCTCGATCCGGGCGAACGTCGATGCCAGGATCTCCTCGCGAACCCTGGCCAGTGTCTCCAGCCGCGCCCTCATTGCCAAGCCGAACCGCTGCTTGAAAACAGCCAAGTAGTCACGCGAGGCGGGCGGCGATCCGGCGCTGCTCGTCGAGCGGCGGGAGCGGGATCGTCGAGTCGACGAGGACGCTCGCTCGAGTCGGATCCGCGGCACGTTGGCCCGATGTCTGGTCGATCGGAGCGGCCGCAAGAGTAGGTCGGGCTCCAGAGGTAAGCACGCGACGTACGCGGGTCAGCGACGGTCCCGTCAACGATGAAGACGTAGCTGGTCGACGTGAGCAGAACCCCTCGATACGCGGCGATCCGACCATGCGTTCAGCGTACGGCCGCAGGTAGCCGTAGACGAGGTCGTCACCGGGCAGGAATGGCGCTTTTCGACCCGTCATCGTCTCGAGCCCGATGAGCTCGGCGGATGCGTCGGCCGGTCTGCGGCTCGACGTGCTCGAGCCCCCGAAGGTGCCGATCCCGATCGGGTTGTGCGCGCCGGTCGACGATGCGTTCCGCGGACTGAGCGATGTCACCGAGGCGGGCGAGTCGGCCACTCGCTCACGCCGCGAACAGCCTCGACTTCGTCTCGTGGAGGATCTCGGCCGGGCTGCCCAGGGCCTTGAGCGCGGCCAGGCCGCCGGCGGCGACGACGGCCGGGACCTGGAGGACGCCGGGCTCCTCCAGCTCGTCGGTGCCGCCGCGGGCGAACTGGCGGGCGAGGGCGCGCAGGGTCGCGCTCATCGGCGGCCGGGAGGCTGGCCAGCCAGGCGGCGTGCTTGTAGTCGAAGGCGTCGGCCCGCGCGACGCGCGTCTTCGGGTCCAGGCCGTAGCCGAGCTCGGCGAGGACGTCGTAGAGGTCGAAGTCGTCCATCCCCTCGAGCGAGCGGATCGACGCCGGCCGAGCGACCGCCGTCGGGCAGCGCCGCCAGCAGCCCCGCGCGCTCGGGCGGGAGGATCCACGCCGCCCGGAACGCGTCGAGCGAGGGCGCTCGCTCGAGCAGGCGGACGGCCAGCCGCTCCTCGTACTCCTCCAGGCTGATCGGGACCGTCACGCCGTCGACCGTCGTGAGGATCGCCTTGCCCGCGTCCGACACGCGGACGTCGATGCCCTGGACCGTGATCCGGCGCTCGGGCGGCTCGCCGGTCGGCGGCTCGGACGGCTCCGTTCGCTCGGTCGTCGCCCGCGTGCGGAACGCCTCGCCGAAGAGCCGCGTGGCGGCGGTGTAGTCGAAGACCCGGAACATGAGCTTGCCCGACGGCGGGTCCAGGCGCGTGCCGCGCCCGATCATCTGGTAGAAGGCGATGGGCGAGCGCACGTAGTTGAAGAAGACGATGTTGCGCACGGCCGGCACGTCGACGCCGGTGGTCAGCAGGTCCACGGTGGTGGCGACGAAGTGGTGGCGGGCGGCGCCGCGGAGGTCCGGCAGGGGATCGGGGCCCTGGACGGCGGCCGTGCACTTGAAGGCGTACGGCTCGGCCGGGCGCCGGCCGTTCTCCGCGCACCAATGGGCGTAGCGGTTGTTGAGGGCGATCGCGACGTCGTCGGCGTGGCTGTCGCGGGCGCAGAAGATGATCGTCTTCTGCTCCGGCCCGCCGGTCGCGACGAGGCGGTCGAAGAGGTCGTCGGCCATGGCCTTCACGCGGTCGGGCAGGACCAGGCGGTCCTCGAACGCTGGGCGCCGTAGTGCTCGCGGGCCTCGGCGGCGGTCAGCTGCTCGCCGGTGATGGCGTCCCACAGCGGATGGGCGCCGAGGTCGTCGCGGTCCAGGCCGGTCTCGCGCTCGGCGACGGGCTGCCCTCGAGGAAGATGTCGCGCCGGACGATCTCGCAGGCGGCGAGGTAGCCGTCCTCGATGCCCTGGCCCATCTCGTACTCGTAGACCGGCTCGCCGAAGTAGCGGAGGTTGTCGGCGGTGATCTGGGCGTCGGCCTGCGACGCCGGCGTGGTCGCCGGCAGCGCCGTCGTCAGCTGGCGCGGCGTGGCGGTCAGGCCGACCTGGACGGCCTTGCGGGTTGCGGGTCAGCACGGCGACCACTTGCCCCAGCCGGAGCGATGGCACTCGTCGATGATCACGAAGTTGAAGTAGTCGGGCGGGTAGTGCTGCTCAGGAAGGTGACGGGGCGGCGGGCTCGCCTTCGTCGCCGTCGGGCTCGCGTCCGGGCCGTCGGCCGGGGCGCCCTTCGATCGGTCCAGACCGAGCGTCTGGTAGGTGGCGACGAGCACCCGGGCGTTCGTCTGCGGGTTCCCGCCGGAGACCGCGGCGGCGTCGGCCCCGAAGACGTTCTGGAGCGCGCCGAGCGCCTGGTTGCGCAGCTCGTCGCGGTCGACCAGGAAGAGCGCCCGCCGCAGCAGGCCGGCGTCCGCGATGCGGCGGAGGAGGTTGACCGCGATGTAGGTCTTGCCCGCGCCGGTCGCGAGGCTGAGGAGCGCGCGGTTCTCGCCCCGCGCGATCTTCTCGAGGACCGCCCGGATCGCGGCGTCCTGGTAGTAGCGCCGGCTCGTCTCGCCGCCGCGGTACGGCGTGCGAGCGGCCGGGCCAGCTCCGAGGTCAGGTCCAGGCCGCGAGCCGCCTCCCAGCGCACCCGAGCTCGTTCGGGGTGGGGAAGTCGGCCATCGGGGCGGGCGCGGTGGTCAGGCCGGTCGTGGCGTCGTACTCGACCCACTGGTGGCCGTTCGTGCTGTAGACGAACGGGACGTGGAGGCGGCCGCGCTGGCCGCGTACGCGGGCGTACTCCTTCGCCTGGTCGAGCCCGTCGTGCGGGTGCCGCGTCGGCCGCTTTGCCTCCACGACCGCGACGGCGACCGGCTGCGCGCTCCGGCGCGACCTTGATCCGCAGCGTGTAGTCCGTGCGGCCGGTTCCCGCGCGCCGCGGCCGCCCGTCCACGATCTCGACCGCCCCGGGCGTCTCCTCGCGCCGGATCAGGTCCTCGGTCCAGCCGGCGGCGTGGAGGGCGGGGTCGACGAGCGCGACGCGGGCGTGGGATTCGAGCGCGGCCACGAAGGGAATGCTAGCCGACGCCGGACACGCGGAGGCCAGCGCTGCGAGGCCGGGCCTCGCGGCCCGGCCAATGACGTGAAGGTGTCCGAGAGAAGATGTCGGCAGGAGGCGTTCATGGAGCTCGGGACCCGACCACCGGCGTCCGCCAGTGAGCAGCCGGTCAGCCGGCCGAGCGAAGATGCCCGACCGGCCGGCTGCCGCGATTCACGCCCCGGGCTCAGCCGCCTCGCTGCGCCTTCGGCTCGTGCCAGAACGGCGCGAGGGCCTCAGCGACCGCCCGCTGCTGATCGGGCGTCAGACGTCGGCCGAATTCCCGCTCGATGACCGGGAGGTGGGCTGCGAATCCCCGTTCGTGAGCCCGGAGCCCCTCCGGCGTCAGCTCCACGCGCACGCCGCGACGATCACCCTTCACCGGCTCGCGATGCACGTAGCCGGCGGCTTCCATCCGGTCGATGAGCCGGGTGATGCCGCTTCGTGTGAACAGCGACCGCTCCTGGATCTCCTGGATGCGCAACCCGTGCTCCGGCGAGTCATAGAGCTGCGCGAGCACATCGAGCCAGTGAGTGGGTAACCGACCTTGGCGACCAGATCCGGCTCTGCGACCTGGAGGACTCGGCGTTCGCGAACAGGACCCCCCGCCACGCATCAGCCCAGGAGTCCTCCGGCCGGCTCGGGTCCTCATCGGGGTTCATGTCCTTAGTGTACGAGACAGAGTGTGCCGCTGCAATCACTGTTGGAATTGCCGTTGACAACTCAGATACTGCTGTTACAGTGACTGACGGAGCACACACACCGGTCGTCCCGCCGGAACGGCTCCAGCATCGGAGGCTCGCGATGGCCACCTTGTTCGTCCGCCATCAGGTCGCGGACTACGCCGCCTGGCGCCGCATCTACGACGCAGCGAAGCCGACAGCAGGACGCGGCTGGCGTGCTTGCTGCGACCATCTACCGCTCGGTCGACGATCCCAACGAGCTGACCGTGTCTCATGACTTCGACACCTGGAGGCTGCGCGCGCCTGGGCGGCGAGCCCCGAGCTACACGCCGCGATGCAGTCCGCCGGCGTCGTCGGCGCCCCGACAGTCTGGTTCGCGAATCGAGCCTGACCGGCCTCCGACAAACCACACTGGGATTCGACGAGCGTCCCCGGGCAAGCCGGTCCCGTCGAGCAGCCCCGGCTTCGGACCGGACACGCGTGAGAGCCACCCTGTCGAGGGTGGCTCTCAAAGCCTCTGTCGAGCGTCTACGCGAGGCGCGGCCCCGAAGTCCCGCGCTGACCCGCATTCACCCTCCATGCGGGGAACAGTAGGCGCGCCTCCTGCGTGGAGACGGGCCAGTGCTCCAAATGTTCCGTCGTTTCAGCGGGTGATCGGAACCTTCACTTGACGTAATGAACCATAGATTTCAGCTGCAGCCGCTCGTGAGCCGCAGTTGAGGCACTTGTAGCAGCTGCCGTTGCGGACCATGATCGAGCCGCAGTCGGCGCAGGACGGCGCGTCCTCCTGGATCTTGAACGCGGTCCGGTCCAGGCCGAGCGAGGCCGCGAGCGCGCTCACGGCATCGGCCCTGCCGTTCCCGTTCGCGTGGCCGTTCCCGTTCGCATGGCCGTTTCGCACGACCTGGGCCATCGGCACGTCGTCCGCGCCCGTGCCGGCCGGCGGATCCGCCGGGGACGGAGCGACGGCCGTCGCGGTGGCAGTTGGCGTGGTGGCCGGCGGCTCCGTCGCCTCGTCGATCGCCGACGGACCCTCTTCGGCCTGCGGGGCAAGTGCCCCGCCGAAGGCGAACGGAGCTGCCCCGACGACCGCACCGCGCTCCTGGAGCCCCAGGGCGGCCTTGTCGTCGCCCGACCAGGAAGCGGCTGCCGAGCCAGCGGAAGATGTAGTCGATCACGGACTTCGCGATCGGGATCTCCGGGTTGCCGGTGAAGCCCGACGGCTCGAACCGGACATGGGCGAACTTGTTGACCAGGTCGCGGAGCGGCACGCCGTACTGGAGCGAGAGGCTGATCGCGGTCGCGAACGTGTCCATCAGGCCCGAGACGGTGGAGCCTTCCTTGGCCATCTTCAGGAAGATCTCGCCGGGCTGGCCGTCCGGGTAGAGGCCCACCGTGATGTAGCCCTCGTGGCCGGTGATGTCGAACTTGTGGGTGAGCGCCGTCCGCTCGGCCGGGAGCCGCCGGCGATGCGGCTTGATCGCCTCGGCCTGGGCGGCGGCGAGCTTGCGGCGGAGCTCCTCGACCACCTCGGAAGCGGCCTTCGTCTCGTCGTCGCTCTTGAGCTTGCTGGTGCTGAGCGGCTGGCTCCGCTTGCTGTTGTCGCGGTAGATCGCGATCGCCTTGAGGCCGCGCTTCCACCCCTCGAGGTAGATCTGCTCGATCTCCTCGACGGTGGCCGCCTCGGGCATGTTGACGGTCTTGCTGATCGCGCCCGAGAGGAACGGCTGGACGGCGGCCATCATCCGGACGTGGCCCATCGGGAGGATGCTGCGGGTGCCGTTGCGCGGCTTGAAGGCGCAGTCGAAGACGGTCAGGTGCTCGGGCTTCAGGCCCGGCGCGCCCTCGATCGTCTCACGCTCGTCGACGAAGGCGACGATCTCCTCCACCTGGTCCGGCGTGTAGCCGAGCTTGCGGAGGGCGCCGGGCACGGTCTGGTTGACGATCTTGAGGTAGCCCTCGCCGACCAGCTTCTTGTACTTGATGAGCGCGATGTCCGGCTCGATGCCGGTGGTGTCGCAGTCCATCATGAAGGCGATGGTGCCGGTTGGAGCGAGCAGGGTTGTCTGCGCGTTTCGGTAGCCGTGGCGCTCGCCGAGCTCGTATGCCTCGTCCCACAGGGACCGTGCCGCGGCGCCCAGGTCGGCCGGGACGCCCTCGGCGGGAATCCGGTGGGCCGCGTCGCGGTGCATGCCGATCACGTTCATGAACGGCTCGCGGTTCTTCTCGAACTCGATGAACGGGCCGCCGTGATCGCGGGCGATGACGGCGCTCTGGCGGTAGGCCTCCGCGGTCATGACCGAGGTGATCGCGCCGGCGTAGGCCTGGCCGGCCGGTGAGTCGTAGGCCAGGCCGCGGCTCATGAGAAGCGCGCCCAGGTTCGCGTAGCCCAGGCCCAGCGGCCGGAAGCGGTGGCTGTTCTCCTCGATCTTGGGCGTCGGGTAGCTCGCGTTGTCGACGAGGATCTCCTGGGCCGTGATCGTCAGGCGGCAGCCGTAGCGGAACGCGTCGACGTCGAGCTCGCCGTCCTCGCCGACGAACTGCATGAGGTTGAGCGACGCCAGGTTGCAGCTGGTGTCATTCAAGAACGAGAACTCGCTGCAATTGTGGACAACGAGCCCATTCGCGACGAAATGGCTGGTGACCCGCTCGGTCAGGTCGAACACGTCCTCCTCGCCGAGCGGGGTGACGGACGCAACCGGGTCGGTCATATCCTCGCCGTAGGTCCCGACCGTGGCGTTGAGGGCGGCCAGCGCCGCTGCCTTTGGGCTTTCCGCCATGAAGCCGATCTCGCGCTCGAACGCCCGGCGGGAGCTCCGGGTGATCCGGAGGGAATGCGTCTCGCGGACGGGATAGGTCTTCATACCGCCGCGGCCGTCGGGGAGCATCTGCTCGAAGTGCCCGCCGCGGCGGTTCTCGTAGAGCTTGGCCTTGACGCCGAAGCCCAGCAGCAGGCGCTGGACCTGGACGAGCAGCTCCAGGGACGTCGAGTCCAGCCCGACGTACTGGCTCTTTTCGCCGAAATCCACGACCGTGCCATCGGCAGTGAAGAGGCCGCGCAGCACGGCCGCGAGCGACGCGCGATCCAGGCCATGGATGGCCGGCTTGAGCCGCTTCTCGTGGCTGCCCTCGTCCAGGACCGCGTACTGGATGAGCTGTTCGATGACTGGCCGCGATGCGAAGGCGAGGCGCGAGCCGGTCGCTCCGAACGAAACGTGGACGCCATCGTTGCGGCCGACGGAACCGACCGCCTTGCGCAGGTGCTTCTGCTCATTGATCTCGCCGGCGACCGCTTCCAGGACGGCCGCTTCGTCACGGTGCATGGTCAGGACGATCATCGGGCGCTCGTTGCGCGCCGCGGAGGCCCAGGTGAGACAGCCGTCGCCGACCGCCAGGCCGATCGCCTCGGCCAGCCGGGGCGCGATCGAGCCTCGCCCGAAGCCCGCTCCCTGGAGGGAGATCCGGTCGTCCGGGGTCAGGTCACGGACGGCCACGTCGCCGCGCTGCGTCGCCACCCTGTGGTCGGCGGTGATGCGGACGCGGTAGCCGGCGCGGGTCTTGAGCTCGAAGACGGGCTTGCGGCCGGTCGGGAAGATGCGGTCAACGGGGTGCGGCGCCCCATCGGAGCCGATGACACTGGCGCGCTCGCCGACCAGCGACTCGATTGACCGCCAGCCCTCGTCGGTCGCCACGAGCGTGTCGCCGGTGACACAGGGATTTGTTGCGTACTGGCGGTCCGTGTTCGAGACAGGGTTCCAGGCGTTGATGGTGGTGTCGTACTGGATGCCCGGGTCGCCGCAGACGTGGGCCGCCTCCGCCATCCGCCGGAAGATGTCGCGCGCCTTGTGCGTGCCCATCGGGGCTCCGCCCACCACCGCGTGCGTGGTCCAGTCCCCGTCTGCCTCCACGGCGCGCATGAACTCGTCCGTCACGCGGACCGAGTGGTTCGCGTTCTGGAACGAGACGCTCCCGTAGGCCTCGCCCGTGAAGGACGGGTCGTAGCCCTGCTCGATGAGCGCCCAGGCCTTCCGCTCCTCCAGCTTCTTGCTGTCGATGAAGTCGAGGATGTCCGGGTGGCCG
The DNA here is from genome assembly GCA_963800795.1 of uncultured Chloroflexia bacterium. Classification (GTDB taxonomy): domain Bacteria; phylum Chloroflexota; class Limnocylindria; order Limnocylindrales; family CSP1-4; genus CTSoil-043. The sequence goes on from CAWDCJ010000011.1 coordinate 518,963, forward strand.
ACGTCCAGGATCACCATCTTGGCCGCGCGGCGGGTCTTGCCGCCGGAGTTGTGGGACACGATCCCATTCGGCGAGAAAGCGTGGACGTCGGGGACCGTGAAGTCGTAGGTGAGTGCCTGGCCCGCGTCGGCGACGCTGACGACCTCGTCCCAGAGGTACTCGTCGTCGAGCACGCGCTCGATCGTCCCGCCAAGTCCGGGCGACAAGCGCGCCACCCGGTCGACGAGACCGGGGATCGCGTGCGTCCGCGCGTACGAGACGTTGTCGCTCGACCGGTTGAAGATCCCGAAGCCTGTCTGAACCATCTCGCCATCCGCCGCGCGGGCCCAGCCGTTCGGGGCCCGCGAGGAGCGATCGAAGCGCGGGCACCAGCCCGGGGATGACATCGAGGTTCGGGTTTCGGCTCGCTGGTCGAGCGGCGAGCGCCGCGGCAGCCTCGCGCTTCCGAGGCGTGACGAGATACGGTCGGAGGAGGCGCGCGAGACGGGCCGCCTCGGCGCCGAGGAATGCGAGTCGTGCGTAGCCGTTGACATCGAACGGCGCCCCACGACCCCCAGGTTGAGCGCGACCAGCTGGATCTCTTCGGCGAGGCGTCGCGACGCGCTCGCGAGCTCGATCCGGGACGAGCCCAGGTGTGCGTCACCCTCGGCGTACGCCGCCAGGAACTCGAGCACGAGCGATCGTGGAGAGCGCCGAATCGCGAGCGGGATGCCCTTGTCCGCGGAGCGCCCGGCCGGCAGGCCGCAGAATGCGAGGAACTGGAGCGCGCCCAGCCAGCTGAGCTCCACGTACTCGGTCCGTACGCCAGTGGTGGGATGGACCCGGTCGCGGACCTGCCCGCGCGGATCCACGCCGAAGACTGCGTGGACGCAGCGGCAGTAGTCGGCCATCACCTCCGGATCGGCCGAGCTGAAGCGGAAACGCTCCTGCTCCACGGATCCCTCGGCCACCAGGTAGCCAAGGAGTCGGGCGAGCTCCGGGGTCATCTCGGCCGGATACCGGAGCTTCCTGCGCTCGACCACGAGGTCCGAAGAGAAGAGATCGAGGGCCGGGGCCTGCGATGGCCACAGCTCCCGATTTCGCTCGACCGCGACGCGATCGCCGGGTTGGAGATCGGCCAGCCGCGTCCAGCGGAGCTCGAACGGTGAGGCGAGCGTGAGGACCGGGTGCTCGTGCGTGCCGGTCAACTGCAGGCCGGTCCGGAGCGTGGCGGTTCGGACAGTCCGCAACCGGGCTCCGGTAGACGTGCGAGATGCGCGTCGGGCCAGCTGGCGTGTTGAGCGTCAGCGAGTCGTCCTCCGAGAAGCCGACCGGGCCGTCCGCTTCGATCGCCTCGTCGATCCGGAGCAGCCCACCGCCGGTCGTGACGTACGTGTCGGCCGTCAGGCACTTGACGACCCCCGCGAACGCGTCGTAGCCGCGCATGAACGAAACCGGGCCGCTGGCCGTGCCGCCGCCGGCCATCTTCTCCCGCGACGAGCGGATGGTGGACAGGTTGCTGCCGGCGCCGGAGCCGAACTTGAACAGCATCGCCTCCGTCTTGGCCAGGTCCATGATGCTGGTCATCGAGTCCTGGACGGAGTTGATGAAGCAGGCCGAGCACTGCGGCTTGGCCTCGATCCCGACGTTGAACCAGACGGGCGAGTTGAAGCTCATCTTCTGGTGGACCAGCAGATGGGTCAGCTCCGCGCCGAACGTGGCGAGGTCCTCGTCCGTGGCGAAGTAGTGCTGCGTCTCCGCCCAGGCGGTGATGGAGAGCACGACGCGGTCGATCAGCTGGCGGACGGACGTCTCCCGCTCCGGCGTGCCGAGGTGTCCGCGGAAGTACTTGCTGACGACGACGTTCGTGGCCATCTGGCTCCAGAACGCCGGGACCTCCACGTCCTTCTGCTCGAAGACGAGCTTGCCCGATTCGGTGCCGATGGCGGCCGTGCGGACCTCCCAGGCGATCTCGTCGTAGGGGTGCACGCCGGGCCGGGTCCAGCGGCGCTCGAAGGTGAGACCGCGGACGCCGTCGCCGGTGAAGCGGAGCGCGTCCATGGCCGCCCGCGCCGCGCGGTCCGCATCGTCCCGCAGCGCCTGCGCCGCGTCGAAGGCGATCGCCGCGCGCGCTGCCACCGCCGCGCTTCCGGCCGCCGGCGAGCCATTGCCGCCCGAGGCCGCGGAGCCGGGCCCGGCGGTCGTGGCTTTGCGACCCTTCCGCGCGGTGCCACCCTGTGCCATCACCGGGACGACGTCGTGTGCGGCTCGTGCCATCAGCCTGCTCCCTCACCGAACCGGCGGTCCCCCCGCCGCGTCTCCTGCCGCCGGTCTGGCCGGCCTTCCTCGTAGCTGCGACGGCCCCGGCGTGGCATGCCGAGCGACCGATCGTCTCGCCGCCGCGGGCCCGGTCCGGGCCACTCGGGGGCTCCTCGAGCGGCCTCACCCGGCGGCGAGCGGTCCGCTGATCGTACGTCGGCCGCTATCCGCCGTCAATGCCGAAACCACAACATCTTGTGGTGTGGGGCAGTCGAGGACCACAGCATGTTGCGTTTCGGCGGGAATTCGACCAATGCCCCGGCGGCTCGCTGCACAGCCTGGAGGCGTCAAGCGCGGGCGGTCCGTCAACCGGCCGCGGCGGCCCCTCCGTGCGGGGCCACGCACCACATAACGGGCGTTGCTCAGAACACCCGTTCGAACCCTGGCCAGGTCGATTCAGAGGCGGGCGAGGATCTCGCGGCGCTTCGCCGCGTACTCATCGTCGGCGATCAGGCCGGCTGCCCGGAGGCTCTCGAGCTCCAGGAGGCTGGCCCCGACGGCCGATGACCCCGTGGCGGCCCGAGCCGCCGTCGGGGCGGCTGGCCCGGGCGACCCGACGTCCGCCCGTGACGGCACCGCAGGTCCCGCGAGCCCCAGCTCGGCCAGGTAGGCCGGCAGGCCGATCAACATCCAGCGCCGCTCCGCGGCTGCCACCGTGAGGACACCGAGCCAGCGCGAGAAGTCCTCGAAGTGGGCAGGGCGAGCGCGTGATGCGAGCAAGCCCCGGCGGTTTGCGACGCTCAACCGTCGGGGCCTATCGCCGCCCCCGGCATCGGGTGATGCGCCTTCCGGTCCGGAGCCGGCGGACGCTGCGTAGTAGATCGTGGCGTCCCCGTGCCCCGCCGCCGCGCCCAGGATCGACGGGAGCGGGATCTCCGCAAGGAGCGCGCCCGAGGGCCGCGCCTGGGCGACGAGGCAACCGTCTCGGAGGGTGAGGACGCCGTTGTTGGTGTCGGGCACGCCGTCTCCGGCGATCCGGTAGGCCAGGGCATCCGCCAGGTGCGCCACCGCGCCTTCGAGGGTGGCATCCCCGACGCCACCTCCGATCATGTTGACCTTCATCGTGTAGCGCAACGTGAGGTTGCGCGCCATGCGCTGCGTTTCCGGGGCTTCCAGCAGCCGGACCGCCCCGATCGGGCCCGCGGCCGCCTCGTCGAGCCGTGATGCGCGCGCCGCACCGCAGGCGGGGCAGCGGTCGAGGAGCGGATGGACGGATGCCCCGCACTCCGGGCACTGGAGGTCGTCGAGCGTGAGCCACATGGCCACAGGGTAGCGCGGTGAGGCCGCACCCGATGGCGGGTGTCCCGATGGCGGGCGGGGGTCGGGCCGGAGCCCGGCGCCGATCGAGGCGGTCGAGATCAGCCGAGGCCGGTCAGCTCAGGCCGCTGTACGAGTGGAGGCCGCTGAACCAGAGGTTTCCGAAGAGGGTGAAGAGGACCATCCCGAAACCGACGACCAGGACGATCGCGGCCGGCCGGCCGCGCCAGCCCTTCTGGTTGCGAAGGTGGAGGTACACCGCGTAGGCCAGCCAGGTCACGAGCGCGCTGGTCTCCTTGGGGTCCCATCCCCAGTAGCTGCTCCAGGCGATGGACGCCCACCAGCTGCCCAGCACGATCATCGTGGCGAAGACGGGGAAGCCGATGATCACGGCCCGGTAGGCGACTGCGTCCAGGACCTCACGCGAGGGAAGCCAGCCGAAGCGGTCGACGGTGCGGCCATCGGCCAGCCGCTTCTCCTGGACCAGGTAGCCGACCCCGGCCGCGAAGCTCATCGCGAAGATGCCGTAGCTGAGCATCGCGAAGCCGACGTGGATGGTCAGGAGGGGTGGGTTCTGGAGCGCCGGGACGAGTGCCTCGATCGCGTTCGGCAGCGTCCAGCTGTACAGGAAGAGCATCAACGCCAGCCCGAGCGGGAGGAAGCCCAGCGCGCGCACCGGGTAGCGGCGCTCGAGGAAGAGGTACCCGCCGGCGATCGCGGCCGTGAACGCGACGCTGAACTCGTAGAGGTTGCCCCACGGCCCGCGTCCCACCACGATCCCGCGCAGCAGCAGCGCGCCGAACAGGAGCGCAAAGGCGGCCCAGGCGAGCCCGATCGCGAACGGGCCCGCGGCGCTGACCGGCGCGCCCTCGCTGTGGTCCCGCTCGACACCCTCGACGAAGCTGCCGCCGACGACGCCCGCGAACGCTGGCGCGCGCCGAGGAGCCAGCGCGATCACGAGCCTGCGCCCGCTCGCGAGCAGGACCGTGTGCGCGATGTGCGCCGCGAAGGCGCCGACCAGCACGATCCCGGCGACGACGTAGAGGTAGTACGAGCCGGTCGCCATGTCAGGCGATCGCCGCGCCGCCGGGCGGCGGGCCTGCCGGTTGCGCGATCTCGACGCCGCGCCGCACGGTGAGGACAAGGCCGCAGTTGCCGCACGTCTGGATCTGGGCCGGCCGTTCCACCCGGCACATCGGGCAGATCACGGCGAGGTCCTCGCCGTCGTCCGTGCGCGCGGTCCCGAAGGGATAGACGAGGCCGGTCCGCAGGCTGAATGGCGCCCCGACCGGCGGCACGGGCCGTCCATCCGCGTCGCGCGGCATGGCTCGTGCCCCCTCGACGCGGCGGACCTTCGCGCGCGGCTTGAGCACGCCGAAGACGACCCAGCGGCCGAACAGGGCGAGCAAGAGCAGGCCGACCAGCGGCGCGATCGCGAGCGGGATCAGGGCGACGAGCGCGCCCCAGTCGGGACTCACCACCTTGGAGACGATGTCGAGCAGGCCGCTCCACGCCTTCTGGATGCTGGTCGCGAGGTCTCCGCTCACGGGCGGCATTCTAGCCGGATGTCGCCGAGGGACGCCTTTGCCGGGTTGGAGCGGGCCCGACTCGGGCGGTCCGGCCCGACTCGGGCGGTCCGGCTCGACTCGGGCGGTCCGGCCCGAGTGCGGGCGGGTCAGCCCGCCGGATGGCCCCGTTTCGGATTGCCGGTCTTCTTGGTTGCCCCGCGCCCGGGGCGCCAGCTCGGCCGCGGCGGGCCCTCGTCCCCCGTCGTCTCGGCGGGTGCATGGGCCGGCGGCCGGGGGCGTCCAGCGGCCGGCGTCTCCAGGCGCTGCCGTGCGAGACGGTCGGCCATCCAGCCGGTCCGCACCGTTCGGGCGCCGAAACGGCGCAGCGACGTCGCCAGCTCGTTGTCGTCCGTCACGACGAGGGTCGTCGTCGGGTCCATCCCGGCGAGGTCGACGAGGAGCGCATCGGCGGGTCGCCGCCCGGCATAGCGCACCTCGATCCCGGATGTCAGCCGCCGGTCGATCGCGCCCGGCGCGGGCGTCCCGTCGAGCACCACGGTCGCCTGCACGCCGGCGGGCACGAGCGCGCGGAGCCGGCCGACCACGGCCGCGGGCGGGAGCGGGCCGTCCGCGCGACCCAAGGCGTAGAGGAGGTTCGTGCCGTCCACCAGGAGGCGGCTGACTCCAGCGAGCGGGTCGGGCGTGCGCGGCATCGAACGCATGGTACGTCGCGGATCGGCCACGGGCAGCCCGCCATGCCGGCCAGGCGCAGGCGTGGGTGCGCTCTGGCAAAGGTCGCGCCGCGAACCCGCTACCCTTGGCCCTGATGCTCCTGCTCGTCGATCTCGATGGCGTCGTCTACCGCGGCTCGGTGCCGGTGCCCGGAGTCGCGGACTTCCTGGCCGCTCGCGCGAGGGCCGGTGACTCGGTCGTCTACGTGACGAACAACTCCATGCACTACCGGGCGGACTACGTGACGCGTCTTGAGGCGATGGGTGCGCCCGTGACGGCGGATCGCGTGGTCAGCTCGGCGCGGGCGACCGCGCTCTACCTGGCCGGCCTCGACGGCGTCCGGCGCGTGCTCGTCGTGGGCGCCGGCGGCCTCGAGCGCGAATGCCGTGACGTGGGCCTGGACGTCGTGGCGGCGGCCCACGCCGCCGCGCTTCACGCGCGCGATGGGATGAACGGGTGGGATGCCGCCGGCGCACCGGACGCGGTCGTCGTGGGGCTGGACCAGCAGTTCACCTACCAGAAGCTGACCGTCGCGGTGGACTGCATCCGGCACGGCGCCCGCTTCATCGCCACCAACCGCGACCCGGTCTATCCGACGGAGCGTGGCACGCGCCCTGGTGCCGGCAGCATCGTCGCGGCGGTGGAGGCGGGCGCCGAGATTGTTCCGGTGTCGATCGGCAAGCCCGCCCCGCTGCTCCTGGAGATGGCGGCCCGGGCGACGGGAATCGCGCTCGGCGAGTCGGTCATGATCGGCGACGGCATCTCGACCGACCTCGCGGCCGCCGTGGCCCTCGGGATCCCGTGCATCCTGATGTTGACGGGCGTCTCGTCGGAGGCGGACGTGGACGCGCTTCCGGCCCGAGGGCGGCCGGTTGCGCTGGCACGCGACGCGGAGGGTCTGGCCACCGCGCTCGAGACGGTCCGCTCGACCGAGGCCGGTCGGCCGCCGTCCCCGCCAGGGGTTCCAGCATGACGACCGTTCTTGTCACCGGGGCATCCGGCTTCGTTGGCAGCCACCTGCTCCCGGAACTCGTCGGGGCGGGTCACCGGGTCGTCGCGCTGGTGCGCTCCCAGCGTGCCGGCGAGCGGGTCATGCGAGGGATTCCGGCTGCCGATCGCCGCGAACGTGGAGCTTCGAACCGGCGACGTCGACCGACCCACCACGCTGTCCGCGGCGTTCGCCGGGGTCGACGCGGTGGTCCACCTCGCCGCGATCCCGCGCGACTGGAACGGCGGCCGGAAGCTCCTGGCGGTCAACCTCGGCGGGACCCGCAACGTGATCGCCGCCATGGAGGCGTCCGGCGTCCGGCGCCTCGTCCATCTCGGGGCGCTCGGCGTGGAGGATCGGGAGAACCTGCACTACGCGAGGTCCAAGGCGCGCGCCGAGCGGGCGGTGATGGAGAGCGGGCTCGACTGGACGATCCTCAAGCCGTCGCTGCTGTTCGGCCCGGGCGACGGCTTCTTCAACATCGTCGCCGGTCTTGTCCGGATCTCTCCCGGAATCGTTCCCGTCCCCGGCGACGGGAAGAGCCGTTTCCAGCCCCTCCACGTCGCCGACCTGGCGCTGTGCCTCCGGCTCTGCCTGGAGCGGCCCGAGACGGTCGGGCACGCCTTCGAGCTGGGCGGGCCCCGGACCTGGACGTACCGCGAGATCACGGCCGAGGTCTGCCGTGCGACCGGCCACCGCCGGCTCATCGTCGGCATGCCGGTCCCGCTCATCTCGCTCGTGGCCGGCGCGGCCGAGGCCGCCCACCTCCCGTTCCCGGTCGCCACGGACCAGCTTCGCCAGCTCGCCCTCGACAACGTCGGGCCGCTCGACGGCGTGCACGCGGCATTCGGGTTCGTTCCGCGCAGAATGGAGGGCGAGCTCCTGTACCTGCGCCGTCGGAAGGCGCAGCAGGGCCCGACGCCGGCCCCATGACCGCGCCCCATCGTGCCTGATCGGGAGGACCGTTGCTCCGTCGATCGCTCGCCACGCTCGGCTGGCTCGTCGCCGCAGTCGTCATCGCGCTCGGGTCGGCCGGCATCGCCGGCGGCCTTGACCACCCGCCCGCGTCGGGGGGACGACCCGAGCTGACCTACGGGGCCGACCGCCAGGTGGCGCCGATCCTGGATGCCTCGACCGCCGACCTCCGGGTGCTTTCCGACCAGGTGGACGTGCTGGCCGGGGAGGGACGGCAGGCGCTGTCTGCGCTCGTCTCGGGCGACACCCCCGGCCTCCAGGCGGCCATCGGCGCCGGCGAGGCGCAGGTCGGCGCGATCGCGACCTCCGCGCGCGCGCTTCGCGCCCGGCTCGCCGCGCTGCCGCCGATCGACGCCGCCGCGGCCGCCCGGTTCGGGCCGTCGACACTCAATCGCTACGCCACGCTCGTTGCCGCGCTGCCCGCCGTCGACTCGCTCGGTGACGAGTGGACGCGCCTGGCCGCCGGTTCTCGTTCCCGCGGTCGAGCTGACGAAGCATCTCGCTGCGCATGACCGAATTGCCGGCCAGGCCGTGCAGCAGGGGGCCGCCGGGAAGTACGCGGACGCGATCCGGACCCTCGCCAAGGCCACCGAGGAGCTGGCGGCCGCTCGTATCGTGCGGGACGAGCTGGCAACGCGGACGGACACGAGCACGCTGGACACCTGGATCAACCGGAACGCGGCCTACGATGCGGCGGCGGCGGACCTCTGGGCGGCAATCGTCGCGTCGCCGACCCGGGTCACGCCTGCAGCCCGGGCGGCGGCCGCCCGCGAAGAGGCCGCCCGTGCCCGGCTGCCGACCAACACGAACGCGCTCGTCGTGATCCTGGGTGACGTCGCCCAGGGCGGGCTCAACCAGGCCGTCATCGCGATCGAGCAGGCGCGGGGGCGCCTGCTGGATGCGCTTGCCGCGGCGGCTGCCCAAGCGTCCCCGGCCGCCTCACCCGCGCTAGACTGAGGGACGATCCCCGACGCCGCGGCGTCGATCCATTCGTGCCCGCAGGAGGCCCTGCCCGATGCAGCTGCGTGTCCTTTCCGACGAGCCCTGGGCTGTCCCGGCCGACGTGCTCGTTCTCCCGTTCGTGGGCGAGCCCGTTTTCGACGGCGCGCTTGGCGAGATCGATCGCCGCACGGGCGGCGAGCTTCACGTGCTGGCCGGCTTTCGGGAGCTCCGTTCGGAGCGATACGCGACCGTCCTCGCGGCCGCGGGTCAGCTTCCGGTCGGGCGCCTGCTGGCGATCGCGGCGGGCCCGGCGGCTGGCCTGGATCGCGAGACCGCGGTTCGCCTGGGCGCCGCGATTCAGCGTCGCCTCGCCGGGAGGCCCGTGCGGCGCCTGGCAATCTGGCTCGCTCCGCTCGCGGCATGCCTGGATGGTGGGGAAGAGGCGGCGGCGGAGCTCGTGGCGCGCGGGGTCGTGGAGGGCAGCTTCGATCCGGCGTCGCTCTATCGGACGGGAGCTGATGCGGCATCTGCGCTGCCGCCGGTGCTCGATGAGCTGATCCTCGTGCTTCCGGGCACGACGGGTCTCGCTGCCGCGATGCGGGCCGCGGAGCGCGGCGTCGTGATCGGCGAGGGCAGCAACCTCACCCGCCGCCTTGCCAACCGGTCCGCGAATGATGTCAGCCCGCAAGTCCTCGCCGATGAGGCGCGCGCCCTCGCCGAGGCGAACGGCTTGTGGGTGGACGTGCTCGACGAGAAGCGAGCGGCCGAGCTCGGGATGGGGATGTTCCTGGCGGTCGGGCAGGGGAGCGCGAACCCGCCCCGCATGATCGTCCTCCGGTCCGGCAAGGAGCGCGAGACGGACGCGGCCGGCCGGCGGCTCGCGCTGGTGGGCAAGGGCGTCTGCTTCGATTCCGGCGGGATCAGCATCAAGTCCGCCGACCGGATGGACGAGATGAAGACCGACAAGACCGGGGCGTGCACGGTCATCTCGGCAATCGTCGACCGCGGCCCGGCTGGCTCCGGGCATCCCGCTCCTTGCCATTGCACCGGCGGTGGAGAACATGCCCGGGCCGGGCGCCTCGCGCCCGGGCGACGTGGTCCGCGCGATGAACGGGAAAGCGGTCGACATCATCAACACGGACGCGGAGGGCCGGCTCATCCTGGGCGACGCGATGACGTACGCGGAGCACCTCGGAGCGACCCATGTGGTGGACATCGCCACGCTGACCGGCGCCGTGGCTCGCGCGTTCGGGCACCTGGTCACGGGCGCGTTCGGCGACCCGCAGGCCTGGTACGACCAGGTCGCGGCCGCGGCCGGCAGGGCGGGGGAGCGCTTCTGGCAGCTGCCTCTTGTCGAGGGGTACTGGCCCGAGATGGAGAGCATGACCGCTGACATGGTGAACACGAGCTCGCCGGAGGCCGGGCTCATCAAGAGCGCGCTCTTCCTTCGCCAGTTCGTGACGCGTGCCCTGGGTCCACGTGGACATCGCCGGCTCGGCGTACTACCGCAAGCCCACCGCGTGGGCACCGCATGGCGCGACCGGCGTCGCGACCGCGACGCTCGTCGAGCTGGCGCTCGCCGGCGCCAGCTGAGGGGCGGGATCACGGCCGCGCGGCCCGGGCCACGGTGACGCCGGTGGGCACCCGCCGGGCGAGGTCGCGGTGACGTCGTTCGTGATCGCCGGCCTCAGCGTGGACAAGCAAGCGCTGGCGGTCGTTCTCGGGTGTGTTGGGGCCGGCTGGGGCCTGCTGGCCGACCGGATCGGGGCGCGCTGGCCCGCCCACGAGGATGGGCGGGTACGGCGATCTCGACTGGCGGACGCCCGTGGTCGCGCTGCTCGGTGGGGCGGCGCTCGCCGCGCTTCCGCTGCGGCTGGCGGACGCCGGGCAGGTGCTGCTCTTCGGCGGCTACTTCCTGGCCCTCACGCTCCTGTTGGCGACCGACCTGGACCAGCGCCTGCTGCCGGACGTGGTGACGTTGCCGTTGATCGCCGTCACGCTGGTCCTGGCGGTCGGCGGCTGGAACCCACTCGTGGCAGGGCAGCTCGGCTGGGCGGTGCTTGCCGCGCTCGCGATCCCGGGCTTCCTGTTCGCCGTCTCGATCCCCTTCGGATCGGGCGCGATCGGCATGGGGGATCTCAAGCTGCTGGTCTCCGTCGGTCTGCTGACCGGGCTTGCACGATCCGTCAGCGGGCTCGTGGTCGGCGCCCTCGCCGCCGGGGTCGTCATCGGCGTACTCCTTGTGCTGCGCCGGGTCACGCTGCGGACCTACATCCCGTTCGGGCCCTTCCTGATCATCGGGGCCTTCTGGGCCGTGCTCGTCCGGCTTCTGATCAGGCCCGTGCTCTCGGCTCGCCGCGCCCCGGACCAACAGCGGCCGGTGCGGTGGCGCGAGGGGAGTAGTATCTGAGGCGCCGGGTCGTCCCTGAGGTTGTGCCCGCTTCGGACGGCGACATCACCGGCGGGTCCGCAACCCGCCACGGCGTGCTGCATGGCCCGCCACACGGAGCAACCCGCGCGAAGATGCCGACGCCACCTTGATGCGACGCAATCGCGACCGCTTCCGCTTCGTCGCGGAGGCGACCGAGGCTCGCCAGACTGAACCCGCGCCGGCGCGTGCCGCCGGCTGGAGCCCCCGCCGTGGGCCTGCGGCAGTCCTCCGGGCTGCCATGCGGGCTCGACCGCCGGGTCGCCTGGCGCCTGCTCGCCGTCCTGCTCGTTATCCCCCTCGTCATCGGCGTGGCGGCGCCCGCGCGTGTCAGCGGGGACGAGCTCGCCAACGCCCGGGCGCAGCAGAAGGCGCTCCAGCAGAAGATCGCCGACCAGAAGGCCGAGGTTGCCCACCTGAAGGCGCTGCAGACGGGCCTCGCATCGGACATGGCGTCGACGACGCGCGTGCTCAACGGGGTCAACGCGAACCTCGACCAGACGAAGCAACAGATCGCGGGCCTGACCACGAAGCTCACGGCCGTCCAGGCGGTGTACGCGGACCTCGTGCAGCAGGTGAACCTGCTGAATCTCCAGCTGGTCACGCTCGGCCAGGAACAGGCTGAGAAGGCCCAGGAGCTCGCGGATCGAAAGTCGATGCTGGCTGCCCGCGTTCGCGAGGCCTACGTGACGGACCGGACGCCGCTCATCCAGCAGCTGCTTGCGGCGGGCTCCATCGCCGACGTCCTCCAGGATGTCGGCTCCTATCTGGACTTCGGCACCCAGGACGAGGCGATCGCGAAGCAGATCATGGCGGACCAGCAGATCCTGGACGCCCTGACCGCCACGGCCGTCGAGACACGGGCCGCCAAAGAGGACCTCCAGCAGCAGACGCTCGCGCGAGAAGCAGCAGCTCGACAGCCAGGTGGCATCCCTGCGGGCGGCCAAGAAGCGTCTCGCGGCCCTCCAGGCGGAGACGGGCCACCAGCTCGCGATCCAGCGCGCCGGGTGGACCAAGGTCGCGCAGAACGCGGCCGCGGTCCAGGCGGCGCTCGCTGCCGAGGCGAAGTCGCAGCGCGAGCTCGCTGCCCGGATCGCGACGCTGCTGGAGCGTCAGCGCCAGTTCGGCAACATCCCGTCGGTCTTCAATGGGACGCTGGCGTGGCCGATAAGCGGCGTGATCACCCAGGAGTTCGGGTGCACGGGATTCCCGTCGGAGCCGCCGCTCGGCAACTGCGCTCACTTCCACCAGGGCATCGACATCGCCGCGCCGATGTACACCCCGATCCATGCCGCCGGCGATGGGGTGGTGCTGTTCGCCGGACCCAACCCGTACGACCCCTATCCGAAGGCCTGGATCGTGATCATCGCCCACAGCGACAACCTGGTCACCTGGTACGCCCACGTGGACAACGCGGCCCACCCGCCCGCGGTGTCCGCCGGGCAGCACGTGACCGAGGGCCAGGTCATCGCCTACGTCGGGATGACGGGCAACACCACCGGACCGCATCTCCACTGGGCGATCGAGTACAACAACCAGTTCGTGAATCCGCGCCTGTTCGTGTGACGCCGGGGCGCTCTCGGCGACGCCCCTGGGCCGCGCCCCGGCCCCGGGCTGGGTTCCGAACGCGCCGTGCTACGATCCCCTGGCGCGCATGCCCGGTCCCCTCCCCATCGTGACGAGGATGAGTGCATGAACCCGACCCTCGCGGTGATCCTTGCCGGCGGCGAGGGTGCACGCCTGTCGATCCTCTCCGAGAAGCGGGCCAAGCCCGCGGTCCCCTTCGGCGGCAAGTACCGGATCATCGACTTCGCGCTGAGCAACTGCGTCAACTCCAGCATCGACAACGTCGTGGTGCTCACCCAGTACAACCCCCGCTCGCTCAATGACCACATCGGCCAGGGGCGCCCCTGGGACCTCGACCGGAACACTGGCGGGGTGCGTCTCCTTCAGCCGTACATCGGGCGCGGCAAGGCGAGCGATTGGTACCGAGGGACGGCGGATGCCGTCCTCCAGAACCTCAACGTGCTGGACCAGGCGGCGGGCGACACCGTGGTGGTTCTCGCCGGCGACCACGTCTACAAGATGGACTACCAGCCGTTCGTGGCCTTCCATCGCCGCAAGCGCGCGGATGCCACGCTCGCCGTCCGCCGGGTGCCGCTCTCTGACGCCACCCGGATGGGGATCCTCGCCATGGACGACACCGGACGGGTCACGGATTTCGCGGAGAAACCGAAGCAGCCGAAGTCCGACCTCGCGAGCATGGGCGTCTACGTGTTCAGCAAGCGCGCTCTCCATCGGTGGCTCTCCGAGTCGCGGTCCGACTTCGGTGGCGACGTCATCCCCGACATGATCCGGGGCGGGGCCCGGGTCTACGGCTACCGGTTCGACGGCTACTGGCAGGACGTCGGGACGATCCAGAGCTACTGGGAGGCCAACATGGCCCTCCTCGAGGACCGGCCGGAGCTGGATCTCTACGATCGCGAGTGGCTCATCCACACGCGATCCGAGGAGCGCGCGCCCGGCAAGATCGGGGCGACCGCCCAGGTCCACCGAAGCCTGATCTCGCACGGTTGCCTCGTGGAAGGGATGGTCGTCAACTCCGTCCTCTCGCCGGGCGTGGTGGTCGGGGTCGGGGCGGTCGTCCGCGACTCGATCGTCATGTTCGACTCGGTGATCCGGCCCGGGGCGATCGTCGACCGGGCGATCCTGGACAAGGAAGTCACGGTCGGGCCCGGGGCGATCGTCGGGGAGGGAACCGACCTGACCGTCCCGAACCGCCTGACGCCCAGCCACCTCAACACCGGCATCACGCTCATCGGAAAGCAGGCCGTGATCCCGCGCGGCGTGCGGATCGGTCGCAACGTGCGGATCGATCCGAACGTCCGCGCGACCGACTTCCCCGGCCGAACTGTCGAGGCCGGCGCGACGATCGTGCGCCGCGAGGGTCGCGGACGCGGTCGGCAGGGTGCGCTGGCCGACCCGGACGGGGCCGCCGGCCAACCCGCCGAGGCTGGATCCGACGGGGGCCGCGCTGGGACGACCGGGCGCGGGTCGAGGGTGGGCTGAGCGCCGCTGGCGGCCCGGACGCTCGGGCCGTCGAAGGCTGGCTGGCCGAGCTCGACCTCGTCCCCGCGGAGCGGATCGATCGCGAGCAGATCAGCTCCTGGGATCTCCGGCTGGACGGTCGGCGTCGCTTCGACGTGCCCGTCACGGTCATCCTGGACCCGTCGGTCGGGGCGTTCGTCTGGCTGCACCTGGCGCCCCCGATCGGCGACGCGCTGCGTGCCTCCTATCGAAAGCTGCTCCACTGGAACGACGAGTTCCCCTTCGTGAAGTTCAGCCTCGCCGCCGACGACCGGCCGATCGCCACGGTCGAGATCCCGCCCGAACGGCTCGATCGCGACTCCCTGGGGCTGGCCATCGCGCGGCTCCTGGCGATCTGCGACCTGCTCCTGGAGGAGACGGCGGCCTGGCTCTGGATCGACGGGCGCGTCCCTGATCCGGGCTCCCGGGTCGGCCGCCAGGCCGCGCTCTTCGCGCGCTATGCCGACCGGCTCGGTGAGCTGGTTGACCCGGGCTGAGTGATTCGGCCACGCGGCCGGCGCAGTCCGCCCCCGCCGCCGGATCGGAGCCCCCACCGTCGCCGGGCATCGAGACGCCGTCGCCGGGCGAGCCGGTTGGGGCTGCTACACTCCCGGGCAGCGCGGGGTCCGACGGTCGAGTCCGGCCGGCGTCCTGCCGCAGAAATCCACCGCTCTGTCCTTGCTCGCTGGAGCCGTGCCACGAACGTGACCCGCCTCGCATGCGCCTGAAGCCACACCGCCCGTCCAACGAGATCCTGTCCGGCGAGTCGGCCGACGTGTACTTCGATCGAGCGCGCCGGATCATGGAACGCGAGGGCCTGGACCCCATCGTCGCGATGGAGGTGTTCAGCCGCGAGGCGGGGATCCTGTGCGGGATCGACGAGGCAAAGAACCTCCTTGCCCATGCGCTGGAAGCGGCCGACCCGGGCGAGGTCAGCGTCGAGGGACTCGACGACGGAGACACGTTCGGCCCGAAGGAGGTCGTGCTCCGCATCCGCGCACGCTACCGGCAGTTCGGCCTCTACGAGACGGCGATCCTCGGGATGATGGCCCAGGCCAGCGGCTGGGCCACCGCGGCCCACGAATGCGTGGAGGCCGCCGCGCCCAAGCCGGTGATCAGCTTCGGCGCGCGCCATGTGCACCCCGACGTGACCGACGTGCTCGACTACGCGGCGATCGTCGGCGGCTGCGTCGGGGCGTCGACCCCGGCAGGTGCGCGGCTTGCCGGCCTCAACCCCACCGGCACCATGCCTCACTCGCTCGTGCTGATCGTGGGGGACACGGTCAAGGCGGCCCAGGCGTTCGATCGCGACCTGGAGCCGGACGTGCCCCGCATCGTGCTCGTCGACACGTTCAAAGACGAGGCGGAGGAGGCGCTCCGCGTCGCGGATGCCCTCGGGGACAAGCTCTACGGCATCCGCCTGGACACTCCTTCCGAGCGGGGGCGGGTCACCGCCGACCTGGTGAAGGAGATCCGGGCCCGCTTGGACCAGGCCGGCCACCGCCACGTCATCATCGTGGTCTCCGGCGGCCTGACCCCGGACCGCATCCGCTACTTCAAGGAGCAGGGCGCGCCGGCGGACAACTTCGCGGTGGGCAGCTACATCAGCGGCGCAAGCCCGATTGACTTCACGGGGGACATCAAGGAGATCGACGGAACAGCCATCGCCAAGCGTGGCAGGATCCCGGGCATCACGCCGAGCGAGCGCCTCAAGCCCGTCGACCTCGCCGCCTGGCGGGCCGACGCCTGACCAATCGACCGAACCTGCGCGCCTTCCGGGCGTGCCCGAGGAGCGAGTGCCACCTGCCATGTCAACCGCACAACCCGATGCCCCGGCGCTCACCCGCGATGTCCTCACGCGGGACGAGGCCGTCGATCGTGCCACACGTGTCGGAGCCATTGCCTACGACCTCGCGCTTTCGCTGACCGCGGACGACACCACGTACCGCGGCGATGCGAGCCTGGCGTTCGCGGTCCGCGGGACGGACGACCTGTTCCTCGACTTCCGGGGCGGAACCATCGAGCGTCTCGAGGTCAACGGCACTCTGGTGGAGCGACCGGACCGTCCGGGTGCCCGGATCGTCCTGCCGGGGGCGCTCCTGGTGCCCGATACGCGGGTGCGGGTGGTCTACGCGAACGTCTACGACTGCAACGGCGACGGCTTCCACCGTTTCGTCGACCCGGTCGACGGCGAGGTCTACCTCTACTCCAACTTCGAGCCGTTCGAGGCCCACCGGCTCTTTCCGTGCTTCGACCAGCCGGACCTCAAGGGCAGCCTCGCGATCCGTGTGACGGCGCCGGCCAGCTGGGCCGTCGTCTCCAACAGCCCCGTTGAGCGGGTCGACGAAGCCCCCGACGGGCGGCGCACGCACCGCTTCGTCACCACGCCGCCCATCTCCACCTACCTTGCCGCAGTGATCGCGGGGCCGTACGTCGGCGTCCACGCCGACCACCGCGGGATCCCACTCGGGGTTTGGAGCCGACGGTCCGTGGCGCCGTTCGTGGACGCGGACGAGATCTTTGCGATCACGCGCCTGGGGATGGACTTCTACGCAGCCCTCTTCGCGCGACCCTACCCGTTTGCGAAGTACGACCAGCTCTTCGTCCCCGAGTTCAATGCCGGGGCGATGGAGAACGCCGGCGCCGTCACGTTCACGGAGCAGCACGTCTACCGGGACCCGCCCACCGAGACCCAGCGCCTGGGCCGGGCGGAGACCATCCTCCACGAGCTGGCCCACATGTGGTTCGGCGACCTGGTCACGATGCGTTGGTGGGACGACATCTGGCTGAACGAGAGCTTCGCGACGTACGTCTCCACGCGCGCGCTGTCGGAGGCGACGCGCTTCGAGGGCGCCTGGCGCGCCTTCCATGCCGATATGAAGCGGTGGGGCTACCAGGCCGACGATCGCTCCACGACGCACCCCATCTCGGGTGTCGTTCCCGACACGGACGCCACGTTCTACAACTTCGACGGGATCACCTACGGCAAAGGCGCGGCAGTGCTCAAGCAGCTCGTGGCCTGGGTGGGCCGCGACGCCTTCTCCGCGGGCCTGCGCCTCTACTTCGAGCGCCACGCCTGGGGGAACGCCTCGCTGGCCGACTTCATCGCCGCGCTGGAGGAGGGGAGCGGTCGCGACCTCGGGGACTGGGCGCGGCGCTGGGTCGAGACGTCGTCGATGAACATCTTGTCCGCGCGCTGGACCGCAGCAGCCGGCCGGATCGAGCGACTCGAGCTGGTCCAGGAAGCCCCGGATTCCCATCCCACACTGCGCCCGCATGCGCTGGAGATCGCGCTCATCCGGCCGGGGCAGGACGGCGCGGCCACGGTCGACATCGTGCCCGCCAAGATCGACGGCGCCGAAACCTGGGTTGCCGCCGCCTCTGGCCTGCCCGCGCCGTCACTGGTCTATCCGAACGCGGGCGACCACGCGTACGCCAAGGTGAACCTTGACCAGGCGTCGCGCGCGGCACTTCCCGACCTCCTGCCGCAGGTGGCGGACCCGCTTCTCCGCCAGCTCCTGTGGGGATCGCTCTGGCAGATGGTCCGTGACGGCCAGCACCCATCGACGACATTCCTCCAGCTGGTCCATGACGTGCTGCCGCACGAGACGGACGACCAGATCGTGGCGGCGGCGCTCGACGCGGCCCGCGGGGCGATCGCCCGCTACGTTCCGGAGGCACGACGAGTCGCGGCCGCCCGGGCCTTCGTTGCCACCGCGCTCGAGACGCTGGACCTCGTGCCACCGGGCGACCTGCGCCGGCTCTGGCTGCGGGCGGGGATCGGAGCGATCGCGCACCCCGACGACGCGGCCCGGCTGGTCGCCGTGCTGGACGCCACGCTCCCGCTCCCCGACGTCACGCTCGACCAGGAGATGCGCTGGGGGATCGTCACGGCCGCCTCGGCGTTCGGGCTGGCCGGCGCCGCCGAACGGATCGCCGACGAACGTGCCCGCGACCGGACGGACCGGGGCGAACGCTTCGCGCTCACAGCAACCGTTGCGGCTCCCGATGTGACGACCAAGATGGAGGCGTGGGCGCGGATCCATGCCGACGGCTACGGCTCGCTCCACCGGACGCGCGCGGCGATGGCGGGCTTCAACCACGCCCACCAGGCCGTGCTCCTCGCGCCGTTTGTCGAGGCGTTCTTCGAGGCCACGCCCGGCGTGGTGGCCACCCACGAGCATGCCTTCTCGAGCGTCTACGTCGCACGTCTCTTCCCGACCTATCGCGTCGAACCGGGGATCGTGGCGCGCGCCCGCGCGCTCGTCGCGGCCGACGGCGGGCGCCTGCCGGCCCTGCGCCGACTGCTGCTCGAGGAGGCCGACGACCTGCAGCGGGCGATCACCTGTCGCGCGGTGGCGGAGGCCTGATCTCGTGCGGTCGCCTGGTCCCGGCAACGACGCCGATGCTGGCCAGATGCCGGATCCGGAGAGTGCCTACGAGCTGCTCCAGCGGGGCACTGCCCTGCTGGCGAAGCGACACGCGGCACAGGCGGCCGTGGTCCTGGCCCGCGCGGCGGCCGTTGAGCCGGGCAAGGGATCGATCCTCGAGCCGCTGGGGCGCGCGCTGTTCATGAGCAACCAGCTCGAGCGGGCGGTCGAGACGTTCGAGGCGCTCCTCGAGATCGACCCGACGAATGCCTACGCGCACTACGCGCTGGGCCGGAGCTTCATCCGGCTCGGCCGGCGGGCCGAGGCCGCGACGCACCTCCGGCTGGCCGTCGCGCTTGAACCGGGAAGCCACCTCTACCGGGGTGGCCTTGCCCGCCTCGGGCCGGAAGGCGACTGAGGCCCGCGGCCCACCCGCTCGAGCGGTCAGGCCCCGCGGCGCCGGCCCAGCCAGAGGACCCCCAGGAGGGTCTTCGCGTCCAGGATGTCGCCCCGCTCGGCGGCCGCGAGGGCGTCGGCGACGGGGAGGCGCACCAGCTCGAGCGCCTCGTCAGCATCGGGTGCCAGCCGGCCCGGCCCGGCCGCCACGAGATCCGTCGCCAGGTAGAGGTGCATCAGCTCGGACGCGAACCCGGGCGCGGTCCAGAACGTGCTGAGCTTCTGCCAGCTCCCGGCGCGGTACCCGGTCTCCTCCTCCAGCTCGCGGCGCGACGCGAGCTCCGGATCCTCGATCGCGCCGGTGATCGGGTCGCGATCCAGCGTCCCAGCGGGGATCTCGAGGAGCGTTCGGCCCGCCGGCTGGCGCCACTGGCGGACGAGCAGGAGGCGGTCCGCGTCGTCGAGGGCGACGATGGCGACAGCGCCCGGGTGTCGCACCACGTCTCGCTGGTGGCGGCTCCCGTCGGCGCGTTCCGTGGTCTCGACCCGCACCTCGAGGTAGCGCCCGCGATGGACGACCGTCGAATCGACCATGCGCTCGGCGAGGCGCTCTTCGACGGCATCGCGGCCCGCCGCCGGCGCCGGACCGTCGCGCGAGATCGGGGGCTCGGTCATGCCGGGCATGATGGCATGCCCCGGGGAATCGACGAGCCGGGCCCGCGAGGCCCGGCTCGTCGTGAGGCGACGGCGTCGGCCGCGACGCGCTCAGCTCGCGGCGGGCATCCGGCTGCGGAGCAGCGACATCTCGCTGGTCGCGTCGAAGAGGTGGATCTTCTCGAGCGGGAGATGGAGCGTGACGACGTCGCCCGGGCGCACGTTCCGGTCCGAGGAGACGACCGCCACGATATCCACGCCGGCGACCATGATGTGGAGCAGCTCCTCGTTTCCGAGGTACTCCACGACATCGGCCTTGGCCTGGGCCGACGGCACCAGCCCGCCGGTGTCGGCGACGTCGATGTGCTCCGGGCGGACGCCCAGGATGAAGCTGTTGCCAGTGGTCGCTCCGACGGCTTCCCGGAAGGCGGGCGGGAGCGGGACGGTGAAGCCGGGGGCCGTGAGGACGGCGCCGTCGCCGCTGCCTGAAAGCTGCACGGGCAGGAAGTTCATCGACGGGCTGCCGATGAATCCGGCCACGAACTTGTTCAGGGGATGGTCATACAGCTCCTGCGGCGCGCCGACCTGCTGGAGCTTCGCCTGGCTCATGACCGCGATGCGCTGACCCATCGTCATCGCCTCGACCTGGTCGTGGGTGACGTACACGATGGTCGTCTTGAGGCGCTGGTGGAGGCGGGCGATCTCGGCCCGCGTCTGGACCCGCAGCTTGGCGTCGAGGTTGGAGAGCGGCTCGTCCATCAGGAAGACCGCCGGCTCGCGGACGATCGCCCGGCCCAGCGCGACGCGCTGGCGCTGGCCTCCGGAGAGCTCCTTCGGCTTGCGCTGCAGGAGCGAGGTGAGCTGGATGGTCTCGGCCGCCTCCTTGACCCGCCGGTCGATCTCCTTCTTGTCGACCTTGCGCAGCTTGAGCCCGAAGGCGAGGTTGTCGTACACGCTCATGTGGGGGTAGAGCGCGTAGCTCTGGAAGACCATCGCGATGTCGCGGTCCTTCGGGGGGATGTCGTTGACGACGCGATCTGCGATGCGGACGACGCCTTCCGAGATGTCCTCGAGCCCCGCGATCATCCGCAGGCTGGTGGTCTTGCCGCAGCCCGACGGTCCCACGAAGACCATGAACTCGCCGTCGGCGATCTCCAGGTTGAAGTCGTTGACGGCGATCACGTCCCCGTACTTCTTGGTGACGTGATCGAACGTGACGGTCGCCATGCGCGGACTCCTTCGCCCCTCCGGGTCATCGCGGGTCCTTGCATCCGGCCGCCGAAGCGGCTCGGACGGACCCCGTACGAGGTGCCGGTTCGGGCTGCTCCGGATCGTACCATCCGGCTGCGCGCGGAAGCGCGCAGGTCGCGCCGCGGGCCGGAGCCCGGGTGACGGTCAGGCGTCGCGATCGAGGTGGACGGGAAACGTCCGGCCGCGGATCGTGGCGCCGCGCAGCGCCGCGACGACGCGGTTCGGCCGTGGCCTCGGCCACGTCGACCAGCGAGAACGCATCAGCGATCTGGATCGCGCCGATGTCCGAGCCCGGCACGCCCGCCTCGTTGGCGATCGCGCCGACCAGGTCGCCCGGCCGCATGCCGGCGCGACGGCCGCCCCCGACGTAGAGCCGGACCCACGGCCCCGAGGCCCTGCGCCCGTTCGACATCGGGCCCTGGGAGGCTTCCCGGCCGGCTAGGGCCGGTTGCCGACCGGGCACCGGCCGGGCACCGGATCGTGCCGGAGCCAGGAGCGTCCGATCGGTTGGCCGGGTCGGGGCGCGCTCCCGGGGCGGCCGGGTCGCGCGAGGGGACGAGGCGGACGATCGACCGGCAGCGTGGCCGGGGCGATCTCCACCTCCTCGACGTCGCGGGCATTCGCCCCCTCGAGGAGGGACACCGCGGCGAGCGCGATCTCCACGAGGTCGAACTCGTCGGCGAGCGGCTCCACCACGCCGCGGTAGCGATCCAGCCCTTCCTCCAGGAGCCGCTCGCGCAGCCCGGCCTGCAGCAACTCCAAGCGCCGCTCGCGCAGGTCGGCCACCGTCGGGATCGTCGCCAGCTCGAGCTTCGTGCGCGTCGCCGCCTCGATGTTGCGCAGGAGGCGGTGTTCGCGTGGCTCGAGGAGCGTGATCGCGACGCCCTCGCGACCCATCCGCCCCGTGCGCCCGATCCGGTGGATGTACATGTCCGGGTCCGAGGGGACGTCGAAGTTGACCACGTGCGAGACGTGCTCGATGTCCAGCCCGCGCGCCGCGACGTCGGTGGCGACGAGCACGTCCAGGGCGCCCTCACGGAAGCGGTTCATGACCCGATCGCGCTGCTCCTGGCTCATCCCGCCGTGCAGGGCGGCGGCGTCGTGGCCGCGGCCGGCCAGCGCCTCCGCCAGCTCGTCCACCTCGAGCCGGGTGCGCGCGAAGACGAGCGCGGAGGCGGGGTCTTCCAGGTCCAGGATCCGCGCCAGCGCCGCCAGCTTGTCGGCACCGCGCACGACGTAGACGCGCTGGCGGACGCGCGGCATCTCCGCGCTCGATGGCCGCTCGGGGCGCACGGCCACCCGGACCGGCTCCCGGAGATGGCGAGCCGCGATCCGCGCGATCGTGGGCGAGATCGTGGCCGAGAAGAGCGCGGTCTGGCGTCCCGGCGGAGTCGCCGAGAGGATCGCCTCGAGGTCTTCGGCGAAGCCCATGTCGAGCATCTCGTCGGCCTCGTCGAGCACGACGGTCTCCACGGCGTCGAAGGAGAGGCTGCCGCGAGTCAGGTGATCCACGGCGCGGCCGGGGGTTGCGACCACCACGTCGACCCCTCGCCGGAGGGCCCGGAGCTGCTGCCCGATCGCCTGCCCGCCGTAGATCGGAAGGACATGCGCGTCCATGCCACGGCCGTATCGGTGGACGGCCTCCGCGACCTGCATGGCGAGCTCGCGCGTGGGGACCAGGACGAGCGCGAGGGTCCGGCCCGCGCCCGCCCGGCCCAGGCCGCCGCCGGCGTCGAGCCGCTGCAGGATCGGCAGCGCGAAGGCAGCCGTCTTGCCCGTCCCGGTGGGCGCCTCCGCCAGCACGTCGCGTCCGGCGAGAAGGGGCGGGATCGCCTCGAGCTGGACCGGCGTCGGCTCCTCGTACCCCAGGCCCTCCAAAGTCGTGAGCAGGACCGCGGCCAGCCCGAGCGACGCGAAGCTGCCGGCCTCGGCGGCGGACGCGTGGGGACGTCGAATCGGGCGCGGGGACGGCGTCGGTCATCCGTACAGCCTACGCGCCGGGAACGAAACGGAAACGCGGCCGGGATCCGGCCGCGTTTCCGTCAAGGCACGGACGCCGCGTTTCGGCGCTAGTTCGTGGTCCCCGCTGGGGCAGGGGCGGCACCGCGCGCGGCGTCCGCGGCCACGCGTCCAGGGCATCCCGTGGCCGTGCACCAGGCCGCGCAGACGCCGGGGCCGAAGCCGGCACCCGGCGTTGAAGGCGCGGATGATCGGTCGCGGAGAACGTCCCGTCCGCGTCTTGGTGCCCTCGGCCATCACGATCGCGCTGACCGCGATGTCCGAGAGCGAGGCGGTCGTCTTGCCGGCGACCTGGTACGTCGTCGTGGAGTCGACCTTGATCGTGAGCGAACCGTTGCGGGTCTTCACGGTGATCGACTGGTCGGCCGCGGAGTGGCGGTGACCGTGCCGCCGGCCATCGCCGGCTGGATGTTCACGAGCGTGGCCGTGAACGTGCCGTCTGTCGCGGCGGTGCCCTGGGCGTTCGACCGGGCCCCGACGGTGACGGCGCGCGAGCGAGGACGCGGCGCCGACCAGCTTGTAGGTCGTCGAGCCGGTCACGTGATGGTCCTTGGTCGTGCCGTCACGCTGGGCTGACGGTGATCGTGAGCTGTCTGCAGCCACGGACTGGACCGTCCCGTCGACGTGCGGGAGGACGACGCTGGATAGCGGTGATCTTGTACGTGCCGTCCGACTGGCGGGTCTGGTCGAACATGATCGAGTCGCCCGCCTTGAGGTCGAGACATCGACGGTCTGGCCGGCGCGCTTCACGGTGGCGCCCGTGGTATCGATGGTCCGAGTCCAGCCGTCAGCCGTGGTCAGGGTGATGCATCGGCAGGTTGATCGACGTGATGGTGATGGAGCCGAACCCCCGGGACCGCCCATGGGTCCGCCACGCCCCATGCCTCCCGGGCCCGAAGGCGCCGGGTCCGAAGGCGCCGGTCGCCACTGGCATATTCGGAGCGTTCGGGCCGGGCGCGGTGGCGCCGTTCGGCGCCGTCCAGGTGCCCGTGTCCGCGCCGAGCAGGACGCCCCTCGCGTTTGCCACGGCCGGCGCCGCCGGATGAGGGCGGCGTGCCGCTGGAGGCTGAGGCCGACGGCGACGGCGCTACGCCGATCGCGGCGGCGAGGATCGCGGCGGCGATCAGGCGGCGCGAGCCGCGCGAGGTCGGCGTGACGGGTTGGACTGGCGCGACATATGCCGGCGGGGCGACCGGCTGCTCTGCCGGTTGGCCGTCGGGAGGTCCTTCGGGCTGCTCCGTGGGAGCGAAGTTCATGATGACTCTCCTGGTTTCCTCCTCGGGAACCTGGCCGACCGTCGGAGGACGCGCGTCGGCGCAGGGTCAATGTATCGCAGGTGATCCTGAACAAGTCATGAATCGCGTGGCCGTTCTGACGCGGGCGGCCGACAGGGCGGGCGGACTGTCGACGCGGCTGCCGCCGACTGGCTGGCCCGACATCAGCCGCGCGTCCTGGCCAACGCCTTGAGTTGTGCCGCCCACTGAGCGGCGCTTCATGCCCCGGCTGAGGGTCGGAACCGCACCGCCCAGATAGGCCGCTCGGCAATACCCGGCTGCCTGCGCTGACCACACACTGAACGCCGACGAACGGACTCCCTCTCGCGTGTCCACTCGACACAGAGAGCAGGGTTCATCACCGGGGGCGCGCCTCTCTCCTCCGTGTCAGCGGGATAGGACGCGCCGCTGATCGACAGGGAGGGCTCGATGGATCTCAACGACGCGATCTCTGGTCGCCGCTCCACGCGGGACTACGCGGCGCAAGCCGTGGACGACCGGGGCATCCGTCGTCTCATCGACGCAGCGGTGCACGCGCCGAGCGCGTCGAACGGGCAGCCGTGGACGTTCACCGTGGTCCGCGACCAGAGCGTGCTCGACCAGATCTCGGATGCTGCAAAGGCCCACATGCTCGCGAGCTTGCCCGCTGGCCCACAGTCGGACCGTCAGCGGAGGTCGCTGAGTGATCCGGACTTCCAAATCTTCTATCACGCCCCGGTCCTGATCGTGATCTCCGGGATCGCGCAGCGGGCGTGGGTCGTCGAGGACTGCGCGTTGGCTGCCGAGAACCTCATGCTCGCCGCGTATGGCGACGGCCTTGGCACCTGTTGGATCGGCTACGCGCAGGGCTATCTGAACACAGCGGAGGGAAAGGCCGCGCTCGGTCTTCCGGCAGCGTGCGTGCCCGTCGCGCCGATCATCGTGGGCTATCCGAAGACCGTGCCAGCTCCGGTCTCCCGGCAGGAGCCCGACGTTCGCTGGGTCGACTGAGTCCCCGGGCCGCGATCCACAACAACCACCGGCAGGAGGAAGCACGATGACGGACGAGACAACGACCGAGTGGCAGTGCCCGAAGGACGGGGCGACGATGCAGCCGCTCGGGCGGCGTTCCGGGACGTGGCGCTGTCCAACATGTCAGGGCATCTTCATCGACACCGGGGCGATGCGGCGCGGACGGGCCGGGAAGCCCGCGTGGTGGCTGCCCGTCGTCACCAGCATCGCCATGAGCCTGCTGGCGACGTTCGTGGCCCGGCGGCTTCGGCGGCGCCCGTCCAAGCAGTCACCCTCCTAGGGCCTGCGCTGGATGCAACCCCCGCGTCCGTGATCGAGTATCGAGCCGAGATCCCCGACCCGCTCGCGTTCGTTCGCCTGTTCGAGACGACGGGCTGGGACCCTCAGGGTCGCCTCACGGTCGCGGCGGCCGCCGAGGCGCTTGCTCCCACGTGGCATGCCGTGTCGGCATATGCGGGTGACCGTCTCGTGGGGACCGGGCGGATCATCGGCGACGGCGTCCTGCACGCCCTGCTCGTCGACGTGATCGTCGCTCCTGCCTACCGGCACTCGGGCATCGGCAGCGTCATCGTCGAGCGCCTCGTGGCCGAGTGTCGGCAGCATCACATCGTCGATGTCCAACTGTTCTGCGCACAGGGCGTGCGGCCCTTCTACGAGCGGCTCGGCTTCGCCGCACGGCCTGACGATGCGCCCGGGATGGAGCTCGTCGGCGGTGAGACGTGACCCGGGATACGTTGCCGATAGGCGCGACCGAGCAGGCTGGTGACGACCGCCAGGGCGGGCAGGCTGCTCGAGGTGAGCGCGAACCCGGTCCTTGTGACCCCCGCTATCCTCGCGCCATGGGCGACCCTTGCATGTACGGCGAACTGGCAGCCTGGTTTCACCTCGTCACGGCCCCGGCCGACTACGCCGACGAGGCGGCCGAGATCGTTCGCCTTCTGGCCGACCACGGGGTGCCACTCGGCCCGACGAACCCGGCCGCCAGCGTGCTGGAGCTGGGCTCGGGCGGCGGGAACACGGCGTCGCATCTCAAGGCTCGGGCCCACCTGACGCTGACCGACATCGCCCCGGGAATGCTGGCGCTCTCGGCCACTCTGAACCCGGAGTGCGAGCACGTCGAAGGCGACATGCGCACGCTCCGTCTCGGCCGCACCTTCGACGCGGTGCTCCTCCATGACGCGGTCATGTACATGACGTGCGAGGCTGACCTCCGAGCCGCCATGGAGACTGCCTTCGTCCATCTGCGGCCCGGTGGTGCGGTCGTCCTCGTTCCCGACTTCACCGCCGAGACATACCGGTCAGAGACGAAACACGGCGGACACGACGGCCCCGACGGGCGGTCACTCCGTTACCTGGAGTGGACCCTCGACCCGGACCCGACCGACACCTCCGTGGTGACCGACTATGCGTATCTTCTCCGCGATGCCGACGGGTCGCTGCGGGTGCTCGACGACCGGCACATCGAGGGGATCTTCCCGCGAGGGACGTGGCTCCGTCTCCTTGCCGAGGTCGGGTTCCGGGCCGATGCTTCCCTGGATCGGTGGGAGCGGGAGGTGTTCGTGGGCGTGCGTCCGTAGGAGGCGCACGGGGCGGCACGACCAATCCGCTGCCCGCCTACGCGATGCCCGAGGACCGATGGACGTGGCTCGGCACGTTCATGATGGGGATCAAGCTGGCGAGAATCGCGATGAACTGGCTGGGGTCCGACGACAGCGAGGCGCCGCGATGCCCCGTGGCTCTCGCGGCGTCTCGTCTGCGGTGGCCCGGCTACTTCTCGATATAAATCGTCATCGGCGGGATCATCCCGTACCGCTCCATTGCCGCCGCCATCTCGGGAGAGGGCGGTGTGCCCTGGGCTGCCTGAAAGGCCTCCAGGTCGGGGACGTCCCATGTGCTGGCGACCCGGTTGCTGCCATCGTTCGCGACGTAGCTCGCCCCGTCCGTCGCGACGGCGGACAGTTGGGCAATGAGCTGCGGCTTGTACTTCAGCCACGCCTCGACATCCTTGACCGCCGCAGTGACCACGATCTTCGGCATTCCTGCCCCCCTTTTGGGAGGCGCGTATCGACAGCCTGATGACTGGGACGGCCCCCCGGTGCGAAGACGGCGAGTATATGAGTGGGCGTGCTACCCGTCCCCGACGACGACGAGGCCAGCGAGCGGTTGGAGGAGGGCCATTCATGGCTTCGCCTACCGGACCGCTCGCCACGCTCTCGCCCGGCGTCGCGGCGAAGCAAAGCGGAGAACTCCGTTCCGAAACGTGGCTTCGCCACGGCACGTACTTACGCTCGAATCAAAAGCCACCGGCCGCCATGGAACACCACAATCGAACGTGGGTTTCGCGTTCACGGCGCGGCGGCTTGGTCGCTCGTCGGCCCTGGATCTGCTCACGCATCCAGCGAGATTCTGGAAGCGGGCCAACCCGTAGACCACACGGTGGGCCACACTGCCGGTGGGCTGTTCATCTGGGCTCGGCGAGGTCGCGAGAGTGTGCGACGCCGGCGGAGCCGAGGATGCGGCTGTGGTCGCTGTCATCGCTTCGGTCGCAGCCCCGGGCGATGGCGATGACCCGTTGCCGACGCGGCGCCCCGGGGTCGACTGCGGGGGGCGAAGTCGGGCCTGCGGGCTGGGGCCGAACGGTGCGATCGGGTCGAGCGCGGCGTCGGTTGACAGACGTTCGGCTTGGCAGAACAATCAGAAGGACAACCGAACGCGATGAAGCTCGCGTGGTATCCCGCTCGACGGGTGATGGCTTCTGGAGCTCAGCTCCAGAGGCCTTTCTTGTTTCTTGGGCCTCGTGGAGCGCGACCTCAGGAGGTGGACCCAAACGGCGACGTTCCACAGCATCCTGTTCGACGGGGTGGGCGACAGCGGCGCCTCGGCAGGTAACTGAGCCGCCGGAGTACTTCGCTGATCTGCACCTCGATGACATCGTGACCTCCGTCACGGCCAGGGGCGATACACGCGCCGTCCGGCCGTTCTTCTACGCCCCTCTGCACGATGTCGGGACAATCACGTACCGGCAAGAGGTCTTCCGCGACCTGGAGGAGGAGACCAGCCGCGGCATCGTCCGGGCGTTCAGCCGCCAAGATGCAGGTCGTACGCACCCGCCTGGATGCCGCGGCCAAGGTTCCAAACCGCTACGAGCGCGAGCGATGGTTCCTCGATGCCGCGACCTCCTATTGCCAGGCGGTGCAGGAGCTGAGCCGCGAGCTCGGCGCCGTCCGACCCCACTCTCGCGGTTTGCTGGCCTTCGCCGACTACCTCTCGGCGTACTCCGCATCGGAGGACTTCAGTCGTCTCATCGCCGACACCGAGCAGGTCATGACAGCACTCGCGTCGGTCCGATACCGGCTGCGGGTCAGCCCAGGCAAGATCACCGTCAACCGCTTCCACTCCGAGCCCGACTACGGCGCGGAGGTGTTGCGGACATTCGAGAAGTTCAAGCAGGGCGTCGGCAAAGAATATCGCTGGGAGTTCAGCCCACGTCCGTGGATGAACCACGTGCAGGCGGCGATCGTCGACCGACTCGCGCTCCTGTATCCGGATGTCTTCGCGTCACTCGACGAGGCGTACCAGCGCCACCGCGCATTCCTCGACGCCACGATCGCGCGCTTCGCCCACGAGATCCAGGTCTACGTCGCCTACCTGGACCACCTCGCCACGTTCCGGCGCGCCGGACTGGCCTTCTGCTACCCCGAGGTCGTCGATCGCGCCGAGGACGTTCATGGCCGTGGGGTGTTCGACCTAGCCCTGGCGGCCCGGGCCGTCGGCGAGCGCGGGATCGTCACCAACGACTTCGAGCTGACCTCCCCCGAGCGGATCCTCGTGATCTCGGGGCCGAATCAGGGCGGCAAGACAACGTTCGCCCGCACGATCGGCCAGCTCCACCACCTGGCCCGGCTCGGCGCGCCGGTTCCGGGGACGGCGGCGCGCCTCCAGCTTGTCGACCAGATCTTCACGCATTTCGAACAGAAGGAGGAAGTCGAGGACCTGACCAGCAAGCTCGAGAACAACCTGCTCCGGATCCAGCGGATCCTCGACGCTGTCACCGCCGACAGCCTGCTGATCATGAACGAGAGCTTCAGTTCGACCACGGTGAGCGACGCAGCTGCTCATCGGCCGGCGGGTGATGCGAAAGATCATCGACGACGGCCTGCTGTGTGTCGTGGTGACGTTCCTCGATGAGCTCGCCTCGCTCGATCCGAGCACGTCGGCATGGTCAGCACGGTGGACCCGGAGGGCCGGCGCGCCGGACGTTCAAGGTCATCAGGCACGCCTGCCGACGGGCTGGCCTACGCGCTGGCGATCGCCGAGAAGCATCGCCTCACCTACCCGAGCGTGAAGGCACGGGTCGCGCGGTGAAGGTCTTCCTGGCATACCGCGATCGCGATCTCGATCTCGCGGCCGAGCTGCCGCCGAACGCTGAGGCGCTCACCCAGGACCTGGGGCTGGACATCCTCTTCCGTGTGATGGCGGCCGGCGACCAATTCCTGTCCGACGGTCGCACGGTCGGCGATCCTCACGAGCCTCCATGACGTTGATGCCATCCGCTATCGGCAGGCGGTGCTCGGCGACTGCCTCGCTCACCCGGCGGTGGTCCGGCAGCTCTATGCCCTCGCCGCCGAGGCGATCGAACGTGAGCACCGGTTGTGGGGCTTTTCGCTGCAGACTCCGGACTCGGTTCTCAACCACTCGGTCGACATGATGGAGCTGTTCGTCGAGATGCTCAGGCGCGTGCGGCGCGTCGCCGAGGAGCACGCGTCGGCCTTCTCATCGGAAGGGTTCACGCGACTCTTCGACGAACTCGCCCGCGAGCTGGACGATCCGTACCTCGACCTCGGTCGAGCAGCATCTCCGGCGCCTGCAGTTTCAGGACGGTGTCCGCCTGAGTGCCGAGCTTGGGCCGGCCAATCTGGGGATCAACTACGTGCTCCGACGGCGTGCCGGCAGGCAAAGCTGGCGAGAGCGGATCGGTCTCCCAGAGCGCGACAGCTACGTGTGGGAACTCCCCCCCCGGGACGACGCCGGTGCCCAGGCGCTGGCCGAGATAAGGAGCCGTGGCATCGCCCTCGCCGCGGGCGCACTCGGCAAGTCGGCCGATCACATCCTGAGCTTACTTCGCCCAGCTGCGATCGGAACTCGGCTTCTACGTCGCCTGCCTCAACCTTCGGGACGCACTGGATCGAACGGGCTCGCCAACCTGCCTGCCCGAGGCGGGACCGGCCGGCGAGCCCACGCTCCGGCGCCCGCGGCCTGTACGACATCTGTCTCCGGCTGAGCATGGCCGGGCCCGGTCGTGGGTAACGATGTCGACGTAGATGGCAAGGCGCTGCTCGTGATCACCGGCCCCAACCGGGGCGGCAAGTCGACCTTCCTGCGCGCTCTCGGCCTGGCTCAGCTGATGATGCAGGGCGGCATGTTCGTGGCCGCCGATCATTCCGGCGCGGATGTCCGCGACGGACTG
The DNA here is from genome assembly GCA_963800795.1 of uncultured Chloroflexia bacterium. Taxonomy (GTDB): domain Bacteria; phylum Chloroflexota; class Limnocylindria; order Limnocylindrales; family CSP1-4; genus CTSoil-043. Next base: position 549,620 of record CAWDCJ010000011.1, read on the forward strand.
TTCACGCACTTCAAGCGCGAGGAGGACGCGACGCTCCAGAGCGGAAAGCTCGACGAAGAGCTGGGTCGGATGAGCGCTGATCGTCGACCAGGTCGCGGCCCGAGAGCCTCGTGCTGCTCAACGAGTCGTTCGCCTCGACGAACGAGCGCGAGGGCTCGGAGATTGGCTGGCAGATTGTCAGGGCGCTGCTCGAGGCGGGGGTCAAGGTGGGCTACGTGACCCACATGTTCGATCTGGCGAGCCGGTTCCACGCCGCGCGAAGTGAAGAGAGCACGTTCCTTCGGGCCGAGCGGCTACCCGACGGGCGGCGCACGTTCCGCCTCATCGCGGGTGAGCCGCTGCCCACCAGTCACGGCCAGGACATCTACCGCGCGATCTTCGGCGACGAGCCTGCCCCTCGGCGGGTCGAGGACGAAGTCGCCGCTGCAGGGCGCTGAGTTGCGCGACGTCGGCACTCTGGCTGGCTGAGTGGAGCGGGAGAGAACCCGGTTGTCACGGTCGGATCGATCAGTTCGCGACGGGAGTAGCGCCCCGCGAGGGATGTCGCCGGCCCTGCGCTTCGTCGTGCTCATCGGTGTCGTGAGCTTCTTCGCGGACATGACCTACGAGGGGTCCCGGAGCATCACGGGGCCGTATCTCGCGCTCCTCGGGGCGAGCGCCACGATCGTGGGGATCGTGGCCGGGGGAGGAGAGCTGCTCGGGTACACGCTCCGCATCGTGTCCGGCCGCCTCGCGGACAGCACCGGTCGCTACTGGCCGATCACGCTCGTCGGTTACGTCGTGCAGATGGCCGCCGTCCCGGCCCTGGCGCTTGTCGGCAGCTGGCAGGCCGCCGCCATCCTGATCGCGCTCGAGCGCGTAGGAAAAGCGATGCGCAACCCACCGCGCGACGCGATGCTCGCGCACGCCACGACCGAGATCGGTCGGGGCTGGGGGTTCGGGCTGCACGAGGCGCTCGACCAGGCGGGGGCCCTCGTGGGGCCGCTCGTCGCGGCAGCCGTGCTGGCCGCACGTGGTCAGTACCAGGTCGCCTTCGCCGTGCTGTTGATCCCGGCGCTGCTTACCCTGGGGATGCTAGTCGTGGCCCGCATCTCGTATCCCGATCCGACGGGGCTTGCGGCGCGGCCGGCCGACGTGCAGACCGGTGGCCTGTCCCGCGAGCTGTGGATCTACCTTGGGGCGACGATGCTGGTGGCGGCGGGGTTCGCCGACTTCTCGCTGATCGCGTTCCACTTCGCCCAGGCGCGCACCGTCCCGGCCGACTGGGTTCCCCTCTTCTACGCGGCGGCGATGGGTGTTTCCGGAATTGGATCCCTGGTCTTCGGGCGCCTGTTCGACCGAGCCGGGATCGTCGTGCTCGTGCCCTTGACGCTGGTCTCGGCGTGTTTCGCGCCGCTCGTCTTCCTGGGCGCGCCACCGGCGGCGTTCATCGGGACGGTCCTGTGGGGCCTCGGCATGGGGGTTCAGGAGTCGATCATGGCCGCCGCGGTGGCCGGCATGGTCCCCTCGCGGCGGCTCGCGTCGGCCTACGGGCTCTTCAACCTGCTCTATGGGTTGGCCTGGTTCCTCGGCAGCGCCGCGATGGGCGTCCTGTACGAGGTCTCACTGCCCGCGCTGGTGAGCTTCTCGGTTGCAGCCGAGTTGCTGGCGATCCCACTGATCTTCGATGTGCACCGGCGTCGCAGGTCGATCGCGGCGTGACGCCGCCCGATCCGATGTCCCGATGTCGTGCCAGTCGCCGTCGACGGGAAGGCGCCGGACACCGCCAGGCTATCGAATGATCCGGGTGAGATGCAGCGTGCCGCTCGACCTCACGTCCGGGTGCCCTCGCCGCTGCGCGCGATCCCGGAGGCGGCCTCGAAGGCACGTTGCGCTACCTCGCGGTCGGCGGCGTGGGTCAGGACCCTGGCCGCCTCCTCCCGGTCGAGGAGCAGGGACTCGGAGAACGGCGGCTCGAGCCGAATGGCGTTCGCGTTGCTCTGCGCCAGGAACCAGTAGACCCGCTTGCGATGCGCGGCGTCCGCACGTTCCCCGAATCCGTAACGCGTGGACCCGATCGGCTGGAGGATCCGGACCTCGAGCCCGGTCTCCTCGCGGACCTCGCGGATTGCCGCGTCCTCAGGGCGCTCACCCTGTTCGAGATGCCCCTTCGGGAACACCCATTCGTCGCCGCGACGCAGCACCAGGCAGTGGTCGCCGATCATGACCACTGCGCCCGCGGATTCGTGAAAGATCGTGATGGGGCGGACGCCCGCGGCGTCCCTTCCCGTGCGGCTGCCCGCCGTCTCGTTGGACGCCACGATCGTGCCTGCCCCGGCGCGCCGGGTTCGATTCGAGTTCGTCATCGCTATCGCCTCTGCACTCGATCTCTCCGCGCAGAAGCTGTCAGCGAGATGACCCCGCGGATCGCCGCGCTCACCGGCGCGGCCGGCGAGCTTCATCGCCGTCGTCGAAGTCTACCCCGATCGGTCGTTTGGCCCTCGCGCGGCCGCGCCGGTTCAGGCGGCTAATGAGCGGCCCGACCCGGTTCTGCCCGGCCTGCTACGCCATGAACCCATGGAACGCAACGTCCTGCGAGACATGCGGCGTCTCCCTGGCCGTCGACGACGCTCGCTCGTACAACGCCTGGCTCATCTGGGCCTTGCGCCATCCGGACACCGAGACGGCGATGCGGGCAGCCGAAGTCCTGGCCGCGCGGCACGCCGTCGAGGCGATCGGCGCGCTTGCCCTGCTCGTGCGACATGGCTGACGACCCGTACCGATCGGCCGCGGCCGCCGCGGCTCTTGTCGCGTTCGCCGGCGACCCGGCCGCGGACGCAGCCATCGGGCGGGCTGCGGCGCACCCGTCGGTCATCGTCCGGATCGCGCTGGAGCGGTCACGGGCCGAGCACGGCAAGCGTTGAGCAATGCGACGACCCCCGCCCCAGGGCGCGGGTCAGTCGGTCCCGGCGGCGATCCTCTGGAGGTCGAGGACCAGGTCCATCAGCCGCTCCACGGAAGGGTTGAGACGCTCCCGGAGGGCGGGGTCGACGTCGCCGAGGCCGCGAAGCCGCCCGGCACGGACGTCGCCGAGGCCTTCCCAGGTGATGCCCAGCAGCCCCACGATGCGTCGCGCAGCGTCCTGCTCCTCGCTCGCGAGACCGAAGGTGTCCGCGACGCGGGCGATCTCCGCGCCGGATCTCGCGGATCACGGCCTCGATCCTCGCCCGCTGCGCCGCGGAGTACGGCGCTCGATCGCGGCGATAGAGGCGCCCGCGCTCGTCCTCGTCCATCAGGCGAGTCATGATCGCGAGGCGTTCCTCGAGCATCCGCAGCCGGACGGCGACGGCCCGCTCCTGGTTCCTGTTGAGGGTCATGCGACACCCTTGATCGTGGGCCCGAGGACATGCCTCTCGTCCGCGATACCGTAACTCCGCCGGGAAGGCCACGAGCCGGCCCACGGGGGCCGGCTCGTGGCAACCGGGCCGGAAGGAAGACGATCCCCCGTTCAGTCCTGCGCGGGCTTCCAGTCGACCAACGCGCGCCGGCCGAAGTACTCGGCGCCGGAGCCCAGCTCCTCCTCGATCCGGAGGAGCCGGTTGTACTTGGCGACCCGCTCGCTGCGGGACGGAGCGCCGGTCTTGATCTGGCCGATACCCATCGCCACGACGAAGTCGGCGATCGTGGTGTCCTCGGTCTCGCCGGAGCGGTGGCTGACGAAGGCCTTCCAGCCCGCGCGGCGGGCCATGTCCACCGCCGAGATCGTCTCGGTCAGCGTGCCGATCTGGTTCAGCTTGATGAGGACCGAGTTCATCGCCTGCTCGTTGATCGCCCGGGCGATCAGGCCGGGGATTGGTCACCACGATGTCATCGCCGACGAGCTGGACCTTGCTGCCGAGTCGCGCGGTCAGCTCCTTCCAGCCGGCCCAGTCGTCCTCGGCCAGGCCGTCCTCGAGCAGGACGATCGGGTACTTCGCGAGCCACCGCTCCCAGAGGTCGATCAGCTCGCCGGAATCGAGGGTCCGGCCCTCGCGCTCGAGTCGATACTGGCCGGTGACCCCTTCGATCCCCGTGCCCTCGACGAGGATGGAGGTCGTGGCCGGATCGAGCGCGATGGCGACCTCGTCGCCGGGCTTGTAGCCGGCCTTCTCGATCGCCCGAAGGATGATCTCGACCGCGGCCTCGTTCGAGGCCAGCGATGGGGCGAAGCCCCCCTCGTCTCCCTGGCTCGTGGCGAAGCCTCCCTCGCCCAGGATGCCTTCAGCGCATGGAAGACCTCGGACCCGGCGCGGAGCGCATCGGAGAACGTCGCCACGCCGACCGGCGCGATCATGAACTCCTGGAAGTCCGTCGAGTTCTGGGCGTGCTTGCCGCCGTTGAGGATGTTGAAGAACGGGACCGGCATGATCCGCGCCCCGACCCCACCCAGGTAGCGGTAGAGCGGCGTGTCGAAGGAGGCGGCGACCGCGCGGGCGCAGGCGAGCGAGACGCCGAGGATCGCGTTGGCGCCCAGGTTCGCCTTGTTCGGCGTCCCGTCCAGGTCGATCAGGGCCTGGTCGATGCCCGCCTGGTCGGCGGCGTTCTTGCCGACGAGGGCCGGCGCGATGAGCTGGTGGACGTTCCTGACCGCCGTCAGGACGCCCTTGCCGCCGAACCGGCTCTTGTCCCCGTCGCGCAGCTCGACGGCCTCGTGGATGCCGGTCGACGCACCGGAGGGGACGCCCGCCCGGCCGAGCGAGCCGTCGTCGAGGACGACATCGACTTCGATCGTCGGATTGCCGCGCGAATCGAGGATCTCGCGGGCCGTAATGGACTCGATAGTGGCGTTCATGGAGCGACCTTTCTGCCGGCGTGATCCGGCACGGAATGGAAGGTTCCCGCGTCAGCCGGTGCCCGACCGCGGGTGACGCGATCGAGCGCGCGATGCCACGCGGATGTCGACCTCCCGCGGACGGCAACGCCGCCAGCACGCAATTGCGGGGGAAGGACGATCGGGCATCGGGCGGGGCTCCGGCTGGCTTGCGCTTCAGGTGGGAGAAGCTGTCATCGGCCGTGCCGCAGTTCACCGATCCGGGGTTGCCCGGGGTCGGCTGGCGAGCCTCATCGCCGCCGCCATTGTAGCCGGGCCACGGGGCTGCGGCGCCTGCGGAGTACGAGGCAGGTCAGCGACACCGTTCGCCAGGATGCCGGAGGAATCCGCCGCCGCACACCGGTCGCCACGATCCTCCGCGACGGCGTCCATACCCGTTTGACGCACTCCGGGCGGCCGACTACGCTCCGTTGTGCTGAATGGCGATGGTGTCCGCCGAGGCGCGCAGCGCCTGAACCGCCCGCTCGGGCTGATGGCCCCTGGACTGCACGACGCAGGCCCGGGGCCTTGTCTTTCCCGGGAAGGAGTGGCGTGGACAGCAAGCATCCTGGCCTTGCCGCCGCCGACGAACGCTCTCGGCCCGTCTCGCCCGCGGAGATGCGGCGCGCCCTTCGGCAGGCACGCGACCTGGCGGCGCGATCGTCGCGGGGTGTGGGGACGACCTCCCGATGACCGAACGGACCCGCGTGCTCATCGAGATCGACGAGCCGATGGGACCCGGCGTGGACTTCGAGCCCAACGTCGACGGGATCGGCTCCACGGCGCGACGCGCCCGGCTGCGAGGGCCCTGGCTCGGGCTGGATCGGGGCCATCTCGTCGACGCGGACGACGGATCTGGGCGGGAGGTGCCGGTCCTGGTTGCGGTGCCCGCTTCCACCTTTGCGGGCTGCCGGATCGAAGGCGAGCTTGTCGGAGGCTTGACCGCCCCAGGCGGCAGCGTGCTCGTGGCCCGGATCAGCGGCGCCGTGCTCCCGATCGAGCCCTTCATCCGAACCGCTGCGGGTCGCCTCGCGTCGGAGGGCTCCTGGATGAGCGCCCAGGATGCCGCGCGCCACGCCGAGCACGCCCGCCGCGAGTACCGCGAGCGCCGGGCGAAGGAGCGCGTGGTCGGCGGGCGGGCCTGGCTTCCGGAGGGATCCGAGGCGCCGGCGCAGGCCCGCTTCTCTACGCCGCACTCGCTCTCGGAGTACTCGCTGACGCGCCTGCCGCCGAGGTTCGTGCGCGGGCTCGAGGGGATGCTGGACCAGGAGGAGCGGATCCTCTACTGGGTCGAGCGCCCCGCCCTCGTGGACACGGGGCTCGTGGAACGGGTTCGCGCTCGCCGCGACCGGCGCGCCGCTTTGCTGCTCCTGACCGATCGCCAGGTGGCGTGGCTGGTGGACCACGCCACTCCCGACCGTTACCTCTCCGACTGGGGAGTGGACGTGATCAGCATCCCGGTCGAGCAGCTGGTGGACGTCGCGGTGACGACGCGACCGGGCGAGACGGCGCTGGTCGTACGGACGGCGCGCGGCGCGACGGACGTGCGGCTGCCCCGCGAGCTCTCGTCCGAGGCTGCCGTGTTCCGCGACCTCGCCTCGGGGTTCGCCTCGCAATCCTCGGCGCTGCCGCGCCGTCGCTACGACACCGAGCGAATCGAGCCCGACTGGACGATGCTCGAACCGTTCGGGTCGGGGGAGGAGGCACGCCAGATCGCGGCCGGCCTCAACGGCGAGGTCTTGGGTTACCTCCCCAGCCCGCGCCGCCCGGGCCAGGCGCGGACCGAGCTGCTGGCCGTGTCCTGCCACTCGATCGCGGTCGTTTCGGCCGCCGGGTCGCGTCACGAAGTCTCCATCGACCGCATGCACGGCCTGGAGGCGACGTTCTCGACGCTGCACGGGCGGATCGCGACGACGGGCGAGGGGAGGGTCGCGATGACCTATCCGTCCACCTTGGGCGCCTCCGCGGCGCCCGTCATCCGCTTGGTCCGCCGGCTTATCGCGAACTCGTGAGAGGTCTTGTAACCCTCGGGTCCTTGCGCGAAGCCTACCTGCGCGCCGCTCCGTTGGTGGGTGCGCGTCCTCCACGGTACGGGAAGGTGGGGTGGCCTACGGGGCTTGAACCCGCAACCTTCGGAGCCACAATCCGAAGCATATCGGATTGATCTAGGCGACTCGCCGAAACTCGACCCGGACGGCGTCGGGCGACGTCTCGATGAGTGTCCAGCAGGCACGAGGGTCCCCGTCCTTCGGCTTGCCAGCCGAGCCGACGTTCACGAACCGCACACCGTCGCCCGCGTTGGCGGGCGGGGCCGAATGGCTCCCATCTTGGGGCCGTCCGGCGCGATGACAGATCATCCACCGCTGATACATTTCTCGGTGAGATGTCGCTGATCGTGATCCTGACGCCGCTCCTGTTCGGCCTGAGCTTCCTGTCGGGCATGCTGGGGCTCGGGGTGGCCTTCGTCGCGATCCCGGTGCTGGGTCTGTTCGGGTTCGACCTCAAGGACGTCATCCAGCCCTGGGCGCTGCTGCTCAACGGGCTCACCGCGATCAGCGGTGCGATCGCCTTCTGGCGGGCGGGGATGGTCGACCGGCGCGGCGCGCTGCTTCTCGTCGTGATCACGACGATCTGCGCTCCCCTCGGCGTGTGGCTGCTCCAGTTCGCGTCCACGACCCTGGTCTGGTGGCTCTACGTGGGCGTGCTGCTCTTCCTGGCCGCCCGGATGCTCCTGCCGAAGCCCCGCTCCACCGAGGTCGTGGCCGAGATCACCGACGGCGGCCGGGTGCGGGCCGGCGCAGCCGCGGTGCCGATCAGCATCTTCGCGGGGTTCCTGGGCGTGGGCCCCGGGTTCCTGCTGATGCCGACCCTCACGCTCGTCGGGTACTCGGCGCGGCTCGCCGCGGCGACCAACTCCGTTGCGGTCACAGTCCCATCGTTCTCGGCGTTCGCGAGCCACCTCGGGACCGCGACGTTCGACTGGCCGACGGTGATCATCACCTCGATCGCGTCCGTCATCGGCGCCTGGCTGGGTGCCCGCTTCACGGCGGGCCGCGTCAAGAGCGCCACCCTCTCCCGCATCTTCGCGATCGCGCTCGTCCTGCTCGCCGCCCAGCGCGCCTGGATCTTGGTGGCGGGATGAACGCCGCGAATGGACGGCTCGCGCAGCGCCGGCACGGGGCCGCCCCGGTCTACCTGATGCAGGTGGTCGCCGCCGCCGGCGAACAAACGCTGGCCCACGGAGCCTTGTGGGACGGTGTCCTCAACGCGACGCCCGACGACGACAGCGACGGTCCGAGCCCGGTCGAATCACTGATGGCAGCCCTCGCGGGCTGCCTCGCCCGCAACCTGCGGTCCGTGGCCGATGAGGCCCGCGTCGTGCTCGACCGCACGGAGATCGCGATCGCGGCGACCCGCTCCGATGATCCGCCCGCGATCACGGGTCTCGTCGTCGACCTTGCGCTCGACTCGCCCGCCGCGGCGGACCGCGTGCGCCACGTAGTGGACCTCGCGATCCGCTACGGGACCATCACGCGAACGCTCGCCCGGGCGTGCCCGATGACCATCAACCTCACCATCAACCGGGGCGACCCGGAGGAGCTGCCCTATGCCGATTGAGCTGCCCGTCCTGCAGGACCTGCGGATGGATCTCCGCCCGCCCGACATTCAGGAGGGGGTCTCGACCGCCGCCCTAATCGCCGATCCCACGCGGGCCGGCATCCTCGCCATGCTCCGCGACGGACCGCACTGCGTATGCGAGATGGCTGCGGCCCTCGGCGAGCGCCAGAACAACGTCAGCAACCACCTGGCGCGCCTGCGCGACGCGGGGCTGGTCCAGGTGAGCCGTGGCCCGTCCGACGGGCGCCGCGTCTACTACGAGCGCGACGACGCTGCATGTGCTGCCGCAGTCGCCTTACTCGCGGAGATCCTTGGATGACGACCCTCACGGTGCGACGGGTGAACATTCCGTTCCGCGTCGTCGCGCCCGCCGTCATCGTTGCCTGGCTCGCGGCGTGGTTCGTCAACCTGCCCCTGGCGAACTGGGCGGCCTATGACCTGCTCGGCCTCGAGCGGGGTTCGCATGTCGGCGACGCCGTCGCGTTCTTCTTGCTCGATGTCCCCAAGGTCCTGCTCCTGCTGCTCGGGATCATGACCCTGGTCTCCTTCCTGCGGAGCTACTTCCCGCCCGAGCGGATGCGGGCGGCGCTGGCCGGCCGCGGCACGCTCCCGGCGACGGTCGGGGCGGCCGCGTTCGGGGTGGTCACGCCGTTCTGCTCGTGCTCGGCGGTGCCGCTCTTCATCGGCTTCGTGGAGGCCGGGATCCCGCTCGGGGTCACCTTCGCCTTCCTGATCAGCAGCCCGATGGTCAACGAGGTTGCCCTGGTCCTCCTGTGGGGCCTCTTCGGCCCGGGGATCGCGCTCCTCTACATGGCCGCCGGGCTGACGGTCGCCGTCGTCGGCGGGCTGGTCCTCGGGCGCCTGCCGCTCGAGAAGTGGATCGAGCCCTGGGTCCTCGCGGTCCGGGCGGGCGGCGGCGCAACGTCGCTCGATCTCCGGCTCTCGGTCGAGCAGCGCATGCGCGACGCCTGGACCTCCACCAAGGAGCTCGTCCGCAAGGTCCTGCTCTACGTGATCATCGGGATCGGGATCGGCGCCTTCATCCACGGCTTCGTCCCGACCGAGCTGGTGGCCCAGATCGGGGGGCGCGAGAACCCGTTCGCCGTCCCGATCGTGGTTGCGCTCGCAATCCCGCTCTACTCGAACGCTGCCGGCACGATCCCGATCGTCGAGGCGCTCCTGGGCAAGGGCATGCCGCTCGGGACCACGCTCGCGTTCATGATGGCGATCGTCGCGATCAGCCTGCCCGAGTTCGTGATCCTGCGGCGGGTGATGAAGCTCCGCTTGATCTCTGTCTTCGCGACCGTCGTCGTCACCGGCATCCTCGCCGTCGGCTTCCTGTTCAACGCCCTTGGCCTGTGAGCAAGGCATGTCCGATGAAGGTCGTCGAGATCCCTCGGGCCCGGCTGGCACAACTGCCCTCTGGTCGATCTGGCCGCGTTCGAACGGTCGCAACGGCCGGCGTGGAGACATCGTCGATCAAGGGCGCCCACTACGCCCGGATCGCCGGCTACCGCGTCATGCACACGCCTGGCCTCGTCACCGACGGTCTGGTCGTGAGCGCCGGTCGGATCCCGTCAGCGACCGAGATCGCGGGCTGGCTGACTCTCGCATGAACCGGCGCGCGGACCCGAATGGGTCATCCGGTTCGGGGCCGCGCGCCTCCGCCAACAGGTCATTCATCGCGGCGCGATCCCGCCGCATACAGAGCGGCGATGGCCGCTCGCGCATGGAGGTCTCCTCAACATGAAGGTCGTAGAAGTCCTTGGTCCCGGCTGCAACAACTGCAAGCGGCTCGAAGCCGTGGCCCGCGAGGCGGTCGCGATCGCCGGCGTCGAGGCGGAGATCCGGAAGGTGACCGACTACGCGGAGATCATGAGCTACGGGATCATGAGCACGCCTGGGCTCGTTATCGACGGCAGGGTGGTGAGCTATGGTCGGATCCCGTCCGCAGGCGACATCGCCGCCTGGCTCACCGAGTGACGGGCGTCGCTCCCGTCGCATGATCGCACTGCGCTCCCTCCAGGAGCACCTCAACCGCTGGATGCTGGCCTACGTGAGCCTCGCCATCCTCGTCGGCCTCCTGGCCGGCAACGGGCTCGCCGGCTTCGCGAAGACCCAGGCCGGTCCCCTGGGCGGCCTCACGACGGCCGCGGTCTTCCTGATCATCTACCCGATGATGGTCAACGTCCACTTCGAGGCGCTCCTGCGAGCGGGGCGGAACGTGCGTGGCATCGGGATCGCGCTGCTCTTCAACTTCGTCTGGGCGCCGCTCGTCGGCTGGGTCCTCGCGACGGTCTTCCTGTCCGACCCGCTGCTCGCGCTCGGCTTCCTGCTCGTCATGGTCGTCCCCTGCTCGAGTATGGCCATCGGGTACACCGGGCTTGCCAAGGGAGACCTCGAGCTCGCGACGGTCGTCGTCGCCCTGAGCTTCGTGCTGGCCATCGTCGCCGTCCCGCTCTGGATGTCGCTCTTCGCGAGCCGCTACGCGGTGCCGGTGCCGATCGGCGACCTGATCAGCTCCATCCTCACCGTCCTGCTCGCCCCGATGGTGCTCGGATACGCCACCCGGCGGGGGCTCCTGCGCTGGCTGGGATCGGTTCGGTTCGGCGCGATCGCACCGCTCTTCCCGGCGCTCTCGCTGCTGGGCATGTACGCGATCGTCTTCCTCATCTTCTTCGGCAAGGCGACCCTCATCATCGATCGCTGGCAGACGGTGGCGATCCTGCTGGTGCCCAACGCGATCTTCATCGGCCTGAGCCTGGTCGTGCTGACCTGGCTCGATCGGCGCCTGGGCATGGGGTTCGAGGAGCACATGGCCATCGCCTTCACGAGCACCGGCAAGAACAACGGCACGGCGATCGCGATCGCCACCACCGCCTTCTCACCGCTGGTGGCCATCCCCGCCGCCACGATGCCGATCTTCCAGATCTTGCTCATGGTCCTGTACCTGCGCGCCGCGCCGCGGCTGCGTGCCTGGTTCGGGCGGCGCGCGACGCCTGCTCGGCCGATCCCCATTGCTCGGGCCGACGCGGCCGAGGGGATCAAGTGAACGCGACCGGCGGCGGAGCAGTCCCCCCTGCAACGCGCCACGCCGAGATCGTCGATCGCGCGGCCCCGTCGCGGCGTCTGCTTGGTGCCCTCGTCCTCTCGCTGGGCATCCTGGCGCTCGAAGTCGGCGGCGGTCTCGTCACCGGCAGCCTCGCGCTGCTGAGCGACGCAACGCACGTGGGGGTGGACGTGGTCGCTCTCCTGGTCGGCCTGGGAGCCGCCCGGCTGGCCACCCGATCCCCTGATGCCTCGCACACGTACGGTTTCCACCGGATGGAGACGCTCGGGGCCCTGGTGAACGCGGTCCTGCTCGTCGCGGCCAGCGCCGTGGTCCTGGTCGAGAGCGTCAGCCGGCTCGTCGCGCCGTCGCCGGTCGGGGCCCTCGGGGTCCTGCCGGTCGCGCTGATCGCGCTCGTCTCGAACAGCGCCTCCGCGCTCCTCGTGCACGGAGCGGAGCGCCAGACCGTTGCCTCGCGGGTCCTCGTGCTGCACCTGGCCGGTGATGCCGCGGGCGCGGTCGCGGTCATCGTATCCTCGCTCGTCATCCTCGCCGGCGGACCGTCGGCGGCGGATGCGATCGCCAGTCTCGTCATCGGCGTGCTCCTGGGGCTCGCCGGGCTCCGGCTGCTCGGGCAGATCGCCCACCTCCTCGCGGAGGGCGTCCCTGGCGGCGTCTCGGTCGGCGCTGCTGGGGAGGCGCTCACCGGCACAGCCGGGGTGTGCGGCGTGCACGACCTCCATGTCTGGGCCCTCGCCGACGACCTTCCGATCGTCACGGCCCACGTCGAAGTCCTCCCCGACGCGGACGTGGCGCTGGTCCTGAGGGCGGCGACGGCGGCACTCAACGCGGGAGGATTCGAGCACGTCACGCTGCAGCCCGAGGGCGCGCCATGCGGGCAGGGTCGTCCCGCCGTGCCCGCCGAACGGGCGACCATCACCACCACAACCGCTGCGCAGAAGGAGTCCTTCCCATGAATGACACCACGATCCTGGCCGAGGCCCTCGCGTTCCACGGCCACAAGTGCTGGGCCAGCACCGCCGGAGTGCGGCTGGGCCTCGCGGCAATGGAGACGCTGGGCGCCACGCGGGCTGGAGCGAAGCAGCTCCACGCCATCATCGAGACCGGTGACTATCACGGCGGAATGTGCTTCGGGGACGGCATCCAGTTCACCACCGGTTGCACGTTCGGCAAGGGCAACATCGAGAAGACCGGCGAGGGCAAGTTCGCCGTCACGCTCATCGACAAGGCCTCGAAGCGGGCCGTGCGGGTCGCCTATCGGCCGACGCTCCAGCCGCGCATCAAGGCAACGCCGTTCATGCAGAAGCGCGCCGCGGGTGTGCCGCCAACGGAGATCCCCGAGGCCGAGCAGATGGAGGTGGTCAACCTCGTCTGGGATGCGCCGGCGGCCGAGATCATGACCGTCGGGCCAGTTCAGCCGAGCGCGTGGAGCGAGCCAGAGGAGGTCGTCCGCTTCCTTGTCTGCCCGTCGTGCGGCGAGCTGGTGGCCGAGCCGTATGCCCGGGTGGCCGAGGGCAAGATCGTCTGCGCGGCGTGCTCCGGCTACCCGCGCTGAGCCGGACCTGACAGCTCCCCGGCCATGCTCCTCTATCTCGTCGGCGGGGCCAGCGTGTTCGTCGGCTCCGGCGTCATGGCGATGGCCGGGCTCGGTGCCGCATTCCTGTTCGTCCCGCTCTTCTACTACCTCGGGGTGCCCCTTGGCCAGGCGACGTCCGCGGCGCTCCTGCTGAATGCGGTCAGCCTCTTGGCCGCGACGATCGCGTACGCGCGGGCCGGGCTCATCGACTGGCGCGCCGGGGTTCCCGTCCTCATCGCGGCGGTGCTGCTAGCCCCGGTTGGCGCCGCGCTCACCGCCCAGGTGGATCGATCCGTCCTTCTCGCGCTGTTTGTCGTCTTCCTCGTGTTCGCGGGCACCATGATGCTCTTGTACCGGCCCCGGGCTGGTGGTCGCGACCGAACCGTCGCGGCGGAGGCCGGCGTGGGAGCCATGGTGGGCGGCGTGGCAGGCTTTCTCGGCGGCCTGCTCGGGGTCGGCGGAGGCAACGTCATCCTGCCCGGCCTGACCTGGCTCGGGCTCGACGCCAAGGTGGCCGCGGGGACCACCGCGCTGGCGGTCGTCTTCTCGTCGCTGTCGGGGTTCCTAGGCCACGTGGCGCTGGGCGGCCTGGACCCAGGGTTCCTCGTCACGATGGCGGCCCTCGCGGCAGCCGGCTCGCTCGCTGGATCGCACGTCATGCGGACCCGGCTCAGCGGCGCCCAGTTGAAGCGGGTCATTGGCGTCCTGCTGTTCGTGATCGCCGCGAAGATCGCGCTTGATCTCATCTCATGAAGGAAGGACCCGTCCCGATGAGCACCGTCACGCCCGCCGACCAGTCACCGCCCGCGCCACCGACTCGCCTGCGCGGCTTCCATCCGGGCTGGTTCGGGGCGGTCATGGGAACGGCGATCGTCGGCATCGTCGGCTACCAGAACCCGGGCAACCAGGCCGGCCTCCAGGATTCCGCTCACACCTTCGGCGTTGCCCTTGTCGCCGTCTCAGCGGTCCTCGCGGTCGCGTTGGGTGTGCCCTACCTGGTCCGATGGTTCCGTCATCCCGGTGCGGCCATCGCGGACCTTCGCAATCCGGTCGCCGGGGCCCTCTACGGCACGTTCCCCGGCGGCCTGCTCGTGCTGGCGGTCGGCGTCGCCACGGTCGGGCCATCGCTCGGCGCACCCGATGCGGTAACCGATACCGTCGCGGTTCTGGCGACGATCGGGATCATCCTCGCCTTCACCGTCAGCGTTGTCTTCGCGTATCTCCTGTTCGCAGCCCCGCAGATCGGTCCCCAGACGGCCAACGGCGCGTGGTTCATCCCGCCCGTCGTGAACATCGTGGCCCCGCTGGCGCTCGCCCCCCTCGCCTCGCATGTCGGATCCGGCGATGCGACCACGCTGGTCGTGGCCGGCTATGCGTTCCTTGGCATGGGGCTGCTGCTCTTCGTCCTGGTTGCCTCGCTGATCTACGACCGGATGGTCTTCCACCCGCTGCCGGCCGCCCCCCTGGCGCCGTCGCTCTGGATCGGGCTTGGGCCCGTCGGCGTGGGTGTCCTCGGCCTGCTGCGCCTTGCCCAGGTCGGTGCCCCAACATGGGGCGCTGCTGGGGGGGCCGTGTCCGCCATCTCCGCGATCGGGGCGACGATTCTGTGGGGCTTCGGGCTCTGGTGGCTGGCGGCGGCAATCCTCCTCCTCGCCGGTTACCTGCACGCTGGGCGCCTGCCATACGGCGTGGGCTGGTGGGCCTTCACGTTCCCACTCGGGGCCTATTCCGCAGCCACGCTCGCCCTGGCCCGGGCCTGGCAATCGGGTGTCCTGGAGGGGCTCGCGGTGGCGCTCTTCGTCGCCCTCGTCGCCTTCTGGGTGATCGTGAGCCTGGGCACGATCCGCGCTGTGAGCTCTGGTGCAGCGTGGACGCGGTGAGGGCGACCCCTGGGTCCGGACAACGGGGGGCAGGTTCCCCCTTCCGATGAGGACGCACACGATCCGGGTCCGGCTCGACGAACGGGGCCATCTCGTCCTGCCGCCCGAGCTGAGCGAGCGGTTCGGGTTGGTCGACGGCGCGGCCGTCCGCGTCGAGGAAGACGGCGATGCGCTCACGATCGGCCGAGCCACGGTGAGCCTCGCCCGTGTCTACGTCGAGCCGACGACGCTCTGCAACCTCATGTGCAGGACCTGTATCCGCAACGTCTGGGACGAGCCGCCCGGGCGGATGTCGCGCGAGACGTTCGACCGGATCATCGACGGCGTGCGGGCCGTGTCGCCCCTCCCGACCATCTTCTTCGGCGGGTTCGGAGAGCCGTTCGCGCATCCTGACCTCCTCGGGATGCTCGCCACCGCGAAGTCGATCGGCTGCCCGGTGGAACTCATCACGAACGGCACCCGGCTTGACGCCGAAGCCCGCCGCGAGCTGGTCCGCCTCGGGCTCGACCGCCTGTGGGTTTCCATTGACGGCGCGACGCCCGAGGGCTACGCCGATGTTCGCCTCTGGGACGCGCTGCCGGAAGTGATCGAGAACCTGACCCGGCTGCGCGAGCTGCAGATGGTGCGTGGTGTCCGGCTGCCCCGGCTCGGGGTCGCCTTCGTGGCGATGAAGCGGAACATCGCGGACCTCCCCGAGGTGATCCGCCTGGGCCAGAAGCTGGGCGCCGACCGGTTCTCGATCAGCAACGTCCTCGCGCACACCCCCGAGATGCGCGACCAGGTGCTCTACTCCCGCTCCGTCGACACGGAGGAAGTCGAGCCATCCGCGTGGGATCCGGAGGTCTCGCTTCCCCGGATCGACCTCGACGCGCTGACCGTCGAGCCCCTCGCCCGGGTGCCGGCGCGCCGCGACGGGCGGTCACTGGCGGGCCAGGGGCGGGGAGCCCCGGCGAACAGGTGTCCGTTCGTCGAGAAGGGCAGCCTCTCGGTGCGCTGGGACGGGGCCGTCAGCCCGTGTCTGCCGCTTCTCCACACCCACCGCAGCTACCTGGACTTCCGGCCCCGGACGAACCACGCCTTCGCCGTGGGGAACGTCAACGAGCGAAGCCTCCTCGACCTCTGGAACGGTCCCGGCTACGTCGCGCTGCGCGAGCGGCTCATCGAGTTCGACTTCGCCCCCTGCACCATCTGCAACAGCTGCGACATGGCCGACGAGAACCTCGAGGATTGCTTCGGCAGCCCGACCCCGGCCTGCGGAGGCTGCCTCTGGGCACAGGGGTTCATTCAGTGTCCATAGGGGAGTGCCTGGTTAGGGCGCTGAGCAAGGCGCAGCAGATGCCGCCCTATGCGAACAGCGGCTCTCGCCGGGCCCGGCGGGCAAGTTCGACGAACGGGCGGATGCGCATGGTAGGGATCGCTCTTCTCGTTGGGACGCTCATGATCGCGCCCTCGGCCTCGATCCATCCAGCCGCCGCGGCCGCCTGCCCAGCCGTGACCCACGGAACGCTCGCCGAGGTCGTGGCGTCGCCGGGGCTCATCCTGGTCGCCGACGTGATAGCACTCCGACAGGGCGACACGCCGGCCGTGGACCAGTTCGCGGTCAAGCAGGTCATTCGGCCCGAGGTCCTCGACCAGGGTCTCGATCTTCGCGGCGGAGTGCTGACCGTCCCGTCCAACGGGTGCTGGCAGGGTCTCCGACCGGGCGATCGGATCATCGCGATCTTCCCTTCGCCAGACACGCTCGTCGCCGGACGATCGGTTGCCTGGCGAGTCGGCCCGGGTGACCGGGTAGAGCAGAGCTCGAGCCAGGACGTGACGGGCGTCCCGACCAGCGCGACCGCCCTGATCGAGAGCCTCCAGCGTCTGGTCGCCGGGGCCCCGGCGACCTCGACGAATCTCTCCAACCCTGATCAGTTGCCGCCACCCGGACCCGCGGGCGTCGTGGTCGTGGTGCTCCTTGCATTCTTCGGCACGGCAATGTGGACGCTCCACCGCCGGACAGGAGTCAGCCGCGGGACGTAGTGCCCAGATCGCGCCCGATCGTCCGGCTGTGGCGCACGAGGTGGACCGGACGACCATCGTGATGCCCAGACTGATGCCCAAACCTGAGCGGACTAGACGATCGCAGGCAGGCTAGACGGACCCGGTGAGCCAGTCCGTGAGCGTGGATCGGGCGAGGCGGTGGGGTGGCCTACGGGGCTTGAACCCGCAACCTTCGGAGCCACAATCCGATGCTCTACCGATTGAGCTAAGGCCACCGCGGTCGCCGCGCGCGGCGCGGCCGTGGGCCGGCGCGCAGGACCCGCGGAGTATACGCGAGTCGAGGGTGTCAGAGCGCCCGGCGGACCTCGCGACGCGTCATCGAGCGCGCTCCATCTCGGGCGCGAGGTTCGCCAACGGGGTGCCGTGGGCGGAACCCGGGCGTCAGCTGGCGACCGGCCCCAGCGCTTCCTCGTCGTAGGTCCAGCCGTCGATGTCGGGCGGGTCGTAGCCGAGGATCGTCAGCACGTGGCGCACCTGCGCGCGGTGCTCGCAGCCGTGATCGAGCGCCTGGATGAAGAACGTGATCGCCCGGATCGTTGCCGGCTCGCCCCTCCGGCTTGCCATGACCACGGCATCGGGGGCCATGACCCCGGCGAGGTCGATGAGCGCGCTCGCGGATACCGCCGCCCGTCGCCGGAGGACGCGGACGGACGGCGCCAGGGCCTCCGGCGGCACGGGCCGGTCCGTGCCCCCGGCCGAGTCCGGTCCCGGGCGCGGCCTGGCCGCGCAGGCCCCGCACGTACCGCTCTTCGGCTTCCACGAGGTGGCGCAGCGTGGCGCCCAGGCCGCCGAACATTCCCTGGACGACGAACTCCAGCTGGTCCGCGGGAAGTCCCTCGCAGGCGGCGAACAGGCGGTCCGATGCCCACGCGTGGTGGCGAAAGAGCGCGACGAATCCTGCATCCATGCGGGCAAGGATACCCATCGGGAGGAGACCGGACGCGGACGTTCACGTGTGGTCCGGGCTCCGTGGTTCGACCGGCCCGGTCCCGTCCCGATGTGCGCGGGCAGGACTACCGCCGCGTGCCGGCGGGACCATCGCACCGCTGACCGGACGCGGGCCCCGGCATACGGTTGCCTCACGTCATGCGAACCACCCTTCTCCCGACACGAGCCGCCCCGGCCCACCTTGCACTGATGCTGGTCGTGGCGCTCGTCGCCACGGGAGGCGGGCTCCTGGCGCTGCCCGGCCGTGTCCTCGGCTGGAGCGACAACTCGTTCTCCGCCACGGCGGAATCGCAGCTCTTCACCTTGACCAACCAGGCCCGGGCCAGCGCGGGCCTCCCAACCCTGCGCTGGGACGCCGCCCTCGCCGGGATCGCCCGCTGGCGCTCCCAGGACATGGCGACCAGGGATTACTTCAGCCACAACATCCCGCCGAGTGGCGAGATGGTCTTCGACGTGATGGACCGGCAGGGGTACTGCTACCAGCTGGCCGGCGAGAACATCGGCTGGAACAACTACCCCGACGACCAGGCCACGGACGTCGTGCAGACCGACTTCATGAACTCCCCGGGGCACCGCCAGAACATCCTGGGGCCCGCCTGGAACGTCGCTGGGATCGGTGCGTACAAGCTTTCGGACGGGCGGAAGTTCTACACCGTCCTGTTCGCCAACACGACGGGCTGCGGTTCGGCGCCTGCGCCAACCGCCAAGCCAACCGCCAAGCCAACCGCCAGACCCACGCCGAACCCGACTCCTGAAGCCACCGCCACGCCCACGCCGGCAGCGACGCCCACCCGGACGCCGGCACGAACGGCGGCCCCGAACGCCACGCCGACCACCAGCCCGCGCCAGACTCGAACTCCGTCGCCGACTCCCACGCCGACTCCCGACGCCGACGCCGACCCCGACCCCGACCCCCACGCCGGCGGCCACCGACGCGCCAACCCTGGCACCCACGCTGACGCCGACCCCGGAGCCAACCCCGATTCCGTCGGCGACGCCCCCGACCGCAAGCGTGTCGCCGCTGCCGGACGGGACGTCGCTGCGGGTTCTGGACGCCGGGCCCCGCGGCGGGCCAGGGTGTCGGCCTGCCGGAGAGCCTGCTGACCTTGATCTTCGGCCCCTGATCCAGGGCGGCCGGAGCGCCGGGCCGCGCGGCGGCTCCGCTACACTCCCGGTCATGCGATCCAGTCCCCGAGCCGCCACGGTGGGCAGCTGATGCCGCCGATCCTCGAGGCGCGCAACGTCACGAAGCGCTACCGGCAGGGTGCCGGCGACGTCGACGCCGTCCAGGGTGTATCGCTGGCCATCGAGCCGGGCGAGCTGGTGGCCTTCATGGGACCGTCGGGGTCCGGCAAGAGCACCCTGCTCCACGTGCTGGGCGGCCTGGACCAGCCGACCACGGGCGAGGTCGTGCTCGACGGGACGCTCATCAGCAGCCTGTCCGACGACGCGGCCACGAAGCTGAGACGCGAGAAGACGGGCTTCGTCTTCCAGTTCTTCAACCTGCTCCCCCTCCTGAACGTGTGGGAGAACGTCGCGCTCCCGTTCACGATCGCCGGCGAGGACTCCCGCCACGGTGACCAGGCCGCCGCGATCCGGGCCGCGCTTGCCTCGGTGGATCTCGCCGGCAAGGAGCGCAACCGGCCCGACCAGCTCTCGGCAGGCGAGCAGCAGCGGGTTGCGCTCGCCCGAGCCCTCGTGCGGCGGCCCGCGCTCCTTCTGGCGGACGAGCCGACCGGCAACCTGGACTTCGCGACGGGGACCGAGATCCTGGACCACCTGTGGAGGTCCTGCCAGGAGGGCGGCCAGACGGTCGTCCTGGTGACCCACGACGCGAAGGCGGCGGCCTACGCGGACCGCGTCTACGTCCTGCGCGACGGGTCGATCCGCGACGAGATCCGGCTGGGTCGTCGCGAGGACCACGGGGCCGCGCCGTTGATCGCGCGGCTCGCCGACCTGGGCCTCTGACGCGTGCGCGCGCTCAACGCGCTCGCTCGCCGCACGCTGTTCGCACGGCCGCTCCGCAGCATTCTCACGATCATCGGGATCGCGCTCGGGGTCGGGGTCCTCGTCGCGGCTCTCGTCCTGAACGCGGGGCTCGACGCCGCCGCCGAGCAGAGCGCCCGGGACCAGCTGGGGCGGGCCGACATTCGCGTGACGGCATTCCTCCAGAGCGGCCTTTCACCGGCGTCTCTCGCTGCGATGACGACGACGCCGGGCGTCGCAGTCGTCGCGCCGGCGCTGGAGCGTCGCACGTACCCGGCACCCGATCCGCACGCGGGGTCCGGCCTGCCCGTCCCCCTGACCGTGATCGGCGTGGATCCAGAGGCCGACGCGGCGCTCCATGACCGGCCCTTGGCAAGCGGCTCGCCGCTCCCCGCGGACGGCAGGGACGCGGCTCTCGTCTCGGACACGCTCGCCCGGGCGAACGGACTCGCGGTGGGGGGCTCGATCACCCTCAACGGGTCGGCGGAATCGGGGCCGCGGACGTTCCGGGTGTGCGGGGATCCTGGCTCCGGCCCCGTACGACCCCGACCCGGCCGGCAGAACCATCGTCGTGCCGCTCCAGGCTGCCCAGGCCCTGTTCGGCACGAACGCAATCGATCTCGTGGACGTCGGCGTGGCGAGAGGCAGCACCGTTCCCGCCGTGACGGCAGCCCTGGAGCGCCGGCTCTCGGTGGAGCCGTACGCATTGACGACGCGCGACGAGCTGACCGCGCGGCTGGAGGCGGCGACCGCGGACTTCCGGATCACGATCGCGCTCGTCGCGGCGGTTGCGCTCTTCGGGGGCGCGTTTCTGATCTTCAATACGCTCGCGATGACGGTCGCCGAACGGGCCCGCGAAGTCGGGCTCCTGCGCGCTGCCGGCATGACCCGGCGCCAGGTGACGACCCTCATGTTGATCACGGCCGGGCACCTCGGGGTTGCAGGAGTGGCCCTCGGGGTCGTGGTGGGTGTGGGGCTCGCGGTGGCCGCAACCTGGTGGCAGTCGTCCGGCGGCGGTGCGCTCGCGATCCGGGAGATCGTCATCCCGCCCCAGGGGCTGCTGCTCGGCGCAGTGCTCGGCTTCGGCGTGACGATCGCCGCTGCGCTGGAGCCTGCCCTCCGCGCCGCCCGGATCTCGCCGGTCGCGGCGCTCACCGTCCCGGCTCGAACAGACGGCCGTCCTGCGGGCCCGCCTCCGCTGGCTGACGCTCGTGTTCGCGGTCGTCGGTCTCGCCGGGCTCGCGCTCTGGCCGAGCACGGCGGCCGGAACGACCGGGATCGTCCGGCCGCTTGCCGTCTTCGGGCTGCTGCTCGGCGTGGCGCTGGCGGGCCCGTTCCTGGTCGGTCCGCTGGGAGCGCTGCTCGGTTCGATCGCCCGGCCGTTCCTGCCCGCGGAGGAGCGCCTGAACCGCAGTGCGCTGGTCCGTGACCGGAGCCGCACCGCGCTGACGGTCGGCGGCCTGGCCGTGGCGCTGGCCGTCCTCGTCGCGCTCGGGGGCGTCGCGGCGACGACCCGCCGAGCGGCCACCGCGTGGCTCAGCGACGTCGTCCCCGGCGACGCGCTTCTCACCTCGGTCCGGCCGGTCGCCATCGACGAGCCGCAGCTGGCCGACCTTGCTGCCGTGCCGGGCGTGGTCCGGCTCAGCCCGATCGGGCTCTTCGCGGTTGCGGTGGGCGGCCAGCGGGTGGACGCGGCCGCGGTGGTCGGCGCGGACCTGCTCTCCGACGGCCGGCTGTCCCTCACGGCCGGGGACCGGGCCACGGCCCTGCCGGCACTCGACGCCGGTGGCTCGGTGATCCTGCCCGGCCTCCCTGGAGGACCGGCTGGGAATCCCGGTGGGCGGGTTGCTCCAGGTCCTCGCGGGCCGCGACACCATGGCGCTCCGCGTCGTGGGGATCGCGGCCCGAACGATCCCCGGGACGTCCGGCGAGGCCGTGCTCGTCGGCTGGCCGGACGCCACCCAGCATCTCGGCGCGATCGGCGCCCAGTATTTCGCGGTCCGCTACGCACCGGGCCAGGCGGCCGCAGCGGCGGCCGCGCTCGGGCCACTCGCGCGTGCCGATGCCCTGGAGCTGGCGCCACTGGCGGCGGTCGAGGGGAGCATCGGCGCGTCCGTGGACCGCCTCTTCACGTTGCTGACCGCCCTGGCCTTGGTCGCCTTGATCGTCGCGGGGCTGGGGATCGTCAACACGCTCACGATGAACGTCCTGGAACGCGTCCGCGAGCTGGGCTTCCTGCGGGCCGCGGGTCTCACGAGGCGCCAGGCGCGTCGCCTGGTGATGCTGGAGGCGGCCGTCCTGGGGGCGGTCGGCGCGATCATCGGGGTGGTCGCGGGAAGCGTCGCAGGGGTCATCCTGGCGGCGCTGGGGCCCGGTGTCGACGTCGCCTACGATCCCGGCTGGTGGACAATCGCCCTTGCTGCCGTCGGCGGGGTGGGGCTCGCGGTGGTCGCCTCCGCCTGGCCGGCGCACCTCGCGGCGCGGGTCGACATTGTTCACGCGCTGGCGCGTCAGTAGCCCGCCGTGGGACTCGGACCGCCGCCCGGCGTGCGGCTCGGACCACCGCCCGGCGTGCGGCTCGGACCGTCGGCGGGACCAGCAGTCCTGGTCCACCGCTGCTCGCGCGACCGTTGCCTGAGACGAGGTGCAGCGTCCCGAAGTGCCGGCGGCCCTCTGCTAGACTCGGCCCGATCGGTCGTCGAGGCCGACGCCTGGAGGGGTAGATGACTCTCGCGGCCCCCCGCCTCAACCGGTTGCCGGCGGGCGAGCGCGGGATCACGATCGGGGACTTCCTGGTCCCCATCGCGATCGGCGAACGAATCAGCGAACGGGCCCGCCACATGGCCCTGATCTTGATCGGCGCCGTCCTCATCGCGCTCACGGCCAACATCGGGATCGTCCTCAACGGCCAGACGTTCACGCTTCCGGGCGATGTCCGGGTCACTCTGCCCGTCTCGCCGGTGCCCATCACGGCCCAGACGTTTGCCGTCCTCCTTGTCGGAGGCGCGCTGGGCTTCCGGCGCGGGCTCATGTCGGCGGGGCTGTACCTCGTCATGGGACTGTTCCTGCCGGTCTATGCGGGAGGCGCGTCCGGGCTGCCCACGTTCATCGCGCGGGATGCCGGCCATTGGGTGCTGGGCGCCACGGGAGGCTACCTCCTGGGCTTCGTGCTGGCGGCGGCGATCGTGGGCCGCCTGGCCGAGCTCGGCTGGGACCGGCACGTCGGCGGCGCCGTGGTCGCGATGCTGCTCGGCAACGTCGTGATCTACCTCGTGGGAGTTCCCTGGCTGATGGTCGCGGCCAGCTTCGACCTGACGACCGGCCTGGCCAAGGGCGTGTACCCGTTCCTGGTCGGCGACATCCTCAAGCTGGCCCTGGCCGGGATCATCTTTCCGGCGGCCTGGTGGTTGGTGGGTCGCGGAGACGGCGCGCGCTGAGGGGCGAGAGCCCTCGGCGCCACGACCATCGGAGGGCAGACGCCCGACGGGTCCCCGCCGGCGGACCTCGGCGGCGCATCCTCGTCGCGACCCGTACCATTGGCCGCCGTGACCATCCCAGATTCGCGCGCCGTCCTTGCCCTGGACCTCGGGACGTCCGCCGCCAAGGCCGGCGTCGTCGCCCTCGACGGGAGGCTGCGCGGCGATGCCCGGGCAGCGTATCCGCTCCTCCTGGAGGGCGAGCCGGGGCGCGCGGAGCAGGACCCCGATGGATGGTGGAAGGCGCTCTGCCACGCCGCGGCGGTCGCCTTGGCGCAGGCAGCCGCCGAGGGCCCCCTCCAGCCTGTCGCGGTCTGCTGCGTCGGACAGGGTCCGACCCTGGTGCCCACCGCCGCGGATGGACGGGCAGTTGGTCCGGCGGTCACCTGGCTCGACCGGCGATCCGGCGCCGAGACCGCGATGGTCGCGGAAGCGCTGGGGCGCCACGGCTGGAGCGTCACGCTCCTCGGGTCGGCGCGCCGGCTCGCGTCGGCGTCACCGGAAGTCGCCTCGCGCGCCGCGTGGTTCCTGTCGGCCTGGGATCACGTCGGGCTCAGGCTCACCGGGGTGGCCGCCGCGGCGCTGCATGACCCCGCCGACAGCGTGTCGGAGGATGACGCGCGTCGGGCCGGCCTGGACGAACGGAGCGCCCCTCCGGGCGTGCACGCCGGCTCCGTCCTGGGCGGGCTGCTTCCCGGCCCGGCGGCCGAGCTCGGGCTGCCCTCCGGGTTGCCCGTGGTGGCCGGGGTCAACGACGCGATCGCGACGTTCCTCGGGGCCGGGCTCACGGTCGCCGGCCAGGCCATCGACACGGGTGGGACGTCGGGCGGCTTCGGGCTCTACGTGGCGACGCCGGTGGCGGTCCCGTCCCTCTGGACGGGCGCCGCGCCACTGCCCGGCCTCTCGTACGTCGGTGGAGCCATGGCCGGCACCGGGAAGGCCCTCGAATGGTTCGTGGCCGATGCGCTGGGCGGGGCCGTGCCGCTGGAGACGCTGCTCGACGAGGCCGCGCCGGTGCCTGCTGGGTCCGGCGGCCTCGTGTTCCTCCCGTATCTCGCGGGCGAGCGCTGGCCGCTCCACGACCCGGCGGCGCGCGGGGCGTTCGTGGGCCTGACGCTCCACACGGGCCGCGGGCACCTGGCCCGGGCCGTCCTCGAAGCGGCCGCGTTCGCGATTCGCCACGTGGCGCTGCCCGTTGGCGATGCAGGCCTCCCGTTCACGGAGCTCCGGGTCACCGGCGGGACGGCCGCCAGCCGGCTCTGGAATGGCATCAAGGCCGACGTGCTCAAGGTGGAGGTCGCCGTGCCCCGAGGTTACGGAAGGATCGCTCGTCGGTGCGGCGATCCTCGCGGCCGTGGGCGTCGGCGCGCACCGGGACCTGCGCGCCGGCATCGATGCGATGGTCCGGGTCGCCGAGCGGATCTCGCCGAACGCCGACGCGGTCGCCGCGTACGACCAGGCGTTTGTCGTGTACGAGGAGCTCCATGCGCGGCTGGCGCCGGCGAACGAGGCGCTCGGCAGGCTGGATTCGCGCGGCTTCGCAGTCCGTCCGGCGGGGCCCCCTGGCGCCCCGGCGGCGCGCGCTAGGCTTCGACGACCGGCCGCTGGAACACCGCCGGGTGCGGGGGCTCCGTGTCGCGGCCGGGACGCGAGTATCCTTCGGGCTGGCCGCAGGTCGCTTCGCCCCATCCCGCATGGGCCGCGGCCATACTCGCTGACCCGACCATGTCGCCCCGGAGGAACTTCGTGCCCGCCCGCATCCCGCGCCCCGCCCGCCTGGTCGCGCTCGCCGCGATCGTCGCCCTGGTCGTCGCCGCCTGCGCGACGGGTGACACCGCAGCCCCGTCCCCGACGCCCACCCTGGGCCCGACCACCGCGCCGTCGGCCAACCCGTACAGCGGGGCGACGGCCGGGAGCGGCGCGAACGTCAAGCTTGGCTACCTCTCGTACGGGGACATCGTCCCGTACGTCAAGGCGATCAGCGATGGCATTCGCGCCCAGGCGGCGACGGCAGGGGTCGACCTCGTCACCTGCGATGCCAACGTCGACCCGTCCAAGGTCGACGACTGCATGAAGCAGCTGACCGGCGCCGGCATCAAGGGCCTGATCCAGTTCCAGGGCTCGCTCAAGCTGCCCGCGGATGTCTGCGCGGAGGTGCCGACGGGCATGCCCGTGCTCGCGGTCGAGCTCGCCGAGGATCCCTGCGCCGCCACGCTCGTGCGGGCGGACGACCTGCGCGCCGGCCAGATCGCGGGTGCCGCCGTCGGGGCCTGGGTCAAAGCCCACTGGTCGTGCACCTACGACGCCTATGTCTCGCTCGAATCCTCCACGGTCCCCGACCTGAACCAGCAGCGGATGGAAGGCTATCGGCAGGGCTTCATGACCGCCTGCCCGGGACCGATCACGAACGAGCAGATCGGCGCATCCGCCGACCGCGAGGACACTGCCCGCGACGCGGTCGCGGCCCTCCTCAGCTCGCTGCCCGGGAAGAGCAAGATCCTCGTCGTGGCGATGAACGACGACGGCGCGCTCGGCGCGCTTGATGCGGCGAAGGCGGCGGGTCGCGAGTCGGACGTCTGGGTCAGCGGGCAGGGGGCGGAGCCGCGGGTCCGGGAGCTGATCCGGACCGACCAGCACTACCTGGGGGATGCGGCCTACTTCCCGGAGCGGTTCGGCGCCACCATCATCCCCGCCATGCTCGACCTCGTCGCCGGCAAGCCCGTCCCGAAGCTCCTCCTGGTCGAGCCCGCCTGGGTGGACAGCACCACCATCGGGACCATCTACCCGAGCTGATATCCACTGCGGCCGCGGACGGTCGGGCGTCAGGCCCGCGTCTTCGGCGTCAGGACGCCCGTCTCCATCTCGTCGCGTACCCAGGCGATCACCTCGTCGAGCATCGTGTCGAGCGGCGTCGTGGCCTCGAACCCCAGGACTGCCTTCGCCTTGCGGACGTCCGGCACGCGGTTCGGGACGTCATACGGGTACGGCGTGTCCGAGACGTAGTGGAACTCGTCGCCGGGTCGGATCTTGGCCCAGATCTTCTCCGCCAGGGCGAGGATCGTGATCCCCTTGCCACGGCAGAGGTTGAAGTCCGTGTTCACGGCGTCCGGTGACTCGATGGCCAGCCGGATGCCACGGACCAGGTCCCGGACCGCGATGAAGCTCCGGATCTGGTTTCCCTCGCCGTAGATGTGGACGGGATCCTGGCCGGAGAGGATCTTGATGGCGAGGTCCGGGATGACGTGGTTCGTGGCGAGCTTGCCCGTCTGCTCCTCGCCGGGGAGCCGCAGCAGGCGCCGCTCGCCGACGCCGACCGGCGAAGACGGCCGCAGGATCGTGTAGGGCAGCCGGTATTGCTCCCAGGCGCCGATCGCGAAGTACTCCGAGGCGAGCTTCTGGAAGCCGTAGGTCGAGACCGGCGGGGGTGACGTCCGCTGGGCGCCCTCAGGCGTCGGGAACATCGTGGCGGACTCGTACACCATCGTGCTGCTCAGCACGATGATCCGCTCGAGGTGGCCGTCGAGGTAGGCGTCGATCGCGGCGTCGAAGGTCGAGGCGAGGATGCGCTCGTTCTCCGCCAGCAGGTCGTAGGCGAGCTGGTGGAGCGAGGCCGACCGGGCCACCAGGCCGGCCGTCGCCACGATCTGGTCGGCCTCCATCGCCAGCTCGCGCATCAGCTCGGTGTCGCGAACGTCGCCATGGACGAACTTGTAGCGCGGGTGGGTGTCGTACGGGTGGACGGTCGCGCCGTAGCGCCCCAGGTCGTCGACCCCGATGACGTCGTGGTTCGCGGCCAGCAGCTCGGGAATCAGGTGGCCGCAGATGAAGCCCGCGGCGCCGGTGATCAGGATCCGCATCGGTCTTCTCCTCGTCCCTAGATCCCTTCGCGGCCGAACAGGTCGCCGAGCTCGCTGAGCTGGAAGACAGGCCCGTCCTTGCAGATGAAGAAGCGGCCCATCTGGCAGTGCCCGCAGAAGCCCAGGCCGCACTCCATGTGACGCTCCAGCGTCACGTAGATCCGGTCGCGGGTCACGCCATGCCCGGCCAGCGCGATCGTCGTCGCCTCCATCATCCGCTCGGGACCGCAGACGAATGCCACCGCCTGGGATCCGTCCCACGATGCCTGGTGGATGGCGCTGACTGTCGATCGGCCTGCGCCCGCGTAGGGCCCGCCCGGACCCTGGTGGCGCCTGAGCCAGCGGCACGTGACGTCGATCTCGCTCGCCCGCGTCCCAGTCCTCCAGCTCGTCGCGGAAGAGCATGTCCTCGCGGGTTCTGGCCCCGTAGTAGAGGCGAACCTGGCCGAAGCGCTGTCGCTCGGCGACGAGCGCGTCGAGCAGGGGCCGGAGCGGGGCGAGGCCCGTCCCGCCGGTCACGACGACGACATCCTTGCCGTACGCAGCGGCCACCGGCCAGCCGATGCCGACCGGGCCGCGGAAGC
This sequence comes from uncultured Chloroflexia bacterium, assembly GCA_963800795.1. Lineage (GTDB taxonomy): Bacteria > Chloroflexota > Limnocylindria > Limnocylindrales > CSP1-4 > CTSoil-043. Next base: position 577,486 of record CAWDCJ010000011.1, read on the forward strand.
CGACGGTCGCCCCGGGCTGCAGGGCGGTGATCGCCGTGGTTGCCGCACCGGCAGCCCGGATCGTCAGCTCCAGGCCGTCCGGTGCCAGGAAGCGGCTGATCGAGATCGCCGCGGGCGGGAACGCCGGCAGCGAGACCATCCCGAACTGGCCCGGCTTGCCACCGGCATGCACGGCGTCGAGCCCGGCCAGACGGATCGTGGTCGTGTCGGCTGTCTCGGCGTGCACCCGGGTGACCTGCGCCGTGGCGTAGGCCTGGCGGTCATCGGCCACGGGCTCGAACTTCGGCGGCCCGGGCGGTTCGGGGACCGCCGGCGCGATCGCGGCGAGCTCCTCGCGCACGTCGATGCCCACGGGGCACCAGGTGATGCAGCGCCCGCAGCCGACGCAGCCGGACTGACCGAACTGGTCCCACCAGGAGGCGAACTTGTGGGTGAGCCACTGGCGGTAGCGGTCCTTCGGCCGGGCCCGGAAGTCCCCACCGGCGACGATCGCGAAACCGGGGCTGAAGCAGCTGTCCCAGCTGCGCTCGCTGATCGACTCCGCACCGGCGAGGTCGGACTTTCGCGTCACGTTGATGCAGAAGCAGGTGGGGCAGGCGAGGGTGCAGTTGCCGCACGTGATGCAACGTTCGGCGACCTCGGTCCAGCGCGGCGAGTCGAGCTTCGCCATGAGCCGGTCGCGGAGGCCCGCGGTCTGGACCGGGTTCCCGATCGCGGCGCGGACTCCGGCGACCGCCTGGACGGCGGCGACCGATTGGTCGAGCCGGGCCGCGCTGACCGGCAGCCGGGCCAGCAGCTCCGCGCCGGTGGGCGTGCCCGCCTCCACGACGAAGCCCGCGGGGATCTCGGTGAGGGCAAGGTCGTGGCCACCTCGCACCTCGGGGCCGGTCTCCATCGAGGTGCAGAAGCAGGTCGAGGCGGAGGTCGTGCACTGCACGGCCACCACGACCGTGGCCCGTCGGCGCAGCTGGTAGTCGGTCTCGATGAACGGGCCGCCAAGGAAGACGCGGTCCTGGACACCGAGCGCAGCCAGCTCGCAGGCCCGCACGCCGAGGAAGGCGAGCTTCGGGATCTCCGGCTCGGCCGCTCGGAAGCGAACCTCGCCGTCGACCGTGGAGGCGACGGTGAGCGGCACGACCGGCGGGAAGGTGAACCGCTTCCAGCTCGTGGGCCCCACGACATAGCCGAAGGTGAATGCGTCGCGGCGCTTGACCAGGCGGTACGTGCCCGGACCCTGCTCGTCGCCCCAGCCCTGCGGCAGCTCGTCGACGGAGGAGATCTCGTCGTAGACGATCGTCTCGTCCGCGATCGTGGGACCGATCAGGCGACGCCCATCCTCGCGGAGCAGGTCGAGCAGGTCCTGGAGGTTGGCGCGCGGGAGGAAGAACGCGCCACCCATCGCCCCGCCCGTCGCGGAGAGCGGCATCCCGGTCAGCACGGCACGGGTTCCGGACCGGCGAACGCCACGACCTCCGCCGCGATCGCGGCCGCGAACGCGGGGAGCGCCGCCGCGACCGGAGCGGTCAGGGGCGTCCCGACATCGAAGCAGGTCCCGCCGATCCCGACGAACGTGCCGGCCGGCGGGGCGTCGCGCAGCGTCGCGGCGAGCGCAAGCACCTGCTCGAGCGGCAGCTCATGGGACGACCGGGGCTCCGGGGCCCGGCCCGCGGCCTGCAGGGCGCGGGCACGGTCCACCAGCGTCGCGAGCGGGCGGACCCAGACCTCGCCGGCGGCCAGCCCGGCAACCGCGTCGACCACCACGCAGGGCGCGTTGGCCGGCAGATCCATCAGGAAAAGGATGTCGAGCTGGCCGACCGGGACCACGTCCGCGCGCTCACGGATGTCTGGCGGGAGCAGGTCGACGGCGGCGAAGCCCGCGGCGTCGTCGCCGCGGGCCCGCTCGCCGCACACGAAGATCGAGACGCGCGAACTCATCGGGGACGCTCCGTAGTGCGTTCGGGGTGGCGTGACCGTCGCGGCGCCGCTCAGACCTCGTCGACCCGCAGATCGAGGAAGTGCGTGGCGCAGCTGATGCAGGGGTCGTAGCTCCGGATCATCTGCTCGAGCCGAAGCGTGGCCTCGGCATGGGGGAGGTCCAGGACTTGCTTCGCCGCGACGATCAGGTCTGCCTCGATGGCGGCCTGGTTCTGGCTGGTGGGGGGCACGATCTGGGCGGTCCGGATGCGGCCGGACTCGTCCACCTCGTAGCGATGGAAGAGGAGGCCGCGCGGCGCCTCGGTCGCCCAGGCCGCGACGCCGGGCCGGCTCTGCCAGGCGACGAGCGGCTCGGACGGCACGCGATAGGCGTCGATCAGGTCGATCGCCTCGGCGAATGCATGGACGAGCTCCACGGCGCGCGCCACGATGGAGGCGTAGATGTTGGTCCGGATCAGGTCCGCGTAACCGGAGGCGGCCAGAGCCTCCTTCGCCAGCGGGTGGAGCTGCTCGCCGGCAAGCACGACGCGTGCTGACGGGCCCAGGAGGTAGACGCCCTTGCCATCGAGGGACCGGGCGTGGAGGGCGTTGGTGCCCTGCACCTGGAACTCCTCGAATGCCTCGCGCCAGCCGGATGGGGCGACGTCCACGCCGTCCGAGCTGACGATCCTTCCGTCGTTGAACGGGTACTCGGCTGCGTGGCGGAGGCTTACCAGGCGCGGCTCGCGCGCGAAGGCGGGCATCGTGAAGCCGGAGACGACCTTGACGGTCTCCTGGGCGAATGCGAGGCCCTCCTCCAGGGCTGCCCGGTGCTCCTTGAGCTCGCTGATCCGGGGGACGTGGCTCCAGCCACCCACCCGCACGCTGACCGGGTGGATGGGCCGGCCGCCGAGGATGGTGATGAGCCTGTTGCCCGCCTTCTTCATCTTGAGGGCCTGCTCCACGAGCGGCCGGTGATCGGCCGCCATGGTGATGCCGCTCTCGTAGCCGAGGAAGTCCGGCGCGTGGAGGAAGTAGATATGGAGCGCGTGGCTTTCGATCCACTCGCCGCAGTACAGGAGGCGCCGGAGCGCCCGCGTCTGCGGATCGATCCGGACCCCGAAGAGATCCTCGAACCCGTGGGCCGCGCTCATCTGGTAGGCGACGGGGCAGATGCCGCAGATCCGGGCGACGATGTCGATGACCTCGTCGGGGGTTCGCCCCACGACGATCTGCTCGAAGTAGCGCGGCGTCTCGAAGATCCCGAGGCGTGCTTCGACCACCTCGCCATCCCTCACCCGCAGGCGGAGGGACCCTTCGCCCTCCACCCGGGTGAGCTCGTGAACCTCGAAGATGCGCTCGTCCACGGCCTTGTCGGCGCTCGTCGCGCGGCTCATGCCTTTCCTCCCCGCGGCGCCGGCTCGGCTGCCGTCGTCGTGGCGCCGCGCGCTGTCCGCGCACCGCCGAGCTCCGTGACCATGCTGCGGAAGGGCTCCGAGTACGCCGTGAACCCGGCGAACAGCCGCCCGATCTCCTCGCGCGGCCGGTCACCGGACATCTGGAGGTGACGGGTGAGCCCGGCCGCGTTCGCCTGCTCGCGCGGGCCGAAGCAGCCGTAGCACCCGCGCCCGAAGCGCGGGCAGATCGCGCCGCAGCCGGTCTGGGTGACCTGGCCGAGACACGGGATCCCCTTGCTGACCATGACGCACACGACGCCGCGTCGCTTGCACTCCATGCAGACGGCCTCGTCCCGCAGCTGCGGGCGGCGGCCCGTGGTGAGCGCGGTGAGGAGCTCCACGAGCTGGTGAGGATCGATCGGGCAGCCGCGCAGCTCCGCGTCCACGGTCACGTGCTCGGCGATGGGCGTGGAGCGCGCCAGCGAGGAGATCCACTCGGGATTCGAGTAGACGCCCGCCCGGAACGCATCGTGGTCGCCCCAGTTGCGGAGCGCCTGGATGCCGCCGGCGGTCGCGCAGGCGCCGATCGTGACGAGGAAGCGCGTCCGGCGCCGGAGCTCGACGATTCGCTCCAGGTGCGCCGGCTCCGATACGGAGCCTTCAACGAACAGGACGTCGTAGGGTCCGGCCGAGCGAGCCGATGTCGCCTCCGGGAAGTCCACGATGTCGAAATGCTCGACGACCGAGAGCAGCTCGTCCTCGAGATCGAGGAGCGTGAGCTGACAACCGTCGCACGACGCGAACTTGACGACGCCGACGCGGGGACGTGCCGCGACGGGGGCATGAGCCATCAGATGCCCTCCCGGCCGAAGGTGTCACCGAGCTGCGCGATCGAGAAGACCGGGCCGTCACGGCAGACGAAGTACTTGCCCATCTGGCAGTGGCCGCACAGGCCGATCCCGCACTCCATGTGCCGCTCGAGCGTCACGTGGATGCGAGACGCGGACACGCCCCGGCCGGCGAGCGTTGTCGAAGTCGCCTGCATCATCCGCTCCGGACCACAGACGAAGGCGATCATGTTGGTGCCATCCCAGGCCGCCTGGTCGAACAGGTGGGTCACGATGCCCACCCGCCCCGCCCAGTCCGGGCCGGCGCGATCGACGGTCAGGCTCACCTCGATGCCGTCGCGCTTGGCCCACCGCTCCAGCTCATCGCGATAGAGCAGGTCGGCCGGCGTCCGGGCCCCGTAGAAGAGCTTCACATCCCCGAATCGGCGGCGGTCGGCGACGATCGCGTGGAGCACCGGCCGGAGCGGCGCCAGGCCGATTCCGCCGGTGACGATGACGAGGTCGCGCCCGACCGCGCGGTCGAGCGGCCAGTTGTTGCCGAGCGGCCCGCGCAGGCCGACCTGCTCGCCGACCTGGAGGGCACACATCGCCTTGGTGGCGGGACCGGCTCCCCTGATCGTCAGCTCGATCCCGTCCGCCAGGAAGCGGCTGATCGAGATCGGAAGCGGGGGAAGCCCGGCAGCGCGACCATGGCGAACTGCCCGGTGCTGCCGTGGCTGAACGCCGGGTCGACACCGGTGAGCGTCAGCGTGGTGGTGTCCGAGGTCTCCGCCTTCGTGTTGACGACCCGGGCGGTGACGAAGTCGTTGGGAGTCGCAGCGACCGGCTCCACGAGGCGCGATTCGGGCGACAGCGGGACGGGCGGCGCGATCGCATTCAGCTCGTCGCGGACGTCGATCCCGACCGGGCACCAGGTGATGCAGCGACCGCAGCCCGACGCATCCCGACGTGCCGAACTGGTCCCACCAGGTCGCGAACTTGTGGGTCAGCCACTGGCGGTAGCGATCCCGGGGCCGGGCGCGGAAGCTGCCGCCGGCCACCTTCGCGAAGCCGGGGCTGAAGCAGCTGTCCCAGCTGCGGCTCGCCACTGCCGTGTTGCCGGTCATGTCCGTCGTCTGCGTGAGCGTCGTGCAGAAGCACGTGGGGCAGGCCAGCGTGCAGTTGCCGCAGGTGATGCAACGCTCGGCGACCTGGGCCCAGCGCGGATGGTCAAGCTGGGCCATGAGGCGGTCGTGGAGGCCCTCCGTGGGGACGGGGTCGCCGATGCGGGCGCGAACGGCGGCGACCGTGGCGGCCACGCCGTACTGCTCGGCGGCGCTCGCCGGGCGGAGCGGCAGGCGCTCCAGGATCGCGCGACCGGCGGGCGTGCCCGCGTCGACCAGGAAGCCTGCGTCCAGCTCGGTCAGCGAGAGGTCGAACCCCTCGGTGACCTCGGGCCCGGTGCCCATCGAGGTGCAGAAGCAGGTGGACGCCGAGGTGGTGCACTGGACGGCGACCACGAACACGTTCGCTCGCCGGACCATGTAGTCGGGGTCGATGAACTCGGTGCCCATCAGGACGCGGTCCTGGACCGCGAGCGCGGCGATCTCGCAGGCGCGCACGCCCAGGAACGCGAGCTTGGGCGGGATCACTTGCTCCGGCTGGAAGGAAACCTTGTGGCCGTCCCGCGTGGAGTTGGTGAGCGGGATCAGGGCCGGGAAGGTCCACTTCTTCCAGGCCGTGGGCCCGACGACATACCCGAACAGCCGCTCGTCGCCGCGCCGCCGCAGCCGGTACCGGCCCGGCGACTGCTCGTCACCCCAGCCGCGCGGCAGCTCGTCGACGGACGTGATGTCGTCGTAGATGATCGAGCCGTCCGCGACGGTGGGGCCGATCAGCCGCCGGCCGTCCTCGCGTAGGAGGTCGAACAGGAACTGGAGGTCGGCCCGGGCCAGGAAGCCGGGCCCCTCGATGGTGGGGCGGCTGCCCCGGGGCGAACGCATGACCGGCATCACCACGAACGCACTTCCTCGGCGGCGAAGAGGTCCATGAGCTGGACCCGGGTGGCGGTGAGGCGTCGCGCGACCGCCACGAGGATTCGCGGATAGAGGGCCTGGGCAAGCGCCGCGTCTTCCCGGAGCGCCGCGCGCAGGGCCGGCCCCTCGAACGTGATCGCCTCGAGCTTCTCGATCGCGACCGCGGTGGAGGTGGCCCGGTACGGCGGGACCACGGCGGACCATCCGTAGACGTCGCCCGGCTCGACCGTGAGGATCGTGAAATCGCCCCGCTCGGGCACCAGCGTGCGAAGAGCCACCCGGCCCTTGATCACGACGCCGAAGGCTTCGGACTCATCTCCTTCCCGGAACAGCTCCTCGCCCGGCTCCGCCGAGAACGTTCGGCTGAGCTCCGCGAGGCGCGTCTGGACCGCCGGCTCGAGGCCGGAGGCAAACCACGTGGAGTTGAGGACAGCAACGAGCGAACCATGGTCCTGCATGGGGTCAGTCTCGCGGCGCGGGATGGGCCGGCGGCAGGGCCGGTGGGCACGGCGACGGGGGCCACCTGTCCCAGCGACGGCATCGGCCCGCGCCGCCCGGGGGCGGACCGTCACCGGCGTGGACAAATCGGGCTTGCGGGGCGCGATCAGAGCTCCGGCAGCTCCTGCCCGGGTCGCAGCGCGGCAGTGAACAGGTCGCCCCGCTCGGCGAGCCGGGGCAGGACCGTGCGGATCGTCCAACGATCGGGACGGAGCGCCGGATCGTCGAGCTCGTCCCAGGTGATCGGCGTCGAGACCGGGAGGCCGGGCGCAGGTCGCGGCGAGTACGGTGCGACGAGCGTCCGGTTGCGCCAGTTCTGGGTGAAGTCCAGGCGTGCGCGCCCGCCCCGCTGGCCCTTCGACCACTCCCAGCTGACCAGGTCGGGAACGGCGCCACCCACGGCGCGGGAGATTGCTCCACCCACGCTCGCGTCTGCTCGTAGGTGTAGCCGGGGCGCAGGGGGATGAACACCTGGATCCCGCGCTTGCCGGTCACCTTCGGCACGCCGATCACGCCGAGGTGCTCCAGGGCGCGGCGATAGAGCCGGGCGATCTCGAGCGTCTCGTCCCAGGTCGTCCGCTCACCGGGGTCGATGTCGACCAGCGCCCAGCGGGGCTCGCCGGGCGCCTCGATCCGCGACGTCCACGGGTGGATCTCCAGGGCTGCCTGGTTGCCGAGCCAGGCGAGCGTGGCGATCAAATCGGCCACGACGTAGGCGTGTGGTCTGCGATCCGGCGGGTCGGGCTCCCGCCAGCGGGTTATCCAGTCAGGGGTCCCGGCCGCCACGCCTTTCTGCCAGAAGTACTCGCCATCCACGCCGTCGGGGTAGCGAGCCAGGTTGAGGGCGCGGCCGGCCAGGTGCGGAAGCAGCACGGGGGCAACGAGGACAAGATAGCGGACGAGGTCGCGCTTGGTCACGGGAGCGCTGTCTGCGTCCGCGTCGCTGCCCGCCGCGGGCACCTGCTCTGCCCGTGGAGAGGATCCGACACCTGGGGCGAGCGCCTTGTCGAGGTTGGTCAGGGCCACCTCGCGACCCGAGATCTCCCAGCGCCCGCCGCGGGAGGGCATCGCCTCGAGCGCGGCGATCTCCTCGGTGGTTGCCGGGCCGATCGCCGTGCCCAGCGGGCAGGGCCGGTGCGACGGCCGCTGGGCGACCGTCGGCGCCGCCGCCGCGATGCCACGGCCCGATCGTGCGACCGTGGTTCGGCGCGACGGCTGCGCCACGGCTGCCCGGGCGAGTGCCCGGGCAGCTGCGTCCGGACCGACGGCGTCCTGGCGTTCCACCGAGGCAGGGTCGACCTCGGGCGCCTCGTGGGTGAACAATGCCTGGCGGACGATGCCATCGCGGGACCAACCGCCGATCTCGGCCCGGATCACCAGCTCGGGCGCCGCCCACACCGCACCCACAGTCCGTGCCAGGTCCTCTGGCGCATCCGCGAACGGCGGCGCGTCCAGGGCACGGGCATCGAGCGCGGCCCTGAGGCGCGCGCGTGTCCCGGCATCGAGGCCACTGCCGACCCGGCCCGCGTAACGCAGGCGGCCCCCCTGCATCACGCCGACGATGAGCGCCCCGAGGTCGCGATGGCTGCCCTGGCCCGGCACGTAGCCGGCGACGACGAGCTCCTGGGTCGGTCGGACCTTGAGCTTGAGCCAAGCGGACGAGCGACGGCCTGCCTCGTACCGGCTGCGCCGGTGCTTGGCCATCGCGCCTTCCAGGCCCTGCTCGGCGGTGGCGGCGAAGAACGCGATGCCATCGCGTGCGACCTGCCCGCCGAAGCGGACGCGCGGATGCTCGCGGAGGACCAGTCGAAGGATCGCCGTCCGGTCTTCCAGCGACACGTCGAGATAGGAGCGGCCGGCGCACCAGAGCAGGTCGAATGCCATGAAGATGAGCGGCGCAGCCCGTCCCTCCTCGCGAGCCGGTCGACTCATGGGCGCTGCGGGCGCACCGGGGCTGCCGCCCAGCCGGGCCTGGAGCAGGCCGAAGTCGGGCCGTCCCCGGGAATCGAGCGCGACCACCTCGCCGTCGATGATCGCCGCCGGCGCCGCGAGCCAGGTGGGTTTGCCGAGCAGCTCGGGGAAGAGCCGGGCCGCGTCGTGGCCGTTCCGTGTCCGGAGCGCAACATGCCCGCCGGACACGCTGGCCTGGATCCGGTAGCCGTCCCATTTCGGCTCGAAGAGCCAGTCATCGTCGTCGAACGGGGCGCTTCCGGGCGTCGCGAGCATCGGCTCCACGAAGACCGGCTGCGTGGCCGTCCGCGCGCTCGGTGGGTCGAGGGAGGGCAGCGGAGCCGGGGCGAGGCCCGCCTCGCGCGGCGGCATTCCGGCTGCGACGTCGGCATTCGTGCGGCCGGTCTTGACCGACGCGGGGTACGCCTCGGGGTCCCAGCCAGGGATGGCCTCGGGTCCGCGCTTGGCGATCAGGAGCCAGGCGGTCCGCTCGTCGGTCGTGGTTCCCGGGCTGCGCGGGCCGGTGCGCTCCCGGCCCGGCGTCGCGGTGCGCACGAGCGTGAAGCGGCCCGCCAGCTTCTCCCCACGAAGCCGGAGCTTCAGCTCGCCTGACCGGAGCGCCTCGGCGGGATCCCAGGTCAGCTCGGGCTCGAAGGTACCCCAGTCCCAGCAGATCGAGTCGCCGGCGCCGTACTCGCCGGCGGGGATGACCCCTTCGAAGTCCAGGTACGCGATGGGGTGGTCCTCGGTCCGGGCGGCGAAGCGGCGCTCGTCCGGGTCGCGAGTCGGGCCCTTGGGGAGTGCCCACGACACCAGCACGCCGTCGATCTCGAGACGGAGGTCGTAGTGGAGCCGGCTGGCTCGATGGCGATGGACGACGAAGCGGCCGCAGCCGCCCGCGGCCGATGGGACCGCCGCCAACGGCGGCCCCATCGGCACCCGAGGGCGCGTCCGACTGGTCGCGGGCGGCCGTCTCCGCGTCCGGCTCCGCACCGGCGGGCTCGGGCGTCCGGGTGAAGTCGCGCTTCTGCCGGTAGCGGTCCAGCGCCATGGGAGCGTTCCTCGTCCCGGTCCGATCAGAGCGGCAGGCGACGAAGCAGCGCGAGGAATGGCGGCAGCTCGCGCGGCGCCGCGGTGACCGGGACGCGGTACCAGGCGTCGTGCGCGGGTCCGGTGCGCAACGGCGCGTCCAGGCGGCGCGCCGACAGGGCGCGAAACCCGAGGGCGCCCAGGGCGGTCGCGACCGTGCTCCCGTCCCCGATGAACCCGCGCCCGGCAAGGCACCAGCTCGACGGCCGCAGGAGGGCTGCCAGCTCGCCGCGCCGCTCGGCGAACGGCCGCAGGGCGAGCGAGTCTCCGTCGATGTAGAGGAGGTCGGAGGCGACCAGGGCGGCGGACCCGCGACCGATGCTCGGGGTGCCAGGTGCCACCCGAGCCTCGCGCTCGCCCGACGGAGGGCCGCCCGCACGGTCGCCGCGGAGGCGCCGCTCCAGGAGCGTCCGGCTGGGGCGACCGCGCGCGTCGAGCACCATCAGCGTCGCGTCCAGGACCACGCCGTCCGATCGGACGAGTCGCGCAACCTCGGCGAGCTCGGGAAAGGCGGGCAGGGGATCACCGAGCGCCTCGGCACGCAGGCGCACCGAGCCGTCCTCCACGAGCACGAAGGCGCGGATCCCGGGCCACCACGGCTCGAAGAAGTAGCCCGGGTCGTCGAACGGCCCCTCGCCCTCGGTCGGCCGCATCGGGACGATCCGGTCCGGTAGGCGGGATGCCGCGGGCGCGAACTCGAGCGGGAGCGGATCACCTGCTGGCGAACGAGTCATCGGGGCGATTGTGGGCCGCCGGGAGGTCGCCTGCCAGGGCCGCGAAGGGGGCGCTGGCCCGTGCCGCCCCGCGGTGGGCTGGCCGGCCGGACCGGAGTCCGGTGATCCCCGCGGTTTCCCGGTCGGGTGCCTCGCGCCCGGGCCACCGGCTCAGGCCGACTTGCGTCGCACCAGCTTGCGCGCGGTGGCCCGGACCTCGCCTGCCTCCTCGTCTCCAGCCGCGCCCCGACTCGGACGCCGAGCCGGGGCCGGCGACCGGCCAGCGGCGGCCTCCTCGGCGGCGGCCTCCTCGGCGGCGGCCTCCTCCTCCCGGTTCGCTCGCGCGGTGCGGGCGGCGTTCACGCTCGCCTCGAGGGCAGCCATCAGGTCCACCAGCTGGCCGCCGGCGGGCGCCTCGTCGGGCTCGGCGATCTCGCGGCCCTCGACCTTGGCCTCGATCACGGCCTCCAGCGCCTGGCGGTACTCGTCGCGATACTCGGTGGGATCGAACGTGCCGGTCATGGCGGAGATGAGCTGGGCCGCCATTGCGCGCTCCGCGGGCTTGATCTCCACGTCGCCGGCCGGAAGATCGAGCTCATCCGTCGCCCGGATCTCGTCCGGCCAATGGAGCGTCTCGAGAACCATGGCGTTCGCGTACGGGTTGAGGGCGGCCAGCGCCTCGCGATCCTTGATGACGACCTTACAGATCGCGGCCAGGCCCTGCTCGGCGAGGACCTCGCGCAACAGCGCGTACGCCTTGCGACCGATCGGCTCGGGCTCCACGTAGTACGCCTGCTTCACGAACCGGACGGGATCGTCCTGGGCCGGTCGCGCAGGGATGAACTTCTCGATCTCGATGGAGCGGACCGTCTTGAGCGGGACGCTCGCCAGGTCCTCGTCGGTGATGACGACGTACTGGTCCTTCGCGTACTCGAAGCCCTTCACGGTGTCGGCGCGGGAGATCACGTCGTCGTGGAACGGGCAGTAGGTCTTCATCTGGATCCGGTTCAGGCAGCCCGCGTGGAGCATGTTGAACGCGATCCCCTTGGAATCCGTCGCCAGGTAGAGCCGAACCGGGATGGTCACCAGCCCGAACTGGATCGCCCCCCGCCACATCGAGCGCGCCATGGTCCCCTCGCCTGACTCGTCGTCGGCCGCTCCGTGCAGCGCCACCTCGTGACGCGAATTCCCGCGACCGGGATGGGAAGGATACGCCGGTCGCGCAAGAGATCCCACGCTGGAGGTGTCACGGCGCGTCTTTCTCCCGCACCGGCCCAGCGACCGGCTTCGCCTCAGGCTGGCCGCGTGAGGGTGCCACGCCGCGCTGCGCCCCAGCCGGCTCGGTCAGGCGATTCGCACCGTCCCGGGAGTCGTGTCGGAGCCGTCCGGCGTCGCGAAGCGAACGGCGCAGGAGGAACTCGACCTGGCCATTGACGCTTCGCAGGTCATCCGCTGCCCAGGCCTGGAGTGCGTCGAACGTCGCGGGGTCCAGCCGCAGCAGGAACGACTTCCGAACGGTCACCGGGGGCCCTCGGGACGGACGACGAACGGAGGCCGGCGGACCCCCACGGACGCCCGGCCGCCCGAGACCGTCGCCCGCGGCGCGGCCACCACGTGGCCCTCCAATGCCCGCGCCCTACGAGTAGAGCGTGCCGGCGTTGACGATCGGCTGCGTCTCGTGCTCGCTGCAGAGGACGACGAGCAGGTTGCTCACCATCTGGGCCTTGCGGTCCTCGTCCAGCTCCACGACATGTTTCGATGACAGGGCCTCCAGGGCCATCTCGACCATCCCCACCGCGCCCTCGACGATCTTGGATCGCGCGGCGATGACCGCGGTCGCCTGCTGGCGCCGCAGCATCGCGTTCGCGATCTCGGGGGCATAGGCGAGGTGGCTTATGCGCGCCTCCATCACCTCGATGCCGGCCTTCTCCAGGCGTGCCTGGACTTCCGCCCTGAGCTCGTTACCGATCTCCTGCGGATTTGAGCGCAGCGCGATGTCGCCTTCCGTGTGCGCGTCGTACGGATGCGTCGTGGCAAGGCCGCGGAGGGCTGCCTCCGTCTGGACGTGGAGGAAGTTCTCGTAGTCGTCCACCTCGAACAGCGCCTCGGCCGTGTCGGTGACGCGCCAGACCACCACCGCCGCGATCGCGATCGGGTTGCCGTCGTGATCGTTCACCTTGAGCTGGGAGCTCTCGAAGTTCCGGATCTTGACCGAGATCTTGCGGCGCTCCGTGAACGGGTTGACCCACCAGGGGCCCTGGGCGCGGAGCGTCCCGTAGTAGTTCCCGAACAGGATCAACGCACGTGCCTCGTTCGGATGGACGATCGTGAGCCCGTTCAGGGCGACCAGGACCGCGAACAGGGCCACGATGATCGCCAGCAGGCCGAGCACCTGGAGGACGCCGACGTCCCGGCCGCTCATGACGTTCGCGGCGTACCACGCCAGCGCCCCGACGAGGACGACGACCAGGGCGAGAAGGAAGAAGAAGGCCGGGATCCCGGGGACCGACCGGACGGAGCGTTCCTTGATCATGGCCTGACGGGCCCTCCTGCGGGGTAGGCCATGATGATATCACTGCGATAGCGCCATCGCGCTGACCGCTCCGTGCTGCGGGTGGTCACGGGCCGGGCATCATCGGCCGCGGGATGCCGTCCTCGGCTCCCGACGGAGCGAGCGACGCCGGCCCCCGCCGATGCGCCGCCCGCTCCGGGATGTGGTGACCCCGCGACGACCCGTCGCGTCCCGGCCTGGTCGCGATCCCTAGCTCGCGGCTCGGAGCTCCGCCTCCGCCTCGGCGACGCGGGCCAGGATGGCGTCCCGCATCCGGTCGAGGCCTGTCTGGACGTCCTTCGTGCTGTTGACGACGGAGGTCAGCGTCGACTTGAGGGTGCGGAGCTGTTCGAGCTGCTCCCGGATGCCGGTCAGCGCTTTGCCGATGGCTTCGGCGTCCACATCGACCTCGCGTTCCCGGAGCGACGCGATTGCCAGCAGGCGGGCGAACCGCATGGCTGCCTCCAGGACTGCCGGATCGGGGCATTCGGGGTCGATGACCGCGTAGACGTCGCCCGCCCGGAGGTCGAACGGCGCGATGCCCGTGGGTGCATGGGCCGGCGTGAAGACGACCAGCCCGATCGCCGCATCGCGGTTCGTCTTCGCCTCGCGGATCTCCTCCCGCATGGCGCGCCCGGAGATGGCCCGGTCCTTCGCCTCGACGACGATCCGCAGCTCCGCACCACCGGTCAGGGCCGGGTTGACCGTCACGACGAAGTCGCCCTTCTTCGACTTGATGACAGCGCCCTCCTCCGCGGAGGTCCGGTCGAGCAGGTCGCCGGCTCCGCGCGCCGTGTCCGCCAGGAGGCCTTCGAGGAGGTCTTCGAAGTCCCCGCCCTTGGCGGTGCCCTTCGCGCGTTCCTGGGCCCGGGCAGTCGAGGCAGCCTCGAGGGCGGCGATGCGCTCGTTGAGCCTGTTGAACCCCTCGGTCATCTCGCCGCGGAACTGGAACAGCGGCGAGCCGAGGCGGGTCGGGTCGAGGAGCGTGGCCAGCTTGCTGCCGTCGCCTTCCAGGTACGCGCCGAGGAGCGTCTTGATGCGGCCGATGGCGCTGTCGCGCTTGGTCTCGTCGAAGAGCTCGTCCGTGAGCGAGCGGAGCTTGCCGCGGTCGCCCAGGAAGGACTCGAGGGTTCGCGGGAGGCGCCCGTCGCCATCGGCGAAGTTCTGCCGCAGGAGCTGGTCCAGGGCCGCGGCCGCCTTCGCGTTGGCGTCCTCCGTCTGGCGCAGGAGCGTCGCGAACTCGGCGCGAACCGCGTCGACGTTCACCGTCACGCCGGCGTCCATGAGCGCGGTCAGGCCGATCTTCAGGGCGCGCTCGACAAGGCCGACGCGTTCCTCGGCGGGGCGCTCGGCAATGAATGCGGCCAGGCCCGCATCCACGAGGACCAGGCGGTCCACGACCACGCGGTCGCGCTCGACCGAGATGCGCGTTGCCGTGGGCGACACGCTCGGCGACGCGATGGCCGACGGCAGGCTGGTGGCCGTCGAGCCCGGCATCGGCGGGCGACCGGCGGGGGAGGGGAGCGTGACGACGTTGGCGGGGGCGTCCATGCGCGAAGACTGGAGCCGAGTTGTGACAGCTTGGGTGGCACGATCTCCGAGAGCAGCCGGAAACCTGCCGACCGGAGGTACTCGTACGTCTCATCGAGGACCGGAATCGGCGGTACGAAGACGACCGTCACATCTCGCGCGCGGGTCAGCAGTACCCGATAGGCGTTCAGGCGAAGTCGGAATGGATCCTTGAGCATCCAACGCTTCTGGTAGCCGCGTGCGTTGTCGTTCGTCCACCGGCCATGTTCGCGGATGAAGTCGGTGCCCCAAGCCAGAAGTGCCGCATCAAGCTCAAGACCTTGAGCGCCGAACTCGGTGACGCACTCTCGGAGCGCGCGACACGACCGTCCGAGGTAGTCGCCTTCCCCCTCGCCATACCAGGGCCCGAAATGGACGCGCTTCGTCGACTGGAAGTCGTTGTTCACGCCAAATCGCGGCAGCACCCGGTCCTTGGAGGATGCGATGAGGCCAAACCTCGCCGATGGGTCGTCGCGATAGCGCTGGCGCAGGTAGTCAGGCTGCCTCCGCGAGGTCACGCGTGATTCTGAGGTGATATGCCTGCTGCTCTAGTGCCTGCGCCAGAGGGAGGAGCCCTCCAGGGGCCGTCGTTCCCTCGAGCAACATTGCCACGTGCAAGTGGTTGTCATCTGCCACGTGGTACCGCAGCTCCTCATCGAGACGAAGCTCCGGTTCGATCGTCGAGCGATCGAGGTCGCCGAACTCGTCCATCAGGTCGGGCGAAGCATGCGTGTGCCACCCGCCAGCGCGGCTCCTGCTCCACGGCACGCCGCCACTGGATGGAGCCGCCTTCTTCGCCGGTGTGGATCTCCTGACCCGTCCCGATTAGGCCAACAACCACGCACCAGCCAGGGACTCTCTCTGCGAACTCGATGAAGTGCTCAGGTTCGGAGAGACCATCTCCGTGCTCCGGGTGCTTCTCGGCGACCATCGCTGCGTCAAATGCTCGCTGGGCCTCGTCAAAGATGAGCACGTGCTCCGGAGGGACGAGCTAGGTGACTGCGGCTGTACGTCTTGACGTATTCCTTCACGCCACGGAGGAAAGCCTTCCCTCCGCCTCCCGCCTCTTTCAGTTCGTATTGCAGCACCTCGACGAGCGGGCCGTTCCCGGAGAGAAACACGGCCGGGGCGGATGGCTTGCCGTCCCCGCGATCCACAGCCAGATCGACGAGCCACCTGGAATGTGCAACCTGAAGGCCGACGAGCGTCTTGCCTGATCCCGGGACGCCGGTCAGCAAGATCAGACGTCGCGTCCGCGAACTGGCGGCCTCGTGGATGATCTCGGAGATGCGGTGGAGAGCGGGTTCGGTCGCGGCAGCCGCTCGGTGGATCCGCGGGAAATCCCCGTGCTCGAATAGGGACCGCGCGGATTCAATGAGGCTAGGCAATGGGCGGTAGGCATCCGACGCCAGAAATCGGCCCGGAACCACGATCGCCTGGGCGCCGTGAACGTTGAGCTCATGGGCAGGCCGTGGACCGCGTCGATCGAGAGCACGTGAATACCGGCATCGGAGCCAATGTAGCCAGAGGCGTCTGTCAGGCACGACCGCACCATGCACGGGTCGGTTTGCGCACTCGCGGTGGTAGGCCTTGAGATCGCGAACGTATCCGGCCGCTTGATCGATATCGGCCCGATTGGCGTGTCGCCGACCCTTGAGCTCGAGGATCAGGACGGCACCCCCCATGAGGAGCACGACGTCGGGGCGGCGAAATTCGAGTGGGAGTTCGTACTCGAGGATGGCGGTGTAATCGGTCGCCGAGCGAGTCGTCGAGGAGGACTTCGCCGACTTCCCGCTGTAACGGCGGGATCGAGAGATCCCAGGCACGGACCTGATCCAACGAGACGTCGCGGAGGAAGTCTTGGAGCGAGCCCCGGATCCTCAATGCGGGCGTGGATTGGAAGTCCGGAAAGGAGGACGCCCAGCCATGCCCAGCTTCTTCTGGTATCGGATACCTCGTGTCGCCGGCCATCGAAAGCCAGGGTACCAGCTCGCTCCGGTTGCCCGACCGCGATCGCCGACGACATGCCAGCAACCCAGCATGCTGGTATCCTTGCCGGATGAAGGTGACGATCGACCTCGACCCGGAGCTGTACCGCGCGGTGAAGGTGGAGGCCGCACGGGCGGACCGGAGCGTGCGTGAGATCGTCAACGAGGCGATTGCCGCGTGGCTTGAGCGGCTCGAGGATGCCGAGGACGCCGCCGCGGCAGTTGAGGCGCTCGCTGAGTATCAGCGTGACGGCGGTGTCGCGGCCGACGAGTTCTTTCGCGCCCACGCCGCCGAGACGCGCGCAGCGTACGGCGCGTCCGGTGACGGGTGAGCGATAGGCCCTGGCGGGTTGAGCTGGCGCCGGCAGCGCAGCGCCAGCTGCGTAAGCTGCCGCCCGATGCGACGGCGCGGGCACGGGGCCCGATGCTTGCCCTCGCGCGAGCCCCGCTGCCTTCAGGTTCGATTGCACTCACCGGCAGCCCGTTCTGGCGCCTCCGCGTCGGCGACCTGCGGATCGTGTACTGGATCGACGATGGAGCCCGGATCGTCGTCATCGTTCGCGTCACACGTCGGAATGAGAGCACCTACCGGCGGGTGCGGTAGAGCGCGCTCGAACAATTGGGTCCGGCCGGGGGCTGGGAGCCGGGCCCGCGATGGATCGTTCCGGGCCCTGTCATGGCGGGGAGCATCTGCGAGGATGTGGGTCAACGCCGTCCAGGTCCTGAGCGCCCATCCAGCGGAGTTGCCGCGATGCCCTTGAACCTGAATCTCGGCTCGTTCGCCCACCGGACCGGGTCCGCGCCTGCGCCATTCGACGCGATCAACGGCCCGCGGCTGGCCGGGCCACAGGGGAGCCACCCGCTCCATGCCGTTCAGGCGGAGGAGCTGGTGAAGCCCGCCGATGGCGGCGTGGCCGGCGAGATCGTGGTGGATGGTCCGGCAACGGTGGGCGAGGGGATCACCGGCATGGTCCGGGTGACCGCCACGAAGCGGATCGCGGCTCGCAAGGCTGCGCTGCGGCTTGTCGGCCTGCGGCTCGACGAGGTGACCCGGTCGGAAGACCATCGCGACGGTGCCGGCCACGTCACGGGCTCGGAGCATTGGGTCGAGGTCCACGGCAGGCTGTTCTCGGAGGATGCGTTTGTCGAGCCGGTCGTGCCGGACACGCTGGAGCCGGGTCAGCAGTGGGAGTCCCGGTTCGCCGTCCCGGCTCCGGCCCTGGGCCCGCCCACGGCCCATCTCGGTGAGTCGATCATCGCCTGGGCGCTCGAGCTCCGCTGGGACGTGGCGCTCGGCCACGATCCGTTCGTGGCGGTGCATCTGCCCCTGGCCCAGCACCCCGACCTGCTGCGGGCCGGCGTCGGCAGACAGGGTGGCGTCAGCATGATGCAGGGCGCTGCGGTCGGCGACGCGCTGATCGGCGTCACATCGCCGCTTCCCGTTCCCACCGGGACCGAGATGAACGTGTCCGTGCGCTGGCCCTCCGC
Source organism: uncultured Chloroflexia bacterium (assembly GCA_963800795.1). Lineage (GTDB taxonomy): Bacteria > Chloroflexota > Limnocylindria > Limnocylindrales > CSP1-4 > CTSoil-043. The sequence goes on from CAWDCJ010000011.1 coordinate 595,506, forward strand.
CCCCAGCGGGCAGAGGGGCCGCGTCGAGCTCCACCGGCGCACGAATGCCCCGAACGGCGCCGAGGGGATCATCGCCTCGGCCGCGATCGATCCGGCAAGCCTGGCCGGCGGCATCGACGTCGCACTCCTGGTACCGGCGGGCTCGGCGCCGTCGTTCGATGGCGCCGGTCTCGAGATCACGTATGTCATCCGGGTCCTGGTCGACCGGCGATTCCGAACCGATGCGGCGATCGAACGGCCGGTCGCGCTGGTCTGACCGACTTCACGGACGATCCGCGGCCAGCGCCGCGGTAACACGGAGGAGCCAATGAGAGTGCTGGCTCAGGGACGCGACCTCGTCGCGCCCGACGACCCCGGGTTCGACCGGCTGCGCCTGACGGAGGCTCAAGCCGTTTGGGAGCTGTACCAATCCGACGTCCTGCGCGAGGTCTACTTCCGGGCGGATCGGCCGGACGCCGTGCTGGTCTTCGAGGTCCCCGACGTCGCGGCAGCCCGGGCGGCGATCGACAGCCTCCCGCTGGTGGCTGCCGGTCTGATCGACTTCGACCTGGTCCCGCTTCGGCCGTACCCTGGCATGGCGCGACTCCTCCGCGACGCCTGACGGGCGGCCCACGGCGGGCGATCGGCGCCTACCGTTGAGGATCAATCTTCGATCGCTGCGGCCAGGTTCCGGAGCAGGTTGAGCCCGGCATCCACCTCGCCGGTGGGTGCGTACGGCCCGGGCATGAGGAAGCACGGTCGGGCGGCCAAAGCCAGTCCTTCCACGCGGCCCCACGGCTCCGGAACATGCCGCCCGGCGCACGCCTCGGCGCCCCGTTTGTACACGAAGACGACGGCCGCCGGGCGCCAGATCGCCACCTTCTGGAACAGCGGACCCACCCCAGCCCGGAGCTCCGTCTCTGTCGCGATGTCGCGCGACGTCGGCGCTTTGAGAAGGTCCGTGATCCCATGTCCTGCGGCAACCAGCGCGTCGTCGGCCGCGTCGAGGTCGGTGGTGCCCGGCAGGATGGTCGCGGTGACCAGCCGGCGCCAGAACGTGCGCCCGAGCCGTCCCTGGTGATAGTGGCCAGCCTCCACGCTAACGGGCGACGGGTTCAGCCCCACGAACAGCAGGCGCCCTGGTTCCGGCGGCAGGTCCGCCAGCGTTTCGACGGGCAGGCCGCCGATCACGAGCGTGATCCGGTGGCCCTCGGTTCGGTCGAGCATGGCCGGAAGGGTAGGCGATGGAGGCTGGATCGGGGCCGAGAGTGTCGGGCCTGCCATAAGGGACGCGGGCGTGCTGCGCTGGGTCGGCTCCGCTCCGCAGCGCGCCGCGCCGGGGTGACGTTGCTCGAGCTCGCGCAAGGGGTCCGCGTACCGCGCCCGCGGGGTCCGCGCTCGCGCCAGGGTCCGCGTTCGCGTTGTGCCACCCACGAACCGGGGTAGTACGAGGGCGGGCATTGACACGCGAGGCGGCCCGAGCGACCATCCGGGCTCCACCCGCGAGCGTGGTATGGCCGGCGCCACGACATCACTGCGGATCGCGCAGCGCGGAAGCACAGGTAGCACCTATGTTCGTATGTGCGCGCTGCGCAGCGTGAGCGCCCCACAGGCAGCGCCCCCGTTCGTATCGGCCCGCGCCTACCGGACCGCGGAGTCGATCTGCCCGGGCGACAAGGGCTCCGCGTCCGCGTGCCAAGCCGGGAGCCCGTAGCGGTCGGCGAGGAGTTGTTCGACGGCGGCAGCCTCCACGGGCGTGAACGCGGACCGGTGCGGCGGGTCCGCGCCGAACGCCGCCAGGACGGCGGCCTCGATGTCGGCCGATTCCGGCGTTCCGCCCAGCTCGCGCGCGAGCGAGGTCACGGTGACGCGGTGGCTCTGCGTGCGCTCCCAGCGCGGATCTCCGGCCGCCCCGGGTCCGTTGCAAACCCGGGCCAGCGCGTCCAGGTCCGCGTCGACCAGGAGGGTGGCGTGGACCAGCAATGCCCGTCCGCCAAGCCACGCCGCGACGCCCGAGAGCTTGCCGCCCGGCGCCACGATGTCGCGTTGGGTCATCTCCGCGGCAACGCCCAGGGATCGGACCGCGGCTGCCAGCGGTGCAAGGACCAGTCGGTAGAGACCCGGCAGGCGGCGGAGCGATGGGTCGGCCACCAGGACGGCGTCCTCCGGGCGATAGACGACCGAGACGTTGAGATTGCCGGGATCGTGCCAGACGGTGCCTCCGCCGGTGAATCGGCGGAGGACCGGGGCCTCGAGGGTGGCGGCCGCCGCCAGGTCGACCTCCGCCGCAGCCAGCTGGAAGCGCCCGACGACCGCGCAGCGGGAATTGCGCCAGAGGCGCAGGACGGGAGCCGCTGCCGCCGGGTCTGCCGCGACGTGGCGCGCGACCGCTTCCTCGCGGGCCAGGTTCAGCCGCGGGTCGCGCGTGCCGTCGTCGGGGAGGTAGCGCCAGGCGGTGCCCATGGCGGAACGAGACGCGGCCAGGCTAGTCCTCCGCCGCCAGGCCGAGGTCGCCTGCGGGGCCCGCCGAATCCGTCGCGGGGGCGCCATCCGAGCAGTCGAGCGTCGCCGTATACGGGTCGATGGCCCGCTGGGCCGCCTGGTGTTCGGCGATCCACGAGCGCCACTCCGCTCTGACGGCCGCAATGAACGCGGCCGTGGTCCGGTGCGTCAGCGTCACGCTCAGGGAGGTCAGGCGCGAGCGCAGCTCCGTCTCCCAGTCGGACGCGATCCCCTCGTGACGTGCCTCGTGGGCCCGGAGCTCGCCGGTCATCGAGGACCAGGCGCTGGCCATCGCGGGATTGGCAGGCGCCCAGGAAGGCATGTCGACGTGGACGGTCGATGTGACCGTCGGGTTCACGACCGTCGCGGTGATGACCCCGTCGGCCACGCTGAAGGCGGGGTCGCCGCCCCACGCGAACGAGACGTTGGTCCGGGCCCAGCCGCTGTCGCGCCGGTACGGGCTGTTGGCGTTCATGTAGCTGACGACCCGCTCGCAATCGGTGGTCCCGACTGGCAGCCTGACCGCCCAGCGCTGGACCGGCAGCGCGCCGCCCGGGGAGACGAGGCGCTGGAGGGCGGCGTTGCCCTGGCGGCGCTGGACGGCGTCCGCGAGCCGTTCGCGGGTTCCGGCGTCCGCGCCGGCCATGAGGGCCTGAAGCGTGGCCGGGTTCGCCGCGACGTCGAGGGCCGGCACGCAGGCGGCCGGCGACCGCCCGCCATCGCGCTGTCGCGCCGGCTGGCGCCTGTCTGCTCGGGCGAGGGCTGCTCCCATGGCGACTACCGTACCCCGGCCATGCAAGGGTGCGACGAGCGTGCCTGACCTTCCTCCGGGGGTTTCATCAGTCCCTCCGGCCCCGTTTCAGCTCGGCCGACGTCGAAGGCGGCGGTGGCCGACGACCAGTTCGGGGAAACCTCCACCCGGGTTGCCAGGACCAGCCGGGTGAACCCCGAGACCGTGAACAGGAGCGCGAAGGCGGGGTAGCCAAGCGGAAGGAGGGCCAGCAGGAGGCCCGACGTGGTCTGGCCCACCGTGAGCCCGGCTGCGCTCCCGGCCACGAACGCCCCCTGCGCACCGATGAGGTCCACGCCTCGGGTGAGGCGGAGGAGCCGCTCGTTGGCGGCCAGGGTCGCGGCGGAAGCACCCGCCGACGCCATCGCGGCCACCACGAAGAGAACCAGCCAGGCGACGGGGTTCCCGGGAAACGCGAACAGGCCGATGATCATCGAGCCACCCCGCAGGACGAAGGAGAGACGCAGCGTGCGCGAGGCGGAGCCGCGGTTGAGCCAACCGCCGACGACGGTCGCCGATGCGAGCGCGGCCGCCGACGAGATCGCCGAGAGCAGGACGGCGAAGCCGGCCGAGAGCCCCAGGACACTGATGCTGTAGATCGACAGGTAGGGGCCCATGCCGGCCCCGAATGCCGCGATCGCGACCGCCCGGATGAACCGGTTCGTCTCAGGGCTGCGCGGCGGTGCCTGGCCGCGGGGCGCGACCCGAACGCGTCCAGGGTGCTGGAGGCGCCGCAGAACCGTCAGCTCTGCGACCCCGAAGACGCCCGCGATCGCGAAGATGATCGCGTAGACGAGCAGGCCGATCGCGCCCAGGCCCGCCTGCACGAGGAGCGCGACGGGCAGGAGGAGCACGGCGCCCAGGCCCTGGGTGATGCCCATCACGCGGGGCGCGACGAAGCGCCGGTCGCCCTCCGCGAGGATGGCGCCGTACCAGGCCAGGAGGTTGGCGCCACCGATCGCGGAGGCGGCCCCGGCGATGCTCATCACCGCCGCGATCGCCACGATCGCGGCCGCCGAGGGGATGAGATGGAGCTGCTGGAGGAGCACCACGCCGGCGAGCACGAAGCCGCGCGTCTCGCCGAGCGCGAGGATGCCGAGCGTCACCCGGCGAAGGTTCCCGTCGGTGCGACGCAGGAGCGACGGGACGAGCAGCTGTGCCGAGCTGAACGCGTACGGGAGGACGCCGATGATCGTGGCCGCCGCGACCGGGGTTCCCAGGGCGAGCAGGAGCGGGATCGTGAGGCCGTCCCCGGCCAGCGCGAAGACCGCAGCCGCGGTAGCCCCGATCCCGTGGAACGTCCGAAAGCGCCGCTCGCTGAAGATCTTCCACTCATCGACCGAGGTCCGCGCGCCGGCCGGGACGCCGAACCGGTCGAACGTCGGCATCCGCCGCCGCCGGCTGCGATCTGGGGGGTTGGGGGTCTCGGCGCCGGGGTCGGGGCGGCGCGCTCGCCCGGGAGTGTCTCGGGGCACCGGGCTATGGTAGCCGGGCCGCGGCAGGCTCCTGCCCCCGACGGGGCGCCATCCGTCGCTCAGTCGATCGTGATGCTGAGCCCGCTGCCGTCCTCGTCCCGGATGTCCACGATGGGGCCGCGAAGGCCGGTCCTGAGCGCCTCGCGCACGCGATCCGCGTAACCGGTCGGGATGCCCGGTAGGGAGCTCGCCAGCCCCGCGAGGACGCCCGGCACCTGGAGATCGACCACGACCCGCCCATTCTCGCGGACCTGGACGCGGATCCGCGAAGGCGCACCGGTCGCGGGTCCCGGGCCCGGCCCAGCGCCCGCGGTTCCTGCCCGGGTGCCCGAGGCTGGCGTCCCACTCGTGCCCGGCTCGTGGGCGGGTCGTTCGCGGGCGGCGAGCGCGTCGAGGATCGGAGCCGCCTCGGCGGGTGTCAGACGGCCTTCGGCAACGAGGCGAAGGATGTCGCCAAAGGGGTCAGCCACCGTGGTTGATCGTCGCGCCGAGGCGACGCTCGGCTTCGGCCACACCGATCTCGCCACGTGCCAGTGCCTCGAGGACGGCGAGCGTGGCGGCCTGGTCCAGGGCCATGTTGGATCCGACCTCGCCGGTCGGCTCGTCCGGGGCTGCCTGGAGGCGGCTGGGCGGGCGCGATCGGGCCGACCGGCGCGCCCGGCGCGAATCCGGATGGCGGCGCCGCGCCGGCGACCCGCTGCGAGCGGTCACGGCCGGCACGGACCTCGATGTCACCGGAGAGCGTCCGGACCGCGAGTCGAGCGGCGCCGTTGCCGATGACGAGCGGATCTCGCCGGCTGGTGTGCTCGCGGAGGTCCGGATGATCGCGGCCGACGTCGCCCGAGACAGTCCGAACGTCGATCGTGACGCCGCCTTCGACCGCGAGCTCCACATCGCCTGACGTCGTGGTCACGAGGTGGTCTCCGCCCGGCGCGAAGGCGCCGGCGATCTCCACGTCGCCGCTCACGGTCGTGATGCTGGTCCGCTCCATCCGCGGCGCATCGATCTCGACGTCGCCACTGATGGTCCTCGCGGTGCACGAGACCGGCGCCTCGGCGACGGCCCTGAGGTTTCCCGATGCCGCCTCGATGTGGAGGTCGCCCCCGCCCCCGCGGAGGGAGATGTCGCCGCTGACGGTGCGGATCGCAACGGCCCCGGACACGTCGCGCACGCTCACGTCCCCGCTGCTGGCGCTGATCTCGAGCCGGGCGTCGCGCGGGACCTCGAGCTCGACAGTGCCGCCGCCCACCTCGAGCCCGAAGCCGTGGCCGCCAAGCCGGAAGCCGAACACACGACCGCGAACGGGATGCGCGAGACGAACCGCGTATCGGCCGGGACCGGCGGCGACCTCGATTGCAGGATGATCCATCGTGGGCGCAAGGAGGCGCACCGTGGTGCCGTCCACCCCGCGCACCCGGACGTCGTCCGCTTCGACGGCGACGACGACCGAACCGGCGCGACCGATATCGTGGGCGCGGACCAGGGATTCCGCGGGTGCCGTTTGGTCAGCCATCGTCAGCCTCCCAGGGCGCGAAGCTCGGCGGCCGCCGAGGTGGCATCGATCTCGTGGCGCGCGAGCCGTTCGAGGACCTCGCGCCTCGCCGCTGCGGCGTCGAGGGCCATCGTGGCCGCATCCACGGTCGCCGCTCGGCCTGGAACGCTATCGGCGGTCTCGTCATCCACGGCGGTCTCGTCGGAGAGCCCCAGCGCGCGCAGGAGCGCCTCGACGCGCCCGCGCACCGTGGGATACGAGATGCCGAGCTCACGCTCCATCTCCTTCAGGTTGCCCTTGGAGCGCAGGAAGCTCTCCAGGAGCGCGAACTGTTCGCGTGAGAGTCGCGCGAAACGCCCCACGTTGAAATCGCCCTCGAGCGTCGTGGCGCACGAACGGCAATGGAGCCGGGTGACGGCCAGCTCCCCGCCGCAGATGGGGCACGTCGCGATGGCGTCGTGTGGCATCAGGAGCGATCCTTCCGCGCCCGCGGCTCCGGGCGGACGCAGCCGTCGGCACCGCGCCGCTTGGCGGCCGCGGTCCGACCGGTCAGCTCACGCCGGATCTCGCTGGAGCCCAACCGGGGAAAGAGGATCCGGTACTCATGCATGGTGTGCCTCTCGGTACGTGGCGTCGTTCGGTGGACGCATAGTGCACCTGTGATGTCAATGATGTCAATAGGTATTTCTCTAATTAGCAAAGCTGGCCTTTCATTATGATAACCGTGCGACCGAACGTGACCCGCCGCATCGGGTTCTGCCCACGGGCGTTGCGGGGCGCTACGATCCCGCCATGCGGATGAACCGCCTGGCAGGGGAGACGAGCCCATACCTGCTCCAGCACGCGCACAACCCGGTGGATTGGTATCCCTGGGGTGCTGAGGCGCTGGACCGGGCGCGTACCGAGGACCGTCCGATCTTCCTTTCGGTCGGCTACGCCGCCTGCCACTGGTGCCACGTGATGGAGCGCGAATCCTTCGAGGATGCGGGCACCGCCGCCTACCTCAATGCGAACTTCGTGAGCATCAAGGTGGATCGCGAGGAGCGCCCGGACCTCGACGCGATCTACATGCAGGCCGTCCAGGCCCTGACCGGGTCCGGTGGCTGGCCCATGAGCGTCTTCCTGACGCCCGACGGCCGACCGTTCCACGGCGGCACGTACTACCCGAACACCAGGCGTCACGGGCTGCCGTCGTTCCGCGACGTCCTGGAAGGGATCGCGGCAGCGTGGCATGCGCGGCGTGCCGACGTGGAGCGCGCGGCCACGGGCCTCACGTCGGTGCTGGTGCCGACCGCAGCTCGTGCCCGTGGCGCCGCGCCGACCGGCACCGCCATCCTCGATGCGGCCGTCTCCGCCCTGGAATCAGGGTTCGATGTCGTGGACGCGGGTTGGGGTGTCCCGATGAAGTTCCCCCAGCCGATGGCGCTCGAGTTCCTGCTCCGGCGCGCCGCAGCCGGCGACGCCCGCGCGCTCCCGCTGGTCCGCCCAACCCTGGACCGGATGGCGGCCGGGGGGATCCACGACCAGCTGGGTGGGGGGTTCAGCCGCTACGCCACGGAGCCTACCTGGCTGGTGCCCCACTTCGAGAAGATGCTCTCCGACAACGGCCTGCTCGCCCGCGCCTACCTCCACGCCTGGCAGCTGGCCCACCATCGAGCCGACCTGGACGTCGTTCGCTCCACGCTCGACTTCGTGGAGCGCGAGATGACGCTTCCGGACGGTGTGTTCGCGGCGAGCCTCGACGCGGACACCGATGGCGAGGAGGGGGCGACCTACGCCTGGACGTCCGTCGAGATCCGCGATGCGCTGGTCGCAGCCGGCCGAGGGGCGGACGTCGAGCTGTTCGCGGCCGCGTTCGACGTTACCGCGGCGGGGAACTGGGAGGGTCGCACGATCCTCCGGCGCGTCGTGCCGGATGCCGAGCTGGCGGCACGGGTGAGCCTGCCCGACGACGAGGTTCGGTCGCGCCTCGCCGCGGACCGCCTGGCGCTCCTGGCGGCGCGGGATCGACGCCCGCAGCCGGCTCGCGATGACAAGGCTCTCGCCGGCTGGAACGGGCTGATGCTGGCCGCCTTTGCGGATGCGGCGGCCGTCCTCGCCCGTCAGCCGGATGCGCTGCTGGCAAAGGCGGGGCAGCGCTACCGGTCGATCGCCGAGCGGGCGGCCGGGCGGCTGCTGGAGGTTCTGGTCGACGACGGCAACCGCCTCCGGCGATCCTGGAAGGACGGCCGGGCGCGCCACGCGGGGACCCTGGACGATCACGCCTGCCTCGCCGACGGACTGCTGGCGCTCCACGAGGCGACCGCGAACGAGCGCTGGTTCACGGCGGCCCGCGACCTGGCAGAGACGATCCTCGCCCACTTCGCCCGGCCGGAGGGCGGGTTCTACGACTCGGCCGACGACGCCGAGCGGCTGGTCGCGCGGCCCTGCTCCGTCGAGGACAATGCCCTGCCGTCGGGGAACGCGATGGCGGCCCTCGTGCTGCTTCGGCTGGAGGCGCTCACCGGCGAAGGGCGCTATGCCGACGCGGCCGAGGGCGCCCTGCGACTGGTCGGGACCGCGCCCGCGCGCCACCCGACCGCGTTCGCCCAGTGGCTCCAGGTGCTCGACTGGCGCGCCGGTCCCGTCGATGAGGTTGCCCTCGTCGGCGAGCTCGATGACCCGCGGCTCGGCGCGCTCCTGGACGTCGCTCGAGCCGGCTTTCGCCCCCGCCAGGTGGTTGTCGTCGCCCCGGACCCGGCGACGAGCGCGGTTCCCCTGATGCAGGCGCGCTTCGCGCTGCGCGGCCTGCCGACGGCCTTCGTCTGCCGATCGTTCGCCTGCCGCCAGCCGGTCACCGAGCCCGAGGCGCTCGCGGCGCTCCTGTCCGGCTGATTCCTCGAGTTCGCGCCCCGCGCCAGATCAGGACACGTCACCCGGTCAGGCCGCCTGAAGGCCTCGCCCGGGCCGGGGGCTCGAAGGCGTCCCGCGGCCCGCCGCGCCGACCTCTCGCGGAGGTCAGGCGACCGTTGGGTTCAGGCGCGTGCCCGCGTCGCCTGCTTCGCCCGTGGTCGTGGGCGTCGCCTGGTGGAAGCGGAGTTGCCAGCGGTCATCGCGATGCACCCAGAGCGAGGATCGCCACGCGTGGCGGGCCGCCATGCCCGGAGCCTGCGATGCGGTGCGGAAGGTGACCAGGACGACGTGCCCGTCGAGCGGGGTCGCTGTGAACGCTCTGATCGTCACATCCATCGTCGGCGGGCGTTCGATCAGGGCCAGGGTGGCGGCCCGATCCCAGCGCCGGCCGCTCGCCCCGAACTCCTCGAAGTCGTCGGCGAGCAGGTCGGCAAGGCCACCCGGGATCGCGGCCCCATCGCGTCGGGCGAGGGCGAGCTCGTAGACGAGGAGCTGATCGGCGAGCGCGGTCAGGGCTTCGGGGCTCCGTCTGCCCGGTCGTCATCCCGTCGGAGCTCGTCGGCTTCCTTGCGCGCGGCTCTCACGCCCCGTCCCAGCACCTCACCCCACTTCGGGAGCGTCTTCGGGCCGCGCCACACGAGCACGATGGCGAGCACGACGAGGAGGACAACAACCGTGTCGAGGCCGAACATCCACGATGGTAGCCGAGCACGAGGCGACCGTCGATACGGGTGCTCATCTGTTCGGGGTTGACAACCTAGTTAGTAGTCACTATCTTTCGTTGCATGGTTCCTGCGCATCCAACAACCGCCCGCCGGGCCCGGGGCCCGCGCATCTCCGCGGACGAGCGTCGGGCCGAGGTCGTCGAGGCCGCGGTCTCGGCATTTGCCGCCAGCGGCTACGCCGGCACGTCCACGGAGACGATCGCGGACCTTGCGGGGGTCTCCCAGCCCTACGTGTTCCGGCTCTTTGGCAGCAAGCAGGAGCTCTTCCTCGCGGCCGTCGACCGGGCCTTTGAGCGCGTCACGATCGCCTTCGAATCCGCCGCCCGGACCCCCGCCACGGTGGTTCCGCCCGGGATGCACCCGGTCCTCGCCTCGATGGGCGAGGCCTACCACCGGATGCTGGCCGACCGTTCGCTCCTGCAGCTCCAGCTGCACGCGTACGCGGCATCCGGCGATCCCGTCGTCGGCGCCTTCGTCCGCGAGCGCTATGCGACGCTCGTGCGTCGGGTGAGCGAGATCTCGGGTGTTCCGGCAGCCGAGCTGCGGAGCTTCTTTGCCGAAGGAATGCTGTTGACCGTGGCCGCCGCCCTCGACCTTACGGACGCCGGCCTGGCGTGGACGCGGATGTGCGACGGAGGGAGCGCCTAGCGTCCACGCGGACCCCCTTTTTTCGGGCAAGAAGATAGTGAGTGATAACTAGCTAGACATCACATATGTCGAAGGGAAGTCCAATGACCGCACGCCGCTCCGCGCTATGGACGTTCGTCGTCACCGCGCTCGCGCTGTTCATGACCGCGCTCGACAACCTCGTCGTCACCACGGCCCTGCCGGTGATCAAGGCCGACCTCGGCGCGTCGCTGGCGCAGCTCGAGTGGACCGTCAACGCGTACACCCTCGCCTTCGCCGTCCTCCTCCTCACCGGCGCCGCGCTCGGCGACCGCTTCGGGCGAAAGCGTGTGTTCCTCATGGGGCTGACCATCTTCACGGCCGGGTCGGCGGCAGCCGCGCTCGCTCCCTCCGGCGACCTCATCGTGGTCGCTCGGGCGATCCAGGGAATCGGCGCCGCGATCGTCACACCGCTCACGCTGACGCTCCTGTCCGCGGCCGTGCCGCCGGAGCGCCGTGGGCTGGCGCTCGGCGCCTGGGGCGGCATCTCGGGCCTCGCGATCGCGATCGGCCCGCTGGTGGGCGGCGCGATCATCCAGGGTCTCAACTGGCACTGGATCTTCTGGCTCAACGTCCCGATCGGGATCGTGGTGCTGGCGATGGGCTCGATTCGACTCACGGAAAGCCGGGGCCCGGCCACGCGCCTCGATCTGCCCGGCCTGGCGCTCGCCTCGAGCGGGCTGCTCGCCCTCGTGTGGGCGCTGATCCACGGAAATGGATATGGCTGGACAAGCGCCGGGATCCTGGCCGCGTTCGCCGCGGCCGCCGTCCTCCTTGCTGGGTTCGTCATTCGCGAGGCACGCACGCCGGAGCCGATGCTGCCGCTCCGCTTCTTCGAGAGCCGCCAGTTCGCGACGGTGAACGTCGTCAGCTTCGTGATGTCCTTCGGGGTCTTCGGGTCGATCTTCCTGCTGGCCCAGTTCTTCCAGATCGTCCAGGGCTACACGCCGCTCGAGGCCGGCATCCGGACCCTGCCGTGGACCGGGATGCCGATCGTCGTCGCGCCCCTGGCCGGACTCGCGTTGAGCCGAGTCGGCGGTCGAGCCCTGCTGGCGGCAGGCATGGCGCTGATGGGCCTTGGGCTGGCCTGGATCGCGGCGGTCGCGACGCCGACCGTGGAGTACCTGCGCCTGGTCCCCGCGTTCGTGCTGGCGGGCACCGGCATGTCGCTCTTCTTCGCCCCCACGGCGAGCCTGGTGCTCGGCGCGGTCCGGCGGGCCGAGGAGGGCCAGGCGTCGGGCGCCAACAACGCGATTCGGGAGATCGGGGGCGTCTTCGGGGTCGCGATCCTCGCCTCGGTCTTCTCCGCGGCTGGTGGCTACGCATCCCCCCAGGCGTTCGTGAATGGGTTGGTCCCGGCCGTCTGGCTCGGCGCGACCGTCCTCGGGATCGGCACGCTGACGGCGCTGGCGATCCCCGCATCCCGGAACGTCGACGGCAGGGTCCGCGCGGCCGGCCAGGGGGCAGGCGCTCCCGATACCGGCAGCGCGACCGGCCTCACGCCGGAGCCCGTCCGGGTTCGCCCCTGACGAATCGAACGACCGATTCGCGTCGCGCACCGACCCCGGCGAGGCGTACCCTCGTGACGCCGGGGTCGGCGACGATTCGCGGGCGCTGGAAGGAGGCCGAAGTGGGCATGCGTGTACCCGATCTGGGGTCGCTGCTGGCGGAAGTCCAGGCGCGACGCATGGCGCTCGATGCGACCGGCTCGTACTTCGTGACGGACATCGATGCCCCGCACGCGGAGGACTTCGCGAAGTCCCTCCTGCTCATGAGCATTCCCCGCCGCGGCCAGCGCGACGAGCGGATCACGATCTACATCAACTCGGGCGGCGGCTCCGTGGGGGACGGGCTGGCGATGATGGAGATGATCAACCGGATGCGGCGCCGCTTCGACATCCGGATCGACACGGCCGTGCTGGGTTACGCCTACTCGATGGGCGCCATCGTCAGCCAGGCCGGCGACCACCGCTCCATCGGCCGGTTCGGGACCCTGATGCTGCACTCCACCCAGTGGATCCTGTCGGGCGAAGACGAGCGGATCTTCAAGGATTACCAGGCCCTGTCGGAGCACTACCAGCACACCGTGGCCGACCTCTTCGCGCGCCGAACCGGCCACCGCGATTCCGCCTGGTGGCGGCGCTTCATCTGGTCCGGCCGCGAGCGCTTCCTGGGGCCCGACGAGTGCCTGGAGCTGGGGCTCGTGGACGAGATCCTCGAGCCCTCGGATCCGCCAGGGGAGCGGCTGTCGCGGACGCCGAACCTCGAGCCGCCCACCGGGGGATAGCGGCCGGAGCGCCCTCCTGGGCGCCAGCCGGCGATGCGGCGAGGATCGTGTTTCGAACGTCCGGTCGGTTCGTCGCACCGGGCGTATACTCCGCCTCCCGTGGCTCCCCGGTCCGCGCCCGCCGACGATCCTCTCGCCCTGTTCAGCCCGCCCGTCGCCGCCTGGTTCCGGGATGCCTTCGCGAGCCCCACGCCGGCCCAGCTCTCGGGCTGGCCCGCGATCGCCGCCGGCGGACACGTTCTCCTGCATGCCCCGACCGGGAGCGGCAAGACGCTGGCCGCCTTCCTGTGGTGCCTGGACCGCCTTGTCCGGTCACCCGCCCCGCACGCCGCTGCGGACGGCGGCCCGGGCTCGGTCCGGATCCTGTACGTCAGCCCGCTCAAGGCCCTCACCTACGATGTGGAGCGCAACCTCCGGGCGCCCCTGGCCGGAATCGCGCTGGCGGGCGAACGACTCGGGAGCCCGGTCCGGACCATCGCGATCGCCTCCCGGACGGGCGACACGCCGACCGCGGAACGGCGCCTGGTCGCGAAGCACCCGCCCGAGATCCTCATCACGACCCCGGAGTCGCTCTATCTGCTGCTGACCTCGGGGGCGCGCGAGGTGCTGCGGAACGTGGAGCACGTGATCATCGACGAGGTCCATGCGATCGCCGGCACGAAGCGCGGGGCGCACCTGGCCCTGAGCCTCGAACGCCTCGAACGCCTGCGCGCCCCGGGCACGCCTCCCTTCCAGCGGATCGGGCTCTCGGCGACCCAGCGCCCGCTGGAGACGATCGGGCGCTTCCTCGCCGGCTGCGGCGAGGGCCGCGAGGTGACGCTGGCCGACCCCGGGACACGCAAAGCGCTCGACCTCCAGGTTGTCGTCCCCGTGGAGGACATGCGACGCCTGGGCGAGGCGCTGCCCCCCGAGGACCAGCCGGGTGGCCCGGTGGGCGGCGGCGAGCGGCGCGTGAGCATCTGGCCCGCGATCCACCCGCGCATCCTCGAGCTGATCCGGTCCCACCGGAGCACCTTGGTCTTCGTGAACAGCAGGCGCCTGGCCGAGCGTTTGGCCCAACGCCTGAACGAGCTCGCCGGCGAGGATCTGGTCCGCGCGCACCACGGTTCCATCGCCCGTGAGCAGCGCGTCGCGATCGAGGAGGCGCTGAAGGACGGCCGGCTGCCGGCGCTCGTGGCGACCTCGTCGCTCGAGCTGGGGATCGACATGGGTGCGATCGACCTGGTGATCCAGGTCGAGTCGCCGACCTCGGTCGCCCGCGGGCTCCAGCGCGTCGGGCGGGCCGGGCACAGCGTCGATGAGGTCAGCCGCGGGGTCATCTTCCCGAAGTACCGGGGCGACCTGCTGGAGTGCGCCGTCGTCGCCGAGCGGATGCGGGAGGGCGCGATCGAGGCCACGCTGATCCCCCGCAACCCGCTCGACGTGCTGGCCCAGCAGCTGGTGGCGATGGCGGTCATGGATCGCTGGTCCGTGGACGACCTGCTGGCCACGGTGACCCGGGCGGCACCGTTCGAGACGCTGACCCGCGAGATGCTCGAAGGCGTGCTCGCCATGCTGGCCGGCGCATACCCGTCCGACGAGTTCGCGGAGCTGAAGCCGCGGATCGTCTGGGACCGTACCGCGGACATGGTCGAGGGCAGGCGGGACGCGCGCGTGGTGGCGGTCACGTCGGGCGGGACGATCCCGGACCGGGGCCTGTTCGGCGTCTTCGTGGCCGGCGAGGCCGGCACGCCGGGTCGCCGGGTGGGTGAGCTCGATGAGGAGATGGTCTACGAGCTCCGCGCGGGGATGCACGGGGACGTGATCGTTCTCGGGGCCAGCAGCTGGCGCGTGACCGAGATCACCCCGCAGCGCGTGACCGTGGTCCCCGCCCCGGGCGAGCCCGGGAAGCTGCCGTTCTGGAAGGGCGACGCCGTGGGCCGGCCGATCGAGCTGGGCCGCGCGCTGGGGAGCTTCATCCGGGCGGCCGAGGGAGACCTCGCGCGCGGCGCGCCCGGCCGGGCGGTCCTCGTCGATCGGCTGCGAGAGCGACACCACCTCGACACGCTTGCGGCGGAGAACCTGGTGGGCTACCTGGAGGACGAGCGGACGGCGGCCGGCGCCCTGCCGACCGACCGCCGGGTGGTGGTCGAGCGCTTCCGCGACGAGCTGGGTGACTGGCGGCTGGTCCTGCTGACGCCGTTCGGTGGCCGCGTCCACGCTCCCTGGTCGCTGGCGATCGAGGCCCGCCTGCGCGAGCTGCTCGGCCAGGAGGTCGCCTCCATCTGGTCGGACGACGGCATCGCGATCCGCCTGCCGGAGGGCGACCTCGACGGCGTGGAAGAGGCGCTCTTCCCCGACCCGGACGCGATCGAGGACCTGGTCGTTGCCGCGGTCGGCGGCTCGGCGCTCTTCGCCGCCCGCTTCCGCGAGAATGCCGGCCGGGCGCTCCTCCTGCCGCGCCGCCGGCCGGGCTCCCGCACCCCGCTCTGGCAGCAGCGCCAGCGGGCCGCCGACCTGCTCGCCGTCGCCAGCCGGTACGGGAGCTTCCCGATCCTCGTCGAGACCTACCGCGAGTGCCTGGCGGATGTCTTCGACCTGCCCGCCCTCCGCGACGTGCTGGGCGGGATCGGTCGGCGGGAGATCCGCGTCCATCGCGTCGAGACTCCGGCGGCGACCCCCATGGCCTCATCCCTCCTGTTCGACTACGTCGCCGCCTACATGTACGAGGGTGACGCGCCGCTCGCCGAGCGCCGGGCCCAGGCGCTCGCGCTCGACCGTGACCTCCTCCGCGAGCTGCTCGGCCAGGAGGAGCTTCGCGAGCTCCTGGACCCGGCTGCGCTCGATGAGACGGAGGATGGCCTGCAGGCCCGGACCGACGAGCGGAAGGCGGGCTCGGTCGACCAGGTCGCCGACCTCCTGCGTCGTCTCGGCGATCTCGGGGAGGACGAGGTTGCGGCACGGACCCGGGGTGGCCCACCCGCCGCGCACGAATGGCTGGAGGCGCTCGCCGGGGCCCGCCGCGCCGTCGCCGTGCGGATCGCCGGCGTGCCGCGCTGGATCGCGGTGGAGGATGCCGGCCGTTACCGCGATGCCACGGGCGCCCAGCCGCCCCCGGGGACGCCCGTCGCCTTCCTTGGGGCGACCCACGACGCGCTGGGAGGCCTGCTCGCGCGCTGGGCCCGCACCCACGGTCCATTCCTGGCGGCCGAGCCCGCCCGTCGCTGGGGGCTGCCGGTGGGCATCGTCGACGAGGCGCTCGCCCGCCTGGGCGGCGCCGGGACGATCCTCCTCGGCGAGTTCCGGCCCGGCGGCGCCGAGCGCGAGTGGTGTGACCCGGGAGTGCTCCGAGGTCCTCCGGCGCCGGTCGCTGGCACGCCTGCGGCGGGAGGTCGAGGCGGTCGACGCAACCGCGTTCGCCCGGTTCCTGCCCGCCTGGCAGGGCGTCTCGCCCGTGCCTGCTCCCGGGACGGAGCATCCGGCCCTGCTCCGCGGCCAGGCCGCCCTGGAACGACTCGCGGAGGTCGTTGACCAGCTGGCAGGCGTCCCGATCCCGGCTTCGGTCCTGGAGCGGGACGTTCTCCCCGCGCGCGTCCCGGGCTACCAGCCGCGCCTGCTCGATGAGCTCGGCTCCCTCGGCGAGGTCGCCTGGATCGGCTGTGGGTCGCTCGGCCGTGACGACGGCCGGGTTGCGCTGTTCCGCCCCGGCAGGAGCGACGGACTTCGCGCGTTGCTGGCGACGCCCCGGGAGGTCACGCGGAGACCAGGCCGCCGAGCCGCGCCGGGCTGCCATTCGCGAGCTCCTGGCGCGCCGCGGCGCCTCGTTCTACCGCGAGATCTTCGCCGCAGCGGGAGGCGGCACAGACCGCGAGGTGCTGGACGCCCTCTGGGACCTTGTCTGGGCAGGCGAAGTGACGAACGACACGTTCGCGCCACTCCGGGCGCTCCGCTGGAAGCGCCCGGGCGGCGACCGGCGCCCGCGGCCGGGACGGCTGGCCACGCTGGGACCGCCGGAGGCCGCCGGCCGCTGGTCGCGCGTGGAGGCAGGCGTGGAAGCCGGCGGGGGAGCACGTTCCGCGGCCGCGCCGGTCGCCGATGGAGCCGCCGCATCCGACGCGACGCGGCGGCTCCACGCGCTGGCGCTCGCCCTGCTGGACCGCCATGGCGTCCTGACCCGCGAGGCGGTGCTTGCCGAGGGCATCGAGGGTGGCTTCGCGGCGATCTACCCGGTCCTGCGGGCCCTCGAGGAAGCCGGTCGGATCCGCCGTGGCTACTTCGTCGATGGGTTGGGTGCGGCCCAGTTCGCGCTGGCCGGGGCGATCGACCGTCTCCGTGGCGTCCGCGACCCGGAGGCTGCAGCGTCGCGCGTCGACCTGCTTGCGGCCGCCGATCCCGCCCAGCCCTACGGCGCCGCGCTGGCGTGGCCCCGCCGGGACGCCTCGGACCGCCGCCCGGTTCAACGGGCGGCGGGCGCGTACGTGGCGCTGGTGGACGGGGCACCCGTCGTCTACCTCGAGCGCGGCGGTCGCGGCCTGGTGACCTTCCCCGCGGCCGACGACCCCGGCCTCCTCGCGGCGGCGCTCGCCGCGCTCCGGATGCTCGTGGTGGACGGCCGCGCGCGCGAGCTGGTCGTGAGCCGTGTCGATGGCGACCCGGTCGGCCCGGCCAGCCCGTGGGCCGAGCGCCTGGCGGCGGGCGGCTTCTCGGCCGGCTACCGCGGGATGGTGCTCCGCGTGCCGAGCGCGAGCCAGGCGGACGCACGTGCCCGAGGGTGACACGCTCTTCCGGACCGCTGCCGGGTTACGCCCGTACCTGGTCGGGCGCGCGCTGCTCGCCGCCCGGGCCCGCATTCCCGGCCCGCGCGTGGACCGCGTGGTCGGCTCGGAGATCCTGGCCGTCGAGGCGCACGGCAAGAACCTGCTGATCCGCTTCGCCAACGGGCTGGAACTCCGGACGCACCTCCGCATGACCGGCACCTGGCATCGCTACGCGCCGGGGGAGCGGTGGCGCCGCTCGCCGGGCCGGGCCGCGCTGGTCCTCGAGGTCGCCGGCGCAGTCGCCGTGTGCTTCGACGCTCCCGTGGTCGAGCTCCTGGAAAGCAGGACGGCGGCGCTCCATCCGCCGCTCGGCGCGCTTGGCCCGGACCTGTGCGCAGACGAATTCGATTCCGCCGAGGCAGTCCGACGTTTGCGCGAACCGTCGCGAGCCGTCCTGACCATCGCGGAGGCCCTCCTGGATCAGCGCGCCATGGCCGGGGTCGGGAACGAGTACAAGAACGAGGTGCTGTTCATCGAGCGCGTCGACCCGTTCACGCCGGTCGCGACGCTCGATGACGCGACCCTGGCGGGGCTCGTCGCCCGGTCCCGCGCGTTGCTGCGTGCCAACCGGTCCGCGCCGGTCCGGGTCACCACCGGGCGCGTGGGGGGCGGCCGGGACCGGGTTGCGGCGGGAGGACCGGCACGTGGCCGGCTGTGGGTCTACGGTCGAGCCGGCCGGCCCTGTCGGCGTTGCGGGACGCCGATCTCCGCACGACGGCACGGGGCTCTCCCCCGGACCACCGTCTGGTGCCCGCGCTGCCAGTCGCCGGGGCAGTCGCGCCAGTCGCCCGGCAGCGAGCCGGGCAACGGCGAGCCGCGTTCGGGCATTGACGCGGCGCCGCACGAACTGGATGCTTGCGGCTCCGGGGGGCGAAGGGAGGCCCGCGATGGCCGGCGCGGCGGGCGCGCAGGGACGCGACGAGCCGGGCTCGCCGACCGAGGCGCCGGCTGACGAGGTCGCCAGGCTCGAGCCGGGCAGTGGCGAAGGTGCCCCGACCCGCCTTCTGACGGTTGCCCAGCTGCTCCAGCTGGCGGTCTACTGGTACGGCCTCGTGTCCGTCATGAACGGCGTCACGATCCTGGTCCAGGAGCGAATGCCGTCGCTCGTCCCCGTGTCCGAGGTCGGCCTCATGACCGGCCTGGCCCAGGTCGCCGGCGTCGCGATCGCGGTCGCGGTGCAGCCCACGATCGGGTCCATCAGCGACTACACGATCTCGCGCTGGGGACGGCGCAAGCCGTACATCATCCTGGGCACCAGCCTCGACATCATCTTCGTCGTCGGGATCGCCACGTCTGCGACGCTGCTCGCCCTGGCCGCGTTCCTTGCCCTCCTCCAGCTCAGCTCGAACTTCGCCCAGGGCCCGTTCCAGGGTTACTTGCCCGACCTTGTGCCGCCCTCCCAGGTGGGCTTCGCGAGCGCGCTCGTTGGCGTCATGCAGATCCTCGGCACGGTGGGCGGGATCCTCACGATCACGGTCGGCCGGGAGCTCGCCGGCAGCTACGTGGCGCCCACGATCGCGCTCGGCCTGGTCGAGTTTCTGACCATGGTCATGCTGGTCTACCGCCTCGACGAGGGCCGCGGGGCGAGGCCACGTGGTGGTCGCTCCTGGCGGAGCATCGCGGCCGAGGCCTGGGGGACGGACATCCTTGCCGATCGCAGCTTCGTGTTCCTGGTCGCGTCCCGGTTCTTCATCCTGGGAGGGACGGCCTTCCTGCTCGCCCTCGCGGTCCGCTACTTCGAGCGATCGCAGTCGCTGGACCTTGCCGAGCGGACCTTCTGGATCAACCTGATGACGGTCGCCGTGGCGCTCACGACCGTCGCCGCCACCCTGCCCTCGGCGCGAATCTCGGACCGCATCGGCCGCAAGCCGGTCATCTACGCTGCGTGCGCGACGGGCGCGGTGGGAATGGCGGTCATCGCGATCGCTCCGACGCCGCTGCTTTCGCTGCCCGGGGCCATCCTTGTTGGCGCCGGGGCCGGCACGTTCCTCGCGGTCGATTGGGCGCTCATCACGGATCTCGTACCGAAGGCGTCGGCGGGCCGCTACATGGGGATCAGCAACGTGGCCACGGCCACCAACGGCCTCGTGGCCGGAATCGTGGGCGGGATCTTCGTGGATGTCTTCTACGGCCTGGGGAACCCCGGCGCCGGCCCACGCGCCGCCTATCTCCTCTCGATCCTCGTCTTCGGGATCGGTGCGCTGCTGCTCCGCTGGGTCGTGGAACCGCGGGAGCGCGCCGCCTAGGGCCGCGTGTCGGCCGGTGGAGCAGGGGAAGGCGACAGGCCAAAGGCGCCCCGAACCCCCTCCACGACCATCCCCGGCTGGCGGATGACCGCGAGCCCATCCCGGGCCCAGGCCCGCCACGTTGCCGGCCGCAGGAACCACGCCGGGTCCTGCCGCAGCCAGATGGAGGGAACGAGCGCCCAGAGGTACACAAGGTAGTCAAGCCTGGCCGGCCTGGGTATGGCGAACAGGACGGTGAGCTGGACGATCGTCAGCGGAAGCGTCGCGAGCGTCAGCAGGCCGGCGATCGCCAGGAAGAGCACGCCGTGCAGGCGTGCCCGGGGGGCGAGGATCCCGAGGAACACGGCCGGGACCCACTTGATGGTGGTCGCCAGCGCCCAGAAAAGGCCAGCCGTCCGCGGACCAGTGAACTGGGCGCCCCACAGCACGAGGACGAGGATCAGGTTGATGTTGCCGGTGTCGAGGTTCGCGAAGACCGGGAAGGCCAGCACGACCGCCACGGCCGCCGTCGCGAGCGGGCGGCGGCGGTACGCCCAGGCGACCGTCCAGAGGAGGAGCAGGATCGTCCCTCCCCGCCAGACGAACCAGGCGACGTCCCACGGCAGCAACGCCCACGGCGTGAAGGCCGGGAGCAGCCATGGCGCATAGACGTACGGCATGAACGGGCTTGCCGGATGGTATGGATCTCCGCCGTTGATCCAGATCCGGACGGCGGCCCAGTAGGCGCGGGCATCCACGCCCCCCAGCTCCCCTCGCGCGAACATCCCCGCCAGGCCGATACCCCCGGCGAGGGCAAGCAGGAAGATCGCCAGCAGCCGGCGCCGATCGTGGAGCCGGGAGACCTGGCGTCGAAGGGATCGCCGGTAGACGTTGCCCCGTCGCCGGGTCGGGCCGTCCACCAGCCCGGCCACGAGATCCCCCGCCCGTCCGGATGCCATGCGGGGGAGTATCGCATCGCGCCGAAACCCCGGTGCCGCCCGCCGCTCCGAGGCCAAGGCTGAGACCGCCCTCGGGGAAGGGGACGACGGCTCAGCCTGTGGGCAAGAGCTCAGCCGTGCCGACCGCCTTGTCCGCCCGCGGCCGTCGCCGCAGGTAGCGCCGAACCGTCGTTCGATATCGTGCCGGGAGGTCCCATCGGCAACGGCAGAGTCCCCTCGGGCAGCCGTCGTGGGGGAGCCGGGGGGTGCGGAGCTCGGCCGTGATCCGGAGGATGCGGCCGTCGTCGGCGCGGCAGGTGTCGCAACAGGCCGCACCGACGAGCTGGGCCTCGCGGGCGATCTCTCGCGATGCCGCGCAACTCGGCTGCCGTGCCGTCCCGATGGAGCCTGAGGATCCGCCTCCGGCGGTGGCACCGGCGAGCCCGCCACCCGGTGCAGGGCCTGCGCCTGCGCACGCCGGATCCGCGAAGCATCCTCCCATCGCCGCTCGCGCCTGGCAGCCCGGAACGACGCTCGACGGTGCCCATGTAGAGCGTCCGGCAGCCCTCGACCACCTGCTCGGAGACCTCGGCCGCGCCCAGGCGGGTCGCCCGGTCGGCGGGTGCTCCGGCCGCGGCCGCGAGCTTGAGCCAGCGAGCGCGCTCGCGGTTCAGCCGTCCGGCGCTGGCGATCCGCCGGCGCTCGGCCTGGAACACGGGGACGGCCGCCTCCGTCAGGTAGACGGCCCGCCCGTCGACGCGCTTGACGATGATCCGCTGGCGGCACGCGCGCAGCGCTGCGACGCGACGGGCGGCGGCTGCAGCAGGACGGCGCAGTAGGGGCACGTCGCGGCGGCCAGCGCCGGCGCCGCCTTCGCTGCCGTGGCCTCCAGCGCGTGGCGACCGGCGACGGGCGCCGTGGCCCGCGGACGGCTCCGCTTGGCGCGCTCGCGTTCACGCGCCCGGACCGCGCGGGCGCTCCGGCGGCGTGATCGGCCTGCTCCGGTCGACGGGGCGCTCCCCGCGACGGTGCTGCCCTCGGCGCCGAGCGTCGTCGCCGTCACGGCCGGGATCGCCCGACCGTGGCCGCATCGGCCGGCGTGGCAGGCATCGCTCGGCGGGGCGGCGGCAATCGTCTCGTCGGCTGGCGCCATCACCCCCACGAGATCCGGCGTCGCCCGGTCGGGTTCCGCCATCACGCCGACGAGACCAGGACCCTCCTCGACGACGATCGGCGCGGGCGCCGCCGGCTGCTCCTCGTGCGGCGCGACCGGCCGCCCCGGTCTCGGAGCCGTGTCATCGGCGTGAGCGACCGCCGGGTTCAGCGGCCTCGTCGACGTGCGCAGGTGGCCCATCGCCACCGGGGCGCCGGCGCGTCGACGCCGAAGAGATCGGCGAGGCGCGCCGCCGTGCGCGTCTTGGCGGTTTCGAAGTCCGCCTCGTCGGTCTTCGTGCGGGGTCGCCAGAGACCCTGGATCTTCGGCACCGATCTCGAACCTCGGCCCGCCCGGTCGGCGGCCCGGCCTCCCGGCTGCGGGGAGCCCGGGCGTTGAAGGTACTTCCGCCTGTGAAAGGGGAGAGTACTCCTGTCCTATGGGGTTTCGTCCAGACTCACGCTCCGCGACCGGTGCCCCGATGCACCTCCGATCTAGACTGTCGCGATGCCGACGGAACTGGCCGCGCTTCTGCCCGACCGCGATCTCGCCGCGCTGCGGGCGCGGATCGCCGCGGCGCAGCCGAGCCTGCTCGCCGACCTCGAGCGCCTCGTCAACCTGGACTCCGGCAGCTACACGCGCGACGGGGTGAACAAGGTCGCCGGCTGGGCGGCCGATCGCCTTGCCCGGCTGGGTGGCAGGGTGACCCGGCACGCCGACCCGGCCGGCCGGCTCGGCGACACCGTCGAGGCGGTCTTCGCGGGCGAACCGGGCGGTCCACGCGCCCTGTTGATCGGGCACACGGACACCGTCTTCCCGGCCGGGACGGCCGCTGAGCGCCCGTTCCGGCTCGCGGGCGGCGTCGCGACCGGGCCCGGGGTGACCGACATGAAGGCCGGGCTGGTCACCCTGGTCTACGGGCTCGAGGCGGTGCTGGCCGCGGGCGGGCTCCCCTTCGAGCAGTTGACGGTCATCGCGAACCCGGACGAGGAGATCGGCTCGCCGGTCTCGACGGCCCACGTTCGGCGCGTCGCGGCCGACTGCGACGTGGCGTTCGTGCTCGAGTGCGCTCGCGCGAATGGCGACATCGTCTCGGCGCGCAAGGGGACGGTGGACTTCCAGGTGACGATCACGGGTCGCGCGGCTCACGCGGGGGTGGAGCCGGAGAAGGGGCGCAGCGCAATCCTCGAAGCGGCGTACCAGGTCGTGGGCCTGCATGGGCTGACCGGTCGCTGGCCGGGCGTGACCTGCAACGTCGGCGTGATCTCGGGCGGGACGCGCCCCAACGTGGTGGCCGAGCAGGCCATCCTCGAGGTCGACCTGCGGGCGGAGGACGGGGAGGCCATGGAGGCCGCCACCGCCGCGGTGCGCGAGCTCGCCGCCACCCCGACGGTCCCGGGAGTCGTGGTATCGGCCGTCGAGCGCCACCGACACCCGCCGATGGAGAAGCTTGCGCGTTCCGCCCGGCTCGTCGAGCACGTTCAGGCGATCGCCGGCCGGCTGGGCTTCGCCGTGCGCGACGCCATGACCGGGGGTGCGTCGGACGCCAACACGACCGCCGCGATGGGGGTGCCGACGCTCGACGGCCTGGGCCCGATCGGCGGGCTGGACCACTCGCCCGACGAGTGGCTCGACGTGACGAGCATCGTCCCGCGTACGACGCTCTTCGCGGCCCTGCTCCTCGCGGTCGGGCGAGACCCGCTGATCGCGGGCTGGCGGCCCGGCGCGGCCCCCTGACCGGCCCCGGCGACCTGCGCGTCACCGACGGTCGGACATCAGCGACGGACGGGAATCGGGCGACGGACCGACGCGGCGCTCACCACGCGGAGAGCCGGCCCCGGGACCTAACCCACCCCGAGCGCCCGGACCGCGGCGGTGAGGACAACCGCGACGAGCAGTCCCACGAAGAGGTTCCGCCGCCAGGCGACCAATGCGACGCAGGCTACTACCGCGAGGACGTCGATCCCGATGTGGATCGAGGGGCGGCCGTCCGCGCCTGTGACGAGCAGCGCCTGCGAGGCGGCGATCGCTCCGAGGACGGCCGGGCCGACCAACCGGAGATACTCGAGGGCGCGCGCCGGCAGCCGCTCGAACGCCGGGGCCAGCAATGGAACCGCACGCGCCGGGTAGGTGACCGCAGCCATGAGCAGCGCCAGGAAGACCAGCCCGCCGGTCATGCCAGTCCTGTCACGGCGCGATCCCGTCGTCGGACCTGCCGGGCCTGCTGAACGCGCCCGGCTCCGCCGGCAGCTCGTCCGGCTCGGGCACGGCCGGGTCGCGGCGCGGAACCAGCAGGCCGACGAACGGGCCGACGAGCCCGCCCGCCAGGACGCCCGCCCGTGGGTCGACCACCAGCCCGACGGCGAGGGCGATGCCGACCCCGGCGACGCCCGCGGCGACCTCCCGCCTGCCCGTGGCCAGCCCGACCGCGAGCCCGGCCATCGCAGCGGGGAAGACGACGTCCAGCCCGAGGACGCGCGGATCGGGAACCATCTGGCCGCCCAGCACGCCGATCAGCGTGGCGAGGTTCCACGGGATGAAGACGCCGCCGATCGCCGCCAGCCAGTACCCACGCCGGTCGGCGAAGCCGAGCCGCCGGAAATGGACCAGGCTGAGCGCAAAAGCCTCGTCGGTCAGGACGTGCGCCATGAGCGCCCGCTCGCGCCTCGGGCGGTCGCGCAGCCATGGGCCCAGGGCGGCGGCGTAGAGGATGTGCCGGGCGTTCACGAGCGCCGTCAGGACCACGATCGCCGGCCAGCCGTAGCCCGCCCCGACCATTCCGGCGGCGGCGAACTGCGATGCGCCCGCGAAGACGACCACGGAGAACACCACGGCCTCGAGCGGGGAGAAGCCGTTCGCCCGCGCGGTCAACCCGAAGACCATGCCGAACCCGGCCGCGGAGGCGACGATCCCGAGCATGTCGACGACCAGACGCCGCCGCGCGGCGCGGAGCACGACCGGGCCCGGTTCGTCGCTCGGAACGGCGGTCACCGTCGCGGTCGGTCGATTGCGGTCGACGCTGCTCAGCGGAGGGCGGTCTTCCCGCAGCGGTCGCAGACCACGTAGACCGCGTGCCGATCCAGCGCATAGCCGGCCACGTGGAGCGTTCCGCCACAGCCGCCGTGGTGGTAGGTCCACCAGGCTGTCTCCCGCGTCGAGAGGCACGGCCTCGCTCGCGATCGTCGCGTCGAGGCCGGCGTGGGCTGCGATCGCCGCCGCGACAGCGGCCCCGCGCTCCGCCTCTGTCTCGCTCGAGTACGGGTAGGACTGGGAGATGTTCGAGGTCACCGGGTCCTCCGTGGGCCGCGCGGCCGCCGCGTGGGCGCATTCGTGTGGCTCGTCCAGCCGCGAGTATCGCACGCGTGATGGGCCGGGCGGCGGGGCCGCCGCGGCCGCGGGTGCCGGGCGGCCGCACGTCAGGCCGGCGGTTCTCCGAGAGCCGTCCGCCACCCGGCCTCCAGCACGTCGACCACGCCGGCGGCCAGGTGTCGGCGGAGCGTGGCGGCGCAGGCAACGTTCCAGCAGGCCACGATCGCGAGGCGCGGATCCCATGGTGCGACGGCGCGGTCGATCAACCGGATCGCCGCGTCCGGGCGGGACCGTCCGCTCGAGGCGGGGAGGAACAGGCGCGCGATGTCGCCGAGGGCACCTTCCTGCTGGGGCTCTCCCCGGCTCGCCGTGATTGCGTCCGCGTCCAGCCCGGTCAGCCCACCGGCGATGGCGACGACCACCTCGCGTGAACAGGTCGTCGAGCTCGGAACCCTCCCTCTTCGCCAGCGGCGGCCCCGCGTACCAGGCGAGCCAGAAGCCCCGGTCGACCCGCCCGCGGTACGGCTTCTCGTCGCGCAGCGCGCGGACGGCCGCATCCAGCGCGTGCAGGTCCGAGACGGTCAGCGCGCCCAATCGGTCGAGCAACGCCGCGCGCGGACCCGGGGAGAGCAGCTCGTCGCGCTCGGGCACGCGGCTCACCAGGCAGCCGGCAGCCCGAGCGACCTCGGGTCGGTGGCGGCCGCCAGCGTCCCGCCGCGGCCCGGTCCCGCCTTCGACCAGCTCGATCGCGTGGGCGTGTCCCAGCGCGCCGTCGAACGGCGCCCGGACGTCGAGGTGATGGCCGAGGGCGGCCAGTCGGTCCAGGAGGCCGGCACGGAAGCGCGCCTCGATGACGACCGTGTCAGGTGGGGCGAAGTGCCGGGCAGCGGCGGCGATGCCAGCGCGGCGCGCCGACCGCGGTCGCGACATCCACGCCGCCGTCGACCAGCGCCGAGACGACCTGGGCGAAGATCGCCGGTTGCGCGTCGCCGCCCATCGACCCGTGCACCACCCACGGCCGGCCGTCGCGGAAGAGCATCCCGGGCATCAGCGTGTGGAGCGTTCGCTTCCCGGGGGCCAGCACGTTCGGGTGGGCCGGGTCCAGGCTGAAGTAGCTGCCCCGGTTCTGGTAGGCGATCCCCGTCGACGGCTCCACGATTCCCGACCCGAAGCCCGCGTAGTTCGATTCGATCAGGCTGACCGCGTTCCCGCGGCGGTCCACGACCGCGAGATAGACCGTCCCTCCGCCCGGCGGGTTGGTCGCCGGCGCGGGCCTGGCGGCCCTCCCCGGATCGATCGCCGCGGCGAGCTCCGCGCCGTAGGCGGCGTCCAGCAGCCGTCCGACGGGGACGGCCGCGAACGCCGGGTCGGTCAGGAACGCGTCGCGGTCCGCGAGCGCGCGCTTGGTCGCCTCGATCCCGGCGTGGACCCAGCGCACGCCGCGGGCCTGCGGTGCGGCCGCCGTCTCCCGGAATGAACTCGGCCGGGGCAGGCGCCGGCAGCGCCCGGAGGATGTTGAGCACCTCGAGGCCGGTCACGCCCGAGCTGTTGGGCGGATGCGTGGTGGCCGTGATGCCGCGATAGTCCAGCGTGAGCGGCGTCTCCCAGGTCGACGCATGCGCTCGCGAGGTCCCCGGCCGTGCACATCGAGCCAGCCGCTGCGAGGCCGGCGGCCTGGCGCGCCGCGATCTCACCGGTGTAGAAGTCGGCCAGCCCGGCGCGTCGCGAGCCGCTCCAGGGTCGCCGCCGAGGGCGGGAAGCCGGACCCGCTCGCCGAGGCCCCACGGCCGCCCGTGGGGCCGGTAGGTGGCGTGCCAGCCGCGCCGCCAGCCGCCCGAGCGCCGCGTCGAAGAGCGGGCCCGATCGCCTCGACCGCCCGCACGAAGTGCTCGTCGGCCGGGAAGCCGCCCCGGGCCATCTCGATCGCCGGGGCCAGCAGCGTCGCGATCGGCAGGCGTCCCCAGCGCGCATGCGCGTCGGCCCAGGAGCGGACCGCGCCGGGGACGGTGATCGTGAGCGGCCCGCGGAGGGGCAGCGCCGCCAGCCCACGGGCCCGGAGGGCGTCGGCGTCTGTGCCCGCCGGGGCGCGTCCCGACCCGTTGAGCGCGGTCTGGCGTGCCGGACGGCCTCGTCCCAGACCAGCCAGAACGCGTCCCCCCGAGGCCGCACGCCTCGCCCATCACGACCGCCAGGACCGCGTTCGTCGCGATCGCCGCGTCGACCGCGCTGCCGCCCTGCCGGAGGATGCCGAGACCAGCCGTGGTCGCTAGGTGATGCGGTGCGACCACCGCGCCGGCGCCACCGCGGGCGAGCGGCATTGGGGCAAGCGGTCGGACGGCGTCCATGGAGCGGATTCTAGGGTCGCCGGGCCGATCTTGGGCTGCCGGACACGCCTGATGCCGGGTACCCTGCATCCGTGACACGCTCCATCTGGTCCGTCATCGTGCGGGACGCTCACCCTTCGCTTCAGCACGGGCCTGACCGGTGCGATGCTGGTCTACTACCTGGCCGAGCTTCACCGGCACGGCGGACCGCACGTCTCTTCGATCACGATTGCCGTGTTCACGGCCGCCTTCTTCGCCGCCGAGCTGATCCTCTCCCCGCTGTTCGGGTCGCTGGCCGATCGCTTCGGCTACCACCGGATCATGCAGCTCGGGCCCGTCTTCGGCGCCACCGCGGTCATCCTGACCGGGCTCACCACGAACCTGTGGCTGCTGGGCGCCACGCGCTGGCTGGAGGGCGCCTCGAGCGCGGCCAGCGTGCCCTCCATCCTGGGCTTCATCGCGATTGCCACGCTGGCCGACGAAGGCCTGCGCGGGAAGGCGGTCGCGCGCTTCGAGGCCGCGACGCTCGCCGGCCTGGGCGCGGGCATCGTCGCCGCGGGGCCGCTCTGGACGCTCCTCCACCGTGACGCGTTCTTCGTCAACGCGGTCGTCTACGGTATCTCGTGGGCGATCTACCGGTTCGGCGTCGCCGACCCCCGGGCCGTGCACGGTGGCCACGAACACGAGCAGCGAACAAGCCTGGCCCGCTACTTGCAGATCCTCTCGGGGGCCCACGTCTGGCTCCTGGCGCCCACCTGGATCGCGGTCAACGCTGCGATCGGCCTGTGGACGTCCCAGTCCATCTTCCAGTTCGTGTCGGGACCCGACCCGCGCTTCGCCAACCAGCGTCTGATGGCCGGCGCGTCGCCGCTGCTCGTGAGCGCGGGCCTGGCGGTCGGAATGCTTGTCTTCTTCGCGGGCCTCGTCTACTGGGGCAACCGGTTCAAGAAGATGCGCCGGACCACCATCATCCTGTACGGCCTGGGCGGCGGGGCGGCGCTCGTCGTGGCGGCCGTCGCCATCAACCACGGCGGCGGACTGCCCGTGATCGTGACGCTCGTCCTCTCGGTGCCCGTCGTCGGCGGGCTGTTCGTGCTCGCCGGATCCACGCCGGCAGCCCTCGGCCTGCTCGCGGACATGTCGGAGCCCTACCCGCGCGACCGGGGGGCGATCATGGGCCTGTACTCCGTGTTCCTGGGCGTGGGCCAGATCACGGGCAGCCTGGTGGGCGGGGCCGCCGCGGACGGAGCGGCATCGACGGCCTGCTGGTCGCGACCCTGGTCATGCTCGCGATCGCGGTGCTGCCGCTCTGGTGGCTCCGCGGCGTGGAGCACCATCTCGACTCGGTCGTCGGCCTGGCTTGCCGCGCCGGGCTGAACCCCGGACCCGGCCGC
>CAWDCJ010000012.1:0-129436 GCA_963800795.1 uncultured Chloroflexia bacterium
CTGGTTCTCGCCACGTTCGGGATCGCCGCTGGCTACGCCTTCGACGCGGTCACGTTCGTGGCCGCGATCTGGGCGCTCGTCTGCATCGCGCCGATCCCGCCGGCCCACGGCGCCCGCCGCCCCAGCCTGTCCGGGATCGCGGAAGGCCTGCGCTTCGCGCGCCAGCGTCGGGCCATCCTCGCGACGTTCGCGGTGGACCTCAACGCGATGGTATTCGGGATGCCGACGGCGCTCTTCCCCGTTTTCGCCCTGGACGTGTTCCGGGTCGGGCCGGCCGGGCTCGGGGTCCTTGCTGCGGCACCGGCCGTCGGTGCCTTGGTCGGCGCGCTGCTGACCGGCTGGGTGGGACGCTTCCGGCGGACCGGGCGCGCCGTGCTGTGGGCCTCCCTCGGCTGGGCCCTCGCGATCACCGCGTTCGGGCTGTGCACGTTCAGCTTCCCGCTCGCGCTCCTCTTCCTGGCGGCCGCCGGGGCGGCCGACGTGATGACGGCGGTCCTCCGCAGCGCGATCGTCCAGCTGATCACGCCCGACGAGCTCCGTGGGCGGATCACCTCCATCCACGGACTGGTCGTGACCGGCGGGCCCCGCCTCGGTGACATGGAGGCAAGCGCGGTGGCCGCCGCCGCGGGCGCCCAGCTCTCCGTGGTGAGCGGCGGGCTGCTCTGCCTGGTCGGCCTGGTCGGCATCGTCCGGTCGTTCCCGGAGCTCGTTGCCTTCGACATGCGCGAGTTCACCGGGATCGCGGTCGGCGAGTCGGCGCCGGTTCCGGGTTCGACGCCGGCCGCCTGAGCCGCGACCCGCCGCCCTCGCGCGGCTGGCTCAGGGGGCGTCTATCGTGTGCGCATGTCCCGCAGCCGGCTCGCGCATCGCCGTGCCCACGCCCTGCTCCGTGGGGTGCTGGTCGTGGTCCTGCCCATGCTGGTCGTCGGGCTGACGGCCGCTCCCATCCGTGCCGCCGGGCCGCGAAACACGGACGTGGCTGCGGCTGCCAGCCGCGAGCCGCGTCGGCGCTGCCGGTGGGACCGTGGCCGCCGCCCGGGCGGACAGCGCCGCGGCAACCGCAGCTCCGCGCGTCGTCTACCACGGCCCGCGGACCGACCGGGTCGTGGCCCTCACCTTCGACGATGGGTACGCGCCGGCAAACGTGCAGCGGATCTTCGAGGAGCTGAAGAAGGCGAACGTCCCGGCGACCTTCTTCGTCAACGGCGCGTACCTGCGCTGGGATCCGGCCCTCTGGCGGGCGATCGCCGCGGCCGGCTTCCCGATCGGGAACCACACGGTGATCCACGAGGACGTGCGCGGGAAAGGCCTAGGCCCACGTCATCGCCGATCTCACCCGGAATGCCGCGATCGTGGAGCAGGTCACGGGCCGGCCGATGATCCCGATGTTCCGGCCGCCCTACGGCGATCACGACGCCGCGTCGGACGCGGCGGCAGCAGCCGCGGGCTTTCCCACCATCGTCCTCTGGGACGTGGTCGGCGGCGACGCCGACCTGGGAGCGACCGACGCATCGGTGCTCGCCAATGCGAGCGCAGGCCTACCCGGCTCGATCGTCCTGCTCCATGCCGGTCCATCGGTCACGCCCCGGATCCTCCCCGCGCTGATCGCCCGCTACCGCGCCCGGGGGTTCACGTTCGTGACGGTTCCGGAGCTGTTGGGCATGACCATACAAGGCGCCGCCGCCCCGGCTCCGGCCGGGCCGGCCGCGTCCGCCGACCCCGCCGGCGCCGCCGCGCCGACCCCGCCCGCCGTCCCCCCGAGCGGAGACGACCATGGCGCCCTGACGCCGCTCGGCGCCGCTCCGATTCCCGCCCTGGAACCGGCCCCGGGCCCGCCCGGTGGGGGCATGACCACGGCGAGCAACGTGGTGGGTCCGGGCGTCGCGGGGACCGGGTCCGGGGTCGCGGCGTCGCCAGGGGATGGGATCCTCGCTGCCGGCCCTGCAAGCGCGGCCGATGGAGCCGGCCCGGCCAGTGCCGCCGCCGCGCCGTCGCTGGCGCGAGACGCCGCATGGGCGCGCGGCCCGGCGCGTGACACGCTCGTGGCGGGCGCGACGGTGGCACTCCTCGGCGTGCTCCTGCTTCTTGGCGCGGTCGCGGGCCGGCGCACGCGGCTGGGCCGGTAGCTGGGCCGGCCGGATGCGTCTCCCGCGGGCCCGGGTGCTCCTGGCCGCCGCGACGCTGGGGCTCGTCGCGCTGCTCGCGGGGATCGGGCCTGGCGGCGTTCACCTTCCAGCCGGGCCCGGGGCCCGGCCCGACGGGGAGCCCCGGCGCGTCGCCGGTCGCGGGCATCCCGCCGGCCACGGTTCCGCCAAGCTCGCCGCCGACGGCCGCCGCGACGGCGATGGCCAGCGCTCCGGCGCCCATCCCTTCGCCGACGATGCCGCAGTCGAGCCCCTCGCCGGCTTCGTCCCCGTCGCCATCGCCGTTGCCATCGCCGACGTCAGTGGCAGGGATCGCACCGCACGATCCGGCCAAGTTCGGGTTCGCCGCGAAGGGCATGCTCGGCGAGGTGATGGCGTTCGTCACGGTCCCCGAGCTCACGTACGCTCGCGACACGCTCGACCTTTCGGCGGTCTCGACGCTGGCGTTCTTCAGCCTGCAGGCGGGGGCAGACGGTCACCTCCAGCACGACAGCCGATGGGAAGCCTGGAACGGCTCGGTCTTCGCGGCCGTGCTCGCGCGCGCCCACGCGGCGGGCACCAGGGTGGTCCTGTCGGTTTCGCGCTTCTCGTGGTCGCCGGACGAGACGGCCGTCACCGTGGCGCTCCTGGGCAGCTCGGCGCGGCGAGCGCGGTTGGCGAAGGAGATCGCGGCGGAGGTCGTCCGACGCGGCGTGGACGGCGTGAACGTCGACCTGGAGCCCGTTCCCATCGGGCAGAAGGCGGCCTTCACTTCGTTCGTTCGGCAGCTGCGGACCGCCCTGGACGCTGCGGGGCCGGGTCTCCAGCTGACCGTGGCGATCACCGGCTACTTCTCCTCGTACGACGTCGGGCGGCTGACCGGGCCGGGCGCCGCCGATGCCATCTACCTGATGGGCTACCACTACGCCGGGTGGTGGTCGAAGGTGGCCGGGTCCAACGCGCCGCTGGGCGGCAGCGGGTACACGGTGGCAGCCACCATCCACGATCTCCTGGCCGACGGCGTGCCCGCGGAGCGGCTCATCGTCGGTGTTCCCTACTACGGCCACCTCTGGCCGACGGCGACAGGCGGGCTCCACGCGCGGACGATCGGGCAGGGGAGCGACGTGCCGCTCTCGGACGCGATGGCGATCCTGGCCGGCGTGACCCCGCACTGGGATCCCGTCGCAGGGCGTGACCTGGGCGGCCTGGCGCGAGAACGGGACATGGATGGAGCTCTACGTCGACGATGCGCGAGCCCTCGCCGCCAAGTGGCGGCGCTACCGCCAGCTTGGGCTGCTCGGGACGGGGATGTGGACGGTCGCGTTCGAGGGTGTCCCCGGCGCCGCGGACGACGCCCTCCGCGCGGCGTGGCTGACCGGCCCCTGAGGCATCCCCACGGCCGGTCGCCTGTCGAGGCGGAATCCGGGGCCGGCGGGGCCCACGTGGCGCGAATGACCCGTGGCGTGATCGCTCGGGGCACTGGGTGCGCCCACTGGTCCGTGCGCGGGTCGCGTCCGGCTTGCGGTCCCCGGTCAGTTCAGGCGATCTTCAGCGATAGGGTATACATAGGGGACGCGCGGGGCCGAAGCGAACCGCACCGACAGGAGCACCGCCTTGGATGACCCCGGGATCGCTGCACCGGAACCGCCCTCGGGGACTGAGGTCGCTGTCGAGGCGTCCCCGTTCGGTGTCGGGGCCGCACCCGGGGCAAGCCGGGACGATCGGCAGGGTCCGCGGGACACCCCGGCGCGGGCCGGGAGTGTCCGCCTGGTCGTCGCGGCGGCCGCCCTGTCCGCGGCCCTGGCGTCGGGCATGACGTTCGCGGTCCTCCAGGTCGACACCGGGGTCGCGCCGGCGGTCGCTACCCCGCACGCGTCCGCCGTCGCCACCGCCGCCGCCGACGGGCTCGCTGGTCACGACCGGGAGCGCGGATGTGGCGTCCCGCGTCGCCGCTGCCGCTTCGTCATCCGTGGTCACGATCGCAACGGAACAGGCCGGCGCCTACGACCCATTCACCGGCAGCGCGGGTTCGACGGGCAGCGGCTCCGGGTTCGTCGTATCGAGTGACGGGCTCATCCTCACGAACAACCACGTGATCAATGGTGCGACGACGATCCAGGTCACGTTCGATGACGGGCGCCAGCTCGCCGGGACGGTCGTCGCGGCAGATGCGCCGAATGACCTGGCCCTGGTCCGCGTGAGCGCCACGGGCCTGACGCCGCTGGCGTTCGCCGGGACCGGCGCCCCGGTCGTGGGCGAGGTGGCGATCGCGATCGGCAGCCCGCTCGGCACGTTCTCGGACACGATCACGCAGGGGATCGTGTCCGGCGTGGGACGCTCGATCGACGTGGGCGTGGCGGGCTTGCGGCGCTCGCTCCACCTTACCGGCCTCATCCAGACCGACGCGGCCATCAACCCGGGCAACAGCGGCGGACCCCTCCTGGACGCTGCGGGCCGGGTCATCGGCGTCGTCACCGCGAGCGCGAGCAACTCGCAGGGCGTCGGGTTCGCGATCCCGATCGCCGTGGCGCTCCCCCTGATCAACGGCGCGGCCGGGAGCTGATCAAGGCCGGCAGCCGATCAGGGCCGGCCGGACGTTGGATCGGCAGGCTCCCGGGTCATGCTGCCCCTGCTGCTGTCGGACCCGCTCTCCCGCAGGAAACGTTCGATCTCGCTGATGAGATCGTCGCCTGACGGCCGCCGTGCCTCGTCCACGGTGGCCTCCAGCCGTTCGACGTAGGCGCGGGTTCCCTCGTCGGCGGCGGTCGCCGCATCGAGCCGGGCGAGGACCTGGCGGGATTCCTCGCGCAGCGCGCCCGGGGGCACGTCGTGACCAAGATGTCGCCCCAGCACGCGCAGGAGCTCCACCGCGGCGGGGACATAGGCGCCCGTGACGTAGTGGGGCACCTGGGCGAAATAGCCGACTGCGGGGATGCCGGACCGTGACACCGCGTGATCCAGGATGGAGATCGCGGCCGCGGGCACGCGCAGGATGCCGTCCGGACCCGGTGTGACGTCCGCCCGGAGGAGTCCCGGCGCCGATTCAGTGCCCATGATCGGGACGCCGCGCGTGTGGGGCACGGCCGCCGGGATTGCCCCCAGGCTGATCCACTCGGCGACGTCGAGACGGTGGGCCAGCTCCACGGCGGCGCGCGTCAGCTCGCGCCAATGGAAGTCCGGCTCCGGGCCCGTGAGAACCAGGACGTCCCGCTCGCCGATCCTGCTTCGGCGAACCACCAGCTCGGGCCAGGTGAGGGTCGCGGGACGCCCGTCGACGATCTCCAGGGTGGGGCGCCGCGCCCGATAGTCGTACAGGCGATCATCGTCGAAGGTCGCCACGCGTGACCCGTTGGCCGCCACGAGGGAGGCCGCCCGGGTGGCGGCGCTTCCCGCGTCGACCCAGCCGTCGAGCGCGGCGATGACCACAGGCGCGACCAGGCCGTCGGCGTTCTCGATCTGCATCAGCACCATGGCGTGAAGCATAGGACGCCTGCCCATGCCTGCATGGACAGGGCCTGGCTGCCTCGCGCCGCCAGGTGACCGGGGGGACCGTCAGCGTCGCGACGCGGCGCGGGTCCGTCTCCGCCTCAGGTCGAGGTCTTCGTGCCGGCAGGCTTATGGACGGTCCGCGAGCTCCCCGCGCTCGGCCGGATCGTGGTCTCGCGGCCGTCGTCCCAGCGAACGCGGTAGCGGGTCCCGTACGACGCCGGGATCACCTCGAGGATCTCGCCTTCGCGGTCGGGCTGCCCGACCCGTTCCGACTCGACGACGATCCGGTCGCCGATCTGGGCATCCATGCGTCACCTCCCGGTTCACGGCGCGGACCCTCGTCCGCCGCAGGCCCCGTGGGCGAAGGATGCGCCGGCCGTTCCGGTCGCGATAGGGACCGAGGTCACGAACAACGGGCGCCGGCGCCCGTTCGGTCCGCGCAGGCGTCGGCACCGCGCCGACCGGCGCTCCTCTTCGGGACGTTCGGCCCTCCGCCGCGCGGCAGCGCGGCCCGTAGGGTGCAGACTGTCCGCACACCCGCCGGGGCAGCAGCTCGGACGGACATCCAGCGAGGTCGAACGCATGAAGGTGCTCGTCAGCGCCGCATCCCGTCATGGAGCCACGGCCGAGATTGCCCGGACGATCGGCGAGACGCTCACCGAGGCCGGCCTGGATGCCGTCGCCATCCCGCCCGACGCGGTCACGAGTCTCTACGGGTATGACGCGGCCGTGATCGGCAGCGGAGTCTACGTCGGCCACTGGATGGACGCGGCGAAGAACCTCGTGGAGCGCTATGCGGGCGAGCTCGCATCGCGGCCGGTCTGGCTCTTCTCCAGCGGGCCGATCGGGGAGCCGCCGAAGCCCGAGGAGGACCCCGCGGACCTGGCCGAGATCATGACGGCAACCCACGCGCGCGGGCATCGCCTGTTCGCGGGCAAGGTGGACAAGGCGGTCCTCGGGCTTGGCGAGCGCGTGATCCTCAAGGCCGTCCGGGCGCCGGACGGCGATTTCCGCCCCTGGGACGACGTCCGCGAGTGGGCCCGCGGGATCGCCGCCGAGTTGACGGCCGGGGGTACGCCGGCGGGCGGCTGACCGGAACCCCGGGTTCGAGCGCCGGCGGCATGGTGCACGGCGCCGGCCGGTCGGGCATCCGGTCACCCTTCCTCGCGCGACCGGTGGCTCACCCGCTGGCCGCCTCGTGCGGCCGCTTCTGGTAGGACCGGGCCGCGTCCGGCACGTCGACGCCGACGAGCTCAACCCTGGTCAGGAATTCCCGCGCTTCAGGCGACGCGTCGAGCACGTCGACGATCGCCCGGAACGCCGCGATCGGGTCGGGCCCAACGGCCACGATCTCCGCGCTCGAGAAGCGCATCTCCAGCGATAGAATCTCGCCGCCCACAGCCTCCAGGGCCGGGGCAAGGACCGACTGCCAGTGCCGGATCCACGACGCACCGGCGGCGCGGAGGGCGACCGGTGCAGCCACGACGGCCCGGACGTGGGGTCGGTCGATCATCGTCACGAGCATGACTCGGCGGCCGACGAACCCTGGCCCACGCTAGAGCACGTCGTAGCGGGCGATGGCGCTCCAGGTGCTGGAGCCGTTGGATGCCGTGGCCATCGACCACGCGCGCACGTACCAGGAACCCGGCGTGCCGAAGCGCAGGGCGATGCGCGCCCGTCCACTCGTGTCCGTCGTGACAGAGATCCGGCGATACACGGTCCATTTCGAGCCGACCCGGCGGTAGACGACGAAGGAGACGACGGCGCGCGGGGGCGTGGCGCGGGCGGGCCGGACCGTCGCCGTGAAGGTGACAGCGGTCCCGCTGGGGATCGTCCGCGGTGCGCGCAGCGACGCGGCCAGGGCGATGGTCTGCTTGACGATCATCCGGACGGGATAGGACGCAGCCGCCGGCAGATCCGCGGCGCCGTCGAAGCGAACCCGGTACCAGCCCGATACGGTCGGGGCGACGCTCGTCGAGAGCCTGCCGGCGGCGTCGGTGGTCCCGGGCGCGACCGGGGACCAGGTGCG
The DNA here is from genome assembly GCA_963800795.1 of uncultured Chloroflexia bacterium. Classification (GTDB taxonomy): domain Bacteria; phylum Chloroflexota; class Limnocylindria; order Limnocylindrales; family CSP1-4; genus CTSoil-043. Next base: position 7,642 of record CAWDCJ010000012.1, read on the forward strand.
GCCGTCAATGGAACGCTCGACCTGCAGCGCACGGCCGGCGGTCTGTGGGGGCGGTGCGAACCGCGCGGTCAGTACGGCGGTGCCGCCGAGGGTGACCGACGCCGGCGCCGCGGTCAGCACGAGCGGCACGGCCGACCCCGCCTCGAGAACGTCGAACGGCGCGGACGCAAGCGGCGGCAGCCCGGCCGCCGCGGCCTGGAGGACGTACCCGGTGCCCGGCAGGTCGATGGCGCATCCGGTGAACGTGGCCACGCCGGCGACGGTGGCGCGGACCAGGCCCCCTGCGCAGGCGAGCGTCGCACCGGTCGGGTTCGAGGCGAGCGAGAGTGCCACGTCCGAGCGTGCTGCCCGGGCCGGCTCCGACGACAAGACCCGGTCGCGTCCACGACCGTCACCGTCGGCTGGCCCGTGAGCGGCGCACCGGCCACGGCACCGGTGATCGGCCAGGCGTACGCGAGGGCGGACGCGGATCCGAACGGGAGCGGACCGAGGTCAAGACGACCCGACCCGAATGTCGAGTTCGGGACGGGGCTGCCGAGCGGGATGGCGTGGGAGCGAAGCCAGTCGGCCAGCTCGACCGGGGTCAGGCTGGGCCGCGCCTGGAGAACCTGCGCCGCGGCGCCCGTCACGAACGGCGCCGATTCGCTCGTGCCGCAGAACGGGTTGTCGGTCGTGGTGGGAGCGCAGTCGGCGGCCACGAGGTCCGGCTTCACCCGGCCGTCCAGCGTCGGACCGCGCGAGCTGTACGGCTCGATCTCCGTCGGGTGGCTGACGTTGACGGCGCCGACCGCGAGCATCCCGGGATTCGTGCTGTCGGCAGGGGTTGGAAGGGTTCCCGCGGCCACCTGGTAGGTGAGCTTGACGTCCTCGCTGGAGCCCACCAGGAGCTGCATCCTGGAGGTCGGCGCGCCCGACACGCGCCGGATGGCGATGTCGTACCGGCCCGCGGCAGGTGCCGTGTACTCGATGATCTCGAACGGGTCGCCCGTGCCGGACTGCAGGTCACGAGACGAGGCGACGACGGTCTTGCCCGAGTAGAGCACGAGGTCGTAGTTGTTCGCCGATGCGTCCCACGGGTCGGCCCAGCGGATGGCCACGGTCACGTCCTCACCGGCGGCCAGGGTCATCCCGTCCACCTCCACACCGGGCGCGAAGTCGAGCCAGCCATTGTTGTCCGCATCGGTCCAGGGGCCCGACCACCCGGAATCGCCGGCGTTGCCGGCCGCGTTCACCCACAGCGCGCCCCCGGCCACGGCCTGGTCCACCAGCGCATAGAGCGAGTTGGAGTACGGGGACGTGCCGTCGCCCGGCCCTTCGAACATCAGCCCGGAGAAGAACGAGGCGTTGATGATGCGGATCCCGTTGCTCGTCATCCAGGTCACCGTCCGCTGCTCGTCAAGCGACGAGATCGGGTCGGCGACGTAGAGGTCGATACCCGGTGCCATGTCGAAGACGGCCTCCGCGACCGCCGTCCCGTGCGTCTCGCCGTCCTCGCAGTCGGCCAGGTTGGACGTGAACGATCCCACCGACGTGTAGCAGCGGGCGTGGACCGAGGCGGGCAGGGCGGACCCGAGGAGCTTGTCGATGCCTCCGAAGCCGCCGTCGATGATCCCAACCTTCACGCCGGCCCCGGTCAGCCCGGCCGCCTGCCACGCGCTCGACCCTTGGAGGTCAGCCGCCGGTCCGGCGTTCCCGCTGGCCGTCACGGGCCGGATCGGGCGGATCGACAGGACCTCCGCCACCCGGGCGAGGGTCGTGAGCTGATCAGGCGAAACGTATGCCTCGACGCTGCGCCCGTCGATGTTCACGACGCGGGCGCCGTCCGCCACGAGCGTGCGGGTCACGTCCGGCGTGGCGGGCGCACGCAGCTCGATCGAGACCGCGATCGCGGGACCGGGCATTCGATCGTCGATGACGAGCCCCGCCATGAGCTGGCCGCGTTGGATGGTCGAGAGGTGGGCGGTGGCGAGCCGCCACAGCGGTTCGCGCAGGACCACGTCTGGGGGAGCGTGGATCGATGCCACCGGCACGCCGCCGGACGCACCCGCGACCGGCACGACCCGCAGGGCCGCGGCGCCCGAGCCGTTGGGTCCGCCGAGGGCCACGGCCGCGAGCAGCACGGCTGCCGCCAGGCTGCGGGTCGATCTGCTGCGGGCGGACATCAAGGTCAGGGTAGATCGCCGCGCCCCAGCGTGTCGGGCCTGACCCGGCGCGGCTACCCCGCTGGCTACCCCGCCGGCGCCCCGTCCTGGCGGCGAACGCCCCCGGGAACGATGTTCTGGTTGGCGCGAAAGACGTTGTCCGGGTCGTAGTGCCCCTTGATCTCCGCGAGCCGTGCATACGTGGCCGCGGGGTAGGCCGATCGGACCCGGGCCTCGCCCTCGTCGTCGAGGAAGCCCGCGTACGCTCCCGCGTCGTGCAACCCGAGCGCGTCTGCGTAGTCCTGGGTCCAGGCCACGTGCCGGTCCCGCTCCGCCACGTCCGCGAACGGTGTGATGACGCTCAGCATGATGGAGCGGCCCCGATGGCCGAACGCGGTGGCGGCGTTCGGGACGCGGGCCATCGCCCCACCCAGGACCCGGATCTGGGTCATCGCCAGCGGCGAGCTGGGGGCGGCCATCCGGGCGAGGATCGTGTCCACCTTCGCATCTTCGAGCGCATCGAGGAGGAGCGATCGCTGGACGCCGGGGGCGCGCCGGCCCGCCTCGGCCGTGAGCTCGTAGATGGCCGGGTAGGGCATGGGCCGGACGACGTCCGCGATCGGCCTGGCGAGCGCCCGGAACGGGGCCACGGCACGCTGGCCCTCGTCGATGTCACCGGCGTAGACCATGAGGATCGCGACCGTGGGCCGCCCATGGGCTTCGGCCGGGATGAACGGGAGCGGCGGGGCCGGCATGAGGAGCGCGATCGTCGTCAGCTCGTCGGGAGCGCTGGCCGCGATGGGAACGAGCCCCCGGAGCACGTCCCGCGTGGCGGGCAGGAAGAGCGCGCCGCCGAGCACGAGATCGACCGGCTGCAGCGTGTACTCGAGGCGGGTCACGATCCCGAAGTTCCCACCGCCACCGCGAACCGCCCAGAACAGGTCGGGGTGCGAGGTCTCGCTCACGGAGAGCAGGCTACCGTCTGCGGTGGCGAGCTCGACGGAGACCAGGTGGTCGATCGTCAGGCCGTGCTTGCGGGCGAGGAACCCGATCCCACCGCTGAGCGTGATCCCGGCGATCCCGACCGACGCGGTGTCGCCGAACGGCGTCGCCAGGCCGTGGGCGGCCGCGGCGCGGGTGTACTCGCCTGCCGTCAGGCCGGGCTCGGCCCAGGCAACCCGGCGCCCGGCGTCCACCTGGAGGCCGCGCATGTCCGAGAGATCGACCACGATCGCGCCGTCCGCGACCGCGTGGCCGGCCGGGCTATGTCCCCCGCCACGCACGGTCAGCCGATGCCCCTCATCCCGGGCAAACGCGATGGTGCGGCATACGTCCGCGGCATTCGCGACCCGGACGATGAGTGCCGGGCGCCGGTCGACGGCGGCGTTGTGGACCTGGCGGGCAACGTCGTACTCGGCATCCTCGGGCGCGATCGTGTGCCCCTCGAGCCCCGCGCAGAAGGCGGCGACAGAGCGCGAAGCGATATGAGCGGGGAAGTCGGTCATCAATTCTCCTTGCGTGCGCGCTGGGGTGCGGCGAGTCTCATTGCGGATCAGGACCGCCTCGAGGCGCGGTTCCCGGAGATCCCGGAGCGTCTGGCGCCCGCCTGTACAGCCCCGCCTCGCGGATGACCAGGCCCTCGTCGACGAGGTACCGCCGAGATGCGGCGCCGTCGCTGCCAAGCTGGCTCGCCGCGGTCCGGGTCGGCCCATCCTGGACCGCATCTCCCATGGCGCGGGAGGCTACGGTACCGACGTGATGGACGTCAAGCCTCCTCGACCGCTGTCAGCCTCCTCGACCGCCGACCCTGCGCGCGACCACCGCCCCGATTCTGGGTCAACCCCGCTTGACCAAGTCGCCGCAGGCCAGGTTGGCCGCGCCGTGTCAGACTGGGGGTCCATCACAGCCCTCGCGCGAACCCCGGAGACACCCTGATCATGCCCAGCACCGTCTACCTTTCCGCGAGCGGCATCGTGAGCGTCCGCGAGGAGCTCGCTCAGCTCACCGAGACCGACCGGCCCGCCGTGATCGCCCGGATTGCCGCGGCCCGCGAGCTGGGCGACCTCCGCGAGAACGCGGAGTACGAGACCGCGCGCAAGGAGCAGTCCATCCTCGAGGGACGCGATCGAGCACCTGACGGCGCTCCTCCGCGACGCCGTCCAGATCGAGGGAACGTCGACGAGCCACGTCGGCATGGGCACGACGGTCACCGTCACCGATGCCGAGGGCGAGGAGACCTACACGATCGTGGGCAGCCACGAGGCATCTCCAGCGGACGGTCGCATCAGCAGCAGCTCGCCCATCGGCCGGGCCCTCATGGGCGGCCGGGCAGGCGATTCGGTGGTCGTCACCGCCCCGCGCGGCACGTTCGGCCTGCGGATCGTGTCCCTGACCTGATCAGCGCGGGCCGCCGCCGAGGATAGCCACCTCCGGCCGCCAACTTCCTAGGACCATCGCGAGCTGCCACCGGGGGCGGGCGCGGGAGCGCTGCCCGGCCGGACGCTACAGTTCCCGGGATGCCAGCCACGTCCCGCCGGAAGGCACTCCTGCTGATCTGCGCGGTGGCGGTTGCCGTCGCCACGAACTACACGATCCAGGGTCCTGTGCTGGGAATCATCCGGGCCGAGTTCGGCCTCTCGTCGGCCGACGCGGGCGCGATCGCGACGGCGTTCTTCATCGGCGCCGCGACCACGATGCTCGCGGGCGGCGCGATCGCCGACCGGGTCGGGACCCGGCCGGCCGTGACCCTGGGGTTCGCGCTCGTCGTGATCGGCAACCTCGGGTCCGGCCTGCTTGCGCCGACGTTCCCGGCGCTGCTTGGCTGGCGCGCGCTGGGTGGCCTGGGTTCGGGCTTCTGCTTCGCCGCCGGCGCGGCGTACACGAGGGCGATCTTCGACGATCGCGGGCGACATCTCGCCCAGGGACTGTACGGTGCCTCGTTCTTGCTGGGCTCGGGGATCACGCTGGCGTACATGCCGTTGCTCGCCGGTCCCTCGAACAACTGGCGCCTGGCGTTCGCGCTCTCGGCCCTCGCCACGGCCGCGGTCTGGATCGCCTGGACCGCCCTCGCCCCCGGCGAGCCCGGGGCCAGGGCGGGGACGGGCATCGGGGGCTCGCTGGCGATCGCGCTGCGCGAGCGCAACACCTGGCTGCTGGCGGCCTGCCACATGTGCGGGTTCGGGATGGGGATCATCATCAGCACGTGGGTCACGCTCTATCTCGTCGACACGTTCGGCCTGACCCTCGGCGTGGCCGGGCTGCTCGGCTCGCTGACCCTCGTCACCGGCATCGCGGCGCGCGCGCTCGGCGGGGTCATCCTGGAGAGCGGCGTGCCGCCGGTCCGGCTCATCCGGGCCGGGCTGACGCTCGCCGCCCTGGGTCTCGCCACGATCGCCCTGGCCCCGCTGCTCTCCCTCGCCATCGCGGGCCTCGTCGTCGCGGGCCTCGGCATCGGGTTCCCGTATGCGGCCGTCTTCAACGGTGCCGCGGCCAGCGCCCGGACGAGCCCGGCCTCGGCCCAGGCGGTGGTTGGCTGGGGCGGCACGCTCACGGCGATCTTCGGCCCGCCGCTGGTCGGGATATTGCTCGATGCGACCGGCAACTTCGCGGACGGCTTCCTGGCCCTCGCCGCCGTCGTGGTCGTGGTGCTGGCCCTGACGTCGCTGATCCGCCCGATCGATCTCGCCGCGACGGACATGGCGATCGTGGACGCGAGCGGCCCATCGCCGGTCTGAAGCGTGATGGCGGACCCGGAGCCACTCGGCTGGGTCGTCCCTTCAGCAGATCCTCAGGAAGATGGCTGATACTGTCGCGGCCCGTGTGCGTTCATCCGATCGACCGGGACCTGCCCGTCCCGCGTTCCTCCCGCGGCCGGGATGGCGGCCACGATTTGGCAGCATCGCCCCAGGAGTCGCGACATGGATGAACCGATCCTCGCACGCCTGACCCGGCGCCGGTTCCTCGCCTTCCTGGGCCTGGCCGCAGCCGGCGGCGCGGCGACCGCGCTCGCGGCGAACGAGCTGGTGCGGACCGCGGGATCGGCACAGTCCGCCGCATCGGGCGCGCCGCTCACCGCGCTCGCCGGATCCCTCCCACCGGGGTCGCCGCGCCCGTCGGCCACCCCTGCGCCGTCGCCGGACTACTCGGCATTCCGGTCGCACTATCGATCCCGGCCGGACCTCACGCCGCCCCAGGTGCTCGTCCAGGTTCCCGCGGGCGCGGTGACGCCTGGTCTCCTGTTCTACACGCCCTCGAACGGGAGCGGGACCGACGGGCCGGCAATCTTCACGAACAACGGCGACCTCGTCTGGATGCGGCCCGACAGTGGGACGCAGGTCACGAACTTCCACGCGGTCGATCTTGCTGGGCAGCCGAGGCTGGCCTGGTGGGAAGGGACCGTCAACGGCGGGATCGGGACCGGCGACGTCGTCCTGGCGGACAGCACCTACCGGGAGATCTCGCGGGTCCGGGCCGGTAACGGGCGTCGCGCGGATCTGCACGAGTTCCAGCTGACGTCGCAGGGGACGGCGCTCCTGCTGGCGGATGCCGGCGTGGCAGCGACCGGCGCGCCGGGTGGCACAGGGTTGGCGGGCCAGGTGATGGACTGCGCCGTCCAAGAGATCGACCTGCAGACCGGTGCGGTGCGGTTCGAGTGGCACACGATCACCGACATCGCCATCGACGAGTCCTTCGTTGATCCTCCGGCCGACCCGACGGCCTCGATCTACGACTACGTCCACGCCAACTCGATCGAGGTCGATCGCGACGGGACGCTGCTCGTCTCGGCGCGCAACACGTCAACCGTGTACAAGGTCGACCGCTTGACCGGGGCCATCGTGTGGCGCCTCGGTGGGAAGCGGAGCGACTTCAGGATGGGGGACGGGGCCGGCTTCTCCTGGCAGCACGATGTGCGACGGCAGGCAGACGGAACGCTGACGATCTTCGACGACAGCGCGAGCCCCGGACATTCGCGGGCGATCGTGCTGCAGGTGGATGAGCAGGCGAGGACCGCGACGCTCGTGCGTGCCTTCGAGCACCCGGCACCGCTGCTGGCCCGGAGCCAGGGCAACGTGCAGGTCCTGCCCGGCGGCAACGTCCTGGTTGGCTGGGGCGACGCGGGCTACGTGAGCGAGTTCGCCGCGAACGGGAAGGTCGTCTTCGATGCCACCTACCCGGCGGCCGGCCAGTCCTACCGCAACTACCGACTGGCGTGGACCGGCCGGCCGGCGGACCCGCCAGCCGTGGCGGCGGTGTCGGGCCCGGGCGGCAGCGTCACCGTGTTCGCCAGCTGGAACGGCGCCACCGAGGTCGCCACCTGGGACGTGCACGCTGGTCCGTCGGCGGGAGCGCTCAGCCTTGCCGGCTCCATGCCGAGATCCGGCTTCGAGACCTCGATTCCTGTCAAAGGTCCCGCACAGTGGGTGCAGGTCGTCGCTCGCAATGCCCGCGGCGCCGTCCTTGGATCATCGTCCATCGTCAACGTCCCCGCCTGATCGCCGCCCGGGCGCGGCCCGCAGGCCGCCCCCGCCCAGCCGGCCCGGCCCCGCATGGCCGCCCCCGCCCGGCCGCGCCCGCCCGGCACGTGTGCGCCGTGTACGGCAGATGCACGATCGCCACGGCCACGGGGACATTGCTGCCCCTGGGCATCAGGACTGTTCGCCCAACGCACAGACTCGACCGAATCGCAGCCCGAAGCAGCCCGGCACGGCCGGAAGCAGCCCCGGCACGGCCGGAAGCGGCATCAAGCACGGCCCCGGAAGCGGCCCACCATCCCCCGGCCTTCCTGGCCGCCGGTGGCCGGAACGTGCGTCTGACGCACGGACGTGCCGCGTTCGTGCGCCCGACGTACAGAATCGGGCCCCGCAGCCCCCGCCGCATGGCCCCGCCACATGCCCCCGGCGCATGCCCCGGCGCATGGCCCCGCCGCATGCCCCCGCCGCATGCCCCCGCCGCATGCCCCCGCCGCATGCCCCCGGCGCGGCTGCGCGGGGTCGCGGCAGACCCGTTGGCTATCCCCCGTGCGTCGGTGCTGCGGGTGCGGCGGCCCAGGCCGGTGACCACTGCTCGCGGCGGATGCGGTCGACCTCGTCGGGTGCGATCTCGGGTACGGGCCCGAACGCGAGCGCGCGCAGGTACGCGTCCGCGACGCCCTCGACCACGGACGCGGCGTTGTACGCGTGGTCGACCGTGGGACCGATGGCGAGAACGCCGTGGTTGCGCAGCAAACAGGCGCTCCGGCCCTGCAGCGCATACGCGGTGAGCTCGGCAACCTCCGCCGTGCCGCCTCGCGCATACGGCGCCGTCTCGATGCCCCCGCCGCAGGACGAGATGAGGCCGTGGAGGATCGGCGGAATCGCTATTCCCATCGCGGCGACCGCCATCGCGGCCGGGCTGTGGGTGTGCACGATCCCGCTCACGTCCGTGCGTCGCGCGTACGTGAGCGTGTGCAGCGGGAGCTCGCTCGTCGGCTTCCGCGCGCCGTCCACCACCCGACCGTCGAGACGCACGATGACGACGTCCTCCGGCCGCATCGTGTCGTAGGGGGTGCTCGCGGGGGTCATCGCGACCAGCTCCGGGTCGTCCGCAATTCGCATGCTGATGTTGCCGGCGGTGAAGAAGACCAGGCGCTCGGCGAGCAGGCGCTGCGCGAACAGCAGCACGCGCTCACGTGCTTCGTTCCAGGCTGTGGGTGTGCTCATGGGGCCTCTTCCACGCTGATCCCCGCGCGCGGTGGCGCCGGCGCGGCGTCCCGGATCTCGACGAACGGTGGCCGGAGCACGCCGACATCGGTGATCCAGGCAGTAACCAGGTCGTGCGGTGTGACATCGAACGCGGGGTTCCACACGGGGACGTCAGCCGGCGCGGCGAATCCCCCCTGCCAGCTCCGCACCTCGTCGCCGGGTCGTTCCTCGATCTCGATGCGGTCGCCCGACGGGGTTGCGAGGTCGAACGTCGAGCTGGGCGCGGCAACGTAGAACGGGACGCCCGCATGGCGCGCCGCGAGCGCCAGCCCGAACGTCCCGATCTTGTTCGCGGTGTCCCCGTTCGCGGCGATCCGATCCGCGCCCACGACCACGGCATCCACCCGCCCGGCGTGGAGCAGCGCTGCGGCCGCGCTGTCGGCGATCAGGGTGACGTCGATCCCGGAGCCCATGAGCTCCCACGTCGTCAGGCGCGCCCCCTGCAGGAGGGGCCGGGCCTCGCACGCGAAGACCTGCACCGGTTCGCCGGCCGCTGCCTTCGCGTAGACGACGCCCAGCGCGGTGCCCCAGCCCAGCGTGGCAAGGCGACCAGCGTTGCAGTGGGTGAGAATCCGGCTGGCGCCAGGGAGCTCGGCGCGCCCGTACTCGCCGATCCGGCGACAGGCCTCGCGGTCCTCGTCGATGATCCGCTGCGCTTCGAGGAGCGCGCGCGCACGCATCGCCGCGGGAGTCGCTTCCTGCGCGGCTGCGTCGCGCACCCGGCCCACGGCCCACGATAGGTTGACCGCGGTCGGCCGGGCCGAGCCCACCCGTCCGACGATATCGTCCAGCGCTGCACGGCCGTCCTCGCGCGTCGCGGGATGGGCCTCGTCCAGGCCCAGCACCACGGCCAGTGCGCCACAGCCCCCGATCGCCGGGGCGCCGCGCACGGCCAGCCTTCGGATCGCGTCGATCGCCGCGTCCAGGCTGGAGAGGCGAAGGACGACGCATCTCGCCGGCAGCTGGGTCTGGTCGATGATCTCGATCGCGTCGCCGGCCCAGGCAACCGTGCTCGGCAACGTGCCCATCATTCCCTCATGTCATCGCGGGTTCGGTCGTGCCCGTGCAATGGCTCGCTTGCCACCGGAGGTCGCCGCGCAGCCCCAAACCGCCGGTCGATGGAGCACATGCTACCCGGACAAGGCCGGCCGGAGATCGCCGCCGAGCTGCCCTACGCGGAACGCCCGCCGATCGCCATCGCCGCGAGCGCGGCAACGTAGGCGGTCTCGTCCCGCGCTTGGCTCGGCCCGTTCCGGACCGCATACCGCACGACGCCCTCGCCGTCGAGGATGAATGTTCCTCGGTCGGCCTGTCCGGTGTCCTCGTTCCAGACCCCGTACAGCTTCGCGACAGCGCCCACGGGCCAGCGATCGGACAGGAACCGGTTCCGGTAGCCCTGCGCCTGCTGCCAGGCCCGCAGGGCGTGCGTGGAGTCGACGCTTACGCCGAGCACCGTGACCCCGCGCTGTTCGTACGCGCCGAAGTCGTCGCGGATCTCGCACAGCTCGCGCGTGCAGGTCGAGCTGAATGCGCCTGGGAAGAAGACCAGCATCACGGGCCCGCCCCGCAGGTGGCTCAGGGTCACGGGCTCCTTGTCCTGGTCACGAAGCGTGAAGTCGGGGGCGATCTCGCCGATCTCGGGCATCGGTTCCTCCGGTAGCTGTGGTGCACCCACGACGGGGTCGCGTCGCATGAGGCGTCCCCGTGACTCCTCCGTGCAGCCGCCGCCTCTCTGGCCGATCCACGGCCAGGTCGAACCTGCGGCTCGATCTCGTGGTCCAGGCGGAAGACGTTCCCGGGGTCCCAGGCCCGCTTGTGCGCCGTACTCAGTATCGCCTGACTTGCCGCATGTGGCGCGCGTTCCGCGGAGGACCTGTTCCAAGCGACCTTTCCAAGGGTGCCCCGATGCCAGGGCGAGAGTGCCGCTTCGGGCACGGTGGCCGACCGCTGCCGGGCTCAACGGATGAGGAACACCAACGCGTCGCGGGTCAGCGCGCCTGTACCCACAGGACGTCCGTTTGACGGGAGGTTCGGGGCGTTTCATGCTTAGTCCAACCGATCGCGCGATGAAGCTCGCGCCGAATCCCGTTGGCGGGTGATGGCTTCTGGACCCAGTTCCAGGAGCCATTCGTGTTTCCTGGGGCAGAGGGGTCGGGATCCCACCCGCGATCGCGCTGAGTCGAGCGTTTCGTTGGTTCACCAGTCGCGGGACCGACCGGGTGGCCGCAGGTGAGAACGTGCCCATGACCGAGGATCCCCGCCCGTCGGCAGTCCCGGACGCCGCGAGCGTCCTCTTCGACCGCGCTCCTGACCGCTGGCCGGCGACCCAGGATGGCGACTTCGTCGTCGACCTCCACCTCGATGAGATCGCCTCGTGGTTGACGTGGCGGCGCGACGAGTACGACCTGCGGGCGTTCTTCTTCGCGCCGTGTCCCGACGTCGAGGCGGTCGCCTACCGCCACGAGGTCTTCCGCGACCTCGAATTGAGCGCCTTGACGGGCATGCTCCGCTCGTTCGCCGAGGGGATGCGGGTCGTCCGCGGGCGGCTCGCGCGTTCCTCCGCGAGCCGCCATCGCTACGAACGGGAGCGCTGGCTCCTGGAGGCCGCCCGGGAGTACGTCCCGATGATCGCGGCCCTCGCCGCGGGACTCGACACGGTTGATCTTCGCTCGCGCGGCCTGCAGCAGGTCAGGGACCACGTGGGGCGATACGTCCATTCCGATTTGTTCGTCCGTCTCGGCTCGGACGCGCGACGGGTGGTGGGCGCGCTCGAGACGCTCGACTTCCGCGTCCGGATCTCCGGTCGCCGGATCGTCGTCAGCCGGTTCGAGGCCGAGCCCGACTACGGCGAGGAGCTGCTCGCCACCTTCGCGCGCTTCCGAGCCGCGGACGTGGCGCCGCCCGAGATCTCGCTGCCGCGCGGCGGCGCACTCGATCACGTCGAGGCCGCCGTCCTCGAGGGAGTCGCCCAGATCCATCCCGACGCCTTCGCGGCGCTGCTGACGTTCGCGGCCGATCACCGGGACTTCATCGACCCGACGCTGGCTCGGTTCGACCGCGAGATCCAGTTCTACCTGGCCTTCCGCGAGCGGATCGAAGAGCTTCGCCCGCTCGGGCTCGACTTCTGCTACCCGGAGGTATCGGCCGAGTCGAAGGCGACCTCCGTCCAGGCCACCTTCGACGTTGCGCTGGCCGCGAAGGCCGCCGTCCGCGGACTGGCCCATCGTCACGAACGACTTTTCGTCGGGGAGCGGAGCGCATCGTCGTCGTCACCGGTCCGAACCAGGGTGGCAAGACGACCTTCGCGCGGGCGATCGGCCAGCTCCATCACCTCGCCCGGCTCGGTTGTCCTGTCCCCGGCCATCGGCTCGGGTCTTCTTGTGGAGGCGATCCACACGCATTTCGAACGCTCGGAGGACTCGGCAACCTGCCGGCAAGCTCGAAGATGACCTGTGCGGATCCGCCGCGATCCTCGGGCGGCCGCGCCCCGGAGCATCTCTTGATCAACGAGAGCTTCAGCTCGACGACGCTCGAGCGATGCGCTCTTCCTCGACGGGGCGGTCCTCGACGAAGCTGTGCGGCTTGACCTGCTCGCGGTCGTCGTCACCTTCCTCGACGAGCTGCGCGCCCTGACGCGACGAAGATGAGCATGGTCGCTGCGGTCGACCCCGACGATCCGGGTCGGCGGACGTTCCGGCTGGAGCCCGGCCGGCCGACGGGCTGGCCTATGCCAGGCCATCGCCGAAAGCATGGGCTGACCACGAGCTGGTGAGGAGGCGGATCTGGCATGAGGCGCTCTCACGCCCGGGACGGTGACCTCGTCCTCGCCCGGCCGCCTGGACCAGCGCGCGCCTCGGCGCAGGATCTGGAGCTGGAGACGCTCCTTCGGCGATGGCGAAGTGCGATACTTCGTCAGGAGGTGGCGCGGAAGGCCTTCTCGCCGCTGGCCCGCAGACCCTGACGTCGATCCTTACCGGCAGGCGATCCGCGGGACGGTCGGACAACGCGGGGGTGCTCCGGGAGCTTTACCGACTGACGGTGGAGACGATGGAGACCAGCGCGCAGCGTCTGGGGTTTCGGGGTCCGCCTCCCGGCTCGATCGTCTACCGGTCGGTCGCTGCTCTCGGTGTCGACCTGGGGTTGTTCCGGCGTCTGCGAGCGAGCTCCGCGGCGCATGGCGCCCGCTTCTCGTCCGAGGGGTTCCGGACGTTGTTCTCGATCTGGACGCGAGCTCGACGACAGTACCTCCAGTCCATCCGCCAGCATGTCGAACGGCTGAGCGCCGACGCGGGATCCTCCTGAGCGCCCGCCTCGGACCGGACGACGCGGGACCAGTCTCGTGCTGCGGCCGGCGCCACCGCGACGGCCGACATTGGCGACCGGTCGGCCAAGGAGCCGCGCCTACACCTACAGGTCCCCGAACGCGACGATGCCGGATGCGGACGCTCGCGGAGATGCAGGATAAGGGCTCGTCCCGCGTCGGCAACGCTCGCCGAGTCCGTCGAGCACATCCACCGGTTCTTCCAGAAGCTGCGCTCGGAGCTGGCCTTCTACGTCGGCTGCCTGAACCTGCATGCAGCGCTTGCCGCCAAGGGTGAGCCCGCCTGCTTTCCCGGCCCGGTGCCCACCGGGACGCCGAGCTCGCGGCCCGGGGGCTGTACGACCCGGCGCTCAGCCTCAGATCGACGGATGCGGCGTCGGGAACAACGTGGCCGGTGATGGGAAGGCACTCCTGGTCATCACCGGTGCCAATGGCGGCGGAAAGTCGACCCTCCTGCGCGCCGTCGGGATCGCGCAGCTCATGATGCAGGCAGGGATGTTCGTCGCCGCCGAAGCGTACGCGCGGACGTCCGCGCGCGGTGCTCACCCACTTCCGGCGCGAGGAGGACCCGTTGCTCGAGCGCGGGAAGCTCGACGAGGAGCTGGCACGGATGAGTGAGCTCGTCGAGCACGCGTGCGGCCGGAGCCTGGTTCTCCTCGACGAATCGCTCGCGGCCACGAACGAGCGCGAGGGCTCGCAGATCGCCCGGGAGATCGTGCGCGCACTCCTCGAGCGCGGTGTGAAGGTCGCCTACGTCACCCACCTCTACGATCTCGCCAACAGCTTCCATCGCCTCGGCATGCCCGAAGCGCTCTTCCTTCGGGCGGAACGGGGCACCGATGGCGACCGGCCCTTCCGGCTCAGCGAGGCGCCGCCACTCCCGACGAGCTTCGGGCGCGACGTCTACCGCCGCGTCTTCGGCGAGGCCGCGCAGGAGGCCGATGCCACCGCCGATGCGCAGGAGACCGATGCCCCGCCGATGCGCGAAAAGCCGGGCCGGGCACCCGGGAGGCCGGCGAGGCCGGCGAGGCCGCGTGAGCGTGGAGCGCGAGGGCCCGACCCTTGGCGAGAACGGGCGTCACGCGGTCGGAGTCCGGCTCCGGCTCCTCAAGGAACGCCTGGCCACGGTTCGGCGCCTGCTCCTCGAGGACGAGGAGGGTCGGCTCTATCGACGACGCCGGCCGCCGATTCCGGCAGACAGTGAGGCCCGGATGCTGGTTCTTCTCGACGAGACGGTCGCCCAGATCGCCGCGGCCGCCGACCGGTGGGGCATTGCGCGAGCCGAACGGGATTCTGCAGCGATGATCAGTGGGATCCTCGCCATCGCCTGGCAGGGGATCGGTGAGGCGCTGACATCGAACTTGCGCGGGTTCGGTGAGCTCGACCCAGACCTCGCGGCTGAGCTCGACCCGTCGATCGAGCGCCTCATGAGCCTCGTCCTCGAGATCGAGCAGACGCTTTCCGGACTTGCCGACGAGGCCGCGATCCCGGTCTCCTGACCTTAGCTGCTCGGTACCCCCCAATTCCACGAAGTCAGGCCTCGCATAGGCCGGGTTGGGGTAGTGGTGGAGGCCTCCGCCGCTCTTGGCACCCAGGCAGCCCGGCGGAGGTACGACCTCAAGCTCGCGGCCTGCGACGTCGATCGCGCCTGCCCTGACCTGATCGTCCGCATGGCCCCGGAGGCGAGTCATCCCGGCCTCCAGTGCGCCCGGGTCGCTGTCATATCGTGCAACCGCGTACCCGTGGGCGGCTCACCGCAGACCGACTTGCGAGCCCAGCGCGCCGCTGCCGATGATGAGAACCGGGCGCACGTCGTCGATCTGCATAGCACTTCTCCAGCGGTCTTTCGCCTCTGGGCTACCATCCACGCAGATCCGTGTGTCGGGAGGTGAGCGATGGCGAGCGATCTGATGGTGGGGCTCGTCAACCGGCCGGGCTCCCTCCTGCGCGCGAGCGCGGCGCTGGGAAGTGCAGGCGTCAACATCGAGGGTGCATGCGGGTTCGTATGTGATGGCCAGGGCGTCTTTCACGTCCTGGTCGAAGATGTCGAGCGGGCACGTCGCGCGCTCATCGACGCTGGTCTCGAGATCCAGGTGGAGCGTCGAGTCGTCGTGACCGCGATCGAGAACCGTCCGGGATCAGCCGCCGAGGTTCTCCGCCGCGTGGTCGATGCCGGCGTGAGCATCGACCTGCTCTACGCCACGGCCGACGGCCGACTCGTGCTCGGCGGGGACGACGTCCCCGCCATCGAGGTTGCCCTCGGCTGACGGCAACCCGGCCGCGATCTCGAGCCGGGAATCGTCTGCCGGCCCGACGCCTGCTCGACCGGCGACGAAGTCCCGCGCCCGGGCGCGTCGTGAACGGGCTGGATCAACGCCGTCACCAGACGAAGACCGGGAGATGGCACACGACTGCTCGGCAGCGGGCCGCCCAGGCCCGCGTGTGCAGTCCGGGGACGCTGATCCGCAAGGTTCGCGCCCATCGTCGCATCCCGGACAAGCGCCCTTGTCTTGCCGCCGCCGGTCGGGCAGACTGCGGCACCATGAATCCCAGCGTCCTGATCCCAGGGATCGTTGGCGCCGGTCTGCGGCGCGCTCGGCTGGTTGCTCGTTGGGCTCTACATGGCGCGACGGCAGCACGCCCGAAGCGCCAAGAACGCGGGCCGGGCTGTCTACTTCGAGCTCGAGATGAACCGGATGAGCGTGGAGGTCGCCCTCGAATACGGGGCGTTCACGCCGCTCGGCCGATCGTCGGTCGACCGGCTCCTGCCGGAGCTCGCGACATGGCTGGCGCCCGAGGAGCTCCAGACGATCGTGGCGGCCTACCTGAGCCACGTCGGCTACGGCCAGCTGAGCGAGGAGAACGCGCTGCCAGGCGACCTCCGACGCCAGGCCATGGCCGGGATCCTCGGAGCGCAGGAACAAGCCCTGGCATTGATCCGGCGGCGAGTCTTCACCGAGGACGAGGTGCGACGGATGGAAGCAGTCCAGGCGGGCGACGGGCCCAGGTCGGCCCCGATGTGTCGCCGCAGTTGGGAGGTTGACGATGCCCGTCGATCACCAGGCGTTGTCCGAACGGTATGCGACGGCGCTCGCGCGCGGTGACCTCGCGGTCATCGATGAAGTCTTCACCGAGGATTTCGTCGACGAGTATCCGCAGTCTGGCGAGATCATCCGCGGGCGCCACAACCTGCGGGCGATGATGGAGCACCGCCCTGGGCTCAATTCCGACACCGGGCCCGACCTCTCGTCGGTTCGCGCCCGAGCGGGCGACGAGCACAAGATCCTGGCGCCGCTGTTCACCGTGGTTCGCGTCCAGGGTCGGGGCGACGCCGGCACGACGACGCTGCGTGCCCGCTACCCCGACGGTTCGTGGTGGTGGATCGTCGTCATCTACAACCTGCGCGACGGTCGGATCGCCCGTTCGACAAGCTACTTCGCGCCCCAGTTCGAGGCTCCCGCGTGGCGAGCCCCGTACGCCGAGCGGCGAGCGGCCCCGGAAGTCTGAGCGACAGCCGGCCCGGATCGCCCGTTCTCTGGACGAACAGCGCCGACGCGAGATAGCTCGCCGCGTCGGCGCTGATCGGGCCGGGCGCTCGACGAGCCCGCGGAGCGCCCGGGCGCAGTCGACGCTAGCCGAGAGCGAGCAGCGACACGGCGAGGGCGGCCGCCGCGAGACCGGCGACCTGGACCGACCGGAGGCGTTCGCCCAGCACGACCCACGCCAGCACGACCGTGGCGCCGGGATACAGAGCAGTGATAACTGCCACGATGGAGAGGTCGCCGGACCGGACGGCCAGCAGGAAGGCCCGATCGTCGGGCTCAACGTGGATATGTCGACCGATGTCGCCTCGATCAAGCCGCCAACCTCGGTCCAGGTCCGCGTCTACCGGTTCCCCTCGCTCGCGGCGACCATGGCACCGATGCAGCGCTTCCTGGCCGGCCCGGGCTGGACCAGCCTCACAGATCCGAGCATCCCCGCGACCGGGCTGCCGCGCGTGATGACCTTCGACGCGGGGCTCCGCCCGCTGGCGGGCAACGCCGACCACATCATCACCTTCCCGGCCCGGCCCATCTCTGCCGCCTCGACCAGGCCTGGTTCAACCTCGCCCGCGGGCGGGCGACCGCTTCGTCACACGCCGACGTCCGCGGGACACGCGGGCAGGTCGTCCGGCAGCATCATGTAGGCGCCGAGGGTGACGCTTCCGTTGCCGCTCACCCAGCGCAGGTCGGCGCGGTACTCGGCGCCGCCGGCCTCACGGTAGACACCTCGGGCCACCAACCCGGCGGCGATCCGGTCGACGACGGCCGCGTCCGACCGACCCGCACCGGACCGCGCTCCCATCGTCGAGCGACTGCACCAGGCGGCCAAACGACGCCAGATCACCGACAGCCGCCTCGAGCACCGTCGAGTTGGCAGCCTGCGTCGCGGGGAAGTCGGGCAGGAGGTGCAGCACCACGTACCAGCTCGTTCCCGCGTACACGGACTGACCAGGAAGCCATTCGTCTGCGGGCAGCTCCCGCTCGGGGTGCGTCCACCGCTCGGCGAGGTCCACGAGCGCACGGCCCTTTGCCGACATCGCGAAGTTCGTCGTACGCGCGGTCAGGAGCCGGCCCGCGATCCGAAGGGAGACCGCGTACGTCGTGTAGCCGAGCTGATCGCCTGCGTAGGCGGGATCTCGATGTCGGCGGCGAAGAACCCGCTTCCCTCGAGCTCGGAGCGGAGCGCTACCAGGCCGGCCGGGGTCAGCTGGCGGACGACGAAGTCCAGCGTCCCCTCCGCGCTCCAGGAGGGCACGAGGACCCGGCCGTCCGCGTACACGCTGAGCATCGGTGGGACCCGGCCGACCGTCACATCGGGGTAGACGAAGATTCGGGCCGCCAGCGCTGCGCTCGCTGCCGGCGTGGCCGCCGCTTCGGGTGACACGGCCGGGGGCGGAGCAGAGCGGCGACGGGCTTGGCGACGGAATCGGACTGGACGATTGGCTCGGCGTGGGCGACGGAGAGCGCGTCGCGGGAGTCGCGTTCGCATCGGGCGTCTGGGTGGCCGGGATGCCCGCGCACGCGGCGAGGATGACGCCGAGGAGGAGGAATGAAACCTGACGCACCGCATTCACCCGTGGCTGCCGTTGGAGTTGCCAGTCGAGCCGCCCATGCGACGAATCCGACCGCGGCTGCGGCCTACCTGGAGTGCCGGCATCCAGTCCATCACCCACAAAGGGAGAATGCCAGAGCCAGAAGGCGCGAAGGCGGGCTACGAGGAGTCGGGCGGGGTGGTCGCCGGCCGCCGGCGGCCCCCACAGGAAGGCACACCAACCGGTCACGATCGGCCATGCGGCGATCCGACTGCCACGTCGTCGCGGCCCGGTAGGGCCAACCGACCGAGATCGTGCCGGCTGGGTCGATCCGGTAAGGATCGCCTGTCCATCGGACTCGCCGATGACGTACGCCGACCCGTTGGCGGCAACGAGCGGGGCCGCCGGGGACCCGTCTGGGCCCGCCCCACTCCACGGGCTCGCACCCACCATGGGCAGCGAGCTCGAGGTCCGCACGACCGTGCCATCGCGATCGAGGGTCATGAGGCCGGACGTGCTGGCGTCTCCGAAAACCGCGACGACGACGCGGCCCGTCGTGTCGAAGGCGAGCGCCGAGGGCGAGCCCCCGAGCTTGACCGGCCATCCCGGCCGGAGCCTGTCCATGTCGAACGCGGCGACCTCGTCGGACGACCTCCGGTATGCGATCCCCTCCGGGCTGATCGTGACCGGCCATGCCGTCGCGTCGCGAGGGATCTCGTAGCGGGCTCCGGTCCGAACGCTGCCATCCGCCGCGATCTCCACCAGCCAACACCACAGGATCCGACGTTCCCTGCACGGTACTCCCCAGGGGTATTGACAAACCCCTTGACAAGCCGCGTGCATCGAGCGCATCATCTGCACGGAAGACAGGCGTGTCAAGGCTTGACACGCCGTTTCGGTGTCCGGCGTACGGCGCTCTGGCGAGGCTTTCGGTGCCGCCGTCCGAGTTCGAGGAGGCAGGTTGGCCGTCGGGGTCGCTGCGGAAGTCAAGAGCAAGCTCACCGTCGTCGACGTGGTCGGCGAGACGGTGCAGCTCAAGAAGGCCGGCACCACGCTCAAGGGGCTCTGCCCGTTCCACGGGGAGAAGACGCCCAGCTTCATCGTCACTCCCGCGCGGGAGACGTGGCATTGCTTCGGCTGCGGCGAGGGCGGTGACATCTTCTCGTTCGTGATGCGCCGGGACGGGATCGCGTTCCCGGAGGCGCTGCGGCGGCTGGCCCAGCGCGCAGGCGTCGAGATCGACGAGCGGACATCGCGCGAGGATGCCCACCGCAAGCGACTCCACGATGTGCTCGACACGGCGTTCGCCTTCTACCACGCGGTCCTCCTGAACAGCGAGACCGGAGCGGCGGCGCTTGCCTACCTCCGCGGCCGGGGCTTCACGGACGAGTCGATCGAGCGCGCCCAGCTCGGCTTCGCCCCGCCCGACTGGGATTCCCTGGTGCGGACCCTGGAGCGCAAGCGCCAGATCGGTTCGGCCGAGCTGGTCGAGGTCGGCCTCGCGACGCCAGGCGGGGCGGCCGGGGCGTGTACGACCGCTTCCGGGGCCGGGTCCTCTTTCCGATCCGGGACGCCACCGGCAACGCCACCGGCCTCGGTGGCCGCATCCTCCCGGCCCCACCCCGCACGGCGACCACCGCACCAGAGCCCGTGATGGCGCCCGATGCCGGGGCGGGTGCCCCGCCCGCCGACGCACGACCCGCCGATGCCCGGCCCGCGGACGTGCGGCCCGCCGACGGGACACGGCCGGCAGCCGCGCCCGCCCCGGACCCCGACGGCCCGAAGTACCTCAACTCGCCCGCCACGCCGCTGTTCGACAAGAGCCGGACGCTGTACCCGCTGGACCGCGCGAAGGCCGCCATCCGCAAGTCCGGGATCGCGGTGATCGTGGAGGGCTACACGGACGCGCTCATGGCCCACCAGGCCGGCTTCGACAACGTGGTCGCCAGCCTGGGCACGGCGCTCACGCCGGGCCAGGTGGCGCTCCTGACGCGCTACGCGGCGAAGAAGATCGTGCTGGCCTACGACGTGGACCCGGCCGGCGAGCGCGCGGGCACGCTGGGCGTCACGGCGCTGGAGGGGCTCACCCGCCAGCTCGCCGCAACGGACGCTGGCGTGGAGCTGGACGAGGTTCGCGTCGCGCGCCTGCCGGACGGCAAGGACCCCGACGAGCTGATCCGGGACGCCCCGGACGCCTGGCGCGAGGCGATCCGGACGGCGGCGCCGATCGTCGACTACCTGATCGACTTCCATGCGCGGACGGCGGACATGCGCACCACCGGCGGCCGTGCCCGCTTCATCGACCTGATCCTCCCGACGCTGCGGACCGTCCGCAACCCGGTCCTGCGCGACGGCTACCTCCAGCGCCTCCGGCAGGTATCCGGCGTGGAGGAGCGCGTGCTCCTGGAGGCGCTCCACCGCGCGCCCGACGCGGTGCGCGGTGGGTCCGCGGCCGCGGGGGCCGGCGAGAGCCGGATCACGGCCGCCTCGGTGCTCGGTTCGCCCGATGCGTTCGACCCGAAGGCGGTGCTCCGCGCGATCGACCCGGTGGAACGCGACATCCTCCGCTTCCTCCTCTCGGTTCCCGAGACCCAGGAGGCGACGGCCGAGCGACTTGCCCCGGCCGACCTGCCCAGCCAGCCTGCCCGCGAGCTGTGGGCGGCGATGCTGGCGGCCCGGGCGGACCCGCCCTACACGACCGAGCGCGTCTTCGCCCGCCTTGCGGCGGACCCGGAGACGCAGGCGCTGCTCGTCGCGCTCCTCGAGCGCCGCGACGCCGGCTCGGATGCCGGCACCACGGATCCCCGGGTCGCGTCCCAGGGGATCGAGCAGTGTCTCCTCCGCCTGGAGCTCGACCGGCTGGAGGAGCGGACCCGCTGGACGCGCATGGAGCTCGGCGAGGCCGAGCGGACGAATGACCGCGAGGCGATCGAACGTCTCATGACCCAGGAACAACACCACAACGAAACCCGCAGATCGCTGCAACGACGGATGGAGCAGGCCAGCCTGCTCGGCCGCCCCGCCGCAGCCCGCGCCGCAGGAGGACGATCGTGAGCCAGGACCCCATGGACCGCCAGCTGGTGGAGGCCGTCCTGGCCGCCACCCCGCGCCGCCGCCGCGCCGCCGCCGCGGAGGTCAAGGCCGTCAACGCCGCCAGCAAGGCGGCCGGAGCGGTCGCCACCGTCGACGACGAAGTCGAGGACGACGACCTCGACCTGGGCGCGGACCCGGACGTCCCGGAGCTGGTCGTCGCCGAGGAGGACCTCGTCGGCGCCAGCATGGATGCGACGGGCGAGGCGTCGGCCGACGGCGCGGCCCCGGAAGTGCCGGCCAAGCTGGACCCCAAGGTGCTCGAGGAGCCCACCGCGGAGGAGCTCGAGGCGCTCTCGGCCGACATGATCGGCATCGACGACCCGGTCCGGATGTACCTCAAGGAGATCGGGAAGGTGGCCCTCCTGACCGCGGAGGAGGAGATCGTCCTGGCCAAGGCGATCGAGCTCGGCGAATGGATGGTGGAGTTTCCCGCCAAGGCCATGATCAGCCTCCACGAGTGGACCCTTCACGACACCGAGCGCAAGACGCGCACTGCGAAGCCGCAGCATCGACTCCCGCTCGGTGAGGAGGCCCACGCGATGGTGCATGCGGCGATCGCCGACGAGGGCGCCGCCGATCTCCTGGTCCCGCATCCGGACTTCCACCTCGTCAGGGCCGGTCGCGACGTGCAGTCGGAGGGCACCAAGGAGCGCCTGAAGGAGGCGCGCCGCCACCTGGCCGACTACTCGGAGAAGCTGGACGCCGACTCGTTCATCACGCTCCTGGACTGGGCCTACCTCGCGGTCCACAACGGGGACCTCGACTCGCGCGACAACGTCGGCCTGCGGGCGATCTACGACTGGACGCGCGAGGAGGTCGCCTTCCCGGCCCTGGAGCGCTGGATCATGAGCGGCCATGACGCCGACCTGCTTCGGCACATGGGCTACTACGACCCGGAGATCGTTCCCCTCAGCACGAAGCTCCGGGACCGCAAGGGCGAGATCGTACGGATCGGACGGGATGCCCGGGAACAGCTCACCAGCGCGAACCTGCGCCTCGTCGTCTCGATCGCCAAGAAGTACATCGGCCGGGGGATGAGCTTCCTGGACCTGATCCAGGAGGGCAACATCGGCCTGATCAGGGCGGTCGAGAAGTTCGACTACGAGAAGGGGTTCAAGTTCTCCACCTACGCGACGTGGTGGATCCGCCAGGCCATCACCCGCGCCATCGCCGACCAGGCCCGCACGATCCGGATCCCCGTGCACATGGTGGAGACGATCAACCGGCTGATCCGCGTGTCGCGGCAGCTGCTCCAGGAGCTGGGCCGCGAACCCACCGTGGAGGAGATCGCCGAGGCGATGTCGAAGGGCCAGGAGGTCGTGGTCACGCCCGAGAAGGTCCGCGAGATCATCAAGGTCTCCCAGGAGCCCGTCTCGCTCGAGACGCCGATCGGCGAGGAGGAGGACTCGCACCTGGGCGACTTCATCGAGGATCGCGGGGCGCTTGCCCCGGCCGAGGCGGCGTCGCACCAGCTCCTCAAGGAGCAGGTCGAAGCCGTCCTGGACTCGCTGACCGGCCGCGAGCGGCGTGTCCTGCAGCTCCGCTTCGGGCTGGAGGACGGCCGCGCCCGGACGCTCGAGGAGGTCGGCAAGGAGTTCAACGTCACGCGGGAGCGGATTCGCCAGATCGAGGCGAAGGCACTCCGCAAGCTCCGTCACCCGTCCCGCTCGCGTAAGCTGAAGGACTACCTGGAGTAGGGCGCGCGGATGTTCAGGCTGGACCTGGAGCACCGATGAGCCGGCCTGACCCGGCGCCTCGGATGCACGCGTCGGCGCCCGGACCGACGCCGCGAACCCGCACGACGGGGGCCGAGGCCCCGCGTGAGCGGAGTGCCGACGCGGGCCCCGGCGCCGCGGCCCCGATCCAGCACCCGGCGGCGATGCTGTACGGCCCCGGTCATGTCGTCATTCACGGGAACCCGCCGTTCCGGGAGCTGTTCGGCCCGGGCTGTCTCGGGCTCCCCGCCGTGGAGGCACTCCTCGACCTGCCGCGGGCCGCGTTCGAGCTGATGGATGTCGTGTACCGCGAAGGCCGGCCATTCGCGCGTTGGATCTCGCTGCGCGGCATCCCCTGGCGACTCACCGTCGTGCCCCGTCCGGATGTCGAGACCGGCGACGTCTACGGGATCGCCGTCCACCTCGTCCCGCGCGAGCGCGACAGATCGGGAGCCTGAGGCCCGGCTCGCGGGGGCGCGGCCGGCCCGCTGGACCGCGCTGCTTGGCCCGTTGAGGCCGCTGCCCAGCCCGCTGAGGTGCATCTCGTCGCACTTGAGCGTCTGCCGCACGGATCCGACCGGCGCTGTGCGTCCAACGCACGATCCGGCCTCTGGGATGGCGACTGGGCGCGAAACAGGCCCAGACGCGGCCACGGAGCCCCTCCGGGAGCCCTTCGCGAGCCCTCCGGGGGCCCCGCGCGGGACCCGTCGCGGGCCGGATCGGGCGGAGCGGACGCATCCGTGCGCCGGGCGCACGATCCTGGCCACCCAGGCCGAGCCGTAACCCGGCGACCTGCCAGGTCGTGCGTTTGGCGCACAACACCCTCTGGCCGCGTTGGCGTCCCGCCTCAACGGACGCCAGCCGCGCGCCACCACGGCATCCTCAATCGGCGCGTCACAGCAGGACGACCGCACTTCCGCCCGGGTGGATCCCGGCTGTGAGCAGCTCCATCGCGCGCCGTCCCTGCACCGGAAACCGCAGGGCGAGCTCGTCCCGGTGAGCCTGGACGAGCGCCCGGTTGTGGCGCGTGTTGGCCAGCACCAGGATCACCGCGTCGAGGCCGCCGTCGCGCAGCTTCAGGGCGAGGCGCCGTTCGAGTGCCTGGAGGTCGGTCGGCCGCGTCTCCGCCTCCACGCCCATCCGCCAGCCTGCGCCACTGACGAGTCCGTCCCAGGCACGCAGGTCGCCGGCGATCGGCAGCGGCACCTCGGTTCGCCAGCGGAGCGAGCGATGGATGTGCTGCCGGAACCGGACGAGGAGAGCGACGTGGGCGCGATCGCGGATCGGCTCGCCGGTCGGATAGGCGCGCGCGGAGACCTCCAACCCGACGACCGCCAAGAGCCGGCAGAGCCCGGCGATCGAGACGTCCGGCGCCAGGCCGCGCTCGATTCGGGACACCTGTTGCCCGCTCAGCCCGACCGCCCGACCGACGTCCGCCTGGCTCAGGCCCCGATCGATCCGCGCCCTCCGGAGCTCGGTCGTGAGCTCCACCGCGATTCGCCGAGCCCGATCGGCGCCCGCCGACGCGGCGCTGCTGCGGGTCCCCATCGGGCCATGATCGGGACCGAGGCGTATCTCCCGCTTACCAGGTCGCCCGGCCGATCGGGCGGCTTCCCGTCACCGCCTCAATCAGCCGGGGGAACCCGGCGGGTCGCCCGGCTCGTCGCCTGTGGAGATCGGCATTCCGGACTGCGTCCAGTCGCTATAGGACCCCGGGTAGAGGAGGGGGTCGGGGAGCCCGGCAGCGCGCATGCCGAGCGCCAGCTGGCACGCGTTCACACCACTGCCGCACGAGACGACGACCTGCCCGGCCGTCGCCCCACCGCTCGCAGCGGCACCGGCCCCGGGTGCGCCGCCGGGCCGAGCTGCGCCGACACCGGCGGATGCGAACCGCGCGGCAAGCACGTCCGGGGTGAGGAACCGGCCCCCTGGCGCCAGGAGCGCCGTAGTCGGCAGGCTCCGCGCGGTCGGGATGTGGCCGGGGATCCGATCGATCGGCTCCACGTCGCCGCGATACCGCTCCCGGGCGCGGGCATCCAGCATGGTCACCTCGCTCAGCCGGGCCGCCAGCGTGACGCGGTCGATCGTCCTCGGCCAGGCCGACCCGGCCTCCGGCGTCGGCACCGGTTCGGCCGCTGCGAACGTGGGCACCTCCGCGGTCACGGGCTGGCCTGCTGCCCGCCACGCCTCGATCCCGCCGTCGAGGACCGCGGTCGGCGCGTGCCCGAGCGCGTCGAGCATCCACCACAGGCGTGCCGCCACCGTTCCACCGGCGTCGTCGTAGGCCACCACCCGATGTCCTCGGCCGATGCCGAGCGCGCCCAACGCCGCGGCGAACGCCGCCGGGTCGGGGAGGGGATGGCGGCCCGGTCCCACCGGGGCTGTCAGCACCGTCTCGAGATCCACGAACACGGCACCCGGCAGGTGCGCGAACGCATAGGCAGCGCGTCCGGCGGCCGGTGCGGCGAGCGACCAGCGCACGTCCGCGATCCGGAGGTTCGGGTCGGTGAGCCCAGCGGCAAGCTCGGCGACGGATATCAGGCTCACGCCGGGAGTATCGCATCGACGGGAGGCACGGGCAGCCACGTCTCCCGGACCCTGACAGCTCAGTCGGCCGAACGCTCGGCGCCCCAGATCCCGTGCTATTCTTCCGGGCGGCGCGGCCCTGGCCGCTCGATGTGCGCCCGCCCGTGCCGCGGCGGACGCCTCCGCTCCGGCGTAGCTCAGTGGTAGAGCGGGCGACTGTTAATCGCTTGGTCGTAGGTTCGAATCCTACCGCCGGAGCCACTCCCTGAACCGGGCTCGCCCCGGCGCGGCACCAGGCCCTCTGCTCGCGGGATGGGACGCGCACCGCGCGTCAGGAGGATCGCGGGGCGGCCAGCGCTTGTTGTCAACGCCCCCGGTCAGCGGGCGGGCCTTTCGATTCCGCGGCGCGGGGCGCGGCGCGGCGCGGTCACGGTCCCGACGAGGAGTCCCGAGCCCGCAGCATCGCAAGAAGCGCCGTCGTTGTGGACCAGCTGCGGATCGTCATCGACTTGTACGCCGGCGTTCCCATGATCTTGCTGAGCCGGCTCCTGGTTCGCTCGGCGCTGAGCCGCTGCGAGTAGATCACCCCGTCGCCAGGCCAGACGGCGTCGACGCCCGGGCGTGGATCGAAGACCGACAGCGCCTCCGCGGCCCGAATGCCCATCAGGAAGATGGCGTCGCTGTGATACCGGTCAGGATGCGAGCCGAAGCCCTCGGGCCGGTTGTCGACGATGGCCTGAAGCTGCCCATGCGACAACACCAGAACCCGGACCCGCTCGTCGTCCAGCGCGAACTTCACGGGGAGCGCCTCCTCGATCACTGCTCCCGTCTCGTCGATGCTGCGTTCGGAGTCGAGGATGACGTTGCCGCTCGCAATGTAGGTCGCGACGCTTGAGAACCCCAGCTCCTCCAGGACGGCGCGGAGGCGCACCATCGGCACCTTGTTCTTGCCGCCGACGTTGATCCCGCGCAGGAGAACGACGTACCGGCTCATGGCATCGGAGGATACGGCGTTCCGCAGCCCCATTCTGGCCGACCCCGCGGTGCCCGGCGTGACCATGGTCAATGGCCAGACGACCGCCACGACCTCGAGTGCGACGCCGTCATGACTGGAGCGGGTCGTCCGCGCGCCAGATGGAGGTCGGATCAAGGTGGTGGCTGCCGAGGGCGATTGCCAGCTCGCCACCGTGGTACGCCTCGTGCGTCAGGAGGCGCTGGAGGATCGACGTCCGCGAGTGGATCTGGCGCGCCAGTGCTCGGGCGCCGCCCGAAGCGCCAGCTGCTCGGGCGTGAGGTCCGCGGATCGAATTCGGCGAGGCGCCGCTCGTACTGCGGCCAGCGGTCGTAGAAGACGCGGATCGTCACGCCTCGATCGCCCTCGTGCGGCCCGTCGCCTCGCCGAAGGCCCACAGGTCGATCGCGGGAGGCTCGATCCCATGACTCGTCAAGGCGGTACAGACCTGGCTCCGGTGATCCGTGCCGTGATGGATCGCCTGCGCCAGGCGCAGGCCGGCGGGCTGGTGGAACTCCCATCCGTCACCGCGCTCGACGAGATCGGCGTCCGGCTCCGGGTCGCCGGCCAGGATGTCGCGCCAGACGGCGCCGTTGGCCGCGATGGCTGCCCGCAGGGCGACGAGGGTCACGCTCGACTCCTCGTCGATCGGCGCGGGCTGCTCGCGGAAGAACGAGAGATACCAGCCGTCGCTCGCGACCAGGTGCGTGAGCGTGGCCATGATCGGGCCGTAGGTCCCGGGCACGGGGGTCAGCAGCTGCTCGCGGGTGAGGGTGGCGCAGGCGTCGATGAGTCGTTCCGTCGCCCAGATGTGGTGGGCGAACGCATCGTCGAGAAGGGAGGTCATCGCGACGCCCCGGGGGTATGCGCCGCGGCCTTCGTCGCGACGTCACCGATGATCGCGGCGAGCTCGGTCGGGCGTGACCACATCGGCCAGTGGCTCGTCGGCAGGTCGATCCAGGTGATGGCGTGGAGCTCGGGGATCCCCGCGAGGAACGACCACTCCGGGTGCTCCTTCGCGTACCTCTGGTAGTCGGCCGCCGAGTATCCGGTCGCGATGATCGTCGAGGGGATGTCCCGGCGCGCGTCGTTCGTGAACTCGTAGCCGTCGCGCAGCATGGCACCGGGGACCGGGACCGCCCGCTCGCGGAACTCGGCCCGCTGGGCCTCCGACAGGCCATCAAGGTTCTCCTCGGCCGCGAGGACGTCCCAATCGAGGGGCTTCTCGTCCCCCGCGAAGTCCGGATCGAGCGGCGGCTTTCCGGGCGCGGTATCGACGTAGACCATCGCGCGGATTCGCTCGGGCACACGGTCGCTTGCCGCATAACCCCGAGTATCCGCTCGCGCTGTGGACCGCGAGGACCACCGGGACGTCGGCCGCCTCGATCGCCCGGACGATCGCGTCGACATGGTCGGCGAGGTGGATGGACGATCGGTCGGCGTCGGCGGACTCGAGGCCGGGCAGCGTGATCGCCGTCACGTCGTGGCCGGCGGCCCGAAGCGACGCGGCGACCTCGTCCCATGCCCACGCTCCGAGCCAGAACCCAGGGACCAGGATGATCGGCGCGCTCATGGGCGTCTCCTTGGCGGTTGTATCGAGGGCTGGGGGTTCGGTGGATGGCCAGTGGGTTCGAAGTCGATGCGCATCACAACCCGCCGCAACGAGGCGCGGAGCACTTCGGCCATCCCGGCCGCCTCGAAGATGCTTCGGGTGCCCACGTGGGTCTCGCCCCAGGTGATCTCGACACCCGGTTCGGTGATCATCGGATAGGCCTCGACGGCCCGGGCGCGGCGATCGCGCGCGAAGTCGACCGCGGCGACCGCGAGCACCCGGCTGATGCCGCGTCGGCGAAATCCGGCGCGGGTCGCGAAACAGGTGACGGCCCAAACGGTCGGGTCTGCCGGGTCCTCGCCGCGGACCGTGAACCTCGTGCGTTGCCAGGGCAGATGCCTGTACGCCGACCGGGGCTCGACTGCGCACCACCCCACCGGCTCGCCATCGAGGTAGGCAACGAGACCGCTCGTCGTCGGTGAGCTCGGGAAGTCGCAGTGCGTCTCGCGTCGCAGGTGCTCCTGGCGCACGGCGACCGAGGGCTCGCGCCACGGATACGGCCCGAGCTTGAACCGCTGGCATTCACAGGTCGCTGTGTACCCTCGTACCCCGAAGACGGCCTGGAGATCCTGCCAGCTCGCCCGGTTGGCGGGCACGATCGTGAGGTCGGCGGCCGTGAGGTCGGGGAGGCGAAGGCCGGCAGGCGCCCGCGGGCTGGTCGTTGCCACGGCCGAATGATGCCGCGTCGGCGTGTCAGAAGGCGTCACGTTCGCTGCCGATTGTGACAGCCGCGGCGCGGACCTGGCAGACCTCGCCTCAGAGACGCCGGAGGTCGACGATCATCCGGGCCGCGGGACCGATCGGCCGATGGACGATGGCCCACTTGATCGGGCCCGTGAAACAGTGCCGAAGCGCCAGGCAGAGCCCGCCGGAAAGGTCCCAGATGCGGCCCGCGACGTACGGCCCCCGGTCGATGACGGGCGCGATCACCGTCCGACCCCGGTAGCTGAACGCGACGAGCGTGCCGCATGGGAGCGTGCGGTTGGCGACCCCGACGACGGTCCGCGTGTAGAGGACGCCGCAAGCGGTGTGCTTGGGCCAGACGAACGACCCGACCTGCGGCAGGCACGACTTCACGCGGTTCCAGACGCAGTAGAAGCCCGGCCCGTAGAACGAGACCGTCGACGCCTTCCACGAGCCGAGGCCGATGAAGGCTGGCAGCTGGTACGGCTGGCCGGCCAGCGCGACGGCGGCCACGGCGCCCGGCGGTGGCGTGGGCTTGGGGCTCGGCGTCGGCGACGGGGCCGCGGACGGGGACGCTGAGGCCGACACGGTCGGGTCCGGGGACGCCGACGGGCTTGGGCTGGCGCCGGAATTCGGGCTCGGGCTGGCGCCGGAGCTCGGGCTCGGGCTCGGCGCAGGACGAAGGTCCGACGGAAGCGCTCGGGCTCGGCGACGGTGAGGCGTCGGCTGCGTAGGCGACGCTCAGGGTCGGCAGGCCGGCGCTCGCCAGGAGGAAGGCGCCGAGGAGCGTGACGATCAGCCCCTTGAGGGGGCCGAAGCCCTTCGATGATGCGGGATGGGATGGTGTGGACAAGGACAGCTCCCTTCGAGCGGAGTCGGGAGTGCTGCCCGGAAGACGCGTCGAGGTGACGCCGGGAATTGGGGACGCAGGAGCGCCGAGAGGGCCGGGACACCGCGGGTCCACAACGGGGGCGGCGCCGGCGATCGGGCAGCGTGCGATTCTGGTTCGACTCCACGTGTTCCCGCGGGCACTGCGGGAATTGGCCCTGCGATGGGTCTGCGTCCGGCTCGTTGCGTCGGAGCTGGCCCGTGCAGGTGTCCCCGTGGGGCGGGGACGACATCGTTCACGGTCACGACCGCGGGTCCCGGCCCGCCCATGGCGGCCGGTCGGTTCGCCCGTCATGGGGCGTCGCGGCGCGATGCCGGACAGCGCCTGCCCTCGTCAGGCGCGGCCAGGGGGCGGAGTGTACCCGACGATCGGGATGGGCGCCAGCGGCGGCCCGCTGCGTGCGCCGCGGCCACGATTCGGGCCGCGACATCCGGGCTGGCGCTGCGCGCTACCCTGTGCGCGGAGGTCGATGCGATGTCGGATCAGGGACGAACCATGGCCGGGCCCGACGGGCCGCTCAGCGCTGCCGAGCTCGAGCAGATCGACGCCTACTGGCGGGCCGCGAACTACCTCTCGGTCGGCCAGATCTACCTGCTCGACAACCCGCTGCTGCGCGAGCCGCTGGCTCCGGAGCACTGCAAGCCGCGCCTGCTGGGCCACTGGGGCACGACGCCCGGGCCTCAACTTCATCTACGCCCACATGAACCGGGTCATCCGGAACTGGGACCTCGACGCGATCTACGTCATCGGGCCCGGGCACGGCGGCCCGGCGATCGTCGCGAACGCCTACCTCGAGGGCACCTACAGCGAGGTCTACCCGAGCATCACGCGGGACGACGACGGCATGCGCAAGCTCTTCCGCCAGTTCTCGTTCCCGGGCGGCATCCCCAGCCACGTCGCGCCCGGAGACGCCGGGCTCGATCCACGAGGGCGGCGAGCTCGGCTACGCGCTCTCGCACGCGTACGGCGCCGCGTTCGACAACCCGGACCTCGTCGTCTGCTGCGTCGTCGGCGACGGCGAGGCGGAGACCGGGCCCGCTCGCGACCGAGCTGGCACTCGAACAAGTTCCTCGACCCGGTCCGCGACGGCGCCGTCCTGCCGATCCTCCACCTCAACGGCTACAAGATCGCCAACCCGACGGTCCTCGCCCGCATCCCGGAGGACGAGCTGCGGGCCCTCCTGGAGGGCTACGGCTACCACCCGTACTTCGTCGAGGGCGACGACCCGGCCCGGATGCACCAGCAGATGGCGGCGGCGATGGACGCGGTCGTCGACGAGATCCAGGAGATCCAGCGGGCGGCCCGCGACGGCGGCGAGCCACGCGAGCGGCCGCGCTGGCCGATGATCGTCCTGCGCAGCCCGAAGGGCTGGACCGGGCCGAAGGAGGTCGACGGCCTGCCCTCGGAGGGCACGTGGCGCTCGCACCAGGTCCCGTTCGGCGAGGTCCGCACGAACCCCGAGCACCTCGCGCTCCTCGAGGCGTGGATGCGGAGCTACCGGCCGGAGGAGCTGTTCGACGCGGACGGCGCGCTCATCCCGGAGCTCGCCGAGCTGCCGCCGAAGAGCTACCGGCGGATGAGCGCCAACCCGCACGCGAACGGCGGGCTGCTGCTGCGCGACCTCGCGCTGCCCGACTTCCGCGACTACGCGGTCGAGGTGCCCGCGCCCGGCGCCACGACGGCCGAGGCGACGCGCGTGCTCGGCACGTTCCTCCGCGACGTCATCGACCGCAACCGCGAGACCTTCCGCCTCTTCGGCCCGGACGAGACGGCCTCGAACCGGCTGGGCGCGGTCTTCGAGGTGACCGACCGCCAGTTCGACGGGCGAGATCCTGGCCACCGACGAGCACCAGGCGCCCGAGGGCCGCGTCATGGAGGTGCTCTCGGAGCACCAGTGCGAGGGCTGGCTGGAGGGCTACCTGCTCACCGGCCGCCACGGCCTGTTCAACTGCTACGAGGCCTTCATCCACATCATCGACTCGATGTTCAACCAGCACGCCAAGTGGCTGAAGGTGACGAACGGCATCCCCTGGCGGCGGCCGATCGCCTCGCTCAACTACCTCCTCAGCTCGCTCGTCTGGCGCCAGGACCACAACGGCTTCTGCCACCAGGACCCGGGCTTCATCGACCACGTCGTCAACAAGAAGGCGGAGGTCATCCGGGTCTACCTGCCGCCCGACGCGAACACCCTGCTCTCGGTCGCCGACCACTGCCTGCGCAGCCGCCAGTACGTCAACGTCATCGTGGCCGGCAAGCAGCCGGCCCCGAACTGGCTGACGATGGACCAGGCCATCCTCCACTGCACGCGCGGCATCGGCATCTGGGACTGGGCGAGCAACGACCAGGGCGGCGAGCCGGACGTCGTGATGGCCTGCTGCGGCGACATGCCGACGCTCGAGACGCTGGCGGCCGTCGACCTGATCCGGCAGCACCTGCCCGGACCTGAAGGTGCGCGTCGTCAACGTCGTCGACCTGATGCGCCTGCAGCCGGCCACCGAGCACCCGCACGGGCTCTCGGCGACAGGAGTTCGACTCGCTCTTCACCCGGACAGGCCGGTCGTCTTCGCCTACCACGGCTACCCGTGGCTGATCCACCGGCTCACGTACCGGCGGACGAACCACGCCAACATCCACGTCCGCGGCTACAAGGAGGAGGGCACCACGACCACGCCGTTCGACATGGTCATGCTCAACGACCTGGACCGGTTCCACCTCGTGATGGACGTGATCGACCGCGTGCCGGGCCTCGGCTCGCGGGCCGCCCACCTCCGCCAGCTGATGGTCGACCGGCGCCTGCTCGCGCGCGCCTACACACGCGCTGGAGGGCGAGGACGATCCCGAGATCCGCGACTGGACGTGGCCCGCGCTGAGCGGTGACCGGACCCGATGCGGATCCTCGTCGTCAACGCGGGCTCGAGCAGCCTGAAGCTGCGGGTGCTCGACGCGGACGATCGCCTCGTGGCGTCGGCCGACCTGCCCGCGCCGCGGGGTCTGGCCGACGCCGCCGCCGTGGCGGCGCGCCGTCGCGGGTTCGGGCCGGTCGACGCCGTCGGCCACCGGATCGTCCACGGCGGGACGCGCTACTCGCGGCCGGTGCGCCTCGACGCGCGAGGTCGAGGAGCACCTCCGGGCGCTCACCGATCTCGCGCCGCTCCACCAGCCGAAGTCGCTCGCCGCGCTCGACGGCGGTCGACGCCGTGCTGCCGGACGTGCCGGCCGTCGCCTGCTTCGACACGGCCTTCCACGCCGGCGATGCCCGCGGCGGCCACGACCTACGCGCTCCCGCCCGAGTGGCGGAAGCGCTGGGACCTGCGCAAGTACGGCTTCCACGGCCTCTCGCACGCGTACGCGTCGCGGCGCGCGGGCGAGCTGCTCGGGCGGCCGCTCGACGGGCCTGCGGCTCGTCACGTGCCACCTCGGCGCGGGCGCGTCGCTCGCCGCCGTGCGCGACGGCCGCTCGGTCGACACGACGATGGGCTTCACGCCGCTCGACGGCCTGGTGATGGCGACGCGCTCGGGCAGCGTCGATCCCGGGCCTGGTCCTGTGGCTCGAGGAGCACGTCGGGATGCCGCCGGCCGAGCTCGCGGCGACGCTCGAGCACCGCTCCGGCCTGCTCGGCCTCGCGGGCACCGCCGACATGCGCGGCGATCCTCGCGGCGGCCGGCGACGGGCAGCGGGACGCCGATGCTCGCGCTCGACGTCTATCTCCACCGCCTGCGGGCGGCCGTCGCCGCGATGGCGGCGGCGCTCGGCGGCCTCGACGTGCTCGTCTTCACCGGCGGCGTGGGCGAGAACGCCCCGGCCGTCCGCGAGCGCGCGGCGGCGCGGCCTCGCCTTCCTCGGCGTCGCCGTCGACCCGGGTCGCAACGTGGCGGCCGGCCGTCGACCGCGAGATCGGGGCGCCCGGCGCCGCGTGTCCGCACGCTCGTCATCGCGGCCCGCGAGGACCTGCAGATCGCCCACGAGGTCCGGGAGGTGCTCGGCGCTACTGCTGCTGGGGACTCCTGAAGACGCTCTCGGCGAACTCCCGCACGGCCGCGTTGAACGCCGCCGGCTGCTCGCTGTTGACCAGGTGGCCGGCGTCCTCGATCACCCGCAGCCGTCCATCGCGACAGGCCGCCAGGAACGCGCCCTCCCCGCGCCGGAAGAGCGGGTTGTTCGCGCCGTTCACGAGCAGGGCCGGTCCCGGGTAGGCTGCCAGCCGGGTGAGGAACGAGGTGCGAAGCGCCATCATGACGGCGCTGTAGCCCCCCTTGAACAGCCAGCCGTTCGTGGCACGTGGAAGTGGGCCGGAGGTGTGCCCGCTGGAGCGCCCTGGAGCGCCGCGTCCCAGGTACCGCTCGCCGACCCGGCCGGCGACGTAGGCTCCCACGGTCCGCGGCGCGCGCCGGGCGACGGTCCGTGGTTCGGTTGCGGCGTTGCACAGGACCAGTCCGGCGACGTGCGCCGGGTGCGTGGCCGCAAGCTCCATGGCCACGTACCCGCCCAGCGACTGGCCCACCACGATCGCCCTCCCTCCGGTCTGCTCGATCACGGACCGGGCGACCTCGACCGCCTGGGGCATGCGGAAGGGCACCTCGGCATGGACGCCGTGCCCGGGCAGATCCAGCGTCACGACGCGGTACCGGTCGGAGAGCGCGGCGACCTGCGGCTCCCACATCGCCCGCGTCACGCGCGTGCCGTGGAGGAACACGAGCGTCGGCGCGCCATCCGGCCCGGCCACGTCGAAGCCCGACGAGCCGTCGACCGGGGCGGCCGGCGCGGCCGCAACCGCAGCCAACCCATCACCGCCGGAGGCGGTGGTCTCCATCGCATCCTCCACGTCGTCGGTGCGCGCCCGGCTGGGGCCGTCGACCGAGGCCCGCGACCTGCTCCAGCCAGTCTATCGAGCGGCGTCCCGGCCGTCCGGATCGGCAGCCCCGGGTGGCTGCAGGTCCACCGACGGCGCCTCGTCGGCCGCAGGTTCGGCGTCGAAGAAGGCGCGTGGCTTCCAGCCCAGGAGCCCGGCCAGGGCGACCGCGGGGACCTGCGCGATCGTCGCGTTGTACCGGTAGACCTGGTCGTTGTAGAGCTCGCGCCGGTCGGCGATCTGCTGCTCGAGCCGCTGGATCTCGCCCTGGAGGCGCAGGACGTTGTCCTGGGAGCGCAGTTGCGGGTAGTTCTCGACGACCGCGAGAAGCGACCGGACGGCCTGGCTCGTCGCGCCGGAGACGGCCGCCTGCTCCGCGACCGGTGCCGCCGGGCTGTACGCGGGCGCGCTGGCGCGCGACTTCCTCGAGGACCTCCCGCTCGAAGGCCATGACGTCCCGGACCGCCGCCACGAGCTCAGCGAGCTGGTCATAGCGCTGCTTGAGGGCCACCTCGACGTTGCCCCACGCGCGATCGATCCTCGTGCGCAGGGCGACCACCCCGTTGTAGGTCGTCACGCCCAGGAAGAGGAGCACCCCCACGACGAGGACGACCCCAAACAGCGCCGCGCCGGCGAGCGGGCTCACCAGTCCGCCTCCCTGGACGGCAAGCGCGAGGACGATCGCGGCGACGATCGCGAGGGCCGCGCCAACGAGTCCCTGCGTGAGTGCGCCCTGGTCCCGGGCCACGGCGTCGCCCGGGACGCCAACGCGGACGACCAGCGGATTGTCGGGCGACGCCGCCATGACCAGCTCGCCGGGCGCGATGTCGAAGGTGGCCGCCGCCGCGGTCGCCTCCTCGGCCGGAGGCGATCGGCGACGGCACGTGCCGCAGGATCCAGCTCCGGGGCCCGCGTCGGGCGCCCGATCCCGAAGCCGGGGATCGCGGCGTTGCCCCAGGCCTCGTCCGCGGAGGCCTTCAGGAGACCCGCCGCGCGCGCCTCGGCGATGTTCCGGGCGACCTCTGGGTCATCGAGGGCGAGCGTGGGCTCGTCGCGGTCGGCCGTGGCGGGGTCGTCGATGTCGCGGAACGGGATGGCGCTTCCCACGATCGTCACGATGTCCCCGGGCGCCAGCCGCCGCTCCTCGTAGTGGCGCCGTCCCTTCGCGACGCCGAATGGACCGCCACCGATGCCCGCGATCACGTTCCCTTCGCCGCCGCTTGCCGCCAGCGCCGCGAGCGCTCCGCCGTCCAGGAGGCCGCCCGGCCCGTCGGCGGATCCACCGCCGGCACCGTGGACCGTGAGAAGCGCCGCGACCGCTGCGTCTCGATCGAGGGTGGCCGACGTCACGGCGGGTCCATCGTTCAGGTCAAGGCCGGGCGGGTCCTCGCCCGACCAGTCACTCTGATCCCGGAAGCGCATGGGCGCGTCCCACTGGGCGCCGCGTGGGAACACGCGCAGCGAGCCGGTGGCGTCCCGGAGCCGGAAGCCCACTGCGCGCTCCTCATCCAGGATGGTCGCCCGGTCCTGGCCCCGGTCCTCCAGGATCCGGGCGCGGTAGTACACGCAGGGCACGCTCTGGAGGGGCGAGACGAGCGCCACCGGGCCGGCCTCGATCGTCCCGACGAGCCGGACCTCGCCTGCGGCAAGCGACTCGATCCGGCTCGTGCCGGTTCCCCGGACGGGCTCGCCGGCCCGATAGGCTCTCAGGCCCCGGACGAGCAGGAAGAGGCCGACGGCGACCCCGGCCACCGCCGATGCGACGAGGAATCCCGTGGCATGCGTCAACCCGAACGAGGCCGGATCGCGGCGACCAGGACGACCACGCCCAGCGCGAGCAGCGCGACCGGCCAGACGACGGCCCAGTCGATGTCGAACGTCCCACGGAGGAGGAAGAAGGCCCCGAGACCCACGAGGAAGAGCCCGGTGATGATCGCCAGGAACGGGTCGCTCCGTCGCTCCGCCCGGCGCGCGGCTCGTTCGGCGCGCCGGGCCGCGCGCTCCGCGCTGCGATGACTCCGCCAGGATCCGTCATCCCACGGGCCTGGGGCGCCGGGCGGGATCCAGCCGGGAACCGAGCCGGCGAGCGGCGGCGCTGCCTGCGCGGATGTCCCGACAGGCGCGCCGGCCCCATCCGTCACTCCGGCCGCCGGGTCCGCGCTGGCTGCGGGCCCACCCGCCGCCGGCGTGCCGGCAGGCGGCCACGCGGGACCGGTGGGTGGCGGGCCGACGGGCCGCACGCCCGTCCAGCCGGGCTCCTCGGGGATCACGACGATCATGATGACGTAGAGGATCAGCAGTGGGAAGACGCCACTGAGCAGCGCCAGGATCGCGTACGCGAGCCGGACGAGCGCAGGGTCCATGTCGAGTCGATCGGCGAGGCCCGCGCAGACGCCCGCCGAGCACACGGTCGTCGACGGAGCGGTAGAGGCGGTCGTTCACCGGCATCCCTCCGAAGGATTGAGCTTGAAGCTGGCGGCCGCGCCCTCGATGGCGAGGTCGACGACGTGCGCGGCAGACCCGATGCCGGGCGATTCCCACGTCGTTCCCGACTGGACCAGCCCGGCGGAAGCGAAGTTGTTCCCGCTCACGGCCGAGGTGTCGCGCAGGCGAAGCCCGGTGCCCGCATCCGCGCACAGCGCGATGGACGCCGCGTTGGCCTGGATCTGGCCGACGAGGTCGGAACCGGCCGGCAGGGCGATCTTCAGGTCGCCGGCGTTGACCTGCACGTCGAGAGCGGCGACGGTGGCGTCGTGCAGGAGCAGGTGCGAGGTTCCGACCGCGTTCCCCTGCACCGTGAGCGACGAGGCGTGGACGCCAGCCAGGTCGAGCGTCGCGTCGCCAGCGTTAAGGCTGACGTCGAGCGCATACGGCACATCGGTGCCCAGGGTGACGGTCCAGCGTGAGCGCCGGCCCGTCCCGAACGGGACGAAGACCGTCTGGTCGGGCGACCGGACCGCCAGGTATGCCGGGGCCTGGTCGAGCGTCGGTCGAGCGTCGGCCGGTCCCGTCACGTTCACGCCCCAGGAGGAGCCCGCCACCGGCGTGACGGACAGGCTGGCGCACGTCGCGCGGATGGTGACGTCGGGGGTTCCACCCCCGAACGTGCCCTGTTGGTCGAGGATCGTCGGGTCGGTGGCGGCGGGCCCGCTGCCGCAGCCAAGCGTGCCCAGGCTCAGGCCCCCTGCCAGCACCGCTCCCAGGATCGTCCCGAACGTGGCCGCGACGAGCAGCCCACCCGCGAAGTGGAACGGCGTTCGGCGCAGGATCAGCCCGAGCCCGACCCCGATCAGGATGAGCGGCCACAGCTCCCACGCCTGCGCGATCGTCTCGCGCGCGAGCCAGCCCTGGCCGACGGCGAGCGGGATGCCGCCCAGGATGAGCAGGAAGACGCCCATGTTCACGAGACGACGATCGACGGACATACGGACACGACCCTCCTGACGCGCCGAGCGTACTGACCATTGCAGCGTACCTGGGAACGGCCGAACGGCCCATCCGGGAGGTCCATGGGGGGGTCGTGTCAGCTGAGGGGGGCTCCGTGTTAGCCTTCCGCCGTCGGCGACTCGCCGGCGTTCGAGCGTCCGGAGGTGGGACTGGCAATGCGGCTCCGCGACTGGGGCGCTGCTGCACCCACCCCGGCGGCCGCCGGCAGCCAAGGTGCTGGCGGTCGCGGAAGCGGTGCTCGATCACGCTCGGAGCGACCCCGGAAACCGACTGCTGGGTCAGCTGGGGCGAGGATCCTGCGTCCCGGTGGGCGATCCTTGCCCCGACCCCGGCGGGCCTGATCCACGCGCACGTCCGGGTCAACGTGCCGCAGGAGGGCCCGCGCGCGGCCGGGAAGCTGGTCCGCTGGAGCCGCGTGCAGCTCGGCGAGATCGCGGCGGAAGCCCAGGGCGAGCACCGGGTCGTCAGCGCCACCCTGGAGGGCGCGATGCTGCGCGGCGTGGACGCGGACGCCGAACGCCATCAGCGCCTTCCTCCAGGTCGTCCTCGCGGCGATCGATGGGCGCCTGCTGCCCGATCTCGTCGTCCCTCCTGCGCCCGCGATCGACGGAGAATGACGCCCGCCGAGGCTGGGCCCACGCCGATCGAGGCCGTCCTCTTCGACCTCGACGGCGTCATCGTCGACTCGGAGCCGTGGTGGCATGCCGTGCGGGTCGAGTGGGCGGGCGCGCGTGGCCTCACCTGGACGGAGGCCGACAATCGCGCCTGCATGGGCCGCGACTCACGGGATTGGGCTCGGATCATGCAGGAACGGCTCCGGCTTGACCTCACGACCGCCGAGATCGAGCGGTCCATCATGGACGCCATGGTCGAGAAGTACGCTCGCGAACCTGCACCGCGCGTGCCCGGTGCCGTCGAGGCGGCCGCTCGGATCGCGGCCACGATCCCCTCCGCGATCGCATCCTCGTCCAATACGGCAGTGATCCGTGCCACGCTCCGCGCGGTCGGGCTGGCGGAGTGCTTCCGGGTCGTCGTCTCCGCGGACGACGTCCCGTCCGGCAAGCCCGCCCCGGACGTCTACCTGGAGGCTGCCCGGCGGTTGGGGATCCCGGCCGACCCGCTGCCTGGTGGTGGAGGATTCTCTCAATGGCGTGCTCGCGGGCCGGGCGGCCGGGATGACGGTCGTCCTCGTCCCGAACCCGAGCTTCCCGCCGGGGGATGGAACAGCCGAGGCCGCGGACTTCGTGATCGCTCGACTCGCCGATCTCGATCCACGGCGACTGCCCGCCTGATGGCAGCCGGGGCGGCGTTCCGCCGGCCGGGCAGGGTTCCGTACTGGCTCACCACGCTCGGGATCCGCCTGCTCGTGCATGCCTACGTGCGCATCCGCGTGGAGGGCCAGGCACTTCCCCCGGGTCCGGCGATCCTCTGCTTCAACCACCAGAGCTGGGCGGATCCGTTCATCGTCGTGGCCGGCCTCCCGGCCCGTCCGGACCTCTGGTTCTTCGGTCCCCGTGAGGCCGACATGTCCATCGGCGTCCGCAACCGGCTCATCGCCTGGTCCGGCCGCGGCATCCCGTACAACCCCGAGCATCCCGATCTCTTGCAGGCGACCCGCCGCGTCGAAGGCGTGCTCGACGAGCGGCGCGCGCCTCGCTATCGCGCCGGAGGGTCGCATCCACGCCGGCGAGCGGGCGCTGCTGCCGATCAACGACGGCGTCGCGTTCTTCGCCTTGCGGGCCGGCGTACCGATCGTCCCGGTCGGCCTGTCGGGAACCGGCTGGTTGCGCTTGGGCAAGACCATCCGGGTTCGCGTTGGCAAGCCGATCGAGCATCGCGGCCGGCCCACGCGCCAGGCCGTGGAGGCCCTCACCGCGGAGATCCGGGCCGCCCTGCTCGCGCTGCTGGCGGACGGCCGGGACGACCCACCGCCGGGGCGCTTCGGCCGATGGGTGACCGAGCTGTTCAACGACTGGCCAGAGGGGCGGCGTCCCTCACCGGCCACCGTCCCGCACGAGACCGAAACGTAGAACATCCGTTCTGTATCTCGGAGGAAGCCGGCTCGCGGCCGGGTCTGCGATACTCGGGCCGATCAAACGCGCGTCGACAGGAGGCAGGCCAGACGTGGGAGCCACGGGACTCGCGGCGAACCAGGACGAGTATCGATCGCGGCTGGCTGAGCAGCCGGACGCCCAGCTCGACGCGTGGGCGGCCGAGGCGATGCGGGACATCTCGATCCGTCGCGGCGTGCTGGCGGTGCTGCACGACTACCGGTCGGCGACAGGGGCGGACGACGCCGCGATCGCCCGCGTCTTCTCGGCGGGCGGCGGACCCCCGGCGGTGGTGGGACACGACCCGCAGGGCAGGCTGATCGTCCCGGCGGTCGCACTCCACTGCCTCGTCGCAGGCACCCGTGCCGTGCTCGCGGAGCCGCGAGAGAAGCTCATCGAGTACCTCGTCGAGAACTTCGAAGAGCTCGTCTACCTCTAGTCCGGGCGTGGACCGGATGCTCCTGGGGCTGGTCCGCCTGGTCCATCCGTTTCCGTCGGCGCTCGATTCGGGCGTCACGCTCGTGCTGGCGCTGCTCGCCGGCGCTCCGGGCGGGCGGGCCATGCTCCTGGCGCTGGCGATGCTCGCCATCCAGTTCTCGATCGGGGCCGTCAACGACCTGTCCGATGCCCCGGCCGACGCGACCGCCGGGCGCGCCAAGCCCCTGGTGGACGGACGCGTCTCTGCCCGGCTTGCGCTCGGCGTGGCGGTCGCCGCGGCGGGCCGTTGGGATCGCCCTGTCCGCGCTGGCCGGTCCGCTCGCCACGCTCATCGCCCTGGCGGGCTACGGGATCGGGCTCGCCTACGACCTTCGACTGAAGGCGTCCGCGTGGTCATGGCTCCCGTACGCGGCCGGCATCCCGCTGCTCCCGGTGTTCGCCTGGGTGGGCGCGACCGGGCGGGTGCCTGGCCCTGTGCTCGCCCTGGCGGGGCTGGGCGTGCTCGCTGGTGCCGCGCTGGCGATCGCGAACTCGCTGGCCGACGCAGAGCGCGATGCGGCGAGTGGCACGGCCACGATCGCGCGAGCGCTCGGCCAGGGGAGGGGGCTGCGCCTGGGGGCGCTCTTGAGCCTCACCGTGGGCGGTGTCGCGGTGGTCTCGGCGGTCGCGCTTGCCGGGCCGGTCCCCGGGACGTGGCTCACCTGCGCCGGCGCGGCAGCGATGGCCGGGGGCACCTGGATCGGGTTCCGCGGCCACCTCCAGCGTGGATGGGAGGTCCAGGCAATCGGGCTCGGGATCCTTGCGACCGGCTGGCTGGCGTCGCTCGCGGCGGCCGGCCTCGCCTGACCGAGCGAGCGTGCCAGCCGTCCAGGGGGACGCCGATGAAACGCGCGTCCACGGTGGTGGGGTCGAGCGGGGGAGGGGACCCTCCCGACCCTTGGGGCAGCCCGCCGTCAGTCGCGAACCCCGGGCCCGCGGACGACCGTGATGACGTTCTCCAGGGTGAGCTTCGAGATCGTCAGGTACTTGGCCAGGTTGTGGCGGTCGACGGGGGAGGCAGAGGACGTGAACTCCTGGCTCCGAAGCACCGCGATCAGGCTCTCGAGCGCATCGTGGAACTGCGCCTTGGCCAGGAGCAGGGCGTCGTCGCCCGTCGGAGGCGTCAACGGCGCTTGCGGCTCGGCAGCGGCGACCTCGTCCGCCCGCGGGTCTTCCTGCCCGGCCTCGGGGATGGCCCGCGCGGGGCGTCCCTCGATCTTCTCGCGCAGCTTGACGAGCGACAGCTCCCCGCGGGCGACCTGGCCGGCCAGCCTGCGCCGTTTCCGCGGGTCGGCGATCTTCATCAGCTCGTAGGCATGCGACAGGGTGTCTTTGCGCACGGACACCAGGTCCCGGATCTCCTCCGGGGCGTCCGCGAGGCGGAGGCGGTTCTCCAGGTAGCCCTTGTCCTTGCCAAGCTTCTGGGCCAGCTTGCGAACGCTGTAGCCGTGATCCTTGATCATCCGGTCGTACATCGAGGCCTCCTCGAGCGGGGACAGGTCCTCGCGCTGAAGGTTCTCGATGATCGCGATCTCGAGTGCGACGTCGTCGTCCAGCTCCTCCACGAGGGCCGGGATCGCGGCGAGCCCGGCGAGCCGGGCGGCCCGCCAGCGACGCTCGCCCGCGACCAGCTGGTACTGGTTCGGGCCGCGCGGGCGGACGAGAACCGGCTGCAGGACGCCGTGCTCCCGGATCGACGCGGCCAGCTCCTCGAGCGCTGCCTCGTCGAACACGAGGCGGGGGTTCTCCGGGTTCGCCTCGACCCGGTCGATCGGGATGTTGCGCACGCCGGAGGTGCGGCCGCCCTCGGCGGACAGGAGGCTGACGATGGACGGCGAGAGCTCGCGTTCCTCGGAGAGGCGACGCGCCGCATACGCGCGGAAGTCAGGCCTGGCCAAGTTCGATGACCTCCTTCGCGAGCTCGCGGAACGCCCGGGCGGCCTCGGAGCTGCCGGCGTAGGCGGTGATCGGGCGCCCGGTGAGCGGCGCCTCGCCGAGCTTCACGGTGTTCCGGATGATGGCGTGGAAGACGTGATGCTCGCCGAGCTCGCGCAGCTCGTCGAGCATCTCGCGGCCAAGGATCGTGCGCCCGTCGTAGAACGTGGGGAGCAGGCCCAGGATGCGGAGATCACGATTGAGCTTGGTCCGGATCGTGTTGATCACCTTGACGAGCGCCGTGAGGCCCTTGAGCGCGTAGTACTGCGTCTGCACCGGGATGATCACGCTGCCGGCCGCGACCAGGCCGTTGATGGTGAGGAGGCCCAGCGTCGGCGGGCAATCGATGAGGATGTAGTCGTACTTCTCGCGGATGCCCTGGTCAAGGGCTTCCCGCAGGGCGTACTCGCGGCCGATCGCGGAAAAGAGCTCGACCTCGGTGGAGGCGAGCTCCAGGGTGGACGGGATGACGTCGATCCCTTCGGTCTGGCTCGGCAGGACGATGCTCTCGAGGTTCGCGGTCCCGTCGTCCAGGATGTGGGCGATGGATCGTTCGACCTGGCCGAGGTTGATCCCGAGACCGACGGTCAGGTTGGCCTGGGGATCCATGTCGACCGCGAGGACGCGATTGCCCAGCTCGGCCAACGCACCCGCCAGGTTGATCGCGGTGGTCGTCTTGCCGACGCCACCCTTCTGGTTCGCGATCGCGATCACCTGTGCCACCGGGGAATCACCTCTCCGTCCTGGTCGGCCGCGTGTCACGGTGTCGCGCGGGCCATGAATGCTACCCCACCGTTGACCCTCCGCGGGCGGCGTTGTCCACACTTCGGCCGAGATGTTCACCATTGTGTGGATAAACGAGCCCATTGCGGCCCGAACCCGCCCCGCTGCGTATGATGTCGGCCCAGTGCGCCTTCGGGCGCGACGTCGAGACCCGCGAGGAGATCGGACGTGGCCACGAGCGACGAACGGCTCGAGCAGCTCGAGCGAATGCGAAGCGAGGCGCTCCTCGGGGGCGGACCGGTCAGGATCGAGCGCCAGCACACGTTTGGCAAGCTGACCGCGCGCGAGCGCCTGGACCTGTTGCTGGACCCCGGGTCGTTCGTCGAGCTGGATGCGTTCGTCACGCACCGCGCCACGGGATTCGACATGGATCGCCAGCACGTCCTGGGGGACGGCGTCGTCACGGGCCATGGCACCATCGATGCCCGTCCTGTCTTCGTCTTCAGCCAGGACTTCACCGTGTTCGGCGGATCGCTCTCGGAGGCATACGCCGAGAAGATCTGCAAGATCATGGACCTCGCCATGAAGGTCGGCGCCCCGGTGGTCGGCCTCAACGATTCGGGCGGAGCGCGCATCCAGGAGGGTGTTGCGTCATTGGGCGGGTATGCGGAGATCTTCCTGCGCAACGTCCTCGCGTCGGGTGTGGTGCCGCAGATCAGCGTCATCATGGGGCCGTGTGCGGGCGGTGCCGTGTACTCGCCGGCCATCACGGATTTCACGATCATGGTCCAGGGAACGAGCTACATGTTCGTGACCGGTCCGAACGTCGTGAAGACCGTGACGCACGAGGAAGTGGACTCGGAGTATCTCGGCGGCGCCGGAACGCACACGACGATCTCCGGGGTTGCCCACCTGGCCGCCCCGG
This sequence comes from uncultured Chloroflexia bacterium, assembly GCA_963800795.1. Lineage (GTDB taxonomy): Bacteria > Chloroflexota > Limnocylindria > Limnocylindrales > CSP1-4 > CTSoil-043. The sequence continues at coordinate 51,857 of CAWDCJ010000012.1, forward strand.
ACGAGGCGACTGCCATCGATCACGTGCGCCGCATCCTCGGTCACCTGCCCCAGAACAACCTCGGCGAGCCACCCCGTCTCGCCTCGTCCGACCCCGTTGACCGACGGGATGCCGAGCTCAATCACATCGTGCCGGACGATCCCCAGAAGCCGTACGACATGCATGACGTCATTCGGCACGTCGTGGACGACGCCGACTTCCTCGAGATCCAGCCGGGGTGGGCGCCGAACATCCTGGTCGGCTTCGCGCGCCTCGCGGGACGAAGCGTCGGCATCGTGGCCCAGCAGCCGGCCTTCCTCGCCGGGGCCCTGGACATCGATGCGTCGATCAAGGCCGCCCGTTTCGTGCGGACCTGCGACTGCTTCAACGTGCCGCTGGTCACCTTCGTCGATGTCCCCGGCTTCCTGCCCGGGGTGGGGCAGGAGCACGGCGGCATCATCAAGCACGGCGCGAAGCTGCTCTACGCCTACTGCGAGGCGACGGTTCCCAAGCTGACCGTGATCACGCGCAAGGCGTACGGGGGCGCCTACGACGTCATGAGCAGCAAGCACATCCGCGGCGACATGAACTTCGCGTGGCCGACCGCGGAGATTGCCGTGATGGGCGCCGCGGGCGCGGTCAACATCATCTTCAAGGACGAGATCGCACGGGCGACCGATCCCGCCGCCGAGCAGCGCCGCCTGGTTGCCGAGTACGAGGCGGAGTTCAACAACCCATATGTCGCGGCGGCCCGCGGATACATCGACGATGTCATCGTCCCGTCGGAGACGCGCCCCCGCCTGATCCGGGCCCTGGAGATGCTCGCCGACAAGCGCGAGACGAACCCACGCAAGAAGCACGGCAACATCCCGCTGTGACCGCTACGGGAGGCACGAACGCCCTTCCGATCGGGGACGTCTTTGCACAAAGACGCGCCGCCATCGCGCGGGCCGGCCGGACGCCGCGGGGCGGCTCGTGACTCCGCCGTTCGGCCGGGTTCTCGTCGCCAACCGGGGCGAGATTGCGGTTCGCATCATCCGGGCCGCGCACGAGATGGGGATGAAGGCGGTGGCCGTCTACTCGGATGCAGATGCCGCGGCAGCGCACGTCCGCATCGCGGATGCGGCCGTCCGGATCGGCCCGGCTGTGGCGGCCCAGAGCTACCTGAGCATCGAGGCAGTGGTCGCCGCGGCCCTCGAATCTGGCGCGGAGGCCATCCATCCGGGATACGGGTTCCTGTCCGAGCGCGCCGCGTTCGCGCGGGCGGTGGAGGACGCCGGGCTCGTCTTCGTAGGCCCGCCGTCAGCCGTGATCGCGGCGCTCGGCGACAAGCTGGCCGCCCGCCGCCTGGCCCGCGACGTCGGCGTCCCGCACGTCCCGGGGACGCTGGAGCCGGCACCTGTCGACCGACCGGACCAGCTGGCGGCAGTGCTCGCCGCAGGTTCGGCCGTCGGCTTTCCGCTCCTGGTCAAGGCCGCGGCAGGCGGCGGCGGCCGGGGTATGCGTCGGGTGATCGCCGCGGACGAGCTGCCCGCGGCGCTCATCGCGGGATCGCGCGAGGCCGCGGCCACCTTCGGCGATGGCGCCGTGTACCTCGAGCGCGAGATCATCCCCGCGCGCCACGTCGAGGTCCAGCTCCTGGGCGATGCGACCGGGCAGGTCGTCGCCCTTGGCGAGCGGGACTGCTCCACCCAGCGTCGTCACCAGAAGCTGATCGAGGAGGCGCCCGCGCCGGGCCTGAGCGAGACGGCGCGTCGCCGGCTCCATGAGATGGCAGTCCGGCTGGGGGCGGCCGCAGGGCTGACCAACGCGGCCACGGTCGAGTTCCTCTACGACCAGGACGGCTGCTTCTGGTTCCTCGAGGTCAATGCTCGACTCCAGGTGGAACACCCCGTGACGGAGCTCGTAGCCGGCCTCGACATCGTCCAGGAGCAGTTCCGCCTGGCCGCTGGTGCTCCACTGTCGGCCCGCGCCGTCGCGGCGGCCGGCCGTGCGGCTCGCCCGACGAGCCACGCCATGGAGCTGCGCATCTCCGCGGAGGATCCGGCCCGCGTCTTCGCGCCCGCGCCTGGGCGGATCAGCCGGTGGGCGATGCCGGCCGGACCCGGCGTCCGGGTCGACACGGCCCTCGAGGTGGGGGACCGGATCCCCCCGGACTACGACCCGTTGATCTGCAAGCTCATCGTCCACGCGGCGGATCGGGCCGAGGTGCTGGGGCGTCTCCGCCGGGCGCTCGGCGAGATCGAGATCGGTGGCGTCCAGACCACCCTGCCGTTCCATCAGGCGATGCTGAGCGAGCCCGGCTTCGCGGGGGCCGCGGAGCTTTCCACGACGTGGGTCGATTCGCACTGGGATGGAGCCGCGTCGCGTGCCGCGGCTGTGCGCACAGCGCTCCTGGCCGCCGGCCTGGCCGAGCTCGACGATACGGCGCCGCCCGCGTCGACCGACGGTACGAATGCTGTGGCGCCGGGCGCGTCCCGGCGCCCGGTCTGACGCCTTTGCTGGCGAGCGGCGAGGTCTCGCAATGGCGCGCCGCCGCCAGGGTGCGTGCGACGGACCGATGGCCCGCATGAGCCCGGATCACCGCCGGCCTGCTCCGACCATGATCGCGGGGCCGTCGGGCGAGACCGGTGCGCGCCGGCTGGTCCCGAGGACCCGCGCGCGCTCCGAATCGGGGTTGCTCCTGCCTCGAGGCTGGACGGGGACCCGTCGCTCAGCCTCGCGCCGGCGCCCGATCCCGCGACCCGGCTGCCCCAGGACGGGGTTGCCGAGGCCCGGGCTGCCGCTCGTCGACGGCGTGCCCGCGAATGTCCGGCTCGAGCGGTTCGGCGAGGTCCGAGCGCGCCTCGTCGAGACGGCGGACGACGGTTCGTCGAGACCGGCCGCGGCGGACCGATCTCCTGTTGGGCCCGGTTCGCATCGATCGTGCCCGCGGGACGCGCGTCCGCGAGGTCGTCGTTGGCGGGTGGCGCATCGAGGTCGAGGTGGAGCTCGAGCGCCGCGCCGTCCTGCGCCAGCGGGCTCGCCGCGGTGCCGGGGCCGTCGTGCTCGGCGGGCCAGTCGAGGTTCGCGCGATCATCCCCGGCCGGGTCGTGGCCATCTCCGTGGCGGCCGGCGATGCGGTCGAGGCGGGCCAGCAGATCCTCGTCGTGGAGGCCATGAAGATGCAGAACGAGCTCCGGGCTCCCCGCGAAGGCTCCGTCGAGCGCATCGGGGTTGCCGTGGGCGATACGATCGAGGTCGGCGACCTCCTGGTCGTGATCCACTGAGCGGAGCACCCATGCCGATCGATCCCCCCGCGAGCCCTGCGCCGGCGCCCGATCCCGGCCGCGATCGGTGGCGCGCCGGCGCCCGGGCAGGGGCTGTCGCCTCGACGCCGGAACGCCGGGCCCGATTCGAGACCTCGTCGGGACTCGAGATCGCCGACCTCTACACGCCGGCCGACGTCGCCGGCCTCGACGAGGAGCGCGACCTGGGCAGGCCCGGTGAGTATCCGTTCACGCGGGGCGTGCAGCCCACCATGTACCGGGGGCGCCTCTGGACCATGCGCCAGTACGCGGGCTTCGCCACGGCAGCAGAGACGAACGAGCGATTCCGCTACCTGCTGGCGCAGGGTCAGACCGGCCTGTCGGTGGCCTTCGACCTGCCGACCCAGATGGGGTACGACAGCGACGCGCCCGAGGCCGAGGGAGAGGTCGGGCGGGTCGGCGTGCCGGTCAGCTCGCTGGCGGACATGGAGGCGCTGTTCGCCGGGATCCCGCTCGGCGACGTGAGCACGTCGATGACGATCAACGCGACGGCGGCCATCCTCCTCGCGCTCTACGTCGCCGCAGCAGGGAAGCAGGGAGTGCCCCGCGACCGCGTCGCTGGCACGACCCAGAACGACATCCTCAAGGAGTACATCGCCCGCGGGACGTACATCTTCCCGCCGCGCCCGTCGATGCGCCTGGTCACGGACATCTTCGAGTTCTCCGCCCGCGAGCTCCCGCGCTGGAACACGATCAGCATCTCCGGCTACCACATGCGCGAGGCCGGCGCGACCGCGGCCCAGGAGCTCGCCTTCACGATGGCCGACGCCATCGCGTACGTGGAGGGCGCCGTCGCGCGCGGGCTGGACGTCGACGCCTTCGCCGGCCGGCTGAGCTTCTTCTTCGCGGCGTGGAGCGAGCTCTTCGAGGAGGTTGCCAAGTTCCGTGCCGCGCGCCGGATCTGGGCTCGCCTCGTCCGGGAGCGGTTCGGCGCGCGCGATCCACGCAGCATGATGTGCCGCTTCCACGTCCAGACGGCGGGCAGCTCGCTCACGGCGCAGTCGATCGACAACAACGTGGTCCGGACGACCGTCCAGGCGCTCGCGGCGATCCTCGGCGGCGCCCAGAGCCTGCACACGAACTCACGCGACGAAGCCCTGGCGCTGCCGACCGCGGAGGCGGCGCGCCTGGCCCTGCGGACCCAGCAGATCCTCGCCCACGAGGCCGGCGTCACCGAGACGCCCGACCCGCTGGCCGGCAGCTACTACGTCGAGACGCTGACGGACCAGCTCGAGGCGGCGGCCCGGGAGCTCCTCGACGAGATCGAGGGGCTGGGCGGAACGCTCGCGGCCATCGAAGCCGGCTTCCAGCAGCGCCAGATCCAGGAATCGTCCGTATCGCGTCCAGCGGGCGATCGAGGACGGGAGCCAGGTCGTGGTCGGCGTGAATCGCTTCCGCGACGAAGGCCACCGGACGCCGCCGCTCCAGCGGATCGACCCGGACGGCGAACGCCGCCAGGTGGAGAGCCTGCGACGCGTCCGCGCGGAGCGGGATCCCGCCGCCTGGGAGGCGGCGCTTCGACGAGTGGGGGAGTGCGCCCGGGGCGACGAGAACCTGATGCCCGCCCTGATCGAGGCGGTGGGCGCCTACGCGACCGTCGGGGAGATCTCGGACCGGCTCCGCGCCGCGTGGGGCGAGCACCGTGAGCTGGTGACGGTGTGAGGTCGGGCGGCGACGAACAGCAGGCGCCATCGCTCGCGGCTTACCGGTGCAGGACCGCCGCCGCAGCTCGAGAGGGAACCCATGTCCATGCCGCCCGGCGGGCTGCCGCCGACCATCCATCACGTGGGGCGCGTGCACCACGTGGCCGTCGTGGTCCGTGAGATGGACCTGGCACTCGGCTTCTACCGGGACGTCCTGGGGCTGGCGCCGGGTCCGGTGGTCCCGATCCCCGGGGATGGCGTTCGCATCGCCTTCCTGCCCGTCGGCGAGACGAGGATCGAGCTGGTGCAGCCGACCGACGCCACGACGGGCGTCGCCCGCTTCCTCGCCACCCGCGGCGAGGGCTTCCACCACGTCTGCTTCGAGGTCGCGGACATCGCGGCGACGCTCACCCGCCTGGCGGTCGACGGCGTGGAGCTGATCGATACCGCGCCACGCCCCGGCGCCGAGGGACCCGTCGCGTTCCTCCATCCGCGGAGCTGCCACGGCGTCCTCGTCGAGCTGATCGAGGCGCCCGGGGGACCGGCCTGGGCCGCGCTCTACCCAGCGGGGTTCCGGGCGCCGGGCGCGGCGGGCTGACGTTCCGCCGCGCGGGCACGCGCCGCGGCGCGCCGGCGATGCCCCGGCCGGCGTTGGCGCTACCCGCGGTAGCCGGCCGTGCGCAGGAGGGCCGGCAGCTCGGTCGGCGAGCCCGCGACCCGGATCCCGGCCGCCTCGAGCGCACTGACCTTCTCGGCCGCCGTCCCGCGGCCGCCCGAGATGATCGCCCCGGCGTGGCCCATGCGCTTGCCCTCGGGGGCGGTCCGGCCGGCGATGAAGGCAGCCATCGGCACGTCCCGCAGGTTCGCGGCCGCCCAGCGCGGCGGCCTCCTCCTCGGCCGAGCCACCGATCTCTCCGATCAGCACGATCGCCTCGGTCTCCGGGTCCGCCGCGAAGAGCTGCAGGACGTCGAGGAAGGTCGTCCCGATGATCGGGTCGCCGCCGATCCCGACGCAGGTCGACTGGCCGATCCCGGCGTCGGTCATGGCCTGGACCGCCTCGTAGGTGAGGGTTCCCGACCGGGAGACGACGCCGACCCGCCCCTCCCGGTGGATGGAGCCCGGGATGATCCCAACCTTGGCCCGCCCGGGCGAGGTCGCACCCGGGCAGTTGGGACCGATCAGGCGCGCGCCGGCCGCCCGGACGACCTCCACGACAGGAAGCATGTCGAGCGCCGGTATCCCTTCTGTGATGCAGAATATCGTCCCGATCCCTGCTCCGACCGCCTCCAGAATTGCATCCGGAGCACCGAATGCAGGGACGAAGATGCATGAGGCGTTGGCGCCCGTCTGCCGGACCGCCTCCCCGACCGTGTCGAAGACCGGGACCCGGTTGTCCAGCGCGGAGAGGCCGCCCTTGCCGGGCGTCACCCCCGCCACGATGCGGGTGCCGTACTCGAGCATCTGGCGCGAGTGAAACTCGCCCTCGCGCCCGGTGATGCCCTGGACCACCAGCCGCGTGTCCCGGCCGATCAGGATGCTCACGCCTCGCCTCCCGTCGTCGCGCGGGCGGCGGCGACCGCCTTCGCGGCCGCCTCGTCGAGCGTCGCGGCCGTCTCGAAGGCCGCCTCCCGCAGCAGCCGCCCGGCCTCCTCGGCGTTCGTGCCGACGATCCGGACGACCATCGGCACCTCGCGCTCCTGGCGGGCCCGGGCGTCGATCAGGCCACGGGCAACCTCGTCGCCGCGGGTGATCCCGCCGAAGATGTTGACGAGGATCGCGCGCACCTTCGGGTCGGCGAGGATGAGGCGCATCGCCGCGGAGACGCGGTCCGCCTTCGCGCCCCCGCCGATGTCGAGGAAGTTGGCCGGCGAGCCACCCGCGCGGTTGACCAGGTCCATCGTCGTCATCGCCAGGCCCGCTCCGTTGACCATGCAGCCGATCGAGCCGTCGAGGTGGATGAAGCTGATGTCGTAATGCCGTGCCTCCGCGTCGGCGGGATCCTCCTCGTCGAGGTCGCGCAGCTTCTCGAGGTCGGGGTGGCGGGGGAGCGCCGAGTCGTCGAGCGTCACCTTGGCGTCGAGGCAGGCGAGGCGCTCCACGTGGCCCTCGGGTCCGCTCTCGCGGATGATCGCGAGCGGGTTCACCTCGACCAGGTCGGCATCGTTGACCCGCATCGTGGCCACGATCCCGCGCGCGATCCGGACGAAGTCCCGCAGGTGCGGCCCGCCGAGGCCGACCGCGAAGGCGAGCTCCCGCGCCTGCCAGTCCAGCAGCCCGAGGAGCGGATGGGCGGCAACCCGGTGGATCGCCTCCGGGGTCGTCCTGGCGACCTCCTCGATCTCGACGCCGCCCTCGGCCGACGCCATCAGCACGATCCGGCGCGACGCGCGATCGAGGATCGCGCCGAGGTAGAACTCCTTGACGATCACAGCCGCGGGTCCGACGAGCACCTTGCGGACGGGGATTCCCTTGATCTCCATGCCGAGGATGCGGCCGGCGATCTCCTCCGCCTCGGCCGGCGAGCCGGCGAGCTTCACGCCGCCAGCCTTGCCGCGCCCGCCGACGAGGACCTGGGCCTTGATCACGACCCGGCCCGCGCCCGCGGCAAGGAACCGATCGGCGGCGACGCGCGCGTCGGCGGCGGTCCGGGCGACGGCCCACGGCGGCACGGGCAGGCCCTGCGCGGCAAGCAGCGATTTCGCGTCGGCTTCCTGGATCTTCACGGCGGCTCCTGCGACTGTGCGGCGTGGCGCGCCGATGGTAACCCGCGGCGCCCCCCGGGGCGGCGAGCCGGACGGGACGCCGCGGTCCGGCACGGAGCCGGCGAGCCCGTCGTGCACCGGCCGGACCCCGTACAATGCAGGCGTCCACCCGGACCAGCCCGGCACCTGTGAGTCGGCTGCGAACCCGGCCGGCCACGGAGGCGAGTCTCCCGGTGCGATACCTTCAGTATCGAGGCGGCGAAGGAATGCTCGCATGGGCGTTCCACCGCATCTCCGGCGTCGCGATCTGGGCGTTCGTGCTTCTCCACGTCCTCGACATCTGGCTGGTCGGCGCGAATCCCAGCCTGTACGACGACGTCCTGAAGATGTATGCGAGCCCGCTGGGCCGCGTCGGCGAGACGCTCCTGGGCGCGGCGCTCCTGTACCACGCGCTCAACGGCCTGCGGATCATCGTGATGGACTTCTGGCCCGCCATGACCGTCTTCCACAAGCAGCTCTGGTACGGCATCTGGGTGGTGTTCGTGGTGGTCGGGCTGCCGGGCGCCTACATCATCCTTCGTCCGATCTGGGCAGGGGTCGCCTGATGGCGCTGTACACCCGCTCCGGCCGTCCTCGTCCGCACGGCAGCGGGTTCGAGCTGGGCGTCTGGTACCTGATGCGCCTTTCGGGGCTGGCCCTGTTCGTGCTCGCCCTCGGGCACTTCTCGATCATGCACTTCATCTTCGACCCGGCCAACCAGTCCGCGCAGTGGATCATCGACGACCGGTGGGGGAGCGTCCTGTGGCGCACCGTCGACTGGCTGCTGCTGACGATGGTGGTCCTGCACGCCTTCATGGGCGTTCGGACCGTGCTCCAGGACTACATCCACGGCGGGGCGCGCACGGCCCTGACGCTCCTGCTCTACCTCGCCGGGATCGCGCTTGCGCTGATGGGAACGATGGCCGTGATGACCCTTCCCGTTCCCGGTCGAGTAGGGGGCGCCATGCGAATTGACCACGATGCGCTGGTGATCGGCGCCGGCGGGGCCGGCCTGTGGGCGGCGCTGGAGCTTGCCCGGGCCGGCGTCTCCACGGGCGTCCTGACGAAGCTCTACCCGACCCGCTCCCACACCGGCGCCGCCCAGGGTGGCGTGTGCGCGGCCCTGGGCAACCAGGAGGAGGACCACTGGGAGTGGCACATGTTCGACACGGTGAAGGGCGGCGACTACCTCGTCGACCAGGATGCCGCCGAGGTCCTGGCCCGGGAGGCGGTCGAGACCGTCATCGAGCTCGAGCACATGGGGCTGCCGTTCAACCGGACGCCGGACGGCAAGATCGACCAGCGCCGGTTCGGCGGCCACACCCGGAACTTCGGGGAGGGACCGGTCAAGCGATCCTGCTTCGCGGCCGATCGGACCGGCCACATGATCCTCCAGACGCTGTACCAGAACTGCATCAAGGCCGGGGTCCGCTTCTACGACGAATACCACGTCGTCGACCTGATCTTCGAGGGCGGCGAGGGCGGCGACGGAGGACGGGCAGCTGGCGTAGTCGCCTACCGGATCGGCGACGGCGAGCTCCACACGTTCGGGGCCAAAGCCGTGCTCCTGGCCACCGGCGGCAACGGCCGGATGTTCGCGATCACGTCGAACGCTCACTCGCTGACCGGGGACGGCATGGCGCTGGCGTACCGCCACGGCATCCCGCTCGAGGACATGGAGTTCTACCAGTTCCACCCGACCGGCCTGTACGGCCTGGGGATCCTGCTGTCCGAGGCCGCCCGCGGTGAGGGCGGGACGCTCCTCAACGGCGACGGCGATCGATTCATGAGCCGCTATGCGCCGAAGCTGATGGAGCTTGCGCCGCGCGACATGGTGAGCCGCGCGATCTACCTCGAGATCCGCGACGGCCGGGGAGCCGGGCCCAAGAAGGACTACGTCTACCTGGACGTGCGCCACCTTGGCCGGGCCGTCATCGAGGAGAAGCTGCCCGACATCACGGATTTCGCCCGCGTCTACCTCGGCGTCGAGCCGTTGAAGGAGCCGGTGCCTATCGTGCCCACCGCCCACTATGCGATGGGGGGGATCCCCACGGACCTCCGAACGCAGGTGGTGCGCGACGAGGTGAACACGGTCGTCCCGGGGCTCTTCGCCGCCGGGGAGGCGGCCTGCGTCTCCGTCCACGGCGCGAACCGACTCGGCACGAACTCGCTCGTGGACCTGCTGGTCTTCGGGCGGCGGGCGGGCCGCGAGATGGCCGCCTACTGCCGCTCCGCGGAGGCGCCGTTGATCCCCGCCGGGGTCGAGGAGCCGGTTCGCTCGGAGCTGGAGACGCTCCGCACGCGCCCCGAAGGAGAGAGCCCGGCGGTGCTCAAGGCCGAGCTCGCCACCTTGATGATGGACAACGTGGGCGTCTTCCGGACGGCCGCCATGATGACGGCCGCGGTGTCCGGGGTGGCCGCCCTCAAGGAGCGCTATGCCCGCGTCCGCGTGCGCGACGCCGGCAGGGTCTTCAACACGGATCTGCTCGAGGCGCGCGAGCTGGGCTACCTGCTGGACGGCGCCGAGGCGATGGCCACGTCGGCGCTGGCGCGGACCGAGAGCCGGGGTGCCCACTCGCGCGACGACTACCCGGAGCGCGACGACGTCAACTTCCTCGCCCACACGCTCGCGTATCGCGGCGAGGCCGGGCCCTCGCTGCGGTACAAGCCGGTGACGATCACCCGGTTCGAGCCGAAGCCGCGCACCTATTGAGCCCGGGAGCCGCGTGATGCAGGTCGACCTCCGGATCCTCCGCTTCGATCCTGAGCGCGACACCGCGCCGCACTGGGAGTCCTACCGCGTCGAGGCGGACCCGATGGACCGCGTCCTCAATCTCCTGACCGCGGTGAAGGCGGAGCAGGACGGCACGCTCACCTTCCGGCGCTCCTGCGCGCACGGGGTCTGCGGCTCGGACGCGATGCTCATCAACGGCCGGAACCGGCTGGCCTGCAAGATCCGGGTGGACCAGCTGGGCCGGAAGATCACGGTCGCGCCGCTCGGCGGTCTGCCCGTCGTGAAGGACCTGGTCGTCGACATGGACCGGTTCTTCGCGAAGTACCGCAGCGTGATGCCCTTCCTGATCGCTGACACGCCCGCGCCCGAGCGCGAGCGGCTCCAGAGCCAGGCCGATCGCGCGCGCTACGACGACACGACCAAGTGCATCCTGTGCGCCGCGTGCACGACCGCCTGCCCGTCGTTCTGGGCCCAGCCCGGGTACGTCGGCCCCGCCGCGATCGTGAACGCCCACCGCTTCATCTTCGACACGCGCGACGATGCGGGCGACGAGCGGCTGGAGATCCTGGCCGACAAGGACGGCGTGTGGCGCTGCCGGACGATCTTCAACTGCGTCGACGCGTGTCCCCGGGGCATCAACATCACCCGCGCGATCCTCGAGGTGTCGCGGGCGGTGGTGGAGCGGTCGGTCTGAGCGGACCGCCGGCCGGTGGCGCCCGCCGGCTGATCATCCGGACCGACGGCGCGGCGCGCGGGAACCCGGGCCCGGCCTCCGCCGGCGCCGCCCTGATCGACGCCGACAGTCCGGGCGCGGAGCGCCCGGACGCCCCGCCGCTCGCCACGATCTCCGAGGCGCTGGGCCACCAGACCAACAACGTCGCCGAGTGGACGGCCGTGGTGCGCGCCCTCGACCTGGCGGCCGAGCTCGGTGCGGAGGAGCTCCTCCTCCTGCTGGATTCCAAGCTCGTCGTGGAGCAGCTTCAGGGGCGCTGGCGGGTGAAGGACGCCAAGCTCGCGCCGCTCCATGACGAGGCGATCAGCGGGCTGCGGCGCTTCCGCCGCTGGCGCGCGAGGCACGTCCCGCGCAGCGAGAATGCGACCGCGGATGCGCTGGCCAACGAGGCCCTGGACCGGGTCGCGGCCGGCGGTCCCGCGCTCGTGGTCCGGCGACCGCCGGGGGCGTCCTCGGGAGCGCAGCCACCGTCCGCGCAGCTCGGCCTGGATCTCGGCGCCGGCGCCACGGGCACCCCCGCCGTGGAGCTGGAGGCGGGCTTCGATCCCGCGGACCCGGGGCCCGCGCCTGGTCGCCTGGTGGTCCGCATCATGGGCAGCGGGACGAGCCAGGGCATCCCGCGGATCGCCTGCGATTGTCCCGTCTGCACCTCGGCAGATCCGCGCGATCACCGCTATCGGGCCTCCGCGCTGCTCACCTTCGGCGACCGGCGCGTCCTGGTGGATTGCGGTCCGGACTTCAAGTGGCAGGCCCTCGCGGCGAACCTCCGGCGGCTCGATGCCGTCCTCCTCACCCACGACCACCAGGACGCGATCGGGGGGCTCGACGAGCTGCGTCGGTTCAACGAGCTGCAGGGCGGCTACCTCCCGGTCTACGCCCGCCCGGAGGACCTCGCGGTCATCGTCGACCGGTTCGCCTACGCGTTCCGGCCGCACCAGGCCCGCTTCTTCGGCCTCCCGCAGCTTCGGCCGGTCGCGCTCGACGGGCCGTTCCTGCTGTTCGGGAGGCGTATCGTCCCGGTCCCGGTGGTCCACGGCGACCGCGTGATCACCGGCTTCCGCAGCGGGGGCTTCGCCTACTGCTCCGACGTCCAGCGGATCGACCCCGACGGGCGGGCGCTCCTCCAGGATCTCGACGTGCTCGTTGTCTCGGCCCTGCGCGACCTCCCGCACCCGACCCACCAGACCGTCGACGAAGCCGTTGCGCTCATCGAGGCGCTCCGCCCGCGACACGCCTACCTCACCCACCTCGACCACGAGCTGGGCCATGCGGCGCTCACGGCACGCCTCCCGGCGGGCGTCGAGGTCGCCTGGGATGGGCTCGAGATCGCGGTTCCCTGACGGCCGAGGCTCCGGCCGGGGGGCCGCCGCCTGGAGCTGCCGGGATCGCCCGCGCGTCTCCGCAGGGTGTCGGTCAGCTTCGCTGGCGCGGGGTAGACTTCGGCAGCCAGCGAGGCGGCTGGACGGTCGCGCGTCGGCGGGCAACCGCCGGCGTGAGGAACGTCCGGGCTCCCAGGCGCAGGGTAGCGGGTAACGCCCGTCCGCCGCGAGGCGAGGACCAGCGCCACAGAGACGAGTCCGTCGCCGGGCAACCGGCGGCGGGGTGAAACGCGGCAAGCTCTACCCGGAGCAAGGCCAAGTAGGAGGGCGTGTCCCGGTTCGCCGGGGCAGCGGCGCGCCGCCGTGGACCCTCGGGTCGGCCGCATGAGCCGCCGGGCAACCGGCGGCCCCAGATGGATGACCGTCGCCGCGCCTTCGGGCGCGGTACAGAACCCGGCGTACAGGCCGCCTCGCTGGCGCCTTCAGCGCGACCGCGCTCCGGCTCGGTCCGTCAGTCCTCGTCGGCCCTGAAGGTGTGCGACGCCGTGCAGGCGTTGCAGATGGGCATCGCCGAGTCCAGGTCGCCGAGCGGAAGCGGGACGGCTCGGTCCGGATACAGGCAGTCCACGTCGTAGACGCGCCCGCCCGCCCGGTCCACGGCGATCAGCCGTCGGAAGGTGCAGCGGCGGATCCGCACGGCCGCCATCGGATGCGCGCGGGTTCCGGGCTCACTCCGGACGGGCTGCGCGACGACCGGGTCGGGGGTTCGCGGCAGGGCTGTCATCTGCGGGTTCTGACCTCTTGGGTGGCGACGGCGTGACTCGGCGGCCGAGCCTACACCGGCCTGTTCGACATCCGCAAGCCGACACTCGTACTACCAGGCGTGCCCACGATCGGCCAGGAGAGCCCCCCGGCCGCTGGCCGGCCGGGGACGATCGGCCGGCTCGGCGGGCCCATTTGGTGGCGAGAACGGCGTTGACGCGGCTCCATCGCGATGTACTATACCCATCAGGTCCCAACAAGTGGGGACAAGTGGTGAATCTCGGTGGCGGACGCAGGGCACGCGCCCGTCACCGGGGCACCGGGCACGCACTGCTGGATCCGTGGGCACGGGGCCCGCGAACAGCGGACACGAAGACAAGGAGCCCGGGCTGGTGTTCACCGGCGAGTACCGGCACACGGTGGACGCGAAGGCACGCCTCGCCGTGCCGTCCAGGTTCAGGGCGCAGCTCTCCGGTGGCGCGTTCGTGTCTCGCTGGCTGGACCTTTGCCTCGCCATCTGGCCCAGGGAGGGGTGGGAACGCCTCGCGGGAAAGGTGGCGGCGCTTCCGACCATCGAGAACCCCGGGGCCCGTGCGTTCAGCCGGTTCGTCTTCGCGAGCGCCATCGAGATCGAGTTCGACGCGCAGGGGCGCTTCGTCTTGCCGGCCTACCTCCGCGAAGCCGCCGGGCTGGAGGGTGAGGCGGTGGTCGTCGGCTCGCTCGACCACGCGGAGATCTGGGCGCCCGTCCGGTGGGACGACTACCGGAAGGCGCTCGAGGCGCCGGATGCGCTGGCCCAGCACCTTGCCGGGCTTGGCATCTAGCGCACCACATGCGCTTCCAGGATCCGCTCGGGATCCGTTTGTTGGCGGAGAGGTAGACATGGAGCTTGGGCACCTGCCGGTGCTCGCGGAGGAGGTCATGCAGATGCTTGCCCCGCGCCCCGGCAGCCTTCATGTCGACGGAACCGTCGGCGGCGGTGGGCACACCGAGCGGATCCTGGAGGCCGCCAGCCCGGACGGCCGGGTCCTCGGACTCGACGCCGACCCGGCCGCGATCGCGCGCGTCGGGGAGCGGCTCGCCCGGTTCGGCGACCGGCTGGTGCTTCGACAGGCGAACTTCCGCGACCTCGCCGCGGTCGCCCCCGAGGCGGGCTTTCCGGCCGTCGACGGAATCCTGCTCGACCTGGGCCTGAGCTCATTCCAGCTCTCCGACCCGGAGCGCGGATTCAGCTTTCGCGCCGGTGGCCGCCTGGACATGCGCTTCGACCCGAGCGTGGGCCGGCCGGCCGCGGAGCTGCTGGCGGAGCTCGACGAAGCGGAGCTCAGCGACATCTTCCGGCGCTACGGCGAGGAGCCGCACGCGCGGCGCATCGCCCGGGCCGTGGTCGCCACGCGGGGCGCGGCACCCGTCGAGACCCCCGGTGCCTTCGCCGCGCTCGTCGAGCGGGCCGTCCCGCGACGTCCGGGCCGGGCCGGCCGGATCCATCCCGCCACCCGTGTCTTCCAGGCGTTGCGGATCGCGGTCAACGGCGAGCTCGACGCCCTGGAGGTTGCCCTCGGCGCCGCGGTCGATCTGCTCCGTCCCGGCGGCAGGCTCGTCGTGCTCGCCTACCACTCGCTCGAGGATCGCATCGTCAAGCGGTTCGTCGCAGCCGAACGCCGCGGCTGCACCTGCCCACCCAGCTTCCCGATCTGTGTCTGCGGCCGGGCCCCCCGCCTCCGCCCCGTTGGCCCCCAGCCGGCGGTTCCCTCAGAGGCGGAGGTCGCCGCGAATCCCCGCGCCCGGAGCGCCCGGCTCCGGACCGCGGAACGGCTCGCCGCATGAGCCGTCCGGACGTCGACGCGAAGGAGGGTCCGCACCGATGAGCAAGCGCCACCAGTCGCAACGCCGCAGGACGTACGGGCGTCGGGAGCATGAGGTTCGTGAGCGTCGCGATCGGACCTGGTCGGCCCTCGACCAGATGACCGAGCTGACGCGCGAGCCGTTCGTCGGTGTGGACGTCGCCGTCCGCGAGCTTGGCTTGCCCGCCTACGGCAGCGCCTATCTCGGGGTGGATTGATGGCGGGCTATGCCGGGGCGCGACCGCGCTCCGGCACCCTGGCGCCGCGCCGCCGGGACGAGACGCCCGTCGCCCGGCGCGGAACCGACCCAGCGGATCGGGCCGCGGACCTCCCGCGCCGAAGCCTTCGGGGCGCCACGGCCGTCCGGTCCCGACGCCGGCAGGGCCGGGTGGGCCTGATGGTGGTCGGGATCGTGGTCGTCTTCCTGCTCGGGCTCTTCTCGCTGACCCAGACGGTTCAAGTTTCTGCGACGGACCTCGACCTCGATCGCCTCATGGCCGCGCGGGCGGAGCTCCAGTCCAACGAGCGCGACCTGATCGCGAACCTGTCCCGCCTCGGCAGCGAGGCGGCGGTCCGGAGCCAGGCCCTCGACGCCGGGCTCGGCCAGCTCGTCGACCCGCTCGTGGTGCCCGCGCGCTAGCCCGCGGGCACCCAAGACCAATCGACCGACGACGAGGAAGCCTGCCTGATGCCCGGCCGGACCGATAGTCGCCCGCGCAGCCTGGTCGTGCTGGTGTTGCTTGCCTGCTTCGGCATCGCCTGCATCGCCCGTCTGGGCTATTGGCAGGTGCTGCGCCACGACGACCTCGTGGCGCGTGCCCGCGAGCAGGTGACGGCGCGCATCGTGGTCCCGCCGGTGCGCGGGACGATCTACGACCGGAGCGGGACCGTGGTGCTTGCCACCTCCGTCGAGCGCGACCTGCTCAGTGCCTACCCCGCCCAGATGATCGGCGCGACCGACGCCGACACCGCGGCACTTCGAGAGAGCGTCGCCGCGAAGGTCGTGGCGATCCTCGGCCTGGTCCCGACCGACGCGGCGGCGCTGCGAGCGAAGCTCGATGCCGGAGGCGCCTACGTGGTCCTGGCCCACGACCTGACGCCGGTCCAGTCGAGCGCGATCAGGGCCGGCCTGGCCGATGGCTCCCTGACGCAGGTCAACCTCGAGCCCGAGGAGGTCCGCGTCTATCCGCAGGTCGGCGGAGCCACGGGCACGAGCCTTGCCGCGCAGCTGCTGGGTTTCGTCAACCGCGACGGCACCGGCCAGTACGGGATCGAGGGCCACTGGCAGGACCTGCTGGCGGGCAGCCCGCAGGTCCTCCTCGCGCAGCGCGACGGCTCCGGGCAGCCGATCCTGGAGAGCGCCCAGACCCTGGAGCCGGGATCACCCGGTACGTCGCTCACGCTCACCATCGACGCCGGCCTCCAGCTCAAGCTGGAACAGGAGGTCTACGCAGCCTGGGTCGCGGACAGCGCGAAAGGCGTTTCCGGCGTCGTGATGGATCCCAGGACGGGTGAGATCCTGGCGTCCGCCTCGTATCCGAGCTACGACGGAAACGACTACGCGACCATCGCCGCGAGCGATCCGTCGCGCTTCATCGACCCGGTCGTGTCTGCGGTGTATGAGCCGGGCTCCGTCTTCAAGCTGCTGACCGCGACAGCCGCCCTGCAGGCCGGCGTGGTCACCCGCACGACGGTCCTCCAGGACCAGAGGGTGCTCACCCTCGACGACGGGCGGGCGTTCGTCCAGAACGCCGACAAGGGCAGCAAGGGGGCGATCTCCTTCCAGGACGCTGTGGCATGGTCCCGCAACGTGGTGATGTCAAAGGTCGCGCTCAAGCTTGGTCCGACCACGCAGCAGGCGGCCTCGGTCCTGTACCAGACCTGGACCCGCCTGGGCTTTGGCTCCCCGACGGGCATCGACGTGGCGGGAGAGGTGCCCGGGCTGGTCCGCGATCCCGCGGTCCAGCCGTGGCAGCAGATCGACCTGGCGAATGCGTCGTTCGGCCAGGGCGTCGCCGTGACGCTGATCCAGCTCGCGACCGCCTACAGCGCGATGGTCAACGGCGGGACGCTCCCGACCCCGCACGTCGTCAAGGACACGGGTGCGACGCCCACGCCCACGACCGGACGCGGACGCGTGATGACGCCTGCCCTGGCATCCGAGCTGACCGCGATCATGGAGCGCGTGGTGAACGTGGTGCCGTTCTACCGCGCCCGCACCCTGATCCCGGGCTACCTGGTGGGGGGCAAGACGGGAACCGCCCAGATCTGGGACTCGAAGGCCGGGCAGTTCCGGTCCGACGTGTTCAACTTCTCGTTCATCGGGTTCGTCGGCCGGACATCCCCGGAGCTGGTGATCGCCGTCCAGATCAACCAGGGCAGGCCGATCGTGAACAGGACCGGCGATGTCGAGAACGCGGTCGAGTCCTTCGAGCTCTTCCGGAGGATCGCGACCGACGCGATGGACACGCTGGACCTGCCGCCCGTGGTCCCTGCGGCCTCGGCGACAGCCGCGCCGGCCCACCCATGAGCCTGGCCTGTGGGACACTCCCCGGCGTGACGACCGTGCCTGCCCCAGCCCTGGGTGCCGCCGAACTCGTCGCGGTGACCCAGGGCATGCTGCTCCGCGACGCCGGTCGTCCGATCCGGGGCGCGGCGGTGGACTCGCGCGCCGTGGAGCCGGGCAACCTCTTCGTCGCGCTGCCCGGCGAGCGGTCGGACGGACACGCGTTCCTGCGAGCGGCCGTGGCGGCCGGCGCGGCCGCCCTGCTGGTCGGTCGCCCCCTCGACGCGGACGAGAGCGACGCGCTCGAGGGCGTAACCGCGGTCCAGGTGCACGACACGCTCGTCGGGCTCCAGGCGATCGGGGCCGCCTGGCGCGCCCGGTTCGACCCGCTCGTCGTGGGGATCACCGGCAGCGTCGCGAAGACGTCCACGAAGGATGCGACCGCGGCGGTCCTCTCCGCCGCGCTGCGGACGCTGAAGAGCGAGGGCAACGCGAACAACGAGATCGGGCTCCCGCTGACGCTCCTGCGGATTGGACCAGAGCACCGCGCGGTGGTCCTCGAGATGGGGATGTATGTCGGGGGCGAGATCGCCACGCTCGCCCGGCTCGGCCGGCCCCGGATCGGCGTCGTGACGGCCGTGGCGCCGGTCCACCAGGAACGGGCGGGCAGCCTCGAGGCAATCGAGGACGCGAAGGCGGAGCTGGTCGAGGCCCTGCCTCCCGGCGGGACCGCCGTCCTCAACGCCGACGACCCGCGCGTGCGGACCTTCGGCTCGCGCACGCAGGCCTCGGTGATCCGTTACGGCTTCGCTCCCGGCGCCGACGTGACGGCGGACCGCGTTGTCGGCCGCGGGGCCGCCGGCATGGTCTTCGAGCTCGTGGCGCACGTCCCGCGGGAGGCGCGGTTCGAGGTGGCGATCGGCGCGCTGGGGCGGCACAGCGTCCAGAACGCGCTGGCCGCGGCGGCAGTCGGCCTCGTGGCCGGGCTCTCGGACGAATCGATCGCGACGGGCCTGGCAGCAGACTGGGCGGCGTCATCGCCGCACCGCGGCGCGATCGTGAAGGCACCCGGCCTCACGATCCTCGACGACACCTACAACGCCTCTCCGCCCGCGATGCTCGCCGCGCTCGACGTTCTCGTCTCGCTGCCCGGCCGGCCCGTGGCCATCCTCGGCGAGATGCTGGAGCTCGGCGACGCACACGCGGCCGGGCACCGTGCCGTGGGCGAGGCAGCCGGCCGGGCGGTCGCCGAGCTGATCGTGGTGGGGCCCGGCGCCCGAGCCATCGCCGACGGTGCGATGGCGGCTGGCCTGCCCGCGTCGCGCATCCACGCCGTGCCCGACCGGGCGACCGCGATCGAGCTCCTCCCGTCGCTCCTGCATCCCGGCGACGTGGTCCTCGTCAAGGCGTCCCGGGGCGCGGCGCTCGAGGCGATCGTGGATGTGCTCCGGAACGGGATCCTGGCGTGACCGTCGAGCTGATCCAGGGGATGCTCCTCGCGTTCGCGATCGTGGTGATCCTCATGCCCGGCTACATCCGGCTGATGCGGTGGGCAGGGTTCGCCAAGCAGATCCGCGTCGATGGACCGGAGTCGCACCAGGTCAAGAGCGGCACGCCCACGGCCGGGGGAGCGCTCCTGATCGGCGTGGTCGCCTCGCTGGCGCTTCTCTTCAACCTGGTCGACGCCTCGACGTTCGCTCCGCTCGCGGCACTGGGGCTGGTGGGCGTGCTGGGGTTCGCCGATGACTGGCTCAATGCGAGCACCGGCGACGGCATCCGCGCTCGCCAGAAGCTCCTCTGGCAGACGGCCGTCGCGGTGTTCGCCGCCTGGCAGATCCAGCGGACCTACCAGATCGCCGCGGTGGCCGTGCCGTTCGTGGGCGCCGTCGCCGTCGCGCCGTGGATCTACATCGCGTTCGCCGCGTTCGCGATCGTCGCCATGAGCAACGGGGTCAACCTCACGGACGGCCTGGACGGGCTGGCGGGCGGCACCCTGATCTTCGCGTTCGTCTCGTTCCTGATCATCGCCCTGCTCAATGACCCCGCCCAGCCGAACCTCGCGATCCTGTGCTCGCTGCTCATCGGGGCGCTGCTGGGCTTCCTGTGGTTTAACGTTCATCCGGCCCAGGTGTTCATGGGCGACGCCGGCTCGCTGAGCCTGGGGGCGACGCTCGCGGTCGTCTCGCTCATCACCGGCCAGATCCTGATCCTTCCCCTGATCGGGGTCATCTTCGTCGTGGAGGCCGGTTCGGTGGTGCTCCAGGTCGGCTTCTTCAAGATCACCGGCGGCCGGCGCATCTTCCGTATGAGCCCCCTCCATCACCACTTCGAGCTGGGCGGCTGGCCCGAGACGAAGATCTCGCTCCGCTTCTGGATCGTCGGCGCCCTCGCCGGCCTCCTGGGCGTGACCCTCTTCCTGGCCACGCTCCAGCGGCTGGAGTGACGATGCCACGCCCCTTCACCCTCGATGCGCTGACCCTGGACGCGGTTCGCGCCGGCGCGCTGGCGGGCGTGCCGGTGACCGTCCTGGGCCTGGCGCGGACCGGCGTCGGCCTGGCCCGCTTCTTCGTGGACGCGGGCGCGGAGGTGACGGTCTACGACGGGCAGCCGGCCGACGCGCTGGCGGACCGGATCGCGCAGCTGGAGGGCCGGCCTGTCCGGCTCCTCGCCGGGCCGGCCCTGGACCCGGCCTCTGCCTGGGAAGGCGCAGCCCTGGTGGCCTTCTCACCGTCGATCACGCCGGGCTTCCCGACGACCGAGCCGCGCCTCCGGGCTGCTCTCGACGCCCTGGTGGCGCGGCGTGCCGCCGGAGACCCGGATGCGCCGGCGCTCGCGTCGGAGCCGGACCTCGCGCTGCGGCTGTGCCCTGCGCCGACCATCGGCGTCACCGGGACCAAGGGCAAGACGACGACCGCGTCGCTCACCACGCACATCCTGGCCGGCGACCCGGCTCATCCGGCCGTGCTGGGTGGGAACATCGGTCTCCCGCTCATCGACCGGGTGCTCGGGCTCTCGGCCGCCAATCGGGTCGTGGTCGAGCTGTCGGAGCTCCAGCTGCCGAGCCTGACCCGGGGGACCACTGTCGCGGTTTACACCAACGTCACGGCGGATCACCTGGATCGTCACGGGTCGCTGGCGGGGTACCGGGCCGTGAAGCGGCGCCTGGCGGAGCTGGTCGATCCGGCTGGCGCCCTGGTCCTCAACCTGGACGACCCGGTGGTAGGCGGCTATGCCGGTCTCGGGACCGCGCCCGCGGTCTGCTATCGGCTCGACCGTCCGATCCCCGGTGGAGTCGGGCTGGAGGACGGCTGGGTGGTAGCCGCAGGCGTGGAGCGGCTGCCCGGCCTCGGGGGCGGCACCGCCTGGACCGGGCCGGGAGGGCGCGTGATGCCGGTGGGCGAGTTCTCGTTGCCGGGGCGTCACAACGCCTCGAACCTGCTGGCTGCCGTCGCGGTCGGGCTGCTGTTCGGGATCGCGCCAGACGCCATCCGGGCCGCCGCCGCCAGCTTCGAGGGGGTCGAGCATCGCCTCGAGCCGGTCGGGCTGGTGGACGGCGTCCGCTTCGTGAACAATTCCATGGGCACCCAGCCCGACGCGGTCGCGGCGGCGCTGCGTAGCTTCGAGCCGCCGCTCGTCCTCATCGCCGGGGGCCGTGACAAGGGAATCGACCTGTCGCCGCTCGGGCCGGTCGTCGCGGAGCGGGCCGCCGCCGCCGTCCTGATCGGCGAGTCCGGCCCGGCGCTCGCGGCGCTCTTCCGTGCTGCCGGGCTTCGCCGGGTCGAGGAGGCCGGGACGCTCGATGCAGCTGTCCCACGGGCGAACGAGCTCGCCCGCCAGCTGCTCGCCTCGGCGGTCCCCGGGAGCGTCGCCACCGTGCTCCTGAGTCCGGCTGCCGCCAGCTTCGACCAGTTCGCCGACTACGCCGCGCGCGGCCGCGCCTTCAAGTCCGCGGTCGCCGAGATCGCCGCCGCCGCGGTGGCGGCCGGTCCGGAACGGAAGGGCTAGGCATGGCCCTCACGAGCGCCCGACGCGTGCCCGGGGCCAGGGCGGGCGTGTCGGCTCGGTCGGCGACCGCCGCCCCGACGGCGGCCGTGCGCCGGGCATCCGCCGTCACCCGCGCTCCATCAGCCGGGGGCCTGGCCGCGCCGGTCGATGTGCGCGAACGCCACGCCCCGGACTCGATCGTGCTGGCCGTCGTGATCGCCCTGACCGGTCTGGGGATCCTGATGGTCTACTCCAGCTCCGCCATGAGCGGCTACGCCGATGGGGACGGGACGCTCGCAATCGTGGGTCCGCAGTTCGTCTGGGCCGCGGTGGGGATCGCCGCCCTGCTCGTGGCCATGCGCTCCGACTACCGGTGGCTGCGGCTCCTGTCGCTTCCGGCGATCCTCGTCGCCGGCGCGCTGCTCGTCCTGGTCCTGTTCTCGCCATGGCGCATCGAGGTCAGCGGCTCGACACAGTGGCTCAAGCTCCCGGGTTTGCCCGTCATCCAGCCGGGGGAGTTTGCCAAGCTCGCGCTGGTCGTCTACCTCGCGCACTGGATGGCGAGGCGGGGGACCGCGATCCGCTCGATCCGGGGCGGGCTGCTCCCGTTCGTGGTCATCGTGGCGCCGTTCCTGGTCCTCATCTTCAAGTCGCCCGACCTCGGCTCCACCTTCGTGCTGGGTGTCACGGTCGTGGTGATGCTGTTCGTGGCGGGCGGGAGCCTGCTCGGCATCCTGGCCCTCGGCGGGGGCGCGACGCTGGCAGCCGCGATGCTCCTGAAGGACTACCAGGTCGAGCGCCTGCAGTCCTTCCGGGACCCGTTCGCCAACGCCCTCACAACCGCGTTCCAGACGGTGCAGGGGCTGCTCGCGCTCGGGCTGGGCGGGCTCTTCGGCGGGGGCCTGGGAGACCGCGCGGCCGCCGGTGGCATCGTCCTCCCCAACGCCCACAACAACTACATCTTCGCGGTCATCGGCCAGGAGTTCGGCTTCGTGGGGGCCGGCCTCGTGGTGATCGGGTTCATGCTCCTGGCCTGGCGCGGGATGCGGATCTCGCTGGCGGCGCCGGACACCTTCGGTGCGCTGCTCGCAGCAGGAATCACGGCGTACCTGTGCGTCCAGGCGTTCGTCAACATCGGCGTCGTCGTGGCGCTTCTCCCCGTGACGGGGATCACGTTGCCGTTCGTCTCCGCGGGTGGCTCGTCGCTCATCGTCAGCCTGGCTGCCGCGGGCATCCTGCTGGCGATCTCGCGGGAGACATCGGCACATGGAGGATGGGTGGATGCGAGTGGTGATCGCGGCAGGCGGCACGGGCGGGCACATCTACCCGGCCCTGGCCGTCGCCCGTTCGCTCCGCGCCCTGCCGGCCGCGCCTGAGCTCGCCTGGATCGGCGGGCACAGGGGCCTGGAGGCGGGGATCGTCCCGGGGAGCGGGATCCCGTTCTCGCGGCTGGTCCTGCGCTCGCTGCGCAGTGCCGGCCGGGACGTTCACCTGGCGCTCGATCCGCTCCGCCTGGCGGCCTCGTTCCCGCAGGCACTCTGGCGCCTGGCCCGCCTGCGGCCGGACGCGATCTTCACGACCGGCGGCTACGTCGCGATCCCGGTCCTGGTGGCGGCTCGCGCCCTGCGAATCCCCGTGGTCCTCTGGGAGGGCAACGTCGTGCCCGGGCGCAGCACCCGCGCCACGGCCGGCCTGGCGACCGCCGTCGCCGTCAGCTTCGAGGCGACCTGCGCCGCGCTCGGCGTGGAGCGCTGCTACGTGACCGGGACGCCGATCCGCGACACCCGCGCCGTGGACCGGGAGGAAGCCCGCGAGCGGCTCGGGATCCCGGCCGCGCCGCGCCTGCTGCTCGTCTTCGGCGGCTCGCAGGCCGTGCGGCGCTTCAACACCGCGGTCGCCGGTGCGCTGGGGCGGCTCGTGGAGCGGTGCTGGGTGCTCCACGTGACCGGGGAGTCGGGCCTGCCCGAGATGGAGGCGGCCCGCGAGGGCCTCGCGCCGGAGCGGCGTGATCGGTATCGTCCCATCCCGTTCCTGGCCGACGAGATGACGGCTGCGCTCGCGGCCGCCGACCTGGTCGTGGGCCGGGCTGGTTCGTCGACCCTCGCCGAGGCGGCCGCATTCGGGTTGCCGCTCGTCTGCGTGCCATATCCACACGCGGCCGGCCACCAGCGCGCCAACGCGGACGCCTACGCGGCCACCGGCGCAGCGCGAGTCATCGACGACGCGGACTTCAGCGCCGACGCGCTCGTGGCGGCCGCCCAGCTGCTCGACGACCCGGCCGCGCACCTCGCCATGAGCGCCGCCGCACGCGGCGCGGCGAAGCCGGCAGCCGCGGATGCGATCGCCCGGCTCGTCCTGGCGGCCGCCACGCGCGCCGCCTTTCCCACTCCCGAGTCGATCGCCCGGGTGGCGTCGGGCCGCGACAGCGTCTCCGCGCCTCTCGGGGACGCAAGCGCGCTCGCACCCGTCACGCCCGAGATGCCGGGGACCGGCGGGCCCGTCGCCGGGAGCCCCACATGAACGCGCCGTTCGACGCCGTCCGAACGGGGACGGAGATCCAGCGCCGGCTTGGGATTCGCACCTCGCGCGACGAGCCGCTCGCCCGGTTCACGACGATGCGCGTCGGCGGGCCGGCCGACCTCTATGCGGCTCCCGTCAACGAGTTCGAGCTGCGGGCCATCGTGCGGCTCGCCCGCGGACGCGAGCTTCCCTACACGATCCTGGGCCGCGGCAGCAACGTCGTCGTGTCGGACGCGGGCGTTCGCGGGTTGCTCGTCCACGTCCGGGCCCAAGGGTTCGAGATCTCGGACGGCCGCCTGGTGGCGGACGCGGGGCTGCCCATGGCGAAGGCGGCGACGGTGACGGCCGACGCGGGCCTGTCGGGCCTCGAGTTCGGCCTCGCGATCCCCGGCAACGTTGGGGGAGCCGTCTGGGCGAACGCCGGGGCGCACGACTCGGACGTCGCCGCGATCCTCGAATCCGCGCGCGTGCTCCGCGCCGACGGGAGCGAAGCCAGCCTGGCGCCGGCGGATCTGGGGCTGGCCTACCGAGAGAGCCGCTTCAAGCACGTGGAGGAAGGCCGTCCCGCGGAGGTGATCCTGGGCGCGACCTTCCGTCTCGTCCCCGACGATCCAGCCGCTATTCGGGCCCGGCTCGACGAGATCCGCCGTTGGCGCCAGGCGCACCAACCGCTCGGGACCCCCAGCGCCGGCAGCGTCTTCCGGAACCCGGTAGAGGGACCATCGGCGGGAGCGCTGGTGGACCGGTGCAACCTCAAGGGTCGCCGGATCGGCGGGGCGGTGGTCTCGGCCAAGCACGCCAACTGGATCCTAAATGACCTGCAGGCGTCGGCCGCCGACGTGCGGATGCTCGCCGAGCTGGTCCGAGCCACCGTCGCGCGAGAGACGGGCGTCACGCTCGCGTTCGAGATCCAGTTCATGGGCGACTGGTCGGCCTGGGTCGAGGTGACGGCATGACCACTGGCGGCGCGCCTGCCGTGCCCGTCGCCGTCGTCTACGGCGGGCCGTCCGCGGAGCACGATGTCTCGATCGTCTCGGGGACCGCGATCGCCGAGGCGCTGGCCGGGAACGGCCACGCGGTGAGCCAGTTCGTGGTGGACCTTGCGGGCGGCTGGTGGCGCATGCCCGCCGGCCACCGGCGCGAGGGCCGCCCTGGCGCCGCGTATGACGCGCCCGCGTCGCTGGGCGCGACCGGACCGTTCACGGCCGGCGAGGCGACGGCCGGGATCGCGGCGGCACGTCGGCGGCCCGTCGTCTTCGTCGCCCTCCACGGTCCGTTCGGGGAGGACGGGACCATCCAGGCGATCCTCGAGGCAGCCGGCCTGGCGTATACGGGCGCCGGCATCGCCGCGTCCGCCGTGGGCATGGACAAGCCGTTCTTCAAGCGGATCGCTCGTGGCGCAGGGCTCCCGGTGCTGCCCTGGATCGAGGTCAGTGCGACGCGCTGGACCACGGACCAATCGGGGGTGCTGGCCGACCTCGAGGCATTCGCGGCGGACGCGCCCGGGCGCCGGCTGATCGTCAAGCCGGCTCGCCTCGGGTCTTCCGTGGGCATGTCGATCGCGTGGGGACCCGCAGACCGGGAGCCCGCCCTGGAGCTCGCCCTGCGCTACGACGCGCGTATCCTCGTCGAGCCATGCCTGCCGAACCCTAGGGAGCTGGAGGTGGCGGTCCTCGGCAACGAGCCGCGTGATCTCGTGGTCTACGGCCCGGGCGAGGTCGTCCCGAGCCGCGATTTCTACGACTATGTCGACAAGTACGTCGCCGACGCCGCGTTGCTCGTGCCGCGGGCCGACCTCGACGACGCGACTGCCGGCGACTGCCGGAGGATCGCCGCGGCGGCCTTCGAGCTCATCGGCGCGGTGGGAATGGCCCGCGTCGACTTCCTGCAGGACCGGGTCAGCGGCCGCCTGTATCTCAACGAGATCAACACGATCCCCGGCTTCACGCCGATCAGCCTCTTCCCGCGGGTGGTCGCGGCCGGCGGCCTCGCCTTCCCGGACCTGTGCGCCCGGATCGTCGCCCTGGCCGTGGAACGGCACGCGGAGGCGCCGAACACCCGGCTGACCGCGAGGGACCTGCCCCGGTGACGCATCTCCCGGTCCGCCCGGCGGGAGGGGCGCGGCGCCGGCCGGCCCAGCGCCGCGCGTCGTCCCGACTTACGCCGGGTCGGGCCCTTGCCGCCCTCGTGATGGTTGGAGCCGGGGCGGCCACGTGGGGCGTCGCGTCGTCGCCGGCCTTCGGCGTCCGCAGCGTGGACGTGTCCGGCGTCACGGTCACGAGCGATGCTGCGATGCAGGCGGTGCTCGCCCTCGGCAGCCCGCCGCCGAACGCCTTCACGCTTGGCAACGGACGAACCTGCGGTCGGGCCTCGAGGCGATCCCGTCGATCGCCCAGGCTGACGTCCGGGTGGTCCTGCCCGGCACGCTTCGCGTCCGCGTCGTCGAACGGGTCCCGATCCTGGCCTGGCGCACCGGAAGCGCGCTGCTGCTCGTCGACCGGGATGGGATGGTCATCGCCGACGCCGGCGCGGCCGACGCGACAGCCGGCGCCCGGGCCGCTCGCGTCCGACCCTCCCGACCGTCGACGACCGGCGCGCGGCGAGTCCCCCCCGGGCGGCGTCGTCGCCGAGGTGCAGCCGCTCCCCGGCGTCGGCGATCAGCTGAGCCCGCTCGAGATGGACGTCGCGACGCGCCTCCTGTCGCTCCGGCCGGCCGACGTCGGGTCGTCGGCCCCGGCCCTCCAGGTGAGCCTCGATGACCAGGACGGCTGGACGATTCGCCCGGCCGTCGACCACCCCTGGACAGCCGTGTTCGGCTTCTACTCGGCGACGCTCCGACCGCCGGACCTGGTTCCCGAGCAGACGAGGCTCCTCCGCGGCCTGCTGGCCGGCCGGGAAGCCAAGCTCCTGCGCATCGTGCTCGCGGACGGGTCGCACGGCACGTACACGACGAAGTGAGCGCCCGCATGACGGGATGGTTTGGCACCCTGCCGCCGGGTCGAGTAGCCTTGCGCAAACGACGTACGTGGAGGGAGAACCGACCCGTGCTCCTGCCGCTGGCGGGTCTGCTCGTCGGTGTCCTTCTTGGGCTTGTCCTGAACGTCAACGTCGGGTTCGAGCTGGCCCGGTATTCGGCCGTCGCGATTCTCGCGGCGCTCGACTCCGTCCTCGGGGCCGTGCGGGCCGAGCTGGAAGGGACGTATAACAACCGCATCTTCGTCAGCGGGTTCGTGGTGAACGCGATCGTGGCGGTTCTCCTCACCTTCGTGGGAGATCGCCTGGGGCTCGACCTGTACCTGGTCGCGTTGATCACCTTCGGGTTGCGGATCTTCCAGAACGTCGCACTGATCCGCCGGCACTTTCTCTAGGCCGGCTGTACCGCAGGGAGAGGGACGGAACGAGTGGAACGCGAGGCGGTCCTGGTCGGGATCGACGTCGGGACGACCAAGGTCGTGGCCCTCATCGGCGAGGTTGGCCGCGACGGCAGCGTCACGATCATCGGGAAGGGCACCGTGCCGGCGTCCGGGCTGCGCAAGGGCGTGGTCGTGAACATCGACCAGACGGTTCATTCGATCACGTCGGCCGTCGAGAAGGCCGAGCGCCACTCCGGCTGGAAGATCGACCGGGCGTTCGTGAGCGTCGGCGGCCAGCACGTCGACGGCCTCAACTCGCCGGGCCAGGTCGCCGTCGCGGGGCCGCGCCGCGAAGTCACCCAGGAAGACGTCAACCGCTCCATCGAGGTCGCCCGGGCGGTCTCGATCCCGTCCACGCGCGAGGTCCTCCATGTCGTGCCGCGCGGCTACACCGTGGACGGCCAGGAGGGCGTGATGAATCCGCTCGGGATGAGCGCGGTTCGGCTCGAGGTGTCGACCCACATCGTCACCGCCTCCGCCACCGCGGTCCAGAACCTCACCAAGTGCGTCACCGCGGCCGGCGTCAAGATCGACGAGCTCGTTGCGGGTGGGCTTGCCTCGGCGGAGGCCGTCCTGTCCCCGACGGAGCGAGATCTGGGCGTCGCGGTCGCCGACATCGGCGCCGGGACCACGGAGCTCACCCTGTTCGCCGACGGCTCCCCGTTCCACACCGCGGTCCTGCCGGTCGGCGGGGCGAACGTCACGAACGACATCGCGATCGGTCTCAAGACCAGCCTGCAGGTGGCCGAGTCGCTCAAGATCGACCACGGGACCTGCGACGTGGCGGGCCTGGACCCGGACGAGGTCATCAACGTCACGGTGCTCGGGGACGAGGCGGGCAGGACGGTGGAGCGCATGGAGGTCTGCCGCATCATCGAGGCCCGGATGCGCGAGACCTACGAGATGCTCAGGACCGAGATCCTCGCGGCAGCCCCGGGCTTGCTGCCTGCCGGGCTGGTCCTTACCGGCGGCGGCGCGCAGCTTGGCGGCGCGGCGATCCTCGGTCGCGAGATCCTGGAGATGCCCGTCCGGGTGGCCGCCCCGACCGAGGTCGGCGGGCTCGTCGACGGCATCATGGAGCCGGGCTACAGCACCGCGATCGGGTTGCTCCTGTGGGGCGCGCGCCACCTGGGCGCCGCCGACCTCACGACGTACAAATCGGCGCCCGCCGGCGGGCTTGCCGGGCGGATCCGGGGGGCGCTGCGCAGCGTCTTCCCGTAATCGACATGTCACCGGCAGGCTGCCGGGGCGCGACCGCATGCGGATAGGCCGTTCGGCTGGCGGACCCCGGACGTTCGGTGTCTCCGGGCACCGTGGCGGGCGACGTTCGGGGTTCCCATCACCGGTTCCGGCGCTATACTCCGCGGGCAGTCCACGTTCCGGCTCGCTGTGCCCGCCGCCGGACCGGGCGGCGCGCGTGTGCTACCGACGTCTTGACTACCGACGGCCCGAACAGCCGCTCACCAACCCGGAGGACCAGCGATGCCGCTGCGGTCGGATTCCGAGAACTTCGCCCTGATCCGCGTCGTCGGCGTCGGCGGCGGCGGCAGCAACGCCGTCAACCGGATGATCCGGGCCGAGATGATGGGCGTCGAGTTCATCGGCATCAACACGGATGCCCAGGCCCTGCTCCAGTCGGATGCGCCGCACAAGATCCGCATCGGCGACAAGATCACCCGGGGCCTCGGCGCAGGCGGGGATGCCTCCATCGGCCAGCGGGCGGCAGAGGAGGACGTCGAGAAGATCACCGAGGCGCTGCGCGATTCGGACATGGTCTTCATCACGGCGGGCCTTGGCGGCGGCACGGGTTCGGGGGGCGCTCCCGTCATCGCGGAGATCGCCAAGGACCTCGGCGCCCTGACGATCGGAGTCGTGACGAAGCCGTTCTCGTTTGAGGGCAACAAGCGCAAGCTCATCGCCGAGAAAGCCGCCGAGCAGCTGAAGGCGAAGGTCGACACGCTCATCACGATCCCGAATGACCGGCTGCGCGACGTGGTGGCGAAGAACACCTCGATCCTCGACGCGTTCCGGGTCGTGGACGACGTGCTCCGCCAGGGCGTCCAGGGGATCAGCGACATCATCACCGTGCCCGGTCTGATCAACCTCGACTTCGCCGACGTGAAGGCGATCATGCACGATGCCGGCTCTGCCCTGATGGGGATCGGTCGCGCCTCCGGCGACAATCGCGCGCTCGAGGCCGCCAAGCAGGCGATCGCCAGCCCGCTCCTCGAAGTCAACATCACCGGGGCCCAGGGGATTCTGTTCAACATCGCGGGGTCGTCCAACCTCACCCTCTACGAGGTGACCGAGGCAGCCGAGGAGATCCGCGCGGCGGCCGACCCGGAGGCGAACATCATCTTCGGCGCGAGCTTCGACGAGCGCCTCGGCGAGGATGTCGTGATCACCGTCATCGCGACCGGGTTCGACGGCACGCGACGTCGCGAACCGGTTCGGCGTGAGAGCGCGGAGCGACCCTTCGAGGTGTCCCGGTCCGCCAAGCCCGAGCGCGACTTCCTCGGTGAGCTGGAGCGCCAGCGCACGGCGGCGGACGCCGACCTGCGGCCGGCGGAGCGCGCGGCGGTGGAGCGGGGCGAGACGTCCTCGGTGCGCGTGGAGCGGACCGTGGCGGAGACCGCGCCGGCGGCGAACGTGCGCCGGACGTACGACGCGGACGACCTGGAGATCCCGAGCTTCCTGCGGCGCTCGAAGTAGCGCAACCCAGTGCCCGAGCCCTCGGGCATCTCGCGCACTGCACCGCCGCCTGATCCGGCCGCGGTCGCCGAGCTCATCTCCGCTCGCGAGCGGGTGTTGCGCGCGATCGCCGACGCGTGTGCCCGCTCGGGGCGCGATCCGGCCGGGGTCACGCTCGTGGCGGTCGGCAAGACGGTCGGCCCGGCCCGGCTGCGGGCGGCCGTCGCCGCGGGCCTGACGGTCATCGGGGAGAACCGGGTCCAGGAAGCGCAGGAGAAGGTCCCCGCCGTCCCGGGGGCGCGCTGGCACCTGGTCGGGCCGCTCCAGGCGAACAAGGCGCGCCGGGCGGTGGCGATCTTCGACGTCATCGAGAGCGTTGATTCGGTCGGGCTGGCCGTTCGCCTGGACCGGATCTCCGGCGAGCTGCGGCCGGGCCGCCCGCTGCCGGTCCTCCTCCAGGTGAACGTCGATGCGGACCCGGCCAAGGCAGGCTTCGCGCCCGGCGACCTCGCCGACGCGCTGCCCGTCCTCCTGCGCCTCGCGAACCTCGAGCTGGGGGGCCTGATGACCGTCGGCCGGCTGGTGGCCGGAGCCGAGGAGGCGCGCTCCACGTTCCGCGCGCTGCGCGCGCTGTCCGAACGCCTCCGCGGCCTCGTGCCGGACAAGGACGCTCCGGGCGCGCCGGCCGCGGTCTCGCCGCGGGGCCTTGGCCCGTCGCTCTCGATGGGCATGAGCGGCGACTACCCGGTCGCGGTCGAGGAGGGGGCGACGCTCGTCCGGGTGGGCCGCGCGATCTTCGGGGAGCGGGCGGGCGCCGCGCCGGAGGGCCACGAAGCCAGGCTTGCCCCGGGCCCGCGACCCGCTGTCGACGCCGGGCGCGCGTAGACTCCACCGGTGGGCGCATTCCTGGGCAACTTCCTTCAGCTCCTCGTGCTTGTCCTATGGGCGCTGGTGCTGGCCCGCGTCGTCGTCTCGTGGGTGGACCCGCAGGCTCGCAATCCGATCTCGGGCCAGGTGGTCGCGCTGACGGAGCCGTTCCTTGGTCCGATCCGGCGCCTTCTGCCCGCGACGGGCGGCCTGGACCTCTCGCCCCTCATCCTCATGCTGGTCCTCAGCGCGCTCCTGGGGGTCGTGGGCCGCTGAGCGCCGACGCGGAGGTCCGCTTCGCGGTCCGGCTCACGCCGCGGGGTGGCGCGGATCGCGTCGACGGGGTCGGGGAGGACGGCGCCCTGCGCGTCCGGGTCTCGTCGGCGCCGGTCGACTCCGCGGCCAACAAGTCGCTCTGCCGACTCCTGGCGCGGGAGCTCGGCGTCGCGCGCTCCGGTGTCCGAATCCTGGCGGGCATGACCTCCCGCCGGAAGGTCGTCGCCGTCTCGGGGATCGACGCGCCGGCCGTCAGGTCGCGCTGGCCCGGGCTGGCCGTATAATCCGCCGCACGGGCGATTAGCTCAGCCGGTCAGAGCGCACGGTTCACATCCGTGAGGTCACTGGTTCGAACCCAGTATCGCCCACCACAGTCCCCTGGACCCGCGTGCGGCGCGCGCAGGCCTGGCGCGCACGCTGGCGCGCGCCTATGGCCCAAAGCGATCCCCGGCATGAGACAGGATGACTACTGGCTCGCGCCCCGGGTGGCTGGGTACAATTCCCCAGAGCTTCGTCGAAGCACTCGGGGCAGGGATCGCCTCAAGACATCCTCGGTGGCGGCTCCGTGGCCCGCCCCCGTTCGCTCGGTTCGGCCTGAGCTGCGGTCTGCCGCCACCAGCTGACCCCGAGAGGAGGGGACCCATCCACTCCCGTCGAGCGTGGCTCGCGAGCAGCCTGGCCCTCGTCGTGGCGTTGGCGGTCGTCCCCCTCGCGCCGCGCGTCGCCGCCGCGGACTCCGGCTCGAACTACGCCGCCAACTGCACGGTCCGGCTCCGGGCGGCCCCCGCCACGTCGGCGACGTCGCTGGTGAGCATGCCGGCCGGCACGATCGTGACGGCGACCGGCAGCGTGGCCGGCGGGTCCTGGTCGGCCACCTGCGGGACGGCCGTCTCGGGGAGCACCTGGTACGCGATCAGCGCGGTCGACGGCACCAGCGTCACGACGCTCTACGGGGTGAGCGTGGCCTACGCCGCGGCAGGGCTGTTCACGCCCTCGAGCTCGCCACCCCCGCCACCCGCCGTCACCCTCGAGGGGATCGACGTCAGCCACTACCAGGGTGCCATCGACTGGCCGAGCGTCGCCGCCGCCGGCAAGCGCTTCGCGATCATGAAGGTCACCGAAGGACAGACGTACGTCGATCCCGATGCTACGCGACCAATCACGCGGGTGCCCGGGCAGCCGGCTTCCGCGTCTCCGCCTACCATTTTGCGAGCCGTCCAACGACGCGGCGATGCCGTGGTCCAGGCGGACTGGTTCGTCAACAACGCCGCGCTCCTGCCCGGGGACCTGGTCCCGGCCCTGGACCTGGAGCAGACCGGCGGGCTGTCGGTGAGCGACCTCCAGGCGTGGGTCGGCGCGTGGCTCGGGGAGGTCACCGCCAAGCTCGGCGTGCGGCCCATGATCTACGCCAGCCCCAGCTTCTGGACGAGCTCCATGGGCGACACGACGATGTTCGCCGACCAGGGCTACTCGGTGCTGTGGATCGCCCACTGGGGAACCTCCAGCCCGACGCTCCCCGCCGCCAACTGGGGCGGCCACGGCTGGACCTTCTGGCAGTACACGAGCACCGGCTCGGTGGCCGGGATCTCCGGCAACGTGGACCTCGACCGGTACAACGGCAGCGACCTGACGGGCGTCACGTTCGGCGCTGGCGCCCAATCCCCAGTCTCCGCGCAGGATGCCCCACCCGACGGGCCGCCGAGCGCCCCACCCGACGGGCCGCCGATCCTGGCCGCGATCGCCCCGGCCTCGGTCCCCCCGGGCGGCGGCGATGTAACCGTCACCCTGCAGGGGACGAGCTTCGCGGCCGGCATCTCCACCGCCTGCTGGAACGGGACGCCACTGACCACGACGTTCGTCTCCCCGACGCAGCTGGCGGCAATCGTGCCCGCCGGTCTGACGACCACGCTTGGGACGGGCTCGCTGACGGTTCTGAACCAGCCACCAGGCGTCGGGATGAGCGCGCCCGTCACGTTCACGGTCTCCCCGCCCTCGCCCCCGATCGTGATCGGCGCGGCGAGCGCGCTCGGCCTCCGTCCGGCGACCGGCTTCAGCGCGAAGACCCCCAAGGTCACCGCGCTGCGCACCTCCGTGACCTGGCGCTTCACCGGCGGCGCGGCGCTGGCCGGCCAGCGCGTCAACGTCCTGGTCGCGAAGAAGACGAACGGCATCTGGGGCAGCCCGGCCTACCTCAAGTCGGCCTGGGCCGACGCGAAGGGTGTCGTGACGTTCTGGTCGACCGCCAAGACCGCCTCCACCATCAACGTCCGCATCCAGTGGCCCGGCGATCCCGGCCATGGCGTGAGCATCTCGGGAGCGCTCGGCGCCTACTGGAGGTAGCCGCCCCGGGTCGCGTGCGGCACGAGGCAGCAGCGTCCCGCGGTCGCGGCGAGGCGGACCATCGCACGTCGAGGCCGGCCTGCACCGCGGGCACGTACAATCGTGATGAACGCGGCGGCCGGCTTGCCTGCGCCCTCGGAGGCCCGGCGCACACTGACGGCCGCGGCTCTCGAGCGTCACCGAATCCAACCTGGACGGAGCCTCGTGACATGACCGAACCACCTGCCACCGATTCCGGCGAGAACGCCCCCGACCGCGAGGACGAGATCGTCGACGGCGACGCGGCGACCCATCTCGAGGCCCTCGTCTCGGGCGCGGTCGCCCCTGCGGCGTCGGCGACAAGGGGGGAGGGTCTTCCGATGGAGCTCGTGGGCCAGCACCTCCGCCTGTCCGGCACGGTGTTCCTCGGCTTTCACCGCCGGCTCTCCGATTTCGTCAACAACCACGAAGGGCTGATCCAGATCCGCGACGTCACGGTGCTGCGCCGCAACGGCGATCCCACCAAGGTGACCTCGCCGAGCTTCTGGGTGAGTCCCGAGGAGGTGACGCTCATCGGGCAGGCCACCGACGTCGACGAGCGGGAAACGGGGGAGCCGAATTCATGCGAAAGCGCTCCTTCGACCTCATCGTCGTGACGCCCGGTCACACCCTAACCGGAGAGGTTCACCT
Source organism: uncultured Chloroflexia bacterium (assembly GCA_963800795.1). Taxonomy (GTDB): domain Bacteria; phylum Chloroflexota; class Limnocylindria; order Limnocylindrales; family CSP1-4; genus CTSoil-043. The sequence continues at coordinate 86,187 of CAWDCJ010000012.1, forward strand.
CAACCCGGAGGCCCTCCTGGCCGCCTTCATCGAGTCGCCGAGCCCGCCCTGGATCCCGATGACCGACGTCCGGACCCGCTCGCTGGCGGACCGGCGGGTCATCTCGCGCTACGGTTTCGCTCTCGTGAACCGTCGCCACATCGTCGCGGCGACCGAGCTGCAGCCCGGCATGGTGCGAGGACGCGGCGTCCTCTGAGGTCGCCATCGCAGCGTCTCGGTCCGCATTCGCCGACCGAGCACTCCCCGGTCGCCTGCCACTGACGGGTGTCCAAGGTGAGCGCCCTCGTTCTGCATCCGGATGACCGACGTGGCACGATTCGCTCGACCAGTCCCGTTGCAGGCGAACAAACCGAGGTGGCTGCGATCGCGTTCCTCCGGTGGCTTCTGGGCCGGGACCGCTCCGACGCGCAGGTCGTGCCGCCGGTGGAGGACGCGGCGCCCACGCCGATGCCCGAGGAGCCGGTGCCCATCGAGGCGGTCGCCTGCCCGAATTGCGGCGTCGCCCTGGAACCTCCGCCGGAGCACTCACGACATTGCCCAAGCTGCCGACACCCGATCGTCGTCCGGCACCTGGACGGGCGGGCGATCTACCTGACCGAGGCGGCTGTCACGATCTTCGAGTCCGAGCGCCGGCGCGAGCTCGACGAGCAGACCTGGACGCGTGAGCGGCAGCACTGGCTCCACCTGGCGCGGCTGTCCGGCGCCCCGCCCGACCGTCGACGCCGCCTGGCGACGCAGCGGCTAACCGCCGCCTCGGTGGCGGCCTCCCGGGCGCTGTACCTGGGCGCCGCCGAGCGGGCCGTCCGGGCGGCCCGGCGCGACAAGCGCTGGGACGAAGTGGCGCAGATCCGGCGCCGTCAGGCATCCGAGCTGTTCGCGGAAACCGGCAGCAGGTTGCCACCTTCCGACGAGGTGGTGGATCTCTACCGGGAGGGCGTGGCGGCCACGCTGCGGAAGATCGCCGAGCTGGGGCGCGAGGCCGAGCTCGTCGGGGCATCCTGCTGCAGCGCCTGTCGGGCCGACAACGAGCGGATCTTCCGTATCACCGACGAGCTGCGCACGCCCCGGTTGCCGCACGCCGGCTGCCCGCGGGGCCTGTGCGCCTGTGACTGGTGGCCCGCCGTGCACGATACCCGGCCGAGACGACGCCGGGCTCGTGCCGCGTCGGCATCGCATGCGGCCAGCGGAGGCGCCGCGGCCGACCCGACGGCGGGCGAGCTCCCGCCGAACCCGGGCGCCTGACGGCGTCGCGCTCCACGGCGATCCGGGACGTTCGCCCGCCCCCCAGGGCGCGTCGTGACCAGGCGAAGCTGGCCGCAGGAGGCGTCCACCGGTGTCACGTACCATCACCGGGTGCCAGGCGAGCCCGCATCCACGCAGCGCGCGGGCGCACCCCGGTGCTCGAGCTGACCGGAATCGGCGTCCGGCGCGGCGTGGCGTGGCTGCTCGCCGAGGTCACCCTTGTCGTTGGAGCCGGCGAGCGCTGGGTGGTGGTGGGGCCGAACGGCGCCGGCAAGTCCACGCTCCTGGCGGTGGCCGCGACGAGCCTCGCCCCGACGGTCGGCCGCGTGCGGGTCCTTGGTGCGGAGCTCGGACGTGTGGATGCCCGGACGCTCCGGCCCCGGATCGGCCTGACCAGCGCCGCCCTGGCGGAACGCTTCGATCCGCGCCTGCGAGCGCGCGAGGTCGTGGTGACCGCACGGACGGGTGCGCTGGCGCCCTGGTGGGACGTCTACGCCGAGCGCGACCAGGCGCGAGCCCTCGAGCTGCTTCGCCAGCTCGGGGTAGGTGGAGTCGCGGAGCGCCCGTTTTTGACGCTCTCCACAGGAGAACGCCAGCGCGTGCTGCTGGCGCGGACTCTCCTGGCGGACCCTGACCTGGTTCTCGCGGACGAGCCCGCCGCGGGGCTCGACCTCCGGGCGCGCGAAGAGCTCGTGGGTGCCATGGCCGGGCAGGCGGCGCGTCGTCGACCACGCGCGATCGTGCTCGTGACGCACCACCTCGAGGAGATACCGCCGGGGTTCGGGCATGCGGCCGTGCTCGCCGGCGGTCGGGTGCTCTCGGCGGGCGCGATCGGCAGCGTGCTCGTGGACGCGACGCTCTCCGCGGCCTACGGCATCCCGCTGCGCGTCGAGGGTCGCGACGGCCGCTGGACCGCCCGGCGCGCCTGACGCGGCTGCGCCCGCCCGGCAACCCTGCGCCCGCCGCACCAGCCGTCAGTTGGCGCCGGATTCCCGGGCGAGCCGCCGCAGCACGGCCGGCAGGATCCCGCCCTGCCGGTAGTACTCGACCTCGATGCCACCGTCGAGGCGGCAGTCCACCTCGAAGCGCACCTCGGCCGACCCCTCGTTCTCATCCGGAGCGGCGACCACGGTCAGCCGCGCCCGCGGCGCGAGATCCTCCGCGAGCCCGGCGATCGTGTAGCGCTCGCGTCCGGTGAGCCCCAGCCCGGCAGCGCTCTGGCCCGGGAGGAACTGCAGCGCCAGCACGCCCATGCCCACCAGGTTGGAGCGGTGGATTCGCTCGAAGCTCTCCGCGATGACCGCCCGGACGCCGAGCAGCCTGGTTCCCTTGGCGGCCCAGTCGCGCGAGGATCCGGACCCGTATTCGCGGCCGGCAAGGATGATGCTCGGAACGCCCTCGGCCTGGTAGCGCATCGCGGCGTCGTAGATGAACGCCTCCGATCCGCTCGGGAAGTGCCGCGTGTACGGCCCTTCCTTGCCTTCGACGAGCGTGTTCCGCAACCGGATGTTGCCGAACGTCCCGCGCATCATCACCTCGTGGTGGCCGCGGCGGGCCCCGTACGAGTTGAAGTCGGGCGGCTCGACCCCGTGGTCCTGGAGCCAGGCGCCGGCCGGCGACCAGGCAGCGATCGACCCCGCGGGCGAGATGTGGTCCGTGGTCACCGAGTCGCCGAGCCAGGCGAGCACGCGGGCTCCGGTGATGTCGCGGATCGGGTCCGGCACAAGCGTCATGCCCGCGAAGAAGGGCGGGTCGGCAACGTACGTCGAGCCCGCATCCCAGGCGTAGCGATCGCCGTCCGGGATCGGCAGCGCCTGCCAGCGGTCATCACCCTCGAACACGGACGCGTAGGCCGACCGAAACAGGTCCCCGTCCACGGCATCCGCGATCGCCTCGCGCACCTCGTCCGCGGACGGCCAGATGTCGGCCAGGAAGACCGGGGCGCCGTCGCTCCCGGCCCCGAGCGGCTCGCGCGAAAGGTCGATGTCGATGCGTCCAGCCAGCGCATAGGCCACGACGAGGGGGGGCGAGGCGAGGTAGCTGGCCCGGGCGAGCGGGTGGATCCTGCCCTCGAAGTTGCGGTTGCCCGACAGGACCGCGACAGCCGTGAGCGACTGCTCCTCGATCTGGCGCGCCACCGAGACGTCGAGCGGTCCGGAGTTGCCGATGCAGGTGGTGCAGCCGTAGCCGGCAAGCGCGAAGCCGAGCTGGGCGAGCGGCTGCGTCAGCCCCGCCCGCTCCAGGTAGGCGGTGACGGCACGCGAACCGGGGGCGAGCGACGTCTTGACGACGGGATTGACGCGGAGGCCGCGCGCCACGGCCTTCCGGGCCAGGAGTCCCGCGCCGACCATGACGCTCGGGTTGGACGTGTTCGTGCACGACGTGATCGCTGCGATCACCACGGAGCCGTTGCGGACCTGGCCCGGCTCGGCGGGGGGCGCCCCACCGGCGGGCAGGGCACCTGGGAACGCCGACTCGAAGCTGGCGCGGACCTGCGGCACCGGCACCCGGTCCTGGGGCCGGCGTGGCCCGGCGAGGCTCGGCTCGACCGACGCCAGGTCCAGGTCGACCGCCAGGTCGAAGTCGGGCCCCGCGCCCGGCTGGCGCCAGATCCCCTGGGCCCTGGCGTAGCGCTCCACGAGCTCGACCCGAGCAGGGTCGCGTCCGGTGAGCCGCAGGTAGGCAAGGGTCTCATCGTCGATCGGGAAGATCGTCGCCGTCGCCCCGAACTCGGGGCTCATGTTGCTGATCGTGGCGCGATCCGCCAGCGCCAGGCCGGCCAGCCCGTCGCCGGCGAACTCCACGAACGAGCCGACCACGCCCGAGCGCCCGCAGGCGTTCCGTGACGGTCAGCACCAGGTCGGTCGCGGTGGTGCCCGTCCGCATCGCGCCGTGCAGCCGGATCCCGACCACCCGCGGCATCGGGAGGTAGAGGGGCTGGCCGAGCAGCACCGCCTCGGCCTCGATCCCGCCGACCCCGTAGCCCAGGACGCCGAGGGCGTTGACCATCGTGGTGTGGGAATCCGTCCCCACGAGCGTGTCCGGGAAGGCGAGGGGCCCACGGGCGTCATCAGCGACGGTCACGACGGTGGCCAGGTACTCGAGGTTGACCTGGTGCACGATGCCCGTCCCCGGCGGGACGACGCGGAGCCCCCTGAAGGCCCGTTGGGCCCAGCGCAGGAGCTGGTAGCGCTCCCCGTTCCGCTCGTACTCGCGGTTGACGTTGAAGGCGAACAAGTCTGCCGTCCCGAACCGGTCAACCTGGACCGAGTGGTCGATCACCAGGTCCGCCGGGACGAGCGGGTTGACCCGGCCCGGGTCGCCCCCAAGCGCCGCCATCGCGTCCCGCATGGCGGCCAGGTCAACGACCGCCGGCACGCCGGTAAAGTCCTGCAGGATCACGCGGGCCGGCAGGAAGGGGATCTCCGCATCACCGCCGGCCCCCGGCCGCCAGCTGGCGACCCGTGCCAGATCAACCTCCGTGACGATCCCGCCCCCGACGTGGCGGAGGACGTTCTCGAGGAGGATCTTCAGCGTGACCGGGGCGCGATCGAGGTCGATCTGCGCCGCCAGCGCGGCCAGGGGCACGTAGTCCGGAAGGCCCGGCCCGAGGTTGGCTCGGGCGCCGATCGGCTTGCTCGTCGACACGGGATCCTCGTTTGTTCGCTCGCGCGGCGCGGGGACCGGGGGGGCGCTACGCTGTCGAGGGGAAGAGTACCCCGCCGCGGCGCGGCCCGGCGTCGGCGGCGATCAGACCAAGGAGCCCACCGTGCGAGCCTGGAGCGATGCCACGCCGCCTCCTCCCGGTGACCCGCAGACGCTGAGCGAGGTACGGCGGGCGACGCCGCAGGGCGAGCCGGCGCTGCCCGCCGGCGCACACCGGCACGGTGACGAGGTGCACCTGGAAGCGCACGCGCACCCGCACGTGGCCGCTCCCGAGGACGGCCGGCCGGTCATCGGGATCGTGGGCGGTGGGCCGGTCGGGCTCACCCTGGGGGTCGCGCTGGCGGCCGCGGGCTGGCAGGTGGGCGCGGTCGCCAGCCGAGACCCCGAGCGGCGCGAACGATTTCGCCGGCTGGTCCCTATGGCGCGCGTGTTCGTCGAGCCGGCCAGCATCCTCGACGAATGCCACCTCGCGATCATCGCCGTCCCCGACGACGCGATCGCGGAGGTCGCCGCCCGCATGACTCTCTACTCCGGGCAGGCGCTCGTCCACACCAGCGGCCTGCTGGGCACCGAGGTTCTCGCGGCTGCCCGGGCGGCCGGCACGTCCGGCGGATCCTTTCACCCGCTCGTGGCCTTCGCGGACGTCGATCGTGCCCTGGAGGCCCTTCCCGGAGCGACCGTGGCGATCGAGGGCGACGCGGACATCCTGGACGTCCTCGTCGAGATGGCCGAGTCGATGGGGATGCTGCCCGTCCGGCTCAGCCCGGGCTCCAAGCCGGCCTACCACGCCGCGGCGGTGCTCGCGGCGGGCGGCCTGGTGGCGCTCCTGGACGTGGTCGCCGAGGTGGCCGCGCGGGCCGGCCTGGACGAGCGCGGGGCGCTGGCGATCTACGGCCCGCTGGCCGCCCAGGCGCTCGGCAATGCCCGCTCGCTCGGCATCGCGGCGGCCCTGACGGGCCCGGCGGTCCGCGGGGACGCGGGCACGGTCGCGGCCCACCTGGCCGCGCTCGAGGAGGCAGCGCCGGCGGCCCTGGGTCCGTATCGTGCCCTGCTGCGGCGCCAGGTCGCGATCGCCGAGTCGCGGCGCGGCCTCGCGCCGGAAACCGCAGCCCGTCTCCTCGCCGACCTTGCAGATCGCCGCTGACGCGCTACGATCTGCACATGAAGCGAAGCTTCGCCACGAGGTTCGCGGTTCGTCCGGCGGTCAGCTTCCCGACACCCCCACCGGGACTCCGGGAGCGCCGCCTCGGGCTCCATCGCCACGTCGGCTTCCAGGCCTCGACGGACCGCCCGACGATCGTTCGCCGGACGGACCTGGGACCGGTTGTCCTGCTGCGCTCCGACTGGCGCGTGGTCTCCTCGGCGCGCCCCAAGCGCGGCGCCGGGATCGCGGGCCCGCTGGCCGCCGTGCGCTGGGCGAAGCTCGAGCTCCGGAGTCCCGGTCGTCGCGTGCGCGCCGCATCGGCACCGTGGCGCGGCTGAGGCGCGCCACCGCCACGTCGGCGGGCGGGATCGTCGTCCGCAGCATCGCTGGTGTTCCGCATCTCGTCGCCGGCCGCCGCCGCCGCGAACGGGACGGGAGTTCCTGGATGCTTCCCAAGGGAACCCCGAATCCGTCCGAGACGCTCGAGCAGACAGCGCTCCGCGAGGTTGCCGAAGAGACCGGGCTGGAGGTGCGCATCGTGGCCCCGATCGACCGGATCGAGTACGAGTTCATCCAGGGAGGCGCGAAGATCCACAAGACGGTCCACTTCTGGTTGATGGAGCCGATCGGCGGCGACCTTGCCCATCACGACGATGAGTTCGCCGAGGTCCGCTGGGTCCCGCTGGCCGATGCATCGGGGCTGCTGACCTTCGAGACCGAGCGCGCGCTGGTCGACCGAGCGGCCGGGATGGTCGCCGCCACCGACGAGTCGCGGCCATGACCCAGACTGCGCAGCCCGCCGGCTCGTCGCGCGCGACGCCGCTCCTGTCGCGTCACGTCGCGCTCGGCGCACGGATGATCGACTTCGGGGGCTGGTGGATGCCGGTCCAGTACACCTCGATCCTCGAGGAGCACCGCGCCGTCCGCGAACGGGCCGGGCTCTTCGACCTGTCCCACATGGGCGAGCTCTTCGTCGAGGGTCCCGATTCGGGCCCTGCGCTCGCCAGCGCGCTCGTGACGGACCCGCCGTCCCTGGCCGTGGGCCGCGCCCATTACTCCATGATCTGCGCCCCGGACGGCGGGGTCATCGACGACCTCATCGTGTACCGGCTGGCGGATGACCGGTTCCTCGTCGTCGCCAACGCCTCCAACGCGCCTGTGGTCTCCGATGCGCTCGCCGAGCGATTGGGACGCAGCCGCTCCATTCTCGACGACCGTTCGCTGGCCACCGCGCTGATCGCCGTGCAGGGACCCGCGGCGTTGCAGATCCTGCGGCCGCTCGCCGACGTTGACCTGGCCGGCCTGCACTATTACGCGATTGCCGAGGGCACCGTCGCCGGCATCCCGGCGCTCATCGCGCGCACCGGTTACACCGGCGAGGATGGTTTCGAGGTGTTCGTCGACGGCGCCGCGGCCCCGGAGCTGTGGGACGTCCTCAGCGCGGCGGGGGCCCAGGCTGGCCTCGTGCCGATCGGGTTGGGCGCCCGCGACACGCTCCGGCTCGAGGCCGGCATGCCGCTCTACGGCAACGAGCTGGACCGTGCCACGACGCCCTTCGAAGCAGGTCTCGGTCGCGTGGTCAAGCTCACCAAGCCGGGGCCGTTCGTCGGCCGGGAGGCGCTCACCCGCGCCGTCGAGACGGGTCCCCGCCGGTTGCTCGTCGGCCTCGTGGTGCGCGGGCGCGGGATCGCGCGCCACGGATACCCCGTCTGGTCGGGCACGCGGCGGACCGGCGTCGTCACGTCCGGCACGCTCTCGCCGACGCTGGGCGTCCCGATCGCGATGGCATACGTGGCTCCGGCCGATGCCACGCCCGGTACGATGCTCGAAGTGGAGATCCGCGCGGCGCGGGCCGCAGCCGAAGTCGTTCCGCTCCCGTTCTACTCCCGGGCCCGATGACTCGCCGGGCCGCAGTGCGCGGCGGCGGAGCGGGCCTGGCTTGTGCGGCAGTGACCGCGTCAACACGGAGGTTTCCCGGCCGATGATCCCGTCCGATCTGCGCTACACGAAGGAGCACGAATGGGTCCGCGTCGCCGGGGACGAGGCGACGGTCGGGATCACCCAGCATGCCGCCGACCAGCTCGGTGACATCGTCTTCGTCGAGCTGCCCGAGCCCGGCCAGCGGCTGGAGCAGTTCGCGACGTTCGGGGTCGTGGAGTCGGTGAAGGCCGTGAGCGACCTCTTCGCGCCAGTGGCCGGGGAGGTCATCGAGGGGAACGCCAGCCTCGCTGCGACCCCGGAGGTCGTGAACAGCGACCCGTACGGCGCCGGCTGGATGCTGCGCGTCAGGCTCTCCGATCCCGCGCAGCTGGAGCAGCTGCTCGACCCGGCGGCCTATGAGGCGCTCACCGCGGAGGGCTGATCCGATGGTCTACGGACCGCACACCCCGGACGACCGGTCGCGGATGCTGGCCGCGCTCGGGATCGGCTCGGTCGATGCGCTCTTCGACGTCATCCCCCCGTCGGTCCGAGCCCGACCGATGGCACTGCCGGCGGGGATGACCGAGCTGGACCTGATGGCACGGCTGCGAGCCCTGGCGGGTCACAACCGGGTGGATCTCGCCAGCTTCCTGGGCGCAGGGGTGTATCGGCACCACCTGCCCCCGGTCGTGGACCAGATCCTGCTCCGCGGCGAGTTCTACACCGCCTACACGCCGTACCAGCCGGAGATCAGCCAGGGGACGCTCCAGACGATCTACGAGTACCAGTCGCTCCTCGCCGAGCTGACGGGCCTGGACGTCGTCTCCGCGTCGCACTACGACGGCGCCACTGCCACCGCCGAGGCGGCGCTCATGACCTGCCGGGCGACGCGTCGCGAGCGGGTGCTCGTCTCCCGCGGCGTTCATCCTCAGGCTCGCCAGACGCTGGAGACGTACTTCGCGGGGGCGAACCTCGCCTTCGACGAAGTGCCCCTCGTGGTCGACGGGCCGGCGGCCGGCACGACGGATCTCGACGCGCTCGAGCGCCTGCTCCACGATCCCGCCCGTCCCGTGGCCGGCGTTGTGGCGGCGCAGCCCAACGTGCTGGGCCTGCTCGAGCCCATGGACGAGATCAGCCGGCTTGCGCACGCGGCGGGCGCCCTGTTCGTCGCCGCGGTCGAACCGATCTCCCTGGCCGTGCTCGCGCCACCGGGCGCCTACGGGGCGGACATCGCCGCCGGCGAGGGCCAGCCCCTCGGCATCCCGCCCCAGTACGGGGGACCGTATCTCGGGATCCTGGCCTGCCGGGATCCCCTCGTCCGCCAGATCCCGGGTCGCCTGATCGGGATGACCAGCGACGCGGACGGTCGGCGGGCCTACGTCATGACCATGCGCGCCCGCGAGCAGGACATCCGGCGCGAGAAGGCAGCCAGCAACATCTGCACGAACCAGGCGCTCTGCGCCCTCGCTGCCGCCGTGTACGTCGCGGCGCTGGGGCCCGGAGGGCTCCGCGACGTGGCCGCGAACTCCGCGGCGCGGGCCACCGAGCTGGCTGCCGCGCTGGCGGACGCCGGGGCGCCGCGCCTCCACTCGGGCGCGTATCTCAACGAGTTCGCTGTCCGCGTTCCCGACGCGCAGGCCGTCCACCGCCGGCTCCTTCACCGCGGGATCCTGGCCGGGATCCCGCTCGCGCAGCTGGAACCCGGCGATGCGTCCCTGGCGGACGGCCTGCTCGTCTGTGCCACGGAGTGCACGACGGCGGAGGAGATCGAGCTGTTCGCCTTCGCGCTCCGCGACGAGCTGGGCGCTCGACCGGGCATGGCGGTCGCGGCGAGCGGGGAGGGGACCCGATGAGCGTCACCGGACCGAAGCTCCAGCCGACGCTCTTCGAGCTGTCCGGACCCGGGCGGGCCGCCGGGCGGCGCATCCCGGCCCCGCCCGCCGATGCGCTGGAGCGGATCCCCGCCGCAGCGCTCCGGGACGTGCCCCCTGCGCTCCCCGAGGTGGACGAGGCGTCGCTCGTCCGTCACTACGTCAACCTCTCGCAGCTGAACTGGGGCGTCGACACGGGCTTCTACCCGCTCGGCTCGTGCACGATGAAGTACAACCCGAAGGTGAACGAGTGGGCGGCCCGCCTGCCCGGGTTCGCGTCGCTGCACCCGCTCGCGCCCGACGAGACCGCCCAGGGGACGCTCGAGCTGCTCTGGGAGCTGGAGCGAGACCTCGCGGAGATCAGCGGGATGGACGCGGTGACGCTCCAGCCCGCGGCCGGTGCCCATGGCGAGCTCACGGGCATCCTCGTCGTGCGGGCCTACCACCGCGCCCGAGGCGACCTGGAGCGGACCGAGGTCCTGATCCCGGACTCGGCGCACGGCACCAACCCCGCCACGGCGTCGATGGCCGGCTTCCGGACCGTCAACGTCCCCTCCGCGCCCGACGGCGGCGTCGACCTCGAGGCGTTCCGGGCGGCCCTCGGGCCCCGCACGGCCGCGATCATGATCACGAACCCATCCACGCTCGGCCTGTTCGAGCGCCGCATCGTCGAGCTCATCGAGCTGGTCCACGCCGCGGGTGCGCTCGCCTACATGGACGGCGCCAACCTGAACGCCATGCTCGGCCGCTTCCGGCCTGGCGAGGCGGGCTTCGACGTGATGCACTTCAACGTCCACAAGACGTTCTCCACGCCCCATGGCGGCGGCGGCCCGGGGGCCGGCCCGGTCGGCGTGCGGTCGCCGCTGATCCCGTTCCTGCCCGCCCCTCGCGTCCTGCGCGAGCCGGACGGGACGTTCCGCCTGGAGCGGCCGGGCGAGCGGCCGGCCAGCATCGGCCGGGTGCGCGGCCACGTGGGCAGCGTCGGCATCCTCGTGCGCGCGTGGGCGTACATCCGGGCCCACGGCCCGGATGGGCTCCGCGAGGCCAGCGACGATGCCGTGCTGGCCGCCAACTACCTCCGCAGCCGGCTCGAGGCCGGCGGCGCGTTCGAGGTGCCCTATCCGGGGCCCTGTGCCCACGAGTTCATCGCCTCCGGCGCGCGCGCTCAAGCGGGCGACGGGCGTGCGAACCCTGGACGTCGCCAAGCGGCTGATCGACAAGGGCTACCACCCGCCCACGATCTACTTCCCGCACACGGTGGACGAGGCGATGCTCATCGAGCCGACCGAGACGGAGCGTCTCGACACGCTCGACGCGTTCGCCGCGGCGCTCCTGGAGATCGCCCGGGAGGCGCACGACACGCCCGATCTCGTCACCGTCGGCGCCGCACTCGGCACCGGTCCGCCGGCTCGACGAAGCGACCGCCGCGCGCCAGCCGAACCTGCGCTGGCGTGCCGAGACAGGCCTGCCGGCGCCCCGCCTGGAGTGAGCGAGCCCGGTTGAACCGGACCGGCACCGACGCCGACCCGCGGCTCCGCGCGAGGCGCCGGCCGCCGCGTGCCTTGCCAGGAGCTCACGCCCAGGGACGCGGGCGCGCGCAGGGTCTGTCGGTCCGCGGGACCTCGCGCTCGTCGCTTCGCGGCTCCCGGCACGCCCTGGGCGCCCCTTCGAGGGCAGGCTAATTCCGCGCGTCTGCGCCGGATTCGATCTGCTATCCTCCCGCCAATGGTCGGCCGCAGCCTCAAGCAGATCATCTGGGCGCGTCTCCGGCGAGACCGCGTCGCGATGATCTGCCTGGTCATCCTGATCGTGTTCTACCTGATCGCGATCTTCGGCCCGGTGGTCGCCGGCATGTTCGGCATCTCCCCGTACACCTTCGACCCAGACACGATCAGCGACCTGGGTGGCAAGCCCGTACGGCGCGTACGGCGGGATCAGCCTGGCGCACCCGCTCGGCGTCGAGTGGGGAACCGGGCGGGACATCTTCGCCCAGCTTCATGTTCGGCCTGCGGATCTCGCTCATCATCTCGACCAGCGCCACGGTGATCACCGTGACCATCGGGGTGCTGATCGGCATCATCGCCGGCTACACGAGGGGCGTGACGGACAACCTGATCGGCCGGCTGATGGACCTGGTGCTCGCGTTCCCGTTCCTGCTGATCGTGCTGGCCCTGTCCTGGGTCCTCACGGATCGGCTGACGCAACTGGGGGTGCCGGAGGGCAACGCGTCCCGGGTGCTGTACCTGATCCTCGTGATGAGCGTCTTCGGCTGGCCGTATCTTGCCCGTATCGTTCGAGGCCAGGTGCTGAGTCTCCGCGAGCGCGAGTTCGTCGAGGCCGCGGTGTCGATGGGCGCCGGCCGCCGGCGGATCCTGTTCACCGAGATCCTGCCCAACCTGTGGGCGCCGATCCTGGTCTATGCGACGCTCACGCTGCCGACCTACATCGGGCTGGAGGCGGCCCTCTCGTTCCTCGGTGTCGGCGTGATCCCGCCCGACACGACGTTCGGCGCGATGCTCGCCAATTCGGTGACCTACTTCAACGTGGTCCCGACGTACCTGTTCATCCCGGGCACGGTGCTCGTCATCCTGGTCGTGTCGTTCAACCTGTTCGGCGACTCTCTCCGGGATGCCCTGGATCCAAAGGGAGCCCACTGAGCCATTCGGCCGACACGCCGGCGGGGCGTGGATCCACCCGGGTTTTACCGTGTGTCCTTCATGCTCGCGCGTGTACTATCGGATGATGCCGGGCTATCCGGCAGACTTGGAGGAAGCGAGAATGGACAGAACGGACAACGGGTGGTTGCGCGCCTTGGCGCTCGGCGCCGTTGCCACGCTGGCGCTCAGCGCCTGCGGCGGCTCGACCGCCACGACGACACCGCCAGCCACCCGCCTCGACAGGCCCCGGGGGCCACGACCCAGCCGAGCAGCGGCTACCGCGCATCGGGGGCCCGACGATCCGGCGGCACGATCTACTGCTGACCCAGGCGGACCAGTTCGACCAGATCGACCCGCAGCGCGCCTACACCGGAGAGGACCTCGCCTTCTTCTCGGCCACGATCTACCGGTCGCTCGAGGCGTACACCTATTCGCCGGACAACCCAACCGCATCGAAGCTGACGCCGGACCTGGCGACCGACCTCGGCACGCCCAGCGAACGGCGCCAAGACGTGGACCTTCACGCTCCGCGATGGCGTCACGTTCCAGGACGGCTCGCCGATCACGTGCGCGGACCTCGCCTACGGCATCTCGCGGACGTTCGCGACCGACGTGATCAACCAGGGTCCGACCTACGCGATCCAGTTCCTCGACATCCCGAGCGATGCCAAGGGCAACTCGCAATACCCGGGCCCGTACAAGGCCACCGCGGCCCAGCAGGCCCTGTTCGACAAGGCCGTCACCTGCTCCGCCGACGGCAAGACGATCACGTTCAACCTGAGCAAGCCGGTACGCGGACTTCAACTACACCATGACGCTCGGGTTCTCGCCGGTTCCCAAGGCCGCCGACACGGGCGAGTCCTACGGCGTCGCCAAGCCGCCGATGGCCTCCGGCCCGTACATGGTCCAGAGCTACACGACCGGCAACGGCGGCAAGATGGTCCTCGTCCGGAACCCCAAGTGGAGCCAGGCGAGCGACCCGTACCGCCATCCCTATCCCGACAGTTGGGAGGTCGACTTCGGGCTCGACCCGAAGGTCATCGACCAGCGGCTGATCCAGAGCTCGGGCAACGACCAGACCGCCATCTCGTACGCCGGGATGCAGCCCGAGAACCTGGCCACCGTGTTCACGGACCCCAAGACGGCGCTCCCGCGTTCGCCGGGCGCGTCCGTCAGCGACTATGACATCTACACCCGGTACCTTTGGATCAACGTCCAGAAGGTCACGAACCTGCAAGATCCGCGAGGCCATGGCGGCCGCGCTCGACCGAAGCGCCATGCGGAAGAACCTCGGCGGTGACTTCTACGGTGACTATGCCGACGGAGCGGTCAAGCCGAACATCGGCCAGGACTACGCCCCGACGGGATTGTGGACGACCTTGCTCGGCCAGGCGATCCCGGACACGGGTGACCCGGCGTACGCAAAGCACGCTGATCGCCAAGTCGGGCGTGGCTGCGCCGACGATCACCTACAACTACCCGGATACCCCCTCGCGCGGCAAGGAGGCTGCGATCATCCAGGCCTCGCTCCAGGCGGCCGGGTTCACGGTCAAGCTGGCGCCGCTCCCGACGGGCTCGTACTACAGCACCGTGTTCGATCCCACGAAGGCGGGCGACTTCGGCTACGGTGGCTGGGGCGCCGACTGGCCGAATGCCTCGACCGTCATCCCGGACCTGTTCACCCAGAAGGGCGGATGGGACCTGTCGCAGGTCGATGACGCAGCCTTCAACGCCGAGGTCCTTGCAGCAGGTGCCGAGACCGACCGCGCGAAGCAGGCGAGCGACTGGCAGGCCCTCAACACGGAGACGATCGAAGAACGTCTGGCTCATCCCGACCTTCTTCGGGCTCGCGCAGGACATGGTCGGATCCAAGCTGGCCACCACCACCGGTCCCAACGGCGGCTTGTACCTCTGGGGTCCCTACGGCTCGAAGCCGTACGGCGACATGTACGTCAAGCAGTAACCGGATCGGTCGTAGCTAGAACCTCAACCACCGCCCCCCGGCGAGCGGCCTCGCCGCTCCCCCGGGGGTGCAACTATCCGGACGTAGGGGAAGGCAAGCCCGTGGTCGCATATCTCGTTCGCCGAGTCCTCCTGATGGTCGCGCTCTTGTTCATCCTCACTGCCACGGTCTTCTTCCTGTTCAACCTCCTGCCGGGCGACCCGGCCCGGCTCACCTGCGGCAAGGCCTGCAGTCCCCAGATCATCGAGGCAAACCGGCATCGCCTCGGGCTGGATGACCAGCCGATCCTGACGCAGTACGTGGAGTTCTTTCGGGGTCTGGTCGTCGGGCGCACCTTCTCCCCGGACTCGCCGGAACCCATCGTCTGCCATGCCCCGTGCCTCGGTTACTCGTTCAACCGCCATGCGCAGGTCATGACCTGATCGCCACGGCCGCCCCGGTCACCTTCTGGTTGGCGATCGGGGCGTTCCTCATGTGGATCATCGCCGGGCGTATCGCTGGGCATCTTTGCCGCGCTCCACCAGGGGGCTGGCCGGACCGGCTGGTGATGGGCGTCTCGCTCGTCGGCTACTCGATGCCCTCGTTCTTCATCGGCCTGATCCTCGTCTTCTTCGTCATCCTCAAGCTGGCGTGGCTGCCGTTCCCGGCGTACGTGTCGCCGTTCACTAACCCGTTCCAGTTCCTGCAGACGATGATCCTTCCCTGGATCGTGCTCGCGGTCCTGTACACGGCGTTCTACATGCGCCTGACCCGCAACCAGGTCCTCGAGACCTTCAACGAGGACTACGTGCGGACGGCACGCGCCAAGGGCCTGCCGGAGCGCACGGTGGTGGTCAAGCACGCCCTCCGGGCGGGGTTGACGCCCCTGGTCACGGCCGCCGGGCTGGACCTCGCGGGCCTCCTTGGTGGGGCCATCATCCCGGAGAACATCTTCAGCCTGCCCGGGCTTGGCTCGCTCGCCGTCAACTCGGTCCTGACCTCGGACCTCCCCTGATCACCGGGATCACGCTGTTCACGGCGACGATCATCATCGTCGCGAACCTGCTCGTCGACCTGCTGTACGCGGTCGTCGACCCGCGAGTGAGGATCACCTGATGCCGCCCGGCTCCCCGGCCGAGCGGCCGTTCCTGTCGGTGGACAACCTCGCCGTCTCCTTCCCCACCGAGGACGGCCTGGTCCTTGCGGTCGACGGCGTCTCGCTCTCGGTCGAGCGTGGCCGGACGCTCGCGATCGTCGGCGAATCGGGCTCGGGCAAGAGCGTGACCGCCCAGGCGATCATGGGCCTCATCGACCGGAAGACCGCCAAGGTGACGGGCAACATCTGGCTCGACGGACAGGAGCTGATCGGCCTGCCCGCGGACGAGGTCCAGGCGCTGCGTGGCGACCAGATGGCGATGATCTTCCAGGACCCGATGTCGAGCCTGCATCCGTTCTACCGGATCGGCGACCAGATCACCGAGGCCATCGGTGCCCACCGGTCGATCGGCAAGGCCGCGGCCCGCCGCGAGACGATCGACATGCTCCGCCGTGTCGGGATCCCGGCGGTCGAGCGGCGCGTGGACGACTACCCGCACCAGCTGTCGGGCGGGATGCGGCAACGCGTGATGATCGCGATGGCCCTGATCAACTCTCCCGCGCTGCTGATCGCGGACGAGCCCACGACGGCGCTCGACGTCACCGTGCAGGCCCAGATCCTCGAGCTGATTGCGAGCCTCCAGGGCGAGTTCGGGATCACCGTGATCATGATCACCCACGATCTCGGGATCGTCGCCGACGTTGCCGACGACGTGGCGGTGATGTACGGCGGCCGGATCGTCGAGGTCGCGCCCACCGGGGTGCTTTACGACCGGCCAGAGATGCCCTACACGCTGGGGCTGCTGGCCTCCATCCCGCGGATGGACCGCGAGCCGTCTTCGCGGCTTGACGCCATCCCGGGCAACCCGCCGTCGCCGATTCAAGCTGCCCCCCGGCTGCGTGTTCCAGCCGCGATGCACGTACTCGGACCGGGTCAGGGACGGGGCGTGCGAGCGCGTTCGGCCCGAGCTCCTGTCCGTCGCGCCCGATCACCTCGTCCGCTGCCACCTGCCGGCCGAAGAACGCCAGCAGATCTCGCGTGACGTGTTCCGCCTCCTTGCCGGAGGCCCCAAGTGACGATCGAGACGAGCGAGATCCTCCGCGTCTCCGACCTTCGCACGTACTTCCCCGTCAGGTCGCAGGGGATCATCCCGCACAAGATCGGCGACGTGAAGGCGGTCGACGGTATCGAGCCTCACGCTCGCGGCTGGCGAGACTCTCGGGCTGGTGGGCGAGAGCGGGTCGGGCAAGACGACGGCCGCCCGGTCGATCCTGATGCTCGTCCGTCCCACAAGCGGGCGGATCGAGATCGACGGCCAGGAGATCACTGGCCTCTCGTCGAAGGCGTTGGTGCCCGTTCGGCGCAAGGCGCAGATGATCTTCCAGGATCCCTACAACGCCCTGAACCCTCGCCACACCGTGGGCGGGATCATCAGCGCGCCGTTCAACATCCAGGGGGTGAAGCCGCCCGGCGGGGTCAGGGCCGCCGTCCAGGAGCTGATGGAGCGGGTCGGCCTGAACCCGGAGCACTACAACCGGTATCCGAACGAGTTCTCCGGCGGCCAGCGCCAGCGGATCGGGATCGCCAGGGCGATCGCGCTGCGTCCGAAGCTGATCGTGTGCGACGAGCCCGTCTCGGCGCTCGACGTCTCGATCCAGGCCCAGATTCTCAACCTGCTGCGGGATCTCCAGCAGGAGTTCGGGATCGGCTACCTGTTCGTCGCCCACGACCTGGCGGTCGTCCGCCAGATCTCGCACCGCGTCGCGGTCATGTACCTCGGCCACATCGTCGAGACGGCGCCGCGGCGCGATGATCTACGCGGGCCCGCTCCATCCGTACACGCACTCGCTGCTCTCGGCCGTGCCGATCCCGGATCCGAAGCGACAACGGGAGCGCAACCGGATCATGCTCCAGGGCGACCTCCCGAGCCCGATCAACCCGCCCAGCGGGTGCGTCTTCCGGACGCGCTGCTTCCAGGCACAGGAGCGGTGCAGCGTGGAGGTGCCGCCCCTCGTGGAGGTGGCGCCGGGTCACAAGGTGGCCTGCCACTTCCCGGTCGCGACGCTGCCTACCGGTCTGTCGACGGGCCGAACTGCGCCGGTCGTTCAGCCCATCGTTCCGGTTCGTCACCCACAGGCCGTCCTCAATCAAGGGTATCGGTGACTGGCTCGGGTCAATGCTCGCTGTGAATGACGTCGCGGCAGGCGACTCGACGACGCGGGTGAGGGCCCCCCTCCGTTGGCCGTCGGCCCTTTGCCCCCGGTGCCGGACGCAGGCCCGCACATCCATACGCCGCGGATCGTCCTGACGGACGAGTCCCGTCTCCGGCAAGCCCGCCGTCCGGCTGCCGGCTCCACGCGCGCTGCGGGCGTCGCGAGCCCCTGGCCTCGCCGGGTGATTGGCCTGCTCGCCGCGGCCGCGATCGTCGCGAGCGCGTGCGGCACACCCGCGCCGAGCGAGGGAGTCCCGCCATCCCCGTCCGCGACGGCAGCCGCGGGCGCATCGGCGGACTTCCGCTTCGCCATCGACGGCGAGCCGACGTACTTCTCGCCGTCGAGCACGGACCAAGCGACCTCGTGGGTCAACCACCTCATCTACACGGGCCTCTACCGCGTCAACAACACGGGCGACGTCGTGCCGGACCTCGCCACGGCGATGCCCGAGATCGGCGCCGATGGCCGGACCCTCACGATCAGGATCCGGACTGATGCCAGGTGGCACGACGGGTCGCTGGTCACGTCGGCCGACGCCAAGTTCACATTCGACATCGCGATGTCGCCGAAATGCACCTTCAACCCGACCACCTGCACCACGTGGCAACAGCACGTCGGATCGGTCGAGGCGCCGTCCCCGGCCACGCTCGTCGTCACCCTCAAGGATCCGTACGCGCCGATCTACATGCTTGGGCTGACGCTGGGCCTCGTGCCGAAGGCCGCCACCGAGGCGTCGTACGCGAGGTTCGTGACCGGTTCGAGCGCTGTCGACCCGGCTGCCACGGCGACACTCGCCACCCGGATCTCCACTGCGCAGGGCAATCCCGTGTGCACCGGCGTCACGCCGCCGGGCTCCTGCAGCGCGTCCTTCTTCGGAGCCGACATGGAGGCGATCCTGACCTCCGCCGGCATCGCCCTTCCCGACCAGGCCAGATTCGTCCGCGCCGACGGCACGTTGGATCCCGCCGCGTACGCGGGTGCCCTGCTGGCCCAGCTCACCGATCTCAACGCCACGCTTCACGCCAGCGCGCCCGACAGGCTAGCGGCCGCCTACCGGCTCCTGGACATCAACCTTCATCCGGTCGGCTCCGGACCTTACAGCTTCGTCCGGTACACGCCGGGCCGGAGCGTCGAGCTCGCCCGCTTCGTCGGTTACTACCTGGTCACGCCCGGTCCGGCCAACGTCCTGGTCCTGATCATCAAGGCGGCGGCCGCGGCTGCGGAGGCACTCCAGTCCGGCGAGATCGACTGGCTGCCCGACATCGCGTCATCCGACAGCCTGCCTGCCCTGAAGGCCGATCCGACGCTCCGACTCTCCGAGTATCCCGAGCCTTCCTACCTCTACGTCGGGTTCAACGTTCGCTCGGGCCATCCGTTCTCCGACCTTGTTGCTCGCCAGGCGTTTGCGATGTGCATTGACCATGACGCCACCGTCCAGGCCGCGACCCAGGGGAGCGCCATCCCGGTCAACGCCGAGGTCCCTCCGGGCTCGTTCTTCTTTGATCCGACCGTCCCCGACTACCAGTTCAACGTCGCGGGCGCCCGGGCGCTCCTGGAGAAGGACGGGTACACGCTCTCGGACGGCGTCTACACGAAAGCCGGGATTGCGCTCAAGGCGGACCTCTACGTGCGCCAGGACAAACCGCAGCGCGTGGCATTCGCCCTGCTGGCGCGGGACCAGGTTGCCAAGTGCGGGATCGAGATCACGGTCCGCGAGGCGGACTACGCGACGGTCCTGGTGTCGCTCCTGTCCTATCCCAACAACTTCGAGCTCTACCTCGGCGGCTGGGGGGACCTTGTCGACCCCGAGGATTCCAGCATCTTCGGGTGCAGCCACGTCACAAGCAAGGCGGCCCCGTTCGAGAACAACTTCACTGGCTACTGCGATCCCAAGCTGGACGCCCTCCAGGCGGCCGCAGCCCAGCAGCTCGATCGGACCAAGCGCAAGGCGATCCTGGCACAGGTCCAGCACTACCTGCATGACCGGGGCCCGTACTACTTCCTGTGGACGGACCTGGGACACCGCGGCTACAGCGCCAGGGTCGGCACCAACGGCAGCGAGGGCCCCATCGACTACACGTCCTTCTACGACTGGTGGAACATGGACAGCTGGGTCGTCGGACCGTGAGGGTGACAGCCGGCGTCCATGGTCCGGGATTCCAGTCGATGACTGGTCTGGCGGGGACGCGGGCCGGGCGCGTGGACGACCTCATCGAACGGGTCGAACGATCGCGCTGGCGGAACCTGCTTGCCTACGCCACGGCGTACCGCGCGGTCTACGCAAACGCCAGGACGACCACCCGGCAGCTTGCCGGAGGGATCGCGTCCTGCACCGAAACGGGGTCGCCGGTCAACGGCCTCTCGGCTGCCGGACTGACCGAGCCCATCACCGACCAAGGGCTGGCCAGGGTCGAGTCCTTCTTCGCCGAGCTCGGGAGCGGGTTCGAGGCGTGGGTGGCACCGGAGCGGGACTTGGCCCCGTTCGTGGCTCGCGGCTACCAGGGTCCAACCACGATCCGGGTCTTCAGCCGCGCGGCCGTGCCGGTCGATGCCATTCCCGGCCCGATCACCGTCGAGCAGGTGAGGAGCGGCTCGACCGACGAAGGTGAGACATACGGACGGCTGGCCGCAGCGGCCTTCGGCTCCGCTTCCCCGGTCATGATCCACCTGTTCGCCGCGTTCTTCGCAGTACCGGGCACCAGGCTGTATCGCGCCAGCGTCGATGGGGCGGTCGCGGGGGTCGCACGGCTCGTGATCGACGGCGATCTCGCCGAATTCGGCGGCGGCGCGACCCTGCCCGAGTTCCGCGGTCGCGGCGTCCAGCAGGCCATGCTCCGTCACCGGATCAACGAGGCATGCGCGGCCGGGTGTTCGATCCTGGTCACCGAAGCCGAGCCCGAGACCGGATCGGCGCGCAACATCCTTCGCGCCGGGTTCGAGGCGGCGTTCGGCTACTCGGTCTTCAGGTGTCCGGGACCGGATCCCGCAGCCGAACGCTGAACCGCGCTTGTCCCGGCCGCCACGCGTAGCGAAGGTCCGGCTGGCCCTCCTCATTGTCCGACCCGTCGCCGCGCGCGACCTCCACGAAGCCGTGCCGCTCGTAGAAGCGGCGTGCTCCGGCGTTGACCTGGAACGTGTAGAGGTCGAGCCCGTCTGGTCGGCGCGACTTCGCCAGCTCGATGAGGCGGCTGCCGATCCCGCGGCCGGTCCACCCTGGCGCGACGTAGAGCTGGTCGAGCATCTCCGAGGAGAGCGCCATCATCGCCACGACAGCCTGGTCGGGGGCGGTCACGACCCAGACCTCCTCGGTGGGGAGGAGGACTTCCGCGATCCAGCGTCGCACCTGCTGGTCGCTGTGAGCCAGCGGGAACCGGTAGGTCGTCGTGAAGGACGCTAGATAGACGTCGGCTATCGCGTCCGCATGATCATGCCGGGCTCGCCGAACATCCACGTCATCCATCCCGGCATCTTCGGGCGCGCCGTAGGCAGGGGCAAGCGCGGGTGTTTCCAACCCGGATTCGCTCACCAGCCCTCTGACTGGCGGGTTCTTCGGTGGCAATCCAATGTGTTCAGGTCGGCGGTTCCGCTTCCTCTGGTGACGGGGCCGCGCCGGACGCGAGCGCTCGCGCCATGATCGCCGTCACGACCCCCGTCTTCGCGTCTGCGTAGTGCTGGACGTACTTCCAGTCCCGCCGCGCCAAGTCGAGCTTCGCCAACTCGTACAGGTGACGGTCGGCCTCGTCGGTCCGCAGCCGATCACGGAACGCGAGCATCCGGTCGATCTCGGCAGCGCCGGGCGAGAACACGTGGAGGTTGACGCTCGTGTCGGGCCCCCGGAACATGCGGTGCTCGAACCAGTTCGGCTCGCGGATCCGAAGCACGTAGCCGGATGCCTCGAGGTCCGGGACGTAGGCCGGCTCATCACTCGAGTCGGGCACGACCAGCAAGATGTCGATGATCGGCTTGGCAGCGAGACCGGGCACGGAGGTCGAGCCGACGTGTTCGAGTCGTACGACGGTGCCGCCAAGCGCGGAGCGGATCCGCACCTCCTCGCGAGCGTACAGCGCGGGCCAATCAGGCTGGTACGGAAGCAGCTCGATCTGGCCGTTCAGCGGCCGCAGCTCGCCGATCGTGACCGCCCGGAGATCCTCCTCGGCCGTGAACACCTGCTCCGACCCATCCTCGGCTGCCGGTTGACTGCCGTACGGAGTCTTCGGCACCGTCCGTTTGTTCATCGCACCATCGTCGCGGGCGGGGCGCCCGCATGCAACAACGAGGCTCGGAGATCGACATCGAACAGGATGGCGGCCGTTCGCCGGCTGCTCTGCCAGGGCCACGCGGAGCCGGCCGGGACGGCGCCCTGTCGAGCACCTGCCTTGGGCAGCAGGTGCGAAGGGGACTCCATACACTTCGCGGATGAGCGCGGAACGTGCCACACCTGTCGGACTGACTGCACACGCTTCCCGGAACCGGGCCGCGTGGAACGCGTGCAGCGACGAGTACCAGTCGCGGCACGGCGGCCAGCTCGCGGACAGCGGCGGGCTTGCGTGGGGGACCTCCCAGATCCCCGAGGCGGAGCTGCAGGTCCTCGGAGATGTTGCCGGCCGGGACATCCTGGAGCTCGGCTGCGGCGCGGCCCAGTGGTCGATCGCGCTGGCACGACTCGGCGCTCGCCCGGTTGGACTGGACATCTCCGAGCGCCAACTGGAACACGCCCGGCGCACTGATGGCGGAAGCCGGCGTCGACGTCCCACTCATCCACGCGAGCGCGGAGGCGGTGCCGCTCCCCGACGCCTCGTTCGACATCGTGTTCTGCGACTTCGGGGCGATGACCTTTGCCGACCCCTACCGGACCGTCCCCGAGGCCGCCCGCCTGCTGCGACCGGGCGGGCTGTTCGCGTTCAGCCACGAGTCGCCGATCGCGACGATCTGCTGGCCGCTCGACGCCGACGAGGTCGGCGACCGCCTGGTCGTCGACTACTTCGGGCTGCACGCGATCGACGATGGGGAGCACGTGTCCTTCCAGCTGCCGTACGGCGAGTGGATCCGGCTGTTCCGCGCCAACGGCTTCACGATCGAGGACTGCCTCGAGCCGCGCCCGGGCCGGACGCCACGAGCAGCTACCGCTCGGCCGCGTCGCTGGCGTGGGCCCGTCGCTGGCCGGCCGAGGCGATCTGGCGCCTCCGGCGTTGACGGCACGCGGCCGCCGGCGCCTGGATCGCCGCGCAGTCTGGCGGCCGGCGCGCGGCCGCACCGGGCCGATCGAGGCGGTCCACGATCGGCCGTGGTCGACGGTCCTGCGGGTGCAGACGGACCGCGGCCCGGTGTTCTTCAAGGCCAGCTCGCCCGCGCTCGGCCGCGAGCCCGCGATCACCGCGTTCCTCGCACGCCGCCGGCCGGACGTCGTGCCGACACCGCTGGCCGTCGACGCCGAACGCGGCTGGATGCTCATGGCCGACGCCGGCGCTCGCCTGCGCGAGCTGGTCCGAACACGAGGGCGACGTCGACGCGCTGGCTCGACGTGCTGCCGCGATACGCCGGCATGCAGCTGGGCATGGCCGAGCGGCGTCGGAGTTGCTGGCGCTCGGCGTTCCCGACATGCGGCTCGCGGTCCTGCCGAAGCGGTACGAGGCCCTGCTGGATGAGCTTGCCGGGGAGGTGTGACGGTCGGCGACCGCGACGGCCCCGCGGCCGACGAGGAGATGCGCCGTACTTCGCGACGCCGTCCCGCGGGTGGCGGCGAAATGCGCGCAGTTGGCCGGCTACGGGATCGCCGAGACGATCCAGCACGACGACCTCCACGACGGCGCCGTGTACGTGCGCGACGGCCGCTACGCGATCCTCGACTGGGGCGACGCCTGCGTGTCGCACCCGTTCTTCTCGATGTCGGTCACCCTCGAGGGCGTCATCGCCTGGGGTCCCGAGGACGTCGAGAGCTCCGTGGACACCTACCCCGCTCAAGCGACGCGTACCTTGCACCGTTCGCCGCCGACCGCGACATGCCGGGCCATTGCGCGCCGCGTTCGGGCTCGCCATGCGGCTCGGCTGGGTGTGTCGCGCCGTCAACGGCCACATCCCGGGCGTCGATCGCCGGGCCCACCTGGACGCGGCTCCGCATGTTCCTCGACGGGCACCCGTGAGCGGCACCTTCCGCCCCGACGCCGGGTCAGTCGCGAGGCGGGCGCCGGGTCATCGCGACGCGTCGCCGCGTCAGAGGGCGGTCCAGGTGGAACACGAGCTCCTCGCCGTCGATCTCGTCCATCTGGACGCCGACCTGGCGGAACCCGAAGGAGCGAATGATCGCCAGCGAGGCTACGTTGCCCGGGGCGACCGACGCGCGGAAGCGGTGGATGCCCTGCGTCTCGGCCCAGGCGAGCAGCGCGCGGACGCACTCGGTGGCGATCCCCCGGCGCCGGAACGCCGGCTCGATGCGGTAGCCGATCTCGACGCGGCCGGTCTCGTCCGGCGCGTTGTGGAACCCGATCGTCCCGATGAGCTCCGGCGCCCGTCCGGGTGGCTCCAGACGATGCCCCGACCGAGCCACGGCTGGATCGAGGGGTCCGCCTCGAGGTCGGGGATGCGGTAGTTCAGGAAGTTGCGGAGGTCCTCGGCAGGTCCGCCGGCAGGTCGGCGCCCATCTCGCGGGTGGCCGTGTCGAGGTCGCCCGCGACGAGGGCCTGCATGAAGGCGAGCGACATCGAAACGAGCTCGACGCGCTCGGTGCGGATCGACGCGACGACGGGTTGGCGGTTCTCCATGGGGCGAGGGTACCGGCCGCGGCCTTGCGGTACCTGACCTCGGCGAGCGGTCGGCCGCCGATCTCGACGACCTTCCGCGCGCCGTCGGGCGCCCAGCCCGCCCGCTCGTAGAAGCGGCGTGCCCGGGTGTTGTCCTCGAGCACCCAGAGGTGCGCCTCGTTGAGCCCCGCGTCGGCGAGCAGTGACTCGGCCTTCGCGAGCAGCGCCGACCCGGCGCCCGATCGCCAGCGGTCCGGCGCGACATAGACGGCGTGGACCTCGCCGAGTCCGGGGAGATCCTCGTCGCGGCCCGGGCCGACCGTCACGAAACCGACGACGTCGTCGCCGTCCACGGCGATCCACGTCTCGGGGGCGCCGGCTGGGGTGGCGTCGAAGTCGTAGCGGGCCGCCCGCGTCGCGACATCGAGGCCGTCGAGGTGAGCGTCCGGGACGATGCCCCGGTAGGCGACCCGCCAGGCGCGGATATGCACGGCGGCGACGGCAGGCGCGTCGGCGCCGGCGGCGCGGCGCAACAAGAAGGCTGTCGGCTTCGGCATCGCCCGATTGTCGCCGACCGCGCCGTAGAGTGAAGCGATGAACCCCGCCATGAATTCCCACCCCAGCCACCGGCAGCACGGCTACCGCACGCGCATGGACTGGGGGCGGGCAGGTGTCCAACTCCTGGCCCGTGACGTCGACCTGGTGATCGTCGTCGACGTCCTGTCGTACTCCACGGCCGTCTCGGTCGCGGTCGAGCGAGGCGCCGCCGTGATCCCGTACCGGGTCTCCGACGCCTCCGCGGCGGCCTACGCCCACGGGATCGGCGCAACGCTCGCCGGGCCGAGCGCAGCGGTCCCGGCCCGACGCTGTCGCCCGCCTCGCTGACCGCCCTGCGCGGGGGCGAGCGTCTGGTGCTGCCGTCGCCGAACGGGGCGAGTTGCGCCTTGCTGGCAGCAGAAGCCGGAGCATCGGTCGTCGCCGGCTGTCTGCGGAACGCCAGCGCCATTGCGCGGTTCGCCGCATCGCGGGGCGGGACGACCGCGGTCATCGCGGCCGGGGAGCTCTGGCCGGACGGCGGACTCCGGCCAGCCGTCGAGGACCTGATCGGCGCAGGGGCGGTGCTGGCCGGAATGAACGCGGATGCCATGTCGCCCGAGGCGAGAGCCGCGGTCGGCGCCTTCCGCGCCGCTCGAGACGACTTGCTCGAGGCGCTGGCGGGCTCGGCGTCGGGCCGCGAGCTGGTCGACCGCGGCTTCAGCGACGATGTGGCGATCGCCGCCCGGCTCGACGTGACCGATCTCGTCCCCGTGCTGGTGGACGGGATGTTCCAAGGGCAGTAGCCGGCAGCGGTCAGCCCCGGCTGCCTACCCCTTCAAACCCGCGCTCCGTAGGAAGGCCAGGACCTTCGGATCGATCCATCCCGCGGCAGCGGTGCGCTCCTCGAGATTCTCGACCGCCATCCACGCCAGGAGGCGCTCCTGCCAGGCCGGGTCCCAGCCGGCCGGAAGGGGCCGCGGATCGCCGACGCAGGGCCGCTCTTCCTCGGGCTCGGCCAGATCGGGCCACATCGGGACGTAGAGCGAGCGTGCGGCAATCGCCGGGTCCCAGCCAAGGCGCCGCAGGTGCTCAGCGTAGCTCGGTGGCCAGCGGAATGTCCAGGGCGATGAGCTCGTCCTGCGTCGGCCGCTGCAAGTAGAGGTGAGTGAGGTCGAGCAGCCGGGCGAGCTCCGTGACCGGGTCGGGGTGGTCGTCCACACGGAGGTCGATCCAGCGGTCGTTGCCGCCGCCGTACCCACCGCGCTCCCGGACGATCAGGAGCGCCGCCGACTGCCGTCCGCGGCGATCGCCACCCGCGGCATCGGCCGCGGCAAGACAGGCGACCAGCAGCTCCGGAAACAGGAGGCCTCCTGCCGCGAACGTGTCCGCCAGCGCGTCGACAACCGCCGCACCCGCCAGGATGTTGCCCTGGGCCGCGTAGCCGGGGCCTGTTCGCCCGCCGGCCCACGCAAAGCACGACCGTCCCGTGTAGCTGGCCGACCCACCGTGCGCGTCCACGACGCCCGCCTGGCGCTGCGACCGGAGCTGATCCGCCTCGACGAGCGCCGCGAGCGTGTCCTCGCGTTCGCCCCCCGGCCAGCAGCGCCAGGCCGTCGGGGCCGTAGCCCACGTTGGCATACGACTGCGTGGCGATCGCCCCGATACCCGCGCGTGCCCAGGGGACTACCGAACCGACGGACAGGAACTTGGACTGGACCGCCACGCCCAGGTCACCGGTCGCGCTGTCCCGCGCGACGATGGAGTACGTCACGCTCAGTGCCTCCTTCGTGGCGTCAGAGTGGTGACCACTCCGACCGCGCCAACTCACCGACCCCGAAGAGTCCCAGGCAAGGTTCCAGGTTCTCGATCGTGACCGGAACAAGATCGCCATGCCACGTTGTCGGGGTCACTCGGAGCAGGCGTTCGGTATGCGGTTCCCCGTGGGCCGCGACGATGGACTCGCCGTTCGGCACGTAGCCGAGCTTCTCCGAGACGCGCGCGGATGCAGAGTTGCCGACGATGTACCCCAATTCTGCCTCGAGCGCCCCGAGGCCCTCGAATGCGAGCCATAACACGGCAGCGCGCATCTCGGTCCCGTAACCGTGCCCCTGGAACGCCTGGCCGAGCCAGCTTCCCGAAGCAACGGACCGACGGGTGGAGAAGTCCTTCGCCATCAGGTTCTGGATGCCGATCGCTTTCCCGCCTGCGATCGCGGCGAGCGTTAGGTTCCAGTTCTCGGGCTTCCAGCCTCCTCGCACGACCCACCAATGTGTCAGGAAGTTGCGCTCAAAGGCGGGCGAGGGAAGCTCATCCCAAGCGACCATGAACGGCGTCACCGTGGCGTCGTGAATGCCGCCTCGAGCCACGGTGGCCAGTGCGAGCAGATCGTCGTCCGTCGGAAGCCGAAGCTCAAGTCGCGGAGTGCGGATTCGCAGATCGAAAAGCGGCCAGGGGTGTGACATTGCCTCTAGACGTGAACCTCGGAGCGATTGAGAGGACCACATCGTAGCCATGCGGCCGCTGCGGCATGGCCCGGATAGACACCCGCCCGCCCGAAGGTGCGAGCGGCATCGACGTTGCGTTGCTCCTCGGCTCGATCGTGTTGCGATCCCAAGCTGGACGCCCTTCAGGCGGCCGCAGCCCAGCAGCTACATGGACAGCTGGACCGTGAGGCGCTGACATGCCTCGGCTGGGAGCCCACGCTATCCAGGGAGCGTGCGTATCATGCTGAGATCGATGCACGACCAGCCGATGCCGGAGGGTGGCGCAATCGGGCATAGAGGAGGAGACCATTTCATGATGCGTACCCGAATCGGGTCATTGATCGCGGTCGCCGCGATCGTCGTGGCCGCCTGCAGCGGCTCGGCGACACCAACACCCGCCGCACCGTCGACGGCCCCGTCGACGGCCCCGTCCGCGGCCGCCTCCGCGGCGCCATCCGCCGCTGCCGCAAGCCCGGCCTCCACCGCCACCGAAGGCGGCAGCATGGTCTACGCGCTCAACGGCGACATGGTCCTCGCCGATCCGGCGCTCGTCAGCGACGGCAACTCCCTGTTGGTCGATGAGCAGGTCGTCGAGAACCTGGTCGGACTGCAGCCTGGCACGATCAGCACGGTCATCCCGGTCCTGGCCGCAGCCCTGCCGACAGTCAGCGCGGACGGCCTGACCTACACGT
The DNA here is from genome assembly GCA_963800795.1 of uncultured Chloroflexia bacterium. Lineage (GTDB taxonomy): Bacteria > Chloroflexota > Limnocylindria > Limnocylindrales > CSP1-4 > CTSoil-043. The sequence goes on from CAWDCJ010000012.1 coordinate 114,387, forward strand.
TCACGCTTCGGACCGGCGTCAAGTTCCACGACGGCACGGACTTCAACGCGGACGCCGTCGTGTACAACTACAACCGCTGGCAGAACTTCCCGAAGGGCGACCTCCAGGACAACGCCTACTACTACGGCGCGGTCTTCGGCGGATTCGGGTCGGCCTCCAACGTCGCCTCCGTCACGGCACCGGACGAGCAGACCGTGGTCATCACCCTCAAGACCCCGCAGTCCAACTTCCTGCTCGCCTCGACCCTGGCCGTCTTCGGCATCGAGAGCCCGACCGCGCTCAAGGCCGGCAATGCGGACACGACGCCGATCTCGTCCAACAAGTACGCCCAGGGCCAGCTGCCCCAGGGCCAGGACATGGTCGGCACCGGCCCGTTCATCTTCAAGGAATGGGTCCCCGGCGACCACGTGACCATCGTCAAGAACCCGAGCTACTGGGACACCCCCAACGCGGCGCACCTTGACCAGGTCACGTTCAAGCCGATCGGCGACTCCACGGCCACCCTGCAGGCCCTGCAGTCGGGCGGCGTCGACGCGGCCTTCTCGATCTCGCCGCTGGACGTCAAGACGGCCCAGAGCTCCGGGCTGTCGATCATCGACCGTGGTTCGTCGTGCAACCAGCTCAATCTCGACATGAACCAGAGCGTCGGTGGCAAGGCCACCATCTACGCCAACAAGGACGTCCGCCTGGCCATCTCCGAGGCGGTCAACAAGCAGAGCTACGCGGACGCGTTCTATGCGGGCCTCGGCACGGTGCCGACGGGATTCATGCCGCCCGCCACGCTCGGCTTCAAGGCCGAGACCCTGCCCGCCTTCGACACCACGAAGGCCAAGGCCGACCTGGCGGCGTCCGGCGTGACCGGCTCCGCCCTGGACATCGATCTCTACTACCCCTCCAACGTGGTCCGGCCGTACATGCCGGATCCCAAGGGCATCGCCCAGGCCATCGCCGGCGACCTCCAGGCCGTGGGCTTCACCGTGACCCTCAAGACCGAGGACTGGCACGGCGGCTACGTCAGCGACGCCACGAACGGTAAGTTGGCTTTGTACCTCTTCGGCTGGACCTGCGACTGGGCCGGCGCCGACAACTTCCTCTACACCGCCTGGTTCGGCTACCAGGGTGGCAAGCCCAACCCGCAGTTCGGCTGGGCCAATGCCCAGGCGAACACGGACATGACCCAGGCGCTCCAGGCCGCCACGGCGGACGCCGCCAACACCCTCTGGGGCCAGGTCCAGGATCTGCTCGCCCAGGATCTCCCGGTGGTCCCGCTCGTCAATTCGCAGCCGCCGGGAGCCCTCACATCCAAGGTGCACGGGTACGTCGGTGCCAGCAACGGGACCGAGTACCTGAACTCCGTCTGGCTCTCGCAGTAGCGCCGATCCCCGCCGGGCGGCAAGGCCGCGCGGCGGGGCGGTACCATCCCGCGTAGCAGAGGCCCCCCGAGGTCGGGCAGACCCCGGGGGGCTCCTATCAGCGGAGGGATCGACTCACAGCGTGGCGAGGTTCATTGTCCGGCGCCTGCTCGTGGCCATCCCGGTTCTCTTCGGCCTGTCGGTGATCCTCTTCATGTTCCTGCGCCTCCTGCCCGGTGGCGGCCCGGCGGAGGCGATCCTCGGGCAGCATGCCACGCCCCAGCTCGTCGCCCAGATCACCGCGGCCCAGGGCCTCGACCGGCCCCTCTACGTGCAGTACTTCGAATACATCGGTCGCCTGCTCCACGGCGACTTCGGCGCAAGCTTCGTCGACGGCCGCCAGGTCGCAACCACGTTCCTGGTCCGGTTCCCGGGCACGGTGGAGCTGACGATCGGGGCGATGATCTTCGCCGTCGGCCTGGGCATCCCCCTGGGCAGGCTGGCCGCACGCCATCCCAACGGCTGGCTCGACGGCATCGTGACCGTGATCTCCCTTTTCGGCATCTCGATCCCGGTCTTCGTGCTGGGCTACGCGCTGGCCTTCGTCTTCGGCGTCGAGCTCCACTGGCTGCCGACCTTTGGTCAGCTCGACCCCCGCCTCAACGTGCCGCCGGTGACGCACCTCGCGATCATCGATGCGATCCTGGCCGGGCATTGGTACGTCATCGACGCCCTCGCCCATCTCATCCTGCCGTCGATCGCCCTGGGCACGATCCCCCTGGCGGTCTTCACCCGGATCACCCGGGCCTCGGTCATCGACGTCAGCAACGAGGACTACGTCCGGACCGCGCGTGCGAAGGGCCTGACCGAGGGCAGGGTCAACAACCGTCACATCATGCGCAACGCCTGGCTGCCGGTGGCCACCGTCATCGGCCTGGAGACAGGGGCGCTGCTCGCCGGCGCTGTGCTGACGGAGACCGTCTTCTCCTGGAACGGGGTGGGCTCCTGGGTCGTCAGCTCGATCCAGAACCACGACTACATCGTCGTCCAGTCACTGATCCTGATCTTCGCCACGATCTTCCTCACGGTGAACCTGATCGTGGACATCGGCTACGCGTTCCTCAACCCGCGGATCAGGTACTCCTGAGATGGCCGCCGGGACCGGCGTCGTCGTCCGCGCGGCTCCGCGCGCCAGCCGTGGCCTGTGGGGAGACGCGCTCCAGCGCCTCTTCAGGAACGGGCCGGCGATCCTGGGCCTGATCTTCATCGCGATCTTCGTGATCGGCGCGATCCTGGCCCCCTACATCTCGCCGTACGACCCCACCGTCGGCGTGCTGTCGAACAACCTGCAGGGCCCGAGCCTCGCCCATCTCATGGGGACCGATCTGCTCGGCCGCGACGAGTTCAGCCGTGTCCTCTACGGCGCCCGGATCAGCCTCACCGTGGGCGTCGTGGCCGTCATCTTCGGGCTGATCGGGGGGACGCTCATGGGCGCCATCGCCGGCGGAGCCGGCGGGCTCGTCGACGGCATCCTGATGCGGGTCGTGGACGTCCTGCTCGCGGTGCCGGGGATCCTGCTCGCGATCGGGATCATCGCCTGGCTGGGCCACGGCGAGATCCAGATCATGCTGGCAGTGGGCGTCTCCTACTCGCCGATCTTCGCCCGGCTGCTCCGGGGGAGCCTGCTGGCCCTGCGAGAGTCTGACTACGTCATCGCCGCGCGGTCGATGGGTGCCTCGCCGGCCCGCATCCTGCTGCGGCACATGCTGCCCAACGCGCTCACGCCGCTCATCGTGCAGGCGACGCTGGCCGCGGCGACCGCCATCATCGACGTGGCCGGCCTGGGCTTCCTCGGGCTGGGCCCGGGCGACCCCCGCATCGCGGAGTGGGGCGAGATGCTGACCGACTCGTCGCGCTTCCTGCAGTCCGCGCCGTACCTGATCCTGTTCCCCGGCGCCGCGATCGTGATCAGTGCCGTCGGCTTCAACCTCCTGGGCGATGGCCTGCGCGAGGCCATCGATCCGCGCCTGAAGCGCTAGGAAGCCATGCTGCTCTCCGTCCGTGACCTCATGGTCCGCTTCCGAACCCACGATGGGACCGTCCATGCCGTGAACGGCGTCTCGTTCGACCTGGAAGCGGGCGAGACGCTGGGCCTCGTCGGCGAGTCCGGCTGCGGCAAGAGCGTCACGAACCTGGCCGTGATGCGCCTGCTCCCCAAGCCCGCCGGGCACATCGAGGGGGGTCAGGTGCTGTTCGACGACGTGGACCTGGTCCAGGCCTCGGAGGCATCCATGCGGGACCTTCGCGGCCGCGAGATCGCCATGATCTTCCAGGACCCGATGACGAGCCTGAACCCGGTCCTCACGATCGAGGAGCAGATGGTCGAGACCATCCAGGCCCACAAGCAGATCTCCACGGCGGACGCCCGGGCCCGGGCGATCGAGCTCCTCGGGCGGGTCGGGATCGCCGAGCCCGCGGGCCGGCTGCGCGACTTCCCGCACCAGTTCAGCGGGGGCATGCGGCAGCGCGTCATGATCGCCATGGCGCTCGCGCTGGAGCCCAAGCTTCTCATCGCCGACGAGCCGACGACTGCGCTCGACGTCACGATCCAGGCGCAGGTGCTGGAGCTGCTCCAGCGGCTCACCGCCGAGGAGGAGACCGCCGTCATCCTGATCACCCACGACCTCGGCGTGGTGGCGGGGATGACCAGCCGCATCAACGTCATGTACGCGGGCTTCGTCGTCGAGGCGGCGACGACGCCCGACCTTTTCGCGCGGCCCCGGCACCCGTACACGGTGGGGCTGCTCCACTCCCTTCCGCGCCTGGACGCGGGGTCCGACGAGCCGCTCATCCCGATCGAGGGCGTCCCGCCGGATCTCCGGCTCGCCCCGGTCGGGTGCCAGTTCGCCGCGCGCTGCGCCTGGCGGATCGACCAATGCTGGCGCGAGATCCCGTCGCTGCAGCCGCTGGAGCCGGGAGCGACCGTGCGGTCCACCGGGCCGGAGGCGACCCACCGCGTTGCCTGCTGGAACCCGCCGACTCCCGAAGAGGCGGCGGCCGGCGCGCCGCTCCGACCTGGCTTCGTTGCCGCGCCGCAACCCGACGAGTCGACGGCGAAATCCGGGATGGCGGTCGGATGATGAGCGAGGCCCGTCCGGGCGAGCGTGCTCGCGGCGTGATCGATGCCGACGAGGGGCTCCTCGAGATATCCGAGCTCAAGGTCTACTTCCCGATCACCCGGGGGATCGTGATCGAGCGTCACGTCGGCGACGTCCGCGCCGTGGACGGTGTCAGCCTCACGCTCCGACGCGGTGAGACGCTGGGGCTGGTGGGCGAGTCGGGGTGCGGCAAGAGCACGTTCGGCCGCGCGATCCTCCGCCTGTACCGCCCGACCGCCGGGCAGATCATGTTCGAAGGCCAGGACATCACGACCCTCGGCGGCGCCGCGCTGCGGAGCCTGCGCCGGCGCATGCAGATGATCTTCCAGGATCCGTACGCGAGCCTGAACCCGCGCATGACCGTCGGCGGCATCGTCGGCGAGCCGCTCGACATCCATGCCATCGGCACGCACAGCGAGCGGCGCCAGCGCGTCCAGGAGCTGTTCGAGATCGTCGGGCTCGACCCGACATTCGCCGAACGCTACCCGCACGAGTTCAGCGGCGGCCAGCGCCAGCGCGTCGGGCGTTGCCCGGGCGCTCGCGGTCAACCCCGACCTCATCGTGGCCGACGAGCCGGTCAGCGCCCTCGACGTGTCGATCCAGGCCCAGATCGTGAACCTCCTCGAGCGGCTCCAGTCCCAGTTCCGGCTCACCTACCTGTTCATCGCCCACGACCTGTCGGTGGTGCGCCACATCAGCGACCGGATCGCGGTGATGTACCTCGGCCGGATCGTGGAGCTGGCGCCGTCGCGCGAGCTGTACGACGCGCCCCGGCATCCGTACACGGTGGCGCTCATCTCGGCTGTGCCGATTCCCGACCCGGTCGTGGAGTCGAAGCGACGCCGGATCATCCTGAAGGGCGACGTCCCGAACCCTGCCTCGCCGCCGGCCGGGTGCCACTTCCACACGCGGTGCTGGCTCCGGGAGCGGCTGGGCAACCCGGCGGAGTGCGTCGAGGTCGAGCCGACGCTGCGGGTCCTCACCACCGGCCACGAGGTCGCCTGCCATTTCGCGGAACAGGTCGAGGGTTCCGAGGAGCAGCGTCGGGCGATCGGCCGCGGCGCCAATGCGGACGCAGCCGCCCCGTGCGGCGGTGCCCGTGCCGCCCCGGCAACCGGCGGGGCAGTAGACTCGGGGCGTGCAGCCGCTCCGGATCGCCCTCGCCCAGCTCGCTCCGCGACTCGGCCTGCTCGACGCGAACATCGCCCGCCATCACGAGCTGCTCGCGGAGGCGCGCGCCGCGGGGGCCGGCCTGATCGTGTTCCCGGAGCTGGGCTTCACCGGCTACCACCTCCAGGACCTGGCCGCCGAGGTCGCGCTCCGCATCGACGATCCGCGGCTTCTCGCGCTGGCCGACGAGACGATCGGCTGCTCCGCGGTGGTCAGCTTCGTGGAGGAATCGGACGACCACCGCCTGTTCATCGCGGCCGCCCTCCTCGAGGATGGCAGCGTCCGCCACGTCCACCGCAAGCTCTACCTGCCGACCTACGGGCTCTTCGACGAGCGGCGCTTCTTCGCGGCGGGCGATGCCCTTCGAGCGGTCCCGTCGCGCCTCGGCGCCGGCCTTGGGCTCGCGATCTGCGAGGATTTCTGGCATCTCCACGTGCCCGCGCTCCTCGCGCTCGGCGGGGCCCAGGTCCTGGTGAACGTCGCGTCCTCGCCCGGCCGCGACGTGGCTGCGGTCAATGCCGGCGGGCTGGGAACCGCGGTCTCGTGGCGAACGCTCCTGCGCACCTACGCCCAGCTCACCACGAGCGTGGTGGTCTTCTGCAACCGCGTCGGCGTCGAGGAATCCGTCTCGTTCTGGGGCGGTTCCATGGTCCTCGGGCCGACCGGCGACGTGCTTGCCGAGGGTCCCCTGTACGAGGAGCGGCTCATCCTCGCCGATGTCGCCCTGGCCGATGTCCGGCGGGAGCGGATCGGTCTGCCGCTCCTGCGCGACGAGCGCCCCGAGCTGCTCGTGCGCGAGCTCGGCAGGATCATCGCCGAGCGTGCCGGCATCGCGGAGGACGGCGCCGGCGTGCCGGCCGTTGACGGGTGAGTGGATCCGGCGCCGCGCTGTTCGAGCTTCCGGAGGAGCTCGCCATCGACACCGGCGTCGCGCTCCGGGTGATCACCGCCTTCATCCGGGCGCAGCTCGCCCAGGCCGGCTTCGACCGGGCGCTGGTGGGCCTGTCGGGTGGCATCGATTCGGCGCTCGTCGCGTACCTCGTCGCCGAGGCAATCGGGGCGGATCGACTCCAGTGCGTGCTCATGCCCTACCGCGCCTCGTCGCCCGCGTCACGGTCCGACGCCGAGGAGGTCGTGCGACGGCTGGGCTGCGCCAGCGCGCTCATCGATATCACCCCGATCGTCGACGGGTACTTCGGGCAGGACGGCGTGGCCGGCTCCGGCGGGCCCGAGGCGCTCGAGGCGTCCGCGCTCCGGCGCGGCAACGCGATGGCCCGGGCCCGAATGCTGGTTCTGTACGACCGCTCCGTGACCTGGCACGGCCTTGTCGTGGGGACGGGCAACAAGACCGAGTCGTTGATCGGCTACACGACGCTCTTCGGCGACAGCGCCTGCGCCTTCAACCCGATCGGGGACCTCTACAAGAGCCAGGTCCGCCAGCTTTCCGCGGCAGTCGGCGTTCCCGAGGCGATCATCCGGAAGGCGCCCTCGGCGGACCTCTGGCCGGGCCAGACCGACGAGGTGGAGGCCGGGTTCAGCTACCCGAGCTCGACCGGCTCCTGTTCTGGATGGTCGACCGCCGGCGCAGCGACGACGAGCTGGTGGCCATGGGGTTCGAGCCGGCCGTCGTCGAACGGGTCGGGAGGCTGGTGGCGGTTTCCGAGTTCAAGCGCCAGGTGCCGCCGATCGCGAAGCTCGGGTTGCGGACGCTCGGGGTCGACTACCTCTACCCGCGGCGCCGACCGGGCTCGGCACGTCGGTGAAGCGAGGCCCCGGCGCGACGACGGACGTTGGGACGCGCACCGGCTCCGGCGGGGTCGAGGAGGGCGCGGGGGCGGCACCGAGCCGGACCCGCCGAGCGGGCCCCCGCGGGCGGTCGCCTGTACGTCGTCTCGACGCCGATCGGCAATCTCGGCGACGTGTCGCTCCGCGCGCTCGAGGTGCTCCGGGCCGTCCCGCTCGTTGCCGCCGAGGACACCCGGATCACGCGCCGGCTCTTCGCGCGCTACCAGATCACGACCCACCTGGTGCCGCACCACGCGCGCAACGAGCAGGCGACCGCCGCGGCGCTCCTGGCGCACCTCCGGGCCGGGCGCGACCTGGCGCTCGTGACGGATGCGGGCACGCCGCTCGTCTCCGACCCCGGCGCCGGGCTCGTCGCGGCCTGGGCGGCGGAGGGGGGCACCGTCGTGCCGGTCCCGGGTGCTTCCGCGGTCCTGGCGGCGCTTGTCGCCTCCGGCGTCGCGGGCCCGCGGTGGAGCTTCGAGGGCTTTCTGCCGCGCCGCGGGCGCGAGCGTCGCGAGCGGCTCGAACGCCTTGGCGCGGACGGGCGCACGGCGGTGCTGTTCGAGGCGCCGGGCAGGCTGGCGGCGACCCTGGCGGAGCTCGCCGCGACATGCGGCCCCGCGCGGCCGGCGGCCGTCTGTCGCGAGCTCACGAAGCTCCACGAGCAGACGCTCCGCGGAAGCCTGGGCTCGCTCGCCGCGTCCGCGGCCGCGGGCGAGATCGACCCGCGCGGCGAAGTGGTCATCGTCGTCGGCGAGCGCCCGGCCGACCCGCGCCGGCTGAATACTCCGGGGCGGACCGGAGGGCCCGGCACGGCCGAACATGCCCCGGGAACGGGTGCGGAGGCGCCCCCGGTACCCGGCGATCCGCTCGTCGAGGCGCGCGCCGCGGTGGCACGGCTCGTGTCCGACGGCATTGCCCGCGGCGAGGCGGCCCGCCGGGTGGCCGCGGCGACCGGGATCCCGCGACGCCGACTCTACGACGCTCCCGACGCCGGCACCGCCTGAGGCGTTCGGGACGATCCCGCGCCCCGGTCCGCCCGCCCCGGCCCGCTGCCGGCCCGCCGCGCGGCCTGGCCCGCCGCGCGGCAGCGCGACGGGCGCCGGAGGGGAGGACGGCGCCCGTCGCGGCCGCGGCGAGGATCAGGCGACGAGCACCGCTTCGGCGGGCTCCGGGTCGTCGGGCGCGAGGCCGGGCCCCGGCTCGTCGTCCGTGCCGGTCCCGTCGGCCGCCGCGGCGGGCTCGACGCCAAGCGCGTCGGCGCGGACGGCCAGCGCGTCGGCCGCGTAGTCCTTCTTGCGCCGCCCGGAGAGCATCTCGACGGCGGTCGCAACGATCTCGGTCTTCCAGTGGTGCGCTCCGCGGTCGTCGTCCCACTGTCGAGTCTGGATCCGGCCCTCGATGGCGACCGTCATCCCCTTGCCCAGGTAGCTGGCACAGATCTCGGCGAGCCGGTCCCAGGTCACGACCGAGTGGAACTCCGCCTTCTCCTTGCCGTTGCCGACGTACTCGTTGGTGGCCATCGAGAACGTCGTGACGTTCTTCCCGCTGGCGAGCACGCGCAACTCCGGGTCGCGCGTGAGGCGTCCGGTCAGCAGAACCTTGTTCATCGGTCCGATCCCTCCATGGCCGGCCGGGTTCCCGGTCCGGGCCTGCGTTCAGACGGCGGGCAAGGCGGCGGACCCGGATGGGACGTTCGCACAGATCCGTCGCCACCTGGATCCTGGCGGCGATCGATCACCTGGCGCGCACTCGGTCTTGCACCGGCGCTTACGGGATGTCGGCGCCGCCCGGTGGCGGGCAGGCCGGCGCCGCCCGGTGGCCGGCAGGCAGGCGCGGTCGCGCGGCGAGCGAGCTCCCTCAGCCCGCGGCTGCGGCCGGGTGGCCCGCGCTGCGCCTGCGTTGGGACGAGGGTGGCACGATGGTTCCCTCAGCGAGCCCAAGGTCGGCGGTCGGGCGTTCGGACGCGTACAGGTCGCAGAAGACGGTCACCAGCTCGGGGTCGAACTGGGTCCCGGCATGGCGCTGAATCTCGCGGATCGCCTGGACGTGCGTCATCGCCCGCTTGTAGGGTCGGTCTTCGGTCATCGCGTCGTAGGCATCGGCGAGCGCCACGATCCGGGCGCCGAGCGGGATGTCCGACCCCCGGAGGCCGTAGGGATAGCCGTGTCCGCCGAACCGTTCGTGGTGGTGCAGCACGATCGGCACCGCGTCGCGCAGCACCGAGGCCTGCTCCAGGATCACCTGCCCGATCCGCGGGTGCTGCACGACCGACTGCCATTCGACGCGCCGTGAGCGCGGACGGCTTCTCCAGGATCTCCTCCGGAAGGGCCAGCTTGCCGACGTCGTGGAGCAGGGCAGCCAGCCGGATGCGGTCGACCTCGGGCTCGGGGAGCGCCATCCGGCGGGCCATGCCCACGGACAGCGTCGCGATCAACGCCGACGCGCGGCCGCGATGGTTCGGGTAGGGGGTCAAGCGTGGCAACCAGCGCCTGCTCCGCCGCCAGCCGAGCCAGCCTGGCCAGGTCCGTCGCGCGCGCCCGGCCCTCGCTGGAGATCGGTGCTCGCGGAACGCGAGCGTCGTCGTTCGGCTCGGAGAAGACGTAGACCTGGTTGCGGCCGAGCGACTTTGCCGAGTACATCGCCGCGTCCGCATCGCGAACGAGGGTGTCGATCCGCAGGTTCCCCCCTGGCCCACCCGCGACCCCGATCGAAACGGTCACGTTCACGCTCAGCGAATCGTCGATCCGGAACCGGGCTGCCTCCACGAGCAGGCGGAGCTTGTCGGCGAGCGAGGCCGCGTCCTCGACGGTCGTCTCTGGGAGGATCAGCATGAACTCCTCGCCGCCGTAGCGTCCGAGCATGTCCGTCGCCCGAACGTTGGCGCGGAGCATGTCGGCCACCCCGCGCAGGACGACGTCGCCGACGTGGTGGCCGTGGGAGTCATTGACCGCCTTGAACAGGTCGATGTCGACGAACCCGACCGAGAGCGGACGGTTGTAGCGGCCTGCCCGCTCGACCTCGCCGAAGAGCATGCCCAGCAGCGCGGGACGGTTGGCGATCCCGGTCAGGCGGTCGGTGGTCGCGGCATCGTGCGTGGTGGCGAGCGTCGCACCGAGCTCGGCGACAGCCCGCGCGAGGCGGTCATCGAGGCCCGAGCCGTGGGCCGGGACGGTCGTCGCGAAATCGCCCGCTGCGAGACGCTCGGCAGCCGTGACAACCGGGATAACCCGGCCCCAATCCAGATGCTCGTGGCAACCGCCGTCGCGCTCGCGCCGAGGAGCGCGGCCACCGCGAGGGCAGCCGGCTCCATGCCGGCGAGGTTCGCGTGGCCGCCCGGGCCGACGAGCGCGACGAGGGCCAGGAGGGCGATCGGAGTCAGCAGCCCCAACCAGCCGAGGGCACGTATCACGCCGCAACGGTACCTGCACCGGCGGGTGAAATCGCCCTTCCCGAAGGTACTGCCGGACCCACCGGAAGTCCCGAGCCGGCTCCCGGGCTCGACCCGCTGCGGCGCCTGCGAGCGTGGGGGCCGCGACCCGCGGGGAGCGCCAGCTCTCGCGGCAGGACGGTGGCGCCACCAGCGGCTGATATACTCCGCGGGTCCCGACGCCGTGGGCCGCCCAGCCCCTCGAAGGAGCGAGCGATTGTCCGAGGTCGGCACCCCGGCCAGGCCATGAACCGCGAGGGGGCGTGCCCGACCGGGAGCCGCGCCCGCATCACCGAACGAGCAGGGCAGGCCAGCGAGCAGGTCCCCGTCGCGCGCGCCGAGGGCCGCTCCTGTCGGCCAGCGAGCACGAGCGCGCCAGGGGGGCGGTAATGCCGGCAACGGTGATCGTGGGGCTCCAGTGGGGCGACGAGGGCAAGGGCAAGGCCACCGACTTCCTCTCCGAGCAGGTCCACTGGGTGGTCCGGTACCAGGGCGGCGACAACGCCGGGCACACGATCATGCTCGGCTCGGAGGTGTTCAAGCTCCACCTGGTCCCGAGCGGGGTGCTCTACCCGCACATCATCCCGCTCATCGGGCCGGGGGTCGTGGTCAACCCGATGACGCTGATCGCCGAGCTCGACGGACTGGCGGAGCGGGGCGTCGACACCAGTCGCGTGCGGGTGTCGCACGCGGCGCACGTGATCATGCCGTACCACGTCGCGGAGGACCGCGCCTCGGAGGCCCGCCTGGGTGGGGCCGGGATCGGGACGACGCGCCGCGGGATCGGGCCGGCCTACGCGGATCGCGCCCTGCGGGTCGGGCTCCGGATGGAAGACCTGCTCGACGAGCGGGCGCTTCGCAGCAAGCTCGAGCGGCTCGTCCCGGACAAGAACGCGCGGCTCGTGCGACTCGGCGACGAGGGGACGCCGCTTGCCGTGGATGCGCTCGTCGCGTCGGCCCTGGGCTGGGGCGCGCGCCTTCGCGGGCAGATCGCCGACACCACGCTGCTGGTCCAGGACGCGCTTCGCGCGGGCGACCACGTGCTGTTCGAGGGTGCCCAGGGGACGCTGCTGGACCTCGATCACGGGTCGTACCCGTTCGTGACATCGTCCAACCCGGTTGCCGGTGGCGCGTGCACGGGCGGCGGCGTCGGGCCGCTCCAGGTCACGGCGGTGATCGGGATCATGAAGGCGTACACGACTCGCGTGGGCGCGGGCCCGTATCCCACCGAGCTCGGCGACGAGGTCGGGGAGGGGATCGCGACCCGCGGGCACGAGTACGGCACGACCACGGGCCGCCGACGGCGGGTCGGCTGGTTCGATGCCGTCCCGCTCCGTTACGCCGTGGACGTCAACAGCGTCAGCAGCATCATCCTCAACAAGCTGGACATCCTGTCCGGGGTCGATCCGATCCGCCTCTGCGTCGCGTACCAGATCGACGGTCGGCGCGTGGAACGCTGGCCCGCGTCGGGCGAAGAGGTGGCGCGCGCCGTTCCCATCTACGAGACGTTTCCCGGCTGGTCGGAGGAGATCCACACGGCCCGCACCCCGGACGACCTTCCCCCGAACGCGCGTGCATACGTCGCCGCGCTGGCCTCGCTGGCCGGCGTGCCGATCACGCTCGTCTCGGTTGGACCCGAACGGACGCAGACCGTGACGTTCGACAGCCGACCGCTGGCGGCCGGCCGATGATCCCTCGCTACACGCGCCCGGAGATGGGCGCTGCCTGGTCCGACGAGGCCCGTTTCGCCGCCATGCTCCGGGTCGAGCTGGCCGTCGCGCGCGTACAGGCGAACCGGGGAATGATGCCCCGAGACGTGTATGCCGCGATCGCCCAGCGTGCCCGCGTCGACGTCCACCGGATCTCCGAGATCGAGCGGACCACGGACCACGACGTGATCGCGTTCGTGAGCCAGGTCGCGGAGTCCATCGGCCCGGAGGGCCGGTACCTCCACCTCGGGCTCACGAGCAGCGACGTTGTGGACACGGGGCTCGCGCTCCAGCTGCGCGCCGCAGGAGACCTCCTTCTGCGTGCCACCGACGCGCTCCTGGCCGCGCTCGTCGCGCGGGCCCGGTCCGAGGCCCGCACCGTGATGATGGGCCGGACGCACTCCGTCCACGCCGAACCCACCACGCTCGGGCTCAAGCTCGCGGGCTGGGCTTTCGAGATTGCCCGCGACCGCGCCCGCCTCGCTCGGTGCCTTCGACGACGCCGCGACCGGGAAGATCTCCGGCCCGGTGGGCACGTACAGCCAGCTCGCCCCGGATCTCGAGGCCGAGGTTCTCGCCGACCTGGGGCTGGAGGCGGACCCGGTGAGCACCCAGATCGTCCAGCGCGACCGCCATGCCGCCGTCGTGGCCGCGATCGCGATCACGGGCGGGTCGCTGGAACGCTTCGCGACCGAGGTTCGTAACCTCCAGCACACCGAGATCGGGGAGCTGATGGAGCCGTTCCGCCCGGGTCAGCAGGGCAGCTCCGCGATGCCCCACAAGCGCAACCCGATCGTGAGCGAGCGGATCGCGGGACTGGCGCGGCTCCTGCGCGGCTACGCGGGCGCCGCGCTGGAGAACCAGCCGCTCTGGCACGAGCGCGACATCAGCCACAGCAGCGCCGAGCGGGTCATCCTTCCCGACGCCACGATCCTCCTCGACTACATGCTGGCGAAGATGACCGCGCTCGTGGAAGGCCTGGTGGTGCGGCCGGAGCGGATGCGCGAGAACATCGAGCGCGGGCTCGGCCTCCATGCGTCGTCCCGGGTCCTCGTGGCGCTCGTCGACGAGGGCGGCCTGTCGCGGGAGGAGGCGTATTCGATCGTCCAGCGGGGCGCGCTCCGGGCCGCCGACGAGCGCCGCCCGCTCCGCGATCTCCTCGCCACGGACCCGGCCGTCGCCCAGTGCCTGAGCCTGGCGCGTCTCGATTCCTGCTTCGACGAGGCGGGGTTCCTGGCCCACGTGCCTGCGATCATCGCCCGCCTCGACGCACTCGACCCGCAGGCCGTGCCATGAGCGCCGAGATCCTTGCCCGTCGGTTCCGCTACGCGGTGAACATCCTCCCCGTGGACGGCAGCCTCGATCCGCGGGGCCGCGCGCTGGAACGGCGCCTCCTGCGGAGCGGGCTGACCGGGATCTCGCAGGTGCGGCTTGGGCGGCGGGTGGAGGTGACCGTCGACGCGCCCGACGCGGCAGCGGCCCGCGCCAGCGTGGAGCGGCTCGCCCGGGCGCTCCTGGGCAACTCGCTGACCGAGGAGTATTCGATCGACGAGCTGGGGGCCCTGTCGGCGGCCCGGCGGGGGCGCGGCGAATGAGGATCGGCAGCGGCCGGCGCACGGACCCGGACGAGTCCGCGCGATGAGCAGCGACGGCGTCCCGGACGTCGTCCCGTCGCCGCACGACCGGTTCGGCGCGCTTGACGACGATGAGCTGGCGGCGATCGAGGCGGCGCTTGGCCGCGCGCCGAACGCTCTGGAGCGCGCCCTGTTCGGTGCGGCCTGGAGCGAGCAATGCTCGCGCAAGAGCAGCCGAGCGCTCCTCGAGACGCTGCCGGCGCTCGGCGCTCCGTCGGGGCAGGCCACACGAATGTCGGCATGATCCGGATCGGCGACGGCTGGACGGCCGCGATCACGTTCGGACCGGATGCCCGCCGTCCCGCCCCGGACCCGGGCGGCGGCGCGGCGAATGGGATCGGCGCGGTCGTCCGCGATCTCCTGGCCACGGGTGCCCGTCCGATTGCCGTCCTCGCCGCGCTCCGCGCCGGTGAACCCGCCGACCCACGGACACGTGCCCTCGTCACGGCGGTTCTTGGTGGTGCCAGTGGCTCCTCCAGTTCCGGGGACGTCCCGCTGACGCTCGGCGAGCTGGTCTTCGAGGCGTCTCGGAGCGATGACCCGCTCGTCATCGCCCTTGGGATCGGGCTCGTCCGCGACGATGCGGTCGTTCCAGCCGCCGCGCCGGCGGCTGGCGATGTCGTGGTCCTGCTCGAAGCGATCGGCGGGAGCGGCGGGGGCGAGGCCGGTAACGCGCCCGATCCTGTCCCCGCAGGGCCGGCGGTCGGGAGCCCGGGGAGGGTCCTGGCCGGCGGCCCGGCGAGCGACCCGGCCACGCGGGCCTGGTCGAGGCGACGCTCGGGGTCGTCCGGGCGGGACTCGGGCACGGCCTG
>CAWDCJ010000013.1:0-144489 GCA_963800795.1 uncultured Chloroflexia bacterium
GAAGCCATCTGCCAGCGCCTGGCGATGCTCGGTCTCGGTGGCCCCGATCAGCGCGGCCACCAGCGCGATGACGAAGACCCGCCGCCATGGCAAGCCAGGAATAACCACTCACCTGGCCGCGCGACGCTGGCCCACCTGATGGCCGGCCCCTCGAGCGCGGACGGTAACACCGCAACCGAGCTCTAGCAAGATAGCGCTGGCATGCAGACATCGCGGCTGCGACCGCAGCGGGTCGGTAGGCCCGCGCCTGCGTCGGTTCGTGTTCACCACGGAATCACCCCATGCCACCGGGCCGCGGGCGCTGTCGCCAGGTAATCACAGGGCTGTCCACCTGGCGGCTCTGACCGCCGGGCGGAGCTGCTGCCAGCCAGCGCGGGTTACCGGCGGCACCCACCACGTGGGCAGCGACAATGTAGGTGGCGTGATGGTCGAGGCTGCCGGTCGTACGCATCATGGTGCGCGGGTCCGAATGAGAGGCCGCCGACGCCAACCGCCGTTAGGAGAGCAGGGTGTCGGCGATGCCGGCTGCCCAGGCGCGGATTTCGGCCCAGTTGCGGAAGTCGCCCTCGGCGGCCCGGATGGCCGAGGCCACGGCCCGGTCGGGGAAGCTCAGGTGCTTCTTCACTAGCTTGCCGGTGAAGATCTGGTGGTCGCGGGCCTTGGTGGCCTGCAGAATCTTGGTGACGTCCACGGGGTTGTCGGCGGGCTTGGCCGGCTCGCCGACCGGGCCGCTGGAAAACAGCCAGACCGGCCGGGCGGCCAGCGCGGCGGCCGAGCGCTCTGCCAGCTCGCGGGCGGGTTTCATCCACTGGCCCATGTAGACTGCGCTGCCCAGCACCACCGCGTCGAACTCCTCGATCGCGCCGGCCTGGCCGGGAGGGACCACTGAGACCTCCAGGCCCCTCCCGGCCAGCACGTCCCCGACCGCCTGGGCGATCTCGCTCGTCGCCCCGTACTTACTCGCCGCGCAGATCAGTACCTTCATCAGACCCTCCCCTCCGGCGGCGCCACGCCGGTGTCATAGCGCAGGCCGGTGACGGTCACCTCGATGTACTCCAAGTCCCCGCCAGGGAGCTTGAAGACCGCCTTGCCGCGTGCGGGCAGCTGCAGCCCCTCGAACTCGCCGTAGGCGGTGATCGGGGTCGACCACGTTTCCGGGCTGCTGGCGTCCGGGGTCCGGTACCGCTTGGCTACGAAGTCGGTGACCCGTCCCTCGTTGTCGAAGACCAGGGTGCCGGTGGCGGTTCTGCCGTGGTCGGTGAGGGTGACCCGGGCGGAGCTGTCATCGACCGCCTCGAAGGAGATGTTGCTGGCGAGGAACGCGGCCGGGAACCAGATCATCTCGCTCAGGTAGCGCATCATCCCGCTCTGGTCCATCTGCTCGCCGCTGGCATCGGCCACCGGCCACAGCGAGGCCACCTTGACCAGCATCCGCCCCCTGCCGTCAGCATACATGTCGCGGGCCCGTGCCACCGGCAGCGGGCCCAGGCGCGCCGTGCCGGCCCACACGAAACCGGGCGGCTGCACCGAGTAGTGTTCGTCGGCGTCCAGCGGCAGCCACCGCTGGCCGAATCGCATCGTGCCCTTCTGGCGGAGCCGGATGGTGCCGGGGAACGGCTGGCCGACCACCCCGGTGTAGCGCAGGTAGCGGCGGACCGGGTCGGGCAGATCCGCGAGCATCTCCTCGGTGACCACCCCCGCCCGGCCCGGGCCAGCCCGCGCCCGCAGCGCCTCCACATCTCCCCGGACCAGCCGGGCGAACGCCCGGTGTCCGGCCAGCTCCGCACCGATAGCGGCCACGCCAGCCAGCCCTGCCAAGGCCGGCAGCCGCCGGAGCATCGCAGCCATGGCTCCCTCCTCACCAATTCCGCGCGGACTAATCAGTCACCGCCGGGTCAGCCAGGCTGTCACGCCGAAGGCCAGGCCGAGCACCAGGAAGCACACGTAGACGAGCACGAAGGTGCCGGGCTGGATCGCGCCCAGCCGGTCCTTGCTGAGGTCGCCGACGAAGTACAGGATGACCAGGACAAGCCCGGCCACGCCGGCAATGCTCAGCAACGACCCGAGCAGGCCAGGCGGTATCGGCGGTCCCCGCGGTCGTTGATCCGATAGAAGCGGAGGCGGCCCTGAGCGCTCCAGGCCCGGATGGTGTTCGGGTGGACTCCGAGGACGTGCGCGGCCTTCGTGACCGAGAGCGTTGCGTCCGCGGGACGCCGGGCGAGGGTCATGGTAGGTCGGACCTGCTCCAATGGAGGATTCGTGCGGTTCTGGCAAGTCTCGCGGACCTGCCATTTCCTGCCAATGGGAGATAAGTCATGGGTGCCCGACCCGCCTGGCCGTGCCCCGGCAGGACCTGGCCGCTGGCCTCCCGGGCCGGGCGCTCAGCGTCGCCCGGTCAGCCGCACGTACAGGAGGGTGGCCCCCATCGCGATGAGGCCGATGACGACGACCCCGGCGACGGCGAAGAGCGGGTCGCCGACGAGCCCCGGCGCGGTGGAGCTCGTCCGCACGTCACCGCCCGCGGGGCTGGAAGTCGGATCGGCCGCCAGCGCCGGGATGGCGACCATCCCGAGCCAAGCCACCAGGCAGGCGGCGGTCCAGGCACCGCCGGCCCGTCGTGCCCACCGGCTCACCCGACGCTCCCGGCCGCGAGGGCCCACCCGAACCCGGCGACCAGCAGGGCCAGGCCCGCGGCAAGGGCGATCGCCGCGGCGATCGGGCGGGCACGCCTTCCGTCCGCGAGGACACGCATCGCCTCGGCTCGTTCGAGCGTGCAGACGATCAGCGGCCGGCCCATCCCGCGCGTCATCAGCACGCCGCCGCCTGGCGCCCCTGCGGGAACTCCGAGGACGGATGCGTGCTCGACGGAGGAAAGCTGCTCAATGCGGAGTCGGACGGGGGTCTCCGGGGGCAGCCGGGCCGGGAGCTGGTCGGCGACCTCGGCCGCGGTCCCGATGGACTCCTTGGCGAGCGTCACCAGGCCCTCATCGAGCGTCGTGGCGTCCACGCCCACGCCTTGGAGGCCCTCCCGCAGGCGGAACGGCACCGCCTGGATCTGCTCGTCGAGGATCGTCCACCTGCCCCGAAGCCGCGCCTCGACGCGGCGCCGCCGGAGCACGAGGGGGCGCCCGTGCTCGTCGGGGAACTCCTCGTCCGCGTCAAGGCGCCCGTCGACGCGAACGTAACGATGGGCGCCGGACGCCGCCAGGTCCCGGGCTTCGGCGAGACTGACCGCAGGTGTCACCGCCAGGAGTCGGCCAACGCGGACCCGGGGGCCGTACGAGCGCAGGAGGAACGTGCCGATCGCGATCGCGATGATCCCGATGGCGATCACGGACAAGGGAGTCACGGGCGGGGATGGTAGCAGCGTGCGTGCCACGCCGCCCTCGCCGCGACCGGCAGACGTGCGCCGTGCGTGGGCCTGCGGGCGCGAAACGACCCGGAGGAACCTCCGCGTCGCGTGGACCTTGGCCGGGTGGCCGCCGCCGTTAGCGAGCTCATGACCCCTCCGGGTCGATTCCAACGCTAACCGGCCGGACCGGGACCGTCAACGGGCCTGCTCCACGATCCGGCGGGTTGCGGTGACGGTTGTCCACACCCCGTCCACGTGTCGGTGTCGCCGGGTCAGGTGAGGGCGTGGCCGGTGGCCGGGTCGAGCGCCGAGACCAGGCCCGCGTAGCTCGTCAGGATGAGGCGCCCTCCGACCAGCTCGCACTCGGCAACGACGTCGGAATGCCCCACCCGCCAGCGCACGTCGCCGTTCTCCTCGAGCGCGAAGGTCTCGATCTCGGCCTGGACAAGGACATGGGGCAGGCGTGCCGAGCCGAGGACCGCGAGGACCGGCGATCCCGAGCGATGCGACCAGCGCAGCTCTCCGGAACGCGCGGTCAGCCCGTAGGTCACGAAGCCGTACTTCACGACCAGCAGCCCGGCCGTGTCCCACGCCAGCCCGGCCGGGGTGTCGAAGATCGGCGAGGCGAGCCGCGCCGCCCAGGTCCCGGCAGGGCCCTCGGTGCGGAGCTCGGCGCGGCATAGCCGTTCGAACGTCGCCCCGGCGCGGTCCCCGTATTCGAACAGGTCGCCCCCCGCCTCGGAGAGCGCGAAGACGGCGTCCCCGCCGCCGCTTCCGCCCCACCGGTAGCGGACCCGGATCCCTCCCGGGTAGCCGACAACAGCCTGCTGCGGCTCCGCCGTCACGTCCCGGGCGCTGCGAGCCGCCCCGGGAACGGAGCCCGCGTGTCGAGATCGGTGGCGGGCGAGCTGGCCCGCGGATCATCCGGCGTGATCTCGGCGATCTCCGCGACGGTCGCGCTGGTGAGCGCCCGCAGGGCCGCCGGCGAGATCGGGAACACGGAGCGGTCCTGCCCCGCCGCCGCCCAGATCTCCGGGTAGCGGCCGAGATCCGGGTCCATCACCACCCGGACCGGTCTGGGGTGGCCCAGCGGCGGGATCCCGCCGATCGAAAAGCCGGTGAGCTCGCGCGCCTCGCGCGCCGTGGCGCGTCGGATCCCCGACTCGCCCGTGACGGCTGCCAGCAGGGCAACGTCCACGCGGTTCGTGCCGGCCGCCAGGCAGATGACGGGTTCCAGCACACCGCCATCGCGGGGAGCGACGAACACGAGGGACTTCACGATCTGGGCCTGCTCCACGCCGAGGGCGCGCGCTGCGTCAGCGGCCGTGTGCGTCGTGTCGGCGAGCCGGTGGATCTCCAGCCGCACGCCCCTCCGGGCCGCCGCGTCGAGAACGCGCCGGACCGCCGGGTCCAGGGCGGCCGGGTCGGCGGGCACGCGCGGATCGACGGAATCGAGCACGTGCGCGAGTCTAGCATCGGACAGAGCGCGGCCTTCCAGCGCGCCCGCGCGGCGTGGAACCGGTACGATTCCAGCCCGTGCGCGCAATCCTCTTCGACTGGGACGGAACCCTCGTCGACACGCTCCCATTCATGTTCGCCGCGACAGAGCTCGTCATGGCGGAGTACGGCGTGCCGATCACGTGGGCCGAGTACCGGCGGAGCTTCTCGCCGGACTGGCGCCTGCTCTACCGCCGGTTCGGACTGCCGGAGCGGGACATCGAGGCGGTGGGTGCTCGGTGGTGGTCGCTCTACCGGGGCCACGACGAGGCGATGCTCCTGCCGGGGGCGGCCGAGGCGTTGCGACGACTCGCCGGTGCCGGTTTCGCGCTCGGGGTGGTGACGGCCGGCCGCCGCGACAGCGTGGAGCCCCAGCTGGCCCGTCACGGACTCGCGGAGCTCCTGCCCGCCCGCGTGTACGGCGACGATCCGTTCGAGCCGAAGCCGGGTCCCGCCGGCCTGCGCCACGCTGTCGGTGCGCTGGGTCTGGCCGGCCAGCCTGGCGAGATCGCCTACGTGGGCGACGCGCTCGACGACATGCGGATGGCGCAGGCGGCGGGCGCGCGGGGCGTCGGGATTCGGAGCGACCTGGCAACCGATGCGGAGCTCCGTGCCGCGGGGGCGAGCGAGGTGGCCGACTCGGTCGCGGCCTGGGTCGAGGTCCTGCTCGGGTAGACGGAACGGACCGCGCCTCAGTGTCCGAGGGCGCGCTCCACGTGCGTGAGCACCACATAGACGACGAGGCTCGTGCCGAGCGACGGGAGGGTGCCGCCGAGCCAGGGCGCGATGCTGATGACGGCCAGGTAGCTCCCGATCCCAGCGCCCCAGGCCGCGAGCGCAACGGGGTTGACCCCGCCTGGTCGGGCGACGGTTGGGCCGGTCGGGTAGAGCTCCGCCGAGCCATAGTCGCGCCGGCGGAGGAGGAAGTAGTCGGCAAAGAGGACACCGAAGAGGGGCGTGAACAGCGAGCCGACCAGATACAGGAGATTCTGATACTGCGCAAGGTCCACGGCCAGCGCCACCGCGACCACGAGCGACCCGATCGCGACGACGAGCCAGCGAGTCGACCAGCCCGGCCGGACGTTCCGGAGCGAGATCGCCGCCGAGTAGATGTCCGCGAACGCGTTGTCGGCCTCGTCACCGAGGAGGAGGGCCAAGCCCGCCGCTCCGAAGGCGATCGAGAGGATCGAGCCGATCAGGTCGCTCCCGGGCAGGACGAGGATCAGCAGGACACCGAGCACGTAGAAGCTCACGTTTGCCACGGCGTAGCCGGCGACCGTGCCCCAGAACGCCGACCGGGTGTCCCGCGCGAAGCGGTTGTAGTCGGCCACCAACGGCAGCCAGCTGATGGGCATGACGACGACGAGGTCGATCGCCTGGGCGAAGGTCAGGCTCCCATCGCCTGGACGCGCGGCGGCCGCCGCCAGGTCGAAGTGCGAGACGACATAGACGATCATCCAGGCTGCGGTCGCGAGGACGACCCAGATGCCCGCCTTCTCGAGCCACTGCCGGACCACGACCAGGGGCCCGCCCAGGCCCATGAAGGTCGCGACCGCGCCCCATCCGATCGCCCAGGCCGGGTAGGTCCCCGAACCGACGATCGGCGTGACCAGGCGGGCCGACGCCTGGGCCATGATGATGACCTCGAAGGCGCCGAACCCGACCAGCTGGATCACGTTGGCAAAGCTCGGCAAGTAGCTGCCGCGCACGCCGAAGCTCGGCCGGAGGCCGACCATCGACGGGATGGCGTGGTCACTTCCAACGACCCCGGCCAGCCCGAGCAACAGGACTCCGGCAAGCGTCCCGAGCACGATCGCCGCCAGCGCGCTCCAGAACCCGAGCCCGGGAACGAGCAGCGTGCCGGCGAGGAGGACCAGGAGGCCGACGCCGAGGTCCGCCCAGAGCACGAAGTAGTCGAGGAAGCCGAGCACGCGATGGAGCTGCGGGACCGGCTCGATCCCGAGTTGGGCCGCTGCCAGGTCCCCATGCGACGACGCGGGGACGTGGGCCTGCGCCGTCATCAGAACGCCACGTAGCCGGTGTCCGGCAGGTCGATCTCCCGGCCGGCCTGGATGAACCGGGCAACGCCCGCCTTCCTCCGTCCCGTTACCGTGCCCACCACGGTCATCCCCCCGTCGACGCCGAGAGCGGGCGCGAGCTCGTCGAGGAGTGCTGGGTCGAACGTGAACAGGAGCTCGTAATCCTCGCCGCCGGACAGGGCACCGGCGATCGCCCGTCGGCTGCCGAGCGCCTCGACCGCCGCCGGCGCGAGCGGCACACGGTCGACGTCGATCTCGATGCCCACGCCGCTGGCACGCGCCAGGTGGTGCGTCTCGCTCACCAGCCCGTCGCTGATGTCGATCGCGCAGCGAACGCCCAGCCGGGCCAGGATCGAGCCGGCCGCGAGGCGCGGGACCGGCCGGTGCAGCGCCGCCAGCAGCGGATCGACGGCTGCCTCGAGATCCGGCCCGCGTTCCGTGAGCAGCGCGAGGCCAGCCGACGCGGCGCCGAGCTTCCCGGTGACGGCGACGAGGTCGCCGACACGGGCGGCGTCACGGCGGAGGAGGCGCGCACGATCGGCCTCGCCGACGAGCGCGACGTTGATGACGAGCGGGCCGGGTGAGCGGACCGTATCCCCGCCGACGACCCGCGTGCCGGTTCGGTCCGCGAGCGACTGGAGCCCGCGCGCGACCTCGACGACGAGGGCGCGGCGACTGGCGTCAACGGCCACGGAGACGAGCGCGCGGCCGGGCCGCGCGCCCATCGCCGCGAGGTCGGACAGGTTGACGGCGAGGGCCTTCCAGCCGAGGTCGTCGGCGCTCGTCCAGTCGAGGCGAAAGTGGATCCCCTCCACCAGCATGTCCGTCGTCGCGACCGCGACGGTGTCCCCTGCGGCCGGCCAGCTGGCGGCATCGTCGCCGATGCCGAGGCCGTCCGAGGGTGACCCGAAGATCGTCGCGAGCCTCGCGATGAGCTCGAACTCCCCCGTTGGCTCGGTCACGTCCGCGCCCCGGGAGACCCCGGCGATCCGCCCTGGGCCGCACGGACCACGTCCAGCAGGCGGCGGGCGGCTGAACCCGGATCCGGCGCGGCGGCGATCGCACTGATCACCGCCAGCACGTCCGCGCCGGCCCGGACGGCGCCTGCCGCATTCTCCAGGGTGATCCCGCCGATGGCGACGATCGGGAGATCGACCGCGGAGCGTGCGGTCGCCAGGAGCTGGAGGCCCGTGAGCTGCGCGTCCGCCTTCGAGCCGGTCTGGAAGACCGCGCCGACACCCAGGTAGTCGGCCTCGCTGAGGTCGGTTGCCTCGAGCTGCACCGCGTCCGTGATGGAGAGCCCGATCAGCGCGTCCGGGCCCAGCATCGCCCGGGCAACGCCAAGCGGGAGGTCATCCTGTCCGAGGTGCACGCCGTCGGCCTCCGCGGCGATCGCCAGGTCGAGGCGGTCGTTCACGAGCAGGAGTGCCCCACGCCCACGGGTCAGGCCTCTGAGCGTTCGAGCTACCTGAAGGGCGTGACGGGTCGTCCCCGCCTTCTCGCGGACCTGGATGACCCGGACCCCGGCCTCGAGGGCCGCCACCGCGATCTGCGCGGATGTCCGTCCGCCGCTGAGCGCTTCCTCGGTGACGAGATAGACGCCGGCTTCGCGGAGCTGCTGGCGCCGGCGGAGGCGCAGCGGGCCGGCTTCGTTCACGCCGGCCACGCCTCGGTCACCGTCGCGCGGCAACGGGCGCGGATGGCGTTGCCGTCAAGCCCATACACGGCATCCATGAGCTGCTGGCGGAACGTTCCCGGGCCGGCGCTGTGCTCGGCGGCGATCTCCCCCGCGACGCCGAAGGCGACCATCGCGGCGGTGGCCGCGAGGAACGGGTCGGGCTGGACCGCGAGGAAGGCGCCGACGAGGGCGGTGGCCATGCAGCCGGACCCCGTGATCGCGCCCATCAGCGGGTGGCCATTCTCGACCCGGGCGGCCCGTGTCCCATCCGTGACGTGGTCGACCACGCCGCTGGCGACGGCCGCGCCGCCCGTTCGGCGGGCGACGATCCGGGCGGCTTCGTCCGGAGCGCTGGCAGAAACCGAATCGACGCCCCGGATCTCGGCCGCGAGGCCCGCGATCGCCGAGAGCTCCGCGGCGTTGCCCCGGACGACGTCGACCCGGACGGCGGCGAGGATCGCCTCCACCGCGTCGGTCCGGAGCGTCGTCGCGCCGACGCCCACCGGGTCGAGGACCACCGGGACTCCGCGCTCGTTCGCCTCCCTGCCCGCCGCGAGCATCGCTTCGATCCAGGCCGGGTCGAGGGTCCCGATATTGAGCACGAGGGCGCCCGCGTGGCGGACCATCTCGCGGACCTCCCCGATCGCGTGCGCCATGACCGGCGAGGCACCGATGTGGAGGGTGACGTTGGCCGTGTCGTTCATCACGACGTAGTTCGTGATCTGGTGGATCAGCGGGCGCCGCGCCCGGATCTCGGCGAGGGCTTCGGCCGTGACGGCCGCGAGGTCGACCTCAGGCATCGCGCTGCCTCCACAGGTGATTGACGGGCCCATGGCCCGCCCCGAGCGGTTCGGCGTGCTCCAGCGCGCCCTGCAGGAATACCTTCGCGGCCCTGGCCGCCTCGAGGGCGGACTGGCCGCGAGCGAGACCGGCCGCGATCGCGGCCGAGAACGTGCACCCGGTCCCGTGCGTGTGCGGCGTGTCGATCCGCGGCGCAGAAAGGACGTCGAACGCCGTCCCGTCGAAGACGATGTCGTCGGAGCGGTCGCCGCCCAGGTGTCCGCCCTTCACGATGACGACACGCGGCCCGAGCGCGTGGATGCGGCGGGCGGCCTCGCGGGCGGTGGAAGCGTCCACGACCTCGAGGCCCGCGAGCACCGAGGCCTCCGGCGCGTTCGGCGTGACGACCGTGGCGAGCGGAAGGAGCAGCTCCCGGAGCGCGCTGACCGCCTCGTCCTGGAGGAGGTGATCGCCGCCCTTCGCGACCATGACGGGGTCCACCACGAGGCGCGCCACGCCGCCGGACCGGAGCCGACCGGCCACCGCCTCGACGATCGCGGTGCTGAAGAGCATCCCCGTCTTGACCGCGTCCGACCCGATGTCCGATAGCACGGCGTCGATCTGGGACACGACGACCTCGACGGGAACCCCGTGGATCGCCGTCACGCCCAGCGTGTTCTGGGCGGTGATCGCCGTGACCACCGAGGCGCCGTACACCCCGAAGGCCGCGAACGTCTTGAGATCTGCCTGGATGCCGGCGCCGCCCCCCGAATCCGAGCCGGCGATCGTCAGCGCGCGCGCCCGCGATCGAGCGATCGGGCGATCGGCGGATACCATCGGGCCTGCAGTCTCCTGACCATCGAACCCGTCCTCGGGGCAATGGGACGGCATCGAGTCAGGTGCGGCCTGCTTCCTTCGCTGGTACGGGCCAGATCAGGTTCGGCGGGTCTGTGGCGGGTGCCACACTCTCAGCGCTCAGCGCTCCCCGGAGGCGGTCTTCAATTCGATTCGCAGTATATGGGATCAGCGGAATCGGTCTCCCGGGCCTGGCCTCCGCCGGCGGCGGACTCGGCCCGGCCACCGGCAGGAGGGCCACGCCCGGGCTATCCTCCGGCCATGCCTCAGCTGCCCGCCCGCGATCCTGCCCCGCGCCTCGTGCGGGGAAGGCAGCGGCGCGCCGTGACGCCGGATCCACCGGCTGACCGGGCGCTCGTTGCCGCGCACGAGTGGCGACCCGAACGGTTCATGGTGATCGTGGCCCACCCCGACGACGCCGATTTCGGCCCCGCCGCCACGGCGGCGAGGTGGGTCGACGCGGGGTCCGTCGGCCGGCTCGTGTGCTGCACGAGCGGCGACCAGGGTGGCGAGGACGCGACGCTCGACCCACTGGAGCTGGCGGCCGTTCGCGAGGCCGAGCAGCGCCGCGCGGCCGCCGTCGTCGGCTACGCCGACGTCCGCTTCCTCCACCAGCCGGACGGGGCCCTTGCCAACGGGCTTCCGCTCCGGGAGCTCCTGGTCCGCGAGATCCGGGAATTCCGGCCCGACGCGGTGCTGACCCACGATCCCGAGGTCCTCTTCTACCGTGGAGGCGGAGTCAATCACACCGACCACCGGGCGGCCGGGATCGCCGCCGTGGACGCCGTGTATCCGGCTGCCCGCAATCCCATGGCGTTCCCGCATCTCGCCCGGGCCGGGCTGGCCCCCCACCGGGTTCGCCGGATCTACCTGTTCTGGCCCGGGGTGCCGACCGCGTGGGTCGAAGTCGGGCGCACGATCGACCGCAAGATCGACGCGCTGCGCTGCCACCCGAGCCAGTTCAGCGCGGACGCGGCCTTCGCGGAACGGATGCGCTCCTGGGCCGCCGAGGATGGCGTGGCGATCGGGGCGCCGGCCGCCGAAAGCTTCCGCCTGGTGGTCCTCGACGACGACGACCAGGCGTCGCCGACCGAGTAGATCCTCAGGGGGCGTCCAGCAGCAGCGGGCGCACGCGGCCCCAGGCGTTCCAGAGCTCGGTGAGCGGCTCGGCCCGGCGTCCCAGCATGTCCAGCATCTCGCCCATGGTCAGGCCCCCGGCCGTTTCCGCCAGGTAACGTCCGGCGTCGACCTGCACGTCTCGGAAGAGCGCTGGCATGTCCGCCTCCGA
The DNA here is from genome assembly GCA_963800795.1 of uncultured Chloroflexia bacterium. GTDB lineage: Bacteria > Chloroflexota > Limnocylindria > Limnocylindrales > CSP1-4 > CTSoil-043. The sequence goes on from CAWDCJ010000013.1 coordinate 11,490, forward strand.
TGGCCAGAAGCGGACCCGCATCGGGTCCTCGCCGGCGTAGCCGATGGCCAGCGAGAGGTCGCGCTGGCCCGGTACGCGCCCGTCGGCGAAGCCGCCCAGGCCGTCGAACCGGTACCCGAGGGCGGCCAGGGCCGTCGCGATCTCGCGGCATTGGGCCTGCGAGTACGGACCCCACAGGACGTGGCCGGTCGGGAAGGTGAGTGCCGAGGCGTCGATCGCCCGGGCCACGATGGCGTCGACCAAGTCGGACACAAGGAGCTGCCAGCGACGCTGCTCGATGGGATCGCTCCCCGCCAGGCGGTCCACGATCGCGCGCATCGTCGCGCGGTCACCTCGAAGGAGCCGCAGGATGGCGACGTCCTGCCCGGCCGCGGCCGGCAGCCCTGCCGCCGCGGGCTCCTGCCCCGCGTGATCCAGCTGCGTCACCGGGGCAGCCACCTCGGGTGGGGGAGACCCAAGGCGCTCGGCTTCCTCGCAGGTGGCCAGGACCATCCGCGCAGCCCGGCATTCCTCGGCCGCGTGCTCGCTCCCGATCCGGGCCACGTCGGCGTCCAGCCCCGCCTGGTCCACCGCCTTGAGGAGCCCGATCTCGACGGCGGCTTCGCGGCTCATGACCAACGTCGATGCCCGGCTCCGGGCGTTGATCCGGTTGATCTCCCGCAGCCAGGCCGCGGCTGCCGCCTCGATCGCCGACCGGTCCCGCGCGGCGAGCCGACTTCGGCGGAACTGGGCCTGGGCGTCGTCCTTGGCCGCACGGATGGCGCGTGGATCATTGGTCGCCGCGGCTCGATCGCGGCGCGCCACGTGCTCGTCGTACGCGCGTCGTGCGTCCCGCAGCCGCTCCTGGGCCGCGGCCGCGACGGCGGCCAACCGGTCGGCGCGCCCGCACGCATCGTCCGCCGCCGCGCGCTGCGCCGAGCACGGGTCGACCGGCTCGGCCTGGGCGGTTCCCGGTCCCGCCCCACGGGCAGGTGCCAGACGGCCGGTCCCGGGCGGGTTCGCGCGTGCCGGAGCCGAACGGCCGTTCGCTCGGGCCGGAGTCGGGGGCGAAGACGTCGTCACGACCGCGGGTGCAGCTCGGACGCCTGCAACGGGGTCGCGAGCGTCGCCGCTCGGCCGCCGCTCGGACCGGCAGAGATCGTCACGCGGACCTCGCGCTGGGCCGCCGGGCGAGCCCGGAAGACCTCGATCGCGGCGCCGCCCGCCAACAGTCCGAGCGCAAGACCACAGGTCAGGAAGACGAAATCGCTGGGACTCACTCTGAGGTTCCTCGGTCTGCTCCATGAAGTCGACGCGTCGGACGACGGGGCGCGGCCGCGGGTCGAGCGTAGCTGCGCCGTCGCGGCACGTCAATCCGAAGACCATGCCGCGTGATGCATCGCCACGTGGGCCGATCCGTGCACGAGTGCGCATCCTCGTGTAGATTCCGGCCCGTCGATCCCCCGGCGTCGACCGGCGCCGCGCCGCATCCGCGCCCCGAGCCCCGCCAGCCGCAGGTACGAACGAGGCCCCCGCATCGTGCCCATCGACCCCAACCAGGAATTCCTCGTCCAGCCGGTAGATGCGTCCTGGCTCCAGTGCAACATCGAGTGCCAGGAGGCCTGCCCTGTCGGCACGAATTGCCGCGGCTACCTGAACCTGGCCGCGGAGGGTCGGTTCGAGGAGGGCTATCTCCTTTCGCGCGAACCGAACCCCGTCGCCGCAATGTGCGCCTACGTCTGCTCCGCGCCATGCGAGCGGGCGTGCCGCCGCGGTGATATCGACCGGCCGCTCGCCATCCGGGCGATGAAGCGGTTCCTGGTCGAATGGCACGAGGCGTCCGGCATCCCCGACGTCCTCCCGCCGATCACGCCGCGTGAAGAGCGCGTCGCGGTGGTGGGGGCCGGGCCGGCAGGCATCGCGGTTGCCCGTGAGCTCGCCGTCAAGGGGTACCGCGTCACCGTCTTCGACAGCCTCCCGTTCGCCGGCGGCACGATGCTGATCGGCGTGCCTGCCTTCCGGCTGCCTCGCGAGGCGATCGAGATGGACGTACGGCTCGTGGAGCGGTTGGGCGTCACCTTCCGGTACAACACGAAGATCGGGCCGGATATCAGCTTCGAGACGCTCCTTCGCGACTTCGATTGCGTCGCGATCTGCGCCGGAGCGATGGACGCGGTGGGGCTCGACATTCCCGGGGCGGAGCTTGCCGGCGTGCAGTACGGCGTCGACTTCATGAAGAAGGCGAACCTGGGCGAGCCGCTGGAAGTGGGTCGCAACGTGGTCGTGGTCGGCGGCGGCTACACGGCGATGGACTGTTCGCGGACCAGCCTGCGCCACGGTGCCGAGAACGTCACGATCGCCTATCGCCGGACGCGCTCGGAGCTCGTCGTGGACGAGGAGGAGCTGGGCGAGACAGAGCGGGAGGGCGTCAGGATGGAGTTCCTGGTCAGCCCGATCGAGCTGGTCGGCGAGGATGGGAAGCTGACCGGCGTCCGCTTCATCCGCAACAAGCTCGGCGAGCCCGACGCCTCCGGCCGCCGTTCGCCGGTGCCCATTCCCGGCTCCGAGTTCGTCGTCCCAGCCGACACGGTCATCCCGGCCGTGTCCCAGGCCGCGGACCTCAGCTTCCTGCCCGTGGAGGCGACCTTCGAGGTGGCCCGGGGTCGCCTCAAGGTGGATCCGGCGACCTACGCCACGAACGTGCGCGGCGTCTTCGCCGCAGGCGACTTCGTGACCGGGCCGGCGACCCTGATCGAGGCCGCCGGGCACGGCAAGAAATGCGCCTACGCGATCGATCGCTACCTGAGCGGGCGGGTCGACGTGACGGTGGCCGCCAACGTCAAGATCACGTCGTCCTGGCGCCACGACATGCCGGAGTACTACGACGTGCTGCCGCGCCAGCACATCCCGATGCTGCCGGTCGAGGCGCGCATGGCATCCCGTGAGCCGGAGGTCAACTTCACCACCGGCGTGGAGCTGGGCTTCAGCGCAACGCACGCGGTTGCCGAGTCCACCCGTTGCTTGATGTGCAACTACAACATCTGGTTCGACCCGTTCCGGTGCGTCCTGTGCGGCGCCTGCGCCGACGTCTGCCCGGAGGGCGTCATCCACATGATCGACGTGAACCAGATGAAGTCCGAGGGGTTCCTGCCCGAGCTCGAGGAGGCTTACGGCTGGGACCAGGGCGCCGCCATGATCCTCGACGAGGAGCGCTGCATCCGCTGCGCTCTCTGCGTGAAGCGGTGTCCGTTCGACGCCATTACGATGGAGCGGTTCGAGCTCCAGGAGATCTCGACCGACGGTCGGCTCTACAAGGAGTCCTACCGGGACGCGCAGCTTGCCGGGACGCCCGGCGTCGCAGGAGGGGCCAGGTGAGCTTCCTGGAGCGGGTGGATCAGACGATCCGGCGGAGCCCCGTCTTCCGGTCCATCTTCCGCAACCCGTACCCCAACGACGAGCGGTCGCGGGCGTACGCGGTGATGAACAACGTCTTCCTCCACCTGCACCCGGTCCGCGTGCGCCAGCATGCCGTGAAGTTCGCCTACACCTTCTGCCTGGGCGGGCTCTCGTTCTTCCTGTTCCTGGTGCTCACGGTGACCGGCGTCTACCTGATGTTCTTCTACGCCCCGTCCGCCACCCAGGCGTATTCGGACATCCTGCAGATCCAGTCCCAGGTGCCGTTCGGGCTGCTGACCCGCAACATCCACCGCTGGGCAGCCCACCTGATGGTGTTCTTCGTCTTCCTGCACATGATGCGGGTCTTCTACCACGGCGCCTACAAGCCGCCCCGCGAGTTCAACTGGGTGGTGGGGGTCGTCCTGCTCTTCCTGACCCTTTTCCTGAGCTTCACCGGCTACCTGCTGCCGTGGGACCAGATCGCCTATTGGGCCATCACGATCGGCTCCAACATGGCCGGCTACGCGCCGCTCTTCAACACGCCCTCGAAGACGCTGCTGCTGGCGGGACTGGAGGTGAGCGGCAACACCCTGCTCCGCTTCTACGTCCTCCACATCATGGTCTTCCCGTTAGTGGCGGCGGTCTTCCTGGCGGTGCACTTCTGGCGCATCCGCAAGGACGGCGGGATCTCGGGGCCGCTATGACGGCTCATCCCTTCGTTGGCACCTCCGCTCGCTCACTCACGCACGGCGAAGTGCGCTCGCTCGCGTGCTCGGCGCCGCCTTGGTCTGATCCCGTCCTCGCCGCCCCGAGGATGACTCGCTCGGTCGCGGCCCGCCGGTCGGCGCCGCCTTGGTCTGATCCTGTCCTCGCCGCCCCGAGAGCCGTCGCATGACGGAGCAGAAGGCACCGCCGGAGCGCCGCGTCGTGCTGCCGGTCGATCCCGCCCGCCGGACGGAGATCGACAAGCAACGGGTGCCGATGTCGGCCCGGCCGTATCGCCTGCTCGCGCTCGTGAAGCAGGACGCCGTGGTGCGCGTCCAGAAGGAACCCGACGACACGGTCATGACCTGGCCGCACCTGCTCTCGATCGAGTTCCTGGCCGCCGTCTTCATGAGCATCTTCCTGCTGTTCATGGGCCTGTTCGTGAACGCCCCGCTCGAGGAGCTCGCCAACGGGAACGTCACGCCTGAGGTGGCAAAGGCGCCCTGGTACTTCCTGGGGCTCCAGGAGCTCCTGGCCTACTTCCACCCGACCGTCGCCGGCGCGCTCGTCCCGATCTTCGTGCTGGTCGGCGCGGCGCTGATCCCGTTCGTCGACCGCGAGAATGTCCGCGCCAACCGGCCCTCGGACCGCAAGACCGCGGTCGTGCTCTTCTCGCTCTTCTGCGGTCTTGGGCTCGTCCTGACGTTCCTGGGTATCTTCTTCCGTGGCCCCGGCTACGCGTTCACGCTGCCCTGGGTCAGCGGCTTCCACTTCAGTCTGTGAGCGTCCCATGAGCAACTATCAGGTCGAACCCGCCAGCAAGCCCGGAGCCCTCACCAGCGAGGCGCTCAAGTCGATGCGCAACGAGGCGCCGAAGGGACTCTCGCGCCGGCAGCTCCTCCGAACGTCGCTCGGTGCGGGCGTGGGCCTCTGGCTCCTCGAAGTCTCCGCAGGCACCCTGGGGTTCCTGTGGCCCAACCTGTCGGGCGGATTCGGCGGCAAGGTCCCGCTGGGCTCGTTCACGGACGTCAAGAACGCGAACGCGCTGATCCCGTTCGGCGATGGGTACCCGGCCTACTACCAGGACGCGCGGTCGTTCATCGTGCTCGTGGACACCACTCGCCAGGAGTTCGTCCCGGGCGACGATCCGACCGGCGACGGGACCGCCCTCAACGTGCGTGCCCTCTACCAGCGCTGCACGCACCTGGGCTGCAAGCCCAACTTCTGCGTCAAGAGCTACTGGTTCGAGTGCCCCTGCCACGGATCCCGCTACGATCGGTTGGGAACCAAGGTCAAGGAGCTCGGCCCGGCGCCGCGCTCGCTGGACCGGTTCGCGGTGAGCGTCGGCGGGCGACGGGAAGCTCACCCTCGACACGAGCAAGCTGACGCTCGGTCCGCTGCCCATAGCGCTGGGCCAGCCGGGTCTCATCCCATCGATGAGCCCGACCGGCTGCATCTGATCCGCATGACCACGACCGACGGCCTCCGATGACCGAGCAGCCGGGCCAGCGCCCGGACGAGCGCCTGCCCGTCCCGCGTGAGCCGGACCCGGTCGTCCCGCCGGAGCCGGGTGCGGTCGTCCCGCGCGAGCCCGCGGAGGTGGATCGGTTCACCGCGCACCCGAGCGCGCACACGGCCGGGCTGACGCCCGAACGCGCCGCGAAGATCGTCAGCCAGAGCGCCAGCGCGCGCTGGGTCGCCTTCCTGGCCGTCACGATCGTCTCCCTGTTCGTGATCGTCTACTACTTCTACGACCTCGGCGTCCCCGGCGTCGCGAACTCCAGCCGCTTTGGCCAACGAGGTCGCCGCCCAGCAGGTCACGGCCGTGACGCAGGGGTACGCGCTGTTCGAGGCGAACTGCGCGCGCTGCCACGGCGCCCAGGGCCAGGGCGGGATCGGGCCGACCCTCAACGACCAGGCCAAGCTGCTGACCCACCTCACGCCGGGCTACCTGCAGAGCGTCCTCACGGTGGGTGGCCGCTACGTGTGCGGTGACCCGAACTCGCTGATGCCGATCTGGTCGGACCAGGGCAACCCGCCCGGGCCGTTGAACTACCGGAACCTCCAGGAGCTGATCGCGTTCATCACGGCCCCGTCCACCCTGCAGTTCCAGGGCGTCGACCCGACCACCGGCCAGACCGTCACCATGTCCGGCTGGCGCGACCCGAGCTACGTCCTCCCGGCGGGCGCCACCCCGGTTCCAGCGTGCTGGAAGGACGCGTTCACCTCGGCCTCTTCGCCCGCGGCCAGCGCGGCCCCCAGCGCCGGGGCCAGCGGGGCGCCGAGCGCGGCCCCAGCGAGCGCGGCGCCCTCCGGCAGCCCGGCCGGCTCGCCCGGCCGCATCCGGCGGCGCCGCGGAGACGGTCCTCCAGCTGGCGGCGGCGAACATCGCCTACGACCAGACCGACCTGACCGCCCCGGCGGGGGTCCCGTTCCAGATCGCGTTCACCAACAACGACGCGGGGATCCCCCACAACGTCTCGATCCACCAGGGCTCGCCGACCGGCACGGAGGTCTTCAAGGGCACGATCTTCACGGGCGTGGCCACCCAGACCTACGACGTGCCGGCGCTCCCCGCCGGGACGTACAGCTTCGTCTGCTCGGTCCACCCGAACATGGCGGCACGCTCACGGTCAAGTAGCGCGGGCGCGGCCGCGGCAGGGAGGTCCCGGGGCCGCTTGCAGGGAGGGCAGATGACGGAACAGGCGCTCGGTCCAGGCGGCACGGTGGTGCGCAGGCGGGCCTTCTTCGGGCTGCTCGACGCGAACGGCTGGGGCTGGGCGGGCGTCAAGGCGACCGTCTGGTTCGTTCTCATCATCATGCTGATGGCCTACCTGCCGGACCGCGCGCTCTATGCGACCGTGCAGAACACGATCGACCTCGGCGTCGCGCTCAAGGTCTTCAACCCGGCCCTCGATGTCACCCCGATCAACTTCTGCCCTGCGTCCAACGAGACCGTGCCCTGCCCCGCTCCGGCCGGGACGGTCCTGCCCTGGGAGCCCAGCCCGGTCCAGCTGGCGCTGCCGCAGGCGCGCACCGACGCGGCGATCGTGGGAGCCGGCCTCGAGACGCTGCTGGTCGGCGGCACCGATCCGACCGGGACACCGCAGGCCAGCGTCTTCGCCACCGTCATCCGGCCGGACGGCAACATCGATGCATGGAGCCAGGGCGCCCCGCTGCCGGCTCCGCGCGCCCAGGCGGCGGCGGTCTTCTTCTCGGGCACCGCGTATGTCATCGGCGGCCTCGGCGCGGACGGCCAGCCGACCGACACCGTCTTCGCCGGCACCCCGGATGTCGCGACCGGCAAGATCACGACCTGGACCGAGTCGACGGACCTGAAGCTGCCGGCTCCGCGTGCCGGCGCCTCGGTCGCCGTCGCGAGTGACGGCATCTTCCTCGTGGGTGGCACCGACGGCAAGGGTCCCGTGGACACGGTGTGGAAGTCGGCGCTGAACGCGACGACCGGCAAGCTCCAGGCATGGGCGCCCAACGCGCCGCTCACTTCGTTCGACGCCTCCGGGGCTGCCCAACCGGCGCCGCGTGTGCACGTCGGTGGCGACGGTCCTCGGCCAGGAGCTGTTCGTGTGGGGCGGCGAGGATGCGGCGGGGCCCACGCGGACCGTGCTCCGCGGTGACATCTCGACGGACAAGGCGACGCTGGGCCAGGTGACCCGATGGGGAACCTCGAGCACCGCCGCCCAGAACCTGCCGGCAGCCCACAAGGGCGCCTTCGGCTGGGTAGCCAACTCGAACCTGTACTACGCCGGGGGCGCGGGCTCCAACGGCGAGATCGTGTGGGCGATCCCGGACGCGAACGGCAACATCCCGGGCTGGGTGCATCTCGCCGCGAGCGACCTGCCGTCGACGCTCGACCTGCAGGACGCTGCGCCGATCGTCTCCGGCTCGCATGTCTTCCTCGTCGGCGGGACCACGTCGTCCGGCGCGACGACCGGGACGGCGCGCGCGAACCTCTCCCCGGCGCTCCCGTTCTTCCAGCTCGGCCTCTTCTACATCGTGGTTCCCGCGATGGGCATCCAGGGTCCGGTCGGCCAGCAGCTCTCGTACCTCGCGGCCGCCGGCGTGGCCACCGGCGACTTCGTGCTCCTGCTGCTGCTGGGGTACGCGTTCAACCACAAGGAGCGCACGCGCGCGTTCCTCCACCACCTGCGCAACCGGCGGCAGCGAACCGCCTGACTCGCGCCGCCCCGGACGGGGGTCGCGCCCCGGGGGTGTCGCGCCGCTCCCGACGTGTCGCGCTCCTCCCGCGGGGCTGCCCGGCCCCGGCGGCCGCGCGTGTCGTCGGCGCAGGGTCCCGTGGCCTGGATTGAACGGGCTCCGCGGTCATCTCGGGCGGCCTCAGCCGTTCCGTGCCGTGCCCGGTGCGGCGAGAGCTGCTCCCCACACCGAGGAACCGTGTGCAGGCGGCTACTCCCGGGAGTGCTCGTCGCGCTGCAGCCTCGCTCGCAAGCCCGTGCGCGCTCCTCCGAGGGCGGCGGTTCGCCTGGCGGGCGAGGGAATGCCGCCGCACCTGCCGCACGCGCGGCGGGCCGCCCGGCGTCTGGCTCGGCGTTGTCACGCTCGCTTGCGCTCTGCGTAACACTGTCGCGAGTAGCGGGTCGCTTAAGGACCGCGAGGGCGGGACCCGCGAGAGGGGGACCCGCGAGGGCAGAGCCCGCGAAGAGGCGGCGCGAGGAGCTGGTCCCGCAGGAACCCGCGGCTCGGCCGCGGGCATCCCGGCGAGGATCCGGCGAGCAACCGCTCAGGCGGGCGGGTCGCCTTCGCCGGGGGCAAGCGGCCCGCGCCGGACCTCCAGCCCCGCGCGCTCCCAGGCGTCCATGCCCCCGGCCACGTTGTAGACCTGCGTCCAGCCGTTCCGGAGCAGGAACGACGTCACGGCGGCCGAGCGGCTGCCGGTGTGGCAGATGACGTGGATGGGCCGGTCGTGGGGCAGCTCCGAGAAGCGGAGAAGGAACGACGAGGTCGGGTAGAGGAGTGCGCCGGGCACGCGAACGGCGGCGAACTCGTGGCGTTCACGGACGTCCAGCAGGATCGGCGTCGCGACCTGGGGATGTGTCCGCTGGGGGTCCGTGTGCGCCGCGTGGGCATCGACGACGCCGAGCGTCGGGAGGGTCGCGCCGGGCTCCATCAGCCATCCCTCCGGGGGAGCGGGAGGGGCGCAATCGGGAGGGGAGCGCGGTGGGACCGGCCGATGGGGCCGGCGACGTCATGCGACGGCGGTGCGGCTTCGGCCCTTCGCGGTGCCGTGCCAGGGCCCTGGCCGAGCTCCATGCCGGCCGGTGCCCGGCGCGACGGCGGCGATGCTGCCAGGAGCCCTTCGGAGAGCGCTGCCGGGCGCACTCGAGCAGAGGTCCTCGACGCGCTCCAGGCGGTCCTCGAGGCCGGCCAGGAGCAGGTCCAGGTCGACCCATCCGGCGGTGCCAAGTGCGCCACGGGCCCGGTCGGCAGCCGTGGCGGCGGTCTGCAGGCGCTCACGGGCTCCCCGGAGGTTCGTCCGGACGCCCAGCGCGTTTCCTCGCGCCGCGTGGACGTAGGCGGCGGCGAGCTTGATGAGGCCGCTCAGCAGGGCACGCTCCGCGGGGTCGTCGGTCCCCATCCAGGCGGGTTCGAGCTCCTCGTGGGCGAGGTACCAGGCCCCGCGCGCGTACGCGGCGAGCCCCCGTTCCACGGCCGCGGCACGAATCTCCGGCGGCAGTGGTCGGTAGGCTTTCGACCGACCGCGCTCCATGACGCGCCCGGAGAGCCCGGACATCGTGGTCGCAGCGCCGCTGCGGGGAGACCCTGGGTCGCCCGGCGCCCCAGGGTGCCGCGCCGTCACGAGAGCTCGACGAGCGGCCGTCGGCCGCCGAACCCCGCGTTCAGGTCGTGCCAGAAGTGGATCTCGTCCTCGCCCAGCTGCCAGCAGAGCCACACCTGGCGCCCGTTGACAAGCGCCGGGAAATCCGCCAGGCCCTGCTCGATGTCGCGCAGCTGCACGCTCCACGCCGTCCAGTCGGGCGACCGCGGCCTCCATCTGGTCGATGACGGCCCGGATCCGGGCGTCGAGGACGCGCGGAGAATCGGAGGTCGTCGTGCCCGGCTCGCCGCTCGCGGCTTCACCGAGCGCCTCGTCGACGAGCGTGCGTCCCTCTCCCGGCGCCTGGGTTCGCCTGCGTGCCGCGACCAGGCGATCCCGCAACGCGATCAACTCGAGGCGCTGCGAGCGCAGCTGCTCGAGCACCCCGAGCGACCTCGGAGAGTCGGGCATTGGCGCGATCGATGTCGTAGAAGTCGGTCACCCCCCGATCATACCGGGAGACCGCTCGAAGGCCAGTGGGGCGCAGGTCATGCCCGGGTCCGGTTGGGCCGGCCGCCCGGCGCGGGCCGCCCGTCCGACGCCCCCGCCGCGCCTACCAGGTGGGAAGCAGCTGCCGGCCGAGCCAGTCCGCGGGTTCCAGGCGCGGACGGATCAGGGCAGCCCGCCCGCCGCGGATTGCCACTTCGGCCGGCACCGGATGGCTGAGGAAGAACGGCATCGACTCCGTGAATCCGTAGGCGCCCGCGTCCAGCACCGCCACCAGGTCCCCGACAGCCGGAACCGGCAGCCGCGCATTCGCGGCGAAGATGTCCAACCCGGAGCAGAGCGGGCCGGCGACCGTGACAGGCCAGGATCGGGCCGTCCCGGCCCTGGCTCCCAGGACCCGCACGCGGTGCTCCTGCCCGACCAGCGCGGGTCGAAGCAGGTGGTGGACGCCGCCGTCGAGGATGGCGACCTCGGCCTCGCCGACGCGCTTGCGGTCGACAACCTGCGCGACATAGGCGCCGGCGGCCCCCACCAGGAAGCGGCCCGGCTCCAGGAGCACCCGGAGATCGCCCAGCCCTGGCGTGGCAGCCCAGCCCTCGGCGAGGGTCGCCAGGCGGCGGCCGAACCCGACCACGTCGAGCGACTCCTCGTGCGGCTCGTAGGGGATGCCCAGGCCGCCCCCCGCATCGACCAGGCGGAGCGGGACCGCGGCGTGGGCGGCCACCGCCCGTGCCAGCTCGACCGTCTCGCGCACGTGCGTCGCCAGGCGCCCGGCGTCGAGCACGTTGGATGCCCCGAACCGGTGCAGCCCGAGCAGCTCGAGGTGCCTCGACCGGGCGATGGAGCGCGCCGCTACCCACAGGTCGGGCTCGTCCATCCCGAACTTTCCGGCCCCGTCGTCTCCGACCAGCCGGACGCGCTCCAGGCCTTCCACTGCGCTGATCGAGGCGCGCAGCAGGACAGGGACGCGGCGACCCGCGCCGGCCGCGATCCTGTCCAGGCGGTCCAGCTCGCCCAGTGACTCGAGCGTGATCGCCCGAAGGCCGGCCGCCATGGCCTCACGGAGCTCGGCGTCGCGCTTGCCGGGACCCGTCACGACGATCCGCTGCCCGGGGATCCCCGCCTCGCGGGCGATGGCCAGCTCTCCGCCCGAGGCCACGTCCGCGCCCAGGCCAAGGCGGCCGAGGTGGGCGACGATCGCGAGGGCCGGATTCGCCTTGACCGCGTAGGCGATCTCGACGATCGGCGGCAGCGCCGCCCGCAAGGTCTGGACCTGGCGCTCGATGACGTCCAGGTCGTAGACATAGAGCGGCGTTCCGAACCGGGCCACGAGGTCGGCCGGCTCGAGGCCGCCAAGTCGGTCGCCGCGCAGGATCTCGTTGCGGGCGGGCGGCCGGCCTCGCCGCGGGGCGGTCGAACCCGGCAGCGCTCTCGAGTCGCGCGGCGTGACCGGCAATGTCTCGCTCGCCGGCCCCGCGTCCCGGCCCGCGGCAGCCTCGGGTTGGCCCCGGGAGGTGCGGAGGCCAGACGTCGTCACCGGAGCGCCTCCTCGAGCGCCACCCGGGCATCGGTGCGCGCGTCGCGATGCTTCACGATGAGGGCGACCAGCGTGCCCAGCCCGTGCTGCTCCGCGAACGCGCCCGGAACCGTGCGCGTCCCCGGCACCACCACCGATCCCGGCGGGACGCGGAGCGGCTCTTCCGGCGACCCGGCGATGAGCCGTTCGCCGGGCAGGTCATAGAGGCGCGACGTGCCGGTGAGGGTGACCCCGGCCGCCAGGACCGCGCCCTGCCCCACCAGCACGCCGTCGAGCAGAAGGCAGCCCGCACCGACGAACGCGTCGTCCTCGACGATCACCGGGCCGCGCCCCGGCCGGCTCGAGGACGCCGCCCACCACGACGCCCGCGGCCAGGTGGACGCGCGCGCCGACCTGCGCGCAGGAGCCGACCAGCACGTGCGAGTCGATCATCGTGTCGGCGCCGATCCACGCGCCGACGTTGACGTAGGACGGCGGCATGACGACGACGCCCGGCTCCAGGTGCGCGCCCGCCCGGATCGCGGTTCCGCCGGGGACGACCGCCCGGACGGCCGGTCGCCACCGCGGCACGCGCGTCGGTCGAGCCGGCCAGGTCCTTGGCGGGAGGCCGACCCGATCCACGAACCCGAACGTCTCGGCGGCCGACCACGGCCGCGTGGCGCGGTCGGCGAAGCAGGGAAGGATCGCGGCTTCGCACGTCGGGCCGGACCGCCCAGCCGTCCGGGGATGTCGGGATCCGGCACGGCGGCCCGGAGCTGGCCCGTTTCCAGGGCCGCGAGAACCTGGGCCGCGTCGGGTGAAGCCGGCCGCGGGCGGCGTATCGGTGCGGGCCGCGTCAGCCGTCGCGCGGCGGCTCATGCCGCACCCTCGACCGGCAGTGCCGTCTCCCGCGCCGAGCGGCCACCGGGAAGCTCCAGCAGCCCGAGCGAGCGCAGCAGGAGCGCCAGGCGCTGGCGCGCGCTGTCGTCGAGCGAGAGCAGCGGCCGCCGGACGACGTCGGAGACGAGGCCCATGAGGGCGAGCGCCGCCTTGACGGGCACCGGGTTCGGCGCGCCGCGGAAGTTCGCCAGCATGAGGGGCAGCCACCGCTCGTGGATGCGTCGCGCCCGCTCCCAATCGCCGTCCCGGGCGGCAGCGCAGAGCGCGACCATCTCGCCTGGGATCTCGTTCGAGGCGACCGAGATCACGCCGTTGCCGCCCAGCGCGAGCATCGGCAGCGTCCAGGCGTCGTCGCCCGGCAGGACCGCCACGTCGGGCGGCCGCTCGCGGCAGACCCTCGCGATCTGCTCCAGGTTGCCCGAGGCTTCCTTGATGGCCACGATCCGTGGATGCGCGGCCAGCCGCAGGAACGTGTCCGCCTCCACGTTCGTGCCCGTGCTGGCCGGCACGTTGTAGACGACGACCGGCAGGTCCCCCCTCGTCGGCGACGGCCCGGAAGTGACTCTCCAGCATCCGCTGGTCCGGCCGGTTGTAGTAGGGCGCCACCACGAGCGCCGCGTCCGCGCCCAGGTCGGCGGCTCGCCGGGTAGCGCGGATCGTCGCGTCGGTGTCATTGGTCCCGGTGCCGGCCACGATCGTGACGCGGCGATGTGGCGCGCGGGCGGCCGCGACCTCGACCGCGATCTCGATGAGCCGCTCGCGCTCCGCCTGGGCAAGGGTGGGCGCCTCGCCGGTGGTGCCGCAGGGGACCAGGCCGTCGATGCCGGACAGGACCTGCCAGCTGACGAGGTGCCGGAAGGCGGGTTCGTCGAGCGCTCCGTCGAGCGTGAAGGGCGTGACGAGCGCGGTCAGGGCGCCGCCAAGGACCGGGTGGGTTTGGTCGGCGCTGCGGGTGATCGGTGTCATGGAAGCGGCTCCGTTCGGATGTTCGAGAGGAGTGGCCGAATCGGCCTGGCAGGAGCAACTGCGGGCGCGGCTCATGGCGTCAGCTGGCGGCGTGCACCTCCGAGCGATCGTCGACGCCGAGGACGGCCTCGAATGGATGGAGACCTGCGGGCCGGGATTCGGCGACCAGCCAGTCGGCAGCCGCAACAACCCCCGACGCGCATGCGCTCCGATCACGAGCGCTGAGAGTGAGCTCGAGCGTCTCGCCCGGGCCGTCGAAGCCGACGAGATGGCGGCCGGGGTTCGTGCCTGCCCGCACTCCGACCACCTCGAGCGCCCCGGCCTCCCCGGGGCCGTCGGTGGCTGCGGCAACACGATCGAGCGACGGGTTCACGGCGAGGATGCGCCGGGCGAGGTCTCGGGCCGTGCCGGAAGGCCGGTCGGCCTTCGCACGCCGATGCCATTCCACCACGTACGGCTCGTAGCCCGGCAGGCCCGCCACCTGGCGCGCGGCCATCTCCACGAGCCGGGCGAAGACGAGGGCACCCGGGCTGAAGTTGGAGGCGGCGACCGCGGCCGCTCCCCGGGTGCGAAGCAGCTCGGCGACGTCGCGCCTGTCCCGATCCCACGCGGTGGTCGCAATGACGAACCGTCGGACACCTCCTCCGACCGCGGCCTGGATGTTCGCGAGGACCGCCTCGCCACGCGACGCATCGACGACCACGTCGATGCCGGCGAAGACGCCCCGTCCGTGCGCTCCGGCCAGCGGTCGCCCGACGACGTGCACGGCGACTCCGTGCGCGCTGAGGGCGTCGGACACTGCCCTCCCGAACGGGCCGTCACCCAGGATCGCTGCCTGCATCGTGGTGTCCTCCGCGTCAAGTGGAAGTGACGCGGGGTTCCGCCGGGGAGGAGGGCCGGATCGCCGCCGGGCGAATCAAAAAGACCGCGGTCACCGTCGGTGTCCGCGGCCCTCGGAGCCTCCGTTCCCTGGAGGCCCCCGGTCGTCGTCTGCGCGCGCCGTCAGAGCCCCAGGGCCCGTGCCTCCCGGCTGGGCCGCCAGAGCTTCTTCTTCGCCTCCGACGAGAAGAGGTGCCAGCGCATTCGCGGACAGTAGCCGGATCTGCAGGCTTACGCAACCATTTCCGGCGCTGCACCCGTCAACCCCGCGGCAGGTATCGTCTACGCCGCGTGGGCCCGTAGCTCAGCGGCAGAGCGAGGGACTTTTAATCCCTGCGTCGTGGGTTCGAATCCCACCGGGCTCACCACCGGGCTCACCACGATTCACGCACGGACCCGACTCCGGACTCCCGGATCGCCCGTGGGGAGCGCGTCCGAGCCGGGTCCCCAGGTCTGCCCCACGACCCGGACCCGGGCGTCCGCCGCAACGACACCCGGGAGCGATGTGCCGAGCAGGCGAAGTCCGTGTGGCTCGCGGAGAGCGTCCGGCGACGGGGTGGCTCCCCGTACATGCGCGAGCGGCACCTCGATCGTGCTCTTGAGAGCCAGCACCTTGTCCATGCCCTGTACCACGACCCGGAGGTGGCTATCGGTGATCTCCACGATCGTCATAACGGCTCCTCGTTCGGCTCAGAACATCAGGCCGGCCGGCAGGGGCTGGTGCCCATCCGGGCCGTTGAGGTGGTTCGCTCCCTGTCCCGGAACATCGGTTGCCCCGTATTGCCAGACGATCTTGTTCGTCGCGGGGTCCACGATCACCAGCCGGTGCCGGAAGTCGTCGTTGATGGAGATCGTGCCACCGGGGAGCGGGGTCGCCAGGCTGGGGTGGTCCAGACGGCCTGGGCCCGTGGTCGGCCCGTAGCGCCAGAGCAGCTTCCCGGCAGGGCTGACCTTGACCACGGAGCCGGGGTTGCTGTAGTCGGCCACGATCACGTTCCCGGCGCTGTCCAGCTGGGCGTCGGACGGGTAGTGGACTGGGACGTGGATGTCGAAGACGACGTGACCGTCGGCGGCCAGCCGCACCACGCGAGATCCGGTGATCTCGGTTATGAGGAGGCCGCCATCCGGGAGCGGCGTGTCCCCGTTGGGACGACCGTATGTCGCCGGTGCGGAAGGAGTGCAGGCCCCGGTCCGGCCCCACTGCCGGACGACCTGCTTCGCCGGGCTGATCTCGAGCACCCGGCAGTTCTCGATGTCCGCCACCACGATGTTGCCATTCGCCAGCGGATAGGCGTCATCCGGGGTGTGGAGGAACCCGGTCCCCGAACCGGCCCGGTTGTAGTGGCCGTACTGCCAGGTGATCCGGCCCGTCGCGATATCGATGCGGTCGATCACCTGGTGGGTCTCGTCATTGGCCACGATCGTGCGCCCGTCGGGGGCGAGGAACGCGTCGTCCGCAGCGAATGCCTGGCCGGCCGGCACAGCCCCGGAAGAGGTCGGGAAACGCCACCAAATCTTGCCTGTCCGGTCGATCGCCAGGATTCGGCCGTTCCCGCGATCCGCGACGAGAAAGCCTCCGGGGAATGCCCGCGTGGTTGAAGCCGCCGCCCCCGGCGAGCTCGCGACCGGGCTTGTCGAGCCGGTCGGCGATCCAGGACCGGTCGCCGAGGATCCGCCACCAGCGGCCCCGGCGAGCATCGCGCCTGCGGGCGCGGGCGACGGCGACAGGGCGTGGCCCGACGTACTGACTGTCGTCTGCCCGCACGCGGCGACGAGGCCGACGACCACGGAGGCTGCGAGCAGGGCGGCGTGCCGGGAGTGGCGGGGCGGGGTACTTGGTTCGTCCATGTTGACGAACGCTACCGGCCCAACCGCTCGCGTGGGGCATTCGTTGCCGAACTGGCATCAAGTTCGCATGAGCCGACAACAAAGCCGCCGCCGTCACCCGGGCCGAGGAGCGGTCGCGCCCGCCAGGTACGCAAATCGGTCGAGAGCGGGCTCGCGATCCCCCACCAGCGACTCTCCGCCGTCGACTTCCATGAGTGCCGCCCGAGCGATCGATATGTGGATGCCGGTCAGCCAGTTTCCGGTGTCGGCGATGAGGAAGCGGATCACCCAGCTCTGGTCATCGAAGAAGAAGTCCCGTACCGACCCGATCTCACCGTCAAGGCCGGCCAGCCCGTAGCCGGCAATCACACTGGCTTCCCACAACATCGCCGCGCTCCTCTCAGCCGAAGCCTAGTCTGCCAGCCCTTCGCGAATGACTTCCAGCTCCTTCTGCCGTCGTGCGGTGACCTTCGGGTACTCCATGTGCAACTCGTTGAACGCGTCGAGGATGATCTGGGAGACGATCAGCCGGGCGGTGTCCTTGTCATCGGCTGGGACGACGTACCAGGGCGCGTGCCGCGTGCTCGTCGCGCCCAGGCACGCCTCGTACGCGTCCATGTACGCCTTCCAATGGTTCCTCTCGAGGATGTCGGCCTGGCTGAACTTCCAGTTCTTGTCCGGCTCGTCGATGCGGGCCAGGAAGCGCTTCCGCTGTTCGTCCTTCGAGAGGTGGAGGAAGAACTTCAGGATTCGCGTGCCGTTCCGATGGAGATGCTCCTCGAGCTCCACGATGGAGCGATATCGATCCCTCCAGATGGTCTTCTCGTCGATCAGCTCGGGCGGGAGGTGCTCGGTCCGAAGGATGTCCGGATGCACCCGAACGACGAGCACCTCCTCGTAGTACGAACGGTTGAAGATCCCGATCCGCCCGCGCTCGGGAAGCCGGGTTGTCGTCCGCCAGAGAAAGTCATGCTGGAGTTCCTCGGCGCTCGGCTGTTTGAAGCTGAAGACCTCACAGCCTTCCGGATTGACTCCGGACATGACGTGCCGGATTGCGCCGTCCTTGCCGGCGCCGTCCATCCCCTGGAAGATCAGCAGCAAGGCATATCGGTCGGACGCGTAGTGGAGGCGCTGGAGCGAGCTCAGCTCGGCGACGTGGTCAGCCAACAGCTTCCGATAGTGCTTCTTCGACTTGGCGACTGGGTCGATGCTCGTCGGCCACCCACCGAGGTCGACCTGTTGGTCCGGAGGCACCCGGAAGTCCGTCGAATTCGATCTTCATCTCGATCCTTTCGGCAATGCCCAACGTGGCTGCATGGCGCCAGGTGCACGTCTCCCCTCGATCAGGTCATCGCTGCCACATGACCTGCGGAGCTTCCTGCGGAACGGCCAAGCCGTCGAGGTGCGGTATCACGCGCGCCGTGTACGCGCCCGGTGGGCGGCTCCAAGCCACGGCCGACTGATCGCCGACGGGGACAGTCTCATCCACAAATCACCGCTCTCGGTGCGGCTGGGAGGGAGTCCAAGCGGCACCGGGAGCAGCGCGGAGGGGAGTATTCGACCTGAACGCCTAAATCCCGCGATCGATCGGGGGGTGTTGGCAATCTGCGCCGTGCGGACGCGAGCGTCATTACGGTCCGTCATGCGGCTCGGCAGGGCCCGATCCGCGGGGACCCGTCAGCCAGGCGGCGCGGCACCGACGGTCATCACGACGACGAGGAGGACCAGGAGGATCCCGAGGAGGAGGACCATCGTCTCGAGCTTGGCCCTTCCCCTTGCCCCGGCCTCGGCCTGGATGGCCATCCCGCCGCCTGGATTGTCAGCGCGGCGGGCTTCGACGGCGGTCACAGGCTCTCCCGGTTCTCGCGCAAGCGCTTCACGACCGACCCCCCGGGATCTCGATGCCGATCCGCTCTGGACGCAACGGACGGCAGTCTCGGGCCTCCAGGCGGCCGCGTCATTACGGCTCGTCATGCCGCGATCACGGGGATCCCCGCAGGACGCGTAGGCGCTGGCGGACCCTGCGAGAGCGGCCCCTCAGGCAGTGGGGCGCCGGCCCATGAGCGGCCTGTACACGACAACGACGACGATGCCCCAGGCCACGGCGACGACGATGCTCTCGACGTTGACGCCGGTCTCGTCGGCGACCTTGAGCACCGTGCCGGCGAGGTAGCCCCCGACGACCGCACCCGCGACGCCCAGGATGACCGTCGCGATAACGCCCCGCGCCGGCTCCGGCCGTCAGCGGATCGGCTCGCCCCCGTCGCTCGCGCTCGGCCCGCCCCAGCCGGTGTTGGAGAAGGTGGGGATGAAGCGGTAGCCCTGGCCGGGGATCGTGGCGATGAAGCGGGGGTGGCGGTAGTCGTTCTGGAGCTTGATGCGCAGGCTCCGGATGTGGCGGTCGACGATGTTGCTCTCGGCCACGAAGTCGGTGCCCCAGATGGCGTCGAGGATGTCCTCGCGGCTCACGACCCGCCCGCCCCGGCTCGCGAGCAGGTAGAGCAGGCTCTGCTCGATGCCCGAGAGGTGGACGACCGAGTCGCCCGCCCGGACCTGCCGGTTGAGGATGTCGATCTCCATCTCGCCGAGCCGGATCGCGGGGATGAGCGGGCGGTCGGTCCCCGACGCCCGCCGGGTGATCACGATCGAGCGGGCCAGCAGCTCCTCGGGCGAGAAGGGCATCGTCAGGATGTCGTCCACCCCGAGGTCGAACGCCGCGAGCTTGGTGCGCAGGTCGCCCCGCCGGGTCAGGCCCAGGACGGGGGTGGGAACCCGGGTCAGGCCGTTCGAGGCCCCGATCCGGCCGAGCAGGGCGGTGCTGTCGTCGTGGTCCATGTCGATCACCGCGAGGTGGGGGGACCAGTCGCGCAGGATCGCCTCCGCCCCCGCGAGGGTGCTCGCGGCCCGGACGGCGAAGACGCCGTGGTTGAGCGTCAGGGTGATGAGGTCCACCACCAGCGGGCGGTCGTGGAGCACGAGCGCGCGGCGGGCTTCGATCATAGGAGACTCAATGGTGCCGTCCATCGCGATTTACCCTCGGGTGCGCCTCGCAGTCCGAAGAGCATTCCACTGCTCGATGGCCGGATGAGGGGCCCCGCGCGGTGCCGGCCTCGCTGCCGCCGCGCTTCCGTCAGACGGCTTCTTCGAGCGCCTCGACGAACTGGCTGTTGTACAGGTCGGCGTAGAAGCCGTTCCGCGCCAGCAGGTCCTTGTGGGTGCCCTGCTCGATGATCCGGCCGTGGTTCATGACGAGGATCGTGTCGGCGTCGCGGATGGTCGAGAGGCGATGGGCGATCACGAAGCTCGTGCGTCCCTTCATCAGCCTGGCCATCGCCCGCTGGATCAGGACCTCGGTCCGCGTGTCCACGGAGCTCGTCGCCTCGTCGAGGATCAGGATCCGCGGGTCGGCGAGGAACGCGCGGGCGATCGTGAGGAGCTGCTTCTCGCCGGCGGAGACGCTCGTCGCGTCGTCGTCGAGGATGGTGTCGTAGCCGCCCGGCAGCGTCCGCACGAAGTGGTCGACGTGGGCGGCCTCGGCGGCCTGCTGGATCTCCTCCTCGGTCGCGTCCAGGCGCCCGTAGGCGATGTTCTCCCGGATCGTGCCGTTGAAGAGCCAGGCGTCCTGGAGGACCATCCCGAACGTCCGTCGAAGGTCGTCGCGGGTCATGTCCTTGACGTCGACCCCGTCCACGGTGATCCGCCCCGAGTCGATCTCGTAGAAGCGCATGAGCAGGTTCACGACCGTCGTCTTGCCGGCCCCGGTCGGGCCGACGATCGCGATCGTGTGGCCCTCGTCCGCCACCAGGTTCAGGTCCTCGATGAGCGGGACGTCGGGCAGGTAGCGGAACGAGACGTCGTCGAGCACGACCCGGCCCGCTGCCTCGTGCGACGGCCGGGCCGTGGCGGCGTCGGGGGCCTCCTCGGCCTCGTCGAGGAGCTCGAAGACGCGCTCGGCGGAGGCGACCGCCGACTGCAGCACGTTGATGATGCTGGCCGTCTGGACGATCGGCATGGTGAACTGGCGCGAGTACTGGATGAAGGCCTGGACGTCGCCGAGGGACATCGTCCCCGACGCGACCCGCACGCCGCCGATGACGCAGATCGCGACGTAGTTCAGGTTCGAGATGATGTTCATCGCCGGCTGGATGGTTCCGGAGATGAACTGGGCCTTGTAGGACGCCTGGAAGAGGGCCTCGTTCTCCACCTCGAACTTGTCGATCGCCTCCTGCTGGCGTCCGAACGCCTTGACGATGGCATGGCCGGTGTGCATCTCCTCGACGTGGCCGTTGAGCGTGCCCGTCCGCTCCCACTGCCTGGCGAACTGCTTCTGGGACCGGCTCGCGATCAGGATGGTCACGACCAGCGCGGCGGGCACGACGAGCAGGGAGATCACCGCCAGGAGCGGGCTGATCGAGAACATCATGATCAGCACGCCGATGACCGTGAACACCGAGGTGATGAGCTGGGTGAGGCTCTGCTGGAGCGTCTGGGCGATGTTGTCGATGTCGTTGGTGACGCGGCTCAGGATGTCGCCGCGCGACTCGCGGTCGAAGTAGGACAGCGGCACGCGGCCCAGCTTCTCGTCGACGCGCCGGCGCAGGCGATAGACGGTGCGCTGGGTCACGCCCGCCATCAGGTAGGCCTGGCCCCAGGAGAAGCATCGAGCTGACGGCGTAGATGCCGGCCACCAGCAGCAGGACCCCGCCGAGGGCGCCGAAGTCCACGCCCTGCCGGGCGTCACGTTCATGCTGGCCAGCATGTCGGCGAGGTTCGGCTGGCTCGCCGCGCGGAGGCCGGCAACGGCCTGCGCCTTGGTCACACCGGCAGGTAGCTGCTTGCCGATCACGCCGTCGAACAGGAGGTTGGTGGCGTTGCCCAGGATCTTGGGACCAAGGATGGCGAGCACCACGCTGACGATCGCGAGGAGCATCACCGCGATGACGACCCGGCGCTCCGGCCGGAGCTCGCCGATCAGGCGCCGGAAGGAGCCCCGGAAGTTCTTCGGCTTCGCCACCGGCATGGCGGCGAAGCCCATCGGCCCGCCACGGCCGGGGCCGCCGCCGCGCGCATCGGGGGCCGGCCGCCACCCGGACCACCCGTGTGCGGCCCGCTCACGCGACCTCCTCCTCGGAGAGCTGCGAGTAGACGATCTCGCGGTAGGTCTCGCAGGTCTGCATGAGCTCGTCGTGGGTGCCGATGCCGACCACGCTCCCGGCGTCGAGGACCACGATCCGATCGGCGTGCAGGATCGTCCCGACCCGCTGGGCGACGATGAGGACCGTGGCGTCGGCGAGGTTCTCGATCAGCGCCGCGCGGAGGCGGGCGTCCGTCCGGAAGTCGAGCGCGGAGAAGCTGTCGTCGAAGACGTAGACGTCGGGCTTCTTCACCAGGGCCCGGGCGATCGAGAGGCGCTGGCGCTGGCCGCCGGAGACGTTGGTGCCCCCCTGGGTGATCGGGGCCTCGAGTCCCCCTTCCATCTCCTGGACGAAGTCCCGGCCCTGGGCAATCTCCAGGGCGCGCCAGAGGTCCGCCTCCGAGGCGCTCTCGTCGCCGTAGCGAAGGTTGCTGGCGACCGTGCCGCTGAACAGGAATGCCTTCTGGGGGATCAGCCCGATCCGGCTCCAGAGGTCGGCGCGGTCCATCTCGCGCACGTCGACCCCGTCGACGAGCACCGACCCGCCGCTCACGTCGTAGAAGCGCGGCAGGAGGTTCACGAGGGTGGACTTGCCGCTGCCGGTGCTGCCCACGATCGCCGTGGTCTCGCCCGGACCCGCCACGAACGAGATCCTGCGCAGGACCGGCTCCTCCGCGCCCGGGTAGCGGAACTCGACGTCCCGGAACTCGACGTGGCCGCTGCGCGGTGGCTGCACCGGGTCGGCCGGATCGTGGATGGATGGCTCCGTGTCCAGCACCTGCGCGGATCCGGTCGCTCGACACCGCGGCGCGCGGCACGATCACGAACATGAAGGTCGCCATCATGATCGCGAACAGGATCTGGATGATGTACTGGAGGAACGCGGTCAGGTTGCCGATCGGCATCTGGCCGCTGTCGACCCGGATGCTGCCGAACCAGAGCACGGCCACGGTGGACAGGTTCATGATTGCCATGAGGGTCGGCATCATCAGGGCGAAGAGCCTGTTGACCCCGAGGGCGGTCTCGAACAGGTCCTCGTTCGCCTCGTCGAAGCGTCGCTCCTCGTAGTCCGTCCGCACGAATGCCCGGATCACGCGGACGCCGGACAGCGTCTCGCGCATCACCTGGTTGATCCGGTCGATCTTGATCTGCATCGCCCGGAAGAGCGGCATGGCGCGGCGGACCAGGGTGCCGATGATCAGCGCCATCAGCGGCACGATCACCAGCAGGATCGACGTGAGGGGGACGTCCTGGCGCAGGGCCATGATCACGCCGCCGACCAGCATGATCGGCGCCGACACCATCACGGTGAGACCGATGAGAACGACCGTCTGGACCTGCTGGACGTCGTTCGTGTTGCGGGTGATCAGCGAGGCCGCTCCGAAGTGGTTCACCTCGACCTGCGAGAACGCCTGCACCTGCCCGAAGATGGCGGCGCGGAGATCGCGCCCGAAGGCCATCGACACCTTGGCGCGCCCAGTAGACGGCGATGATCGAGGCGACCCCCAGGGCGGCCGTCACGGCGAGCATCAGGCCGCCGATCCGCATGATGTAGTCCGTGTCCCCCTTCGCGACGCCGTTGTTGATGATGTCGGCGTACAGCTCCGGCAGGTACAGGTTGGCCAGCGACTGCACGAGCAGCAACGAGACCACGAGGACGAGCGCCCGCCGGTAGGGGCGCAGGAAGTTGACCAGGAGTCCCGTCATCGGGCTGTCTCCGCCGCCCGATCCGCGATCAGGCAGACCAGCCGATGGAAGTCCGCCAGCTCGCCCGGCGTGAGCACGTCAAGGGCGCGCCGGGCCATCTCGAGGCGCTGTCCCGACATCTCGTCGATGAGGCTGCGGCCGGCGTCCGCCAGCGCGCAGTCCACGATCCGCCGATCATCGGTGCGGTGCTGGCGAACGACAAGGCCATGCCGCTCCAGGCGCTCCACGATGCCCGATGCAGAGGCCACTGACACGCCGAGGATCTCGGCGAGCCGGCCCATCGGGAGCGGCGCCTCATGCGCGATGAGGAAGAGGGTCCGCACCTGCGCGAGCGTAAGGTCCTGCGCGAGCCAGCCGGGGAGCCCCGGCCCGCCTTGGAGACCCGGCCCGCCGGGGAGACCCGGCCCGCCGGGGAGGTGAAACGCGCGCGCCATGTCGGACATGACGGCGGCCGTGAGATCGGGGGAAACGGAGGCTGGTGGCATTCGCGGATAGTACGGCTGCACCTAAAGTATTGTCAACAGGCCAAACGATCCATGGCAATGTGAGTGATTCTTCACGGGTACGGCCGGGATCCCGGGTGCCGTGGTCGGCGCGGGACCGGTACGATGGCCGCCGATGAGCGCTGGATCGGCCGCGTGGGCACGCCTGTTGAAGCGCGCTGTCCCCGGCCCACCGCGCTCACACCTCGCGTCGCCCGCGTGGCGCGACGTCGAGCCCCGGTCGCTCGCTCCGGTCGTGCTCATGGCCGGCGGCTTCCTGACGATGCCAGGCGGGTACGACAGCCTGGCTGCCATCCTGCGCGCCCGCGGGGCAGCCGACATCGTCGTCGCACCGGTGTACCCGCCCGACTGGATCCTCGCCGCGGCGCGCGGCCTGGGCCCGATCACGAACCGCGTGGGCCGGGCGTTGCTGGAGGCCGGTTCCCGATCGGCGGGATCGCCGGCATCCCGGGGAGCCCCGGTGCTCTACGTCGGCCATAGCGCGGGCGGCCTGATCGGCCGGCTGCTCACCTCAGCGGTCCCGTTCGAGGGACGGGCCATGCGCGCGGCCGGCCGGATCGGCGCGCTCGTCACGCTCGGAACGCCGAACGTGGCGAGCCCGGGGGCCGCCGACGCTGGCCGCTGGGGCCGGCGCGTCGGGGAGGCCGGCGCGCACTTCGCCCAGCGCCACGTTCCGGGCGCGACGTGGGCGCCGACGACCGGGTATGTCAGCGTGGCATCGCGGTGCCTCGTCGGCCGGCTCGACGCCCGGGACGCCGGCGAGCGGTTCATCCGACGCCTGTACGAGGATGTCCACCCGCAGCCGGACCTCGATTCGGTCGAGGGCGACGGGCTCGTCCCGGTCGCGGCGGCGCTGCTGCCGGGCTCACGCCAGGTCGTCCTGGCGGACGCGGTCCACGGTCCGAGCCGGCGTGCCACCTGGTACGGCAGCAGCGTCAGCGTCGATGTCTGGTGGCCCGTCGCGCTGGACGCCTGGCGCGAGGCCCTGCGGGCCCGCCAGTCCGACGCCGCATGACTGCCGGGCAGGGACCCGGGCGTCGCTCCGACGGCGTGACCACGCTGGGATATGCGAGCTTCATCCTCATCGGCTGGAGCGCGCTCCTCGTCCCGGCGCTCGTGCCCGCGATCGAGCGCGATTTCACCCAGTCCGATGCCGGCGTGGGCGTCCTCTACCTCGCATCGTCGCTCCTGTTCGTGCTCGGGTCGCTCGCCAGCGGGTACCTCATGGAGCGGCTCGGACGAGGCCTCGTCCTGCCGGCCGCGGTCCTCGCCCTGGGGGTGGGGCTCGGCGTGGAGTGCCTCGCGCCCAGCTGGGTGCTTTTCGTCCTCGGAGCCGGCATCAGCGGACTGGGGTCCGGGTCGGTCGAGGTCGGGGTGAACGGCCTGTTTCTCGACCGCTTTCACGAGGATCGCGGCCGTGCCATGAACCGTCTTCACCTCTGCTACAGCGTCGGGGCCCTGGCCGCGCCGCTGGCGGTGGGTGCGCTCGTGGAGGTGGGCGTTGCGTGGCGCGTGCCGTTCGCGGTGACCAGCGCCCTCGTGGTCGCCGTCGCCCTGCGGCTTGTCACCCGCGATCTCGGCACCCCCGGCGTCGCGTTGAGCGGCCCCTCGCTGCGCGGCCTGGGAGCCCGGCGCGTGCCGCTCCCCCTGGTCTTGCTGGCCCTGGCGATCGCCTGCTACGTTGCCTCCGAGAACGGCGTGTCCAGCTGGCTCGTTCGCTTCCTCAAGGATGCGCCCGTCGGCGTGTCGACGGCCGCCCTCTCCGTCTTCTGGGCAGGCCTCACGGGTGGAAGGATTGTCGCCAGTCGGTTTGCCGGCCGGTTCGCCCCGATCGCGGTCGCGACAGCCTGCGTGTTCGCGGCCGGGGTCGCCATCGTGACTGCTGTGGCGGTCCCGTGGGTCGGGGCATCAATCGCCCTGTTCGGCGCCGCGGGATTCGCCTGCGGCCCGGTCTACCCGATGATCATGGCCTCGGCGGGCGGGCTCTACCCGGCGCGATCGAACGCGGTGAGCGGGATCCTCACCGCCGCGGCCGTGACCGGGTCGGTCGTCTACCCGCCCGTGATGGGATTCGTCTCGAACGGCGTCGGGCTCGGCGCCGGGATGGCCGGCGCAGGGCTGATCGCGTTCGCCTGCGCCGCCGCCCTGCTCGCGCTTCGCACGCTCGCACACGGATCCGGTACGCCGGCTGGCGCGCCGGCTCCGCATCGCGCGTAGGCATCGCCAGCGCCGACGCGATCCCCTTGACAGGGGCCGGGCGGCGGGGTAGCGTTGTCAACACATGAGCAATAGGCTGCACATTTGAGCATTGCGATCGACCCCGTCGCTTCCGGGGGGTCGGCGGCCGCGCGCGCCGGTGAGCCACTCGCCGGGGAGACGCGGCTCATGCTTCGCGCAGCCCAGCTCTACTACCGGCTGAACCTCACCCAGGACCAGGTGGGGGAGCGGCTGGGCGTCAGCCGCTTCAAGGTCGGCCGGCTTCTCGACCGCGCCCTGCGCGAGTCGGCCGTCCGGATCGAGATCGTCCACCCGGCGGCGCGTTTCGTGGAGCTGGAGGATGCGCTCGCGAACCGGTTCGGGCTGCGCGGCGCCGTGGTCGTGGATGTGCCGGCCACGGGTTCCTTGCCGGACGACGAGCTCCTCGCGCGCGAGCGCGTGGCCGAGGCCGGTGCCGCCCACCTCGCGTCGCTGCGGCCCGCTGGAGCCATCGGCGTCTCGTGGGGTCGCACCATGCTGGAGCTCGCCGCGCACCTGCGGCCCGGCTGGACCGCGGCCACGGAGATCGTCCAGCTCAACGGCGCCACGTCCCGTTCCACGTACCCGACGCGCGCCCACGAGATCGTGGAGCGGTTCGGGGCGACGAGCGGGGCCGCCCTGCGACTGATGCCTGCACCTGCGATCGTCGGCTCGCCAGAGCTGCGCGACGCGCTGGAGGATGATCCCTCGGTTGGCGAGACGCTGGCCGCCGCGCGCGAGGCTGGCACGGCGGTCTTCAGCATGGGCCTGATGGGTCCGGATAGCGTCCACGTGGCCTCGGGCTACCTCGGCGAGGCTGATCTGGCGGCGCTGGCCGATGCCGGCGCCGTGGGGGACGTCCTGGGGAGGTTCCTCTCCCGTGACGGTCGCATCGCCCTCCCATCGCTGGACCGGCGCACGATCGGGCTGCCGCTGGAGGATCTCCGGGAGAAGGCACTGACCGTCGGCCTGGCGGCCGGGCCCGGGCGGGGCCCGATCGCCCTGGCGGCCCTGCGGGCGGGGTGCATCACGGTGCTGGTGGCAGACGAGGCGACGGCCGCCTGGGTCCTTGAGCATGCCTGACCAGCGCCCGCGCGTGCAGGTGGATCCCGCGGCCCCGGCTGCCGGACTGTCGCCGGACGCGGTCCGGGAGGTGGTGCGCCGGATCGTTGACGCCACCCTCGCCGGCGACGCGACTGCCACGCCCGTCGCCGCGGCCGCGACAAGCGTGGCGCAGGCATCCACCCCGGTCGCCCAGGAGGGCGTTGCGATCGCGATCGGCGCCGACCACGGCGGGGCCGCGCTCAAGGACAGGATCGGCCAGGTGCTGGCGGAGTCCGGCTTCGCGGTCCAGGACTGTGGCACGCACGGGAGCACGCCCGTCGACTACCCTGACTTCGCCCATGCTGTCGCCCGCCTCGTGGCGGACGGGACCTGCCGCTGGGGCATCATCGTGGATGGCGCCGGGATCGGCTCGTGCATGGTCGCCAACAAGGTCCCGGGCGTCCGCGCCGCCCTCTGCCACGACCTTTCCTCCGCCCGCAACAGCCGCGAGCACAACCATGCCAACGTCCTGACGCTGGGTGCCGGGTTCATCGGCGAAGCCCTCGCCATCGAGATCGTCCGGGCCTGGCTGGGGACTGCCTGGGGACCGGGCCGCCACGCAGCACGGGTCGAGAAGATCATGGACGTCGAGCGCCGTTACATGCGACCAGCCGGTGAGGGCCGAACAGGATGACCGAGACGAGCAGCCAACGCGACGACCTGGTGGAGGCGATCACCCGGCAGGTGCTCGCGGCATTCGCCAACGGGGCGGGTGCAGGTGCCCAGGGCGCCGACGGTGACCCGTGCGCATCGTGCCGAGGGGCCTGCGCGGCCCAGTGCGCGACCAAGGTCCGCGACGTCGTGGCCGGCGGCGCGACGCGCGTCGATTATCACGGCCGCGCCGCCGACGTCCCCGCCGACCTCGCCCACTACATCGACCACACGCTCCTGCGGCCCGACGCCTCCGCCGCGGACATCGACCGGCTCTGCGCGGAGGCGGCGGAGTACCGCTTCGCCGCGGTCTGCATCAACCCCACCTGGGTTCGCCGTGCGCGCGGACAACCTCCGCGGCACGGACGTCGTGGTGGCCTCGGTGATCGGCTTCCCGTTCGGGGCGGCGACGAGCGAGGTCAAGGCGCTCGAGGCGCGCCGGGCCATCCGCGACGGGGCCCGCGAGATCGACATGGTCATCAACATCGGGGCCCTCAAGAGCGGGATGCTCGACGCGGTCCGCGAGGACATCGCCCGGGTCTCGGATGCCTGCCACGAGGCTGGCGCGCTGAACAAGGTGATCATCGAGACGGCGCTCCTCAGCGACGAGGAGAAGGTGATCGCGTGTCAGCTCGCCAAGCAGGCGAAGGCGGACATGGTGAAGACGTCCACCGGGTACGCCTCGGGCGGGGCCACCGTGTTCGACGTCGCGCTGATGCGCGAGACGGTCGGGCCGAAGATGGGCGTCAAGGCGGCCGGCGGAATCCGCACCGCCCAGGACGTGCAGGACATGATCGCGGCCGGCGCGACCCGCATCGGGGCCTCGGCCGGCGTCAAGATCGTCACGGGAGAGAAGGGCGCGCATGGGCAATATTGATCTTCGGGCGTACGTCTTCCTGGACAGCCTCCAGGCCCAGTACGCCGCGTTCCTCGGCACGGTCGCCCAGGGCTTCCTGCCGCTCGCCGGCGACGCCTCGCTCTCCATCGAGGTCTCGCCCGGGATCGAGATCAACCGGCTGACCGACATCGCCCTCAAGACCACGTCCGTGAAGCCGGGCATGCAGATCATCGAGCGCTATTACGGCATGCTGGAGATCCACTCGCCGTCGCAGGCGGAGGTGCGGGCCGCGGGCGCCGCGATCCTCGCCGAGGTCGGGCGTGGCCGAGACGGACCGGATCAAGCCGCGCGTCCTGTCGAGCCAGATCATCCGCCGGATCGACGACCACCAGGCCCAGCTCATCAACCGGACCCGGCATGGCCAGATGCTCATCCCTGGCCAGACGCTGTACGTGCTGGAGCTCGAGCCGGCCGCCTACGCCGCGCTGGCCGCCAACGAGGCGGAGAAGGCGGCCCACATCAACATCCTGGAGGTGCGGGCCTTCGGCTCCATGGGCCGCATCTACCTCGGAGGCGAGGAACGCGACATCGACGTCGGCTGGCGCGCCGCGCTGGCCGCGATCGAGGGGCTCGAAGGACGCGAAGCAAAACCATAGTCGGACAGGGTCGTAGAAGGAGAACGGATCGATGGCAGAAGCGCTCGGGATGATCGAGGCGCGCGGGTTCGCGGCGGTGGTCGAAGCCGCCGACGCGATGGTCAAGGCGGCCAAGGTCGAGCTCGTCAGCTACGAGAAGACGGGCGGCGGGTACGTGACGGCCGTGGTGCGGGGCGACGTCGCAGCGGTCAAGGCGGCGGTCGAAGCCGGCGTCCGGAATGCCGCCAAGGTCGGTGAGGTCGTCGCCAGCCACGTGATCGCCCGGCCGCACGTCAACGTGGACCTCGTGCTGCCGCTCGGGCGGCTGGACGAGGCGAAGGCGGAGTCGGGCCAGGGCTAGGACGCGGGACGGGCGCGCCGGCTCCAAGCCGGCGCGCCGCTCCCCAGGCAGGTGGTGGAAGATGCTTCTCGGACGCGTGACCGGGACCCTGGTGGCGAGCCGCAAGGAACCGCTCA
Source organism: uncultured Chloroflexia bacterium (assembly GCA_963800795.1). Taxonomy (GTDB): domain Bacteria; phylum Chloroflexota; class Limnocylindria; order Limnocylindrales; family CSP1-4; genus CTSoil-043. The sequence goes on from CAWDCJ010000013.1 coordinate 41,243, forward strand.
TGGAGGGCTGGACGCTCCTGGTGGTGCGCCAGCTGGATGCGGAGAACCACGAAGCCGGCGGGTATGTCGTGGCGGCCGACACGGTCGGGGCGGGCATCGGCGAGGTCGTCCTGTACGCCACCGGGAGCTCTGCCCGCCAGACCGAGACCACCCGGGACCGGCCCTGCGACGCCGTGATCATGGCGATCGTCGACACGTGGGAGATCGGCGGCCGGGAGGTCTACCGCAAGTAGCGGGGACAGGCCATGAATGAGCTCGACGGACGCGAGATCGCCGACATCATCGAGCGGGTACGCCGCCGTGTCGCGGCCGCCGGCGGCGAGCGGCCGGGCGCCGGCCTCCGGGCAGAGGCGGAGCTCTCGGCCGCCGCGGCGGCGGAGCTGGGCGACGGCATCCACGCCACGATCGACCAGGCAGTGGCTGCCGCCGCGGAGGCCTTCCGCGCCTTCGAGGCCCAGGGCCTCGCCGGCCGGAAGGTGATCATCGACGCCGTGCGCGGGTCGATGCTGGACCACGCCGAGCAGCTGGCCCGCATGGCCCACCAGGAGACGCACCTCGGGCGGGTCGAGGACAAGGTCGTCAAGAACCGCCTCGTGGCATCCAAGGCTCCCGGGCCGGAGGACCTCGAGGTCCAGGCCGTCACGGGCGATGCCGGGATGATGGTCACCGAGTTCGCCCCGTTCGGGGTGGTGGCGGCGATCACCCCGGTGACCAACCCGACTTCGACGATCATCAACAACACGATCAGCATCGTTTCGGCCGGCAACGCCGTGGTCTTCAACGCGCATCCCGGCGCGCGGCGCTGCTCCGCTGAGACGATCCGCCTCATCAACCGGGCGATCGTCGGGGCCGGCGGCCCGCCGAACCTCGTGACGGCCGTGGCGACCCCCACGATCGAGACTGCCCGGGCGCTCATGCGCCACCCCGACGTGCGCGTGCTCCTCGTGACCGGGGGTCCCGCTGTCGTGCGAGAGGCGCTCCGAACGGACAAGCGGGCGATCACCGCCGGGCCCGGGAACCCGCCCGCGGTCGTCGACCAGACCGCCGACATCGAACGGGCCGCGCGGGACATCGTTCGCGGCGCCTCGTTCGACAACAACCTCGTCTGCATCGACGAGAAGGTCGTCCTCGTCGTGGACTCCGTCGCCGACCGGCTGCTCCGGGCCATGACCCAGCACGGGGCGTACCTGCTCAAGGAGCACGAGCTGCGCCGGCTGGAGCGCGTCATCTTCACGGAGCTCGGCCAACCCGGCAGGCCGGGCGTGATGAACCCGGCCTGGATCGGGCGCGACGCGGCGAAGATCCTGGCGGAGATCGGTGTCCAGGCGGAGCCGGCGCCGCGCCTGCTCGTCGCCGACGTCCCGCGCGAGCACAGCCTGGCCTGGACCGAGCAGATGATGCCGGTCCTCCCGGTCGTCCGGGTGGGGACGGTGGAGCAGGCGATCGACCTGGCGGTGCGGATGGAGCACGGCTTCCGCCACACGGCCTCCATCCATTCGACGAACGTCGAGACGATCACCCGGATGGCCCGGGCGATGAACTGCAGCATCTTCGTGACGAACGGGCCAAACGTCGCCGGCCTCGGCGAGGGGGGCGAGGGATTCACCTCGTTCTCCATCGCCAGCCCGTCCGGCGACGGGCTGACCAGGCCCCGCACCTTCTCGCGCGAACGGCGGATCACCGTCGTCGGCGCGCTGCGGATCGTCTGATGGGAGACGCCCGGCCCGCGATCGAGCCCGCCCTCGCTCTCCTCGAGCTGGGCTCGATCGCCGCGGGCATCGAGGCCGGCGACGCGATGGCCAAGCGGGCCCCGATCGACGTGATCCGGGCCGGCACGGTCCACCCCGGCAAGTACCTGATCCTCGTTGCCGGCGCGGTCGCCGACGTGGAGGAGGCCGCTCGAGGCGGGTCGCGAGGTCGGAGCCTCCTGGGTGCTCGACGCCGTCCTCATCCCCAACGTCCGCCAGGACCTCGTCGCCGCCATCCGCGGCGAGCGCCGCGCCGCCTCGGGTGAGGCGCTCGGCATCATCGAGACCGGCACCGTCGCGGCGATCCTCGAGGCCGCCGACGCAGGGCTCAAGGGCGCCCGGGTCAGCCTCCTCGAGATCCGGCTCGCCGACGACCTCGGCGGCAAGGGCTACCTCCTGTTCGACGGGACGGTGGCCGACGTGGAGGCGGCGCGTGGAGATCGGCAGTGACCGGATCGGCGGGTCGCCCGGCCTCGCGTGGCGGGTGATCCCCCTGCTGCACGCGAGATGGCCCGCAACCTGGCCGCCGACGCCCGCTTCGCCGCGCGGATCCGGGAGTAGGCCGCCGATGCAGCTGGCGCGCGTGATCGGGACGGTGGTCGCCACCGTGAAGTCGCCGGGCCTCGAGGGCGTGAAGCTGCTCGTGATCCAGCCGCTGGACCGGGCCTCACAGCCGATCGGGGGCCAGCTCGTGGCCGCGGACGCCATCCACATGGCGGGTCCGGGCGAGCTGGTCTACTTCGTCGCGGCACGCGAGGCCGCCCAGGCCATGCCCGACCCGTTCGTCCCGGTCGACCACGCCATCGTGGGGATCGTGGACGCGGTCGCGGCGCTCCGCGGGGCAACGCCGTGAAGATCGGCCGCGTCGTGGGGACCGTCGTGTCGACGATCAACGCCCCGGCCTTCGACGGCCGGACGCTCCTTCTCTGCGATCTCCTGGACCCGGCCGGGACGCCGGCCGGTGGGTACGTCATCGCGGTGGACTCGGTCGGGGCCGGGGCCGGCGAGACGGTCCTGATCCTTGACGAGGGCAACTCCGCGCGCCAGGTCCTGGCAGCAGCCGGGGCTCCGATCCGGACGGTCGTGGTCGGCATCGTTGACGCGGTTGTCGAGTCCGCGTCCCCAGCCGCCTCCCGGGAGGCACAGGCGATCCTCAGCGGCGCGCGCAGCCCCCGGGACGGTGCGCCCGACACAGCGTGCGACCGGGCGACCGGCGCGCCGCGGCCCGCCCGGCCCGCCCGGCGCCTCGCCGTTGAACGCGACCGGCGAGGTCGGCGCCTCCCGCGTTCCGGGCACCATGGAAGGCGCCCCGACCGCGCTCCGGCAGCTCCTCGAGGATGCCGCCGCAGGTCGCTTCCCGCCCGCTGACGGCCGGACGCAGGTTCTCCCGGCGCCGGACGGTCCCGTCCACGCCGTCCTTTCCTTCACCGGTCACCACGTCATCGCGGCGGACGTCGACCCTGCCGAGGTGGCAGCCCACCTGGACCCCGACGACATCGCGGCGCCCATGGGCGCTCCCTTCCTGGCCTGGCTCGGCGAGCGCTTGGGCGCTGTGCCCGGGACGCTGGACGTGGTGCTGGCAGCCCGGGCCGGCGCAGGCGCCCCGCCCTTCCCTGACGAGCTCCGCGAGATCGCCCCGGACGTGGACCACCCGCGGCTGGCCCGCGCCTGTCGCTACCGCACGGATGTGCGCGCCTGGGAGTCGGGCAACGGCGACGGCCTCGTGATCGTCGGGCGCGGGCTTGCCGGCCGCTGGGAGGCGGCTTTCGAGGTCTCCGGACCGGCACGTGGCCGGGGCCTGGGCCGCACGTTGGCCGCAGTTACGATGCTTGCCGTTCCGCGCGGCGAGCGCGTCTTCCTGCAGGTTGCGCCCGGGAACGCGGCCTCACTGCGGGCCGTGCTCGCGGCAGGCTTTCACCCAATCGGGGCAGAGGTCCTGTTCCTCAAGGACGGTCGGCCGCCCCGCTGAGTCGTGCGGGTGCTCCGCCGTGGCCCCTGCCGCCGCGGCCCTCTGCCCGCGGCCCTCTGCCGCCGCGGCCCTCCGCACGGAACGCTGCTCGATCCTCTCAATTGCCCGCCAGGCGAACCGTATGCGGTCTCTTGCCGCCGGACCGGGCCGTCCAAGGGCTGTCCGAACCGCGTTCGGGGTTGGATCTGCCCAACGACCCTTTCATCTCCGCGCTCGCACGAGCACCTGACCGATTTGGATGGGCATCGGACCGACATGAGCGAGCTCGGCGGGTGACCGACTACCCATACGGTTTGCGATCCGCGCTTTTGACAGGATCGGAGCGTCGGGACTGATCGGGGCCCCCGGGAGCGGTTGCGACGGTGCGCTGCGCCTACCCGGTGATCCGCTCCAGCACGACGGGCATGGGAGCCGGCGGCTCGTCGCCGATCATGACCGCGGCACGAACCTCGCGCGCCGCGGCCTCGGCCTGGGCCTCGGAGCGCGCGTGCACGAGGCAGATGGGCCGGTCCGGGCCGACCGCGGCGCCGATCGGCGCGAACCGCGTGAGGCCCACCGCGTGGTCGATCTGCTGGTCGGCGCGAACGCGCCCGCCGCCCAAGCCGACGATTGCGAGGCCGATGGCCCGCGTGTCCTCGGCGACGATGAACCCGCTCCGCTCCGGGCGGACGGGGAGCGTGACCTCGGGCAACGGCAGGTATACGTCCGGGCGCTCGAGCAGATCCGCGGGCCCGCCCAGCGCCGCGACCATCCGGGCGAAGCGATCGGCCGCCTCCCCGGACGCCAGGGCCAGCTCGCAGGCAGCCCGCGCCGCCGCCGCGTCTGCGAACAGGCCACCGGTCACGAGCAGCTCGGCGCACAGCGCCATCGTGACCTCGTGCTGGCGGGGTTCGCGAGCGCCTGGGCCGCCTTCGCCGGCCAGGTAGGCGATCGCCTCGCGCGTCTCGACGGCGTTTCCCGCCGTGTGCCCACGCACCTGGTTCATGTCCGTCAGGAGCGCGGTCGTCCGGCACCCGGCACCGTTGGCAACCGACACGATGCTCTCGGCCAGGGCGCGCCCGTCCTCGGCCGTGGTCATAAATGCGCCGCTGCCGAATGTCACGTCCTGTACCAGGCCGACAAGGCCAGCGGCCAGCTTCTTCGACAGGATGGACGAGGTGATGAGCGGGATGCTCTCGACGGTGGCGGTGACGTCCCGGATGGCGTACAGGCGCCGGTCGGCCGGCGCCAGGTCGGCAGTCGCGCCGATGATCGCGCAGCCGACCTCGCGGACGACCCGGCGGAAGGTGGCATTGTCGGGAACGCTCGTGTAGCCCGCGATCGCGTCCAGCTTGTCCAGGGTGCCGCCGGAGTGGCCCAGCCCCCGCCCCGAGATCATCGGGACCGCGCCGCCGCAGGCCGCCACGATCGGCGCCAGCATCAGCGATACGGTGTCGCCGACGCCGCCGGTGCTGTGCTTGTCGAGCGCCGGGCCGGGCAGGTCCGCGCGGGACCAGTCGAGGACCGTGCCGGAATCGCGCATGCCGTGGGTAAGGGCGATCACTTCCCGTCGCGTCATCCCCCGGACCAGCACGGCCATCGCGAAGGCCGCCACCTGCCCCTCGCTGATCGAGCAGTCCGTGATGCCGGCCACGAAGAACGCGATCTCCTGGTCCGTGAGGGCGCGGCCATCGCGTTTCGCTCGGATGACTTCCTGCGGAAGCATCCGCTAGTCCCCCGACGCTGGCTGGGCCGCGAACGAGCCGGCGAAGGCCCGGACCAGGCGCGTGAGGTCCGCCGCGGCGATCGCGGCACCCCGAAGCGTCTGGGCATGGTCGACCGGCACCGCGCTCATGCCCACCGCGAGATTGGTGATCGCGCTGATCGCCGCGACCCGGAGCCCGGCGTGGCGCGCGACGATCACTTCGGGCACGGTGGACATGCCGACCGCGTCCGCACCGAGGGCGCGGTAGGCGCGGATCTCCGCGGGCGTCTCGAAGATCGGGCCGAGGAGCGCGCAGTAGACGCCCTCGTGGAGGTGGATGCCGAGCCCTGCCGCAAGCCCCAGCAGCCGGCTGCGGAGTGCCGGGTCGTAGGCGTCCTCGAGGCCAGTGAACCGCTCGCCCCAGGCGTCGTCGTTCGGTCCGACGAGAGGGTTCGTTCCCATGAGGTTGAGGTGATCGGTGATCAGCATCAGGCTGCCCGGCCCTGCCTCTGCACGCAGTGAGCCGGCTGCGTTCGTCAGCAGGAGCGCCTCGACGCCGAGCGCGGCGAACGTCCGGATCGGGAGCCGGATCACCGCAGGAGGGAGGCCCTCGTAGAGATGGAAGCGGCCCTGCATGCAGGCGACCGTGGTGCCGTCGAGCTCGCCGATCAGGAACCGGCCGGCGTGGCCCGCCACGGTCGATGTCGGGAAGCCCGGGATCTCGGCGTACGGGACGGCGACCGCCGCATCGAGGATATCGGCGAGCCCGCCGAGGCCTGATCCCAGCACGATGCCCAGGCGTGGAGTGCGTCCTCCCGCCCGTTCCCGGAGCAGCGCCGCGATTGCGACGGGATCGCCGGGGAGGTGGGCGTCGCCGGCGCCGCGGGGGCTCATCGCGGGGTCTCCTTGAGCAGGAACTCGGGTCCGAAGCTGAGCGGGAGCAGCTCGCCGAGCGTCACGCTGCGGATGACCCCACCCGGCCCGGCAAGGTGGACAAGCCCGTCGAGCGGCATGAACTCGCGGAGCCGCTGTCGGCATGCGCCGCACGGGGTGGGGAGCCCGGACGCAGGATCGGCGACGACGAGGGCCTCGACGATTCGACGACCGCCCGCGGCGATCAGCATGCCGATCGCGGACGCCTCCGCGCACTGGCCCTGGGGGTAGGCGGCGTTCTCCACGTTCGGCGCAGCGTGGACCCGGCCGAGCTCGTCGCGCAGCGCCGCGCCCACGGCGTAGCCCGAGTACGGCGAGTAGGTCCGCTCCCGCGCCGCGAGCGCGGCGGCGAGGAGGTCATCCGGCGAGCCGGCGGTTGGCATCGGGTCGGGCCTCCGTCATTGCGCTGGTGGGCCGGTGCGCACCGTGCCTCGAACGCCCGGATGCGTGGACATTCCTTTGACCGTCCAGCCTCGAATGTGTATAGTACCGGGGCGGGGTGGAGCAGCGGCAGCTCGTCGGGCTCATAACCCGAAGGTCAAGGGTTCGAATCCCTTCCCCGCAACCAACCACGAATCCACCAGCGAACCCCGGCCCGCCCGCCGGGGTTCGTGATTCCGGGGCCGACGTGCCCGGCCCTTGCGGTGTCGCCTTCCACGGGCTGGCCCCGCGGTATCCTCACCTTCTTCCGCGGGACGACGCCAGGCCGACCGGGGTGGCCGGCAGGATCGAGGTTACGAATGACACAGGTTGGTGAGCCACGCGTGGAAGCCCGTGCGGCTCTGGAGCGGGTGAACCACTGGATCGGTGGAGCGCGCGTGGCCGGGACCTCGGGGCGCTTCGGGCCCGTCTACGACCCCGCCATCGGAGCCGTCGCCCGGACGGTGGACTTCGCGTCGGTCGAGGAGGTCGACGCAGCGGTCGCGTCAGCGCGCCGCGGCCTTCCCGGCGTGGCGTGCCACCTCGCTCTCGAAGCGCACGGAGATCCTGTTCCGGGTCCGCAACCTCGTCGAGGCGCACCGGACGGAGCTCGCGGCGCACCTGACGGCGGAGCACGGCAAGGTCACCTCGGATGCGCTCGGTGAGATCGCGCGCGGCCTGGAGAACCTGGAGTTCGCCTGCGGCATCCCCACGCTCATCAAGGGCGGCTTCTCCGAGCAGGCCTCCACCGGCGTGGACGTCTACCAGATCCGCCAGCCGCTCGGCGTGGTCGCGGGGATCACGCCGTTCAACTTCCCGGCCATGGTCCCGATGTGGATGTTCGGCAACGCGATCGCCTGCGGCAACACGTTCATCCTGAAACCGTCGGAGAAGGACCCATCCGCAGCCATGCTCATGGCCGAGCTGCTCGCGGAGGCGGGCGTGCCGGCGGGCGTCTTCAACGTGGTCCAGGGCGACAGGGTGGCGGTGGACCGGCTCCTGGAGCACCCCGCCATCGCCGCGGTCAGCTTCGTCGGCAGCACGCCGATCGCGCGGCACATCTACGAGACCGCCACGAAGAACGGCAAGCGCGTCCAGGCGCTGGGCGGGGCGAAGAACCACATGCTGGTCCTGCCGGACGCGGACATCGACATGGCCGCCGACGCCGCGGTCTCGGCCGGGTACGGTTCCGCGGGCGAGCGCTGCATGGCGATCGCGACCATCGTCGCGGTGGGCGACGTCGCGGACCCGCTCGTCGAGGCGATCCGCGCCCGGCTGCCCAGGGTCACCGTGGGCCCCGGCACCGATCCCGCGTCGCAGATGGGCCCGCTCGTCACGCGCCAGCACATGGAGAAGGTCGCTTCCTACCTCGAGTCGGCTCCGGCGCAGGGCGCCACCCTCGTCGCGGATGGACGCGAGCACCCGCTCCATCGCGCCGGCGATGGCTTCTTCCTGGGCGCCAGCCTGATCGACCACGTCGACACGGGCATGGACTGCTACCGCGACGAGATCTTCGGCCCGGTCCTCACGGTGATCCGGGTTCGGACCTACGAGGAAGGGGTCCGGCTCATCAACGCGAACCCGTACGGCAACGGGGCCGCGATCTTCACCCGCGACGGAGGCGCCGCGCGGCAGTTCCAGTTCGAGGTCAACGCCGGGATGGTCGGCATCAACGTGCCGATCCCGGTCCCGGTCGCCTATTACAGCTTCGGCGGCTGGAAGGCCTCCCTGTTCGGCGATCTCCACATGTACGGGCCGGAGGGGATCCAGTTCTACACCCGGGCGAAGGTGGTCACCTCGCGCTGGCCGGACCCGGGTACCTCCTCGGTCGACCTGGGCTTTCCCCGCACGCGGTAGGCGGCCGGGCGGCGGGTCGCACACCGCCGCCGCGTGCCGCGGGCACGGGCGGGATGGTCGCTGCTGCCGCCTACTCCCAGCGGAACGCGCGCGCGGTGAGGGCCGACGCGCCGGCCGCCCAGGCGCCGAGGAGCAGGAGCGGCCCGACGATGTCGCCGGTGCTGCTGCCGAGGCCGATCCGGAGCGAATCGGCGAGCGCCGCGGACGGGAGGAGCGAGGCGAAGGCGCCGAGCGCGCCCGGCAGCTGGTGAGCCGGCACGAGCAGCCCTCCGAGCAGGAGCGCAAGCAGGAACAAGCGCGTTGGTGAGCGCCATCGTCGCCTCAGCGCGGAGCGTCCCGGCCAGCAGCAGGCCCAGCGCGCTGAACGCGCCGGTTCCGAGCGCGATGGCCGCGACCACCGCCAACGGATCCCATCCCGGCGCGGGCCGCCAGCCGAAGACGGCGACCGCGAGTCCGATCAGGAGGACGGCCTGGACGGCCTCGACCACGACGATCGTCGCGATCTTCGCGACGAGGAGCTGGCCGCGCGTGAGCGGCGACCCTCCCAGCCGCTTGAGCACGCCGTAGGAGCGCTCGAACCCGGTCGAGATCCCGAGGTTGACCAGGCCGGCCGCGACGATCGCCGTGGCGAGGATCGCCGGGAGGACCGCGTCGATCGGGCGCGCGCCCGGCGCTGCGGTCGCCGCGGCCGGGAGGATGTCCACCGACCCGAAGAAGAGCAGCAGGACCGCCGGCAGCACGAGCGTCACGAAGAGGTTCTCGAGGCGGCGGCCGGTCAGCCGCAGCTCCATCTCGAGCGCGGATGCGATCCGCGCCAGCGGCGAGGACGGCCGGCCGTCGCCGCCGCGAAGCGCGTCGGGCATCGCCGCGCGGCTCATGGCGCGTCCCTCAGCGCACGTTCGGCGCCGGCTCCGGAATCCGCCTCCGGACGCGCCTCCGCGATCAGCTCCAGGAAGCGCTCCTCCAGGGTGCCGCCCGACGTCTGCAGCTCGGCGATGAGCAGGCCGCGCTGCTCGCACCAGTCGGCCAGGAAGGCGATCGCCCGCGGGTCCGGGGCGCGCCCGGCAAGCCGGTGGCGTCCGGGCCCCCCATCCGGCTCGAGAGTCCCGCCGAGAGCGTGGCCCAGCGCCTGGATCTCGTCCGCCGCGATCGCGACCCGTGCTCCGTCGCCGCTCGCCAGGTGGAAGCGCAGAACGGGTCCGGACCCCGCGACGAGCTCCGACGGCGTCCCGGCCGCGATGACCCGGCCGCGGTCGATCACCACGACCCGGTCTGCGAGACGCTCGACGTCGGCCAGCTCATGGGTCGTCAGGAGGATCGTGCGGCCGAGCGACCGCAGATCGCCGAGGAGCGCGCGCACGGCCGCCTTCGCGGCAGGATCCATGCCGGCGGTCGGCTCGTCGAGGATCAGGAGCTCGGGACGCCCCACCAGCGCGAGTGCCAGCGAGAGCCGCTGCTTCTCGCCGCCCGAGAGGAGCTTGTAGCGCCGGTTGGCCGCGTGGCTGAGCCCAAGCAGGTCCAGCAGCTCGTCGGGATCGGCCGGGTCGGCGTAGAAGCGGGCGTGGAGCCGCACGAGCTCGCGCGGCCTGCCCTGCGGCGTGATCCCGCCGTTCTGCAGCATCAGGCCGACCCGCGCGTGGAGCGCGGCGCGGTCCCGGGACGGATGCATTCCGAGGACGCGCACCTCGCCGCCGTCCGGGTTGCGATAGCCCTCCAGGATCTCCACGGTGGTGGTCTTGCCCGCGCCGTTCGGCCCCAGCAGCGCCACGAGCTCGCCGCGTGGGACCTCGAGGTCGAGGTTGTCGAGGACCTGCAACGCCCCGTAGCGCTTCGATAGGCCCCGAACGTCGATCGCGAGCGGCACGCCCCGGACGGCGGTCGCCGCCTCGGCCGGCTCGAGCGTGGGTTCGCGAAGGGCGGCCGCGGCACCCCTGGCGGCGGTCATCGCAGGATCTCGGCGAGGATTCCGTCGAGCTCCGTCGCGTCCTGGACCTGCCCGATCTGGAGGTCCCGGACGATCCCGGCTCGATCGACGAAGTAGGTCTGGGGCGGCGCGAGCACCGCCCAGGGCTGCGCGATCGTCCCGTCCGGATCGGTGACGGTCGGCCAGTCGGCCTTCTCCTGCGCCACGAAGGATCGCGCCGGCGCGGCCGAATCCTTGAAGAGGACACCCACAACCTTCAGTCCTTGAGCCGCGTGGCGCGTCTCGGCGGCCGCCAGGAGCGGGAACTCGTCGCGGCACGGCCCGCACCAGGACGCCCAGAAGTTGACGATGACCGGCGAGCCGCGAAGCGCCGCCAGGTCGAATGGCGCGCCATCCAGCGTCGTGCCAACCAGCGCCGGGGTGGGTTTCCCGATGAGCGGCGAGCCGATCTGGATCACCGACGAGGCGGGCGTGATCGCCACCCCGCCGGTCGCGCAGCCGGCGAGCGCGCTCGAAAGCAGGGCGAGGGCGGCGAGGCGGGCGGCGAGGCGGAGCCGCGGCTGCGTGCGCGAGGTCATGCGAATGGTCCCGGTGCCGGGAGGGCGCCGCCCCGACCCGCTGGTCGCGACGAGTCGCCGGCGCGTGTGGCTACTTGACCGTCAGGGTGCCGACCATGTTCGGATGGACGGAGCAGACGAAGGTGTACGTGCCGGCCGGCAGGGCCGGCACGTCATAGGTCCGGGCCCCGGTCCCGGTGAAGATCTCGCCCTTGAAGACCTCCGTGCCGGTGGCCGAGCCCGCATGGATCGAGACGTTGTGGGGGATCCCCGCGTCGTTGTTCGTGAAGTCGATCTGGAAGGGCGTGTTGGCGGGCGCCGAGAGGTCGGTCTTGTCGTAGGCGATCCCGCTCGCGGTGAGCTGGAGCGCGACCGCGGCGCCGGGCGCTGCGCTCGCCGCCGGCGATCCGGCCGCCGGCGCCGGATCCGGCCGCCGCGCTTGCCGCGGGTGCCGCGGACGGGGAGGGCGCCGTACCGGCGCCGGCCGCCGCGGCCGGGCCCGGGGACGCTGCCACGCTCGCTGCGGGTTCCCTCGGCGGCACGATCCCTTCCGCGACGAGCACGCTCAGGACGAGGATCGCGCCGAACAGGAGCAGCGTCCCGGTGGGGAAGCGCGGGGCGGGAATGTTCTCGAGATGGCCCGTGGCGTCCGCCCGCACCGTCTCGCGGTACTCGGCCCGCGCGTCGCGCAGCCAGCCCAGGAGGGCAACCACGAGCATCACCACGCCGCCGCTGAGGATCGCGACGTTGAGGACCCCGCCGACGACCATCACGGATGCCGCCAAGGCCAGGATGAACGGCCGGAAGCTCGGCCCCGGCATGTGCACCCCGGCGGGCGGTCCCGGGTGCACGACCGCGGGCAGGGCGGTCGGCGCCTCGAGCGCGTCGTATTCGCGACTGGCCTCGCGCCCCCAGTACGAGCAGGCCGGACAGGAGCGCCAGGAGGCCGATCGCGATCGCGAGGAGGCCGGGCGGCTGGATCGTCCACGACGTGGAGTCCGCGATCGGCTGCTTGGTCGCCGGATCCACCTGCGGGACCGACGTGGACGAAGAGGATCGCGAGGAAGAAGCAGGCGAAACCCGCCGCCGCCAGGAACGGGGCGAGGCTGGGCCCCGGCATATGGATGTGCGCCGGCGTGGGCGTCGCGGGCAGCGGCCGCGTCCGCGTTGGTGGCGCGGTGAGCGCCCGCCGCATGATCCAGCCGAGGTAGGCCACGACGAGCGCCGCGACCGCGAGCGGGATCAGCGCAACCAGCGCACCCCAGTCCGGCGAGACCAGCTGGTTGAGCAGGGCGAGGAGCGAATTCCAGGGCGACATGGACTGCCGGATCGCCGCGCCGCGCTACTCGGTCTCGTCGCCGCGCGGTGAGGCGGTCATCAGGACGAAGGCCAGCATCCCCATCGAGAGGCCCAGGGCCAGCAGGAGCGTCACGCCGATCCATTCGTGGCTGACCAGCCCGTAGGAGACGCCGAGCCCGATGAAGATCAGACCGATGAGCATCGCTCGGCGCGGCCGCATGATCATGCGCGCGATCCCTCCATGATCAGAGCAGGTAGAGCGTCGAGAAGAGTGCGATCCAGACGACGTCCACGAAGTGCCAGTAGATGGAGGTCGCCTCCACCGCGTCGTGGTGCTTGGCCGAGAACTGCCCGGACATCCCGCGGTAGAGCACGACGCTGAGCATGATCGCACCGCCCAGGACGTGCGCGCCGTGGAAGCCCGTCAGCGTGTAGAACGTGCTGCCGAACGCCGTGTCGGTGATCCCGAACCCGAGCTGCGTGTAGTCGTAGATCTGGCCGATCAGGAAGATCAGCCCGAGGACCAGGGTGATCCCGGTGTTGCGAAGGAAGCCCGTCCGATCGCCGCGCCGGATGGACCACACTCCCAGCTGCATTGTCACCGAGGAGAGCACGAGGACCATCGTCAGGGTCGCCGGAAGCAGGATCTCGTGGTGGATCTGGAAGGGCTCGAACGGCGCCTCGTTCACGAGGGGCGGCCACTGCGTCGCGTTCAGGCGAACGTTGAAGTAGGCGGCGAAGAGGCCCGCGAAGAACATCACCTCGGAGGTGATGAACAGGATCATCCCCAGGATCGGGTTGCTGATTCCCCGCTGGCCGTGCGCCCGGCTCTCGCCCGGGACACCGGCGCGTGCGTGCCAGGGCCGTGCTGCTCGTCGTCATGCTCAGTGCCCCGCCGGAAGCGCCGGCACGTCGTTGGCGTGGCGGAGGTCGAAGACCGGTCGCTCGGAACGGATCGGCGGGAGGTGGTCGAAGTTGTACGGCGGTGGCGGGGACGAGGTCGCCCACTCCAGGGTGTTCCCCTCCCACGGGTCGTCGCCGGCGGGCTCGCCGGAGCGCAGCGTGATGAAGACGTTCCACAGGAACGGCAGCATCGCGACCGCGATCGTGAAGCCCCCGATCGTGGCAAGCAGGTTCAGATCGTTCCAGCCGGCGGTGGCGCTGTAGTCGGCGATACGGCGCGGCATCCCGGACAGGCCCAGCAGGTGCATCGGGAAGAAGGTCAGGTTCATCCCGATGAAGATCCCGACGAAGTGGATCTTGCCCAGGGTCTCGTTCAGCTTCCGGCCGAACATCTTCGGCCACCAGTAGTAGAGCCCCGCGAAGACGCCCATGATCGAGCCGCCGAACAGCACGTAGTGGATGTGGGCGACGATGAAATAGGTCGCGTGGACGTGGTAGTCGACCGGCACGGCGGCCAGGACCGCGCCGTTGATCCCGCCGATCAGGAACAGCGAGAGGAAGCCAACCGCGAAGAGCATCGCGGACGTGAAGCGGAGCTTGCCCCGGAACATCGTGGCGACCCAGTTGAACATCTTCACGCCGGTCGGCACCGCGATCAGGAACGTCATCAGGCTGAAGAACGGCAGGTAGACGGTCCCCGTCGTGAACATGTGGTGGGCCCAGACCGAGAAGCCGAGCGCGCCGATCCCCGCGGTCGCGAAGATGAACGCCTTGTAGCCAAAGAGCGGCTTCCGACTGAAGGTCGGCAGCACCTCGGAGACGATCCCCATGGCGGGCAGGATCATGATGTAGACGGCCGGGTGGCTATAGAACCAGAAGACGTTCTGCCACAGGATCGCGTTGCCGCCCAGCGCGGTGTTGAAGAAGCTTCCGCCGAGATTCCGGTCGATGTAGAGCATGATCAGGGCGCTCGTCAGGACCGGGGTTCCCATCAGCACGAGCACGCTCGTGACGAGCATCGTCCAGACGAAGATCGGCATCCGGAAGAGGGTCATCCCCGGCGCCCGCATCTTGAAGATCGTCACCAGGAAGTTGATGGCGCCCAGGATGGAGCTGGTGCCGACCAGCGTGAGCGCGACGATCCAAAGGTCCGTCCCAGGCCCCTTGGAGAACGCCGATTCAGCCAGCGGGCTGTAGCTGGTCCAGCCCTCCGCGGCCGCGCCGCCGAGCGGGAAGCCCAGCAGGGCGATCAGCGCCGAGAGCGGCAGCAGCCAGAACGACAGGGCGTTGATGCGTGGGAACGCCATGTCCGGCGCGCCGATCATCAGCGGGACGAGGTAGTTACCGAAGCCCGCCAGGAACGGGATGACCACCCAGAAGATCATCACCGAGGCGTGCATGGTGAACATCTGGTTGTAGGTGGCCTCGCTCATGAACTGGAGCCCGGGCTGGGCCAGCTCGGTGCGAACCGCCAGCGCGAAGAGTCCACCGACCAGGAACAGGATCAGCGAGTTGAACGTGTAGAGGATCCCGATCTTCTTGTGATCGGTCGTGGTGAGCCATTCGTAGAGCCCGGTCCGGTAGGTGGCCGCGGGGCGCAGCACGGTGGTGGCCATCAGGGTCTCCTACTTGACCGTCAGGGTGCCGACCATGTTCGGATGGACGGAGCAGACGAAGGTGTACGTGCCGGCCGGCAGGGCCGGCACGTCGTAGGTCCGGGCCCCGGTCCCGGTGAAGATCTCGCCCTTGAAGACCTCCGTGCCGGTGGCCGAGCCCGCATGGATCGAGACGTTGTGGGGGATCCCCGCGTCGTTGTTCGTGAAGTCGATCTGGAAGGGCGTGTTGGCGGGCGCCGAGAGGTCGGTCTTGTCGTAGGCGATCCCGCTCGCGGTGAGCTGGAGCGCGACCGCGGCGCCGGGCGCTGCGCTCGCCGCCGGCGATCCGGCCGCCGGCGACGGCCGCCCGATCCGGCCGCCGCGCTCGCCGCGGGTGCCGCGGACGGGGAGGGCGGCGGTGCGAGCTGTTGCTGGAGCCAGGCGTCGTAGTCGGCCTTCGATTCGACCTGCACCTGGAACTCCATGAACTCGTGGTAGAGGCCGCAGAACTGGGTGCACTGGCCGCGGTAGGTCCCGATCCGATCCGCGGTGAACTGGATCACCTGGTCCTTGCCGGGCGTGATGTCGCGCTGGTACAGGAAGGCCGGGACGTAGAACGAGTGGATCACGTCCATGGAATGCAGCTGGAGCTCCACCGTCTCGTTCACCGGGACGTGCATGATCGGCGGCGACCAGCCCGTGCGGTCACCTCCCGACGGGAGCGTTCCGAAGACGGTCACGCACTTGCCCTGGTTCGCTTGCGCGTTGCAGTCCTGCCACGCCACGCCGTCAGGTGCGTAGACGAACTGCCACTGCCACTGGTAGGCGACCACCCCGATGCGGATCGGAGGCGTGGGCGTATGTGCGTCGACCGTGTTGAGCGTCTGCCATGAGAGCGCGAACAGGGCCAGCACGATCGCAATGGGGATGGCGGTCCAGACGATCTCCAGCCGGTTGTTGCCGTGGATCTGCGGCGGCAGCTCATCGTCGCCGTCCCGCCGGCGATAGCGCAGGACCGCGAACAGGATCAGGCCTTCCACCAGCACGAAGATCGCGACACCGATCGCGAAGATGACGAGGTAGAGGTTTCGCGTGGCTTCGCCCTGGACCGAGGCCGCTTCCGGCGGGAGGGCCGTCCGCAGGTTGAAGTCCGAGCAGGCGGAGACGAGGAGCGCGATGGCACCGAGCGCCGCGAGCGTCCCGACGCGGCGGACCCATCGCTTCGCTGTCTGACCCATGGGTGTGGTAGACCTCGTGCAGCTGGCGCGGCGCTCCACCGGGACGCGTCCGGTGGTCCCTCCTCGCATCGCTCCGGCTCCGGGGACGGCGGAGAGGCGGAAGCGCGGGCATGATACCCGAAGTGCCCGAAAACATGCGCAGATGCGCACGCTGGCGTGGACGTTGTTCCCGCCTCCGGGACGAGGCGGGCCGGCGACGCCACCGTTCGGGGCCGCTTCGCGCCACAATCGCCCCGTGACCGCCCCCGACTCACCCGCCGCGTCCGGCCCGGCCGGGTTCCGCCGCATGTGCCCGGGCCCCCGCCGCTGGTTCCCAGCCGGGTCGGTGCTGCTCGCCCTGCTCGCGGGTGCTCCGGTCGTGTCCGCCCACGGGACCGGCGTGCCTTCCGCCCCGGACGCCGCGGGGTTGGTGCTCGGCTGGTCCTTCGACCCGACGATCTGGCTCCCTCTCGCGATCGCCGCCGCCGCCTACCTGTGGGCCGTCCGACGGGTCAACGCGGCTCACCCGGCGCACCCGGTCCCCGCGGATCGGCCCGCGTTCTTCCTGCTTGGGCTCGCCGCGATCGCGATCGCCCTTCAGTCCGGTATCGAGCGCTACGACACGACGCTGTTCTCGCTGCACATGGTTCAGCACGTGATCCTGATCTTCCTCGCCGCGCCGGCGATCGTGCTGTCGGCCCCGATCACGCTGATCCTGCGAGTCGCATCGCCCCGGGTGCGGCAACGGTGGGTCCTGCCCATCCTCGACTCGCGCGCGGTCAGGGTGATCGGCCACCCGCTCGTCGCGTGGGTCCTCTTCACCGCCGTGATGTGGGGCACCCACTTCTCGCCGCTCTTCGATGCCGCGCTCGAGAACGTCTGGCTGCACGACCTGGAGCACGTGCTCTACCTGGTCAGCTCGGTGCTCTTCTGGATGCCGATCGTGGGCCGCGACCCGAGCCCATGGCGGATGGGCTACCCGGCGCGCCTCCTCTACCTGTTCGTCCAGATGCCGCTCAACTCGTTCCTCGGGGTCGCGATCCTCTATTCCGGGATCGATCCTCTACCCCCATTACGCGACCACGGTCGCCTGTGGGGTCCTTCGCCGCTGCAGGACCAGCAGGCGGCCGGCGCGATCATGTGGGGGCTCGGCGACGCCGGGTTCCTGGTCGCCCTGCTCCTCGTCATCGCCGCGTGGATGCGCTTCGACGAGGCCGCCACGCGCCGCCGCGAGTCGGCCGAGGATGCCCGGATGACGACCCGTGCCGCCGGGGCGGAGGCGGGGAGCGCGGCGACTGCCGCCAACCCGAGGCTCCCGTCCCCCTGAGGGATCAGGCCGGGATCGGTGCCCGGAGATAGGCGAGGTAGCGCTCCGGGTCGACGTTGCCGCCCGAGACGACGGCCACCACCGTGCCCTGGGCCAGCGGCAGCCCCAGGTCGTGCGGCATGGAAGCGGAGCGCCGCGATCGTCAGGGCCCCGGATGGCTCCACGACCAGGCGCGCCTCCTCGGCCCCCAGCCGGACGCCGGCCGCGATCTCGACCTCCGAGACGGTCACGATGCCGTCCAGGTGGGCGCGCAGGTGGGCGAACGTGCGGGCACCCAGCGCCTGGGTCCGCGTTCCATCGGCGATGGTCCGCGAGACGTCGGCCGCCGACCACTCCACGATTCGACCCAGCTCCAGCGATTCGCGGGCGTCGGCGGCGAGCTCCGGCTCCACGCCGATCACACGGGCCGAAGGATGGAGCGCCTTCACCGCCACCGCCACGCCGCTGGCCAGCCCGCCGCCGCCGATCGGCACGATCACGAGCGCCAGGTCTTCGACGTCCTCCGCGATCTCCAGGCCGCAGGTTCCCTGGCCGGCGATGATGCGATCGTCGTCGAAGGGCGGGATGATCGTCGAGGCCGCGCTCAGCGGCGATGCGTTCGGCGACGGCCTGCCGCTCGGCGCTGGCCGGCCCCACCGTCACGACCTCGGCGCCGTCGTCGAGGACCCTGGCGCGCTTGATCGCCGGGGCGTTGTCCGGCATGACCACGACGGCGGGGCAGCCCAGCAGGCGGGCGGCACGGGCCACGCCCTGGGCATGGTTGCCCGACGAGTACGTGATGACGCCGCGCCGCAGCTCGGACGGCCCCAGCGAGGCGATGGCCGTGTACGCGCCGCGAAGCTTGAACGCCCCGATCGGCTGGAGCGACTCCGCCTTGAGGAGCTGCCCGCGCGCCGGATCGCCGAACGCCACGAGGGGTGTCCGGGCGGCGACCCCGCGCAGCACGATGGCGGCCTCGCGGATACGGTCGAGGCCGACCAATGCGCCGGCAGCGCTCATCGGCAGGCTTGCCGGAGAACGGGCTGCTGCCGGGAGCGCTCGCTCAATGGGCGTGGCTGCCGCAGGCAACGCACGTCGTCGCCCACGGGACCAGCTCCTGGCGCTCGGCCGGGATCGCGGCGCCGCACGTCTCGCAGGTCGGGTAGGTTCCCGCGGCAAGGCGCGCGAGGGCATGGTCGACGGCGTGGAGCCGGCGTTCGGCCTGCTCACGCAGGGCAAGGTCGCGCTGCTGGGCGAAGACATGCGATGCCGCGGCGGCCTGCGAGCCGTAGGTCATCTGACCGGGCGCCTCGATCTCCTCGCCGAGCTCGGCGAGGAGGCCTGTCCGCACGTCCTGGAGGCGCGCGCGCGCGGTGGCGATCCGATCCGTGTCTGCAGTCACGCCGTCCATGCTACGCCGCCCCTGCGAGCATCGCACCCCTGCCCGTATACTCCCGGGGAGTACCGGGCTCGAGACCGGAGGCATCCCAGGAGGCGGCACCATGGCAGTTGCGATCGACCCGGTCTGCGGCATGGAGGTCGACACGGAGACGGCGACCCTCACGAGCGAGCACGAGGGGACGACCTACTACTTCTGCGGCAAGGGCTGCAAGCTCGACTTCGACGAGGACCCGGACACCTACCTCGATCCCGCCTACACCCCTCACGGCATGTGACCGACGGCGGTCGATGGGCGCGGGCCCGTCACCGCCGTGCTCTTGCCGCGCCGGTCAGGCCCACTCCTTGATGATGAGGTCGGCGCGACCTCGACTGGTCGCGACGAGCCTCGCGTTTGGGCCGTCGGTGGTGGCCGCCCAGGCCGCCGCGTCGTCTCGACTCCGCCCGTACCGCATGTGGCGTTCGATCAGCCACTGCTCGCGATCCTCGCCGCCGGGATCCAGGTACCAGGCCTCGGCGAGGAGCTCCGGCATCCCGGGCCCAGGGGCCGGGGTCGAGCAGGAGGTAGTTGCCTTCGGCGATCACCATGGGCAGGTCGGAGCGGGATAGCGATGGCGCCCGCGATCGGCTCCTCGATCTGGCGACGGAACTCGGGCGCATACCCCGTGCCGGTGCCTCGTCTTGATCCGCCGCAGAAGCGCTACGTACCCGGCTGCGTCGAAGGTGTCCGGCGCGCCCTTGCGTGACTGGCGACCGAGCCGGACGAGCTCGGAGTTCGCGAGATGGAAGCCATCCATCGGCAGGCCGACCGCCAATCCCTGAATGTGGCCGACGAGCGCCGCTGAGAGCGTTGACTTCCCTGCGCCCGGTGGGCCGGTCATGCCCAGGATCACTCGGCCGCTCGATACCGCAAGACGGCGGGCCCGATCCACCAGGTCCGCGAGGGTGACGCGCACCGCAACCGGCGAGTCCGTCATGGGCCGTCCGACGCACGGCCCGCGAGCGATATCGTCACTGGCGCGGGTCAGGCTGGCGGCCAGCCCCCGAGCTGCGCGAGGGTCGGCGGGTCGGCGCCCGGGCGCTCGCAGACCATCGCGGAGGCGCGGACGGCGAACCGGACCGCGCGCAGGACGGCCGCCGGCTCCGCGACGGCCTCGCGCCCGCCCCCGCCCGCGAGCAGGCACGCGAGGAACGCGCCGCCGAACGTGTCCCCCGCCCCGACGGTGTCGACGACCGTGACCGCTGGCGCCTCCACCTCGGACACGGCGCCGTCGATCCACGCCCGCACCGGCCGGGCGCCATCCGTGATCAGCACGACCCGCGGCCCGAGCGCCGCCACGCGCCGCGCCGCCTCGTCGGCAGACTCGCCGGGCACGAGGAACGCCAGGTCCTCGGTGCTCACCTTCACGACGTCGGCCCGCGCGAGCACGCGGCAGATCCGCGCCCGGAACCCGTCGGGATCGCGGATGATCGAAGGTCGGCAGTTGGGATCGACCATCAGCAGCACGTCGTCCGGGAGTGCCGCGACGAGCGCCTCGAATGTCGTGGCCATCGGCTCGAGCACGAGGCCGAGTGTCCCGACGTGGACCGCCCGGGTGGACCCCGGAAGCCCGGCGGCGAGCGCCTCGGCCGTCACGGCGGGCGCGGACGTGCTGTCCACGTAGAACCGGTAGGTCGCCGCGCCGCCGTCGTCGAGCTCGGCGACGGCGAGCGTCGTCGGCAGGTCGGTACGCCTGGCGAGCGCGAGCGAGACCCCGTCGTCCGCGAGCCCATCCTCGAGCACCCGCCCGAAGTGGTCGCGCGACAACCCGCCGAGCCATGCCACCTCGACCCCGAGGCGCCCGATGGCGCGCGCCGTGTTGTACGGCCCCCCGCCGGCCACGGGGACCAGCTGGCCGTCCGGGCGCACGATGAGATCGATCAGGGCCTCACCGGCAACGACGATCACGGCTCGCTCCTGATCTCCGGTCGCGTGGCGGACGGTCTTCCCGCGGAGTGGCGGTGAACGCCCGGCAGGCAGACGCCGATCGTCAGCAGGAGGTTGGCGTAGATCCGCTCATCGCCCGTCGAGACCGCGAGGGCGACGTCCCGGCCACGCGCCATGTCGTAGAAGTCCCGGCGCCCATGGGGCTGGAGCTCGATGCCGGGCAGCAGCGCCCGGAAGTCGGCGAAGATGCCCGGCTCCTCCCCGCTGTCCGGGGCCATCACGTCCGCCGCCTCGATCGGGATGCTGTCGACCAGCACCTCCAGCACGTCGGTGCACCGTGACCATGCCCGGAGCCAGGTTCAGGTAGACCCGCCTCGCGGTGGCGCTCGACCGGGTCAGCAGCGGGTAGTTGCCGTCGGCGATGAGCACCTGGGCGCCGTGGCCTGCCTCGCCGAGGGCCGCCAGGATCTCCGGGTGAAGGAGGCGGGTCTTCAGCATCGGGTGTTCCTCTCGCGCGGTCTGGTGGATCGGATGCCTGCCGTGGCCACCGATTGCTTCGGCCGGTGTCGGGCGGCGATGCAGAGTGCCAGCGTCCCCTCTGGATGTCCGAATGTCCGAGGTGAGCCCGACCGCCACCACGCCTCGAGCCGGGACGAGCGGCGCGACGTGCGTCCTCCCGCGGGCACCGACGACCGCCGGGGCCTCCGACCGACGGGGCCTCCGACCGCCATCGCGGTCCGCCCCGGGCGCGTCGCTCATGGCGGGTAGGCCCGCGCCGGAAGCGGCTCGAGAGGCAGTGCGACCGGTCAGCCGGATCTGCCCGGCTGTGACCGTGCGGCGGCTGGGTCGGGCCCGCGTGACGGGAGGAGGGGTCGTCACGCGGGCCGTTGTGTAGTCGCGACGTGAAGCCGCGCAGCCGTCGCCGGCTCACGGCGTGCCTGCTGTCTGGCCTCGTGTCGTCGCGCCGGGCACGGGCTCCTCCATCACATCGGCGATCGCCGACGCCAGGACGGGGTCGACCTCGATGGCGGCCGTCGTGGTCGCACCCGCCACGGCTGCCGTCCGGAACGCCGCCCTGGCCGCCTCCACGACTGGCGGGTGGCATCGTCGACCGAGGTGGAACCGGTGTCGACAGTCAGCCCGTACCCGGCCGGCTCATCGGAATGGCGGTTGTAGAAACGGGAGACGAACTTGTGATGCCCGATGTCGTCCTCGTGCAGCTGTTCCTCGGCGGCTGCGGCATCGGTCAGGCCCTGGCTGGCCATGATCCGCTGGACCCGCTGCGCCATCGGCGCGACGACGTGCACGTTCAGCGCGTCGGCGTAGCCGCCCAGGACCGCGAAACCGACCCGGCTCAGGATCACCACCTTGCCGCGCCTGGCGAGCGCCTCCAGGATCTCGTTGTACATCGAGATGATGAGGAGGTTCTCGACGCGCACGAGGTCGAGGAGGCTGGGCCCCGAGTCGTACAGCTCCTTGAACTTGGTCAGCCCGTACTGGCGGAGGATGCGATCGGACGTGTGCTCGTCGACGAGCGCGTAGCCCAGCTCCGCCGCCACGCGACCGGCGATCTCGACGCCGCCGGTCCCGAGCTCGCTCGAGATGGTGATGACACCCATGGTGAGCGCTCCCGTCGGATCCACGTCATGCACCCGCGGATCCGACCGCGTACTGCATGATGGTCTCTTCGCTGGCCTCGGCTCGTGACAGCTCCTTCACGATCCGACCCTGGCGCATGACCATGATCCGGTCGCTCATGCCCAGCACTTCGGGCAGCTCCGACGAGATCATGATGATCCCGACGCCCTGCTTGGTCAGCTCGTCCATGATCTGGTAGATCTCGGACTTGCTGCCGACGTCGATGCCGCGCGTCGGCTCGTCCATGCAGGAAGATCCGGGTGCCCACGCTGAGCCAGCGCGCCAGCACGACCTTCTGCTGGTTGCCGCCGCTCATGTTGACGACCAGGAAGCTTGGAGCTCGGCGTCTTGATGCGCAATTCCTGGATCATTCGCTTGACGAGGGTCAGCTCCTTCCCGAAGTTGATCACGCCCAGGCGCGTCAGCCGTCTCAGGCCGGAGATCGTGGTGTTGATCCGGACGCTCAGCTGGAGGAACAGCCCCTGGGCCTTGCGGTCCTCGGTGACCAGGGCCACGCCGTTGCGGATGGCCGCGGCCGGCGAGTGCGGCTTGTACGGCTTGCCGGCGATGCGCATCTCGCCGCTGGACGGGTCCGCGCCGAAGATGGCGCGCGCCAGCTCCGTCCGCCCCGATCCCACGATGCCCGCGAACCCGACGATCTCGCCGGCGTGGAGCTGGAACGAGATGTCCCGCAGGAGCTTCGGCTGCGAGAGGTCGCCCACCTCGAGGAGGACGTCGCCCTGCTCGACGGTCCGCTTCGGGTACACGTCCTTCAGGTCGCGCCCGATCATGAGCTTGACCAGGTCGTCCATCGTCACCTCGGAAACCTTCCGCGTGGCGACGTAGCGCCCGTCCTTGAGGATCGTCACCTCGTCGGCCAGCGCGAAGATCTCCCTCAGGCGGTGGGAGATGTAGATGATCCCGATGCCCTGGGCCTGGAGCGACCGGACCACCCGGAACAGGTTGTCCAGGTCCTTCTCCCCGAGCAGGGCGGACGGCTCGTCCATGATCAGGATGCGGGTCTTCCGGTTGAGGGCCTTGGCGATCTCGACGAGCTGCTGCTCGGCGACGGACAGCGACGAGATCGGGGCATCGACCGAGAACTCGACACCCAGCGTGTCGAGGATCTCGCGCGTCCGGGCCTTGACCGTCGTCCAGTCCACGGTCACCCCCTTCGTGGGCAGGTGGCCGAGGAAGACGTTCTCGGCGACGGTGAGGTCGCGGGCGAGGTTGAACTCCTGGTAGATGGTCGAGATGCCCAGCGCCTGGGCGTCGTGCGGGCCGCGGATCTCGACGGGCTGTCCCTCGAACAGGATCTGCCCCTCGTCCATGCGGTAGGCGCCCGAGAGGATCTTGATCAGCGTCGACTTGCCGGCGCCGTTCTCGCCGAGGAGGGCGTGGACCTGGCCCTCCTTGACCGTCAGCTGGACGCCTTCCAGCGCCCGGACGCCGGGGAACGTCTTCCCGATGCCCTGCATCTCCAGCAGGACGTTGCCCGGGGAGGTGGAACCACTCATCGCGACATGCCTCCCGACTCGCTACTTGCTGCGGTGCGACAGCGCGTCGACGGCAACCGCGAGGATCACGAGGACGCCGGTGATGAGGACCTGGTAGTTGGATTCGACACCCATCAGCTGGAGGCCATTCCGGAACACGCCCACGATGAGCGCTCCGATCAGCGTGCCGAAGATCAGGCCGCGTCCCCCGAAGAGGCTCGTGCCGCCCAGCACGACCGCCGTGATGGCGGCGAGGTTGTCCTGCGTCCCCGCGCCTCCGGAGTTGGGGTCGCCCACGCCGGTGCGCGCGACCAGGAGCAGGCCGGCGATGGCATAGAACAGGCCGGCCGTCGCGTACACGCCCATGAGGACGCGGTTCGTGTTGATGCCGGCGAGTCGCGCGGCCTCCGGATTGTCGCCGACCGCGTACACGGCTCGCCCGGCGGCGGTCGAGCGGAGCACGAACCACACGACCACGTACAGGATCAGCATCACCACCGAGCCGTAGGTGACGTCGGTGCCGCCGACCGTGAACGTGTTCCCCAGGAAGGTCTGGACAGTCGGGCAGCCGGTTGATCGTCTCGCTGGTGTAGATGTGGACCAGGGCGGTGGCGATGCTGAAGGTGCCCAGGGTCACGATGAACGGTGGGAGCCTGATGGCCGTGACAAGCCAGCCGTTCAGGAGGCCGAACGCCATGCCGACGAGGAGGCCGACGAAGATCGCGACGACGGGATCCATGCCGGATCGCATGGTGAGCCCGGTCATCATCACCGTCGACAGGGCCATGATCCAGGAGCACGAGAGGTCGATCCCGGCCGTGAGGATGATCAGCGTCTGGCCGATGGCCAGGGTGCCGACCACCATCACCTGCTGGAGGATCAACGAGAAGTTGGATCCGGAGAGGAACTTGTCGCTCTGTGTTGCGAAGACGACGATCGCCAGCACGAGCGCGGCCAGGGGGCCCATGATCGCCGAGCCCCCAAGGACGCCCAGGACACCCGATCGCCGCGCGGTGACTCTGCTGATGAATGCGGTCATGGGCCATCCTCCCGACGAGAGGGCGGCGGCGGGGCAGCGCCCCGCCGCCAGCCAGTCAGATCGACCTTACTTGGTGCCCCAGCAGTTGGCAGTGCCGTACGTGGAGTCCTTGCTGTCCACGCCGGTCTGGGCCTTGTCCGTGATCAGGGTGACGCCCGTGTCCGTGTAGCCGCTCGGCTTGGTGCCCTTGGTGGCGTAAGTCGTAGAGGGCCTGGACGCCGAGGGATGCCATCTTGAGCGGGTACTGCTGCGACGTCGCGGCGATCTTGCCGTCGACCACGCCCTGGACGCCCTGGCAGCCGCCGTCGACGGAGACGATCGTGATGGCGTTCTGCCTTGCCGGCGCTCTTGATGGCCGTGTAGGCGCCGAACGCGGCGGGTTCATTGATCGTGTAGACGAGGTTGATGTTGGGGTTCTTGCGTCAGGCAGTTCTCCATGGCCGTCTGACCTTCGGTCTGGTCGCCATGGGTGTCCTGCGAGCAGACGACCGCCGCGTTGGTCGCGAGGTCGGTCGAGTTGGGGTCGATGCCGCTGACCAGGCCGTAGCCCTGGAGGAAGCCGTTGTGGCGCTGGGCGCCGACGGTGATGCCGGGCTGCAGGTCGAGCGTCGCGATGACGGGCGTCTTGCCGGCCATGTACGCCTTGGCCCACTGCCCGATCAGGAGCCCGGCATTGAAGTTGTTGGTGGCGAACAGCGCGTCGACGGCCGACTGCGGATCGGTGGCCGTGTCGAGCGCGATGACGACCACGCCCTTGTCGCGCGCCTTCTGGATGCTCGGGACGATGGCCTTGGTGTCGCTCGGGGTGATGAGGATGCCCTTGGCCCCGGCGTTGACCATGTTCTCGAGGGCCGTGACCTGGCCGGTGTTGTCGCCGTCCTTGGCGCCGGCGCCGGTCAACAGCTTGATGCCGAGCTCGGTCGCCTTGGCCTGGGCGCCTTCCTTCATCTTGACGAAGAACGGGTTGGTCTCCGTCTTGGTGATGAGGCCGACGATGATCTGGCCGCCGCTCGCCGCCGCACTGGCGGCCGGCGCCTGGGTCGCCGGAGCCGCTACATGCGGCCAGCAAGACTCCCGCGATCAGCAGGGTTGCAACACGCTTGATGGACACCGAACTGCTCCTCCGTCTATCTAGGTACCTGAGCCTGGCAATGTGCTGGCGGAGCCCGCCTCCGGTTCCGCCTCGATGGACGATGGTGGTCGCCATTCGTCGATCCGCGAGCCGCTCCCTCCGGTCCGTCGTGGCTCCGCGAACGCAACGCGCGGTCGCCCGCGTCAGCTCGATCGCGACGGATGGCCGGATGGCGCGACGGCACCGGAGACCACCGGCACGTTGCGGCCTGCCTTCCCGGGGACCCCCGTGGCCCCCGGAAGGATCACGACGCCCGATGGTGTCGTCGTCGGCGGCGCTTCGTCACCCGTGAGACGGGCCTCCCGGCCGTCCGCCGGTCGTCCTGGCAGGAGCTCGACACCGTTGTGTGGCCGCTGCCTCCTTTCCCCCGCCGGGACGACTGACAACGTTGTCATCGAGACATAGGCTGGCGTCCTGCGATTGTCAATACCCATCTTGATCTCGTCGGGTCGAGCGGGTACGATGGCACCAGTGGACAGGAAGACAACGTTATCAGTCCGGCGGGTCCGAGGACATCTCCCGGCCGACGATGCGCGACGTGGCTGCGCTTGCCCGCGTCGGACTCAAGACGGTCTCGCGCGTGATCAACGGCGAGCCAGGGGTGTCGCCCGCGCTGCAGGGCCCGTGTCCAGCGGGCGATCGAGCAGCTGGACTACCTGCCGAACCTCAGTGCGAGGAATCTCCGGCGCTCGAGCGGCCGCAGCGCGACGATCGGCCTGATCCTCGAGAACGTCGCGAACCCGTTCTCGTCCGCCCTTCACCGCGCGATCGGTGATGTGGCCTGGGCCCGGGGGTCCAGATGTTCTCGGGCAGCGTCGACGAGGACGCGATCCGCGAGCGGCATCTGGTGTCGACGTTCGCCGGCCGTCGCGTCGATGGCCTCGTCGTGGTGCCGGCGGGCCACGATCACAGCTATATGCTCGCTCAGAAGCAGGCCGGCATGGCTATCGTGTTCGTCGACCGCCCGGCCGAGTTCCTCGACGTGGACGCCGTCGTCAGCGACAACGCGGGTGGCGCGGAGGAGGCGGTTCGCCACCTGGTGGCCGCCGGCCACCGCAGGATCGCCTACCTGGGCGACACTGCGAGCGTCTACACGGCGCGCGAACGGTACGCGGGCTACGCGCGGGCGCTCGAGCGGGCCGGCATTCGCTTCGATCCGGCCATCGTGCGGCAGGACCTCCAGGACGTTGAGGCCGCCGAGCTGCGGCGGCGGCCTGCTTGCCTCGCCAGTCCCGCCGACCGCCATATTCGCCAGTCAGAACCTCGTCACGATCGGCGCGGTCCGGACGTTGCACCGGGTCGGTGTCCAGCACCGGGTCGCGGTCGTGGGCTTCGACGACGTGATGCTCGCCGACATGCTGGAGCCCGCCGTGACCGTCGTCGCCCAGGATCCGCGCGCCATCGGGACGCTGGCCGCGGAGATCCTCTTCCTGCGGATGGACCGAGACGTTGCCCCCACCGCCGTCCACGTGGTCCCGACGCGTCTCATCCGGCGGGGCAGTGGGGAGATCGTTCCCCCCGCGGCCTGACCGCCAGTCGTGCGGCACGGGATGTCGCCCGGCGCGGGATGTTGTGGCGCGTCGACACGCCGCCTCGAATAAGCCCGCGATAAGCCGGGTGCGGCAGACTCCCCGGCGTGGGGCACGCCCACCGCCGGCTCGGCGGCCTTCGTGTGGAGGCGCTCGATGCGCCATGCCAGGGGCGTCGTCGCCCTCATCACCTCGGTCCTACTCGGCTGGGTCCTGGTCACCAGCGCGCAGCCCGCGGCGCGACACCAGCCACACCCTGGCCCGCAGGGAACAACTGCGGCTTCTCTTGGCAGGGTCCCGGTCCCGCAACCGCTGGTGGCAAAGCGCTGGTCCTGAGCCGCCGCGCCAGGCTCGTGGCGCCCGATCTCACGCTGGCGCCCGGACCGCCCAGCGCGCCGCGACCGGCTGCAGGGGCCGGTCACGCCCAGGCTCCCGGTGGTACCCTCCATTTCGCGCGCGATCGCCGGCACCGGTGGCGACGCCGCCGGTGCGAACGCAACCCGACAAGCGGAGGAGTCCTTCCAGATGACCTACGTGATCGCCGAGCCGTGCGTCGACGTGATGGACCAGGCGTGCGTGGCCGTCTGTCCCGTCGACTGCATCCATTTCGAGCAGGGCACGGACCGTACCCTGTACATCGACCCGAACGAGTGCATCGACTGCGGCGCGTGCGAGCCGGAGTGCCCAGTCAACGCGATCTACCCGGAGGAGTCGCTGCCGGCCGGTTGGGCTGGCTACACGGAGCTCAACGCGCTGTGGTTCACGGACAAGGCTGCCGCGCGCGCGATGCTCGAGACGCTGAAACCCGCCTGACGGGTCGGCCCTGAGGGCCGGTCCACCGTTCGCACGCATGTTCGGGCGGCCGGCGCGCCGCCGCGACTACCGACGACCGGCCCCGATCCAGGCGGCCGGTCGTTCCGTCCCCGGAGCACGATGCGCATCGTCTCGCTTCTCCCCGCAGCCACGGAGATCGTCGGCGCGCTGGGGCTCGCCGATGACCTCGTCGGCGTCACGGACGCCTGCGAGGTCCTGGACACTGCCGGCCCGCAGGTCGTCGCGCGGCACGCGAACTCCAGCCTCGGTCCGGGATCCGCTCGCCTGGAGGTGGACGACGCGCTGGTCGCGGAGCTTCAGGCCGACCTCATCCTCGTGCCGGGGCCATGGAGCCCGGCACTTCCCAGGGCGCCCAACCCCGGCGAACCGGCCGGAGCCCGCCGCAACACGCCAACCGTCGTGACGCTCGCGCCGGGGACCATCGAGGGCATCCTCCACTCGATCACCACGATCGGTGCCATGACCTCTGCCGAGGACGAGGCACTGGGCCTCGTCGAGATCCTCCGCGAGCGCCTGGCCGACGTCGAGGAGGTCGTTGTCGCGCGCCGGGCCCAAGGCCACGCGCCGCCCCGGGTCGTCGCGCTGGAATGGCTTGATCCGCCATTCACAGCGGGCCGATGGGTTCCCGAGCAAGTCCGTCGGGCCGGCGGCTGGGACGTGCTGGGTCGCGAAGGCGAGCGGGCCGCACCCGCGACCTGGGACGCGATCGGAGACCTGGACCCCGAGATGCTGCTCCTCATGGTGCGTGGCGCGGACCTCGCCGGAGTGCTGGCCGCCTGGAAGCGGATCCCGCGCCCGCCCGGCTGGACCGGCCTGCACGCCGTGCGGCGGGGCCAGGTCTTCGCGCTCGACGCGGCGTACTTCGGGAATCCCTGTCCCCACGTGATCGACGGCATCGAGCTGCTCGCCGAGCTGTTCGACCCGGCCGGCTTCGTCGATATCGCGCCGCCCGGCGGCTGGGTCCCGGTCGAATGAGCGACGGCGCACCCGAGCGGCGCGACGCGGCGGCCGCTGCGTCGCGCCCATTCGATTGCCTCTGGTGCGGGCGCACATGGCGGCCCGACCGCGCGGACGACCTGGCGACGCTCGCTCGGCTCTGCCCGGACTGCCTCGCCCGCGCCGATTCGAACCCGTTCATCCGGTTCCGTCTCCACGCGGCGCTGGCGGCTCGCGCGGAAACAGCGCTCGTGGGATCCGCCGTCTCGGCCACCCCGACGCACGAGGACGAGTTGGTGCCGTACTACCAGGCCAGGGCGCCCGAGTACGACGACTGGTACCTGCGGCGCGGCCGGTACGCCCACGGCCCCGCGCAGGACCTCGCCTGGCAGATGGAGCTCGACCTCGCCACGACGTGGCTGGATCAGCTGCCGCTTCGCGGTGAGATCGTGGAGCTTGCCGCCGGCACGGGCTGGTGGAGCGCCCTGCTGGCGACCAAGGGTGAGCTGCACGCCTACGATGCGGCCCCCGCCACCCTGGACCGGGCTCGCGAGCGTCTCCTGGCCCATGGGCTGCGAGCGCATCTTCACATCCGCGATGCCTGGGCTCCCCCAGATCGGCCGGTCGACACCCTCTTCGCGGGCTTCTGGCTGTCCCACGTGCCCAGGGCCCGGCTCGTGGCGTTCCTCTCACTCGCCTTCCGCTGGCTGCGCCCGGGCGGCACGTTCGCCCTGGTCGATTCGCTCCAGGACCCGTCCTCGGGCACGCGCGACCGAGCCGAGCCGCCCGCCCCGGACCTCGCCCTGCGTCGGCTGGGTGACGGGCGCACATTCACCATCCCGAAGGTGTTCTACCAGCCGGACGAGGTGGCGGAGGCGATGCGCGCCGTCGGCTTCGGGCACGTCGACGCCACGAAGACGGGGCGCTTCTTCCTCCTCGTCGCGGGGCGGGCGGAGCCGCTGGAGTAGACTCGCGCGCATGTCGCCGCTGCAGGGACGCACGCTCGCCACGGTCGGCACGGGGGTGATGGCCGAATCCATGATCGCCGGGCTCCTCCGTGGCCGGCTCGTGGAGCCGGCCAGCCTCATCGCCAGCCACCCGCGGGCCGACCGGCGCGACGAGCTCGTTGCCCAGCACGGCATCCGCGTCACGGCCAGCAACGTCGAGGCCGTGGAGGGCGCCGACGTGGTCGTCCTCGCGGTGAAGCCGCAGATGCTGCCCCGCGTCGGACGAGAGATCGGGCCGCACCTCCGGCCGGGCCAGCTGGTCCTGAGCGTCATCGCAGGCGCGACCACGACGGCGCTGGCGGGGCTGCTCGGGCACCGCGAGCTCGTCCGCAGCATGCCGAACACGCCGGCCCAGCTGGGCCGGGGGATCACGGTCTGGTACGCGACGCCGGAGACGACCCCCGAACAGCGGGCCCAGGCCAAGGCGCTCCTGACGACCCTCGGCGTCGAGATCGAGGTTGACGACGAGAAGATGGTCGCGATGGCCACCGCCGTTTCCGGCACGGGCCCGACCTACGTCTTCCTGGTGATGGAGGCGCTGGTCGATGCGGCCGTGCACCTCGGTTTCCCGCGTCACGTCGCCCATGACCTGGTGGTCGAGACCCTCGAGGGCAGCGCGCTGTTCGCGAAGGCATCCGGGACGCACCCGGCCGTGCTCCGCAACATGGTCACGTCCCCCGGCGGCACGAGCGCCGCCGCGCTCCACGAGCTGGAGTCGGGCCGCCTTCGCACCGTCCTCTCCGAGGCCGTCTGGGCAGCGTACCGGCGCACGGTCGAGCTGGGCGAGCAGCTCGAGGCGTCCGCCGCCGCGCCCGACCGCCCCGCGGG
The DNA here is from genome assembly GCA_963800795.1 of uncultured Chloroflexia bacterium. Classification (GTDB taxonomy): domain Bacteria; phylum Chloroflexota; class Limnocylindria; order Limnocylindrales; family CSP1-4; genus CTSoil-043. Next base: position 72,419 of record CAWDCJ010000013.1, read on the forward strand.
TCGATGACGCCCGGAGCAGTTCAACCCTGCGGCTCCCAGCGATGACGGACCAGCCGGCTGGGCCGCCGCGCGGCCTGCTCGCGATCTTCGCGCACCCGGACGACGAGACCTTCGGGGTGGGCGGCGTCCTTGCCCTCGCGGCGGGGCGAGGCGTGCCGACGTACCTCGTCTGTGCGACCGATGGCGACCTCGGGGGGCAGGCCGGCGCGCGCGAGCTTGACCGATCGCTGCGCCGCGGTGAGCTGCGCGCGGCGATGGTCGCGCTCGGCGTCGGGGAGCCGATCTTCCTCGGCTATCGCGACAGCGGGATGGAGAACTGGCCGCGCCCGGTCGACTGCTTCGCGAATGCCGACCCGGAGGAGGTCATCGGGCGCCTCGAGGCGATCATGGCGGAGCTCCGTCCCGCGGTCGTGCTGACCTTCGACCCGGGCGGCATCTACGGCCATCCCGACCACGTCACGATCTCGGCCCATGCCACCGAGGCCTATCGGCGCGCCGCGCGCAGCCCGGGCGGCCCGCGGGTCCTCTACCACCAGGCAATTCCCCGGAGCGGGCTCGCGCGAGATGGGCCGCCTGCAGGAGGCCTTTGCCGCCGCACGGGGAGACGCCGCAGCCGCAGCCCCGCCCTCGGAGGACGACCTGCTCCAACAGCGGCGCTTGGTCGAGCTGGCCCGGCCGGACGAGGAGATCACGACGATCGTGGACGTTCGAAGCGTCCTGGATCGCAAGCTCGCCGCCCTGGCGGCCCATGCCAGCCAGATGCGCGATGGCGGCTGGTCCACGGCGCCGCCCGAGCTGGTGGAGCCGTTCATGGGCTGGGAGACGTTCGTGCGGGTCGATCCACCGCCGCTGCAGGGAGAGCACGAGACGGACCTCCTCGGCGTGGTATAACGCCGCCGATGCGCACCGGACGCCGCCCCGACCCTCGCGACGAGGACCTCCTCCCCGACGCACAGACGGCGCTTGACGCCGCGGCGGACCACACGCCCGAGGCGCCGGCGGCCGACACGCCCGAGAACGCGGCGCGGCAACCCCCCGCATCGTCATCGTCGGCGGTTTCGATCCCCCGGCGTCGTGGCCGGCCACCCGGCTCGAAGAACCGTCCGAAGCCGGCACCGGTTCCTGTGTCGGCCGACGTGCTGCCCTCGACTCACGAGGTGGCCGCGGTCGACCGACCGACCGCCGCCCGGGCCAGGACCCGCCGGAGGCGCCCCGGCGGTCCGCCTCGCGGTGGCGTTGGGGCCGCGGGGTCGCGCCCGGGGGGACTGACGATCGAGCAGATCGTCGCGTGCGAGTCGCCCCGTGAGCCGCGCCTTTCCCCGGACGGCCGGCGAGTCGCCTACACGGCCGAGGCCGGAGGCACCCGCCAGGCCTTCATCCTCGACCTCCGCAGCGGCGCCACCCGGCAGCTGACCGCGTCGGAGAAGGCCGTCTCGGACCCGCAGTGGGCGCCCGACGGCGCGCACCTCGTCTACGTCCGCGAAGACGCGATCTGGTTGATCGGCGTCGACGGCAACCGGCCCACCTTGGTGACCGATCACCCCGCGGGGAGCCGCGCGCCGCGCTGGGCACCGGATGGCCGGCAGCTCGCCTTCATCTCGCGTCGGCGTGGCTGGAGCCAGGTCTGGCTGCAGGACGCGCCGCTGCCGCGCCGCGGCCGCCCACCCGCCCGGTTCGTGGCCCCGGAGCCACGCCCGGTCACCCCCGCCAGCGTCGATATCGACGATTTCGCCTGGGCGCCGGACGGGACCCGGCTGGCGCTCATCGCGCAGCGCCGACCGGATCTGCATACGAACCAGGTCACGATCGTCGACCTCGCGTCGGGCGAGGAGCGCACGATCGCCGGTGACGCCGACTGGGCCACCGGGGCGCGCTGGCTTCCCGACGGCAACGGTCTGCTTCTCCTCAGCGACGCCGACGGCTGGTTCCAGGTCGTGTCCATCAAGGCAGACGGGACGGATCGCAGGGCTCTCACGGCCGGGCCGGTGGAACACGGCGCGCCCGGCGGCGGCTTCGGGGTTGCGCCGCTGCCGTCGCCCGACGCGACCCGGTTCGTGCACGTCGTGGTGCGCGAGGGGTTCCAGGCGCTGTACGTTGCGCCGCTGGCGCCTGTCGCGCCGCTCAAGCGAAGGCCCGGCCGGCCGCGGAAGCAGCCCGCCGCGGACTGGCAGGCGGAATCCGGCGCGGCTGTCCGCATCGACCCGTTCGACGGGGTCTGGCTCGCGGTCGCCTGGTTGCCGGACGGCGGAGGCATCCTCGCGGTAGGGGAGTCGTGCCGGGAGCCGGAGGATCTCTGGATCCTGCCCGTCCCCGCTGCGGACGGTACGCTCCCGCGCCGCCCCCGCCACCTCACCCGGAGCCGCCCCGCCGCCCTCCAGACAAGCGGGTTCGTCGAGAGCGAGCACCGGACGATCACGGCGCGCGACGGGCTGGCGATCCCCGTGACGCTCTGGCGACCGCCAGCCGCGACGGGCCGACGCGGCGGGCACAGCGTTCCCACGGTCATCCACGTCCACGGCGGACCGACCTGGCAGGCGTTCCGGGATTGGGTCCCGTTCCGCGACCTGCTCGTCTCCGAGGGCTTTGCGTTTCTGTCGGTAGATTTCCGCGGCTCCACCGGTTACGGCCGCGCGTTCCGCCACGCCAACAACGACGAGTGGGGTCACGCCGACGTCCACGATGTCATCGACGCCGCGCGGTGGGCGAGTGCGCAGCCGTGGTCGAACGGCAAGCTCGCGATGTACGGCGGGTCATACGGCGGCTACCTCACCCTCTGTGCGCTGGTGGAGGAGCCGTCGATGTGGTCAGCCGGGGTCGACCTGTTCGGCGACTCCGAGATCGCCGAGAGCTTCCGGCACGGAGATCGGGAGGGCAGGCTCGACCTCCAGCGAATGATGGGGTCCCCGGACGACCCGGCCAAAGCGGACCTCTACCGGCGCGGTTCACCGGTCTATCGCGCCGAGCGGATCGAGGCGCCGCTTCTGCTGCTTCACGGGCGGAAGGACCGGCGGGTTGTCCCGCTGATGACCGAGAAGATGGTCGAGGCTCTCGAGATCGAGGGGAAGTACCACGAGGTGCACTGGTACGCGGACGAGGCGCACGGCTGGGAGCGCCGCGAGAACCGGCGCGACGCCTACACCCGAATCCTCGCCTGGCTGAAGCGCCACCTCGCGGGGGAGTCGCCGCCAGCCGGCTGAGCGGCGTACGGAAAACCCCGACTGGCGCGCGCTCGGCGGGGTAAATTCGAGCGGCGCCGGCGACCGCCCGCAGATTTCCCGGAGGCACCTCGATGACCACGAACGGCATGCTCCACGACGCCCCGGAGCGGGCGCTCCGTGCGCTCTTCGTGGGCCTGTCGCACCGCAGGTCTCTCGGCCGGCTGGCGGTCAGGGTTCCGGTCACGCGGCCCATGGTCGGCCGCTTCGTGGCCGGCGAGACGCTCCCCGAGGTGCTGGATGCGCTCGAGCGGCTGCAGGGCGCCGGGTTCATGACCACAGTCGACGTCCTGGGCGAATCCGTCGCGTCGGCGGACGAATGCGGGCTCGCGGCCGGGCGATACGAGGAGACCCTCGCGGCGCTCGCCGACCGCGGCCTTGACCGCAATGTCAGTCTCAAGCTGACCCAGATGGGCCTCGACATCTCAGGCGAGGTATGTCTCGAGACCGTCGCCCAGGTCATGCGCGCGGCCGCGGCGATCGGGGCGTTCGTCCGGATCGACATGGAGGAGCACTCCAAGACTGATCGAACGCTCGCCATCTGGCGCGAGCTGCGCCCGATCAACCCCGAGACGGGCGTCGTGATCCAGGCCGCGCTGCGCCGCAGCGGTGCCGACATCGAGGCACTCATCGCCGAGGGAGCCCGGGTGCGCCTCTGCAAGGGGGCCTACAACGAGCCTGCATCGGTCGCCTTCCGCTCGCGCGAGGAAGTCGACGCCTCGTACGAAACGCTCGCTCGCCGGTTGCTGCGCGATGGAGCCTACCCGGCCCTCGCGACCCACGATGGGCGCCTCATCGGGCGCCTGCTCCGGTTCGTCGACGCCGAAGCGATCCCCCCGGAACGGTACGAGTTCCAGATGCTGTACGGCGTGCGCCGCGATCTCCAGGCCGAGCTGCTCCGACGCGGCCAGCGCGTCCGGGTCTACGTGCCGTACGGGACCGAGTGGTACCCCTACTTCATGCGGCGGCTGGCCGAGAAGCCCGCCAACGTGACCTTCCTTGTGCGCAGCCTCCTCAAGGAGGGCCGCGGTCCGCGGCCTGACCAGCCGGTTGCGGCGCGTTCAGGTCGCCAGGAACGGGAGCGCTCTCCGGAGGACCGGGCGGACGTTCGAACCGAGTGCCGGTGCCGAGAGGATCGCGACGTCCGGCAGCGGGCGCCGGTCCAGCAGGTAATCGGCCACCTCGAGTCAGGCTTCCTCGATGACGGCCGACGTCGTCGTGCCGGGGGTCGTCTGGGCCACGATCACGCCCACCAGCACGAGAAACCCGCCGACGAGCTGCACCGGGGAGAGATGCTCGCCGAACAGGATCGTGGCCAGCGTGATGGTCCACACCGGCTCGACGGTCGAGACCAGCGCCGCCTGCGCCGCGCCGATCCGGGCCGTCCCAGCGTAGAAGGCGGAGATCGCGAGCGCGGTCGAGAAGACGGCGATCCCGGCCAACCCGTACCAGGCGCCACCGGGAACCCGCGACGGGACGGTCGGCTCACCCGTCGCGATCGCCATCAGCGCGACCACGACGAAGGTCGCGCTGATCATGAGGGCGGCCGCCACGGCCGGGCGCGTCTCCGCGCCGATGCCGCCCGTCCGCTCGCTGGCCGTCTCGCCCCGCCGCTCGCCGGCCAGCCGGGCCGCCAGGATGATGTACACGGCATAGAGACAAGGGGAAGCCACGATGAGCACCAGCCCGACCAGCTCGGCATGCGTCTCGATCCCGCCGATCGTGAGCACCACCCCGGTGGTCACGATCCCGAGGGCGGTCCAGGGCCGCCGGCCGTGCAGCCCGTTCCCGAAGCGGATGGACAGCACGGCCACCAAGGCTGGGTACATGTAGACGATCAGCGAGGCGAGCGAGGCGGAGATGTACTCCAGCGCGGCGTAGTACGTGCTGGCGTTGCCGACGAAGAAGGCGCCGAGCGCGAGGAGCGCGACCAGCCGGCGACGCGGCAGGCGGCGCAGCGCGGCCCTGTTTGCCGGCACGAGAATCGCCCAGGCCCAGACAAGCAGCCCGGCGAGGAGAAAGCGCCAGTACAGCAGGGCGAGCCAGTCGAGGCCGGCCCCGTAGACGCTCTTCGCGAAGAGCGGACCCGACCCGTACCCACAGGCGGAGGCAGCCGCGAGCGCGATTCCCAGGGCCCGGCGACGATCCACCGCCTGAGCCTAGCAAGCGCGCCACTCCATCGTGCGTCAGGTTCGCTGGCCGCGGTCGGAGTCGATCGCGATCCGGCGAAGCGCCACCCGCCGGCTCTCGACGCGGCCGGGCGCCGCCGCCGAGGGGCCCCGCAGCGCGAGGCGCCCGCATCTGACGAACCCATCTTCGTGCGCTACGCTTGGCGTCAGTTCTCGGCGTGCCTCGCCCCGGGCAGACGGCCCTATCCGGCCGCGTCCAACCCGTCCTGCGCCGCCGTGTGAAGGAGCCTGCAGGTCCCGTGACGAGCACGAAGGCGCACGACGTCCCGGTCCAGGAGCTGGATCGCGTCACCATCCGGTTCGCGGGCGATTCCGGCGATGGCATGCAGCTGACCGGGACCCAGTTCTCCCGGGCTGCGGCGGTGTTCGGGAACGACATCAGCACGCTGCCGGACTACCCCGCCGAGATCCGCGCGCCGGCCGGATCCATCCCCGGTGTCTCCGGGTTCCAGATCTCGTTCAGCGCCAGCGAGATCCACACGCCCGGCGACGCCCCCGACGTCCTCGTCGCCATGAACCCGGCCGCCCTCCGCGCGAACGTCCGCGACCTCGTGCCCGGCGGGGCGATCATCGTGAACAGCGACGCGTTCACGCCGCCGAACCTCGCCAAGGCGGGCTACGCGACGAGCCCGCTGGCCGACGACTCGCTGAGCGCGTACACGGTCTTCGAGATCCCGGTCTCCACGCTCAACGCGCGAGCGCTCGAAGGGCTGGACATGACCGCCAAGCAGGTGGACCTGACGAAGAACTTCTTCGCGCTGGGCCTCATGTTCTGGCTCTACGGCCGCACCATGGAGACGACGCTGGCCTGGATCGAGGAGAAGTTCGGCGCCCGGCCGATGATCGCCGAGGCCAACCGGCGCGCGCTCAACGCGGGGTACGCCTTCGGCGAGACGACCGAGCTCTTCCACGAGACGTACCGGGTGGCGCCCGCCAAGCTGGCCCCCGGTACGTACCGCAACATCACCGGCAACGAGGCGACCGCGCTCGGGATGCTCACCGCTGCCAAGCTCGCGGACCGCCAGCTCGTCTACGCCTCGTACCCGATCACGCCCGCGTCGGAGATCCTCCACTACCTGTCCGCCTGGAAGAACTTCGGGATCAAGACCTTCCAGGCGGAGGACGAGATCGCCGCGATCGGGGCCGCGCTCGGCGCCAGCTACGGCGGCGCGCTGGGGCTCACCGGGACGTCCGGGCCGGGGATGGCCCTCAAGGCGGAGATGCTCGGCCTCGCCGTGATGGTGGAGCTGCCGCTGGTCGTGGTGGACGTGCAGCGAGCCGGCCCATCGACCGGGATGCCGACCAAGACCGAGCAGGGGGACCTGCTCCAGGCGCTGTTCGGCCGCAACGGCGAGTCGCCCGTCCCGGTGATTGCGCCCGCCACGCCCGCCGAGTGCTTCGACCTCGCCATCGAAGCCTGGCGCATCGCGCTCCACCACATGACGCCGGTGGTCTACCTGTCCGACGCGTTCCTCGCCAACGGCTCCGAGCCATGGCGGATCCCGGACCTGGACTCGCTCGTCGACCTGCGCGTCGCGAACCGGACCGAGCGGGCGGGCTTCCACCCGTACGAACGGGACCCGGAGACGCTCGCCCGACCCGTGGGCGATCCCCGGCACGCCGGGCCTCGAGCACCGGATCGGCGGCCTGGAGAAGCTGGACATCCTGGGCACGATCAGCTACGACCCGGACAACCATCACCGCATGCAGCTGCTGCGTGCGGAGAAGGTCGCCCGGATCGCCCGCGACATCCCGGCCCTGGAGGTGTTCGGGCCGCCGGAGGGCGAGCTCCTGATCCTGGGCTGGGGCAGCACCTACGGCGCGATCCGGAGCGCTGTCGAGCGTCTCCAGGCTCAGGGCCGGAAGGTCGCCCACGCGCACCTTCGCCACCTCAACCCGTTCCCCGCCAACACCGGCGAGGTGGTCCGAGCCTACGACCGGGTGCTGATCCCCGAGCTCAACCTGGGCCAGCTCCGGATGCTGATCCGGTCGATGTTCCTGGTCGACGCGCAGGGCTTCAACCTCGTGCGGGGCAAGCCGTTCCAGATCAGCGAGATCCAGGCGAAAGCCGAGCAGGTGCTCGGAGACCTGTGAGGCCGACCCGATGACCGACCAGCGCGCCCCGTCCCTGGTGGACGCGGCTCCCCTCAAGCTCACCCGCAAGGACTTCGCCAGCGACCAGGAGGTCCGCTGGTGCCCGGGCTGCGGCGACTACTCGATCCTCGCCCAGACCCAGAAGGTCATGCCCGATTTCGGGGTGCCCAAGGAGAACATCGTCTTCATCTCGGGGATCGGCTGCTCCGGTCGCCTGCCGTACTACATGAACACCTACGGGTTCCATTCGATCCACGGCCGGGCGCCGACGATCGCCACCGGCCTGAAGGAGGCCCGCCCGGACCTCATGGTGTGGGTGGTCACCGGCGATGGCGACGCGCTCTCGATCGGCGGCAACCACATCCTCCACTCGATGCGCCGCAACGTCGACATCCGGGTGGTGATGTTCAACAACCGGATCTACGGGCTGACGAAGGGCCAGGCGTCCCCGACCACGGAGTTCGGCCAGAAGACAAAGTCCACCCCGACCGGCTCGGCCGACTATCCGATCCACCCGCTCGTGGTGGCGCTGGCCGCGGAGGCAAGCTTCGTGGCTCGGTCGGTCGACACGCAGACGGAGCACCTGCAGGCCGTCCTGGAGCGGACCGGCTTCCATCGCGGGTCCGCGTTCGTCGAGGTCCTCCAGAACTGCAACATCTTCAACGACGGGGCCCACCGGGCATTCACGGACCGGGATGTCCGCGAGGACCGGATGCTCATCCTGGAGCACGGCAAGCCGATGATCTTCGGGAAGAACCGCGACCTCGGGATCCGGCTCGACGGCCTCCGGCCGGAGATCGTGCGCATCGGCGAGGACGGGATCACGATGGACGACATCCTCGTCCACGACGAGACGAGCGAGGATCCGACGATCCACAACATGCTCGCCCGCATCTACTGGCCCGAGTTCCCCGTGCCGATCGGCGTGATCCGGAACGTGCCGCGGCCGACCCACGACGAGCTCGTGGATGCGCAGGTCCGCGACGCGATCGCCAGGCAGGGGCCGGGGGATTTGGCCAGGCTTCTTCGCTCCGGCGAGACCTGGAACGTTCAGTGATCGTGGCGAGCGAAGAGCGCCGGGCGGGCGTCCTGCGCGTGCTCGTCCTCGCCGACGATCTCATCTGGGCCACCCGGCTCATCGGCCAGCTCCGGACGCTCGGGGCGAACCCCATCCGCGTCGGGTCGGCGGACGCCCTTGCCGCCGCCCTCGGCCCTGACATGCCCGCCGGGCAGGGCGACGGCCGGCCGGAACATGCCGTGGTGGATCTCACGGCGCGAGCCTATGACGGGATCGCGGCCGTTCGGCTTGCCGCTGCGGCCGGGCTCCACGTCCTGTGCGTCGGCCAGCACGACGACCGTTCGTCCCGGCGGGCCGCCTTTGATGCGGGTGCCGAGCGCGTCCTCGCCTACCGAACGTTGTTCGAGATACGGCCATGCACACCTTGCCTCCTGGCTGGGCGTGCCCGCCCCTGCCCCCGGCTCGCTCGCGGTGCCGGCCGTGGCGCCCACGTCTGCGACCGAGTTCAACGGGGTACCAGCCCACGACCGAGCAGCGAGGTGCCAGCCCGATGACCGGCCCGATCGCTCCTTCCTCGGTGGCGCCGATGGTGCGCCCGCGGATCCCGGAGGCGAGGTATGGCGCCGGATTGCGCGCGCAGCCGAGGGCGTCGCCGCGTCGGGCCTGGACGCGCTGCTGGTGGGTGTCGGGCCCGACCTGGTCTATCTCGCCGGCTACGAGGCGATGCCGCTCGAGCGACTCACCATGCTCGTGATCACGGCAACCGGTCGGGCGACCCTCGTGGTTCCGCGGCTCGAGGCGACGCCCGCCCGGGGCTGTCCCGGCATCACCGGGGGGTGGGTCGACCTGGAGACATGGGAGGAGACGGAGGATCCCGGTGGACCGGGTCGCGTGGATCGTGCGCCGGGGGAGCACGGCCGCGCCGTTCGGCCGCCCGGCGGCCCACCGGATCGCAGTGTCGGACCGCCTCTGGGCCGTCCACCTCCTGCGGCTGCAGGCTGCCATGCCGGACGTCGCGTTCGTGTCGGCGTCACTCGTGCTGCGGGAGCTGCGGGTCGTCAAGGACGCCGACGAGATCGAGCTGCTCCGCCTGGCCGCGCAGGCCGCGGACCGGGTCATCTGGGAGGTCGCGCACGGCCGCCTGGTCGGCCGGACGGAGGCTGACGTCGCCCGCGAGATCCGCGACCGCCTCGTCGCGGAGGGCCATGACGACGCGGAATTCGCGATCGTGGGGTCCGGTCCGAACTCGGCGTCGCCTCATCACGAGGCTGCGGACCGGGTGATCCAGGCCGGCGAACCGATCGTCCTCGATATCGGCGGCCCGTACGGTGGTTACGGAAGCGACACGACGCGCACGATCTGGGTGACCGGCGGCGATGCCACCCGCGGCCCCGACGACGAGTTCCTGCGCCTGTACTCGGTGCTGCGGGCGGCCCAGGCGGAGGCGACCCACGCGGTCCGGCCGGGGATTGCCTGCGATCGGATCGACCTGGTCGCCCGCGAGCTGATCTCGGCATCCGGCCACGGTGCGCACTTCTTCCACCGGACGGGCCACGGGATCGGCCTGGAGGGACACGAGGACCCGTACATCGTGGCTGGCAACCGCCGAGCCGCTCCGGGTCGGGATGGCCTTCTCCGTGGAGCCGGGGATCTACCTGGCGGGGCGCTACGGCGCCCGAATCGAAGACATCGTGATCTGCGGCGAGGATGGCCCGATCGTCCTCAACGAGCTGGATCGCGAACTTTTGGTCGTCACGGGGTAGGAGGCGCGGGCTCGATCGGCCCGCGCGGAAACCGCGTCGCCAGGGGACGGGCGGTATGATCCGTCGATGATCGAGTCCACGCTCGGACCGCTCCCCACGGACACCGAAGGCGCGGCGCCGGAGGCCCCGGTTGGGATGGGCGGGGTGTGCACGCAGGCCCAGCTCCGCCGCTTCATCAAGAGCCGCCCGTATGTCCCGATCCATGAGCTACGCCGTCGGTTCGCGCTCAGCGGCGATGACGACGACGTGACCGGCTTCGATCTGGCAGGTGGGCGCGTCTTCGTCGGTCTGCCCGCCCGCGAGGCGCGCATGCTCGGCGACCTGATCGTCTGCGGCGACGTCGGGTACGAGCTGCTCCTGGACCCGACCAGCCCGATCATCGTCGGCGTCTTCCCGGTTCGGCCCGTCCAGCGGGCCTGACGCTCGGGCGGGTCACTCCTGTCGCGCAGACGACAGGCAGGCGGTCGCAACGACCCTTTACCCATCTGGCGCGCGGGTGCATCCTGGGCAACACAGGCGGCGGGGGACGACGAAGACCCGGGCCAGGAGGACAGAACCAATGCCTACCAACAAGTATCCAAAGGCCACCGAGGACGACGTCGAGGGCCACAAGTGGACCCTGCGGGCCACCGATGACGATGTCGAGGGCCACAAGCTGACCCTGCGGGCCGCCGATGACGATGTCGAGGGCCACAAGCTGACCCTGCGGGCCGCCGATGACGATGTCGAGGGCCACAAGCTGACCCTGCGGGCCGCCGATGACGATGTCGAGGGCCACAAGCTGACCCTGCGGGCCGCCGATGACGATGTCGAGGGCCACAAGCTGACCCTGCGGGCCGCCGAGGACGATGTCGAGGGCCACAAGCTGACCCTGCGGGCCACCGAGGACGATGTCGAGGGCCACAAGTGACCCTGCGGGCCGCCGAGGACGACGTCGAGGGCCACAAGCTGACCCGCGGGCCGCCGATGACGATGTCGAGGGCCACAAGCTGACCCTGCGGGCCGCCGAGGACGACGTCGAAGGCCACAACATCGGCGTGATGAACCCGATGCTCGCCCGCGATCTCGCCCGAGCGCGCGAGCAGGACATCCAGCGCGAAGCCTCCCGCAACTCGCTGATCAGCGAGGCGAAGCGAGCACTCGGGCGCAAGCGCTGATCCTCACGCCAGATTCGTCGCGCCTGGGACGGGCGGGGTCGCACACCCCGCCCGTCTTCGTGTCCGCCGTCAACCCCAGGTAGACCGACCGCGAGTCCCGAGCGCCACTCGCCCGCGGAGGGTCGATCCGCTTCGTGCGCGGTGTTCGTGCCAGGGACCCGCGGAATGCTGCCCCTCATTGCGCCGCGCCCCATGCACCTCTAGCATTCGGCGCGATTACCGGGGTCACGAGGCGCAGCCGAGGGGACGAGCGTGACATCGACCGCACGGACAACCGCCGCCGATGCACTCAGGAATTGCGCGCTCTTCTCTCGGGTGGACGACGCCACGCTGAGCGTCTGCATCGACTCGCTGCGTACGCGCCGGTACCGGCGCAACGAGACGATCTTCCACCAGGGCGATCCCGGCGATTCGCTCTACATCATCGACTCCGGCGCAGTGAAGATCGTGCTCCCCTCGCCCGAGGGCGGAAGACGAGGCGATCATTGCGACGCTGGGCCCGGGAGACTTCTTCGGCGAGCTCGCGCTGCTCGACGGCGCCGAACGGTCGGCGACCGCGATCGCCCATGAGGCGACGACCGCGCTCGTTCTTCGGCGGGACGCGTTCGGACAGCTCATCGACACGGTCCCCGCACTGCGCCACGAGCTCCTGGCGGGCCTGGTGGCCGAGCTGCGCCGGCTCACCCACCACGTGGAGGAGCTGCACTTCCTGGACCTGCCCGGCCGGCTGGCGCGCCGAATCGTCCGCCTTGCCCGCGAGGTCGACCCGGACCCGGTTGGGCCCGTGACACTCAACTGGAGCTTCTCCCAGTCGGAGCTTGCCGCGATGATCGGCGGGACGCGCCAGACCGTGAACCGGCTGCTCGGGGAGTTCACGGCCGAGGGCCTGATCCGGATCGACCGCGATACGCTGGTCGTGCCCGACCTGGACCGCCTCGAGCGGGCGGCCACCCGCTGAGCGGCATCGGCACGATTCCGTGACGGACCCTGGATCCCGCCCGCGGCGCCGCGCCACGACGTTCGATCGCGACGCGCGCGCGGCACTGGCCGCGATCGGCCACCGGGCAGAGGTGGCCCGCCGGCTCGAGCTCGGGAGCGCGGAGGCCGTGCTCAGCTCGGTCGTGGAAGCCGCGGTCGCGCTCTTCGAGGCGGAGGCGGCATCTGTCGCGCTCTACGAGCCGGCTCGCAACGTGCTCGTCTTTCGCGTTGCGGCGGGGGAGCAGGGCCAGGGAGTGGTGGGGCTGGAGATCCCGCCGGACCGCGGCCTCGTCGGGTACGTCTTCTCGAGCGGCCAGGCGCTGGCGATCGCCGATGTCCGAGCCGACCCACGCTTCGGTCGGAGCTTCGCCGAACAGACGCAGTACGTGCCGCGGAGCATCGTGGCGGTCCCGCTCGTGGACGGTCGTGGCACGCTCGGTGTCCTCGAAGTGCTCGACAAGCGCAGTGAGGCGAGCTTCTCGCTCCGCGACATCGAGCTTGCGGGTGTCTTTGCGCGGCAGGCAACGGTTGCGATCCGGGCCAGCCGGGTCGAGCGCGACACTGTCCACGCTCCTGCGGTCGGTGATCGCGGCCCTCGCTGGTGACGCCGCACCATCCAGGGGGATCGATGCGCTCGTGGCCGCCGCGCTTGTCGAGGTGGGCGACCCGGACGACCCGCTCTGGCCGCTGGTCGAGCAGATCGCCGCGTTGCGCCGGGTCGGGCCCGAGCACCGCGAGCTGCTCGGAGCCCTCCTGGACGTTCTCGTCCGCCAGGCGGAGCGCGGCCGGGGCCGCCGGGCCGGCCGTCTCCGCGCTCCGGGCGGATGACCGACCAGGTCATCCCGGCCTGGAGCGAGCCGTTCGTCGGCGCGCGACGGGACGCGCTGCGCCACCTGCCTCCCTTCGGCACCCTGGATCGGGACTGGGCGATCGGCGGGACGGACGGGAGCGGGATAACGGTCGCGATCATCGACTCCGGCGTCGAGCGCGATCACCCTGCGGTCGGCGGGAAGCTCGTCCGCAGCGTCAGGGTGGAGCTGGCCGCCGACCCGGACGACGACCCGGTCGTGCTCGACGATTCCGATGCCCTCGACGTCGTGGGGCACGGCACGGCCTGCGCCGGGATCATCCACTCGATCGCCCCGGGCGCGGACCTGGTCTCGGTCCGGGTCCTCGGGCCCGACAACCGCGGCAAAGGGATCGTCTTCGCCGCAGGGCTCGATTGGGCGATCCAGCAGGGCGTCGGTGTGATGAACCTGTCTCTCTCCTCGAAGAGCGACGCGCTCTTCGGCCTGTTCCACGAGCTGGCCGACCGGGCCTATTTCGCCAATGCGCTCCTCGTGTGCGCTGCCAACAACGTGCCTGGGAACAGCTACCCGTCGCTCTTCGCCTCGGTCGTCTCCGTCGCCGCGCACGACCTGGCGAACCCCGCGGCCTGGTTCTACAACCCGAGTCCGCCCGTGGAGTTCGGGGCGCACGGCCTGGACGTCGACGTGGCCTGGCGCAGCGGGGGCCGCATCACGGCTTCCGGGAACAGCTTCGCGGCACCACATGTCGCTGGGTACGCCGCCCTGATCCGAGCGAAGCACCCGGAGGCAACCCCGTTCGAGGTGAAGGCGATCCTGGCCGCGACGGCAACCCCGCCCGGAAGCTGAACGAGCAGATCGGTCGTCCGCGGACGAACGGGACGCCCGACTTCAGGCTCGCGCCAGCTCGTGGGAACGCCGTGTCCCGTGTCGGAATCCGGTGTTCCGGTCGTCCCGCGACGAGGCCGCACTTCAGCCGGTGGGTGCCTCGCCGTCGCCGTCAGCGGGCTCGTCGTGCAGGCGCGCGACGAGGCTGTGCCCCTCGACGTCGTCCTCCGTGCCGCCCGTCAGGCCGTCCCGCCGGGGGAGCCGCGGCGCCGCGGAAAAGCCCTCGCCGGCGCCCGGGATCTCGGGCATCCCGTGGCCGCTCACGTCGTCGTCGGCGACGCCGTCGCCCGGGCCGACGCGACGGCGCGCATCGATCAGGCCATCCGGCCGACCCTCGTCCCGGTCTCGCAACGTCCACCCCTCTCGTGTGTCGTTCCCGGCCGCCGCGGCGACCCCGGCGTCACAGCACCGGTAGCCACCCATCGTGGCGGGTCCGGACCTGGGCGGCAATCCCCGGCCGGACAGCCCGCCTGTCAGGCGGGTGACAGCCGGACGCGAGGTCTCCTCAGCCCGCCGCGCCCGGCGCACCCCGGCGCAGGTCCAGGAGGCGCGGAGCGAGGCCGGGTCCGGCGTTGACGAGCTCCAGGAAGCTCGGGCCGTCGAGCGCGAGGAGCGTGCCGTCCGTGGCGGCGGTCACCGTCGCGGTCCGGGCGGTGGCCCGCAGCAGCCCGATCTCGCCGAACACCTCGCCGCTGCTCATGGATCGCAGGTGCGTCGGAGCCGTCCCGGCGGAAGCGCCAGGATCGCGGCGGGTCACCTCGAAGGTCCCGGTCCCGATCAGGTAGAAGCGGTCTGCTGGCTCGCCCTGCCGGATGACGACCTGCCCAGCCTGGACCGTGACCTCAACCAGCCGTGTCGCGATGGCCTCCAGCGTCGGGGCAGGGACCCCGGCAAAGAGCGGCAGCCGCGCCAGGTCCGCGAATCGCCTCGCGGCCGGTCCGCCGGGGGTGCGTCGGGCGGCCGGCGCCGCCAGCGCGGCCCCGACCAGGCCCGCGATCACGATTGCGACGCCGGTCGCAGCAAGGACCGGCCCAGCACCCACAGCGTCGGCCAGAACGGGCAGGGAGAACGCGCCGGTGGCGTACGCGAGCGTGGAAGCCGTAGCCAGCATGCCGAGCGTGCGGCCCCGGATTTCATCAGGGATGGCACGCTGGAGGATCGTCGTGCTGGTCACCTCCACGATGAGCGCCCCGGCGGAGGCGACCGCGACCATCCCGACCGCCACCGGCAGCGAGCCCGCGAATTCCGAGCGCCGCCAGCCCCACCGCAAGAACGGCCGAGCCACCGGCGAGGACCCCGACGAGGCTCGGGCGAAGCACGAAGACGCCCGCCAGGAGCGCGCCCACGAGTCCGCCGGCCCCGATCCCTGCGTTCAGGAAGCCGGTCCCGGCCTCGCCCGATCCGAGCGATCCGACCGCGATCACCACCGTGAGCACGCCCAGGCCACCGCCCGCTGCGCTTCCCACGAGGTCGATCAGGGCCAGGCCAAGCACCGGCACCACGACCGTTCGAGACAGCCGGCCGTCCGCCACGCGCGGAGCCGCGCCCTGCTGCGTCGCGGTCCCGGCCTCCGTCGGCGCGGCTTCGCCCGGCGTTCCGGCCTCGCGCGCCTCTGTGCGGGCCACGCGCTTCGGCGACGGGAGGCGCCACAGGACGAGCGCGATGACACCGAAGGTCGCGGCGTTCAGGACGAAGGCGAGCACGAGCCCACCGGCGGCGATCAGCAGCCCGCCGATCGCAGGACCGATCACGAAGGCAAGGTTGTCGAGCGTTGACCAGGCGCTGTTGGCGGGACCGAGCTGCTCTTCGTCCGCGACCAGGGAGGGCAGGTAGGCGCCGATCGCGGGACCGAAGAACGTCGAGAAGCATGTTGCGACGATGGCGAGGATCACGATCGGCGCGATCGGCGCGCTCGATGCGACGAGCGCCGCCATGAGGAGCATGAGCAGCCCGCGTGCGACGTCCGTGACGAGGAGGATCAGGCGCCGGTCGTACCGGTCGGCGATCAGACCCGCCGGAATGGACAGGATGACGTACGGGAGGACCCGCGCCGCGCCCACGATCCCCAGGACCAGCGGGTCGTTCGAAACGTCGTAGACGAGGATCAGGATGGCGACGAGGTAGAGCCAGTCGCCGATCGACGAGACGAACTCCCCGATCAGGAGACGGGTCAGCGGCCGGTTGTGCAGCAAGAGACGGTAGGCGCGCAGGACGGCGGTCATCGCTGGAGGGTACGGCCCGGCAGCGCCAACCGCACGCGAGATCGGCGCCCGAACACGCCGCGCCGGCTCATAGGTCGCGGACGACGATACCCTCGCCGGCGAGCAGCGTTCGCTTCAGCGCCAGGAGCTCCTCGCGGTTGCCGAACCAGCTGCCACCGTAGCCGCCGAGCGTCCCGTCGCCGGCGATGACCCGGTGGCAGGGGACCAGGAGGCCCACCGGGTTCCGTCCGACCGCACCCCCGACGGCTCGCGCTGCGCCCGGCGACCCGATCCGGCGCGCGACCTCCCCATACGAGGCCGTGGCGCCGCGCGGAATGGTCCGGACGCCCTCGAGGACCCGTCGATCCCAGTCGCCGATCCCCTCGAGGACGACCGGCACGTCGAACGCTGCTCGGGTCCCGGCGAAGTGCTCGAGGATCTCGCGCTCGAGCGTCTCGAGGTGGGCTCGCGCCGTGGGCGACGCAGCGGCGTGCGAAGCTGGCAGGACCGGTCGCCGGGTTCGCGCCCCGACGGACGCGGTGAAGGCGGCATCCGTGGTCCGCAGCTCCAGGCCGACGATCCCCCGGGAAATCGCCGCAGCGTGGAGCGGTCCCACGGGCGTCGCGAGCACGACCACGACCGCGGGCTCGCGCGCGTCGCGCCCCAGATGGCGAGGCGCGATTCGCGGAGGGGTTGGGCATTGCCGGAGTGTAGCCGGACCTCGGGCGGAGCTCGCCCGAGGCGGGCGGCCCAACGTCCGGTGATATACTCCGGGGGAGTATGAGCGTGACCACACCGATCGCCCCCGCGCCCCTCGAGCCGCTCGAGGTCAGCTTCCCCGTTGCCGGGATGACCTGTGCCTCGTGCAGCAACCGGATCGAGCGCTTCCTCCGGAAGACGGACGGCGTCGTAGAGGCCAGCGTCAACCTGGCAACCGAGGTCGCGACCATCCGTTACCTGCCCCAGCAGGTCGGACGCTCCGAGCTCGTCGGTGCGATCGAGAAGGCCGGCTACGAGGTTCGACCCGGGGCGCTCCAGGCCGCCGACGCCCGGGCCGCCAGGGACGGCGCGGCGGTGACGGGGGAGGCGAACGCCGACGCGCTCACCACCGAGCAGGAGGAGACCGAGCGCGCGCGGGCCGCGGAGACACGCGAGCTCGGCCTCCAGTCGGCGGTGTCCATCGCGGTCGCCGCCGGGATCATGGTCCTCATGTTCGGGCCCCATCCCGCTCGCCATGAACGACGTCAACCGCCTTGTCCTCTGGCCTGCGACGTTCATCCAGCTCTGGGCCGGGCGCCGCTTCTACGACGCGGCCTGGCGTTCCTTCCGCCACGGATTCGGCACGAACATGAGCACGCTCGTCGCGGTCGGCACGAGCGCCGCCTGGGGATACAGCGTCTTCGTGACGATGTACCCGGAAGTCGTGATGCGAGCCGGCCTGTCCGGCGACACCTACTTCGACTCGTCGGCGATCATCATCGGCCTCATCCTGCTGGGCAAATGGCTCGAGGCCCGCGCGAAGGGCCGAACGACCGGCGCGATCCGGCACCTCATCGGGCTCCAGGCCAAGACCGCCCGCCTGGTGACCGAGACCGGCGACCTCGACGTCCCGATCGACCGGGTCCAGCCGGGCGACCTGCTTCGCGTCCGGCCCGGCGAGAAGGTCCCGACGGACGGCGTGCTCACCGAGGGAAGCAGCGCCGTCGATGAGGCGATGCTGACGGGCGAGGCCATGCCGGTCACGAAACGTCCCGGGGACGAGGTCATCGGCGCCACGCTGAACACGACCGGCAGCTTCGTGATGCGCGCCACGCGTGTCGGCAGCGAGACCGCCCTCGCCCAGATCGTGGAGCTCGTCCGCAGGGCGCAGGGCTCGAAGGCGCCGATCCAGCGCCTGGCCGACCGGATCAGCGGCGTCTTCGTCCCGGTCATCCTCGGCGTCGGCGCGCTCACGTTCGGCCTCTGGTGGTTCCTTGGCCCTGAGCCGAAGGTGACGCTCGCCCTGGCCGCGTTCATCACCGTGGTGGTGATCGCCTGCCCGTGCGCCATGGGCCTCGCGACGCCGACCGCGATCATGGTGGGCACCGGACGCGGCGCCGAGGCCGGCATCCTCTTCCGGGGCGGAGAGGCGCTCGAATCCGCCCACCGAGTGACGACCGTCCTCTTCGACAAGACCGGAACGCTCACGCGGGGCACCCCCGCCGTGTCGGACGTGATCCCCGCCCCCGGTATCGAGCCCGGCGAGCTCCTGCGCCTGGCCGCGGCCGTCGAGGCGGGCTCGGAGCACCCGCTCGCGAGCGCCATCCTGCTCGCGGCGCGGGAGCGCGGCCTCGCTTTCGGGGGCGTGGAGCAGTTCGAGGCGATCGCGGGCCGCGGCGCCGCAGCGACCGTTGCCGGCGCGCCGGCCCTCGTCGGGAGCGCCCGGCTTCTCGGCGAGCGGGGGATCGAACTCGGCGCTCTCGGCCAGACCGGCGACGATCAGGCCGCTCAGGGCCGGACGCCCGTCTTCGTCGCCCGTGGAGGGGTCGCCATCGGGCTGATCACGGTCGCGGACCCGGTCAAGCCGGAGGCGGCCGAGGCCGTCCGTGCGCTGACCGCCCAGGGGGTCACCGCGTGGCTCGTCACCGGCGACCATCAGGCAACCGCGGAGGCCGTCGCGCTCGCCGCGGGCATCCCGACCGAGCGCGTTCGTGCCGGGGTCCTGCCCGGCGACAAGGCGGCCCTCGTGACGGAGCTGCAGGCCGGCGGTGCGGTCGTCGCGATGGTCGGCGACGGCATCAATGACGCGCCCGCTCTCGCGGCCGCCGACCTCGGTGTCGCGATCGGGACCGGCGCCGACGTTGCCATCGAGGCCTCGGACGTGACGCTCGTGGGCGGCGATCCGCGCGGCGTGGTCGCCGCGCTGGCGCTCTCGCGCCGCACGATGGCCGTCATCCGGCAGAACCTGTTCTGGGCGTTCGCGTACAACGTGGTGCTCGTCCCGATCGCGATGGGCGTGCTGTACCCGACGTTCGGGATCACCATCAACCCGGCGATGGCCGCCGGCGCGATGGCGCTCTCGTCGGTGTCGGTGATCTCCAACTCGTTGCGGCTGCGCGGCTATGACCCCCGGCCCGCGGCCGTCCTCGCGGCGACCCGCCACGCGGCCTGGACCCGGGTCCGCGACACGGCCTACCTCGGCCTCGTCGCGCTCGGAGCGATCGGCGTCGCGGCCGGCGTCATCGGCTACGGGCGCTGGCTGGACGCGAACGCGCGGCCGGTGGACCTCGTGGCCACCGGTCTCCAGGGCGACGGGCCGGTGATCCGGGTCGCGGCCGGCCAGGACGTCCTGGTCACCTTCACGAATGACGCCACGTCGGTCCAGGTGTGCACGATTCCCGGCGTGCCCCGGGTCGAGCTCAACCCACGGCCTGGCGCCGCCGAGGCGGCCCGCTTCGCGATCGGGACACCGGGTACCTACGCCCTGACGTGTGCACCTGCCGGCAGCGCCGCGATGCCGGGGACGGCCGCCTCCGCCGTATCGGCCGAGCGAGTGGCCGCGACGTTCGTGGTCGGCCCCTGATCAGGCCGGCTCGGCGGCGTCCGCGCCGCGTGCGCCCGGCCGGGCATCACGCGAGCAGCGGCAACCCGATCACGAGGATGGGTACCGCCACGATGACGGCGGCGATGGCCGCGGACCTCCCGGCGCGCCGGCCGAACCCGTGCTGGGAGAAGAGCTGGCTCGCGGCCATCCCGCCGACAGCGCACGGCGTCGCGAGGATCCCGGCGAGGAACCCCACCGGCAGGACGTTTGCCCCGCCGAGGAGCGCCACCCGGACGCCGACGATGACCGTGATGAGGGTCAGCAGGTCGGCGGCCACGACCGCTCCCGTCACGGCTCCCAGGATGGCGTCGAGGCGAGTCGCCGCCAGCGCGATCGGATAGGCGACCGCGAAGACCCCCACCGCGAGGACCGGCAACGCGAACACGATGGTTCCGGTCGGCCCGACCGGGAGCGGCGCCACGCCGACGGCCGCCCCCCGGTCCCAGCGATACGCGACGATGGTCAGCAGGGCAAGGATGCCGGCGAAGAGCCCCGCTTCGAGGCCGCGCCTGAGCCAGGCCGGAACGCGACGGGCACGCATCGACGACGATCCTACTCGTCGCCGGGGAGCATCGGGGGCCGGGTCATCGCCGGCGGCCCGAGTGTCGCGCCAGGGGCGACTACGCTCCCGAATACCTGCGGAAGATGGCGACGGCGTTCTGGCCGCCGAACCCGAACCCGTTGACCATCACGGTGTCGAGCTTCGCCGGGCGGGCGACACCGGGGACGTAGTCGAGGTCGCAGTCGGGCAGGTCGGGGTTCTCCAGGTTCGCGGTGGGCGAGATCACCTGGTCGCGCAGGCCGCCGAGGGCGGCGAGCGAGCTGGCGATCCCCGCCGCGCCGACGAGGTGTCCGATCATCGACTTCGGCGAGCTGACGGCGCGGCCGTAGGCGGCCGGCCCGAAGGAGGCCTTGATCGCGCGCGACTCGGTGGAATCGTTGAGCGGCGTCGACGTCCCGTGGGCGACGATCCAGTCGATCTCGTCCGCGGTCACGCCCGCGTGCTCCCGTGCCAGCGTCATCGCACGCGCCGCGCCGCGGCCCGTCGGTTCCGGCGCGGAGATGTGGAATGCGTCGGAGGTCAGCGCGCCACCGATCACCTCCGCGATCGGGGTCGCCCCGCGCCCGAGCGCGTGGGCGAGCGACTCCACGACCACCATGCCGCCACCCTCGCCCAGGACGAATCCGTCGCGATCGCGATCGAACGGCCGCGAGGCGTGCGTCGGGTCGTCGTTCCGCCTGCTGAGCGCCCCCATGTTCCCGAGCGCGGCGATCCCGACCTCGAGGATCGGTGCCTCCGAGCCGCCGGTCAGCACTACGTCGCACTCGCCCGAGGCGATGAGGCGGAGCGCGTCGTGGAACGCGATCACGGACGAGGCGCAGGCGGCAACCTGCGTCATGACCGGGCCCGTGAGGCCGTACTCCATGCTCAGCATGCAGGCAGCCATCGAGCCGGAGAGGGCCGGGATCGCGAACGGAGAGACGAACCGGGGGCCCCGTTCCCGCCGGACGTGTGTTCCCTCGACGATCTGCTCGAGCCCGCCTCCGCCGGTGTTGACGACCACGCCGAATCGGTCGCGCGCGTCCTGGTCCAGCGCTGCGGGATCCAGCCCGGCCGAGTTCAGCGCCTCTTTGGCCGCCGCCATCGCCAGGTGGATGAACCGGCTCATCCGGCGGGCCATCTTGGCGTCCATGTGGTCCGCGGCGCGGAAGTCCTTGACCTCGGCCGCGATCTTGACCTCGAAGTCGGCCGGGTCGAAGGCCGTGATCCTGCTCACGCCGGAGACGCCGTCGCGCAGGTTCCGCCAGTAGGTCTCGAAGTCGTTGCCGATCGGCATGACGGCTCCCATGCCTGTCACGACGGCGCGGCGGGCAGGATCGGCACTGGGTGGCACGGGCGAGGTCCTCCGGGAGCGGGCGAGATGGCGATGTGGGGCGAAGCGACGTCGAGGCCGGCTGTGTCAGCCGTGGGCGAGGTCGGCGGGACGGCCGGGCTCGATTGTAGTTGGGTGCGGGCGGGATCAGTCCCCGTCGTACCGCTTGAAGATCACCGCGCCATTGTGGCCGCCCAGGCCGACGTTGTCGGAGATCGCGTAGCGGATCTCGCGCTGGATTGTCCGGACCGGGATGTTGAGATTGATCTCCGGGTCCGCGTCGCGGAATGTGGGCACGCCCGGCACCGCCTGGTTGTGGATCGAGAGCACGGTGAAGATGGCCTCGACGGCGCCCGCCGCTCCCATCAGGTGGCCTGTCAGGGACTTGGTCGCGCTGATCGAGATCTCCGGGGTCCGCTCCCCGAAGACGGCCCAGAAGGCCTCGGCCTCGCGGAGATCGCCCAGGGGTGTCGAGGTCCCGTGCGGGTTGATCATGTCGATCCAGTCGGGCTGGACGTCGTAGCGCTCCAGCGCCTGAAGCAGGGCCCGCCGAATCCCGTCGCCCTTCTCCACTGGTTGGATCAGGTCCCAGGCATCGGCGGCGGAGCCGAAGCCCACGACCTCCGCGTAGATCGTCGCGCCGCGGGCCTTGGCGAGCTCGAGGTCCTCGAGGATCACGGCGCCCGCGCCCTCGCCGAGCACGAAGCCGTCCCGCGTGAGATCGAACGGCCGCGAGATCGTCTGTTCGGGCTCGCCGGGCCGCGGCGTCCCCATGCCGCGCATGTTCGAGAAGCCGATGTGGATCAGCTCGTGGAGCGGGCTCTCGGTGGAGCCGGCCACCGCCGCCACGACGTCGCCGCGCCGGATCAGCTCGGCAGCCTCGCCGATGTTGTGGGTGCCCGTGGAGCACGCGGTGACGATGCACATGTTCGGGCCGCGGATGCCGGTCTCGATGGCGATCTGGCCGGACGCGGTGTCGGGCAGCATGTTCGCGATGTAGAACGGGCTGACCGCCCGGGCGCCCTTCGTCTCCCAGGTGTGCCGGTTGTCCATCAGGAGCCGCGAGCCGCCGCCCCCCGAGCCGAAGTAGACCCCGATCTCGTCGCGGTTCGCGTCGTCGACCTGGAGACCGCTGTGCGCGAGCGCCTTCTTCGCGGCTGCGACGCCCAGAACCACGTTCTTGTCGGTCCGCCGGACCTCCTTGAAGTTCATCCAGGCGGCGGGGTCGAAATCGCGGACCTCGCCGGAGACCTGGCAGTCGTACGGGGTCGGATCCCAGTAGGTGATATGGCTGAGGCCGCTGACACCCTCGACGAGGTGCTGCCAGACGGTGTCGAGCGTCGGACCCTATGGGGCTGACGATGCCAAGGCCGGTGACGGCCACGCGGCGGGTGAAGTCGGGCTTGCGCACGGGGCTGCGAGATCCTCCGGGTCTTGTTCGTTACAGGGGCAGGAGTTGGGGTTCGTGCATTGGTGGGCGCTCCGGTCAGCCGTCCGCCGCCGGATCGGGGTCGGCCAGGCCACCCGGCGCCCCCGGGTCGTCGAGCGGGATGGTCTCGGCATCCGAGGCGATCCGGCGGATGAGCCCGGAGAGCACGCGCCCCGGTCCCACCTCGATGAAGCGCGTGACGCCGGCGGTGCGCATCGCGTCGACCGCGGCGATCCAGTCGACGCCGGTCGTGAGGTGGTCGACGAGCTCGGCCCGGCAGGCCTCGCCGGTGGTGAGCGGTCGCGCGTCGGCGTTCGCGAGGAGCCGGACGTCGGGGTCGCGGAAGACGACGTCAGCGAGGACGGTCCGCATGCCCGCGGCCGCGCTCGCCATCAGCGGCGAATGGGCCGCGACGCTAACCGGCAGCACGATGGCGCGCTTCGCGCCGAGGTCCCGGGCGGCCGCGGCCGCGGCCTCCACGGCCGGCCGCACGCCCGACACCACGACCTGGCCGGGCGAGTTCCGGTTGGCGATCGCCGAATATCCCGTGGGCCGCTCCCGCCGCCACGAGGTCGGGCAGGCGCTCGTCGGGCAGGCCGATGATCGCGGCCATCGCGCCGGGGCTTCCCTCGCCGGCCGCCTGCATGAGACGTCCGCGCTCGCGGACGAGGCGCAGGGCGTCGCCCAGCGACAGGACCCCGGCCGCGACGAACGCGCTGTACTGGCCCATCGAGTGTCCCCCGGCAAAAGCGGGCGCGAGCGGCGGGCGGCCGCTCGACCCGCGCCGCTCCTCCATCGCCCGCAGGAACGCGATCGACGCGGCGAGCAGCGCCGGCTGGGCGTTGACGGTCAGGTCGAGCTGGTCGGCGGGCCCATCCCAGGCGAGGCGGCTGAGCGGCTCGCCGAGCGCGGCGTCCGCTTCCGCGAAGACTGCGGCAGCCGCCGGCGACGACGCGGCGATCAGGCTGCCCATGCCCACGACCTGCGACCCCTGGCCGGGGAAGACGTATGCGAGCGTGGCCAATTCCTCCTCGGACGGTGCTGTGGGCGCCGGGTGCGGGGCTGGCGAGCGTGGGCGGCCCGCCACGTGAGATTGGCTACGAGCCTACTCCCGTCCGTGGCCGACACGGGCAGATCGCGTGCAACGTTGCACCAAGTGGACCTGCGGGCTACGCTCGGGCCACTATGCCGACTACATCGCGATCGCGTCGTCCCGGCGCGCATACCCACGTCACCACGGCCAGCCTGGAGGCGATGGCCGACGACGTGCTGCTCGCCCCGGTCGCGGCCGCGCGGAACCGGATCCAGAACCCTCGCGAGCTCTCCGACCGGGTGGCGTTCGGGAAGGCGCTCTGGCGGGAGCTCGTGATCGGCTTCGCGGCGCAGCTGGGTGAGCTGCGCCTGGGCTTCACGCAGCTCGCGGCGCTCTATGCGCTCGCGGACGGAGGCACGACCACGATCGTGGACCTGGCGGACACCCTGAACCGGTCGCCATCGGCGACGTCGCGGCTCGTGGATGGGCTCGAGCGTCGGCGGCTGCTCGAACGTCGCGCCGAATCCGAGGATCGGCGGATGCGCTCGGTGTGGCTGACCGAGCGCGGGCGCGCGCTCCTGGCCGTCATCGACCGCTCGCGCGCCGACCAGTTCCTGGCGGTCGTCCGGCCCCTGCCCGCGAACGAGCGCGCGATCGTGGCGATGGGCGTTGCCGCGCTGGCGACCCGGGCCGTGTCGCGCCGCGGCCGGCTCATCAAGCAGCGGCCGGAATAGCGGGCGGCGATATCCCGGGGCGGTCCGCCGCCGCGGGACGGTCAGCCGCCGCGGGGCGGTCAGCCGCTGTCGAACGGTCAGCCGCCGCCGTGGGTGGCGAGCTCCTGGACGAACGCGATGATCGTGAGGAACGTGGGGATCAGCACGAGCGCAGCCACCATCAGGAGGAGCAGCCGCAGGTTGCGCCGCTCGTCGGCGCGCCGATCATCCGTCGCGGCGTCGTCGCCGCCCGGGGCGAAGTACGCGTTCAGGCCGCGCGGCCGATTCGGCGCGGTGTAGAGCGGGGCGTTGCCGGGCACCGGCTCAGGCGGGCGGGGCGGGCGAGGGAGATCGGGTTCGGAGGTCATCGCGGCGATCATGCCCCGTTTTGCCGATCGGCGCCGTCTGCTCGCCGAAGCGTGGCTTCAGGCGCCCGCGTTCGGCAGGCTGGCCCGCAGCCGCGCTCCCGTCGTGATCGCGCCCTCCGAGGCGGATGAGACCAGGGCCGCGTACTTGGCCATCACGCCACCGCGGTGGCGCGGGGGTGGCGGTGACCAGGCGGCGCGCCGGGCGGCAAGCTCGGCCGGGTCGACGAGGAGGTCCATCGCCCGGCGATCCACGTCGATCTCGATCTGGTCGCCCTCGCGGACCAGCGCGATCGGCCCGCCGAGCGCCGCCTCCGGTGCCACGTGGCCCACCATGAGGCCGTGGGTGCCGCCCGAGAAACGGCCGTCGGTGAGGAGCGCGACCTCGTCGCCCAGGCCCTCGCCTACGAGCGCGGCCGTGACGCTCAGCATCTCCTGCATCCCGGGCCCGCCGACCGGGCCCTCGTAGCGGATGACCACGACGTCGCCCGGCACGATCGCGCCGGCCCTGACGGCGGCGAAGCAGGCCGTCTCGGAGTCGAACACCCGCGCTGGACCGCGCTGGAAGCGGCGCTCGTGGCCGGCCAGCTTGATGACGCAGCCGTCCGGGGCGAGCGAGCCGTGGAGGATCGTGAGACCGCCGATCGGCTTGATCGGCGTCGCGATCGGCACCACGACCTGCTGCCCGGGGGTCTCGTGGACGGCCGCCGCGATCTCGGCGATCGTCCGGCCGTCGACGGTCGGGGCGTCGCCGTGGAGGAGGTCGCGGGAGAGAAGCTCGCGCATGACGAGCGCCACGCCGCCCGCGTCGTACATCTCTGAGGCCGAGAACCGCCCTCCGGGCTTCATGTCGGCGACGATCGGCGTCTTGTCGGCGATCGTCCCGAAGTCGTCAATCTCGAGCGGGATGCCCGCCTCGCGCGCCATGGCGAGAAGGTGGAGCACCCCGTTCGTCGAGCCGCCCGTGGCCGCCACGGCGGCGATCCCGTTCTCCATCGAGCGGCGGTCCAGGATCGCCGATGGGCGCACGTCGCGCCGGACGAGGTCCATGACCAGCTCGCCGCAGCGACGGGCGGCGGCGTCCTTGGCCGGGTCCTCCGCCGGGATGCCGTTCAGGCCGGCCGGCGACAGCCCGACGAACTCCATCACCATGCTCATCGTGTTCGCGGTGTACTGGCCGCCGCACGCACCGGCGCCCGGGCAGGCGGCACCCTCGATCTCGTACAGCTCGTCGAGCGTGATCGTGCCCGCCCGATAGGCCCCGATCGCCTCGAACACGGTCACGATGTCGGCGTTCTTCCCCTTGTACGTGCCCGGGTAGATGGTGCCGTTGTAGAGGACCAGCCCGGGCAGGTCCAACCGCGACAGCGCCATCGCCGCTCCGGGGATCGTCTTGTCGCAGCCGACCAGGCAGACGAGACCGTCGAAGAGGTGGCCGCGGGCGACGAGCTCGATCGAATCCGCGATCACCTCGCGGCTGACGAGTGACGCCCGCATCCCATCGGTGCCCATCGAGACGCCGTCGCTGATGGAGATCGTGTTGAACTCCATCGGCGTGCCGCCGGCGGCCCGGATCCCCTCCTTGACGAACTCCGCCAGCCGGCGCTGGTTGAAGTTGCAGGGCATCGTCTCGATCCACGTCGTTGCGACGCCGACGATCGGCCGGGCCAGGTCCGCGTCCGTGAACCCGATCGCCTTGAGCATGGCGCGCGCCGCGGCGCGGTCGGGCCCATCGGTGAGCGCCGCGCTGTGGCGCTTCGCCGGGTCGCTCGGCAGATCGTACGGATGGGCAGGGCGGTCGGTCATGGGAGATCCTCGCGTCTGGCGCTCGTGCTCGGCGGGGGGTGGGGAGTCGCCGGCAAGTGTAGGTCGCTCAGCGAAGGCAGGTCCCGGTGTCGACGGTGGCCGTCCGGCCGAGCAGCGGGAGCACGCGGTCCGCCACGGCGTTGGGGTCGAGCGCGTAGCCGACCCCATCGTCGGTCCGCGATTGGGCGAATACGACGCCTCCCACGCGCCCGTCGGAGAGCAGGAAGGGGCCGCCGCTGTCGCCGGGCTGGATCGGCGCGCGCAGCTCCAGGATGTCGCGGATCACCGTGCGGGTGCCGTACAGGTCCCGGCCGCTGGCGTGGATCTCTGCCGTGACCGCGGCCGGGATGACGGCCAGGGCGCCACCGTTCGGGTGCCCGAGAGCCGCCCCGACCGTTCCGCGGCCGGGCGCCGCAGCCGCGAACTGGAGCGGGCGGAAGACGAGGTCGGGCGTCCGGATCAGCGCGACGTCGAGCTCCGGGTCGAACAGGACGACGCTGCCCGGCGCCCGGCGGCCCGTCGTCTCTGTGGTCACTGAAACGCTCGTGGCACCTGCCACCACGTGCGCGTTGGTGACGACGAAGTTGGGCGCCACGGCAAAGCCCGTCCCCGTGAAGATCTCGCCGCACCCCTGCGCGTCGACGCGGACCACGCTCGCGACCGCCGCGGCGGCGATCTGCTCCGCCTCGGATCCGGCCGGGAACGGGCACGGCCGGTGCCGGCAGCGGCTCGAGGCCGCTGAAGACCTGCGGCAGGCCGGAGGCGTCGATCAGCCCTCCCAGCTCGCCGGCCACCTCGGACGGCGGCGGAAACGCGCCCAGCAACGAACCGCACGGCGATGCTCTGCTGCGCCTCGCCGGCGAGCGTCGGCAATGGCCCGGTGGCCAGCAGCCCGCCGATGAGCCAGGTGAGCACGAGCGCCTGGGCGATCCCGAACAGGGCGCCGAGCGCGGCGTCGAGGCGGTTCGCCACGCCTCGGCCCAGCCGGTCCCGCAGGGCGCCACCCACGTTCGAGCCGATCGCCTCGGCGATCGTGACGACGAGGAAGGCGCCACCGAAGGCGAGGAAGGCGCGGACCGGAGGGGAGAATCGGTCGAGGGCGGCGGCGGCAGCTGGCACGGCCATGATCACGAGCGCCACCCCGGCCGCGGCGCCCGCCAGCCCCAGCACTTGGGGGAGCGCGCCGGACCGCCAGCCGAGAACGGCCGCGAGGATCGCAAGCCCGGCGAAGGCAAGGTCGACAACGTTCACGGGGAGGTCCACCGGGGGATTGTGGCGCCGGCGCCTTCCTCGCGCCATCATTGCGTCCGCAGGGCCGGGAGCGTTCGGCTCGCGTTGCCGATCTCCTCCGTCCCGCCGCCCGAAGGAGCACCCCGCCACATGCCCTGGCACCACCGGCTTGACGTCCTGCGTGCGATCCTGGACGAGGGCGCCGTCCCCACGTTCGTGGCCCCCGACCCCGACGCGGCCTTCGCGTTCGTGGCGGGTTGCCGTGACGGTGGTGCGCGCGTCGTCGAGTTCACCAACCGCGGCGAATTCGCTTACGCGACGTTCTCCGAGCTCGCCCGCCGCGTGAGCCGCGAGCTGCCGGACGTGGTCCTGGGCGCTGGCACGATCATCGACGCGCCAACCGCGGCGCTCTTCATCGCCGCGGGGGCGAGCTTCATCGTGGGCCAGTCGCTCAGCGAGGATGTCGCCCGGCTGTGCAACAGGCGTCGCATCGCCTACGTCCCCGGCGCCGGATCGGCCACAGAGATCGCACAGGCCGAGGAGCTCGGCTGCGAGATCGTCAAGCTCTTCCCTGCGGCCGCTTTCGATGGGCCCGCGTTCGTGCGCAACTTCCTCGCGCCGAGCCCGGCATCCCGGGTCATGCCCACGAATGTGCTGGCGACCGAGGAATTGACGCGAGCCTGGTTCGCCGCCGGCGCGGCCTGCCTGGGCGTGGGCGGACACCTCTACCCGGCGGACGTGATGGCTGGCGGCGACCGGGCGGCGATCGCGGAGCGGACCCGCATGTTCATGGGCTGGGTGAAGGCGGCGCTCGAACATTAGCCAGGGTCCGTCCCGGACGCTCGACCGACCTCGGGGTGCGATCATGGCCGGCATGAATGAGTCGTTCGATTTCGACCGCATGCTGGCGCTCCCGCGCCTCTCGTCGCTCCGGCTCAGCCCGGACGGAAGCCGCCTCGTCGTTTCGGTCGCCAGGCCGGACGCCGGAGGGTAAGAAGATGGCCGCCGCGCTCTGGCAGGTGGACCCGGACGACACGCAGCCGGCCCGCCGGTTGACCCGTTCCGTTGCGGGCGAGGCCGGCGCGACGGCGTTCCTCCCGGACGGCTCGCTCCTGTTCACCTCGAGCCGGCCAGATCCCGACGCAAAGCCCAACGCGGGGACGTCCGCATCGGAGAAGGCGACCCACGCGCTGTGGCTGCTGCCGCCCGACGGCGGCGAGGCGCGTCTCCTCGTCGCGCCTGAGGGGGGCGTGGAAGGTGTGGCGGTGGCCCGCCGGGCACCGGTCGTGGCGTTCGGGAGCAGGCTGCACGTCGGGGCGGCCACGTTCGCCGAGGACGCCGAGCGTTCCAAGGCCCGTCGCGAGGCCGGCGTCAGCGCCCTGCTCTTCGAGGACGACTACCCGGTCCGTCACTGGGACCATTGGCTCGCTCCGCGTCGCCATCTCTTCGCCGCCGGCCTGCCCGCCGGGCCCGAGGCACGCCTTGCGGACGCCCGCGATCTGGAGCCCGGTGCGTCGACGCTGGCATTCGAGGAGACCGGCGCCGACCTCACGCCTGACGGCACGGCGGTGATCGCCGCGCGCCACGATACGAGCAGGATCCCCGAGATCAGCGAGGACCTTGTCGCGTACGACCTCGCGACGGGCGAGGGACGCGTCCTGACGCCGGGCGACGCCTGGTACGACGCGCCTGCCTGCTCTCCGGACGGGCGCAGCGTGGCCGCGATCCGGGTGGCCCGGGGCGCGCCGGACACCGCCCAGCGCGCCTTGCTCGTGGTCGTCGACATCGCGACCGGATCGCAGCGAACGCTCGCCGGGGATCTCGACCGCTGGCCCAGCGAGCCGGTCTGGGCGCCCGATGGCGGGGCGATCTTCGTTCACGGCCGATGACGACGGCCATATGGCGATCTACCGGGTGGGGGTCGGTGGCGACGACGACGGCCGGGTCTCTCGCCTCGCGTTCGAGGGCGCCTACTCCGACCTGTGTCCCGCACCGGACGGGCGCTCGCTCTACGCGCTGCGATCGACGATCGGCACGCCGCCGCGGATCGTCCGGCTCGATGCCCGGGCCGTCGACCAGGTCCCGATGGAGCTCGTCAACTCGATCGACGAAGGTGGGTTCGTCACCCCCGGCATCGTGGAGCGGCTGACCGCGACCGCGGCCGACGGCACCCGCGATCGGCTCCTGGCTGGTCCGTCCCCCCGACGCGTCCCCCGGGAAGCCGGCGCCGCTCGTCGTGTTCGTGCACGGCGGTCCGCTCGGCTCGTGGAACTCGTGGCACTGGCGCTGGAACGCGCACATCCTCGTGGCCCGCGGGTACGCCGTGCTCGGCCCGGACCCGGCGATCTCGCTCGGCTATGGCCAGGCGATGATCCAGCGCGGCTGGGTGGACTGGAGCGACGCGCCGTTCACGGACGTCATGGCGGCGATCGACGGGGCGCTGGAGCGGCCGGACCTGGATGCCTCGCGGACCGCGCTCATGGGCGGCTCGTTCGGCGGCTACATGGCCAACTGGGTCGCGGGCCACACGGATCGCTTCCGGGCCATCGTGACGCACGCCAGCCTGTGGGAGCTGCGGGGCTTCCACGGCACCACCGACACGGGTGCGTTCTGGGAATACGAGATGGGCGACCCGTACCGCGACCCGGCGCGCTATGTCCGTGAGTCGCCGAGCGAGCACATCGGGTCGATCCGGACGCCGATGCTGGTGATCCACGGGGAACAGGATTTCCGCGTCCCGGTCAGCGAGGCGCTCCGCCTGTGGACGGACCTGCGCCGCCACGGGGTGACGGCCAAGTTCCTCTACTTCCCGGACGAGAACCACTGGATCCTGAAGCCGGCCAACGCCCGCCTCTGGTACGCGACGGTCCTGGCGTTCCTCGACGAGCACGTCCTCGGGATCCCGTTCGAACGGCCCGCCCTGCTCTGAAGCGGCCGGGTCCCACGAGCGGCCGTCCCAGTCGAGCCAGGACCGCCGGCGCCCAGCCGGCGGCGGGGTCAGTTCCCGGAGCAGGGCGCCCCGAGCCGGCATGTCCCGGGGCGCTACCCGCCGCTCATCGGCGGGTAGAGGTCCAGGCGGTCGGCGTCGTCCACCTGCGCGTCGTCGAGCGGGACGACCGTCCGGTTGACCGCCGCGAGCGCGATCTCCGCCTCCGGGATCCCGAGCGCGCGGACCAGCTCGAGGAGCCCGGTGCGGGCCTCCAGGTGCACCTGGAAACGCGACCGCTTCTCTCGCTCGTAGAAGGCCAGGTGGCCGCCGAGGTGGACCTCCATCACCCGCCGAGACCGGGTGCATCGCCGGACCTCGCCTGGACGCTCCCGCCCGCGAGCGCGCCGGCGTCCGGCAGGAAGCGGGTCCACTCGAGCCCGAGCGCGCGGAGGCGCTCCCCGGTGGGTGCGCCAGTGACGGGATCCCAGCCCTTGAGCAGGTACAGGTCGGTGAGCGCCTGCTCGAAGTCGCCCCGCGGGATGGACGTGCCTGCGAGCGCGCCGTTCTCCAGCGGGCTGAACATGCGGTCGGGGAGCCGGTCATCGGCCCGCGTGAAGCCCTCCCGGACGTTGAAGACGCGCGCGAGATTGACCGCCCGCTCGCCCACGTCCAGCAGCTCGTCGGTCGTCACGTCCCAGCCGGTCGCGGCCCGTACGGCCGTCACCACGTCCAGCCACCTGGATCATCGACCGCGGCGCCGGCCCGAAGAAGCAGAGGCCCAGGACCTTCTCCGCGCTGTTCCAGCGCTCGCTCGTGTGCCAGATCCGGACCTTCTTCTCGCCGAGGTCCAGCACGCCGGTGGGCTCGGTGATCCCGAGGTCGGCGACGGACTGGAACGGCACCGAATCCGGCTTCACGAACAGTGGGTCGTGGAAGCCGACCAGGTGGTCGGCCCCGGCCTCGTTGGTGGCGTACCCGAGGCCGACCCCCACCTTGCCCCGGGGGTCGTGCATGGGCAGCTCCTGGCCCTTCACGTGCATGGCGAACGCCGGGGCATCGCCACCGATCGCCTCGGCCGCCCGCCGCGATCCCTGGGCCAGCAGGTCACCGAACCCGCTGCGCTCGGCGATGCGGACCACCAGCTCCAGCACCGCGTCCGCGTTCCCGAAGCGCAGCTCGACCCCGTCCGTGTCGGCCGGGCCGATCAGGCCGTGCTCGAAGCACTCCATCGCGAAGGCGATCGTCCCGGCCGTGGAGATCACGTCGAGGCCCAGCTCGTTGCACAGCTCGTTCGCCCGGGCGACCGCCTGGAGGTCGCCGATCGCGCAGTCGGATCCGAAGCCGGCGACCGCCTCGTATTCGGGTCCGTCGTAGGCATCGGTCACCGTGTGCCGATCGCTGAACGCCATCTCGGGCTTGCAGCGCACGGCGCACGCGTAGCAGGAGCGTGTTCCGCTGCGCAGGCCCAGGTAGGCCGCGAAGTTGATCTCCTCGACACGCTCGAAGGAGCCCTGCCGGAAGTTTCGGGTGGGCAGGATCCCGCCGGCGTTCATGGCGTCGGTCAGCCCGGGCGTGCCCTTCGTGCGAAGGTCCCAGCTCTGGGCGTGTTCCGGGACCCGCTTCGCCAGGCGCCTGCCGAGCTCGGCGAGGGCCGCCGGGTCGTGGGCCAGGTCGGCGTAGCGGCGGCTGCCCGCGCACCGCGATCGGCGCGCAGGTTCTTCGAGCCCATCACGGCGCCCATGCCGGTCCGCCCGTTGTAGTGGCGGAGCTCGTTCATGAGCATCGCGTAGCGGACCAGGTGCTCCCCGGCCCGCCCGATCTGCAGGACGCGGACCAGGCGGTCGTCAAGCTCCGCGCGGATCGCATCCTGCACCGCGGCGGGATCCCGGCCCCAGAGGTGGCGCGCGTCGCGGATCTCGGCAGCACCATCCTTCACCGCGAGGTACACGGGATCGGGCGACCGGCCGGTCACGATGATGGCGTCGAGGCCGGCCATCTTGAGCTCCGGGCCCCAGTAGCCGCCGGCCTCGGATTCGCCGAACCCGCCGGTCAGCGGCGAGCGAGCGATCGCGTTGAAACGCGTGGCGGTCGAGATCGGCGCGCCGGTGAGCAGGCCCGGCGGCGAGGATCAGGACGTTCTCCGGTCCCAGCGCGTCGCCGCCCGGACGGAACTCCCGGAGCAGGTGGTAGGCCGCCAGCGCCTTGCCGCCCGGATAGCGGCGGTAGAAGCCCTCGTCGAAGGAGTCCGTGGAGATCGACCCGCGCGTGAGGTCGACCCGCAGGATCGTCCCGTTCGTCCCGTGGCGCATCGACACGCTCCGTCGTCCCGGCTCGCGGGCCGGTGGGTCGTCAGCCAGGTGGACAGGCGGATCCCGACCGGACCGGGTTCGCGCCCATTGTGTCAGCCGGCGGGGAGCGGCGCACCCTCCAGCGGGGTCCCGAGCCGCGTGTCCACCCGGCCCGCGTGGCCGGCTTCCCACGCCTGGATCTCCCCGAGCTTGTCCATCACGTAGCCGATCTCGTCGGTACCGGCGAGCAGCATGCGCTTGGCGAACGGGTCGATCGAGAAGTCGATCGTCGTCCCGTCCGGCAGGAGGATGCCCTCCTCGGCCAGGTCCACGGTGAGCTGTGCGTCGGGATCGGCAGCAACCAGCTCGAACAGCCGGGCGTGGGTCGCCGCATCCACGACCACGGGCAGCACGCCGTTCTTCAGCGCGTTGCTGCGGAAGATGTCGGCGTAGGAGGTGGACAGGATCGTCCGGATCCCCCACGCGGCGAGCGCCCAGGGCGCGTGCTCGCGCGAGGAGCCGGCGCCGAAGTTGTCGCCGACGAGCAGGATCCGGCGGCCCGCCATGCCGGGCTGGTCCAGCACGAAGCGCGGCTCGCGGAGCGTGCCGTCCTCGTTGAAGCGCCAGTCGCGGAAGAGCGCATCCGCGAGGCCGGCCTTGTCGGTGACCTTCAGGTAGCGGGCGGGGACCACCTGGTCCGTGTCGACGTTCTCCGCGCGCAGCGGGACGACCCGGCTGGTGAACTGGCGGAACGGCTCGCCCATGCTCAATACCCTCCGCCGACCGACGGCCGGCTGCTCGATGCCGGGGAGCGTGCGCGGATCCGTCACGACGCCGCTGAGCGCGCTGGCGGCCGCGGTCATCGGCGAGGCCAGGAACGTCCGGCCGCCCTTCCCCTGGCGCCCCTCGAAGTTGCGGTTGCTGGTGCTGATGGCGTACTGGCCGGGCCGAAGCTGGTCCCCGTTCATGGCGATGCACATGGAACAGCCCGCTTCGCGCCACTCCGCGCCGGCGGCGCGGAACACGTCGTCGAGCCCCTCCCGCTCCGCCTGGGCCTTCACCTGCTGGGAGCCGGGGACAACCATGAGGCGCACGCCCTCGGCGATGTGCCGGCCGCGCAGGACGCCGGCCGCCAGCCGCAGGTCGCTGATGCGGCTGTTCGTGCAGCTGCCGATGAACACGACGTCGACGGGCTGGCCGGCGATGGCCTGGCCGGGCCGCAGGTCCATGTACGGCCAGGGCGTGCTCCAGCGCGCGGCGGGAGGCGGGATCGGCGGCGTCCGCGGGATCCGGGACATGCCCGCTCACGGGGATCCCCATCCCGGGGTTCGTGCCGTAGGTGACCATCGGCTCGAGCGCGTCCGCGTCAAGGGTGATCGAGCGGTCGAAGATGGCGCCGTCGTCCGAGGGGAGCGTTCGCCAGCGCGCAACCGCCGCGTCCCAGGCCGGGCCCTGCGGCGCGTGCCGGCGGCCATGGAGATACGCGAACGTCGTCTCGTCCGGCGCGATGAGGCCGGCCCGCGCGCCACCCTCGATGCTCATGTTGCAGATCGTCATCCGCTCCTCCATCGAGAGGGCTCGGATGGCGTCGCCGCGATACTCGAACACGTGGCCCGTTCCGCCGCCGATCCCGATCCGGGCGATGAGCGCGAGGATGATGTCCTTGGCGCCGACGCCCGGGCGCAGGCGGCCGTCGACGCGGACCTCGTACGTCTTCGGGTCGCGCTGGAGAAGCGTCTGGGTGGCGAGCACCATCTCCACCTCGCTCGTCCCGATCCCGAAGGCGAGCGCCCCGAAGGCGCCGTGGGTCGCAGTGTGGCTGTCGCCGCACACGATCGTCATGCCCGGCTGGGTCAGGCCCAGCTCCGGCCCGATCACGTGGACGATCCCCTGCGTGTCCGATCCCAGGGCGTGGAGCGGGATGCCGAACTGGGCGCAGTTGTCGGTGAGCTGCGCGATCTGGGCGGCGGCCATCTGGTCCACGATCGGGAGCCCGCGTGGCGTGGTGGGCGTGGAGTGGTCCGCGGTCGCCACCGTGCGATCCGGCCGGCGCACGGGGAGGCCCCGCTCGCGCAGGCCGGTGAACGCCTGGGGGCTGGTGACCTCGTGGACGAGGTGGAGGTCGATCGCGAGGACGGCAGGTGAGCCTTCGTCCTGCGCGACGACATGGTCGTCCCAGATCTTCTCGACGAGGGTGCGGGGTCGCGGGTCGGACACGGTGCTCCATCGGCTGCGGGTGCGGGGCAAGAGCGTAGCAAAGACGGCTCGTGCGGTCGCGTGGGCGGTCGCCCGGGTGTGCGGCGCCGGGGGGTCGTCGCCCCGCACGTCCAGGTGGGTTTGCGGGACGAAAGTCCTGTGGTGGCAGGACCACGGGGTGAGTGCCCGAACGCACCATTCCTGCGAGAACCTCGACAGCGGCCCGACGTCCGGGTCCCGTCAGGATGTTCGAATGCCGTTGACTGCTGATCCCGCCGTCGCGCCCACGCTGCCGCCGCACCAGAGCGGGCATGTCCCCGAGCTGCGGCTCATGCGGATCCGGCTCTCGCTCGTCGTCGGTGCCACGTTCGTCATCGCGCTCTTCGTTGGGGCTGGCCTCGTGGCGCTCGGCGTGCCCGGCCTTGGTCCGCTCCTCGCGACGCTCTTCGGCCCCGCGCCAAGGCCGGCAGTCATGGGCCTCCTCGTCGTGTTCGTGCTCGCGATCGTCCTCGTCGCCTGGCTGGCCCGCGCGGTCATCCGACCGGCGGAGCAGCTCGCCGCGTCGCGCCATGACCTCGGCAGGCTCTACGAATCGGCCAGGAACCGCGCGCTCGAGGACTCGCTCACCGGGCTGGCGAACCATCGCGCTTTCCAGGAGGAGTTCGAGAGCCTGCTCGCACTCAGCGCCCGTCACCGGCTGGACCTGGCCCTCCTCCTCATCGACGTGGACGACTTCAAGACCGTCAACGACTCTGCCGGACACGCCGTCGGCGACGACCTGCTCGTGGAGATGGCCCGAATCCTGCGAAGCCAGCTCCGTGCCTCCGATCGGCCGTTCCGGATCGGGGGAGACGAGTTCGCGGTCCTCCTGCCGCATACGGACGCGGAGAACGCGAAGCTCGTCGCGAACCGGATCCTCGCCGCGTGCATCGAGCCACGGGCTGCGGGGGAGTTCCGCCGCGGGTTCGCCTTCTCGGCCGGGATCACCGCGGCACCCGCGTTCGCCACGACGCGCGACCGGCTCCTGGGCCAGGCGGACGAGGCGCTCTACCGGGCGAAGCGCGATGGGCGCTGCCTGGTTCGTATCTTCGACCCGGCCGCGAGCAAGGCGACGCTCAGCATCCACGCCCTCAGCGAGCGCTCGGCTGCCGTCGCCGACGTGCTGAACGGCGGGGGCCTGCGACCCGTCTTCCAACCCGTCATCGACCTCCGGAACGGCGAGGTGCTCGCCTTCGAGGGGCTCACGCGGCTCCCCGAGGGCGCGCCCTTCCGCGACCCGGGCGTGCTCTTCGAGGCGGCCGAGGCCGCCGGGCGAACCTACGAGCTGGACCTTGCCTGCATCACGTCCATCCTCAGCGGCGCCCGGACGATCGACCGCCGCATCGGGCTCAGCCTCAATCTGTCGCCGCGCACGCTCGAGACGCCCGAGTTCGCGCCCGAACCGTTCGTGGCCCGGCTCTCGATGGCCGGCTGGGAGCCGCAGCGGATCATCATCGAGCTCACCGAGCGTGACGCGGTCCAGGACATCGATCGTCTTCGCCGTGTGCTTGACCGGCTGCGCGCCACCGGGCTGCGGATCGCCGCCGACGACGTCGGCGCCGGGAACGCCGGCCTGCGGCTGCTCAGCCAGATCCATTTCGACATCGTCAAGCTCGACCTGGCACTGGTCCAGGACGGAGCCCGGAGGGGAACCTCGCTCGACGTGGTCCGATCCATCGCGGACCTGGCGGCACGCTGGGGCGCGATGGTGATCGCGGAGGGTCTCGAGACGCCGGCCCAGCTGCGGCTCATCCGGAGCCTCCCGATCGCGGCGGCACAGGGGTATCTCCTGGGCCGTCCGGCGACGGTCCCCGAGCAGCGTTCGATCGACCTCGACGCCCTCGAGTCCGGTGTCATCGGCGGCCCCGGACGCCTCGATCATGCCGGGGATCGGGGAGTTCGAGCGACTCGTGGCGCTCCGGCAGGCGGTCAGGACGTCCGCGTAGCGTCGGCGCACCCGCGCCCCGGCGGCCCGCGCCCCGGCGGCCCGCGCTCTCCGGCGGCCCGCGCCGTCCCGGTGTCACGTACGAACCGGGGCTCTGCGCTCGGGGCCCCGTGCCCAACACCTTGCCGTTTACGAACGGAGTTGCTGTCGAACCGATCGCCGGCGCACCTTCCTGCCGTCGCCGTGACCGCCGTGGCGTATCCCCTCGCTCGTGGATCGCTCCGGCAGCGTGGGAGGGGACGGCACGATCTGTCACATCGCGCTCCCGCAATCACTGCGTTCGTATTCGACAGGACGCGGCGACTCGCGCCGTCGCCGTGCCGGGAGGCGCGGACACGCATGCGGCGGCAAGTGACGCCGTGTTGACGAATGTCGACGCGATGAGGCAGGTCGAAGCGATGACGAACGTCGATGCGTTCGCAGACGAAGGTCAATGCGTTGACGAAGTCGCGAAGCCTGCTATCCTTCGCGAACCGTCGCAGGCGCGGCGGACGAAGCCGGAGCCGCCAGTTGGGCCACCTCGATCGGCAGGATCGCCGCCCCGTCGCTGTCCTCGTGACGAGCGATGGCCGCCGCGTGACCGTACCGCTCGACGAGCTCCAGCCCGATTCCGGCCGGGTATCCCTGCGCTCTCTTCTCCTCTCCCTTCTTGGCCTTCTGGGCCTTATTACCGGCTCCCGGCAGGAGCCTGGAGGGCGAAGGACGGAGCGCTGAGGCGCAACGCCACCGAACCAACAGGACCCTCGCCGGGAGACCGGCGGGGGTTTTTCATTGTCGCCCGATCGGAGCACCCGGACAGGCGGCGGGATCCACGGAGGAAGCGAGGACCATGGCGATGACGAAGCGGGACGGCCCACCCCGCCAACCGGCCGGCCAGGCCGCCGGACCGTGCCGGCCGGGGCCGGCGACGGACGAGCGGCCCGCGCCCCGGGCGCTGCCGATCTCGCCCCGGCGACCCGGCGCAGTCACCTCCCGGGGGCCGGGTCGCCCGCCGCGGACGCGATCGAGCGGGCCCGGCGCGACATGCTCCACGAGGGCAGCCGCGTGCATGCCGAAGCCGCTGATCGGCGCGAGCATCGGGCGCGGATCGGTGCCGACGTGGTCTGCGAGGCGATCCTGCGCCAGGACGTGGACGTCCTGTTCGGGTATCCGGGAGGGGTCATCCTCCCCCTCTACGACGTCCTCGGCGACCATCCCGCCCTTCGCCACGTCCTGGTCCGGCACGAGCAGGGTGCCGCGCATGCCGCCGACGGCTACGCGCGGGCGACCGGCAAGGTCGGCGTCTGCCTGGGCACCTCCGGCCCGGCGGCCACCAACCTCGTCACCGGCATCGCGACCGCGCAGCTGGATTCCGTCCCGATGGTCGCGATCACCGGCAACGTGGCCAGCGCGCTGCTCGGGAAGGACGCGTTCCAGGAGATCGACATCACCGGGATCACCCTCCCGATGACGAAGCACAACTACCTGGTCCGGGATGCCGATGACCTGCCCCGCGTG
Source organism: uncultured Chloroflexia bacterium (assembly GCA_963800795.1). Classification (GTDB taxonomy): domain Bacteria; phylum Chloroflexota; class Limnocylindria; order Limnocylindrales; family CSP1-4; genus CTSoil-043. The sequence continues at coordinate 111,655 of CAWDCJ010000013.1, forward strand.
CTCGCCGAGGCGTTCTACATCGCCCGGACCGGCCGCCCGGGCCCTGTCCACGTCGACATCACGAAGGACGCGCTCCAGCAGGAGACGAACGCGCCCCATCCCTCGGACGAGGAGATCGCGGCGGGCCTGCCGGGCTTCCGCCCGAACCTCGCCGGTCACGCCCGCCAGCTTCGCCTGGTCGCGGAGGAGATCAGCCGCGCCAAGCGGCCGATCATCTTCGCCGGCCACGGGGTGCTGATCGCAGACGGGATGGCCGAGCTTCGCGAGCTTGCCGAGCGAACCCAGATCCCCGTGGCCTGGACGCTGCTGGGGATCGGTGCCTTCGACGAGACGCACCCCCTCGCCTACGGCTACATGGGGATGCACGGCTGGAAGCACGTCAACCGGGCGATCCAGTCGGCCGACCTGATCCTGGCGATCGGGATGCGCTTCGACGACCGCGTGACGGGCAGCGTGAAGACGTATGCGCCGTTCGCCCGGATCGTCCACGTGGACATCGACCCGGCCGAGATCGGGAAGAACGTCGCCGTGGAGGTCCCCGTGGTGGGTGACGCCAAGCGCGTCATGGCGGCGCTCCTCGCGATGCTGCCCGTCACCGACCCGGCTTCGCGGGCCGACTACCACGCCCAGCTTGCCGAGTGGCGGCGCGAGTCACTGGCCGGCAGCTGGCACGGCTCGGGCGCCTGGCGCGACGGGTTGCTGTCGGCCGACTTCGTGATCTCGCAGATCGGCGAGGCCACCGGGCACGACGCGACCATGGTCGCCGACGTCGGGCAGAACCAGATGTGGATGGCGCGCTACGCGGGCTACCGCCGGCCCCACAGCCACCTCTCCTCCGGTGGCCTCGGGACGATGGGCTACGCCATGCCGGCGGCGATGGGGGCCGCCCTGGGTCGCCCGGACAAGTCGACCTGGGCCGTCTGCGGCGACGGTGGCTTCCAGATGACGGTCCAGGAGCTGGCGACGCTCGTCCAGGACCGGATCCCGGTCCACATCGCGCTCATGGACAACCACAAGCTGGGCATGATCCGGCAGTGGCAGGAACTCTTCTACGCGAGCAACTTCCAGTCGTCGCACCTCTTCGGGCCGGACTTCCTGAAGCTCGCCGACGCCTACGGCATCCCGGCCTGGAAGGTGCGCTCTCCGGACGAGGTGCGGCCGGCCATCGAGGCGGCGAATGCCGTCGACGGGCCGTCGCTCGTCTGGTTCGAGATCGCCGAGGAGCAGAACGTCTTCCCGATCATGCCGGCGGGCAAGGGACTCTCCGACCTGATCGAGACATGGGGCGAGGTCGACGAATGAGCGAAACCCAGCAGCCCGCGGCCCACGCCGCGCCGCCCCCGCGGACGATCCCCGGGACCGGCGCGCAGCGCCGCCACGTCCTCGTGGCCATCGTCAACAACCGTCCGGGCGTCCTGAACCGCGTGGCCAGCCTCATGCGGGCCCGCAACTTCAACATCGAGTCGCTCGCGGTCAGCCACCTCGACGACCCCGAGATCTCGCGGATGACCATCACGCTGCGCGGCGACGACGTGAACGTGGAGCAGGCCGCCAAGCAGCTCTACAAGCTGATCGACGTGCTCAAGGTGCAGGACGTCACGGACGACCCCACGGTCCAGCACGAGCTGGTGCTCGTGAAGGTCCGCGCCACGGATCGCAACCGGGGCGAGCTGATCTCGATCGTCGAGATGTACAAGGCCCGGATCGTGGACATGGCGCCGGAGTCGGTGATCGTGGAGACGACCGGCACGGAGACCGAGGTGGATGCGCTCATCGCGCTCCTCCGCGGCTACGGGATCAAGGAGCTGGTGCGGACCGGGACGGTCGTGATGTCCCGCGGCTCGCAGTCCATCGAGGAGGCCACGAAGCGATGACGGCGCGGATGTACTACGACGCGGACGCCGACCCGGCGGCGCTCGCCGGCCAGACGGTCGCGATCATCGGGTTCGGAAGCCAGGGCCACGCGCACGCGCTCAACCTGCGGGAATTGGGCGTGGACGTCGTGGTGGGGCTGCCGCCCACCTCGAAGAGCCGGCGCATCGCCGAGGACGCGGGCCTGCGCGTGGCCGACGTCGCCGACGCCGTTCGCGGCGCCGACGTCGTCATGATCCTGGTCCCCGACACCGCCCAGAAGGCGGTCTTCGAGGCAGACATCGCGGCCAACCTGAAGCCCGGCGCGCTCCTCATGTTCGCCCACGGGTTCAACATCCGGTTCGCGCGGATCAGCCCGCCGGCCGGGATCGACGTCGGGATGGTCGCCCCGAAGGGGCCCGGCCACCTGGTCCGCTCCGTCTACCGGGCGGGCGGCGGCGTGCCCGCGCTCTTTGCCGTGGAGCAGGACGCCACCGGCACGGCGCGTGCCCGGACGCTCGCCTACGCGCGCGCGATCGGCGCGACGCGGGCCGGCGTCCTGGAGACGACGTTCAAGGAGGAGACCGAGACCGACCTGTTCGGCGAGCAGTCCGTCCTGTGCGGCGGGACCGCGGCCCTGGTGAAGATGGCCTTCGAGACGCTCGTGAAGGCCGGCTACCAGCCCGAGCTGGCCTATTTCGAGACGCTTCACGAGCTCAAGCTCATCGTGGACCTGATGTACCGCGGCGGCCTCAACTTCATGCGCTTCAGCGTCAGCGACACGGCCGAGTACGGCGACTACGTGAGCGGTCCCCGGATCATCGACGAGCGCACCCGCGCCACCATGGAGCAGGTCCTGCGCGAGATCCAGGACGGGACGTTCGCGGCACGCTGGATCGCCGAGAACGACAGCGGGCGCGCCGAGTTCGAGCGGCTGCGCGCCGTCGACCGCGACCACCAGATCGAGCAGGTCGGGGCGCGCCTCCGGGCGGCCATGCCCTTCCTGGACCCGGTCACGGTCCAGGCGGGCCAGGCGCAGGCCGCCGCCTCGGGCGCGGCGGGGGAGGGTCACTGATGCCCGTCCCGGTACCGGCCGGCCCGTTCGTGCCCGCGGGCACGGTCCGGGTCTTCGATACGACGCTTCGCGACGGGGAGCAGGCGCCCGGCGCGGGGCTCACCGCCGCCGAGAAGCTGGAGGTCGCCCGCCAGCTCGTCCGCCTCAACGTGGACGTCATCGAGGCCGGCTTCCCCGCCGCCTCGCCCGGCGACTGGGAGGCCGTCCACCGGATCGCGAAGGAGGTCCGGGGCGTCGCGGTCGCCGCGCTCGCCCGCTGCCGCGACGGCGATCCGCAGAAGGCGGTGGAGGCGATCCGGGTCGCGGAGCGGCCCGCACCTCCACGTCTTCATCGCGACCTCGGACATCCACCTGAAGCACAAGCTGCGGATGTCGCGCGACGAGGCGCTCGCCGAGGCGGTCCGCTGGGTCCGCTACGGGCGCGAGCAGCTGGGCCGCGACGCCGAGATCGAGTTCTCCGCCGAGGACGCCTCCCGCACCGACCCGGCCTTCCTCCTCGCCGTCTACGAGGCGGTGGTGGGCGCCGGCGCCACGACGGTCAACATCCCCGACACGGTCGGGTACGCGATCCCATCCGAGTTCGCCGCGCTCGTTGGCCGGGTCGTCGACCTGGTCGGCTCCGGTTCCACGATCTCCGTCCACTGCCACAACGACCTGGGGCTGGCGACCGCGAACACGCTCGCCGCCGTCCAGGCCGGCGCGCGCCAGGTGGAGGTCACGATCAACGGGCTCGGCGAGCGCGCCGGCAACGCCTCCCTCGAGGAGGTGGTCATGGCGCTGCGGACCCGCCCCACCCAGTTCCCGGAGCTGCTGAGCCGGGTCCAGACGGAGCACATCACGACCGCCAGCCGGCTCGTGAGCCACCTGACGGGGTTCGCGATCCAGCCGAACAAGGCCGTGGTGGGCGCCAACGCCTTCGCCCACGAGTCGGGGATCCACCAGGACGGCGTGATCAAGAACCCCCTGACCTACGAGATCATGACCCCGCAGTCGGTGGGCCTCTCCGGCAGCCAGCTCACCATCGGCAAGCTGTCCGGGCGCAAGGGGCTCCAGAAGAAGCTGCACGATCTCGGCCATGACGTTTCCGGCGACGCGCTCGACATCGTCTACCGCGAGGCGATCGCGCTCGCGGACGTGAAGAAGGAGGTCACCGATGCCGACCTCCTCGCGCTCGTCCAGCAGCGCGCCGGCGACCTGCCGGCCTCGATCGTGCTCGACGGGTGGAGCGTCACGTCCTCGCACGGTGGGAAGTCCACCGGCAGCGTGCGGCTGGCGCTCGACGGCGCGGAACGGGCGGGCGAGTCGACCGGGAACGGCCCGGTCAACGCGCTCTACCGGGCGGTGGACGAGGCGATCCGGCCCGTCGTGGGCTGGGAGCCGACGCTGGTCGAGTACGAGATCAAGGCCGTCACCGAGGGCGAGGACGCCCAGGGGCGCGTCTTCCTCCGCTGCCGCCGCTCCACGGACGCGGGTGACGACGCGATCGTCGTGACCGGCCACGGGCTCTCCACGAACATCATCGAGGCGTCGCTGGAGGCATACGTGGTGGCCGCCAACAAGCTCTGGGCAGTGGAGCGCGACCAGGCGGCGCTGCCCGTGCTGCGGCCGTCGGAGCGCCTGCCATGACCGCGGAGGCCGACCTTCCCGGCTATCAACTCGTCTCCATCCCCGGCGACGGCGTCGGGCCGGACGTCGTCGGCGCCGCGAAGCGCGTCCTGGCTGCGGTCGGGGCGCGCTTCGGATTCGGCATCGCGTGGCACGAGGTGGTCGTGGGTGGGGCGGGGATCGACGCCTACGGCGTGCCGATCCGCCCCGAGGACCTGGCCGCCTGCGCGGCGAGCGACGCGGTGCTCCTGGGCGCCGTCGGCGGCCCGAAATGGGACGATCCCGCCGCCTCGGTCCGCCCCGAACAGGCACTGTTCGCCATGCGCGGCGGCCTGGGCCTGTTCGCCAACCTCCGCCCCGTGAGCGTCCACCCGGCCCTCGTGGCGGCGTCACCACTCCGCCCGGAGCTGCTCGACGGCGTCGACATGCTGATCGTGCGCGAGCTGACCGGCGGCCTCTACTTCGGGACGCGAGGCGAGGCGGCCGGCCCCGCTCGGCGCGCGCGCCGCGCACGACCTGCTCCCGTACTCGGAGCCCGAGGTCGCCCGGGTCGCCCGCCTCGCCTTCGAGCTCGCGCGCGGGCGCCGCAAGCGGCTCACGAGCGTGGACAAGGCGAACGTCCTGGCCACCTCGCGACTCTGGCGGACCGTGGTCCACGAGATCGCGGCCGAGTACCCGGACGTGGCGCTCGACGACCGGCTCGTCGATGCGTGCGCGATGCAGATCGTGCGGTCGCCAGCCTCGTTCGACGTGCTCGTCACGGAGAACCTCTTCGGCGACATCCTGTCGGACGAGGCGTCGGTCCTCGCCGGCTCGCTCGGGATGCTCCCCTCGGCGTCGGTCGGCTCGCGCCGGACCGCCCACGGCCTGCACGGCCTGTACGAGCCGATCCACGGATCCGCCCCGGACATCGCCGGGCAGGACCTGGCCAACCCGATCGGCACGATCCTCTCCGCGGCCATGCTCCTGCGCTGGTCGCTGGGGCAGGGCGCCGCCGCCGACGCGGTGGAGCGCGCGGTGGGCGCGGCGCTCGACGCCGGCTTCCGCACCGTCGATCTCTGGCCGCGGGACGCGGCGGCCGCCGAGGCCTGCACGCGCGTGGGGACGGTTGGCATGGCCGACGCGATCGTTGCCCGCATCGGGATAGAAGTCGCCCAACTTGCAGGAATGCGCCCATGAGCGGCCCGACGCCGACAACCGCGGCACTCCTGCCGGTGGTCCTCTACGACACCACGCTCCGGGATGGGACCCAGGGCGAGAACATCATCCTCTCGCTCGCCGACAAGCTGCGCATCGCCCGGATGCTCGACGAGTACGGGATGCCGTACATCGAGGGCGGCTGGCCCGGCTCCAACCCCAAGGACGTCGACTTCTTCGCGGCGGCGCGGTCCATCCGCTGGGAGCGGGCCAGGCTGGCCGCGTTCGGCTCCACCCGGCACCGGGCGAACCGGCCCGAGGCGGACCCGAACCTGCGGGAGCTCGTGGCGGCCGAGACGCCGGTCGTGACGATCTTCGGGAAGAGCTGGCTCCTCCACGTCACCGAGGTGCTGGGCGCGACGCCGGCCCAGAACCTGGACATGGTCGCGGAATCGATCGGGTTTCTCGTCGACCGCGGCCGGGAGGCGATCTACGACGCGGAGCACTACTTCGACGGGTATCGCGCGGATGCCGGGTACGCGCTGGCCACTCTGCGCGCCGCCCGGCAGGCGGGGGCGCGGAGCCTGGTCCTGTGCGACACGAACGGCGGCACGCTGACCGACGACCTGCTGCGGATCGTCGGCGAGACGCGCGCCGCGCTGGAAGGCGACCCGGACGCCCCGGCCGTCACCTGGGGAATCCACACCCACAACGACGCGGAGCTCGCCGTCGCCAACTCCATCGCCGCGGTGCAGGCCGGGATCCGCCACGTCCAGGCCACGATCAACGGGTACGGCGAGCGCTGCGGCAACGCGAACATGGTGAGCGTCCTCGCGAACCTCGCGCTCAAGACCGACCTCGCGTTGCTGCCCCACGGGGGCGGCGAGATCGCCAACCTGACCGAGCTGAGCCGGTCCGTCGCCGAGATCGCGAACGTCGCGCCCAGCGACTACCAGCCCTTCGTCGGGCGCAGCGCGTTCGCCCACAAGGGCGGCGTCCACGGCGCTGCGGTCGCGAAGGTGGAGCGCAGCTACCAGCACGTGGACCCGGCACTGATCGGCAACCGGGGCCGGCTGGTCGTGTCCGAGCTGGGTGGCAAGGCGAACACGCAGCTCCGGGCCGAGCAGCTGGGCCACGGGCTGGAAGGGGTGGACCCGCGCGAGCTCTCGAGGCTGATCAAGCAGCTGGAGGCGGACGGCCTGGCGTTCGAGGGCGCCGAGGCGTCGTTCGAGCTGCTCATCCACCGCCGCAGCGCCGGGTACGTCGCGCCGTTCCGGATCCTCGACTTCACGGTCCTCGTGGAGCAGCGCGAGGGCCGCGAGCTCCTGGCGGAGGCGACGGTCAAGGTGGAGGTTGCCGGGGAGGTGCTCCACACGGCGGCCGACGGGAACGGGCCGGTCAACGCCCTCGACGCCGCCCTGCGCAAGGCGCTCGGGGCCTTCTACCCGGTCCTGGACGGGGTCCACCTGCGTGACTACAAGGTCCGTATCCTCGACGGCAACGAGGCGACCGCCGCCCGCACCCGCGTGGTCATCGATTCGGCCGAGGGCGCCCGCACCTGGTCCACGATGGGCTCGGACACGAACATCATCGCGGCTTCGGCCGCGGCGTTGGCGGACTCGCTGGAGTACGCGATCTGGAAGTCCGGGGCGGAGCTGCGGCGGCGCGACGAGCGCCACTTCACCGCGCCGGCAGGCGGGGGCGCCCGATGAGCGACGCAGTCCACGGGGCGGATGCCGGGGCGCCCGGCACCCCGGCCGAGGTCCCGGATGGCCCGGCGGAGGTCGGCCTCCACCTTCGGCGCTGGACCATGACCACGGGCTCAGGATCCGAACGAGCGGCGGGGTCGCGGGCTGCGGTGGTCCTCGCGGCGGGCGATTCCCAGTGGGAGGGCACGGCCGAGAGCGCGGGCGCGATCGGCGCCGTGTTCGGCGCGCTCGATGCCGCGCTGGAGGAGGTGCTGGGCGGTCGGGTTCGGCTGGTGGCCTTCGACGTTCACGCGATCGGCGAGACCGCGGCCGCCGATGCCCTGGTGGAGCTCGCGATCGAGCCGCCGACGGGCGCGTCGGGCGAGCGGGCGGCCGGCCGCTACCCTGGTTCCGCGCGGCACGTCAACCTCGTGGCCGCATGCGCCGACGCGTACCTCGCGGCGCTCCGCGCCCTCCTCGCCGACGATGCCTGGGCGGGTGCCATGGCGGCGGCCGGCAACGACCGGGTGGCCCGCGTGCGTGCCCAGGCGGCTCGGTCGGCGGCCCGCGCCGAGATCGACGCCGACGCGGCGCTCGACTCGGCGGACTGGTTCAACCCGTAGAGGTCGACTCGTAGGGGTCGGCCCGGCACCCACCGCGCCAGACGTGCTGGCCGCCACCCCCGCCACCCCCGGTGCTGCCCGGGAGGGGCGGGCCCGCCGGCCTATCCTCTCGATTGAGCGTGTCGCGAACCTTATGGTGGGTTGGCCCGGTCCAGGCCCCGCCATTTGTCAGTATCAGCGCCTCCGGACCCCATCACGTGACTTGGGGACGCGACGTTTGATCGGGTTGGGACCCCTGGCGCGGTCCGTGATCGCGTCCACCACCCCACGCACGCGTCGGCGCGGCGACCGACCCGGCATACGGGTCGCCACGCGAGCATCTGAATGGATGTGAGCGCGGGGACGGGAGCGTATGGGACGTGGGGGCCGCAGGTCCGCGGGGCCGCCGACGGTCCGCCCGGGGCCGCCCGACGAACCACTCCGGGGCCGAACACCCGCCCCCGCCTGCTGCCCGACAGCATCGCCGCGCGGGAGCCGAGCGTCGCCCAGCACGAGGCTCGTTTCATCGGTCGTCCGATCCATCGTCCGCCGCGTATGCTCCGGGGAGATGGACGCCCACGAGCCGAGACGGCACGCCGGGAACCTCGTCGCGCAGCGGCGGCCGCCCGACGCCCAGCCCCGACCCAGCGCCGGCCCTGACGTGGCAGGCTCCGCGCCGCTCGCCGCCTTCTCCGGTGAGCCGGGTGCGTTCGCGGAGGATGCCGTCCACGCCTACTTCGGCCCCGCAACCACGACGCTCGCCGTGGGCGGCTTCCGCGCGGTATTCGAGGCCGTCCTCGCCCGGCGCGCCGCCGCAGGCGTCGTCCCCATCGAGAACCTCGTCAACGGCACGGTGCGCGAGAACTACGACCTGCTCCTCGAGTTCCCGCTGGAGATCCGCGGCGAGGTCGTGATCCCCGTCCACCTGTGCCTCGCGGCGCTGCCGGGCGAGCGGCTCGAGACGATCGAGCGGGTCTACTCGCACGTCCAGGCGCTCGGCCAGGCGGACGCATTCCTGCGGACTCGGCCCTGGACGCTCCTGACCACGTACAACACGGCAGGCGCCGGCAAGTCGATCATCGAGCGTGGCGAGCGGGGCGCCGCTGCCGTCCTCTCCCCGCGCGCCGCCGCCCGGTTCGGCCTGGAGATACTCGCGGATGGGATCGAGAGCGTCCCCGAGAACCGGACGCGGTTTCTGGTCGTGGCGGCCGCCCGGGGTCGAGCTCCCCGCGGCGGCGCCCGGCGCGACGGCCCCGGACGGCGCCATGCGCACCACCCTCGTGCTCGGCGTTCGCAACGAGCCGGGGACGCTCCTGCGCTGCCTGGCCGTGTTCGCCGCGCACGGGCTCAACCTGTCGAGCCTGGAGTCTCGGCCGGCGCACGATCGGCCGTGGGACTACGTCTTCTGGGTGGACCTCGATGCCGATGCCACGGTGCCCGCGACCCGTGCCGCGCTCGCCGAGCTGGGCGCGGTCACGACGCTCGTACGCGTCCTGGGCTCCTACCCGCAGGGAGCCGGTGGGTGACCCGCACAGCGCCCTCTCCGGCCCTCACCGGCTGGTCGCCTCCACCGTGATCGGCGTTTCGCCGGGGGACGGCATGGCCGGGGCCCTCCGGGTCTGTGGCCAGGCGACGAACAGCGCCATCGGGACCAGGTAGAGCAGCCACCCGGCCACCTCGATCTGGACCGGGCGCGCCTGCAGGCCGAGGACGCCGGTCAGGAGCGCTGCGACCGTGGAGCCCGGCTGGATCAGCCAGCCCAGATCGGCCACCTGGGCCTGGCCGGCGCTGATCCAGCCTGCCTCGTGAGCCGTATGGAAGGACGTGGCGACGAGCCCGGCGGCGACCAGCACCAGCACGAGGCCCGTCAGACGAAAGAACCGGGCGAGGTTGAGACGGACGCCGCCCCGGTAGATCCCGTAGCCGATGCCGGCTGCAACGCCGATCCCGAGCAGAGCCCCGATGCCGGCCGCCAGCGCCGAGCCGCTCGCGTTGAACGCCGCGAGCAGGAACACGGCTGTCTCGAACCCCTCGCGCAGCACGGCCAGGACCGCCATCCCGATGAGCGCCCAGGCGGTTCCCTCGGCGAGAGCCGTGGCGGCCGCGTCCTCGAGGTCACGTTTCATGCCGCGTGCATGGCGTCGCATCCACACGATCATGTAGGAGACCATCACCACGGCCGCCGCTCCGACGACCGTCTCGAGGCCGTCCTGCTGCGTCTCCGGCAGGCTGGCGGACCAAACCTGCAGGGCAACGGCGACGGCGAGGCAGATCGCGATCGCGATTGCCACACCCGCCCACACGAGGCGAAGCGCGTCGGCGCGTCCCCGCTGGCGGAGGAAGGCGGCGACGATCCCGACGATGAGCGCCCCCTCCAGGCCCTCGCGCAGGCCGATGACGAACGTCTCGAGCACGCTGCCCCCTTTCCCCGCCGACGCGGCGGCCCTGAACGCCAGAGTAATGGGGCCTCCAAAGGCATGTCAAGCGCACCTTCGTAGCAGTCGAAGGCATCCTTGCATAGCGCCTCGGCAAGAACGCTGACGGTGCCCGGAGCGTTCCTCTGCCTCCTCGCGTACAGTGCGCCGATGATCGACCGGACCTGGCGCGATCGTGGCCGGCTTGGCATCCTGGCGGCCGTCACGTTCGTCCTTGCCCACGACGTGGCGTTCCTGCTGACACGCCGTGGGTCGAGCACCGCCACGCGGCGATCGCCGGACACAGGATCGCGGGGCGGGTACCGCCGCTGGCGCTCGCGTCCTGAAGCAGGGCGCCTCCGCGACGTGCTCCAGCCGCCCACCGCTACGTTCCCGCCTCCTCGTCCCGCCTGCGCCGCGGAGTCGCGGCTCGGTTCCACCGGAGATCAGCAGCATGTCCCATCGATTGCGGTTTCGTTCGGCCGCCTCGCTCACCGCGGTCGCCACCGCCTCGCTCCTCGCGATGCTCGTCGTCGGCACCGCCGAGGCGCACGTCGTCAAGAGCTTCGGCACGTACAGCGTCGCGCTGGGCTGGGCGCACGAGCCGACGTACGTCGGCGCCGCGAACGCCGTCCAGGTGATCGTCAAGGACGCCAAGGGAGCGCCCGTCACGGATATCCCGGACGGCGGTCTCTCGGTGGTCGTGAGCGTCGCCGGCCAGACGTCGTCCGCCCTGGCCCTGAACAACGCGTTCGACAGCGACACCGGGCTCGGCATCCCCGGCGACTACGAGGCCCCGATCGCGCCGACGGTGCCGGGCGACTACACGTTCCATCTCACTGGCAAGATCCATGGAACGGTCGTTGACGAGACGGCCACCTCGAGCGACGCGACCTTCAACTCGGTCGTCGACTCGAGCACGGTCGACTTCCCGTCGAAGCTCCCGTCGATCTCGGACATCGTCACCCGGCTCGATCGAATCGACGCCCGGACGTCGGCGGCACCCGCGGCGAGCCCGGCTCCCGCCGCCAGCGCGGCTCCCGGTCCCGACGCGCTCGCGGTCGCCCAGTCGGCGCAATCGGCCGCCGATGCGGCTTCGGCCGCCGCCGCTGCGGCGGCCAGAGCGACGCGAGCACGGCCCTCCAGGTCGGCGTCCTCGTCGGGGCGATCGGCATCGTCCTCGGGGCGGTCGCCCTCTTCCTCGCGGTCCGCCGGCGGCCCGGCACCGCGTGAGGGCCGCGGGCGTGCGCCACGCCGGCCGGGCGACGGTCCGCGCGGTCGTTCATCGCCGTCTATCGCGCTGGTGATCCTCGCCGGCGTGGCGTCCGCCCATGCCCTGCCCCAGTCGTCGGACCCGAGCCCCGGCGCGCAGCCTGGCGAAGGCCCCCACGCCAGGTCTCCATCGTCTTCGGCGAGCGCCCGGACCTGAAGCTGTCGTCGATCAACGTGCTCGACACGACCGGGACGTCCGTCACGTCAGGCCCGACGGCCGTCGCACCCGGAAACGAGGACGGAGCTCGTCGTCCCGCTGAAGCCGCTTGCCGCGGGCGTGTACACGGTCGCGTGGCGGACCGTCTCGGCGGTCGACGGCCACCTCGCCGCCGGATCGTTCGCGTTCGGGGTCGGCGGGGCTGCCCCGCCGGCGTCGACGACAGGCGCTGGGCCGGGTGCTTCGACACCATCCGTCGGCCCCACGCCGGCCGCGATCGCTGGCCGGTGGCTGCTCTACCTCGGCCTGGTCGCGCTGCTCGGGAGCGGCGCTCTTCGGCCGTCGTTGTCACGCAGGGCGTGCGGGCGATCTCGCGGCGGCTCGTGCCGGCGGCCTGGCTCGTTGCGCTGGCTGGCACGGTCGCGGTGGTCGCGGCGCCAGCTGGCCGATGCGGGCGTCGGCCTGTCGGACGCGTTCGGAACGTCGTTCGGGCCCGTGATCGTGGAGCGGGCCGTTCCGCTCGGCGTCGCCGGGCTCGCGATCGCGACGCAGCTCGCACGGCCTGGCACGTCGCGGCCGGCGCTCATCCTTGCGGCGCTCGAGCGCCGCCGGCGCGATGTTCGCCGACGTCCTCGCGAGCCACGCCGCGGCGGGAGCGCTCCCGATCCTCGGCGTGGCCGTCCAGTGGCTGCACATCCTCGCCGTCGGTGCGTGGCTCGGCGGGCTCGGCGGGCTGCTGCTCGCGATCCGGCGGCGAGCCAGGCGACGCGACAGCTCGCGCCGCGCGGCGGTATGCATACCTCGCGACGGCCGGTATCGCGACCGTTGGGGCGACCGGCCTGCTGCGCGCGATCGCCGAGGTCGGCACGTTCGACGACCTTGTCTCGACCGACTTCGGCAGGCTCGTCATCGCCAAGACGGCGCTCTTCGGCCTGCTCGCACTGCTGGGTGCCCTGAACCATTTCGTGAACGTGCCGGCGGCCGGGCGACGGCTCGGAGGGCTGCGCCGGGTCGGTTCGGTGGAGCTCCTCGTCGGCGCGACCGTGCTCGTGCTGTCCGCCTCGCTCGTCAACCTCGCTCCGCCGGTCGAGGCTGGCGGCGGTGCGTCGGTCGCCCAGCCGGCGTCCCCTGCGCCGACCGCGGCGTCCGCTCGTCGTCACCGGCAACGACTTCGGGACCTCGGTTCGCCTGAGCCTCACAGTCTCTCCGGGGACGGCCGGGTTCAACACGTTCACGGCCCGGGCGACGGACTTCGACAGCGGGCGCGCCCGTGCCGGCCACGTCGGATTACGCTCCGCTTCTCGATCCCGGCCCGGTCCGACATCGGCGAGTCGCGCCTCGACCTTGCGCCTGCGGGAGCGCGGGACCGGCGTCTTCAGCGCCAGCGGTGCCAACCTGTCGATCGACGGCACCTGGTCCGTGACCGCCCTGGTGGTCAACGGGTTGGCCTCCGTCGAGGTACCCCTCACGGTCACGACCCGCTGCCCGCCGGTGGCGGCGGGCCCGGTCTCGTCGGTCTCGGTCAACGCCGTGCCGGGACTGCCCACCCTCTACACGGCGTCGCTCACTGCCGGCCGGACGGTCCAGGTCTATCTCGACCCGGGGACCGCCGGCGCGAACGAGCTCCACGTCACGTTCTTCGACCAGGCCGGCACCGAGCTCCCCGTGGAGCAGGTGACGACGCAGATCGGCCCGTCCGGCTGTGCGCTGGCGCCCCTGACGCCGCGCCAGCTCGAGCCCGGTCACTTCGTCTCGGATACGACGCTGCCGGCCGGCACCTACACCGTGTCGATCGCGGGACCGGCCCCGAACGGCGACCCGCTTTCCGCGCGGTTCGACGTGACCGTCAAGTGAGCACGGCCACGCGGCTCGGGCGTCCCGAGGGTCCCCGGGCGGCTCCACCGCCATCGGCGTCCCGGATGCTCACCGCGTCCTGCCCGCGCGCTCGATGGCGGTATCGTTGCGGCCTTCGCCGGCCGCGCCCGCGCGGCAGCACGGCAGATGAGGACCAGCATGGGACACCTTTCGCGTGCGGGGCTCCGCGCGCTCCCGGTCATCGCGGCCATTGCTATCGGCGGGTGCACGACGGGCCCGTCCGGGACGGCGGCGTCCGCCGGAGCGGCGTCGCCTTCCGCCGCAGCGGCATCCGCGACAGCTCCGGGCTCCACGCCGAGCGCAGCGCGCCTGTCATCCTCCGCCCAGCTCTCGCTCGTGTCGCCGACCGCGAACGAGGTGGTCCACGGCACGACGCTCCACGTGGTCGTGGCGCTGACCGGGCGCGACGATCGTCGCGGCGACGACGACCGCCATCCGTCCCGACCAGGGCCACATCCACCTCTACGTCGACAACAACCTCGTCTCCATGAACTACGGGACGACGCAGGACCTCGAGGTCGCTCCGGGCACCCACATCCTGCACGCGGAGTTCGTTGCCTCGGACCACTACCCGTTCGATCCGCGGGTTGTCACGCCCGACGTCGTCTTCACGGTGCAGCCGTGACGCGGCGTGGATCGCGACCCGTTGCCACGCTCGTCGGCGTGGTCGCTGCATCGCTGGCGCTCGCCGGCTGTGGCGCCAGTGCCACCACGGCACCGACGAGCCCGCCGCCGATCCGGATCGGCGCCGTCTTCCCGATCTCGGGCAGCGCCGCGTCACTCGCGGGCCAGGAGCTCCGCGGCGTCCAGATCGCGGCCGACCTCGTGAACGCGGCCGGCGGCGTGGCGGGACGGCGGATCGAGCTCGACGTGCGCGACCTCGAGAGCGCGGACCAGGCGCCGGCCGTGATGGCCTCGCTGCGGTCCGACGGGGTGAGCATCGTCGTGGGCACCTACTCGTCCGACCTCTCCGTCCCGGCCAGCGCGGCAGCCGATGCGGCCGGGATGCTCTACTGGGAGACGGGGGCGGTCGCCGACCGGCTCACCGGGCAGGGGCTCCCGCTCGTCTTCCGGGTGGGGGCGAGCGGCACGAACCTCGGCACGAACTCCGCCTCGTTCGCCGTGCAGGAGCTTGCGCCACGGCTCGGCCGGGCGGCGTCGCAGCTCCGCCTCGCCATCGTCTCCGCGCGGGACGACTACGCATCCTCCGTGGCGGACGCGGCCGCCTCGACGGCGACCGCCGCGGGCGTCCCGATCGTCGCCCGAATCACCTACGACCTCGTCCTGCCCAGCTGGCCCGACGTCATGCGCCAGCTCGCGGCCGCGCGTCCCGACGTGATCATCCTGGCCTCCCATATCCCGGACGGGGTCGCCTTCCGGCAGGCCATGATCGCGGCCGGCCTGCACGTCGGCGCGCTCATCGGCTCGACCATGGCCGAATGCGACCCGGACTTCGCGGGCGAGCTCGGGGCGGACGCGGTGGGCGTCTTCGCGTCCGACCGCCCGACCGGCGGGTTCCAGCCGACCGCGCTCGACCCGGCGGCCCGGGCCACGTACGACCGTCTCGCGGCGGCGTGGGCGTCCGGCCAGGACGCGCCGGCCGCCGGGTCGCCGGGAGCCGCGCCCGGACGATCTGGCGGCGGCTCCGGCCTACGGCGGCGGCTCCGCCTCGGGCGGGTACGGCTCATCCTCGGGCGCGTACGGCGGCTACGGCTCGTCGTCCCGGCGGCGTACGGCTCCATCCTCGGGTGCGGGCAGTGGCTACACGATCTCCGGCCCCGACACCGCGAGCGCGGGCCAGGGGCCCACCGAGGAGGGCATCTCCGGGTTCTCGGCCGCGTGGGCCCTGTTCAGCGTCGTGCTTCCCGAGGTCGCGGGGGGCTCGTTCACGGCGAACGCGGTGGCGGCGGCGGCTCGAGCCGTGGACCTGCCCGAGGGTGCCCTCCCGAACGGCGCGGGGCTGAAGTTCTCCAGCGACCCGGCCACGCTCGGCCAGAACGAGCGCGCCGCCGCGGTCATCTGGCAGTGGCAGGCGGTCCAGTCCTACACGTTCGTCTGGCCGCCGACCTACGCGACCGGGACGATCGGCTTCGTGCCGCTGGCCCGATGACGTTCACGGGCCGTCCGACCTCCCCGCCCTCCGTCCCGTCCGGTGCGGTGTGTGTCGCCGGGGTGGTGTGCGTCGAATGCACGATCCTGACGGCCCGGGAGAGAGCAGACGGCCCCGTCGGTCGAGACTCTCCATCCGATGCACGAACGCGACCGATTGGCGGCCGTCCTGGCCTCTCCTCGCTGTCCCGGGGCCGGCATGGGCAGTCGCGGGCCGCCGACCCGGCCGGAGCGTGCATCCAATGCACACCCGCGCTCGCTTCGTGAGCCTGATGCACGGCCCTGACGCCCAGGCCACGTTCGTGCGCCCGGCGCACGGAACTGACGCCCAGGCCACGTTCGTGCGCCCGGCGCACGGAACTGACGCCCAGGCCGCGTTCGTGCGCCCGGCGCACAGCCCTGACGCAACGATCGCGGCCCCGCGGTTCGCCCGGCCGTCGGGGCTCGTCGGTGCGCCGGCCGTCCGTGCCGCCCTCATCACAATCATGCTCGCCGGCGCCGTCGGCGCGCGCTGGGCGGCGACCGTCGGCGGCAGCGCGGATGGGATCGCCGTCGGCGCGGCCTTCGGGGTGCTCCTGTTCGCCGGCGCTGTCGTCGCGGGTTGGCGCCCGGTGCCCCTCCCGGGAGGGTCGCTCGCCTGGGCCGGCGGGGTCAGGCTCGCCGGCGGGATCAGGCCGCCGGCGCGATCGGGCTCGCGGGCGGGATCGCGCTCGTCGCCCTGGCACTCGCGACCCGCTGGCCGGGCCCGTGGCTCCCGTTCCATCCGGCCGTCTCCTTCCTTCCCTGGGCGGCCGCCACCGTGTTGGTCGCGAGCGCCGAGGAGGTCGTCCTGCGCGGCGCCCTGTTCGACGCGCTCGACGAGGCGGGCGGCACGGTGGTCGCGCTCGCCGTGACCTCCGTCGCGTTCGCGCTGTGGCACGTGCCGCTGTACGGATGGCACGTCGTCCCGCTCGACCTGGGGGTCGGGCTCGTCCTGGGCGGGCTCCGCGTGCTGACAGGTGGGGTCGCGGCGCCCGCCGTTGCGCACGCCGTGGCCGACCTCGCGACGTGGTGGATCTGATGGTCTCGCGGCGGACGCGACGCACGGGCCTTGCCGCGCTCGCGCTGGGTCTCGGGATCGCCGCCGCGGCCCAGCTTGCCGCGCCCCTCGCCACGCCACCGCTCTACGATGGCGTCGTCGTCGTCCAGCCGTACGTGTATGTCAACCCGCCTGCCGGCAAGCCCGGCGGTGCGAAGGGGGCCTCGGCGCACCTGGCGCTGAGCGGCTCCAAGAACCCGCTGGTCGCGCTGGCAACCCCGGAGCAGCCGCCCCAGGCCCAGGTCGTGGCAGGCGACGGGACCCTTGTGCTGCCTGCCACGGCGACCGCGCTGGATGTCTCGATCACGCCCCTTGATCCATCGGTGGATGCGGCTGCGGCGAGCACGGCGCGCGTCCTGGGCAATGTCTACCGTTTCGCGCTGGCCGACCAGTCCGGCGACGCCGCGACAGCGCCCGCCTCGGCGCTCGTCAGCGTCGTCCTGCGGGCGCCCGAGGATGCGCCCGGCGCGACGCTCGGTCAGCTCGTCGATGGAGCCTGGCACGCCATCAAGTCGGAGCCCATGTTCGGCTCGACCTATGTGGCGGTGGTCACGAGCTTCGGCGACTTCGCGGTCATCGTTCCGGGTGGGTCGATCCCTTCATCGGGAGCGTCGGCCTCGTCGTCCGCGGGGACCCTGCAATCCGCCCAGCCGGCAGCGACGACACCGTCGGGCCCGGGAGGAGGCGCCGGCTCCGGCGGATTCCCGTCCGAAGCCGTGCTCGGTGCCATCGTGGTCCTCGGCCTGCTGGCCTTCATCGGGATCGCAACCCTGTTCCGGGAACGTCGCGGCGGGAGCGCCCGTCGCGGCGGGAGCGCCCATCGCTGACGCGGCGGGATGCTACCCTCGGCCGGTGGCTGCTGGGCACCCAGGCGCCGCCACGCCAGCGGGGTGACACGACAAGCTGGGAGGCTCCGCGCGATGGCCGATTCGTTCCATGACGCGATGGTGGCCGGCTATGCGCTCGCCGAGCCGGCCCTGGTGATCGGGAGCCCGATGGATGGCACGACGGCCCTGCCGGACGTGCGGATCCAGGTCGGGCTGTCCATGCTCAACCGGCACGGCCTGATCGCCGGCGCGACCGGGACCGGGAAGACGAAGACCCTCCAGCTCCTGGCGGGCCAGCTCTCCATGGCCGGCGTCCCGGTGCTGATCGCCGACATCAAGGGCGACCTGACCGGGCTCGCCCTGCCAGGCGACGCGACCAACGCGAAGGTGCTGGCTCGCGCGGCTGACCTGGGCCTGGACTTCAAGCCGGACGGCCATCCGGTCGAGTTCCTCTCGCTGTCGGGGAAGCTCGGCGCCCAGGTCCGCGCGACGGTCCACTCGTTCGGGCCGCTCCTGCTGGGCCGCGTCCTCGGCCTGAACGACACCCAGACGAGCATCCTGGCGCTGGTCTTCAAGTACTGCGACGACCACCAGCTGCCCCTGCTCGACCTGGCGGACCTCACCACCACCCTCAAGTACCTGGGCAGCGACGACGGCAAGGCGATCCTGGCCGATTACGGCGGCATCTCCGCGGCGAGCCTCGGCGTCATGCTCCGCGCGATCATCACCCTGGAGCAGCAGGGCGCCGACGTCTTCTTCGGGGAGCCCGAGTTCGACGTCGACGACCTGATGCGCGTGACGCCCGGCGGGCAGGGGATCATCAGCGTCCTGGAGCTCTCCGACGTGATGGAAAAGCCCGCCCTGTTCAGCACGTTCATGCTCTGGATGCTGGCCCAGCTCTACCACGCGCTCCCGGAGGCGGGCGACCTGCCGAAGCCGAAGCTGTGCTTCTTCTTCGACGAGGCGCACCTGCTCTTCGATGGCGCGTCGAGCTCGCTGCTGGCGCAGATCGAGCAGACGGTCCGCCTGATCCGCTCGAAGGGCGTGGGTGTCTACTTCGTTACCCAGGTCCCGACCGACGTCCCATCGTCGGTCCTGGCCCAGCTCGGCAACCGGGTCCAGCACGCCCTCCGGGTCTTCACGCCGGAGGACGCCGACAGCCTGAAGAAGACGGTCCGGACGTTCCCGATGACCGACTACTTCGAGACCGGGAGCGACGCTCACCTCGCTCGGCATCGGGGAGGCCCTCGTGACGGTCCTCTCGCCGCGGGGTGTTCCGACGCCGCTGGCCCCGACCCGGCTCCTGCCCCCCGACTCGTTGATGGCGGCCCTGCCGGCGGACGAGCTCCAGCGGCGGATCCAGGCAGGCGCGCTCTATGCCACCTACGCGACGACGGTCGACCGGCAGAGCGCCCACGAGATCATCACCGCGCGCCTCCAGGCCGCGCAGGCCGCGGTCGCCGCGATGCAGCCGAACGCCGCGACCGCCGGGTCCGCGGCCCCCGCCGGCCCGACGCCGGCTCAGGAGCGCGCGGAGATCGAACGGCGGGCCCGCGAGCTGGAGAGGATCCGGCAGTCCGCGGAGCGCGAGGCGCGGGCCCAGGCCAGGGAGCAGGCCACCGCGCAGCGGGCCGCCGAACGTGCCCGGCTCCAGCGGGAGCGCGAGCTCTCCCAGGTCGGGAACACGGTGCTCCGCGGCGTGCTGGGGACGCTTTTCGGCGGGAGCAAGCGGCGCCGCTGAGGGACGCACGGACTCGATCCTAGGAGCGGCCGCACGTCCTGGCTAGAATGGCGCTCGATCGCCGGCCGCGTCCCATCCGGCGCGATCCCGAGGAGCCGCCCATGGCCACCGCCACGAACGTCGTCCCGCACCCGATCTTCCTTGCCGGGCGCTGGGTGGACTCGCCGGACCTGATGACCATCGACAACCCGGCCCGTCCCGGTGAGCCGGCCGGCTTCACCTACCAGGCGACGCCCGAGCAGTACGAGGAGGCCGTCCGGGCAGCGGTCGCCGCGTTCGAGGTGACCCGCAGGCTGCCCGCCTACGAGCGCGCGGCCACCCTCCGCAACATCAGCAGCGGCATCCGCGCGCGCCGCGAGGAGCTGGGCCGGCTGATCGCGCTCGAGGCCGGCAAGCCGATCCGGGACGCGCTCGTCGAGGTGGATCGCGCGACCCTCACCTTCCGGCTGGGCGCCGAGGAGGCGGAACGGCTGGGCGGGGAGGTGATCCCGCTCGACCTGATGGCCAGCAGCAGGGGTCGCATCGGGATCACCCGGCGCTACCCGGCCGGACCGGTCGCCGCGATCAGCCCGTTCAACTTCCCGCTCAACCTCGCCGCCCACAAGCTGGCCCCGGCGATCGCGGCCGGATGCTCGATCGTCCTCAAGCCCCCCTCCAAGGATCCCCTCACGATGCTCACCGTCGCGGAGATCGTGGAGGAGGCCGGGGCTCCGGCCGGCTCGGTGAGCATCCTCCCGATGAGCCGCGCGCTCGGGGACCGGCTCGTCGCCGACGACCGCTTCGCCGTGCTCTCGTTCACCGGATCGCCCGCCGTGGGCTGGCCGATGAAGGCGCGGGCCGGCAAGAAGCGGGTCGTGCTCGAGCTCGGCGGCAACGCCGGGGCGATCGTCGACCGGAGCGCCGACCTCGACTGGGCCGTCCGCCGGATCACGCGTCGGCGCCTTCAGCTACTCCGGCCAGGTCTGCATCAGCGTCCAGCGCGTCTTCGTCCACGACGACGTCTTCGACGACGTTCGCCGACCGGCTCGTCGCGGCGGCCCGCGCGCTGCGGCTGGGCGACCCGCTCGACCCCGAGACGGATCTCGGCCCGATGGTCGACGCCAAGGCGGCCGCCCGCACGCAGGCCTGGGTGGACGAGGCAGTCGGCGGCCGGCGCGCGCGTCCTGCTCGGCGGGCACGCGGAGGACACGTTCTACCCGCCGACGATCCTGGTGGACGCGCCGCTCGACGCCAAGGTGTGCTCGGAGGAGGCGTTCGCCCCGCTCGTCGTGCTTGCCCGCTTCTCGGACTTCGAGGCCGCCGTCGCGCAGGCCAACGACTCGCGGTTCGGGCTCCAGGCGGGCGTCTTCACGAACGACCTCGGCGACGCATTCCGGGCCTTCAACGGCCTGGAGGTCGGCGGCGTGATCCTCAACGACATCCCGACCTACCGGATCGACCACATGCCCTACGGCGGGGTGAAGGACTGCGGGCACGGCCGCGAGGGGCTGCGCTACGCGATCGAGGACATGACGGAGATCCGCATCCTGGTCATCGCCCAGCCCGAGTGAGGCGCCCGCGAGCGGCGCGACTCCGATCGCGCGCGCACGCCATGAGCCTTGGTCAGCCGGCGCGGTGGCCCAGCACGTTAATGTCGTCTGAAGGGCGTAGACGCCGCGAAGGTGATCCACGCTGCCTCGCTGATCCACCAGAGCGGGATCCAGAACGCGAACTGGGCGGCCACGAACAGCCCGACGTACGCGCCGAAGATCGGTGGACAGGATCGGGCTCCGCCACTCGATCCGCAGCCGGAGGTCCACCAGCGCGCCGAAGCCGGCCCAGGCCGCGAAAAGGCGAACGCGAGGGGATGTGTCCGGCGGCGTGCCGGCGTCCCCAGACCGACGAGCGCCAGGCCCGCTGCGGGCAGGCCCAGCGCGTAGATGACCCAGCCCCAGCGCCGCTCGGCATCGGGGCGCCAGCGACGTGCCGCGAAGTAGAGCAGCAGCCCGACCTGCGAGAGCAACCCGAAGGCGACGAACGTCGCCGTCCACACATCCATCGACCGGGTTTCAGGATCGCCGGGTGCAGGGGACCCTGCCAACTGCCGAACGGCTGCCGGTCCCGGGCCGGCCGGATCAGATCCCGGTGATCGAGCGCGGCGCCATCCGCGGCCCGCGGCGCGGGGCATGGATGCCGGCGGCCTCGACGAGCCGGACCACCCGCGCCCGATGGCCCGCATACGGGGCCAGGAGCTCCAGCATCCGCTCGTCGGTGCCGCGCGGCTCGCCCGCGAGCGCCCAGCAGATCGCGTGGGAGAGGTGGAAGTCGCCGACGCTCACGGCGTCGGCGTCACCCAGCGCGCGGAGGCCCACCTCGGCGGCCGTCCAGGGGCCCACGAGCGGAAGGGCCCGCAGGCGCCCGTAGGCCTCGGCCAACGGCAGGTCCGCGCACTCCTCCACGCGGACGGCGCGGGCCGCCGCGAAGCGGATCGCGTCCGCCCGACGCCGCTCCAGCCCCAGCGGGTGGTAGGCGTAGCCGGGAAGGCCGGCCAGCGTCTCCGGCGCCGGCGGCACGCGCAGCGGCGCGAGGGGGAGGGCTGGCTCATCTTCCGGGCCATGGCTGGACGGCGGCCGGACGGCTCGTCCCAGGGGCCCGGCGCCGGTTCCCCGTGGCGACGGACGAGCGCAACGAACGCCGCGCGGGCCTCGTCGCCGGTCACCTTCTGCTCGATGATCGCCGGGACCAGCGCCTCCAGCACCCGGCGCGTCCGGCCGATCCGGACCCCCGCGAACCGGGCGTGCAGGTCGCGAAGCAGGGCGTGGCCGGCGACGAGTGCGGCGAACCCCGCCGCGTCATCGTCCGCGCCGAGCAGCTCCGGCGCCTGCTCGATCGCCCAGCCCGCGCCCGGTCCCCACGCCTGCGCCCGGATCGCGCCGCCCTCGGGGATCAGCCTGAGCGTGGCCGGCCCGTCCGGCGTGCGCGTCGCCCGCCACGTCGAGCCGTCCCGCGAGTAGCGCAGCGTGGGATCGCCCGGGCCGCGCCGGTGGATCGCGAGCGTCAGGCGCACGTCGACGGGGACCCCGGGCTCGATGCGGCGGACGAGCGGCTCCATCGCCGCGGAGCCTACCTCTTGTCGCGGTGCACAAAGCGGTGCACGTGCGAATGCTGTTACACAATCCACGCTCAGCTATCCGTCGTTGATTCGGGCCTGATCGCCGGACCGCATTCGAACAACGCAGATCCCGGGCTCCTTGAGGCGGCCGAGAAACTGGCGGCGAACAGGACCACGTGTCGAGCGGCATCGCGTCCGGTTCCCGTGAGTGACCACAGCAGGACGATCGGAGGAAGCACGACAGGTGTCCTGGGAGACGAGGAACGGGACGGGCCACTACTACACTCGGTCCGCCGCAGGGGGGTCGCATGTCCGGGAGTACATCGGCGGCGGGGCCTACGGCGAGCGCATCGCCGCCGACGACGCGTGGGCTCGGGCGGAGCGCGTCGAGGACGCAGCGGCGGCGCGTGAGGAGCGCGAGGAGCTGGCAGCACTCGATGAGCGGATCGCAGCGTATGCGACGACCGTCAAGGCTGCCGCCTACCAGGCGCTCGAGGCGGCAGGCTATCGACGCCATCAGCGCGGTGAATGGAGGAAGACCCGTGGCCAGGCGTAGCCCCGAACCCAAACCGAAGCGCACGCCAGAGGAGCATGCCGAACTGGTTCGCCGTGGCGAGGCCGGTGACACCATGGCAATCGCCGAGCTCACGGACGCTCGCCACTCCATCGATGACTTCGCGATCGACCCGGGTGACCTCGGCGCTCGGGTTGAGCAGGAGCTGATCGTGCTCGCTGCGAAGGCTCTTGACGATCAGTCAGACGATCATTCGCTTCGTAACGCAGATGCGCACGGACCTCGACGGGCCGGCTCCGAGCCCAATCGAGCGCCTTCTTGTCGACGAGATCGTCACCTGCTGGTTGCATCTCCACTACGTCCGTAGTCTTTGGATGCACGCGATGAAAGGCGGGCTCCGACGCCCGGCTGAAGGACATGGAGCACCTCCTCAATGGGGCCCACCGTCGCTATGACGATGCCCACAAGACGCTCGCCCAGGTGCGCCGCCTGGTCGTTCCGGTCGTGCAGCTCAACGTGGCGAAGCACCAAGTCAATGTCGTCGGGGGATCGACCCTCGGCGAGCTGGGCTCCTCGTCGTGATCGGGACCGAGAGGGACTGAACCGGGCCGAACGCCTGCCGAGGGCCTGGCCCGCCCCGACGGACCTCAGCCACGGCGCGGCGGCGATAGACTCGCGGCACGGGAAAGCTCGCCCTCGCTCTCACAGGAGTCCGCGGCATGGCCCAGACCTGCGGTCCGCCATCCTGGGTGTTGACATCACACATGTACATTTGTTGTATGCTCCACCTAATGGTTGGGTTGTGCCGCGACGATCTCTGGACCGAGGCGCCTGCCCCGGCGGACGGGCGTGACCGGTCGTCCTGGGGCGCGCAGGCGGTCCGCGCCAGCCGAGACATCGCTGGCGCTTCGCGCCGTCGAGCTCGGGTGGGAGCGTGCCGGCCGGCCGACCGCGGCGCAGCAGGCATTCCGACGTCGGGCAGCGGCGCCGACGATCCTGGCAGACCTGGTGACGCTGGTCGACGCGGCGGCCGCAATGAAGTGGGCACTGGCCCGGCTCCGGCTCGACAAGGCGCAGGGCGCACCAGGGGACGTCACCGTCACGGTGACCTTCGGGCGACGCCTCGAGGCGGCATCGGAGTGGCGATCCGCGAGTCCGTGCCGCGTCGGCAGGCGGCTGGCGTCCGTCTTGGGCGACGCCCTCTGATCGCCGAGGTAGTCCTGGCGCAGATCGTCCGGGACCGGGAAGCCGGCAAGGGCTACAGCCGGATCGCGGCGGAGCTCCAGGCGGCCGGCGTGCCGACGGCGCAGGGCGGGCTCAAGTGGCGGGCCTCGACCGTCCGGGCGGCGCATCTGCGGGCGACGCGGACCCCCGGCGACTGAGGTCGCCTCCCCGTGGCGGAGGGAATCAATACGCAGGTATTAGGAATCGGATCACAAGTGGAGAGAACCAGCACGTGACGAAGAACAAGAAGGACGCGCGCATCGTCCGTCTGCGCAAGAAGGCGGTCCGGCCGCAGATCGATGAGGCCGAGGCCCAGGGAGCGAAGACCGACGAGTTCCGGGCCTGGCTCCGGGGCGTCGTCGAGGGGACCGGCAAGTCGCTCCACGCGGTCGAGATGGAGGCCGGCATCCCGGGCAACGGCCTCGGCAAGTTCCTGCGCGGCGAGCGGGGTGGCCGGCACGGTCTGACGCCCCTGCTCATCCGACGCCTCGCTCCGGTGATCTCGGTCGGCGAGGAGGAGCTGTTCAGCCGGGCGGGCCATCTCTCGTACGAGCCCGGGCACCCGCCGGTCGAGGCCGCCATCCTCGCCGACCGCGCGCTCGATCCCGATGCCAAGGGCCTGCTCATCGAGCTGGTCGACCGGCTCCGCGGACGGAAAGGGAGCCACCGGTGAGCAAGCGCAAGAAGCGTCCCTTCAAGGACGGCATCTACAAGGTCACGATCGGCGGCCATGCGCCGGCCGAGGTGGTCCTGACCGCGGTCATCGAGATGTTCCTCGACGAGATCGGCCTCTCGACGGAGCGCCTCGAGGCGCTCGGGTTCGAGTCGGGAGAGATCCAGGTCGAGGTCCTGCGCATCCTGCTCGCCCGCAGGGAGGACGCCTACGGTCTGGGGGCGGAGGCTGAGACGGAGTAGGGCGCGCTGAACGGCGAAGCAGGCCTTCGTCTCGACGGCGGCCTGCTTGTTCGTTGGGTGCGGTTTCGCGTCACCGCGTCGAGGTCGCGGCGACCCAGAATGCGCAGGAGCGTGTCGACTGGTGGTGCCGCTCATCGAGGTTCTCGCGATCGAACTCGGCATGCGGGGCATCACGTCCTGCATCCCGAGCCGCATTGCACCGCGCGCCCGTGCTCGCGGCCGCGGTGGTGGGCAAGAAGCCGGGGCAGACGGCATTGGCGGTGACGGGCCGAGCCGGGAGCCGGCGCTGCAGCTCGTAGGTGAACCACAGCACGGCTAGGTTGGAGTTCACGTCGACCCGGTCCGGGTGATAGCCGCGTTCGAGCCGATTGAAGGACCTGCGGCGGCCCCGGACGCCCGGTGCCGTCCCATCCGCGAACGAGCGGAGCGCCGGGGGCGCCGGCAACGGTGCGCGGATGCACCTGGTACTTTCGTCGGCTCTTGAAGGGAACGATCGCGGGTGTCATCGTCGGCGCGCGAGGCCCCAGCGAGAGATCCGATCCCCGCGGACCGTAGCAGGCGCTGGGGCTTCGCTCCAAGGGGGCCGTTGCGATGAGCATCCTCATCCCGCCCGCGCCGGGTACGGGCACGCCAGAAGACTCCTGATCGAGGCTCGCGCGGCCAGGCTCGAGACGCTCATCGCTCAGATGGTCGCCAAGCAGGCGTCCGGTCAGTCGGTTACTGGGTAACGTTCAGCGATGAGCGTGGGGTGAGCCACTTCGCGTTCACCACCAATCCGGCCTACGCCGACCTCTCACCCGAGAATGCCGCCAGTCGGACCGGAGCCGTCGTCGCCTTTGGTCGTGCCATCGAGCGCTACCGCGCCATGCGGGAACCGGGTCGCGCCCGGCTCCGTGACCGGTAGACGGCGCGGAGAGGGGTGCGGATCGTGGCACGCACAGTCGGTCGTCTCGCCTTGGCCGTCGCCGCCTTCGTGATCCTCGGGAACGTCCTCGGCCTCGTTCTGATCGCCCTCGGAGTGGGCCACCAGACATAGGCCCCCCGCTGGGGGAAGGACGCCGTGCCCAGTGCGGCAAGGTCACCTGATCCGGCCGGACCCTGGCCGAAGAGTGCCGAGACGCGAGGTGCGGAGGAAAGTTCCAGTGCCGGCCGGGCTGTCGCTCGCGGAGGCGGTGGCCGCGGTCCATGAGCAGGGCGGGATCGCCGTGGTTGCCCATCCGTTGCTGCCTGCCCCCCTGGCCGCTTCCGAGCGCCTGCTCGTCGCCCTAGCCGGGGGCGATCCCCGCTGTCGCCCCGACGCTCTCGAGGCGATGCATCCGGTGGCGGCGTGGATGCCGGGCTGGCGAGGGCGGGTGGAGCGGCTGGCGCAGCGTTGCGGGGTTGCCGGCCACGTCCGCGGGAAGCTTCGTGTCGGAGACGCCCGGCCGCGGCAGCTGGGCGAAACTGCCACCTGGCTGCCGGTGAGCCCGATGAAGGCGGCCTGGTGGTCGTCGACGTACTGCTCATCGCCGCGGGCGGGATCGACGGTGACGAACACGGCGTGAACCGGGCTCGAGAATGGTCTCACGGCGGCCCGGAGATCGCGGATGCGGTCCACTTGGCGACGGCCCGGCACGCCGGGGCATCGGCAATCGTGACGAACGACGAGCGGATGCGTCCGATCCCGCGCCTCGAAGTTGTGCGCCTGGCCGACCTCGTCGCGTAGGCGGCGAGTCTCGCGCCGGCCTACCCGCCGATCCGCACCAGCCAGCGGCCGCGGGCTCGCCCGGCCAGGATCCCGTCGAGCGCCTCGGGGAGGGTGTCCAGCGTTACCTCCGTCAGGCCCTCGCCAAGGCCGTTTGGGCGCAGGTCGCCGCCGAGCCGCGCCCAGATCGCGCGTCGCTCGGCGATCGGGACCTGGGCGGAGTCGATGCCGAGCAGCGCCGCGCCGCGCAGGATGAACGGGAAGACCGTCGTCGCAAAGCCCGGCCCGCCGGCGTTGCCGGAGGCCGCGACCGCCGCGTCGCGCCGGAGCGTGCGGAGGATGTAGGGGAGCGTGGCGCCGCCCACGCAGTCGACGGCGCCCGCCCAGCGCTCCGTCTCGAGGGCACGCGGGCTCTCGGCGGTCACCTCCGCGCGGTCGATCACCGCCGAGGCGCCCAGCCCGCGGAGCCGATCCGCCTCGTCCGGCTTCCCGGTCGCCGCCACCACCTCGTAGCCGCGCGCGGCCAGGATCCCGACCGCGACGCTGCCCAGCCCGCCGGACGCGCCGGTCACGAGGACCGGCCCCGTCCCGGGCCGCAGGCCGCGCTCCTCGAGCCGGATCACCGAATGCGCGGCGGTGAACCCGGCCGTCCCGAGCGCCATCGCCAGCCGGGGTGTCAGCGTGGGCGGCAGCGGCACGACCCATCCGGCCGGCACCCGCGCGTACTCCGCGAAGCCGCCGTGCCGGCTGACGCCCAGCTCGTAGCCGTGGGCCAGGACCGCGCTGCCCGTCGGGACGGATGCGTCTGCGCTGGCGACGACCTCCCCGGCCAGGTCGATCCCCGGGATCAGCGGGCTGATCCCGGGGATCGACCTGGCCGGGGAGGTCGTCGCCAGCGCGGACGCGTCCATCCCGTCGGGCAGCGCCGTCCTGGCCCACGGCTACGAGCTGGGCGTGAGCCGGCACGGCGGCTTCGCGGAGTACGCGCGGGTGCCGGCCGGCTGGGTGGTGCCGCTGCCCCCGCGCTGACGCCCCGGCTGGCGATGGCGCTCGGGACGGCCGGCTTCACCGCCGCGCATTCGGTGATCCGGCTCGAGGAGCGCGGCCTGCGGCCCGGGACGGGGCCGGTCCTCGTGACCGGCGCGTCCGGCGGGCTGGGGAGCGTCGCGGTCGGGATCCTGGCCGCGCGCGGCTACGAGGTCGTGGCGGCGACCGGGAAGCCCGGCGAGGCGGACCGGCTCCGCGGGCTGGGCGCCGCAGACGTGATCGACCGCGCGGAGGTGACTGCCGAGAGCGCGCGAGGCGCTCGAGGCGGAGCGCTGGGCGGGCGCCGTCGACTGCGTGGGCGGCGCCACGCTCCCCTACATCCTCCGCACGCTCCGGCGCGACGCGTCGGTCGCGGCCTCGGGCAACGCCGGCGGGCCGGGCTTCGCGACGACGGTCTTCCCGTTCATCCTGCGCGGCGCGGCGCTGCTCGGCATCGACTCCGCCCAGGTCCCGATCGCCGAGCGACGCGCGATCTGGGCGCGGCTCGGCGGCGACCTGCGGCCAAACGGCCTTGGCGAGGGCCTGGCGGAGGTGACGCTGGAGACGCTCTCCGAGGCACTCGATGGGATCCTGGCGGGGCGCGCGCGCGGCCGCTGGATGGTGCGGATCGGCGGGTGGCGGGACCAGCGCCTACGCGACGAGGTCGGCCAGGCGCGCGACCTCGAGGCGCGGGATCGGGCGCATCCGCTCGTCGTTCGTCACGATTGCCGATGCCCCCGGCATGCCTCGCCTTCGCGAGGTACACGGCGTCCGCGATCTCCCAGCCGGGGTGAGAAGCCGTTCTCGAGCCCGGTTCACGCCGTGTTGCGTCGCCCCCGCTTCGACGATGAAGCGGTACCGTCGACGACCACCAGGCCGCCTTCATCGGGCTCACCGGCAGCCAGGCGCAGATCGCCGCAGCCGCCGCGGCCTGGGCGTCTCTGGAGAAAGCTTCCCGCGGACGTGGCCGGCGACCCCGCAACGCTGCGGGGGCCGCTCCACCCGCCCGCGCCAGCCCGGCATCCACGCCGCCACCGGATGCATGGCCTGGCGAGCGTCGGGGCGACAGCGGGGATCGCCCCCGGCTAGGGCGACGAGCAGGCGGGCGGAAGCGGCCAGGGGGGCAGGCGGCAACGGATGGGCAACCACGGCGATCCCGCCCTGCTCATGGACCGCGGCCACCGCCTCCCAAGCGACAGCCCGGCCGGCACTGGAAGCTTTCCTCCGCACCTCGCGTCTCGGCACCTCTCAGAACAGGGTCCGGCCGGATCAGGTGACCTTGCCGCACTGGGCACAGCATCCCTCCCCCACGAGTGGTCTGGTGGCCCACTCCGAGGGCGATCAGCACGAGGCCGAGGACGCTCCCGGGACGAAGGCAGCGACGCCAAGGCGAGACGACCAAGCGTGCGTGCCGCCGATCCGCACCCCTCTCCGCGCGAATCTCCCGGGCAGGAGCCGGGCGCGATCCGGTTCCCGCATGGCGCGGTGGCGCTCGATGGCGCGACCCAGGGCAACGACGGCTCTGGCCCCGATTTGCAGCATTCTCGGGTGAGAGGTCGGCGTACGCATCCGGATCGGTGGTGAACGCGAAGTGAAACACCCCGCGCTCATCAGTCCGGAAGAGCTCCCAGTAACCGAGCGGAGGCCGGACGCTTGCTGGGCGACCAATCCAGTGAGGAGCAACTCGAGTTTGGCCGCACGGGCCCCGATCAGGGGCTCTCGCGGGCGTACCCCATTTCTCCTCACGTGGACGGGACCAGGATGCTCATCGGAACGGCCCCCTGTGGAGCGAAGCCACAGCGTCTGCTACCCCCGCAGGGATCCGGATCTTGTCGCTGCGGCTTCGCGCTTCCGGGGGGACGCCGGCGATCGTTGAGTTCAAGAGCCGACGAAAGTACCAGGTGCATCCGCGCACCGTTGTCGGCGCCCCCGGCGCTCGCTGCAGTTTCGCGGGATGGGACCGCACGGGCATCAGGGGGCCGCCGCAGGTCCTTCAATCGGCTGGGGACGAATATAGTGAACTCCAACCTAGCCGTGCTGTGGTTCACCTACGAGCTGCAGCGCCTGCTCCCGGCTCGGCCCGTCACCGCCAATGCCGTCTGCCCGGGCTTCTTGCCCACCACCGCCAGACGACCACGCGCGCGGTGCGATGCGGCTCGGGATGCAGGACGTGATGCCCCGCATGGGGGGTTCGATCGCGAGAACCTCGATGAGCGGCACCACCAGTCGACACGCCTCCTGCGGCATCCCCTGGGACGGCAAGGCTGGACACGGTGACGCGAAACCACACCCCGGCGAACAAACAGGCCTCCGTCGAGACGAAGGCCTGCTTGGCCATTCAGCGCGCCCTACTCTGCTCTCAGCCTCCACCCCCAGGCCATAGGCGTCCTCCCTGCGCTCGAGCAGGATGCGCAGGACCTCGACCTGGATCTCTCCCGACTCATACCCGAGCGCCTCGAGGCGCTCCGTCGAGACCCCGATCTCGTCGAGGAGCGTCTCGATGACCGCGGTCAGGACCACCGCGGCCGGCGCACGGCCGCCGATCGTGATCTTGTAGATGCCGTCCTTGAAGGGACGCTTCTTGCGCTTGCTCACCGGTGGCTCCTTTCCGTCCGCGGAGCCTGCGACCAGCTCGATGAGCAGGCCCTTGGCATCGGGATCGAGGGCGCGGTCGGCGAGGAGGCGGCCTCGACCGGCGGGTGCCCCGGCGGGTGGGAGAGATGGCCCGCCCGGCTGAAGAGCTCCACCTCGCCGACCGAGATGACCGGAGCGAGGCGTCGGATGAGCAGGGGCGTCAGGCCGTGCCGGCCACGCCGCTCGCCGCGCAGGAACTTCCCAGGCGTGCCCGGGATCGGCCTCCATCTCGACCGCGTGGAGCGATTTGCCGGTCCCCTCGACGACGCCCCGGAGCCAGGCCCGGAACTCGTGGTCTTCGCTCCCGGGTCGGCCTCATCGATCTGCGGCCGGACCGCCTTCTGCGCAGACGGACGATGCGCGCGTTCTTCTTGTTCTTCGTCACGTGTCGGTTGCTCCACTTGTGATCCGATTCCTAATACCTGCGTATTGATTTTTTCCCCACGGGGAGGCGACCTCAGTCGCCGAGGGTCCGCGTCGCCCGCAGATGCGCCGCCCGGACGGTCGAGGCCCGCCACATAAGCCCGCCCTGCGCCGTCGGCACGCCGGCCGCCTGGAGCTCCGCCGCGATCCGGCTGTAGCCCTTGCCGGCCTCCCGGTCCCGGGCGATCTGCGCGAGGACCACCTCGGGGATCAGAGGGCGTCGCCCAAAACGGACGCCGGCCGCATTGCGAGCGGCAGTGACTCGCGGATCGCCGCCGATGTCGCCTCGAGGCGTCGCCCGAAGGTCGCCGTGACGGTGACGTCCCCTGGTGCGCTCTGCGCCTTGTCGAGCCGGAGCCGGGCCAGTGCCCACTTGTTGCGGCGCCGCGTCGACCAGCGTCACCAGGTCGGTCAGGATCGTCGGCGCCGCTGCCCGACGTCGGAATGCCTGCTGCGCGGCGGTCGTCTGGCCAACACGCTCCCACCCCAATTCGACCGCGGAAGCGCCAGCGATCCCTCGACTGGCGCGGACCGCCTGGCGCCAGGAGACCGGTCACGCCCGTCCGCCGGAGCAGACGCCTCGGTCCAGAGATCGTCGGGAGCAACCCAACCATTGGGTGGATGAATACAACGAACTAGTGTATAGATGTCAATCCCAGGATGGCGGACCGCAGGTCTGGGCCATGGCCGCGGACTCCTAGTGAAAGCGGGGCGAGCTTTCGCCGTGCCGCGAGTCTATCGCCGCCGCGCTGGGGCTAAGGTCCTCGGGCGGGCCAGGCCCTCGGCCCGGCGTTCGGCCCCGCTTCAGTCCCCCTGGGTCCCGTCACGACGAGGAGCCCAGCTCGCCGAAGGTCATCCCTCCGACAACGTTGACCTGCTGATTCGCCACATTGAGCTGAACAACCGGGACGATCAGACGGCGCACCTGGGCGAGCGTCTTGTGGGCATCGTCATAGCGGCGCTGGGCCCCATTGAGGAGGTGCTCCATGGCGTTCAGCGTGGTGACCCGGGCGTCTTCTGCGCACGTGTCCATCGCCCCCTGACGAAATGGAGATGCACCCAGCAGGTCACGATGTCGTCGACGAGGAGACGCTCGATCGGGTTCGGCGCCGCTCCGCGGATCGTAGGCATCCGTGCCATGTATTGGATGATCGCGGCCTGCTCGCCGATCGAGGACGTGGCGAGGGCGATCAGCTCGTTCTCGACGCGAGCCCCAAGGTCACCCGGGGATCTTGTGCGCATCGATCGAGCGAGGCTCGCCTGAGCTCGGCGATTGCAGTGCGTGTCACCCGGCCTCGCCACGGCGGACCAGTTCGTATGCTCCTCTGGCGTGCGCTTCGGTTTGGGTTGCGGGCTACGCCTGGCCACGGGTCTTCCTCCATTCGCCGCGCTGATGGCGTCGATAGCCCGCCGCCTCGAGCACCTCGTAGGCGGCAGCCTTGAGAAACATCGCATACGTTACAATCCGCTCATCGAGCGCTGCCAGCTCCTCGTGCTCTTCACGCGCCGTCGCTGCGTCTCGACGCGCTGCGCGCGAGGCGCACGCGTCAGCGGCGGCGATGCGCTCGCCGTAGGGCCCGCAGCCGATGTACTCGCGGATCGAAATTCCGCGCGCTCGGACGCAGTAGCGGCCCTTCCCAGTTTTCTCGTTTCCCAGGACACCTGTCGTGCTCCGGGAAGACGATGGCCACATGCGAACCGGACACGCGGTCAGCTCTACCATTGGTCCCGTTCAACGTCAGTGTCACGGACAGCCTGGAATGGCCCCGCCTTGTACGTCGTTCGATGGCGGTTCGGCGATCAGGCGCGAAAATCAACAACGGGATTCTTGAGAGTGATTTGTGTAACAAGATCGCTGCTGCTGGCCGCTTTGCGCGGCACCATGCGCAAGGT
>CAWDCJ010000014.1:0-334252 GCA_963800795.1 uncultured Chloroflexia bacterium
GCTCATGGTCGCGAAGATCGGGACGATCGTCGTGGTCGAGGCGGTCCAGGCGGTCCTGCTCGTCGGCCTGTCGGTGGGTCTCTTCGGCTGGCGTCCCGGCCCGGGCTGGGACCCGATCGTGGTCCTCGCCGCCTTCGTCCTCGGGACGGGCTCGTTCAGCGCGCTCGGGCTGCTCCTGGCCGGAGCGCTCCGAGCGGAGGCGACGATGGCCCTCACGAACGCGATCTTCCTGCTGGCACTCCTGATCGGGGGTCTCCTCGTGCCCGCCCACCAGCTGCCGGGGGTGCTCGGTGCCCTGGCCTCGCTCCTGCCGACCGCGGCAATGGCGGACTCGCTCCGGATCGGGCTCGGAACCAGCACCGGGGACGTGGTGGGGCCGCTCCTGCTCCTCGCCGCCTGGGCGGCCGGGACGTCGCTCCTCACCGCCCGCACCTTCCGCTGGGAGTAACGGGCGGCCGGGCTTCGGACGGCGCCGCGCCGACTCCGGGCGCCGTCCGAGAGCCTGCCTCAGCGCGTCCTGGGGAACCCCAGGTCGACCTTCGAGGTGCCAGGATCCGGCCAGCGCGACGTGACCACCTTGGCCCGCGTGTAGAACTGGATCCCCTCGGGGCCGTACATGTGGAGATCGCCGAAGAGTGACGCCTTCCAGCCGCCGAAGCTGTAGTAGGCGACCGGCACCGGGATCGGCACGTTGATCCCGACCATGCCCGCGTTGACCTCGAACTGGAACTGGCGCGCCGCACCCCCGTCGCGCGTGAAGATCGCCGTCCCGTTGCCGTACGGGTTGGCGTTGATGAGGCCGATCGCGTCCTCGTACGTCTTCACGCGCATCACGGTCAGGACCGGGCCGAAGATCTCGTCGCGGTAGCAGTCCATGCCGACCTCGACGTGGTCGATCAGGCTGGCCCCGAGGAAGAAGCCATCGCTCGCGCCGTGGAGCGGATGCTCGCGACCGTCGACGACCACCGTGGCGCCCTGGGCGGGGGCCGATTCGAGGTATGACGCGACCTTGTCGCGATGCTGGCGCGTGATCAGGGGACCCATCTGCGACGCCGGATCGTCGCCGGGCCCCACGGTCACCTTCGGCAGCCGGGCGCGGATCGCCTCGACGAGCGGGTCCGCCACGTCGCCGACGGCGACGATGGTCGCGATGGCCATGCAGCGCTCGCCCGCCGAGCCGTAGCCGGCCGACACCGCCGCGTCGGCGGCCATGTCGATGTCGGCGTCGGGCAGGACGAGCATGTGGTTCTTCGCGCCGCCGAGGGCCTGGACGCGCTTGCCGTTCCGCGTCGCGGTCTCGTAGATGTAGCGGGCGATCGGCGTGCTCCCGACGAAGCTGACCGCCGCGATGTCCGGGTGTTCCAGGATCCGGTCCACGGCCACCTTGTCGCCCTGGACGACCGTGAAGATGCCGGCCGGGACACCGGCCTCCGCGAGCAGCTCGGCCAGGAGGAGCGAGGCGGACGGGTCCTTCTCCGACGGCTTGAGGATGAACGCGTTGCCGCACGCGATCGCCGTCGCGAACATCCACATCGGGACCATGGCCGGGAAGTTGAACGGCGTGATCCCGGCGACCACGCCCAGCGGCTGGCGGATCTGGTAGACGTCGATGCCGGTCGACGCCTGCTCCGAGAAGCCGCCCTTGACGAGGTTCGGGATCCCGCAGGCGAACTCGAGGTTCTCCAGGCCGCGGGCGATCTCGCCGAGCGCATCCGCGGTGACCTTGCCGTGCTCCGCGGTGAGGAGCGCCGCGAGCTCCTTCCGGTTCGCCTCCACGAGGTTCCGGATGCGGAACAGGACGTCGGTGCGCCGGGAGAGCGACGTGGCCCGCCAGGCGGGGAATGCCGCCCTGGCGGCCGCCACCGCGGCGTCGACCTCCTCGGCCGAGGCGAAGTCGACGGTCCGGGCGACGACGCCGCGCGCCGGGTCGTAGACGGGTCCGGAGCGTCCCGACGTGCCGCCGACGCGCTGTCCGCCGATCCAGTGGCTGACCCGTTCCAGCCGGCCGCCGCGTGGGCGGTCGGCTCGGCGACCTGCGTCATGGGACGTGACCCCCCATCGTGCCCGTCGGGTCGACGGTCGCCCGGCGGTGCGGATGGAGAGGATACCCCGCCGAACCGGGAACGGGCCCGGGCGACCCCGGCCGGAAATCACGAACCCCGGCGGGCGGGCCGGGGTTCGCTGGTGTATTCGATTGGTTGCGGGGACTGGATTCGAACCAGTGACCTTCGGGTTATGAGCCCGACGAGCTGCCGCTGCTCCACCCCGCCCCGGTACTATACACAATTCGAGGCAGGCTGGTCAAAGCACTGTCCACGCACCCGGGCGTTTCACGCCCGCCTTCTCGCCACCGACGGAGGCCCGACTCGATGCCAACGGCCGGCTCGCCCGACGACCTCCTCGCCGCCGCCCTCGGCGCCCGCGAGCGGACCTACTCGCCGTATTCCGGCTACGCGGTCGGCGCGGCGTTGCGCGACGAGCTCGGCCAAATCCACGCGGCCACGAATGTCGAGAACGCGGCCTACCCGCAGGGCCAGTGTGCCGAGGCATCCGCGATCGGCGTCCTCATCGCCGCCGGCGGGCGGCGGATCACCGAGGCGCTCGTGGTCGCCGACCCGGCCGCGGGGCTCGCGACGCCGTGCGGTGGCTGCCGGCAGCGCCTTCGCGAGTTCATGCCGCTCGACGCGTCGATCCACCTGGCCGGCCTGGCCGGCGTCATCCGCACCGTGACGCTCGGCGAGCTGCTCCCCCTAGTTTCGGGCCCGAGTTCCTCCTCGGGAGGACCGCCCGATGAGCATTCCGGTCGCGGGTTCGGCGGGCACGTTCGGAGACCCGGGCGCCGCGGCGGCCCTGATCCGGGCACGGGCCGGCGGGCGCACGCCGCGCCTCGGTATCGTCCTCGGATCCGGCCTCGGCGGGCTGGCCGACCTCCTCGAGGACGCCACCGCGATCCCGTACGCGGAGATCCCCGGCTTTCCGACGTCGACGGTTCCCGGGCACGCCGGCCGCTTCCTGGTGGGCGAGCTCGACGGCGTCACCGTCGCCTGCATGCAGGGCCGATTCCACCTCTACGAGGGTCATGCGCCGGCGTTGATCCGGCTGCCGATCCGGACCTTCGCCGCGCTCGGCGTCGAGGCGCTCCTCCTGACGAACGCGGCGGGCTCGCTGCGTGCCGAGGCCGGGCCGGGCAGCCTCATGCTCATCACGGACCACCTCAACTTCATGTGGACGAACCCGCTGATCGGGCCGAACAACGAAGCGTGGGGCGAGCGGTTCGTCGGGCTCGAGGACGCCTACGACCCGGCGCTCCGCGCGCGGTTGCGAATGCTGGCCGACGGCCTGGGAATCCGCCTCCACGAGGGCGTCTACTGCGGGCTCCTGGGGCCGCTCTTCGAGACGCCCGCCGAGATCCGCGCCTACCGGACGCTCGGGGCGGACGCGGTCGGCATGTCGACGGTGCCCGAGGTGATCGTCGCGCGCCACGCCGGCCTGCGGGTCGCGGCGATCAGCGCGATCACGAACCTGGCCGTGGGGATGAGCGACGTGCCCATCGACCACGAGCAGACGCTCCGCGGGGCGGCGATCGCGGCCGCGGACCTGACCCGGCTCGTCCGGGCATTCGTCGCGTCGTTCGCTCGGGCAGGGATCGGACGCGTAGCGCGTGCTCCCGCAGGAGGTCATCCGCGCGAAGCGCGACGGTCGGGCGCTGACCGAGCGCGAGATCGCGTTCTTCGTGGCGGGGATCACGGATGGCTCGATCAGCGAGGGACAGGCGGCGGCGTTCGCGATGGCGATCTTCTTCCGCGGGATGACCCGCGCCGAGGTCATCGCGATGACCCTCGGCATGCGCAATTCGGGGACCGTGCTCGACTGGTCCGATGCCGGCCTGCCCGGCCCCCGCTGGACAAGCATTCGACCGGCGGCGTGGGCGACAAGGTCTCGCTCATGCTCGCCCCGATCGTCGCTGCGTGCGGCGGCGCCGTCCCGATGATCTCCGGGCGCGGCCTCGGCCACTCCGGTGGCACGCTCGACAAGATGGACGCGATCGCGGGCTACACCACCGCGCCCGACAACGCGACGTTCCGGCGGGTGGTCCGCGAGGTGGGCTGCGCGATCATCGGCCAGACCGCCGACCTTGCGCCGGCCGACCGACGCCTCTACGCGATCCGCGACGTCACGGGGACCGTCGAGAGCATCCCGCTGATCACCTCGTCGATCCTGTCGAAGAAGCTGGCCGCGGGGCTCAGCGGCCTGGTGATGGACGTGAAGTTCGGCACCGGGGCGTTCATGCGTACGGCCGCCGATGGGCGGGCGCTGGCGGAGAGCATCGTCGCGGTCGCCAACGGCGCGGGCTGCCGGACCACCGCGCTGCTGACGGACATGAACCAGGTGCTGGGCACCACCGCCGGCAACGCCGTCGAGGTGCGCGAGGCGATCGCCTGCCTCACCGGTGATGGCGGGACGAGTGGATCGGCCGGCAGGACGGCCGGGCCGGCGGGAGGGCACGAGGCGCGGGAGCCTCGCCAGCACGAGGTCACGATGGCGCTCTGCGCCGAGCTGCTCGTCATCGGCGGGCAGTTCGCGACCACCGCCGATGCGCTGATCGCGTGCGAGCGTGCGCTCGCCTCGGGCGCGGCGGCCGAACGGTTCGCCCGCATGGTGACCGCGCTCGGCGGGCCGGCCGACCTGCTCGAGCACCCCGATGCGTACCTGCCGCTGCCCGGGGTCGACGCTGCCCGTCCATCCGTCGCGGGCCGGGTTCGTGGTGGCCCAGGATGCCCGGGCGATCGGCGTGGCGATCGTGGGGATGGGCGGCGGCCGGGTCCGGGCGGACCAGCCGATCGATCACGCGGTGGGCCTCACCCAGGTCGCGCCGGTGGGAGCCGCCGTCGGGCCGGACCGGCCGCTCTGCCTCATCCATGCACGCACCCTGGGGCAGGCGGAAACGGCCGCGGCCGAGGTCCGGGAGGCGGTCACGATCGGCGACGAGCCGCCAGCCCGCCCGTCGTGCTCGAGCAAATCGCCCAGTAAGCCCCTGGGTCAGCGTCCAGGGGGCGGAGCCGGACCGCGATCTGCTCACATGGTCGCCTGACGAGCCGTATCGCGGTCGCATGTGGCGGGACCTCGACCAGTCGATCAGATGCTCGCCGCCCAGGCACCTGACAGGATCGACCTGCCCCGGGGCGGAATGCGGCCCGGACCGCGTCGGGCGGTCTCGGCCGCGCCCGGAGTCGCCCTACGGTGCGCCACGCAAACATCCGAGAGCATCCGCGCTCCCACCACCGATGCCAGCTGACTCGTCCACGAGGTGGGACGCCTGGTCGGCCTCGCCCTGAGCGGCCTCGATCACCGGCTGGTCTCGTCGGCGGTGATAATGCGCCCGGGGCGCGAGTCGATCCTGAGCTCGGGAGGCACGTCGAGCCGATGCAACACCTCGTGGCGTGGCGAACACTCTCCGCCCTGGCAGTTGCCGTCGCCGTCGCAGGGTGCGCGACCGTCCCTCCGCCTCCATCTCCGTCGGCGTCCGCCGGCCCATCCGCGATGCCAGCACCGACGGTCGTCTCCACCCCATCACCATCGCCGGAGCCGTCCCGTGCAGCAACGCCGTCTGCCGCCGCCGCTGCCGACGTCGCAATGTCGGACGTGCCCCGCGCCGCGGCAGCGCCGGCCGAGGCGAGGAAGGCCTCGGCGGCCATCAACGCTTTTGGCCTCGACCTCCTCGGGCGCGCCGGCAAGCCTGACGCCAACGTGGTCCTCTCGCCCACCAGCATCGCGATCGCGCTGGCCATGGCGCGCGCCGGAGCGCGGGGGGAGACGGCCGCCCAGATGGATACGGTCATGCGGTCCGCGGGAGCGGATCGTCTTGCGGCGGCGATGAATGCTCTCGACGCGGCCCTCGCCACGCGGAGCGGTTCCTTCAATGACCAGAACGGCCACCCGCTTGAAGTCACCCTGCGAATCGTCAACGCGACATTCGCCCAGCAGGGGATGCCGATCGAGCAGTCGTTCCTCGACGCGCTCGCCGCCCGCTTCGGGACGGGCGTCCGGCTGGTTGACTACGCGGCCGATCCCGAGGCCGCCCGCCGGGTGATCAACGCCTGGGTGAATGGTCAGACGGCGGGGCGAATCCCCGAGCTCCTCAAACCCCCCAACGTGACAATCGCGACCCGCATCGCGCTCGTCAACGCGATCTACCTGAAGGCGCCCTGGCTCAACCCCTTCGATCCCGCCCAGACCGCTCCGGGCCTCTTCACCAGGGCCGACGGATCGGGCGTCACGGTGCCGATGATGCACCTGGAAAGCACGGGCCTGGGCCCCAACTTTCCGGCCGCAATCGGCGCCGGCTGGCGGGCAGTGCGGATGCCCTACCTGGGGTCGCAGTCGACGCGGTCTGGTTCCGACGAGCTCGCGATGACGATCATCGTCCCCGATGATCTGGCGGCCTTCGACCGGCAGCTGACCGCGGCGAAGCTGGCCGACCTCACGAGCACGCTGAGCGACGGCGGCCTGCTCGACTCGCGCAAGGTCGACCTGACGCTTCCGCGCTTCGCGATCGAGTCGAGGTTCGATCTCGGCCAGGCCCTGAAGGAGATGGGGATGCCGCTCGCCTTCGATCGGCAGCGCGCGGACTTCACGGGGATCGCGACGCTCCCCGAAGGGCTCTATATCGCGAAGGTCATCCACCAGGCGAACATCGACGTCGACGAGAAGGGCACAGAGGCGGCTGCCGCGACGGCCGTGCTGGGCGCGACGGGCGGGCCGGGCGACACGTCCACGCCCGTCATCATCCGCGCCGACCGCCCCTTCCTCTTCGTCCTGACCGACGTCCCGACCGGCGCGGTCCTCTTCATCGGGCAGGTGGCAGACCCGTCGGTGAAGTAGCGGCGGCCCACGCGGAGGGGTCGGTCGGCGGCCGGAGCGCGGTCGCGGCGCCCGTCAGCGGGGAGCGCCGCCATCCCGGTGGAAGAGGACCTCGGCTCCGATCGGACGAAAGCCGGCTCCCAGCACCGCCCGGAGGGACGCCACGTTGCCGGGCGCGACCTGCATGAAGACGCGCTCGCCGCGGGGGACCGCGAG
Source organism: uncultured Chloroflexia bacterium (assembly GCA_963800795.1). Lineage (GTDB taxonomy): Bacteria > Chloroflexota > Limnocylindria > Limnocylindrales > CSP1-4 > CTSoil-043. The sequence goes on from CAWDCJ010000014.1 coordinate 7,078, forward strand.
CATGGACACGGCGGCAAGGGTGCGGCCCAGGCCGCGGCCACGTGCCCCCGGGGTGACCTCGAACGAGGCCTCCCACCGGCCGGCGAGCCCTCGCCCCAGGACGAGAAGGCCGTTCCCGTCAGCCGTTGCCCATGCGCGGACGTCGGAGCGGTAGCGGAGGGCGCGGCCGACCCGTCCGCGGCTGGGGCCGGGGTCGATCTCGCGGATCTCGTCGGGGAAGGGCGGCGCGCTCGCACCGGCACGGGCGGCGAGGACGACGTCGAGCGTCCCGGGAACGGCGCCCAGGCGCCCGCCGAGCCAGGAGAGGAACGGGGCGCTCATCGGCGCGGCGATGTCGTCCGGATCCAGGTGGGCGGCGACCTCGTCGGGATCGACGTCGGCCGCCACGACGTGGTGGGCCGTGAACGCGAGGACGGCATGAACGGGGCCGTCCGGGGCCGGCATGACCCGCGTCACGCCGTCGGCGAGAGGAAACCGTCCCGCGGCGGCGTCCTCCAGGACCTGGCGGAGGGCGGCAGTGTCGGCGCCCGCCACGTCCGTATCGGCATCGTCCGGGCCGGCTCCGGTCACCGGCCGCGCCCCTCGCGTTCCCCGGCCGCCGAGCCCTCGATCACCGCGTCCACGATCCCGACCACGACCGTCCGGATCGGCGCGCCGGGAGCGCCCAGAACCTGGCGCGCCCCGTTGCCCTCGTCGAGGAGAAGCACCGTCTCGCCGGCGCCGGCGCCCACCGAGTCGACCGCGATGAGGTACCCGCCGGACGGCCGTCCCGACGGGTCGAGCAGGTCGCACAGCAGCAGCGTCCGGTTGTCGAAGGCGGGGTGGTTGATCGTGGAGACCACCGTGCCCACGACCTGGGCGAGCTTCACGGCCGCCGCCCCTGCTTGCGGGCCGCGCGCGCCGGATGTCCAGTGCCCGGCGCCGCACCGGTTGCAGACGGCGGCAATTCACCGGGCGCCGCGCCGCTCGGGGGCGCGCCTCCGGCCAGCGCCTCGACCGCGTCCACGATCCCGACGATCGCGTGATCGACCGGGACGAACGGGTCGGGCATCGCCTGGGCTGCCTCGCGGGCCGCGACGAAGTAGACGAGCTCGCCCGGGCCGGCCATGTGGACGGCGTCGGCGGCCACGACCTGGCCGCCCGTCGGTCGCAACGCACGGTCGAGCGGCTGGATCACGAGAAGCTTCACGCCGTCGAGGCCCGGCGACTTGACGGTGGCGACGACGGTGCCGATCACGCGCGCGAGCTGCATGCCGCTACCGTCGCCGGCCGCGCGATGCCGGGGAAGGTGCGGCGCCCGGCGTCGCGCGGCGTACCCGCACGCTCGCCTTCCGCGTCCCTGACCCGCCAGGCGAAGCGCGCGTCGGCCACGAGGTTCTGGGCCATCTCCGCGTGAAGACGCGGGATGACGCGCAGCGTCACGCCCGGCGAACCGGCGATCCGCCCTGCCCCGATCTCGATCGCCGCCTCCACGTCCGCGACCGTTCCGTCGAAGAGCAGATAGCCCTTGCCGCCCAGGTCGTCGGCCAGGCGAAGCTCGAGCAGATGGACCGCGGCGCCCTTGAGCCCGGCGTCCGCGGCCTCGAGGATCGCGGCGACCGTCGCCGTCTCGATGACCCCCAGCGCCTCCCCGACGGGCGCGCGGCGCGCCCCGCGGATGGCGGTCACGAGCTCGGGATGGACATTGGGCAGGAGGACGACGTCGAGGACGGAGGAACCGCCGATCTCGCGACCGGCCTCGAGCGCTTCCTCGACGTCACCGACCGCGCCGCCGATAAGCACCAGGTACTTGCCCGGGTGGACCGTGCCGGCCCGGAGCACATCGATCGGGGCGCGCTTCGCCATCGCGTCCCCGGCCTCGATCCCGGCCGCGATCGAATCGAGCTCCAGGAGCGCGAGCGCGGGTTCCACGTCGCGGGAGGGCCATCGTCAGACGATCCGCAGCGCGCCGACGACGGTGATCCGCCGTTCGCGCGAGAACGTCCGCGGCCGCGTCAGGCCGTCGCCGGACGGGCTCGCGATCGAGAAGGAGGTGAAGCCTTCGCCGCCTTCGCCGAGGCCCGCGACGTTGGGCCCGTTCGTCACGAAGATGCTGCAGTTCATCGCGCGGGCCATCTTCGTGATCGTCTCCACGTTCGTGGAGTGGATCGAGGCGGTGTGCCGGAAGCCGTGCTCCATCCGGACGGCGAGGTCGATCGCCTGGTCCACCGTGCCGACGCGGACGACCGGGAGGACCGGCATCATCTGCTCGGTCCAGGCCAGGCTGTGGTCCCGCGGGACGTCGGCGACCAGGAGGCGCGGCGCCGGCTCCGCCTGGACGCCGATCTCGGCGAGGATCCTTGCCGCGTCGCGGCCGATCCAGGCCGGGTTCATGACGCCGGGCTTGCCGGGCTGGCCGAGCTCCTTGAAGATGACCCGCTCCAGGCGCCGAAGCTCGTGCTCCTTGAGCAGGTAGGCCCCGTTCTGGGTCATCGCCCGAAGGAGCCGGTCGGCGACCGAGTCCACGACGAGCACGACCTTCTCGTCGATGCACACGATGTTGTTGTCGAACGAGGCGCCGCGCACGATGTCGCGGGCCGCCCGCTCGACGTCGGCGGTCGCGTCGACGACGGCCGGCGGGTTGCCGGGACCGGCGGTGATCGCCCGCTTGTCCGTCCTGAGCGCCTCGCGCACGACCGCCGGGCCGCCCGTGACGAGGAGGACGCGCACGCCCGGATGGCTCATCAGCGCCCGCGCCGTGTCGATGGTCGGCGCAGCGACCGCCGCCACCAGGTTCGGCGGCCCGCCGGCCGCCACGATCGCCCGGTTGATGAGGCGAATGGTCTCCGCCGAGCAGCGCCGCGCGTTCGGATGGGCGTTGAAGACGACAGCGTTCCCGGCCGAGACGATGCTGATCGTGTTGTTGATGATCGTCGAGGTCGGGTTGGTGACCGGCGTGATCGCGGCCACGACGCCGAACGGGGCGAATTCGGTGACCATCATGCCGGCATCGCCGCTGACCGCCTCGACCTCGAGGTCCTCCGGGCCGGGCGCACGCGACGCCACGAGGCGGTTCTTGACCACCTTGTCCTCGACGCGCCCGAGGTGCGTCTCCTGGTGGGCCATCCGCGCCAGGATCTCGGCATGGTCGAGCATCGACCGGCGGACCGCGTCAATGATCACCTTCCGGGCGGCCAGGCCCTGGGCCCCGAACGCGCGGAACGCCTGCGTGGCAGCGGCCACGGCCTCGTCGATCGTGGCGTGGATCCCGTCACCGAGCTCCGCCGCGTCGACGGCCGACAGCGCGGCCTCCGCGCGCAGGCCGGCGCCGGGGCGCTCGTCGCCCGCGGCCGCCACCCGACGCCGGACGCGCTCGATGATCTCGGTGATCTCGCGATCGTCGATCTCGCTCATCGCCCTGCCCGCTACTTGCGGTAGACCTCGGTGCCGCCGATCTCCCACGTGTCGACGATCGCCATGATCACCGCGTCGCAGGGCCGGTCCTTCGTCGTCTCCGTCTGGCGGGCGGAGCTGCCGGTGGCGTACAGGACGACCTCGCCGACACCCGCCCCGACCGCGTCCGCCGCGACGACATAGCCGCCCGCCTCGTGATTCTCCGGGCGTCGAGCTGGCGCACGACGAGGAGCTTCCAGCCTTCCATGAGCGGCTCTTTCTGGCTCGCGACCACGGTCCCGGTCACTCGTCCGAGGAGCATCTTCCACCGCCTGCTGGGGGAGCGGCGCGCCGGCGCCCGCCGGCGCGCCCCGTCCCGCGTCCTAGCCCTTGCCGCCCTCGGCCTTCGCCTCCTCGAGCCGCCCGAGCGGCAGCACGAGGTCGACGTTGACGTGCGGCCGGGCGATCACGTGGCTGGCGACGACCTCGCCGACCTTGGCCGCGTTCCGCACACCGGCCTCGACGGCCGCCTTCACGGCCGCGACGTCGCCGCGGACGACCGCGGTCACGTACCCGCCGCCGGTCTTCTCGTAGCTGACGAGCTCGACCTTCGCGGCCTTCACCATCGCGTCGGCGGCCTCGACCACCGCCGCGAACCCGCGGGCCTCGATCATCCCGAGTGCTTCTGCCATCGGTCCGTACTCCTTCTCGATCCCTGTCTCGACCTGATCAGCGTGCGCCGCGCCGAGCGCGCGGCCGCTATGGCTTCGCTTCGCGTCCTTCGAGCCCCTCGATCGCCGCGACGGCGGCCCGCCAGCCGACGTCGATGTCGCGCTCCTCCCCGCCGAGGTAGATGCGGCCCATGGAGCCGAAGGCCCGCACCTCGAGGATGTTGATGTGCGCCGCCTTCTCCGCCTCGTTCGCGGCCAGCGCGGCATAGGCCGCCGGCTCGAGCTCCAGGACGTAGAGCGTCTCGCCGGGGATCAGCATCTGGCCGTGGCGGGTCCGGTTGATGAGCTGGGCCTGGTGGTCGTCGATCCGGCGGATGATCTGGCTCGAGAGGATCCGCGGCTTGATCCGGTCCGTCTCGCCCAGGCCGATCTCGGCCAGGATCGCGGCGCCCGCCGCGCGGACCTCCGCCTGCGAGGGCGAGTGGATCTCGAGCATTCCGTAGTAGCGCTCGATGATCTGCATCCCGGGCTTGACGGTCGTCGACTTGAGGGCGATGTCGGTCAGCCGGTTGATCTCGATCCCCGGCGACACCTCGATCGAGAGCGACGCATCGCCGGCCAGCGGCAGGAAGCCCTGGGCCACGGTCCCCAGGAACGCCGCGTACTGCGCCTGGAGGCTGTCCAGGAAGACGTACGCCCGGAGGTCAATACTGCCCATGCGCGACCTTCTCTCCCGTGACGATCTTGACGCCGGCCGAGGCCCCGATCCGGGTCGCACCGGCCGCGATCATGTCCTGCACGTCCTCGGCGGTGCGGATCCCGCCTGCCGCCTTGACGCCCATCTTCGGGCCGACCGTCTCGCGCATGAGGGCGACGTCGAAGACGGTCGCCCCGCCCTTCGCGTAGCCGGTCGAGGTCTTGACGAAGTCGGCCTTCGCCTGCTGCGCGAGGCGGCAGGCGACGACTTTCTCGGCGTCGGTGAGGAGGGCCGTCTCGATGATCACCTTGTTCGCCGCGCCGGACTCGTGGCAGGCGTCCGAGACGCCGGCGATGTCGGCGCGCACCGCGTCGAGCATCCCGCTCTTGAGCTCCCCGATGTTGATGACCATGTCGATCTCGCGGGCGCCGTCGCGGATGGCGCGGCGTGCCTCGTGGGCCTTGACCTCGGCCGTCGCGGCGCCGAACGGGAAGCCGATCACCGAGGCGACCGCGACGTCCGTGCCGCGCAGGTTCTCGGCCGCCCGGCGGACCCAGGTCGGGTTGATGCAGACGGCAGCGAAGCGGTGCTCCTTCGCCTCGGCGCACAGCGTGTCGATCTCGGCCGCCGAGGCGTCCGGCCGCAGCAGCGTGTGATCGATGTAGCGCGCGAGGTCGCCCGGGACGTCGGCCGCCTGGCCGTGATACGCGACGCGAGAGGCGCCGCCGGCGACAACGTCGCGGACCTTCGTGGCGCAGCGCGACGCGCAGGCGCCGGTACAGGTGAGGCACAGGTCGCCGGGCTTTACGGGGCCGGTGCCCCCGGCGCCCAGGGCGGCGAGGACCTCGCGGGTGATCGACTCGACGAGGTCGGTGCGTGCGTTCGTGGTCTCGGTCATCGTGCTCGATCCTCACCCGGCGACTTCATGTAGCGGCGTTCGATCTCGGTGATCTTCTCGACCCGGGCCGCGTGACGGCCCGGCCCCCATTCGGTTCCCAGCCAGGCGCGCACGATCTCGATCGCAAGGCCCTCCCCGATGAAGCGCGCGCCGAGGGTCAGGACGTTGGCGTGGTTGTGCTCGCGGCTGTTGCGGGCGCTCGAGAGGTCATGGCAGAGGGCGGCCCGGATTCCCGGGACCTTGTTGGCGACCATGCACGAGCCGATCCCGGCCCCGTCGAGGATGATGCCCCAGCGGCACGTGCCGTCGGCGACGAGGCGCGCCACGGCGTGCGCGATGTCGGGGTAGTCCACCGGGTCGCTGCCGTGGGTGCCGCAGTCGTGGACGGCGAAGCCCGTCGCGGTCAGCATCTCGCCGATCCGGTCCTTGAGCGCGGCCCCGCCATGGTCGGCGCCGATGGCGATCGCGACGCGGTCCGGCGCGGGCGCGCTGCCGGCGCCAGCGGCAGCCGGAGCCGGTGCGGCCGGTGTCTCGCGGGGGCGGGCCGCCGGATCGCCGTCCAGGGTGGCGTCGACGATGCGACGGACGAGATCGCGGACCTCGTCCTCGGACGGGAACGCGGGGCCACGTCCCTCATGCATGGTCGAGCACCCACGCGGCGGTCGCCTCGTCGGTCACGAGGACGCGGACGCACCCGACGCGGAGGGCCGCGAGCGCGATCGGGCCGCGCCCGGCCCCGGCGACCACGCCCACGGTCAGCGCCTTCGTTCGAAGGTCCTCGAGGGGCAGCCCGATCGTCCGCCGGTCGAGCGACGGAAGGGCGATCCGACCCTCGAGCGTGACGAAGCGGCCGAGGATGTCGCCCACCGCCCCGGCGTCGGCGAGCGCGGCGAGGTCGCCCGCTCCCAGGTAGCCGGACGCGACGTGGACGCTCTCGGGCCCCAGCACGCCCATGCTGAAGATCGCGGTGGCGGCGGCGCGGGCGGCTGCCAGCGTCTCGCCGACCGAGGGATCCCCCTCCAGCGCATCCCGCAGCTCGGGCGTGCCCACGATCGCCGGGGCCGCCATCAGCCGGATCGCCGCGCCGCTCGTGGCGCCGAACCGCTCCACGATCTCGTGGGCACGGGTGGGGCGGGCAGATCGCGAAGTTGCGCCGTTGAGCTGGACGATCTCCGTGGCCGCCGTCCAGCCCGGGCGCAGGTGCGCCGCCACCTCGAGCATCGTGCGACCCCACGAGACCCCGATGGCCCCGGTCGGCGCGAGCGAGGCGAGGTGGACCGCCGCCGTCCCCGCGACACGCTCGCGCGCGAGGAGCTCGTCGTCCTGTTCGGACCCCGTGGAGGCGACGTCGACGACGACGGCCCCGCCGAGCCCGAACCGCTCCGCGAGGGCGTCCTCGAGCTCGAGCAGGCGTGCGGCCGGGTGGACGATCTCGATCCGGACGGCTGCCTCGCGCAGCGCCCGGTCCAGGAGGCGGCCGACCTTGAACCGGCTCACGCCCAGCCGCTCCCCGACCTGGTCCTGCGTCAGGTTCATCCGGTAGTAGAGCTGGGCCGCGCGCAGCATCAGCCGCGTCTCACCCGAGAGCGGCTCGATCCCGCGCGGCCGTGCCACGCTCATCGCCATGCTCAAATGTGCAAGCCTATGCTCATGTGTTGTCCACGCTACGCCCAGCGGCGCGTCGCGTCAAGGGGTCGGGACGATCGATTCGGGCGAAGCCTGCGTCAGGCAACGACCTTCACGTTCGCTGCGAAGGTTCGCCCGGGCGAGCAGCCGGGCCGCCACGAGCGCGCCGGCGCAGGCGACGGCGAGGAGGCCCGCACCGGCCATTCCGACGCCGAGGCCCAGGCCGTTCGAGATGAAACCCATCGCCGGCGGGTACACGACGGACCCCGTGACGGCGGCGGCCGTCAGGACACCGCTCACCGCGTTCGCCCGGGCTGGGTAGAGCCCTCCCGCCGACGCGATGATCATCGGGTAGATCGGGCCACAGGCGACGCCCGCGACGGCGAACAGCACGATGGAGACCGCGACCCACGGCGCGACGACCGCCGCGAGGACCGCGACGCCGGTGGCGAGGCCGCATGCCGTCGCGACGGCCAGGGGGGCGAACCGGTCGGCGACCCGGCTCGCCACCAGGCGGCCGAGGGCAAGTCCCGCCCAGAAGAGCGAGAGGGCGAGCGTGGCGATACCGATCGGCGCGGCGTCGAGGAACCGGACGAGCCAGCTGGAGACGCCGCTCTCGGCGGCGACATAGCTCGTAATTGCCACGGCCAGCAGGACGAGCGGCAACGGGACGTGGCGGCCGACCGAAGTCCGGCCGGCCCGCGACGCGACGACGGGATGCGGGACGCGGAGGTCGCTCGCCGCCAGCCCGAGGCCGATCGCGAGCACGATGATGCTCGACGCCGCGAAGGGGAGGCGCCATGCCACGCCGATCTCGACGAGCGCGGCGATGACGAGCGGTGCCGCCAGGGCGCCGATGCTGAAGCAGAGGTGGAGCCGGCTCAGCGCCCGCCCCCGATCCTCCGAGAATCGATCCAGGAAGAGGCCGTTCATCCCGACCTCGACCGCCCCGGATCCGAAGCCCGCGAGCGCCCCGCCCGCGACGAATGCGATCCAGCTGGGCGCGACGGCCTCGAGCGCGAGGCCTGCCGCCATCCCGAACACGGCGGCCGGCAACGCGCGGCTGCGCCCGAGGCGCTCCATCGCGAACCCGCCGGCAAGCGAGCCCGTCACGAACAGGACCGCGGTGACGAAGTAGAGCACGCCGACGCCCGCGTCGGGCTGCGCGAAGTCGCGCTCGATCGCCGGGACGAGCGACGGGACCAGCAGGGCGTTCCAGCCGACGAGGGTGAAGGCCCCGTAGCCGAGGGCGGGCACGCGGTCCCGGCGGCTCCGGAGCGGGGGCGTCGCGATCATGGGGTAGCGGGAGACTGGATCATGCCTCGAGTCCTGGGGCGGGGTGCGACGCGATCGATCGATGGCCGCTGGGTCCAACCCAGCCCGGCCGCCGGTTGCGCGGTCCCGGGCCTTGCGCTGCGCTTCGTGAGCGAAGCATAGTGCCGAGCACGCCGCGGACGTGCGTCCGCGATCAACCCGCTTCCAGGAGGCTCGGTGGGCGAGCAGCCAGCAGACAACGGCCGGACGCCGGGCGACGAGGTCTCGATCCCCGCCGGACCGGTCCGCTCACGCATGCGTGGCAGGGGCGTTCCGCTGCTTCCGCGGTCCGTCGGCGTCGCCCTGGTCGTGGGGTTCCTCGCGTTCGTGGCGGGCGTCCAGCTCGCCGCCCCGAATGGACCGGGCCCGACCGTCACCGAGACACGGCCGAGCCCGACCGATCCGGCGACCGCGAGCGTGCTCGCCTCGCCCGACGTCGTCCTGGGCCGCAGCCGGTTCGCGACGGCGTTCAATCCCCTGGAGAGGTTGCGGGAGGTGGGGCTGACGACCTGCGCGGGCAGCGACAGCGGGGGGATCGGCAACGGCCGCGCGTATGCCGTCGTCGTCGTCCGGTGTTCCGTGCCGCCCGCCGGGCAGCCGGCCGAGGTTCGCCGTCTCGAGCAGATGATCACGACCGCGATCAGCCAGGATGCGGTGCGCCGCGATGGGGGCGTGGCCGGCCCCGACGATCCAGACGGGCCGACCGTGATGAGCTGGAACTACACCTCCGACGGATTCGACGGGAGCGTCTACCTGGCCACGGCACACACGGGGTCGAACTTCCAGGTGCTGATCGTCATCAGCGAGCAGCGCCCGAACTGACGGGCGGTAACGGGCCGGCGGGACCGCCGCCGCGCCGTGCGCGGAGCGCATCCCTCCACGCGGCGAGCGCGACCGGCCACCACGCGTCGAGGCTCGTGGCGCTGCCGTACCAGGTCGCTCGGCGCGCCGGCCCGTGGGTCGCATCCGCGAGCACCACCTGGTGGGAGCCCGGCAGGAGCGCGGCTGCCACGGGGATGAGCCCGTCGCCCGCGACCGCCTCGAGATCGGGCTGCGGGTAGACATCCTCGTAGATCCGCCGGACGAATCCGTCGCGCCCCGCCGTGGCCGGTCGCCCGCCCGCGGGCTGGCGCCCGGCCGAGGTTTCACGCCGGCCCACGACGAGCTCGGACGTGACGCTCACGTACCCCGTCGTCGGGGCGAACGCGGCGCCCGGGACGTGGCGCTCCGCGAACCGCGCGCCGGCCTCCCCGACGCGCCGGGCCCAGCGGGCCCGGTCCCGCCCGAACGGCGGCGCGGCGTTCGGGGTCCCGAGCGTGACGAGCGCGCCGATCCGGCCGGCGGCGTTGAGCGTTCGCCCCTCGAACGGGTCCGGCGAGGTGAGCAGCCGCCCGATCAGGCCGCCGGCGCTGTGGCCGACGAGGAGAATCGGGGCGCCGTGCGATGCCGTGGAGGCGACCGACCGTTCGCCCGCCGCGAGCAGGGCGCGGGCCACCCGGGTCGTGATGGGGCCCAGGCCGCGGACCGCGGCGAGGACCCAGTCCGGCAGGTAGACGGGCGCGACGAGGACGTCGGCGGCGCCCCGGTCGCGGAGGCGGGCCGCCAGGTCGTGGTACCACCCGGGCATGGTCAGGAAGCCCGGCACGACCAGGACGACGGGCGCGAGCTCGGCCGGATCGACGTCGTGCCAGGACGCGGAGCCCACCGAAAGCCCGGTGCGCCCGGCTGGTCCCGCAACCGTCCAGGGCGGACGGCACCTCATGCGGGTCGCGCGATCCTTCGTCACGAGAGGATCGTATCGGCATCCACGGTGGCCCGCGCCGAGGAGGCGCGGCCCCCGGGCGCCCGGTGAGAGCCGCCGGCCTCGCATGCCAATGGTTTGGCGTGTCGTAGATCGTTCGGCCACTTGACAATACTTCAGGGCGCCGCGTAGTATTCTCGGGTGACCACCGCTCCCGCCTTCTCCGATCGCCTCGCCGTCGTCATCGCGGACATGGCGCACGCGTTCCACTCCCCGGGGCCCGGCCTCCCGGGCTGGCTGGCGCAGGACCTGACGCTCGCACAGGTGCGGACGCTGTTCCTCATCGCCCACGAGGCCCCGCTGCCGATGGGCCGGATCGCCGAGATCCTGGGTGTATCGGTGGCGTCCGCTTCGGGGATCGTCGACCGCCTCGAGCGGCACGGCCTGGTGATGCGAGAGCACCGAACGGACGATCGGCGGATCGTCGACTGCATCCTGACGGACGTCGGTCACGGCCTCATTGACGAGATGTCGGGCCGGCGCATCGAGATGGCGCGGCAGGCCCTTGGGGTGCTTGCCCCGGACGAGCTCGCCGAGTTCCACCGCCTGGTCTGCCTGATCGCGGAGCGATCGGTCGCGGAGGGCGGCGTCGCCGAGACGTCGGACATCGCCGCTGCCCGGCCGTCAGGCCAGGCAGCCACGTGACGGCCCGCGATCCGATGCGCCCCCCCGATGCGGATGGCGGCGCCCGAGACCAGCAGCATCACTCCAACCCCAGCGCGCTCGAGCGCGTCCAGCCGAGGCAGCACGACAGGCCATGATCAAGCTCCTGCGCATCTACCTGCGGCCCTATTCGCGCCAGGTCGCGCTCGTCATCGCGCTGCTCACGGTCCAGGCCATCGCGAACCTGTACCTGCCCAATCTCAACGCCGACATCATCAACGACGGCGTCGTCAAGGGCGACATCGGGTACATCGTCCGCACGGGCGGGCTCATGCTGCTCGTGACCCTGCTGCTGGGCGTCTGCGCGGTCATCGCCACCTACTTCGGCGCCCGGACGGCCATGGCATTCGGGCGCGACGTGCGTGGCGCGGTGTTCCGCAAGGTCACCGACTTCTCGCAGGTCGAGACCAACACGTTCGGCACGCCGTCGCTGATCACCCGCAACACGAACGACGTGACGCAGGTCCAGATGGTCATCGTGCTGGCGCTCAACGTCATGATCCTGGCCCCGATCATGTCCGTCGGCGGCGTCATCATGGCCCTGCGCGAGGACGTGCCGCTCTCGTCGCTCCTCGTCGTGATCATCCCGCTCATGCTCCTCGTCATCGGCGTGCTTGCCACGCGGGCGATGCCCCTCTTCCGCGCGATGCAGAAGAAGATCGACCGGATCAACCAGCTGATGCGCGAGAACCTGAGCGGCATCCGGGTGATCCGCGCCTTCGTGCGCACCGAGCACGAGGAGGAACGCTTCGACGTCGCGAACGCCGACCTGACCGAGACATCCCTGCGCGTGAACCGGCTCTTCGCGCTGATGATCCCTGCGCTGTTCGCGATCCTGAACCTCTCCACCGTCGCGATCCTCTGGTTCGGCGGCCTGCGGATCGACAGCGGGGCGATGCCGATCGGCAACCTGCTGGCGTTTCTCCAGTACGTCATGCAGATCCTGTTCGCGGTGATGATGGCCACGGTCATGTTCATCATGGTCCCGCGAGCGCTGGCCTCCGCCGAGCGGATCGCCCAGGTGCTCGACACCGAGGTCTCGCTGGTCGACCCGGATGCGCCCGCGGACGTGAGCGCGGCGCGCGGCGTCGTGGAGTTCCGCGACCTCGAGTTCCGCTATCCGGGCGCCGAAGAGCCGGTGCTGTGCGGCATCACCTTCACCGCGAAACCCGGGCAGACAACCGCGATCGTGGGGAGCACCGGCAGCGGCAAGTCGACGCTGATCAACCTGCTCCCCCGCTTCTACGACGCCACCGAGGGCAAGGTCCTCGTGGACGGGATCGACGTGCGGTCGATGCGCCAGGAGGATCTCTGGGCGCTCATCGGCCTGATCCCCCAGCAGGCGTTCCTCTTCTCGGGGACGGTCGCGAGCAACCTGCGCTACGGGAACGAGAAGGCGACGGACGAGGAGCTCTGGCACGCGCTCGGGGTGGCCCAGGCGCAGGCGTTCGTCTCCGAGATGCAGGGCGGACTGGAGGCGCCCATCGACCAGGGCGGGACGAACGTGTCGGGCGGCCAGCGCCAGCGGCTCGCGATCGCCCGGGCGCTCGTCAAGCGGCCGCAGATCCTGGTCTTCGACGACAGCTTCTCGGCGCTCGACTTCAAGACCGACTCGCTGCTGCGCGCCGCGCTCCGCGAGGACACGGTGAACGCGACGGTCATCATCGTCGCCCAGCGGGTTGGCACGATCATGCACGCCGACCAGATCGTCGTCCTCGACGCCGGCGAGATCGCCGGGGTCGGGACCCACGCCGAGCTCATGGAGCGCTGCGAGACCTATCGCGAGATCGTCTTCTCGCAGCTCTCCGCGGAGGAAGCGGCATGAGCGGCCCGATGCGACCGGCCGCGGGCGGACCGGGATTCGGGGGTCCGCGCCGCGGCCCGATGGGCGGTGGCTTCGGAGGCGGCCACGGCATGATGGGGGCGCCGGCCGCGAAGCCGCGCGACTTCCGCGGCTCGATCCGGCGACTGATGGGCGAGCTACGGCCGGAGGCGCCCAAGATCGTGGTCGTGATCGTGCTCGCGATCGTGGGGGTCATCCTCACGGTGTCGGGGCCGAAGATCATGGCCAACGCCACGGACCAGCTCTTCAACGGGCTGATCGGCAAGATGCTGGGCCAGTACATGCCGGCCGGCACCACGCAGGCGCAGGCCGAGGCGATCCTCCGCACCCAGGGCCAGGGGCAGGTGGCCGACATGCTCTCGGGCATGCACGTGTCCGTCGGCGTCGGCGTGGATTTCGGGGCCGTCGGGCAGATCCTGATCCTGCTGGTCGGGATCTACATCGTCAGCGCGGCCTTCCAGTGGCTCTCCTACTACATCATGGCGGGCGTCTCCCAGCGCACGGTCTACCGGCTGCGCCAGGAGGTCGATCGAAAGCTGGGGCGCCTCCCGCTCAAGTACTTCGACAGCCACCCGCACGGCGACATCCTGAGCCGCGTGACGAACGACATCGACAACATCGCCAACACCCTGCAGCAGAGCCTGATGCAGATCATCACGTCGGTCTTCACGATCATCGGCGTGCTGTTCATGATGCTGACGATCAGCCCCGTGCTGGCGGTGATCTCGGTCCTCGTGCTGCCGGTCGCGATGGTCGTGACCGTCCTGATCGCGCGCCAGTCGCAGCGCCAGTTCGCGGCCCAGTGGGACCGCACGGGCACCCTGACCGGCCACGTGGAGGAGAGCCACACCGGCCACAACCTCGTCAAGGTCTTCGGCCACCAGGAGGACGCGATCCGCCGGTTCGACGAGGAGAACGAGCAGCTCTACCAGGCCAGCTTCAAGGCGCAGTTCATCTCGGGCGTCATCCAGCCCACGATGAACTTCGTGAGCAACCTCAACTACGTGGCCATCGCCGTCATCGGCGGCGTCCAGGTCGCGTCCGGGCAGATCACCCTCGGCGACGTCCAGGCGTTCATCCAGTACTCCCGCCAGTTCACGATGCCGATCACGCAGGTCGCCAGCATCATGAACGTCCTCCAGTCGACCGTGGCATCCGCGGAGCGCGTCTTCGAGCTTCTCGACGAGGCGGAGGAGTCCCAGGACGTCGAGGCGCCGAGCGTGCTCACGCACTCGCTCGGCCGGGTCGTGCTCGAGAACGTCTTGTTCCGGTACCAGCCCGAGGTTCCGCTCATCGACGAGCTCAACGAGGTCGTGGAGCCGGGCGCGACCGTCGCGATCGTCGGCCCGACGGGCGCCGGCAAGACGACCCTGGTCAACCTGCTCATGCGCTTCTACGAGATCGACGGCGGACGAATCACCGTCGACGGGATCGACACCCGCGAGCTCACGCGAGAGAACCTTCGCCAGACGTTCGGGATGGTCCTCCAGGACACCTGGCTGTTCGGCGGCACCATCCGCGAGAACATCGCCTACGGCCGCGAGGGCGCCACCGAGGACGACATCGTGGCAGCCGCCAAGGCGGCCCACGTCGACCACTTCGTGCGGGCCCTTCCCCACGGCTATGACACGCTGATCGACGACGAGGCCTCGAACCTGTCGCAGGGTGAGCGGCAGCTCCTGACGATCGCGCGAGCGTTCCTCGCCGATCCCGAGATCCTGATCCTCGACGAGGCGACCAGCTCGGTGGACACCCGCACCGAGGTCCTGGTCCAGAAGGCGATGGCCGGCCTCATGAAGGGCCGGACGGCGTTCGTGATCGCGCACCGCCTGTCCACGATTCGCGACGCGGACGTCATCCTGGTCATGAACCACGGCCGGATCGTGGAACAGGGCACCCATGACGAGCTGCTGGCGAAGCGTGGCTTCTACTTCGACCTCTACAACAGCCAGTTCGTCGAGGCACTCGAGGAGGCCGTCTAGCACCGGCACCGGGGGCGTGAGCCGCCAGCGTCGCGAGCGGCGCTGGCGGCCTATCCCGGCGCACGCCCGGCGTCCGCCGGCCGCGCTATCGTGCCGGGCATGGAGAATGTGACGGGCATGGAACCCGCTCCGGGCAACCCGATCCTCGTGCTCGGCCACGGGGCGTCGGGGTCCGCCGCGACGATGGCGCCGCACGTCGCCGGGCTGCGTGCCCGCGGCATCGATGCCCGGGCGATCGACCTCCCGAAGGGCCGCGCGGAGCGCGCGGTCCCGCTGTTCGCGGCGCTCCTGTCGGCCGGCGCCGCGGCTGACGAACGGCCACGCGGGGCCGGCGGGGGAGTTGGCACCGCTGGACCGCCGATCGTGACCGGGGATGCCGAAAGCGCCGCCGAACCACCGATCGCGGTCGGCGGTCACTCGTTCGGAGGGCGCGTGGCGAGCCTCGCGGCCGCGGATGCGTGCGATGCGGGCCGGCCACCGCTCGCGCTCGTCCTGCTCTCCTACCCGCTCCACCCGCCCGGACGGCAGGACGACTGGGACGCGCGCACCGCGCACTGGCCGCGGCTCACCTGCCCCGTGATCGTCCTCTCGGGGACATCGGACCCGTTCGCGGCGCCGGCATTGCTCTTGCGAGCCGTCGCGGAGCGGCTCCCCGCCGCTGAGCTCGTCACCTACCCGCGGCAGGGCCACGGACTGGCTGGGGTTCTCGACGACGTGCTCGACCGGGTCGCGGCGTTCGTGCTCGGCGCCCGCGGTGTCCCTACTTGAGGAGCGCGAGCACCTTCGGGACGAGCGTCTCGTCGGTCGTCTCGATGTCGAACGCGATGGTCGCGTTCCCGTAGACGTAGTCCGCGGGCCCCGACGTGTAGCTCACCTTCGTGAGCTTGTGACCGGCGATCGTCACGCTCGAGCGGGTCGGCGTGTCCGTCGGGTTCGCCAGCCAGCTCGTCACGACCGCGGTCGCCAGGTCGGTTCCGGCCACGCCCTTGACGCGGAACGCGAATAGCCGCATCGGGAGGCCGCCCGTCGCGTCGTGGGTCTCGGCGATCTCCAGGTCGGCGGGCGTCTTGCCGAGCTTTGCGAGGGACGCGATCAGCGACGTGCTCGTCGCGTCGCTCCCGAGGGCAGCCGTCCCGGCGACGCTCTGGCTCGTCATGGGCGTGCCATCGACCACCTGGGGAAGGAGCGCCTCGAGGTCGGGGGCGACATGGCTCACGGGCGCCGGGCTCGGACTCGGGCCGGCGCTCGGGATCAGGCTCGGCTCGATCGACGCGATGGCGGCCGGAGACGCCGACCCACCCGGCCCTGCCGCCGTCGACGAGGGCCGCGGGCTCGCGGAGAGCGCCTGGCTCATCGCTCCGTCGACGGCCACGGCCACCGATTGGAGCACCGCGAGGTCCACCGTTGTCGGTGCCGTGATATCGGCGACGAGGGTTCCGCGGCGGATGAAGATCGTGCTGCTGCCCAGGCGCGGGCTCGTGACGGCCGCCGTCTGGTCGCCCAGCTGCGTCACGCTCACGTCCGTGGAGCCCGCGCCAACGGCCGAATCGTGGTCGCGAGCGAACGCGAGCTCGGCGTCGGCCCCGTAGCAGCTCACGCTGATGAACGCCGTCGGGCCCTGCGTCGCGCCGGACGGGGTCGGCCCCACGAGGGTCGTGGTCAGGACGTCGACGAGAAACCGGGTCGAGGCGATCGCCCAGCCCGACGGGAGCGCGCTGGCGCTCGGGACGGCGTACCACGTGACGGTGCGACACGCGGTCGTGTCCGCCTGGGCGGGCTGGTTCGAACCGCGCACGAGGACGACCGCGAGGGCGGCGCCCGCGACCAGCGTCGCGACGATGCTCAGGATCGCCGTCAGGAGAACGGCCCGGCGGAAGGGCGGGTCCTGGTTGGCTGGCTGGTTATCTCTTCGCGTCATGCCACTCACGAGCAACGGGTGCCGGTACGGGTCGTGCGCCCATGGGGCCCCGCACGTCGTTCATCATCTCGTACGCGGACGAATCACGGGCCAGCGGCACGCTTGGCCACATGGTCCGTGCTCCACTCGAGGATTGAAACGGGAAGAGCCGGGGGGCCTTCCACTCCGGTTCGCGATCGTCGCGTCGCGGGGCTCGCGAATCCCCGCCTGGGCGCACTCGGTCCAGGCATGCTCGGTGTCCTACACTCCCCTGCCGGGCCGCGACCCCGCGACGGACGAGTCAGCGCCCAGCGGCGCATCAGGCCACCTCGCACGTGGAGGCACGACACATATGTCCGACCCAATCCCGACAGGCGACATCGCGGCATTCCTCCACGAGGGACACGCCGCCATGCGAGCAGTTGTGGCGGGGGTGCCGGTCTCGACCCTCGATTGGAAGCCAGGAGGGGAGACCAACTCGATCGCGGCGCTCGTCGTCCACGCCCTCGATGCGGAACGGCACCTGACTGCGGCCGTCGCTGACCTCGCGCTATCTCGGGACCGCGAGGCTGCGTTCCGAGTAACGGGGCTGACCGGCGACGCGCTGCTGGCCCTGATCGACGCGACCGAGCGCGACGTGGACGTTCACCTCGGGCTGATCAGGCCCGATCGCCTCGAAGCCGAAGTCGAGCGTCCGAACCGGACCGAGTCGGGGGCGCGCTGGCTCATCCGGGCGGCGGCCCACAGTCGGGAGCACATCGGCCAGGCAACCTTGACACGCCAGCTCGCCGAACAGCGGGGCGTGGGCGTCCGCGAGGGCTGACCTCGGCGGGACCGACCGGTCCGAGCCAGGCGCCGCCCGGCAGTCGACGCGAGCGAAAGACGTGGTGAGCCCGCTGGGATTCGAACCCAGGACGCAGGGATTAAAAGTCCCTCGCTCTGCCGCTGAGCTACGGGCCCACGCGGCGTAGACGATACCCGCCGGCGGCCCGCCCGGTGTGCGCCGCCGCGATAGGTGACAGGCGCCGGGGACAAATGGTTGCGCAGATCCACCGGGACAGGTATGGTCCGCGCTAATGCGCTGGCATCTTCTCTCGAACGAGGCGAAGAAGCCCTGGCGGCCCTGCCGGGAGGCACGGGCCCTGGGGCTCTGACCGGCGCGCGCAGACGACCGGGGGCCTCCAGGGAACGGAGGCTCCGAGGGCCGCGGACACCGATGGTGACCGCGGCTTTTTGATTCGCCCCGGCGGCGAACCGGCCCTCCGGCCCCAGGCGGACCCCGCGTCACGACAACAGACGCGGAGGACACCACGATGCAGGCACTGATCCTCGGGGACGGCCCGTTCGGACGGGCGGTCGCCGACGCGCTCACGGCACACGGCATGGCGACGCGGGTCGCGGGCCGCCCGGACGGCGGCACGCACGAGCCGGGCGCCTTCGCGGGCGTGGACGTCGTCGTCGACGCGTCGCGCGGCGGCTCGGTCCTGGGCAACGTCGCGCGCGTCCGTGGAGGGCGGCGTCCGGCGTTTCGCCATCGCGACGACGGCGTGGGACGCCGACCGGCGCAGCGTCGCGGAGCTGCTGCGGGCGCGCGGTGCTGCCGCGGTCGCCGCATCGAACTTCAGCCCGGGCGCGCTCGTCTTCGCGCAGCTCGTGGAGACGGCGGCACGGCTCACGGCGCGGCTGCCCGGCTACGAGCCCTACATCGTCGAATGGCACCGGCACGCGAAGGCCGACCGTCCCTCGGGCACGGCGCGCGACCTCGCGCGGCGAATCCTCGCCGTCGACCCTTCGCGCGACCGAATGTCCACCCCGGCCGACGGTCCCGCCGAGGCGGGGACGCTGGAGGTGGTCGGCGTGCGGGCTGGAACGAACCCGGGCCGTCACCTCGTGGGCTTCGACGGGCCGGGGGAGGCGATTGAGCTCAGCCTCACCGCCCGGGACCGCGGCGCGTGTGCCTCGGGCGTCGTCGCCGCGGTCGAGTGGCTCATCGCCGAGCCTCGCCCGGCCGGCCTCCACCCGTTCGAGATCGTGCTCGAGGTGGACGAGCGGACGGAGGTGCGTGCTGCCAGCTGACGCCGCGACCTCGATCAACCCCGACCGCACCGACAGCCCTTCACCAGGCACTTCGAAAGGAACCCACCGATGACCCCGATCGCCCGCTCCACCGGCCGCACGCGCCCCGCTCTCCGTGGCGCCTTCACCGCGCTCGTCACGCCGTTCACGCCGGACGGCGCGCTCGACGAGGACGCTTTCCGGCGCCTCGTCTCCTGGCAGGTCCTCTCCGGGATCGACGGCCTGGTCCCGTGCGGGACCACCGGCGAGGCACCGACCCTCAGCCCGGCGGAGCGCGAGCGCCTCATCGCGATCACCGTCGAGGTGGCGTCCGCTCGACCGTCGCACCGTCGCGTGACGGTCGTCGCGGGCACCGGCACGAACGACACGGACGCGACGATCCGGGCGACGCGCCGGGCCGCCGAGCTCGGCGCCGACGCGGCCCTCGTGGTGGCGCCGTACTACAACCGCCCCGACCAGCGGATGCTTGAGAGCCATTTCCGGGCCGTCGCCGACGAGGGCGGGCTGCCCGTGGTCGTCTACAACGTGCCCTCGCGGACCGGCACGAACGTGGAGGCCGACACCTTCCTGCGGCTGGCGGCACACCCGCGGATCGTGGCCGTCAAGGAGGCCTCCGGGAACCTGGAGCAGATCGCCCGGATCTGCCGCGAGCGACCCCGCGACGTGGCGGTGCTGGCGGGCGACGACGCGTGGACGCTGCCGATGCTCGCGATGGGCGGGAACGGCGTGGTCTCCGTCGCCTCGAACGAGATCCCGGGCGAGATGGCGGCGCTCTGCGCGGCCGCCGCGGCCGGCGACTGGGAGCACGCCCGCCGGATCCACGAGCGGTGGCTGCCGCTCATGCTGGCGAACTTCCGGGGCGCCCCGAACCCGGTCCCGGTCAAGGCGGCGCTGGCCCTCATGGGGCTCTCCACGGACGCGGTCCGGCGTCCACTCCTCGCGCTCGACGACGAGGCCCGCGAGCGGCTGGGGCACCTGCTCCGCTCGCTCGGCCTCCTGGAGCTCCCGGGTGGCCGGGCCGTGCCCGAGGGCGTGATGGCCGTCGAGGGCGCGGCATGAGCGCGGGCCCTCGAGCCACAGTGCCGTGATTCGGCGGCGCGAGGCGCGGCGCCAGGGGCGTCCGCGGCGACGGCATCCGCGGCGGGGGCATTGCCCGTCGTGGGAGGCGCGGCGACGGCCGCGGCATGGACGGCCGACCAGATCGTCGCGGCGCTCGAGTCGGGACGCCTCCGGGCCGCCGCCCCGGACTCCGCCGCGGCCGGCGGCTGGGGGCTCGATCCCGGTGCGCGCGCCGCGATCCTCGCGCTGTTCGCGGACCGCGCGACGCGGGCGTGGTCGGCCGACGAGGCATTCGGCTTCGTCGACCGCGTCGGGCTTCCCCCGAAGGACGTCGCCGGCTCGCCGGACGCGCGGGCGGCGGCCGCTGCGGGCCGGCCGTGGCGGATCGTGCCCGGCGGGACGTCGATCCGGGCAGGCGCGCATCTCGAGCCGGGCGTCGTCGTGATGCCGCCCTCGTACGTGAACGTCGGCGCCTGGATCGGGGCGGACACGATGGTCGACTCGCACGTGCTCGTCGGCTCATGCGCCCAGGTCGGGGCGCGGGTCCATCTCTCCGCGGGCGTCATGGTCGGCGGCGTCCTGGAGCCCGCGGGGGCGCGGCCCGTGATCATCGACGACGACGCGTTCGTCGGCGCGGGCTGCCTGCTCCTGGACGGGGTGCTGATCGGTCGGGCGGCGGTCCTCGCGGCCGGCGTCACCCTGACGGGCACCTCGCGCCTCTATGACGTGGTTGGCGAGCGCGTGCTCGTCGGGACGCCGGACGCACCCCTCTGCGTCCCGCCGGGCGCGGTCGTCGTGCCGGGCACGCGCTCAATTCCCGGCGCGTTCGCGGCCCAGCACGGGCTGGGCGGGCAGGTCGCCCTCATCGTCAAGCAGCGGGACGCGCGGACCGACGCGCGGGTCGCCCTCGAGGACGCGCTCCGATGACCGCTCCGCCACCGGACGTCACCGCGCCCCGCCGCGGGCGGCCACCGGCCCGCAATGAGATCCTGCGGGGCGACCTGCTGGGCGGGCTGGACCCGGCCGACCTCGCCGCGCGGTACGGCACGCCGCTCCACGTCTACGACCTCGACGTGATCGAGCGCCAGGTCGAGACGCTGCGGGCCGCCCTCCCGCCGGCCGTCGAGATCGCCTACGCGGTCAAGGCCAACCCGGCGCTCGCGATCGTGGCCCACCTCGGCTCCCTGGGGCTCGGCGCGGACGTCGCCTCAGGCGGCGAGCTGGCGACCGCGCGCCGGGCGGGCATCCCGGCCGACCGGATCGTGGTCACGGGCCCGGGCAAGCGCGACTCCGAGCTGCGCGACGCCGTGGCGGCCGGCGTCCGCGCGATCACGGTGGAGTCCCCGGCGAGCTCGAGCGCCTGGCGGAGATCGCGTCCGGGGCCGGTCGGCGCGTGCCCGTTCTCCTCCGGGCATCGGTCGGGACGGCGGATGGCCTCGAGCGGGTCCGGCTGGTCGGCGACGACGGGGCCGGGAAGTTCGGCATGGACGAGCCGGACCTGCGGGCTGCGGCGCGATCGGCGGCCCGGTCGCCGCACCTGGAGCTGCTGGGGATCCACCGGTTCGGGGCCTCGAACGTCCTCGACGCGAGCCGCCTCGCGGCGCACGTCGGCGAGACGGTGCAGCTCGCACGCTCGGTGGCCGAGCACGCCGGCGTGGAGCTTCGCCTGGTCGACGCGGGCGGCGGGCTTGGCATCCCGTACGAGCCGCACGAGGAGTCCCTCGACATCGTCGGCTTCGGACGGCGGCTCGAGTCGCTCGCCGAGGGCTGGGCGGCGACGCCGGGTCTCCGCGACGTCCGGCTGCTCATGGAGCCGGGCCGCTGGATCGTCGGGGCCGCCGGGGCCTACGTCGCCCGGGTGGTCGACCGCAAGCGCGTCGGCGAGGCGGAGGTCGCCATCCTCGACGGCGGGGTCCACCACCTGGTCCGGCCGGCCCTCGTCGGCCAGGAGCACCGGGTGCGGGTCCTCGGCGCGGGCGCACGGGCGCCGAGATCGTGGCCGGTCACGATCGCCGGGCCGCTCTGCTCGGGGCTGGACATCTTCGCCGCGAACGCGCGGCTGCCCGTTCCGGCCGTCGGCGACCTGGTGGCGGTGCTCGATACCGGCGCGTACGGGTTCACCGAGTCGATGCCGCTCTTCCTGAGCCACCCGATCCCGGCCGAGGTCGCGATCCGCGGCGGGCGATCGGCGCTGATCCGGCCGCGACAGGAACCGGCGGAGTGGCTGGACCGGCAGCTTGTCCCAGCGTGGTGACAGGCCGGCGTTCGAGGCCTGGGTCGGGGCCCGGCCCCGGGCTTTCAGGCAGTCTCCCGGTATGATCCTGAGGTGACCGACTTCTACGACATCGACCGCGCGAACGCCCGGCTCCCCGAGGTCCAGGCCGTGCTCGAGCAGCTCCGCGCGGAGCGCCGCGAGCTGGTGGCGCTCCGCGACCGGCTCATCGTGGCGCGACGGCGGACGGGGGTCCCGGGTGACGGGCGGACGCTGGTGGACGAGGCGCTGGGGGAGGCGGCCGACGGCATGCACGGGTCGGCGGCGTCGGACTCGCCCCGGGTCCTCGACGCGCGCATCCGCGCCGTGATCGACCAGATGCAGGCGGCCGTCGCTCGCCTGGACGAGTGGAGCGTGCAGCTGCGCGACATCGAGGACGGGCTGGCGGACTTCCCGGCGCTCGTGAACGGGCGCCAGGTGTGGCTGTGCTGGCAGCTCGGCGAGGACGAGATCCACTTCTGGCACGACCTCACCTCGGGCTTCGGGGGAAGGCGCCCGCTGATCGAGCTCACGTGACCGGCGCACGCGCCCCGCGGCCGGGGATCGCTCCGGAGCCCGCGACCGCCGTCGCGAGCGCAGCGGCGGTCCCGAGGGCATCGACCGTCCCGAGCGCATCCGCCGTCCCATCCGGGCGCGTCATGGAGCGGGGCCGCTCGAAGGCGCACCGGCCGCTTCCGAGTGAGGCCCGCCTCGCGGCCGTGACCCGGGGACTCGCCGCCTACGATCGCGGCGCGTGGTACCTCGCCCACGAGGAGCTGGAGCCGGCCTGGATGGGAACCGACGACCTGGCCGAGCGGGCGCTCCTGAGCGGCCTGATCAAGGTCGCAGCTGCGTACGTCCACGCGGCGCGTGGCAACCCGCTGGGCGTCCGGACCAACCTCCGCGGCGCCCGCGAGCGCCTCGCGACGGCCGCCGCCGCTGCGTCCGCGCAGCCTGCCGGTGCGAGCGGCCTGCCCGGGTCGATGGCGGATGGCTCACTCGGGCCGCGAGGGAGCGGCCGACCGGATCGATCTGCCCGCGCTGCTCGCGGCGGTCGACGACCGGCTGGCGCGCGTCGAGGCGCTCTGCGACGCGCCCCTGGGCACGACGGTCGGCGGGGACGCGGACGGAGCAGCGCCGCCCCACGACGTCGCGGGCCCGGCCGGCCGCTTCCGGGGCGCGCCGGTCGCGATCCCGGCGATCCCGCTGCCCCGGCGCGCGACCTGATGCCGCCCAAATCTCCGCTTCCGACGATCTTCCCGGCCGATGCCGCCGGCGCGCGCGTGGGGCGTGCGGGCGCACCGGCAGGGGCGCCGCTGCCGCTCCTTGTCGACGTTCGCGAGCGCCACGAGTTCGTGGCGGTGCGCGTCCCGGGCGCGCTCCTCTACCCGACCTCGACGTTCCTGGGCCGCTTCGAGGAGCTTCCCCGGGACCGCCCGATCCACGTGGTGTGCCACACCGGCAGCCGCTCCGCGGCCGTCACCGCGTTCCTCCTCCGCAACGGCTGGTCGGACGTGTCCAACGTCGCCGGCGGGATGGACGCCTGGGAGCGGGCGGGGCTCGAGGTGCGGCGCGGACCGCTCTCCCCCGGCGAGGGCGACCCGCTCGACTGACCCGGCGAGGGCGCGAGCGCGACAACGACCTCCGACGCGCGGCCGGGCGGCCCAGCGCCGGCGCGTCAGGCGGTCCGGCGCCGCCGGTTCCGCAGGTGATGGAGGAACGCCCGCGTGCGCTCCTTGTGGTTGAAGGCGTAGCCCAGGAGCAGGAGCAGCACGAAATCGCCGGTGGCGACGCCGGCCGCGGCCAGGTAGGAGAGCTGCTGGCCGACCGGGCCCTGGATGCCCATCGCCGGGACGACGATGTAGAAGAGGCCCAGCTGGAAGAACGGCGCCATCGGGGCGAGGTTCGCGCGGGCCGTCCCGGTCGTGGGACCCGAGCCCGTCTGGCCGCCGACCAGGAAGACGTGGGACCCGGAGACGACCGGGGCCGCGTC
Source organism: uncultured Chloroflexia bacterium (assembly GCA_963800795.1). GTDB lineage: Bacteria > Chloroflexota > Limnocylindria > Limnocylindrales > CSP1-4 > CTSoil-043. The sequence continues at coordinate 31,221 of CAWDCJ010000014.1, forward strand.
GCGAAGGCCCAGGTCGGCCGGCAGGTCGCTCGCGGCGAGGTGCTTCCAGCCGCTGATGTTGCCCGCGGCGTCCGGGATGGCCCACACGATCTCGCCGTTGGAGCCCTGGCCCCCGCCGTAGTACAGGTTCGAGTTGGCGACCCAGCCGAACGCGCCCTCGTGGGCGGCCGGGAGGTCCTGCTGCGCGGCCGACGAGGCCGTTGGGCTGCCCCACCGGGTGACCTGGCCCAGCGTGGCCTTGTCCGTCGAGATGTCACCGCGGAGGATCTTCGCCGTCGGACCGGACGCGTCGTCGCCGCCCCACACGAACAGGTTCTGGCCGAGGACCGTCGCGATCGCGTGCACGCGCGGCGCCGGCTGCGTGGCGCCGGCCGCGTCGAACGAGGTGAGCGGCGCATTCGGCACCCACGCGGTCAGCTTGCCGGTGGTCGCGTTCACGGCCGCCTTCCAGACGGTGTCGACGGGTCCCTTGCCGTCCGTTCCGCCGATCAGGAAGAGCCCGTCGGCGGCCACCGCGACCGCGGCCCCGGCACGCGGCGCGGGCAGCTTCAGGTCCGTCGATTCGGTCCAGGAAGTGATCTTGCCGCTCGCCGCATCGGGCGTGCCCGCCAGGACGGTGTCCGTGGGCTGGCCGCTCGCGTCGAGGCCGCCGATGACGTAGGCGACGCCCGAGAAGAAGGCGGACGCGGCCTGGGTCCGCGGCGCCGGTAGCGCCGCGCCCTGGCTCCACGCATCGAGATTGCCGTCCGGCCGGATGACCGTTGCGAAGACGCTGGACTGGGCCGCCTTCCCGTCCGTGCCGCCGACGACGAGCGTCTGGAGGCCGGCCCCGACGATCGCGACGTCGGACCGAGCGGCGGGCAGCGCCAGCTGGGCCGGGTTCGGCTCCCACGGCAGGATCGTTCCCGGGGGTGCCGGGCAGGGCACCGTCTCGTTCGACGCCGGACAGAAGTTGATGGGGGTGATGTCGAGCGCCGGGTTGAACACCTTGAGCGCGACGCCGAGATCGATGGTGTTCTGCACGGTGGCGTAGAGGGCCCGGTCCGGGAGGTAGGCCATCAGCATGATGATGAGGACGAACCAGACGGTTGCCTTGACGCCCGCCCAGCCCCAGCCGTTGGCGTCGAGCAGGCCGAAGAAGGCCCGCCTGCGCACCACCGTGCCCCCCGGACCGAGCGCCTGTTCCGCCATCTGTCCTCCCTGTCGAGCGGCCCGGGCCCCGCCGCGCCGGCCGCGCCCCCTTACTTGACCGTCAGGGTCCCCGTCATGTTCGGGTGGACGACGCAGCTGAAGCCGTACGTCCCCGCCGGGAGCGCCGGCACGTCGTAGGTCTGCGTCGTCACGCCGGTGATGATGGCGCCCTGCCAGACGATCGGACCGGTGGGCGAGCCCGTGTGGATCGCGACGTTGTGCGGGATCCCCGCATCGTTGTTGGTGAAGGTGATCTGGAATGGGACCCCGGCCGGCGCGGTCAGGTCGGTCTTGTCGAACGCGATGCCCGCGGCGGTGAGCGCGAGGACGGTACCCGACGCGGCACCCGAGGCGGCGGGCGAGCCGGCCGGGGCACCCGACGGCGCCGCGCTTGCGGCCGGTGCGCCGCTTCCCGCCGGGGCAGCGCTCGCGGCCGCGCTGGCCCCGGCGCTTGGGGCGGCCGACTTGAACGCGTCCTTCCAGCAGGCGGGAACGGGCGTGGCACCCGGGGGCAGGACGTACGTCGGATCGCGCCAGCCGGTCAGCGTGACCGTCTTGCCCGTCACCGGATCCACGCCCTGGAACTGCAGCGTGGACGGCGCGGTGATGAAGGCGATCAGCTCCTGGATGTTCCGGTAGTTGAGCGGTCCCGGCGGGTTGCCCTGGTCCGACCAGATGGGCATCACCGAGTTGGCGTCTCCGCAGACATAGCGGCCGCCCACCGTCAGGACGCTCTGCAGGTAGCCCGGCGTGAGGTGGGTCAGGAGCTTGGCCTGTTCGTTCAGGACCGGCCCGATCCCGCCCTGGCCCTGGGCGCCGTGGCAGCGCGCGCAGTTCGCCTCGAAGAGCGCATAGCCCTGGGTGACGGCGTTGACCTGCTGGACCGCGACCTCGTTCGTGAGCCGACTGGAGTTCGGCACGCCCGGCACGCCCAGGTCGTAGAAGTAGTAGACGATCACGAACAGCGCCACGATCGTGACGGCGAGGAAGGCGACCCAGCGTGCGCTGGCGCTCTGCGTGACGATCTTCGCGGCGCGCTCCGGCGAGAGGCCGACGGTGTGCGCCGTCGGGGGCGCGGTGAACCGCTCCGGTGGCGCGGCGACCTCGGACGGGCCCCGCGGAACGGGCAGGCGCTCCTCCGGCGGTGTGCCGGGCTCGTCGGTCATCGAGCGGCTCGGGTCATCGTCATCCGTCTCAGATGCAGCCGGTCGGGCTCTTCGATGGGATCAGGCCCGGCTGGCCGAGCGCGACGGGCAGCGGGCCGAGCGTGAGCTTGCTCGTGTCCAGGGTCAGCTTCCCGTCGGCGCCGACGCTGACCGCGAACCGGTCGAGCGATCGCGGCGCGGGGCCCAGCTCCTTCACCTTGATCCCCAGGCGGTCGTAGCGCGAGCCATGGCAGGGGCACTCGAACCAGTAGCTCTTGACGCAGAAGTTCGGCTTGCAGCCGAGGTGCGTGCAGCGCTGGTAGAGGGCGCGCACGTTCAGGGCGGTGCCGTCCCCCGTCGCGTCGTCGCCCGGCACGAACTCCTGCCGGGTGGTGTCGACGAGCACGATGAACGACTGGGCCTCCTGGTAGTACGCGGGGTAGCCGTCGCCGAACGGGATCAGCGCGTTGGCGTTCTTGATGTCGGTGAACGAGCCCAGCGGGACCTTGCCGCCGAAGCCGCCCGACAGGTTGGGCCAGAGGAAGCCCAGCGTGCCCGCGGACACCTCCAGGAGCCACAGGCCGACGCTCGCACCGAGCGACGTCCGGATCAGCTGGCGTCGCGAGACGCCCTTCGGCGCCTCCGTGCGCATCGACTTGAGCGCCTCGCCCGTGAGGGCCTGGGGCTTGCTCGCCGGCTCGACGTGGTAGTTGCTCATCGGACGCTCACAGGCTGAAGTGGAAGCCGCTGACCCAGGGGAACGTGAACGCGTACCCGGGGCCGCGGAAGAAGATGCCCAGGAACGTGAGGACGAGCCCGAGCCCGCAGAAGAGCGAGAACAGGACGACCGCCGTCTTGCGATCCGAAGGCCGATTGGTCCGGATGTTCTCGCGGTCGACGAACGGGATGACGGCCGCCCCGACGAGCACGAAGAGCGGCACGAGCGCGCCGGCGACGGTCGGATGGAAGTAGGCCAGCAGCTCCTGGAGCCCCAGGAAGTACCACGGGGCCTTCGCCACTTCCGGGGTCACGTTCGGGTTGGCAAGCTCCTCGAGCGGCGCGTTCACGAAGAGGCCCATGAACAGGATGAAGATGCTCATGAAGACGGCCGCGAGGAACTCGATCGAGAGCAGGTGCGGCCAGGTCATGACCGTGTCGTCCGGCTCCTTCTGGACCCGGACCACGGCGTCCTGCTTGACGAGCGCGAGCAGGCGATACGGGCGCGCCGACATCGGCACGCGCTGCTTGTCGATCTCGGTCCGCCGGGTCGGATCGACCGGCAGGACCACCCGCCGCTCGGGCGGCGCCTTCTGGTCGGTCATCGCCCGTGCCCCTGGGCCGCTAGGACGAGGTCGGCGCTAGGCGGAGCCGAGCACGCGAGCGCGCGCACCCTGAGGTGCGTAAGCGAGCCGGCGGAGGCGACAACGACGCGATGGCCCGTCATAGCGGTCCAGATATCCCCCCGTCTTTCCGGATGCGCCAGAAGTGGACCGCAAGGAACACGGCTGCGACCAACGGGAAGACCATGATGTGGAGGACGTAGAAGCGCAGCAGGGTGTTGCCGCTCACCTCCAGTCCTGCCAGCAGCAGGGTCTTCGACGGCGTGTTGAACAGCGGTGCGTAGCCGGCCATGTTGGAGCCGATCGTGATGGCCCAGTAGGCGATCTGGTCCCACGGCAGGAGATAGCCCGTAAAGCTCAGGAACAGCGTCAGGAAGAGCAGGACGACCCCGACGACCCAGTTGAACTCGCGGGGCGGCTTGTAGGCGCCGTGGTAGAAGACCCGCATCATGTGCAGGAAGACGAAGAAGACCATCAGGTGGGCGGCCCACCGGTGGATGTTCCGGGTCAGGAGCCCGAACGGCACTTGGGATTGGATGTTCAGGATGTCCGTGTACGCCTGGTTTGCGGACGGGGCGTAGAAGAACATCAGGTAGACGCCGGTGACGGTCAGCACGAGGAACAGGAAGAACGAGAGCCCGCCCAGGCAGAACGTGTAGGCGAACTTCACGGCGTGCTGCCGGACGCGGACCGGGTGCAGGTGCAGGAAGACGTTGTTCATCACCGCGTACGCCCGCGACCGCTCGTCGTTGGGGTACGGGTTCCGGAAGATGGAGCGGAAGACGGGGCTCCGCCGGATCGACTGGTCCACCCGCTCCAGGAAGCTCACCTGGCCCCTCCTGCGACGCCGGGCGTGCCGGCAAGCTGCGCGTCACGGTACGACTCCTTGTAGAGCCGTCCGTCGGTCGATACCTCCTGGAGCTCGAACCGCTCCATCGTAATGGCGTCGAACGGGCAACGCTTGACGCACAGTGCGCAGCGGATGCAGCGCTCCTCGTCGAGGATCATCGCGGCGCCCTGCTCCCAGCCGTACGCCTCCTCGAGCTCCGGCAGGAACCCCTCCGACTTCATCTGGTTCACGTCGATCATGTGGATGACGCCCTCCGGGCAGACGTCCGCGCAGGCGCCGCACAGGACGCACCGGAAGGGATCGAACCAGATGTTGTAGTTGCACATGAGGCAGCGTGTCGACTCGGCGACCGCCTGGGTCGCGCTGTAGCCGAGCTCCACGCCGGTCGTGAAGTTGACCTCCGGCTCGCGGGATGCCATCCGCGCCTCGACCGGGAGCATCGGGATGTGCTGGCGCGGCAGCACGTCGTAGAACTCCGGCATCTCGTGCCGCCAGGACGAGGTGATCTTCACGTTGGCGGCCACCGTCACGTCGGCGCGCCCGCCCAGGTAGCGGTCGATGGCGTAGGCACACTTCTTGCCGTGGCCGGCCGCCTCGATGAGCGTCGCCGGGCCGGTCACGAAGTCGCCGGCCGCGAAGACGCCGCGCACGTTCGTCGCGTAGGTCGCCGGGTCCACCTTGAGACGCCCGCGGGCGACCTCGAAGGTTGCCTCGACGGGCAGGAACGTCAGGTCCGCCGCCTGGGAGACGGCCGGGATGACCGTGTCCGCGGGGACGACGAACTCGGAGCCCGGGATCGGCACCGGCGAGCGGCGTCCCGACGCGTCGGGCTCGCCGAGCTTGTTGCGGATGAAGCGGACCCCGGTCAGCGCGCCGTCCTCGCCGACCAGCTCGATCGGGCTCACCAGGAACTCCATCCGGACGCCCTCGCGCTCCGTCTCGCCCAGCTCCTCCTCGTCGACGACCAGCTCCGAGCGCGTGCGCCGATAGGCGATCGTCACGTTCTCGGCGCCGTGGCGCAGGCTGGTCCGCGAGCAGTCCATGGCGGTGTAGCCGCCGCCGACGACGACCACGTTGCGGCCCACCTCGAGCGGCTCGCCCAGGTTCGCCTTCTTCATGAAGTCGACGCCGTACTGCACGCCGGCGAGCTCCGCGCCGGGGATGTCCAGCCCCACGGCGTCCATCGCGCCGGCACAGATGGCGATGGCGTCGAAGTCGCGCAGCAGCGTCTCGAAGGCGATGTCGGGCCCGATCTTCGTGTTGTAGCGGAAGGTGACCCCCAGGCGCTCGACGAGCCGCACGTCCATCTCGATGGCCTCGCGCGGCAGGCGGAACGCCGGGACGCCGATCAGCATCGTGCCGCCGGCGAAGGGGAGGCTGTCGAAGACGGTGACCCGGTAGCCCTTGACCGCGAGCTCACGCGCGACCGCGATCCCGGAGGGACCGGCGCCGACCACCGCGACGCGCTCCTCGCGCGGGGTGATCTGCGGGATGACGTCCGGGATGCCGGAGGCCTCGTGCCACTCGACGAGGAACCGCTTCATCGCCCGGATGGCGAGCGGCCGGTCGATGTCGCCGCGACGGCAGGCGCGCTCGCACGGGGCGGAGCAGACGTACGCGCACATGGCCGCGACCGGGTTCGGCTCGCGCGACAGGAGGTAGCCCTCCTCGAACCGGCCCTCCGCCGCGAGGTTGAGGTAGCCGCGGCAGTTCGTCCCGACCGGGCAGGCTTCCTGGCACTCGATGTTGCACTGGAGCCAGGACGCGTCCACCGGCTGGACGAGGAACTCCTGGTTGGGGTCGATGGCCACGATGCGGACGCCTCGTTCGTAGCTGCAGGCTGCCGGAGCTCGAGAGCGCGGTGGCGGCCCGGCGCGCGCCGGGCGACGCCGGGGGGATCGACGACGGGCCGGAATCTACACGACGAGGCTCGCGAACGCACGCACGAGCCCACCTGGCAGTCCGCCGGCCCATGCTCGTGCGGCCATGCCGGGCCAGCGCCGCGGCCCGGTTCGCGAGCGCCGCGGATGCGCATGACCGCGGATTGACGAGCGGTCGCGGCGCAGCTACGCTCGGACCACAGTCGCGTCCCTCGTCGATCGTCACGCCGAGCACATGGATCAGTCCGAGGAACGTCCGTGAGTCCCAGCGAGCTCGTCTTCCTGTCCGGTGGCCTCGCGCTCGGCGTGCTCGCCGGCGGGGCCTTCATCGAGGTCATCCGGGCACGCCCGGCCGCCCGGCGGGAGGTCCGCGTGACGGTGTCCACGATGCCGTCCGGGGGTCGGGCCGCGACGCTCGCCACCCCGCTCCGAGCGTTCGAGATGGCGCGCGCGCAGGACGACGCGGTCGCGCCGGACGGGCGGCCAACCGAACGGCCGTTCGCGCCGGGCACCCGGGCGCTCGACACCGGGCAGGCGCCGGCCCCCACCGCGGGGTTCGCGTCCGGTGGCGGCCCGGGGGCTGCGAACGGCGCGCCGGTGGACCCGTGCGCGGCGCAGCGCGCGGCCGTGGACGAGGCGAACGCGCACGCGGCCCGGATGGCGCCCGTCGCCGAGGCCGCCCAGGTCCGGCTTCGCGAGGCGCGACGCGCCTACGACGAGCACGCCGGGCGCCGCGACCGCGCCGCGTCGGCGGCTGATCCGCGCGCCATTCGCGCCGCGAAGGACGACGCTCAGGCCCAGTTCCGGCGGAGCCGGCTCGCCGCGCGGGACCGGGCGGCGCTCGAGGCCGCGGCGTCGGCCTGGCTGCGCGAGATCAACCGGATCAACGCGCGTACGCGCGAGGCGGCCATCGTGATGACGCGCGAGGCCGGGGTGGAGGTGGAGCTGCTCCGGGCGGTCGAGCAGGCGGGCCTCGACGCCGACGTCGCGCGGATCGGCAGCGAGCACGCCGCGGAGGCGAGCCGGGAGGCACTCATGGCGCTCGCCACATGCGAGGAGGCCGAGCGCCTGGGAACCGCCCCGCCGGAGCCGATCGCCCGGACGCCGCGCCAGCTCGCCCGGGAGGGCGACGAGTCCGCGAGCCTCCCCGCGGCGCCCGGCGAGGACGTGGCGATCCTGCGCCTCCTCCGTGGCGACCGCGCCACGATGCGCTCGCTCGTCGAGCGCCTCGGCGGCAGCGACCCGGACGACCAGCGCCGCTGGCAGCTCATGCTCTCCGACCTCGTCGACGCCGTGGTGGCGCGGGCGATCGACGCGTCGGCCCTGACGTTCCCCGACGAACACGTGTTCTGGGGGCCGTACACGCAGGTGCAGTGCCGCGAGATCGCCTCGGCGATGGCCGCGCTCGGCTACCGGTTCGACGGCATGGGCGGCTTCGCCGACGGGCGCACGCCGAGCCAGCGCGACCTCTCGCTCGCGCTCGGCTACGCGGGCGAGGACCCGATGCGAATCCGGCGCTGGCCCACGGAGGCGGAGATGCCGGCGCTCTTCCGCGACGTCCGGGTCGACGCGGGACGCCACCTCGCGGAGACCGCCGGCGGGCTCACGATGGGCGAGATGGTGGACCTGCTGGGGCGTCGGGCGGAGCCGCTCGCCGAGCTCTGGAACGCGTGGGGTCGCGTGCGGCCGCTCCTGCTCGAGGTGCCCTGACCCGGGCGCTCCCCGGCGATCGCGGCCTATTCCGCCGGCGCGGGCGTGTCCTCGTCCGCCGCCGCGGGCGAGTCCTCGTCGTCGTCGATGACGATCACGCGGAAGGCATCCGCCGCCGCGACGCCGATCGTGCCGCCCTCCTCGGCGGCCCAGTCGCGCATCCGCTGCTCGAAGGCGGCGTCGACCGTGAGCTGGCTCTCGTGGCAGCGCAGCGCCTCGATCTTTCGCTCGATCGCCGCTCCGACGTCGATCCACGCCGTCGGAGAGCCGGGCCAGAAGAGGTAGAGCCGGCGGACCCTGTGGGGTGCGAACCCGGCCCGGGCGAGATTCGGGAACGCCATGGGGTTGCGGGCGGCCGGGTAGACCGCATCGACGGCCGCGATCCCGGCGGCCCGGTGGTCGGTGTGGTTGACGCCGCTCCCCCGGTAGAAGAGAACCTCGGGATCGTGCGTGAACACGGCGTCCGGCCGAAACTCGCGGATCTCGCGGACCAGCAGCTCGCGGAGGGGCAGCTCGTTCGCGAGGGCGCCGTCCGGCTGGTGGAGGAAGCGGACCTCGTCGTAGCCGACGACCGCCGCCGCTCGGAGCTGCTCTGCCTCGCGCGTGGCCGCGAGCGCCAGCGGGTCGAGCTCCGGGTCCTCTCCGCCCTGGTCGCCGCTCGTGCAGCAGACGAGCCTCCCGACGGAGCCGGCCTCGATCCAGCGCGAGGCGGTCGCCGCCGGGCCGAAATCGGCATCGTCCGGATGCGCCACGATCACCATGAACCGGGCGGCGCGCCAGTCGTGCGGCGCGACGGCGGCCCCCGCGGCCGGCGGATCGGGCGTCATGGCCTGGCGCAGGCGGCCGCGAACGCGGCGCGGAGGCTCCTGCTCGTCGCCCCGTGGCACGCCGGCGTCCCCTCCACGCGGGATCAGCGGTCCGCCCGGGCCTTCAGCTCGGCGAGGACCGCGCGCACCTCGGCCGCGTGGCCCTCGGGCGTCACGGCCGGCCAGGCGTGGGCGATCCGGCCGTCCGGGCCGACGAGGAAGGTCGAGCGCCGGGTGCGCATCGATGTCACGCCGTCCTTCGTCCGCTCGCGCCAGGCGCCGTAGGCGTCGGTCACCGACGCGCCCGCGTCGGAGAGGAGCGTGAACGGGAGCTCGAGGCTGGCCCGGAATTTGGCATGGCTGGCGGCATCGTCGGGGCTGATTCCCAGACCTCGGCGCCCTCCGCCCGGATGCTCGCGAAGCTGTCGCGGAACTCGCAGGCCTCGGTCGTGCAGCCCGAGGTGCCATCCTCGGGATAGAAGTAGACGACCGTCCACTCGCCCGCCCGGTCGGCGAGGCTGTGCACGGTGCCGGATTCGTCGGGGAGGGCGAAGGCCGGCGCCGGATCGCCCGCGAGAGGCATCTCGTTCATGCCCCGAGAATAGCCCGGACCGGCCCGCGACGCCGTGCGCGGAAGGGCCCGTTCCGGCCATCTCGTATACTGCCGGTCGAACTGAAGATTGCCTCCGGGGAGCGCGCAGCGCTGAGAGTGTGGCATCAGCCACAGACCCGCCGAACCTGATCTGGCTCGTACCAGCGAAGGAAGCAGGCCTCACCTGACTCGGTGCCGTCCCGTCGCTCGACGGACGGCATCCCGATTGTCAGGAGGCGCAGTTCCCGTGGCGACCACCGATGGCATGATCGGCGAGAGCAGCCGGTCGCGACCCCGTGCGCTCACGATCGCGGGGTCCGACTCCGGTGGCGGCGCGGGGATCCAGGCCGATCTCAAGACCTTCGCCGCCCTCGGGGTGTACGGAGCCTCCGCGGTCACGGCGGTCACCGCCCAGAACACGCTCGGCGTCCGGATGATCCACGAGGTGCCGGCGGAGGTCGTCGCCGCCCAGATCGATGCCGTGCTCTCCGACATCGGCGCCGACGCGGTCAAGACGGGGATGCTCTTCAGCACGGCGATCGTCGAGGCCGTGGCCGGCCGGCTGCGCGCCCACGGCGTCACCCGGCTCGTCGTGGATCCCGTGATGGTCGCCAAGGGCGGCGACCGCCTCCTGCGCGAGGACGCCATCGCGGCGCTGCGGGACCAGCTCCTCCCGATCGCGGCGGTCGTCACCCCGAACGCCCCGGAGGCGTCGGTGCTCGCGGGCGTCGACGTCGTCGACGCGCGGACGGCGCGCGAGGCGGCCCGCCGCATCCACGATCTCGGGCCGCGACTCGTGATCGTGAAGGGCGGCCATCTCGGCGGCGACCGCTCCGAGGACATCGTGTTCGACGGGACGGACTTCGAGGTGCTCTCGGCTCCGCGGATCGACACGCCCCACACGCACGGGACCGGCTGTACGTTCTCGGCCGCGATCGCGGCGGGCCTCGCGCGCGGGGCGTCGTCGTTTGATGCGGCCCGGGCCGCGAAGGCCTTCCTGCACGGCGCCATCGAGCACGCCGAGCCGCTCGGGGCCGGCCACGGACCGGTCAACCACCTCTGGAGGTACCGCGATGCGTGAGGTCGACCTCGGGGCCGTCACGGCCGACGCCCTGGTGGAGATCCGGGCCCGCCGCCCGCTGATCCACCAGATCACGAACTACGTGTCGATGAACAACACCGCGAACGTGACGCTCCACATCGGCGCCTCGCCGGTCATGGCCCACGCCATCGGCGAGGTGCGCGAGATGGTCCGCCACGCCGGTGCCCTCGTGCTCAACATCGGGACCCTGGATCCGGCCTGGATCGAGTCGATGCTCGCGGCCGGCCGCGAGGCGAACGAACGCGGGATTCCCGTGGTGCTCGACCCGGTCGGGGTCGGCGCCACCGCGCTGCGGACCGATGCGGTGGAGGCGATCCTTGCCGCGGTCCGCGTCGATGTGGTCCGCGGCAACGCCGCCGAGCTGTCCGCCATCGCCGGGCTCGCGGCGGAGATCCGGGGCGTCGACGCGATCTCCGCGGACGCGCCCAGCACGGCGGCCGCGATCGTCGCACGCCGAACCGGGGGTGCCGCCGTCGCCAGCGGCGCGATCGATCATGTTGCCGACACGACACGGGCCGCCCGGGTGGAGAACGGCCACCCGCTGATGGGAGCCATCACCGGGTCGGGCTGCATGGCGACCGCGCTGATCGGCGCCTTCCGCTCCGTCCAGCCCGACCCGTTCCTTGCCGCCACGGCCGCGATGATCGCGTTCGGGGTGGCCGGCGAGATCGCGGCCGAGCGGAGCGCCGGTCCGGGCACGTTCCGCCAGAACCTCATGGACGCGGTCTACGGGCTCGGGGACGAGGTGATCCGCGCCAGGGCGCGGGCGACGATGACGACGGTGATGGCCGCGTGACCGGGCCAGGCGAGATCCGCCTGCGCCGTCGGGAGCTGCTCCGCTCCGCCGGCGCGTACCTCGTGACCGAGGAGGCGCTCAGCGGGGGCCGGACGTCGGTGGACGTGGCGGCGGCCGCGCTCGCCGCGGGGATCCGTGTCGTCCAGGTCCGCGAGAAGCTGGGAACGGCCCGTCGCGGCCTGGAGATCGCCGCCGCGCTCCGCGGAGCCACGCGCGAGCACGGGGCGCTCCTCCTCGTCAACGACCGGCTCGACCTCGCCCTCGCCGTCGGTGCCGACGGCGTCCACCTCGGCCAGGACGACGTGCCGGTCGCGACCGCCCGCGCGATCCTCGGACCCGACGCGCTCATCGGGCTCTCGATCACGGACCCGGCCCAGCTCGACGCCCTCGACGTGCGCGACGCCGACTACCTCGGGGTCGGCGCGGTCTTCCCGACGGGCTCGAAGGCGGACGCGCGGTACACCGGCCTGGAGCTCCTCGCGGCGGCCCGCGCGACGGTCGACGTGCCCATCGTCGCCATCGGCGGGATCACCCTGGCGAACGCGGCGGCGGCGGCCGAGGCCGGGGCGGACGTCGTGGCGGTGATCAGCGCGATCGCCGCGGCTCCCGATCCGGGACTGGCCGCGCGGCGGCTTCTCGAGGCCGTCGCGGTCGCCGGGCGGGCGCGGCCCCGCGTTGCCGGAGCGACGACGTGACGGAGGCGTTCGGCGAGTTCGGGCTCATCGCCCGGCTCGCCACCCTGTTCGGGAGCCCGCCCGACGGCATCGGGATCGGCGACGACGCCGCGACCTGGCCGGCGGACGCCGGCAGCATCGAGGTGGCGACGACCGACATGCTCGTCGAGGGCGTCCACTTCCGGCTGGACTGGACCAGCCCCGAGGACCTCGGCTGGAAGGCGCTCGCGGTCAGCCTCTCGGACCTCGCCGCCATGGGCGCGGCGCCGGGCCGCGCGCTGGTCTCGATCGCCGTCGATGCCGCCCGGCAGGGGCTGGTCCTCGACGTCGCGCGCGGGCTGCAGTCCCTCGCGGCGCGAACCGGGACCTGGATCGTCGGCGGCGACACGGTCCGCTCCCCGGTCCGCTCGTCGTCAACGTCGCCCTCGTCGGCCGGGCGGACCCTGCGCGCCTCCTCCGGCGCGACGCCGCCCGCGTGGGCGATCTCGTCGGGGTGACCGGCGTCCTCGGCGCAGCGTCGGCGGCGCTCGCGCTGCTCTCCGAGGGTTCGGCGCCGCCGGATCCCGCTGCGGCGCCGCTCCTCGCGGCGCTCCATCGGCCGCTCGCCCGGCTCGGCGCCGGGCAGCGTCTCGCGTCGGGCGGCGTCCGCTGCGCCATCGACATCAGCGACGGGCTCGCCAGCGAGGCGCTCCACCTCGCCCGCGCGAGCGGCGTCGGCATCGAGATCGACGTCGAGGCGGTGCCGCTCGCGCCGGCGGCAGTCCAGCTTCTTGGCGCGCGGCGCAGCCGCGAGCTGGCCCTGACCGGCGGCGAGGACTACGAGCTCCTGTTCACGTTCCACCCTCGGCAGCGGGCCGAGCTCGCGGCGGCCCTCGCGATCGACGGGGGCATGACGGTCATCGGCGAGGTGACCGATCGCGTTCCGGCCGGAAGCGCCAGCTTCGTCGAGGCCGGCCGGGTGGTCGACCTCGCCGCGCCGGGTTACGTGGCGTTCTGATGACGGTCTCGCCCGGTCCGCCCGGGGAATCGGGGGCGACCTCGCGGCAGCCCAGCTCGGGATCGAGCCGATCCCGGAGCGCCATCGCGTGCTGGGCTTCCTCGACTACTTCGTCCTGTGGGCCGACTTCGGCGTGGGGCTGCTGGTGCTCCTGGCGGGCACGCTCCTGGTGCCCGGACTCGGCTTCTGGGCCGCGATGGCAGCGATCGTGCTGGGGACGCTCACCGGCGTCCTGCTCCTCGGGCTGGCGGGGGTCGTGGGCAGCGACCACGCGATCCCCTCGATGGTGGGCCTCCGGCCGAGCTTCGGGGTCCGCGGGAGCTACCTGCCCAGCCTCGTCAACGTGATCCAGCTCGTCGGCTTCGGCGCCTTCGAGGTGATCATCATGGCGCAGGCGTCCGCCCGGCTCGCGACCCCGATCCTCGGCGCTGGCACCTACCCGGCCTGGGCCGTGGCCTGGGGCACGGTGGCCATCCTCATGGGCCTGGGCGGGCCGCTCGTGGTCGTGCGCCAGTGGCTGGAGAAGGCGGGCATCTGGATCGTCCTCGCCACGGCGGCATGGATGGTCATCTACATCGTCGGCCACTTCGACCTGGGCGCAGCGGTCGCGCGGCCCGGCGACGGGAGCCTGACGTTCGCCCAGGCCGTCGACCTCGTGGTGGTCATGCCCATCAGCTGGCTGCCGCTCGTGGCCGATTACAACCGGTTCGCACGTGACACGCCGTCCGCGTTCTGGGGAACGGTCGCCGGGTACGCCGTTGCGAACATCAGCTTCTACGCGCTGGGCGTGCTGCTCATCCTCGTCCTGCCGGGGAGCGACCTGATCGGCTCGATCCTCTCGATCGCCTTTGGGACGGCGGGCCTCGCCCTGCTCCTTGGCGACGAGGCGGACAACGCGTTCGCCGACATCTACTCCGCCGCGATCTCGATACGGAACGTCTTGCCCGGCTGGTCGACCCGCTGGCTCGTCGTCGGCATCGGGACGGTCTGCCTGGCGATCGCGCTCGTCGTGGATCTCACCCAGTACCAGAACTTCCTGTTCCTGGTCGGCTCGCTCTTCACGCCGCTCTTCGGGGTCCTCTTCGCCGACTACTTCCTCATCCGCCGACGCGTCTACCGGACGGCCGAGCTCTACCCCGCGGGATCCGCGGCGCCGCGGCCTGCGGCGGTCAACGTGGTGGCGCTCATCGCCTGGGCCGCGGGCATCGGCAGCTACCTGCTCGTCATCAACGCCGCGCCGTGGCTGGGCGGCACGCTTCCGTCGCTCGGCGTCAGCCTCGTGGTCTACCTGGCGCTCTCGCGACTGGAGCGGTCACTCGGCCGCTGACGCGGGACGCGCCGCACTCTCGCTCCGGATCGCTCAGCCGAAGGTGCCGGCGACCCACGCCGCCACGGAGCCCCAGACCTCGCTCGCGCCCGCGTCGAGCAGCTCCCCGTCGGTGGCGAGGTCCGACCGGATCCCGATGCCACGGGCCCCCGCGGCGACGGCCATCCGCATGTCGTCGGGCGCATCGCCCACGTAGGCTGCCTCCGCCGCATTCCCGGAAAGCCCGAGGGTCGCCAGCGCGTGGTGGAGGCCCGCCGGGCCCGGCTTCGGCTCGAACGGGTCGTCGCCGTAGACGCGAGCGGGGAGGAGCGTCCCGAGGCCGTGGCGCTCCAACTGGGGCTCCACGCTGTCGCGACGGCCGGCGGTCACGATTCCGAGCGAGAGCCCCGCACCGGCCAGGCGGCGGAGCGCGTCCGCTGCGCCGGGCAGGAGCACGGCCTCGTCGTGGCCGCGATAGAGCGCCCACCAGCGGTCGCCGACCGACTCGATGTCGACATCCGGAAGCCGGAACCGGCGGTAGAGGAGCCGCCAGTCGGGCGTGAAGTGGCGCCGGTAGTCGTCCCACGTGATGGGCATGCCGTACTCCGCCATGACCAGCTGGGTCGCCGCGTACATGAACGGGAGCGTGTCGACGAGGGTTCCATCCCAGTCGAAGAGGACGGCGCGCACGGCGACGATCGTAGCCGGTCACCCGCCGGCCGCGGCGTCCCGTTCGCGGAGACCCGTTCGCGGAGGCGACGACCGCCGATGCTAGACTCGCGGCCGTGCCAGATCCCGACGATCCACGCGGGCCTGCCGAGCGGGCAACCGACGACCGCGAGCAGGCCGCGAGCGACCCGGCCGTGCGCCGGGTGATCCAGGCGGCCGCCCGGCGGGGCGTGCGGCTCGAGATCCACCAGCTCGCCGACACGACGCACACGGCCGAGGACGCTGCCCGGGCGCTCGGCGTGGGGCAGGCCCAGATCGTCAAGTCGCTGGTCTTCGTCGCGCCGCGCGGCGACGGCCTCCTGGAGCCGATCATCTGCCTGGTCGCCGGGACCAACCGGGTGAGCCTCGCGCTTCTCGCGGGCGTGACCGGCGAGGCGGCCGTGCGCCGCGCCACGGCGCGAGAGGCCCGCGAGCTGACGGGGTTCTCCATCGGCGGGATCCCGCCGCTCGGCCACCCGCGACCCGTTCGGGTCGTGATGGACCCGGAGCTGGGCCGCTTCGCGGTGGTGTGGGCCGCGGCGGGTCACGACCGCTCGGTCTTCCCCGTCTCGCCGGCGGCGCTCCGGGCACTCACCGACGCGACGGTCGCGGAGATCGCCGAGGACCGCCCGGCGGAGACCGACGCCGGGACGGCGGCGCCCGGGTCATGACGGCCGAGCCGCACAGCGCCGTCGTCGGCTACCCCGGGGGGCTCCGGGTCCGCTACCGCTGGGCCGGCACCGGGGGCGGCGACGCCGTCTTCGCCCTGACCGAGGCCGGCGGCGAGCTGTTCGACTACGGCGATCGCGCGGGCGCCGCCTTCGAGCGGCTGTGCCGCGCGGAGATCCGTGTCGAGAGCCCGGCGGGGGCCTGGGCGGCGCGCCTGGCATCGCCGATCTTCGACGCTCCGTCCGCCGTCGCCTGGGATTCGGCAGGGCTGCTCGTCGTGAAGTACGGGTTCGTGACGTACGGGCTGACAGCCCGGACTGGCGGGCTGCGCTGGTCGCACCGGTCCGGATCGCCGGTCCTGGCGGTTCTCGGGTCGTCCCGCCTCTCGCACATCCTCGTCCAGGCAGAGATCGAGACGTTCGCGATCGAGGAGGACGGCGAGGTTCGCTGGCGCGTCGGCCACTCCGACGTCGTCGCCGGGGCCGAGCTGGTCGGCGGGCGCCTCGTCCTGACGAGCTATGCCGGCCTGGTCTCGGCGCTCGACCCTGCCACTGGACGCCAGCTGGCCTGACGCGAGGTCAGCGGGCTGCGCTGTGGACGGAGTGTGGACAATCCGCGCCCGCCCCGGCGCATCGGTGGACGGCGGCCGTTGTCCGCCCCGGTTGGGACGCGTAGCCTTGATGGCGACCCGGAGGGGTCATGAGCTCGCTAACGGCGGAGGCCTCACGGCCGAGGCCCACGCGACGCGGAGGTTCCTCCGGGTCGCTTCGTGCCCGGCGACCGCACCGCGATGACACGGCGATTGCGATCGATCGACGGACTGCTACCATCCCCGCCCGTGACCCCCCTCGTCGTGATCGCCGTCGGGATCGTCGCGATCGCGATCGGCTCGCTCCTCCTTCGATCGTACGGGCCGCGCGTGCGGGTCGGGCGGCTGCTCGCCGTGACGCCGGGCGTGACATTCGCGGCCGCGCGGGACCTGGCCGGGAGCGGGACACGGCGCTACGTGCGCGTGGACGGGCGCCTCGACGCCGACGAGGTCTTCCCCGACGAGCACCAGCGCCCGCTCGTCTACCGCCGCAGGCGGATCGAGGCGCGTCTCCGGGGTGGCTGGCGGGTGATCGACGAGCAGCGGGAGTCGGTCGCGTTTCGCGTTCGCGAGGGCATAGACGAGGTCGGCGTGGATTCCGACGCCATCGGCGACGGGCTCGTGACCCTGGTCCGGGAATCGACCGGGACGGCCGGCGAGGTCACCGGGCAGCTGACGTCGAGGCTCGCCCCGGAGACGCCCGTCCGGCTGCGGATCGAGCAGCTCTCCACGGTGGAGCACGCGATCGTCCTGGGCGTGCCCGAGCCGGGCGCCGACGGCGCCGTCCAGATGACCAGCGGGACCGGACGGCCGCTCGTCGTCTGCACGCTGGAGCGCGAGGAGGCGATGCGCGTCCTGGCCGACGGGGCGCGAGCGCGCCCGGTCGCCGCCGCCGTCAGCCTCGCATGCGGGCTCGCCCTGCTCGTCGCCGGGGTCGGGTGGGCGCTCGTCGCCGGGTCGGCCGGGTGAGGCGCCGGCTCCATGGGCTCGAGTGGCCCCACGCGCTCCGCCGCGGCGCGGGCGCGGCCGCGGCCCTCCTCGCATGGCTGCTCCTGGCCGCAGCTCCAGTGCTCGGCGCGGACCCGACGGCGAGCCCGGCGAGCGGCGACGTCCGCTCGAGCTCGACGGCGCCCGGCCTCGTGGGTGATCCGCTCTTCGCGCTCGTGGGCGTCGTGGTCATCGGCCTCGTCGCGATGGGCGCGACGCTGCTCTACGTCCGGCTGACCTCGCGACCCTGAAGCCGGCGCGGCCCCGGCCGACCGTGCTCGGGGGCGATCCCGCCGCTGGCGCGCGGGCGACGATGGACCGAGGTCCCGGGGCGGCGATCCGCCGGCGAGGTCCGTGACGATCGTCCTATTGGCAAGATTTGGCAGGTCGGACAAACTCCCCGCAACTTCACGAATCCTCCATCGGGGAAGGTCGCGCGAAACGGTCATGACGTCGATCAAGCGTCCTGCGGACGCCACGCTCTCGGTCACCAGGGCCGCGCACTTCCTGAGCGTGCATCCGAACACGGTCCGGGCGTGGAGCGACCAGGGGCGCCTCTCGTTCCTGCGCATCAACGAGCGCGGCGACCGGCGTTACCGGCTCGGCGATCTCCAGCGGTTCCTCGCGGACGCGGAGACGAAGCGCGAGCCGGTTCGTGGGCGCCGCGCCGGGGGCGGAATTCCCGTCGCGCCCGTGGCCCCGTCCATCGGCGCCGCTGCGGTCGAGCAGCGGACGCGACCGTCGGCGCGCGTCTCCGCCGACCCGGCGGCCGCCGTTCGCATGGTGTCCGCGCAGGGCGGCTACCGCACGCCCCCGCGGACCCGCCCCGATGTCGCGATCCTCGCCCGCCTCACCGACCTCGTCGTCGCGGACGCCGACGCGGACGTGGTCATGCGGACCGCCGTCGACGACCTGCACGACCGAGCCGGGCACGGGCTCGTCGCGATCCTGGAGCACCGCGACGGGCGGCTCGTGGTGCGGACCGCCCGCGGTGCCGGCGTCGACCGGCTCGGGTCGTTCTCGGAGAGCCACGGCCTGGCCGCGCGCGCCCTGCGGGCCGAGAGCCCGGTCGCCGAGGTCGGGCAGCCGGGCCCGGACTGGTTAGCGGGCTCAGCGAGCCTCCTCCGCTCCCGGGTCGCCGCGCCGATCCGCGACCAGGAGGACCGGGCGTGGGGGGTCCTCCTCGTGGCAGACGAGGGGGGCGCGGTCCCGCCGGAGCGCGCCGCGTTCGTGTCCACCGTCGCCCGCGCGCTCGGCATCGGGATCCACGCCGAGCGGCTGCGCGCCCAGTCGGCACGCAAGCTCCACCGCGCCGACGCGCTGCGCCGCATCGCGATCGATCTCGGCGGCACGCTCGACATCGGCGAGATCCTGCCCAGCGTCGTGGAGCACGCACGCATCCTGTTCGGCGCCGAGCGCGCGGCCGCATGGCTCGTCGGCGCCGACGGCTGCGTCTCCGCGGAGGCCAGCCGTGGCCTCTCCGCGGGCTACCTCGCCGCCGTGCGCGACCTTCCGCTCCCGGCGCTCACCGCGCAGGCCGCGGCGGAGCGCCGGCCGCTCTTCTCCGAACGCTACCGCGACGACCCGCGGGCGCAGCCCGTCCGGGCGGCAGTCGTCCAGGAGGGATACGAGTCCGTCTGCGCGGCTCCGCTCCTCGGGAACGGCGAGCCCCTGGGCCTCGTGACCGTCTACCACGACCGCCCGCACGCCTGGGATTCCGAGGAGCTCGGAGCCATGGCCAGCTTCGCGGACCACGTCTCGGCCGCCGTCCTGAACGCCCAGCGATTCGCGCGCATGGAGACCTGGGCCGCCCAGCTCCAGTCGATCCAGCAGCTCGGCGCACGACTCGCGCGGCTCACCACCGAAAAGGAGATCGGGGACGCGATCTCCAACGAGCTCGAGACGCTCATCGCGTTCCACAACGTCCGCGTCTACCGCCTGCGGGAGGACGGCTGGCTGGTGCCCGTCGCGATGCGGGGGCTCGTCGGCGAGTTCAAGGACGAGACGCCGGACCTGCTCCGCATCCAGATCGGCCAGGGGATCACCGGCTGGGTCGCCCGCAACAACATGCCCCAGAACCTGGGGGACGCCGCGTCCGACCCGCGGGCCCAGACGATCGCAGGGACCGACGACGACCTCGAGGAGTCGATGCTCCTCGCGCCGATGGTCTACGAGGACGAGGTCCTCGGCGTGATCGTCCTCTCGAAGCTGGGCCTCCACCAGTTCTCCGACGACGACCTGCGCCTCCTCGTCATCTACGCAAGCCTTGCCGCCCAGGCGATCGCGAACGCCGAGACGAGCGAGCACCTTCGGGCGCAGTCCGCCCGCCTGGAGCGACGGCTGGCCAGCCAGCGCGCGCTCCTTGCGACGACCGAATCGATCCTGGGCGTGCTCGAGGCGCGCCAGATCCTCGAGCAGGTCGTGGACCGGCTCAGCGCCGTGGTCCGGCTGGACACGATCTCGATCGAGCTGCTCGACCGGGAGACCGGGATCCTCCGGCCGGTCCTGGCGCGTGGCGTGCACGCGGCCGACCACCTCGAGCCGTGGCTGCCCGGCGAGGAAGGGCTCGCGACGTGGGTCGTCGCCCACGGCGAGCCGCAGCTCGTGCGAGATGGGCTGCGCGACCCCAGGGTGCGCCGATTCGAGACGACCGGGCCGCTCGAGGGCAGCCTCATCAGCGTCCCCCTCCGCGGCCCGGAGGGCCCGCTCGGCGTCGTCTCGATGGAGCGGC
This sequence comes from uncultured Chloroflexia bacterium, assembly GCA_963800795.1. Taxonomy (GTDB): domain Bacteria; phylum Chloroflexota; class Limnocylindria; order Limnocylindrales; family CSP1-4; genus CTSoil-043. Next base: position 51,294 of record CAWDCJ010000014.1, read on the forward strand.
TCGGGTCGGAGGAGCGCTTCGACGAGGACGACTTCGAGCTGGTGCAGCTCTTTGCCGGCCAGGTCTCCATCGCGCTCCGCAACGCGGCGGCTTTCCGCGTCAAGGAGATCGAGGCCCAGACCGACCAGGTGACGGGGCTCCTGAATGCCGGCACGTTCCGGAGCTGGATGGAGCAGCCACCCGTGCCGGACGAACGCTACGGGCTCCTGATGCTCGACCTGGACCACTTCAAGGACGTCAACGAAACGATGGGTCACGAAGCCGGCACCGAGCTCCTGCGCCGGATCGCGCGGGCGATCTCCGATGCCGGCCGCGAGTCGGACCGCGTCTTCCGGTACGGCGGCGACGAGTTCTCGATCGTCGTGCCCGCCCGCGACCCGGCCGCCGCGATGGCCGTCGCGCGCCGGATCCGGACGGTGCTGCGTGACCTGCCCGGTGCGTGTCCGAGCCCGCTGGCCGGCATGAAGGTGAGCGCATCGATCGGCGTCGCCACCTATCCGGAGGACGGCGCGACACGCGCGGAGATCCTGCTCGCCGCAGATCGCGCGTGCTTCGTCGCCAAGCGACGCGGGCGCGACCTGATCGCCACGGCCGCCGAGGGCCTTGCCCTGGCGGCGGACTTCACGCTCTCCGAGCCGACGCCGATGGACCCGGTAGGACCCACCCGAGGCTGACGGCTCGGCCGGAGGCCGGCGTACCATCGGTCGATGCTGGGTCGCAGACCGCCCGTCGTCGCGAGGTGGACCGCGGCCCTGTGCCTCGTCGCCGCCGCCGTCGCGGGCTGTGCCGCCCCCGTCGCATCGACTGTCGCCGCGCCGCCGGCCTCCGCTCCCGGCGCCTCCCAGGCGTCCGGGTCCCCGGCACCCGGCATCGACCGCCCGTTCCGCCCCACGCCGGGCCCGGCCCCGACGATGACGATCTACGTGGTCCGGGCGGGCGATACGCTGGCCGCGCTCGCCGACCGCTTCGGCACGACCGTGGAGAGCCTGTCGTACTGGAACCGTGCGCGCTATCCGTCGCTGGACCCCGAGTCGGGCGCCTACGCCCCCAACCGGATCGAGGTCGGCTGGAGGCTGGGCTACATCGCCGACGAGGTCGTCGACACGGGGAACCTGCCGCCGGCGGCCGCCTCGACCACGCCCGCACCCAGCGTCGAGCCGTTCCCGGTCCTCCCGGCGGACGGGCGCGCGCTCCTCGTATCGAACGGGCCTCGCGGGAGCGATGCCGTCGCGCTGACCTTCGACTACGGTGGGGGCCCGGGCGCCGGAGCGCCGGCGGCAGCCGGCGCGGACGCGACCCTCCAGTGGCTCGTCGCGAACCGCGTGGCCGCGGCCGTGTTCGTGGCCCCGGCCGCGGCGGATCCAGTCGACGCGTCCGGGCAGGCGGTCCTTGCTCGCCTCGCCGCCGCGTGGCCGGGCGTCACGGCCGGCCTGCTCCCGTCGCCGCCCGGCCCGGGTGCCACGTGGGACGCCGCCGTCCGCGCCGCCGACGCACGCCTCGCGCCGCTCCTGGGCCGCTCGACCGCGCCCTGGCTGCGCGTCTCGGGCGCCCTCGACCCGGCCGCGCTCGCCGTGATCGGCGCGACCGGCTGGCGGTGGGTGGTCGGCGCGGACGTGGACCCGGGAGATTCGATCGTTCCGGCCGCCGGCGGCCCGATCGCCGTCGACATCGCGGCACGGGTCGTCTCACGGGCGAGTGGCGGCTCCATCGTCCGACTGACGCTCGGCGGCACGCACACGCTGGAGGCGCTGCCGGCGATCCTGGACGGCCTCGCCTCGAGCGGCCTGCGGGTCGTCCCGCTCGCCGAGCTCCTCGGCGTCGCCGCGCCCTGACCGACCGCCGGCATGACGGGCGCGCCGGACCGCCGACGGCGTCGGACGCCGCGCGAAGGCGGGCCCGCCGCCGGCCTACAGCCGACCCGCCTCCATCACGCGCTGGAGGAAGCGCTGGGTGCGCTCGGCGCGCGGTGCCCGGAACATCTGCTCCGGCGGCCCGTCCTCCAGGATCCGGCCGGCGTCGAGGAAGCACACGCGGTTCGCGATGTCGCGCGCGAAGCCCATCTCGTGCGTGGCGATCAGCATCGTCATCCCGCCCCGCGCCAGCTCGCGGATCACCGCCAGGACCTCCGCGACGAGCTCGGGGTCGAGCGCGCTCGTGACCTCGTCGAGCAGGAGCAACCCGGGCTCCATCGCGAGGGCTCGCACGATCGCGACGCGCTGCTGCTGGCCGCCCGACAGCCGGTCCGGGAACTCGCGCTGCTTGTCGGCGAGCCCGAAGCGCTCCAGCAGCGCGAGCGCACGGCTCGTCGCCTCGGCCGGCGCGAGGTGGAGGACCTTGCGCGGGGCCAGCGTGACGTTGTCGATCACGCTCATGTGGGGGAACAGGTTGAAGGACTGGAAGACGATCCCGATCCGGCGCCGGATCCGGTTGACGTCCACGCCGGGCGCCGAGATGTCCTCTCCCGCCACGACGATCCGGCCGGCGTCGATCGGCTCGAGCAGGTTGACGCAGCGCAGCAGCGTCGACTTCCCGCTGCCGGACGCCCCGATCAGGCAGACCACCTCGTGCTGGGCAACGGTGAGGTCGATCCCGGAGAGGACCTCCAGCTGCCCGAACAACTTGTGGACGCCCTCGACGAACAGCGCCGGTGCGGAGGCCGTCGGCGCGGGACCGGGGCCCCCGCCCGCGGCCGTCATCGAGCGCTCGCCGCGGCGCGCCGTCGGTCGCGCGACACCAGGATGTCGGTCAGGCGTGCCAGCGGGATCGTGACCGCGATGAAGACCAGCGCTGTCGCCATGTACGGCGTGTAGTTGAACTTCGCCTGCTGCGTGATCTGCGACTGGCGGAAGATCTCGACGACGCCGATGTACGAGACGAGGACCGTGTCCTTCTGGAGGCCGATGAAGTCGTTGAGGAGCGGCGGGATCACGCGCCGCACGGCCTGCGGCAGGATCACGTAGCGCAGGGCCTGGAGCCGCGTGAGCCCGAGCGATCGCGCGGCGGCCTCCTGGCTCGGGTGGACCGACTCGATCCCGGCCCGGTAGACCTCCGAGACGTACGCCGAGTAGATCAGGGTCAGCGCGATCACGGCGTACGGGAAGGGGTCGGTGGGGATGCCGGGCAGCCCGAGGCCGGGGATCCCGAAGCCGAGGATGTAGATCACCAGGACGCCGGGCACGGCCCGGAAGATGTCCGCGTAGATCGTGGCCAGGAAGCGGAGCGGGAAGAAGACCGGGCCGGGCAGGCTGCGGAAGACCGCCAGGACCAGCGCCAGGACGAGGATCAGCACCTCGGCGATCGCGAAGAGCTGGATGTTGAGCCAGAACGCGGCGACGATGTCCGGGAAGGCGTTGGTGAAGACCGTCGCGTTGAAGAACGAGACCTGGACCTCGGCCCAGCCGGGCGCGTTCACCGTGATCCACACGAGGATCCCGAAGACGACGACCGTGCTGACGAGCGCGACAAGCGTCGATCGAATGGCCGTCCGGGGGCGACCCCGAGCGCGAAGCGGTCCACCCGGTGGACCGACGGCGAGCATGCCGCCGGTGTCGAGTGGGCCGCCGAGGAGCGACATCAGGGGTGGGACGACGTCCGTCTAGGGCCCGAAGATCGGGGCCGACGCCTTGTCGGCGAGCCACTCCTTCGTGAGCTGGTCGAGCGACCCGTCGGCCTTCATCGCCGCGATCGCACCGTTGACGCAGGCCGTGAGCGGGCTGCCCTTCGCGAGGACGGCGCTGAAATGCTCGGCGGTCGCCCCGGCCTGGACCGGGAACTGGCCCACGATGCTCGCCAGCGCGTTGCCCTTGGCGTCCGTGATCTGCGCCGCCGTGACGTAGAAGGCGGTCGGCAGGTCGACCACGAGGGCGTCGATCTGCTTCGCCTTGAGGGCCGAGATCGCGTCGTCGTTCGACGAGTAGACCGACGTCTTGGTGGTCGGCTTGATCACGTTCTGGATCGTGTCGTAGCTGGTGGTGCCCTGCTGTGCCCCGAACTTGTAGGTCTTGAGGGCCGCGATCGAGGTGACCTTCACGATCGGGTTGGTCTTGAGGGCGACGACGGACTGCGACAGGAAGTAGTAGCCGTCCGACATGTCGACGGCGGTGGCGCGCTCCGGCGTGTAGGAGACCTGGTTGATGTCGATGTCGAACTTCTTGGCGCCCGGCGCATACGACGAGTCGAAGGGCACCACGATCCAGGTGACCTTGTCCTTGCTGAAGCCCAGCTTCGCGGCGAGGGCATAGGCGAAGGCGCTCTCGAAGCCCTGGCCGTTGGTTGGGTCGCCGAGCTGCCACGGCTTGGGCGCGTTCCCGGTCGCCGGCACCGCGTAGTACGGCGGATAGGCCGGGTTGTCGGTGCCGATCGTGAGCGTGCCGGCCGTGAGCGTCGTGAGGTTCCCCGGGGCGCACGGGTCGGGCGACGGGCTCGGGCTCGGGCTTGTCGCGGCGGCCTCGCTCGGCGAGGCGGCAGCCGACGGCGCGACCGAGGCCGCGGGCGACGGCGCGATGGATGGGGCGGGCGTGGGTGTCGCCGCGCCTGAGCATGCGGCAACCAGCACGCCGACGAGCGCGAGAGCCACCGCGGGGCGGATTGGGGTTCGCATGGTGCGCAGAATTCTCCTCCGTGTCGGGACCGGCTGGAGTGTACCCGAGCGGCCGACCCCGCCGGGGACCCCCGGGCCTGCTGCGAGCATCGCCGCGCCCATCGCTCGGCTAGACTCGGGAGGTGCGCGTCCGGGTCTTCGAGATGCGGCTCCTCGCGGCGAGCCTCACCGCCCTGTGGGCCGCCACGTGCATCCTCGTCCTGGTGGGGTACCGGCCCGGCGGACCCGCCGATCTCCTCGTCGGGGTGGCCCTGCTCGTGCCGGTCGGGATCGCGTCGGCGGCGATCGCCTGGCCGCCCGCGGCGAACGGGCCGCAGGCATTCCGGCTGATCGGCGGCCTCGCGGTTGGGACCGGCCTGATCCTCCTGCCCTCCCTGGCGAGCCTCTGGCGGCAGATCGCGGATCGCGGCCTCCAGACGCTGCTGCCCTCGCTCGAGGCCGGGTACCCGTGGGCGCTGGCGATCCTGGGGACCTCGCTTTTCGCAGCGCTGGGCGTCGCGCGGCGGGTCCTTGGGCCGGGCGCGCCGCGCCGGCCCAGGCTGGCGGCATCGCTCGGCGCCGGGCTCGCGGTCGCGCTCTTCACGTCCAGCCTGCTGGCGTCCGTCGCGGTGGCGAACAACCTCGCGCTCGCCGGGAAACCGGCAGGATCGTCCCAGTTCGGCCCGACCGATCCGAAGGCGCTCCCCCCGACCTGTGACACGGCGATCACCGCGGGCGGCAGCGCCCGGCTTGCCATGACGCTCACCGGCTCCATCGACGGGCGATCGATGGGTGGAGCCCGGGTGCGCGGCGCGCGGGACGGCCTCGACTTCTCCTGGACCTCGGAGGTCGCCACGGTCTCCGCCCTCGGGCTGGGCGGGGCCGCGCTCGTCGCGACGCAGGGCTGGCTGCGCGAGCCCGGGGGCTCCTGGGACCGCGTGCCCGGAGCTGCGGTCGAGAACGAATCCCTGGACCTGGCCGTCCTGGGGCAGGCCCTCGACACCCAGGCGCGGGCGGCCGCGGAGGAGATCGGGATCGACTACGTGGATGGGGCGCGGGCACGCCACTGCCGGGTGGCGATCGACGGGGACACCTTCCAGCGAACGTTCCCGCAGGTGCGGTGGCTGGCGGGGAACGCCGATCTGCATCGCTGGCGGGGCGAGCTGGACTACTGGATCTTCACCGACGACCAGCTCGGCCAGGCCGACGCGTGGATCGAGGGAGAGGGGTTCACGCTCGAGCCGGGCGCCATCCACGCTCGCCTCGAGGCGAGCCTGACCGCCACCGAGCGCGGCAGCTCGATCACGATCGTCCCGCCGGCACCCTGAGGCGGAGGATCACGGGCATGGATCGCTGGGATTCGGGCGCCGACGCCGTAGGTCGCAAGCGCGACCGATTGGCGCGCTTCTACCGGGTGACGACGTACCTCGAGTCCCACCCGGAGGGCGCGACACCGGACCAGATCGCGGCCTTCGTCGGGATGTCGCGGCGCAATGCCTACCGGGACCTTCGCGCGCTGCAGGAGGAGCTGGACATCCCGCTCTGGGCGGAGCGCGGACGGTGGGGCATCTCCGACCGGGCGTTCCTGCCGGCGTTCCGGCTCACCCGGGCCGAGGCGATGGCCGTCTTCCTCGCGGCTCGCCTGATGGCTCGCTACGCCGATGCCTACGACCCCGACCTCGCGGCGGCGTTCCAGAAGCTCGGCGAGGCCCTGCCGCCGGTCCTCGCCCGCCACGTGCAACGCACGCTCGACGTGATGGCCGCCCGGCCGCTGGATCCTGTCGGAAGCAGGAACCTGCATCTGCTGACGCAGGCGTGGGCGGAGCGGCGGGTCGTCGAGCTGACCTACGACCCCAGCACCTACGATCCCGCCCGCCAGCCGCGCACGGCCCGCGTGCGGCCGTATCTCATCGAGCCCTCGGCCAATTCGCATGCGCTCTACCTGATCGGGTTCGACGAGACGAAGGACGGTTTGCGCACCTTCAAGCTCGAGCGGATCCGGAGCCTTGCGATCTCGCCCGTCGCGTTCGAGCCGCCGCCCGATGGGGAGATCGAGGCAGCCCTCGACCGCGCCTGGGGGATCGTGGCCGACCAGCCCGTGGTGGAGGTCGTCCTTCGCTTCGCCCCGTCGGTCGCGTCGCGCGTCGCCGAGACGACGTGGCACCCGACCCAGGCGGTCGTGCGGAACGCAGACGGCTCGCTGACCTGGCGAGCGCGAGTCTCGGGCACGCTCGAGATCCGGCCCTGGATCCTGGGCTGGGGCGCGGACGTCGAGGTCCTCGAGCCCGAGGCGCTCCGGGCCGAGATCGGCGGGATCGTCCACGCGGCGGCCGATCGCTACCCACGGGGGTGATCGCGAAGGGCCACAATCCAATGATGCGACCGGCCCGCTTCGCGGCAGTCAACCTGATCAGCGACCCGATCCACGGCTACATCGAGCTGACGAAGCGGCTCTCGTCGGCGGCCGCGGCGGGAGCGGGGTTGCCGGACGAGGAGACCGCGGAGGAGGACCTCCTCGACACGGTCTGGCTCCAGCGGCTGCGCCGGATCAGCCAGCTCCAGAGCGCCCGCTGGGTCTTTCCCACGGCGGAGCACTCGCAATTCACCCACGGCCTGGGCGTCATGCACGAAGCGGGGCTCTGGGCCCGCCAGCTCTACCCGTCGCTCGTCGACGCGCTCGCCGCCCGTGCCGACGGCGCGCCCGTCCCGTCGGAAGGGCTCGTCGTCGAGACGCTGCGCGTGGCGGGCCTGCTCCACGACGTGGGCCACGGGCCGTTCGCGCATTTCTACGACGAGCACGTCCTGGCGCGATTCCCGGCCCCACCCGACGAGCGACGCGGCGTACCGAAGGCGCTCACCCACGAGGACCTCTCCCAGCTCATCGTGACCCGGGAGCTGGCGCCCCTCATCCGGGGGCTGCGCCGGGCGCCGGGCGGCGTGCCCGGGCGTGACGCCATCGCGCCCGGCGAGGAGATCGACCCGGCCTGGGTGGCGTTCCTCATCTCGAAGCCGCCCCTCGACGACGCCGCGATGCCGCTCTGGGTCCGGTGGCTCCAGCCCCTCCTCTCGGGCGTCTTCACGGTCGACAACCTCGACTATGTCCGCCGCGACGCCTACATGACGGGCGTGTCGGCCGGGCCGGTGGACGCGGAACGGCTGCGGCGATACGCGTTCATCTCGGAGCGCGGCCTGACGCTGTACGAGTCCGGCCTGAGCGCGCTCGAGATGTTCCTCACGGCGCGCCTCTTCATGTATCAGCAGGTCTACTTCCACCGGACGGTGCGTGGCATCGACCTCGACCTTGCTGACGTCTTCGCGCCGTCGACCGCGGCATTGTTCGGCGACGGCTCGCCCGCGGACGATTTGGCCGGCTTCGCGGACCTTGACGAATATGCGCTCCTCCACCGTGCGGCCCGCTGGGCGCGGGGGCTGGAGGTCGGGCAGGCCCCGAGGCCCGGCGACGGGCGCGTCACGCCGGACGTCGCCGCGGCATGGGCGCGGATCCTGCTCCGGCGGCCGCGCTGGCGCGCCGAGGCGGAGGTTCGAGCCGAGTACGAGGTCGGGCCGCCCCCGGCCGATGCGATCGCGACGCTCGGCCTCGGCGTACCCGGACGAGTCGCGATCGACCTGGCCATCGTGGACGCGCGGCCCAGCGGCGACGAGGCGAACGCGCGGCTCGCGATCGCCGGGCGGGAGGGGCGCCCGACGCAGCCGCTCTCGGCCTGGCTCGGGCGGCTTCCCGCCTTCGCCCTTATCGGCAGGCGCTACGTGAGGAGCGACGCGTGAGGTACATCGAGGTCGCAGGCGTCCGGGTCTCCGCGATCGGCCTGGGCACGTGGCAGTTCGGGTCGCGCGAGTGGGGCTACGGGGCGGACTACGCGGCGCACGACGCGCCGGCCCTCGTCCGTCGAGCGCTGGATCTCGGCGTGACACTCATCGACACCGCGGAGATGTACGCCTTCGGCGAGTCGGAGCGGATCGTCGCGCGCGGCCTCGCGGCGGCGGGCCCGGACCTCGCGGCCGGGGCGTTCATCGCCACCAAGCTGTTCCCGGTCCTGCCGCTGCCCTCGATCGTCGCGTCGCGGGCGGCCGCCAGCCGGGATCGCCTCGAGGTCGCGGCGATCGATCTCTACCAGCTCCACTGGCCGAACCCGATCGTGCCGATCCGCACCCAGGCGATCGGCCTGCGGCGCGTCCTCGACGCGGGAATCGCGCGCCACGTCGGCGTGAGCAACCATGGCCTCGGACGCTGGCGAGCGCTCGAATCGGCGCTGGGGCGGCCGATCGTCTCGAACCAGGTGCGCTTCAGCCTTGCGGCCCCGGCGCCCCGGTGGGACCAGGTCCCGTACGCCGCCGAGCGCGGACGGATCGTCATCGCCTTCAGCCCGCTCGGCCAGGGTCTCCTTGCGGCCGACGATCCGGCGGGGCGCCGCAACGGGACCCGGCGCATGAACCCGCTCTTCGGCGACGCCGCGCTCCGGCGCGCTCGGCCGCTCCTGGCGGCCGTCCGCGAGGTCGCGGCCGCCCACGGCGCCGCCCCGGCGCAGGTGGCCCTCGCGTGGGTCATCGCGCACCCGAACACGGTCGCGATCCCGGGCGCGCGCACCCTCGAGCAGCTGGAGCAGAACGCCGCGGCCGCCGAACTGGTCCTTTCGGCCGACGAGCTGGCCCGGCTGACGGCCGAGTCCGAGCGCCTCGACGCGGCCCGGCGGCGCTGACCCGGCACGCATGACGGCCGCCCAGGTCCGGGACCTCGCCTCCGAGCTGGTCGTCTGGATCGCCCTGCTCGGCGGGTTCGGGGTCCTCCTTGCGATCCATCTCGTCGACGGGCGGCGCAGGCGGCGGCGCGTCGTGGAGATCTGCGCCACCGGCGCCTACGGTCCCCGCGCGGAGATCGTCCAGGCGATCGTGGCGCGGGCCGGTGCCATCTCACCGGACGAGGCGCCGCGGCTGGAAGCGGCCAGGCGCGTCGCTCTGGAATACAACCCGCGAGCCCGGAAGGCCCCCGCCGCCGCGCGACGGGCCCGCGACCGGGCATTCGCGAACGAGCGCGACGTCGTGGCGCTGGCGGCCGCGAGCGCGGCACGGGATGCCGCGATGGCGGCCCTCGTCCCGCTCCCCGATCCCGCGCTGCAACGCCTTGCCGCCGAGTGCGCCGCCGAGACCGCGGCCGCCGTGGTCGCCGTCGACCGGATCCCGGCCGACGAGTTCCGCGCCCTGACGCGGGCGTGGCGCGAGGTGATCGGGCCGATCGCCGTCCGACCTCGCCGGGAGGCCTGACCGGGCCTACCATGGACGGGCGACATCCCGCCATGCGGAGGCAATCCCGTGAACGAGGAGCACCAGGCGACCCAGGCACTGGAGGCAGCGGCGCGACGGCGTCGCGAGCTGCGCGACGCGCTCGTGGCGCTCGAGGACACGGTCGCGTCCTCGGTCCACGACTCTGACCGGTGGCGGCGGCTCGTGGCTGCTCGCATCGCCGCGCTGGGCGAGGCGTTCGCGGAGCACGTCGCCGAGACGGAGGCGCCGGGTGGGCTCTACGATGAGATGGAGGAGATCGCGCCGCACGTGCAGGGCAAGGCCCGCCGGCTGCGCGAGGAGCACCCCCCGCTGACCGCCGCGATCGCCGATGCCGAGGCGCGGTTCGCCGCGCCGTTCCCGGAAGGGACGGACCTCGACGCCCTGCGCGACGACCTGCAGCGGCTGATGGGTCGCCTCGTCCGCCATCGCCAGCACGGTGCGGACCTGGTCTGGGAGGCCTACGAGCTGGACATCGGCGGCGCCGGCTGAATGCGCGCGACGCACGGACGCCAGCCGCGAACGCCCGGCACGGACCGGTCTGTCGGGGACCCGATCGCCGATAACCCGTCCATCGCGGACCGCTTCGCCGATGACCCGTTCGCGCCCATCCTGGCGCTGCGCGGCGTCGTGGTCCTCGACGGCGGGCTCGCCACGCAGCTCGAGGCCCAGGGGAACAGCCTGGCCGACCCGCTCTGGTCGGCGCGGCTCCTGCTGGAGAACCCGGCCGAGATCGTGCGCGCCCATCTCGCCTTCTACCGCGCAGGCGCGGCGGTCGCAACGACGGCCAGCTACCAGGCCACGTTCGAGGGCTTCGCCGCGCGCGGGATCGACCGGGCGGGCGCCGTCGACCTCCTTCGGCGGAGCGTTGCGCTCGCGTCCGAGGCCCGCGCGGCCTGGCGCGCCGAGCGGCCGCCCGACGACCGCGGCCCTTTGCTCGTGGCAGCGTCCATCGGGCCATACGGCGCATACCTCGCGAACGGCGGCGAGTACACCGGCCGCTATGGTCGGAGCGTCGCCCAGCTCCGCGACTTTCATCGCGAGCGGCTCGAGGTCCTCGTCGCCACGGAGGCCGACCTGCTCGCATGCGAGACGATCCCCGAGCTCGAGGAGGGCATCGCGCTCGTGGAGCTGCTCGAGGCGACACCCGGCGCGCGAGGCTGGCTCAGCTTCTCGTGCGCGGACGGCGCTCACCTCCGAAGCGGGGCGGCCGTGGACGAGGCGTTCGCGCTCGCCGAGCAGTCGTCGCGGGTGCTCGCCATCGGGGTCAACTGCACGGCGCCCGAGCACGTCGACGAGCTGCTCGAACGCGCCCGGAGCGCGACGTCGAAGCCGCTCATCGTCTACCCGAACAGCGGCGAGGGATGGGATCCGGTCGCGCGGCGCTGGATCCGGGCGCCCGGGCCCACCGTGGACGGGACGGCGGCGCGCCGCTGGATCCAGGAGGGCGCGACCATCGTGGGCGGCTGCTGTCGCGTCTCGCCCGACCAGATCGAGGAGGTTTCGGCCATGGTGACCGAGCTGGCGCGCGGGAGGACGGACGCATGACGGACGGGCCGGGAACGGCGGAGCGATATCCGATCCGGACGGCGACCCCCGAGACGATGCGGTCGTTCATCGCCCCGCTCGACCTCGCCTTTGCCGAGCTGCCCGACCCGGCGGACGAGGAGCACCGCACGTTCGAGCCCGACCGGATCATCGCGGCATTCGACGGCGACCAGCCGGTCGCCTCGGCGGGCGCCCTGACGTTCCGAATGAACGTGCCGGGCGGCGAGGCGGCCGCGGCCGGGGTGACGCTCGTCGGGGTCAGCCCGTCCCATCGCCGGAGGGGGATCCTCCGCTCGATGATGCGCCACCAGCTCGACGACGTCCGTGCTCGCGGCGAGCCCTTCGCGATCCTGTGGGCTTCCCAGGGCGCGATCTACCAGCGCTTCGGGTACGGCCTGGCCACGCTCAATGGCACCTTCGAGATCGAGCGCGGCGACGCCGCATTCGTGCGCCCGGCCCCGGCCGAGGGAACCGTCCGGCTGGTGGACCCGGACGCCGCGATGGAGCTCTTCCCGCCGCTCTACGACCGGGTGCGGATCGAGACTCCGGGGATGGTCGGGCGCAGCGAGACGTGGTGGCGATGGGTCGCGCTCCGCGACTCGGACCACGCGCGGGGCGCAAACGGCATGAAGTTCCTGGCCGTCTACGAGGCGGGTGGCCAGGTGGAGGGGACCGCGATCTATCGCGTGAAGCCCGACTGGGACGATCGCGGACCGAACGGCCGGCTCGTGGCGATGGAGGTGCTCGCGGCCACGCCGCGGGCAACCCGTGATCTCTGGGGCTGGCTCCTCGAGGTGGACCTCGTCCGCGTGGTTCGCGCGGTCCGGGGACCCGTCCCACACCCGCTCCAGCTGCTGCTCGCCGAGCCGCGCCGCCTGGGCTTCACCGTCGGTGATGCGATCTGGCTCCGGGTCGTCGACGTCACGTCCGCGCTGGCGGCGCGAACCTATGGTCGACCGGGCTCGCTGGTGCTCGAGATGCGCGACGACTTCTGCTCATGGAACACCGGCCGCTGGCGCCTCGACGTCGCGGAGAACGGCCACGGACGCGCCGAGCCGACGACCGCGGCAGCCGACCTCGCGCTCGACGCGAGCGACCTGGGCGCGACCTATCTGGGCACGTTCCGGTTCTCGGAGCTCGCGCGGGTCGGGCGCGTCGCCGAGCAGACGGCCGGGGCGCTCCTCCGCGCCGACGCGATGTTCGCGACCGCGGTTGCGCCCTGGTGTCCCACGATGTTCTGATCGGCGCCGCGCGAGCCGTCAGGGAGGGGCTGATCAGGAGGCCGGCACGAGGCGCGCCTCTCTCGGCTCGGCACGCGGCCGATGTCCGCGGCAGGTGGCGCAGCCAGGCGGTCGTGCCCGGGCGATCGCTATGTCCAGATCGTCGGCGGGCGAATCACCGCGCCGACGGAGGCCGCGAGGCGCTCGAGGAGCGCCCACCAGTCGAAGCGGCTCGTGACCTCGGAGGCGCGGAGCGTCACGAGCCGGCCTGTCTCAACCAGCGTTGGGAGCACGTGATCGAGGATCGTCTCCACCTCGTCACGAAACGAATCGTTCGTGCTCCGGACCCCGTCCGGCTGGAGCTCGATGTCCGGCAGCAGCCGGACCACCAGGTCGTACGTGCCGGACCAGCTCCGCACCAACCCTTCCACCGCGTACCGATCGGCCCCGCCGCACGCCCGAAGGTAGTAGGCGAAGTTGTCCATCACGCCACGATCGGTGACAAGGACGTCGGCCTTGCGGGCGAGCTCCAGCTCCTGGCGGATCTGCGACACGAGGACCCACAGCTGCGCCTCGCCGGTCGCCCCCTCGTTGATGCCGAGCGGGTTGTCGCGCACGACCTCGCGGGCGAGCTCCGCGGAGCAGCCCGCCCGCTGGACCGTCGCCGCGAACGCGAGCACGGCGCTCGTCTTGCGAATCCCGTGCGATCCGATGAAGGCGACCTTCGCCGGGCGCGGCCAGCGCGACGGCGCCCCTGGGGTCGGGGCCGACGCGGGAGCGGGCGAACGGGCAGTCCTGGGCCGGGGCATCGTCGCCAAGGGTAGGCCGCGCGCGGGGACCGCGCGGGACGCGGCCGTTGGGATCGCGGCGGGACGCTGTACCGCGAGGGGCGTGGGCGCCGCGAGGGGCGTGGGCGCCGCGAGGGGCGTGGGCGCCGGACGCGCGGACGCTCCGCGGTCGGCTGGCGTCGCGGCCAACCGCCGCTCGGCTCCCACCCGTGTTGCGCGGGCTGCAGCAAACCGCCGGTACGTGGGTGATCGACGCCGCGGGCGATCTCCTCCCGGGACGCGGAGGGGCCCGATGAGGCGCGCACACCCGAATTGCTGCGCGCTCGGCAACAGACGCAGCGAATGGACCCCGAATGCGGGCTGCCCGCGGGAATCGGGCGCCCGAGGTCGGGCTGCGAGCCAGGTTGGTTGCACAGCCGGCAACAGGTCGCCGGACGGGCGGCACGATCGCGGCCGGCAACGGGCCGGCTGGCAGGTCGCGGCCGGCGTGTCTCGTGCTCTGCTACGGCAACGGCATCCGGACCGTGCGACGCGCCGCGCGGACCACCCGCACGAAGCTCGCAAGGTGCGCGACCGGCCGGATGTGGCTGGGCTCACCCGCGTAGATGGTGCGGATCGGGACCCACGCCATCGGCCAGCCGCCGCGGATGCAGGTCGTGATCATCTCAACCTCGAACGCGAACCCGCTCTCCCGGCTGGCCAGCAGCGCTCGCATCAGGCGCCGGTCGATCAACCGGTACCCGGACTGGTTGTCGGGGATGTCCCGGCCGACCGCCCACGAGAACGCGCGGCCACCGAGCGAGTTGGCCAGCCGTCGCGACGGCGGCATCCGCCGGAAGTCGCGGCAGCCGATGACCAGGGCGTCGCCGGCGAGCGTCCGGGCGGTGAGGAACGCGGGGATCGCGGCGGGATCGTGCTGGCCGTCCCCGTCGAGGGTGACGACGGCGTCGAAGCCCCGCTCGAGCGCCCAGCGGAACCCGGCCCGCAGCGCGGCGCCCTTGCCCTGGTTGGGGCGCTGGACGACGACGGTGGCGCCGGCCGCCTCCGCCTCGGCCGCCGTGGATTCCGTCGACCCGTCATCGACCACGAGGACGGGAAGGTGGGCCATGGCTCCGCGCACGACTGCGCCGATCCGCCCCGCCTCGTTGAAGGCCGGGACCAGGACCAGGACACGTCCCGGCAGCGGGACGTCGGCGCCAGCCTCGCGGAGACTCATCCGGGATGGGTCGCAAACGTCGATGGCATCCGGAACCCCCAGCGTCCCGGGGCCGGCGAATCCCGCCGACCGCGAGGAGGCGTCAGGGTACCGCGTGCGGCGACGGCCTCGACCCCGAGATCACCAGGAGATGCGGCGCCGGGACGCACGGGCGGCCGGGCGTGCGGCGCCGGGGCGTGCGGGCGGCAAGGTGGCATGGATCGCGGCCGACCCCCGGGATGGAGTGGCCGGCCGCCCCGAGCGACGGGGCGTCACCGCCCCCGCGGTCCTACATCAGGCCGACGACGTGGCCCTCCGGATCGGCGAAGAGCGCGATGGTGGTGCCCGGCGCGACCTCGGTGAGCGGCATGATCACCCGCCCGCCGAGCTCCTCTACCCGGCGGAGCGTGGCCTGGGCATCGTCCGCGTGGACGTAGAACGTGACATGGCCCGAGCCGCCGTCCGCCGAGGTCCCGATCCCGCCGCCGATACCCTGGCCGCCGCCTTCGAACATCCCGTACCCACCGGGGTTGTCCGTGTTGAGCTGCCAGCCGAACACCTTCCCGTAGAACGCCTGGAGCGCCGGGCCGTCCTTGCCGACGACCTCGACATGGATCACGTGGCTTGCCATGGCTTGACCTCCGGATCGCTGTGACGGGTCCCTGTCCCCCGTTCACCAGGACGACGCACGACCGGACCCGGAATCGACAGCATCGGCCGGCACATCGCGCCGGATTCGCCGGATCGAGGCCCCGGGCGCCGGCGACGGCACGGGCGACGCGCACGGCTCCGGCGTACGATCCCGCGACGCAGCCCGCGGCGTCAGATCGCCGACATCGGCCCGTCACAATCGCGCGCTAGGGTGCAGCCATGGCAGAGAGTGGGCGTCCCCGCGCCGCGGCGAGAGCCACGGATGGGATGAACGCGTCGAGCGGGATACCGGCCGGCTGGTGGGCGCCCGCTGCCGCCGGGGCCCTCGGCGCCGGCGTCGCGATCGCCGCGTCCGAGCTCGGGGCAGGCCTCGTGCCAGGCGCGCCGTCGCTCGTGACGGCGATCGGCTCGCTGGTGATCAGCCTCCAGCCGCCGGGCGCCAAGGAGCTCATGGTCAACCTGTTCGGCACGAACGACAAGGTTGCCCTCAACATCCTCGTTCTCGTCGTCGCGCTGGTCGTCGCGGCGCTCGCCGGAATCCTGGCAGCGCGACGCCGCTGGCTGGGCGTGGCGATCTTCGTCGCGTTCGGGATCCTCGCCGCCGCTGCCGGGCTTCGCGATCCGCTCTCCGCGCCGGCGCTCGCGGTCGCCAACGCCGTGGTCGCCGTGGTCGCGGGCCTCGCGGCCCTGCTGGGGCTGCTCGGGCTCGCCGCCGCGAGCGGAGCCCGTGGCGCGTCCGACGATCCCGTTGCCGCGTTCCCGAGCGCGGAGTGGACCCGCCGCCGGTTCCTCATCGCGAGCGCGGGAACCCTCGGGGGCGTGATCGTCGCGGGCAGCGCCGGCAGGTCGCTCATCGACACGCATCATGCCGACGAGATCGTCAGCTCCTCGAAGATCCCGGCAGCGTTCCTCCCGGTGCCGCCGCTGGCGGCCGACCAGGCCCTGGCGATCCCGGGCCTCACGCCGATCGTCATCCCGAACGACGACTTCTACAAGATCGACACGACGCTGCTGGTCCCACGCGTGGACCCGGCGACGTGGAAGCTGGACGTGACCGGCATGATCGCCAACCCGCTCACGTTCACCTACGACGAGCTCCTGGCGATGCCGCTGTACGAGCAGTACGTCACCATCGCCTGCGTCAGCAACCGGGTCGGCGACCACCTGGTGGGGAACGCCCTGTGGACCGGGGTGCGCCTCAAGGACGTGCTGGAGTCGGCCGGCGTGCAGCCGGGGGCGACGCAGATCGTGGGCCGGTCGGTGGACGGCTTCACGGTCGGGTTCCCGACGTCGTGGGCGATGGCGCCCGAGCGCGAGCCGATGATCGCGGTCGGGATGAACCGCCAGCCGCTCCCGGCGAACCACGGCTTCCCGGCCCGCCTCATCGTTCCCGGCCTGTTCGGCTACGTGTCGGCGACGAAGTGGCTCGCCGAGATCCAGCTGACGACGCGCGAGGCCGTCGACGGGTACTGGGTGCCCCTCGGATGGGCCAAGGACGGCCCGATCCTCACGCAATCGCGGATCGACACCCCGGCCGACGGCGCAAGCGTCCCGTCAGGCATCGTGGACATCGCCGGTGTGGCCTGGGCGCCGGACCGGGGGATCACGCGCGTCGAGGTCCGTGTCGACAACGGGCCCTGGCAGGCCGCCCGGATCAGCCGCCCGATCTCGCCGGCGACCTGGGTCCAGTGGACGCTCCCCTGGACCACGACGCCCGGGGCGCACAACCTCGAGGTCCGGGCAACGGACGGCACGGGGAACGTCCAGACGGACCAGGTCTCCGATCCGGCCCCGGACGGCGCCCGCGGGCATCATCGGATCCTCGTGATGGTGTCCTGAGGGCGAGGGCCCGGCCCAGCCGGATCCCCCGCCCGCGGATGCTCGCCCCCCGGCCGGTCGCGGGCGCCTTCTCAGCTCCCGACGGCGCCCCAGGTGCGGCCGCCGTCACGCGTCATGTAGACGGTCGCGGGCCCGTTCCCGGAGGTGGCGATCACGACGCCCTGGGTCGCGCGTCGTGAACCCCAGGTCCGTGAGGCCGCCCGTCCCGAGTCGGGCCAGGACCGACCACGTCCGGCCTCCGTCGAACGTGCCGACAAGGGCGGCTCCGGTCGCGTCCGTGCCACCGACCACGGTCACGATCGGCGAGGCGGCGGCGATCGCCGCGGTCATCGTGAGCGGGACCGCCGTGGGCGCCGCGACGAACGTGGACCCGCCGTCATGCGACACGAACAGGTGGCTGCCGGTGGGCGTGCTCCACAGTCCCACGTCGCAGGCGGCTGCCAGCTCGGTCGCGCTCGACGCGGCGAGGTAGGCCGGCCCGACGACATTCAGGCACGGCGGCTGCCAGGCGGCCCAGGAGCCGTTGACGAGGCGGGCACCGCCGACGACGGTCCGGTCGTTCTCCAGCAGCCAGCCCGCCGCCCCGGAGAGGACGAGCTGCACCGCAGGGACGGGACCCGCCCCGACCGCGACGCGGACCGCGGAGAAACGGAAGTCATCCGTCCCGACCGGGCTCGACGCGACGCGAAAGCCCTGGCCATCGAGCACGACGGCGTGCACCGACCCGTTCCCGGCCTCGAGCGCGACGATCGCGGAACCGGCCGAGACCCCGGCGATGGTCAGCCGAGTCCAGGTGGCCCCGCCATCATGCGTGGACCAGAGGTCGGGCCCGTACGCCCACCCGTCTTGCGCGTCGGCGAACCGAAGCCGGCTGATCCCCTGCGTGCCCTGGGCCGGCCCCGGGACGATCGACGCGGCGGGAGCCGCGACCGACGTCCACGTGCGCCCGGCATCGGCAGTCCGGGAGATCGCCGCGCACGCCCCGCTCGGGCAGGTGCCCGTCCCCAGGACCCAGCCGTCGCTGGCCGATGCAAAGGTCACCGACGCGGGGCTCAGCCCGAGGAGCGCCGCAGGGGCGGCCAGCGTCGCCGACGGCACCGGCGTCGCGGACCCGGCCGGCGACGCGACGACGGGCGAGGCGGACGTTGCCGGCGTCGCCGTCGCGGTCGCAGTCGGAAGGCTTCCCGATCCGGCCGGCAGCCCGCCGGGCGGCAGGTTCCCGTTCCGCGTGACGATCAGCGCCGCGACCGCGATCACGACGACCGCAGCCGCGGCCAGGTTCACCGCCACGCGGCCGGCGAGGTGCAGCCCCCCGGTGCCGGCCCTCGGCATCGGCTCGCGGTCCGGGATCTGGCCGATCCGCGTCGCGAGGCTGTCGGGGGCGCGCCCGGTCGCGGAGGCCACGAGCGAGGCGCGAACCTCGCGCTCGAAGGACTCGTCGCTCTTCATGGCCTGGCACTCCCCTGGTCTTCGGCGTCGACGGCCGCGCGTAGCTCGCGCAGCGCGTAATGGAGACGGGACTTGACCGTGCCGGCGCCGACCCCGATCCGGGCCGCGATCTGGTCGACCGTCAGGTCTTCGAAGTAGCGGAGAACGACGGCCTCGCGGTGGTCGGCGCTCAATGTCCGGACGGCGTCCGCCAGGGCGTCGCGCCGGGCGAACCCGCTGTTCGGATCCGGGCCGGACAGCTCGGGGTCCAGGGCGACGTGGAGGGGCAGGCGGCGGCGTGAGCGGAGGCGGTCGCGGCACGCGTTGACGACGATCCGCCCGAACCATGCCTCGAACCTGGCCGGATCGCGGAGCTCGCCGAGGTGGCGCCATGCCGTCAGCGCGGCGTCGTGCGTGGCGTCCTCCGCGTCCTCGCGGTTGCCCATCATCAGCGTCGCGTATCGATAGGCGCCGTCGATCACGCGCCGATCCAGGAGCGAGGCGAACGTCGCCGCCCGCGCGCCCCCCGTTCGCTCGCGATCCGGGCCCGAGATGTTCACCACGGCAGCTCGCTCCACTCCGGTCATGCTCACCTGACGATTGGCGCAGGCGAAACGTTCAATGGCGCATCCAGCATCGTCGAAACGAGCGACGGCCGGACGGGCGCCTGCCGGGCGGCGCCGGCCATCCCGAGCCGTGGGAGAGCGAGCCCATCCCGGCCCGGGATCCCCCGGCAAGGAATCCGGTCGCCGTCGCGTAGACTCGCGCCGATATGGCCACCCCACCAGCCCGGACCGCCGCCGCCCTCCTCGTCGAGTGCCTCGCCGCGGAGGAGTGCGAGTACGTCTTCTCCGTGCCGGGAGAGGAGACGATGGACATCCTCGAGGCGCTCAGCCGCCAGGATGCCGTCCGCCACATCACGACGCGCCACGAGCAGGGCGCCGCCTTCATGGCGGACGTCTACGGCCGCCTGACCGGGCGGGCGGCGGTCGCGATGTCCACGCTGGGTCCCGGCGCGACGAACCTCGTCACGGGGATCGCGGACGCCTTCCTGGACCGGGCGCCGATGGTCGCCCTGACCGGGCAGGCCGGCTCCGACAAGATCCACAAGGAAGCCCACCAGTTCGTGGACATCGTCCGGATGCTGGAGCCGGTGACGAAGTGGAACCAGCGCGTCGGACAGCCGGGCGCGATCCCGGAGATCGTGCGCAAGGCATTCCGGGTGGCCCAGCTCGCGAAGCCCGGCCCGACCCACGTGGAGCTGCCGGAGAACATCGCGGCGATGGAGGTGGACGCGGCGCTCCGGCCGATCGCGCCGTCGCTGGCGTACTTCCCGGAGCCCACCGACGAGGCGATCGCGCACGCCGCCCGGCTGCTGGCGGGATCGCGACGCCCGCTCGTGCTCGCCGGGAACGGCGTCATCCGCCGCCATGCCGCACCGGAGCTGCGGGCGTTCGCTCGCGGGCTGCACGTTCCGGTTGCGGCGACATTCATGGGCAAGGGCGCGATCGACGATCGGAGCCACCTGTCGCTCATGGCCGTCGGGCTGCAGGCGCGCGACCACGTGCTCTCGGGCTTCGACCGGGCCGACGTCGTGGTGTCGGTCGGATACGACCTCGTGGAATACGCGCCGGCCCGCTGGAACCCGGACGGGCACAAGCGGATCGTCCACATCGACACCCAGCCGGCGGAGGTCGACGCCTTCTACCAGCCGGAGGTCGAGCTCATCGGCGACATCGGCGGCACGCTCCGCCGGCTCCTCGCCGCGATCCTCCCGTACGGCATCGGCGGGCTCGACGCCACCGCGCGCCACGCGGCCCGCGAGACGCTCGTCCACCAGGACCTGCGCACGGCGATGCTGGCCGAGCTGGGCGCCTACGAGCACGACGACGGGTGGCCGATCCGGCCCCAGAAGGCGATCGCGGACCTGCGCCGGGCGCTCGAGCCGCCGGACATCGTCGTCAGCGACGTGGGCGCGCACAAGATCTGGGTGGCGCGGCTCTACCAGGCGTACGAGCCGAACACGGTCATCATCTCGAACGGCTTCGCCGCGATGGGGATATCGGTCCCCGGCGCGATCGCCGCGAAGCTGGTCCACCCCGATCGGCGCGTGGTCGCCCTGTGCGGCGACGGCGGGTTCCTGATGAACTCGCAGGAGCTCGAGACGGCCCGCCGGATCGGCGCCAACATCACCGTGGTGGTGTGGCGCGACGACGGCTACGGGCTGATCGACTGGAAGCAGCGCACGGAGTTCGGGCACCCGTTCGGGGTGACGTTCACGAACCCCGACTTCGTCGCGTATGCGCAGTCGTTCGGGCTGGCGGCCTTCCGGCCGTCGTCCGCCGACGATCTCTATCCCACGCTGATGCGCGCGCTGGCCCACGACGGCCCGACCCTCGTGGAGGTCCCCATCGACTATCGCGAGAACGTTCGGCTCACGGAGCGCCTCGGCGCCCTCGCGCATGGTGGATAGGCCCGCGTTGACGACGGCGCGCGACCGGGGCGGGGCCCTTGCCGACGGCCGATCGGATCGCCTGGGTGTGGGCACGGGGCGGGCGGCAGCGACCCGGCGGCTGGCGGCGCTGGGGCTGGCGGCCCTCCTTGCCGCGTGTCAGGCGACGCCGCCGGCGGCGAGCCTGGCCGCGCCCGCCAGCATGGCCTCCTCGTTCGCCGGGAGCCCGTCGGCCGGGAGCCCGTCGGCCGCTGGCACGCCGTCGGCGGTCCCATCCGCCACGGCGTCCGGCGCGTCCGCGGCGTCGGCAGGCGCAACTCCGTCGGGGAGCACGCCGGGCGCCCGAGCGACGAGCGCGCCGTCACCGAAGCCGACGCCCCCGCCGCCGTCCACGCTGGCCGCTGGTCCGTCCGCGACGCCGGCGCCCACTGCGAGGCCGACCGTCGCTCCCTCGCCCCAGCCATCCTCCACGACGGTGGGAACCGGGGCATCCGCGATCTCCCACGTGGTCGTCGTCTGGATGGAGAACCGGGAAGCCTCCGCGGTGACAGCATCCACGATGCCGTACCTCTACGGCATGTCGCAGACGTACGGGCGCGCCGACGCGTTCTACGCCGTCACGCATCCGTCGCTGCCCAACTACCTCGCCTTCTGGTCCGGCTCGACGCAGGGCGTCACCGACGACGCGATCCACGACCTGCCGGGGCCGAGCCTCTCCAACCAGCTCACGGCCGCCGGGCGGTCATGGCGGATCTACGCCCAGGACTACCCCGCCGGGGGATGCAGCACCGGCGGTGCGTACACCGGCGGCGTGGACGGCCCGGGCGTCGCGGGGACCTACGCCCGCAAGCACGACCCCGCGATGAGCTTCACGTACGTGTCCGGGAGCAGCCAGTGCGCGAACATCCAGCCGCTCGCGCGCTTCGACCCGGGCGTGAACGTCGCCTTCGTCGTCCCGAACATGTGCAACGACATGCACGACTGCTCGGCGGCGCAGGGTGACGCCTTCCTGCGCGCCTTCCTGCCCGAGGTGCTGGCGGCGCCCGACTGGCCGCGCACCCTGCTCGTCGTCTCGTTCGATGAGGGCGCCACGAGCGTGAACGGCGGAGGCAGGGTCTTCACGATGGTGGCACGCCAGGGCCTGTCCGGCGTCAGGTCGTCGACGGTCCACGATCACTACGGGCTGCTTCGGACCATCGAGGACATCTTCGGGCTGCCGTGCCTCAACGCGTCGTGCGGCGCGACCCCGCTCGACGAGTTCCTGCCGTGAGTCGCGGGGCCGACAAGCGTGCCGATTGACCCGCGGGACGTTCTCGGCGACATCTCCGGCGGGCGCGTGCTCGACGTCGCGACGGGAGCCGGCGGGTTCGTCCGCTTCCTTCTCGACGGCCTCCGGGACCACGCGGAGATCGTCGGGATCGACGCCAACGCCGAACGCGCGGCGGCCTTCTCCGCGGCGTTCGCCAACACGCCCGGCATCCGGTTCGCGCAGATGGACGCCCACAACCTCGACTTCCCGGATCGATCGTTCGACACCGTCAGCATCTCCAACTCGCTCCATCACTTCGCGGACCCGGACCCGGTGCTCGCCGAGATGCTCCGCGTCCTGCGTCGGGGTGGCCACGTCGTCATCAACGAGATGGTCCGAGACGGCCAGTCCGACGAGCAGATGACGCACGTGCTCGTGCACCACTGGTGGGCGGCAGTCGGCCGCTCCCGCGGCGAGACGCACCGCGAGACGTACCTGCGAGCGGAGATCGTCGCGATCGTCGGGCGCCTGGGCCTCTCGGACGTGCGCGTCCTCGACCTCGCGGACCCCGACGAGGATCCGCACGACCCCGGCACGGTGGCGGAGCTCGAGGACGCGATCGACCGGCACATCGGGCTGGCCGCGGGCCACCCGGACCTCCAGGCTCGCGGCGAGGTCCTGCGCGCGCGGCTGCGCGAGGTCGGCGTCCGCGGACCGACGCAGCTCGTGCTGGTAGGGCGAGCGTAGCGCGGGAGGCAGCCGGCCCGGGCGCACGTGGCACGAACTCGGGGCAGACCCGAACCGAGGGCGCGCCGCGGAGCGCGCCGGTTTCGTGGGGCGGTCATGGCTGGCTCAGGATCGGGCGGCCGGCCGGTCCCGATCGTGGGCAGTGCCTCTGCGATATCGGTCCATCGCGATGTCGATGACGGCCTCGAGCCCGCGCGCGATCTCCGCGTCGCGGCCCGCCTCGAGGGCACGCTCGAGCTCGGGGAGCAGCGCCGCCCGCGATCGGCCGGCGACGAAGACGCAGTAGCGGAACCCGAACCGCAATTCGTAGGCGGCGTTGAGGCGCTCCAGCTGCGCGGCGATCCGCTCCCCCTCCAGTCGCGCGGCCGCACCGGCCGCCTCGCGGTCGTAGCCCTGCTCGATGTACGAGTGGGCGGACACGGTTCCGGGGGGCGCGCCGAGCCGCGGGTGGGCGTCCAGGAGCTCGAGCTTCTCGGGTTCGGGCATCTCCCGCGCGATGCGGCGCGCCGTCGCGAACAGCCGCGTCGCATCCCCGAACGGCCGGGAGTCGCACAGCCGCGCCAGGAAGCGGGGAGCGCCCTCGAACAGCGGCGCGAGCGCGGCCCGGCACGCGTCCGGGTCGAGCGCGTCGAGCTCGGCGACGGTCGGTGGGCGGCCCGTCACGAGGGTCAGGACCCGCGGTACGCCGTGAGCCCGAACGGCGCCAGCAGGAGCGGCAGGTGATAGCTCCGCGCGGCGTCGTCGACCCGGAAGTCCAGGGCGAGGCCGGTGAAGAACAACTCCCCTGGAAGCACGAACTCGAGGCGGTACGCCCCGGCCTCGAGGGTTCCGCCGGCGAGGAGATCGAGGATGCGGCCATCGACGTCGGTCACGCCCTCGCCGACGAGCGGCGCGCTGCCGTCCGCGGCCGGCCGCCGAAGCCGGATGGTGACGCCGGCCCGCGGCGTGCCCGCGGCGGTGTCCAGGAGATGGGTGGAGATCGTCGGCCGGTGCTGGGACACGCGCTATCCTCCGCCGATGAGCGATCTGTCGATCCGGGTTGGCGACCTGCACTTTAGCGCCCGGTGGGAGCCCGACGCGCCGCGCACGATCGCCGTCGTCCGCGCCATGCTCCCCCTCCGCGCACGCCTGATCCACTGCCGGTGGAGCGGCGAGTCGACCTGGATCCCCTATGGCGACCTGCGGCCGGACGTCGGCTGGGAGCACCACACCTCGCACCCGGGCCCGGGGCAGCTGGCCTTGTATCCCGGCGGCATCAGCGAGTGCGAGATCTTCGTCCCGTACGGCGCCTGCACGACGTCGTCGAAGGTCGGCCAGCTGGCGGCGAACCACTTCGCGACGATCGAGCCGGATGCAGGCTGGGCGGAGCGCCTCGGGGAGGTCGGGCGGCGCTGCCTCTGGGAGGGCGCCCAGGAGATCGAGATCGTCGAAGGCGCGTAGGCGGTGATCGACCTCCTGGTCCGGGGCGGAACGGTCGTCACGCGCGAGGGCTCCACGCGGGCCGACGTCGCCGTCGAGGGCGGCCGGATCACGGCCATCGCGCCCGACCTCGGCGGCATGGCAGGGTCCGCGCGCGAGGTCGTCGATGCGACGGGCCTGCTCGTGCTCCCGGGTGTCGTCGACGTCCACACGCACGTGCGCGTCGCGACCGACGAGCGCCCGGACCGCTTCTTCGACGACTCCGTGGCGGCGGCGTTCGGCGGAACAACGACGTTCCTTGCCTTCAACAACCCGGGCACCGGGTCGTCGGATGCAGCCGCGCGCTCGCTCGAGACGGGCCTCCGCGAATGGCGCGCAGCCACGGCGAGCGACGCAGCGGTGGACGTCGCGCCGAGTCTCGTCATCACCGCGTCGAGCGAGAACACGGCCGCCGGGATCCGCGCTGCGATCGACGCCGGCGTCCCGACGTTCAAGGCGTTCATGGTCTACGACTTTGGCCTGGACGACGCGGCGATCCTCGGGGCGCTCGAGGCGACCGGGCGCCACGGCGGCCTGCTGGAAGTTCACTGTGAGAACCGCGCGATCCTCGAGGCGCTGACGGCGCGCCACCTGGCCGCGGGCGAGGCGGAGCCCCGCTACCACGCGTCGTCGCGGCCGCCGTACGTGGAGGCGGAGGCGACCGGGCGCGCGATCGCGCTCGCCCGTGCCGCGCGGGCGCCGCTGTATGTCGTCCATCTCTCGTCGGCGGACGCCCTGGCGGAGGTGCGTGCCGCCCGTGACGAGGGACTCCCGGTATTCGCGGAGACGTGCCCCGTCTACCTGACCCTCACCGAGGACCGCTACGCCGGCGACCCCGAGACGGCGGCCCGCTACCTGATCTCGCCGCCCCTGCGCGAGCGCGGACAATCCGGACGCGCTCTGGGCCGGCCTCGCCGAGGGAGCGCTCTCGATCATCGCGACGGACCATGTGCCCGATCGCCTCGCGGTCGAGAAGCAGAGCTGGCGCCAGTCGTTCGACCGCATCTCGAACGGGGCACCCGGGATCGAGACGCTCCTTCCCGTCGTGTACGACGCCGGTGTCGCCTCGGGGCGGATGACCCTGGGACGGATGGTCGACCTCCTGTCAACGACGCCAGCGCGCCTCTTCGGGTTCGCCACGAAGGGCGCGCTCGCGGTGGGCCTCGACGCGGACATCGTCCTGTTCGACCCGGCGGCGCGCAGGACGATCCGCGGCGCCGACCTCCACCACTCGAGCGACTACACGCCGTTCGAGGGCCGCGAGGTCCGCGGCGCGGTCCGCTCCACGATCGTCCGCGGGGCGTTCGTCGTGCGCGACGGGCGGTTCGTCGGCCGAAGGGGCTACGGCCGATTCGTGGAGCGCGCGATCGAGCCGCTCGCCTGACGGCGTTGCTCGCCTGACGCGGTTCGTCGCCGGGCGTTGCCCGGTCAGTCGAGACGGCGGTACGCCTCGAGGGTGAGGAACTCGGCGAGACGGTCCGCGAGGACGAGGTCGTCGAGCAGCGCCGCGGCATCGGCGACACGCCCGGCATGCGCGCCGATCCGCGCGAGCTCATCGTCACGGATCTGCCGGTAGCGATCGGCCGTGAACGGCGCGCCGTCGTCGAGAAGGGTCGCGTGACGGCGCCACTGCCAGAGCTGGGTGCGCGAGATCTCGGCCGTCGCCGTGTCCTCCATCAGGTTGTCGATCGCGGCGGCGCCGTTTCCCTGCAGCCACGAATCCAGGTACCGCAGCGCCACGCTGACGTCCTGGCGGACGCCCGCCTCCGTCACTCGGCCGCCGGGCACCGTCACGTCGAGGAGCGCCCCCGCCGGGACCTCGCGGTCGCCGGGGGCGTCCTTCTGGTGCGGGCGGTCGCCGAGGACGCGGTCGAACACCGCGCCCGCGACCGGGACGAGGTCCGGGTGGGCGACCCAGGTGCCATCGAAGCCGTCGCCCGCCTCGCGCTCCTTGTCCTCCCGGACCCGGACGAGCGCGTTCGCGGTGACCTCCGGCTCGCGGCGGTTGGGGATGAACGCCGACATGCCGCCGATGGCGTGGGCGCCGCGACGGTGGCAGGTCGCGACGAGCAGGCGCGTATAGGCGCGCATGAACGGGACCGCCATGGTCACCTGGCCCCGGTCGGGCATGACGAACCCGGCATTCCCCGCGAACCGCTTGATCACGCTGAACAGGTAGTCCCAGCGCCCGGCGTTGAGACCGGAAGCGTGCTCACGCAGCTCGAAGAGGATTTCGTCCATCTCGAAGGCCGCCAGGATCGTCTCGATCAGCACGGTGGCCCGGACGCTGCCGCGCGGGATCCCCGTCGCCGCCTGGGCGTGGACGAAGACGTCGTTCCAGAGGCGCGCCTCAAGATGGCCCTCGAGCTTGGGCAGGTAGAGGTACGGACCGGAGCCACGGGCCAGCGTCTCCGCGGCGTTGTGGAACAGGAAGAGGCCGGCGTCGAACAGGCTCGCCGACACGGGCCGGCCGTCGACGACGACGTGACGCTCCTCGAGGTGCCAGCCGCGCGGACGAACGAGCAGGGTCGCCGTCCGCTCCGCCAGCCGATAGGCCTTCTCGGGCGTTTCGAAGGCAAGCGTGCGTCGGACGGCCTGCCGCACCGCGAGCTGGCCGCCGATCACGTTCGCCCAGGTCGGGCTCAGCGCGTCCTCGAAGTCCGCCATGAAGACCCGCGCGCCGGAGTTGAGCGCGTTGATCATCATCTTCGGCTCGGCGGGGCCGGTGATCTCGACGCGGCGGTCGTCGAGGTCGGGCGGCGGCGGCGCGACCCGCCAGTCGCTCGCGCGGACGTCCGCCGTCTCGGCGAGGAATCCCGGCAGGACCCCGCGCTCGATCTCCGCATGGCGTGCCGCGCGTCGCCCGAGCAGGGCGCGGCGCTCGTTGCGGAACCGGCGCTCGAGGTCGGCGACGAACGCAACTGCGTCGGGCGTGAGGACGAGCTCCTGGCCCGGGACGGCGGGCCCGAGGATCTCGACGCCCGGCGCCATCGCGGTCACGACGCTGCCCGCCGGACGGTGGCCTCGATGAGGCCGTGCGGCTCGGTCGTCGCGACGAAGATCTCGCCCCGGTTCGTCCCGCCGAGCGGCGCCAGGTCGACCGGCCAGTGGTGGAGGTTCGGCAGCGACATGCGGACCTCGTCGATCTCCGCGTGCCGTTCGAGCATGGCGTTGGCCATGATCCAGATCGAGTGCTGGATCGACTCGCTGGCGTGCTCGGCAAAGACCTCCCGGAGCGTGGCCGAGATCGCCGCGTGGCTCGCGTCCCAATCGTCGGCGGGGCCGCGGTGGCGCCAGGTCGCCGTCACCTTCGTCGCCATGACCCGGTCGCGCGCATCGGCCAGCGTCGTGTAGCGGTCACGCGGGAAGCCCGAGAACGCGGATCGCGCCGTCTTCATCACGACGAGGTCCGCGAGGCCCGACGCAACCATCGTGGCCTCCCGGGTCGCGACCACCTCCGCGGTCCGGGTCGCATCCCCGGCCCGTTGGAAGGCATCCGGCGCGGGCGCGCCGTCGACGGGGATCGGCGTCCACTGATGCTCGCGGAGGGAGACGGTCGACCGCACGACCTGGGGGAAACCGAGGAAATGCTCGGCCAGGACCGCCCCGAACGCCTCGATGGCGCCGGTGAGCTGGTCCGCCGCGAGGGCGTAGACGGTGTTCTTCATCGTTTCTGTCGCGACGACCTGCGCGTTGTCGCCGGCCTTGAACGCGGTCGCGAAGTCCCCCTCGAGTGCGACGTCGACGGTGAGATCGCGGACCGTGTGTTCCTCGGGCCCACGAACAACCTTGACGACCCGAATCGCGCGCTTGCCATATCGGTTCGGGCCGAGGTCGATCACGGCGGTCCTCCTGGGACGGGCTGGAGTCGGGCAAGGGTGCCGTCGAGCGCCGCGGACGTCAAGGCGCCGTATCGCGGCGGCGCCGTATCGCGGCGGCGCCGTATCGCGGCGGCGCCGTATCGCGGCGGCGCCGTATCGCGGCGGCGCCATATCGCGGCAGCACCGTGTCGAGGCGGCGCGCCGTCCGTTCGTCATCCCGTCGGTCGACGATCAGTCGCGGCGTCCGCGGCGGAGCGCGCGGCCGGGCGTCGCGCCGGTGTGCTCGCCGCCGTCGACCACCAGGACCCCGTTCACCAGCACGTACGGGATGCCCTCGGGGTAGCGGCGCGGCTCGTCGTACGTCGCCAGCGCCCGCACGCGCGCCGGGTCGAACACGACCAGGTCCGCCTTGAAGCCATCCGCGAGGACGCCCCGATCGGCGAGACCGAGCCGAGCGGCCGGTGCCCCGGTCATCTTCCGGACGGCGTCCTCCAGGCCCAGCCAGCGCTCCTCGCGGACGAACTCGCCGAGGATGCGCGGATAGGTCCCGTAGGTGCGAGGCGCCGGCTTCGCCGCGATCATCACGCCGTCCGTGGCGATCATCGCCCGGGGATGCCGGATGAACGGCCGGATCCCCGCCAGGTGGGGCCCGGGCGTCACCTGGTTGATCCGCAGGTCCTCCGCGAGCAGCAGGTCGCAGATCGCGTCGACCGGGTCCAGCCCGGTCGCCTTGAGGTACGCGCCGAGCGTCCGGCCCTCCCATTCCGCGTTCTCCGGGCGGGCGAAGTACCCCAGCCTGACCTCGTCCCACGAGCGGTCGCCGGCAAAGAGGCGCCCGCGGGCAGCGGCCTCCTGGCGAACGCGCGCCCGCACCGTGCGATCGGCGAGGCGCTCCCGGAGCGGGCCTACCCCGCCGGCCTGGAGCCAGTTCGGCAGCATGATCAGCAGCCGGGTGCTCGCCCACTCGTAGGGGTAGAGGTCGAACGTGACGTCAAGGCCCGCGGCCCGCGCGTCGTCGACGAGGGCGAGCATCACCTCCGGCGAGCCCGGGAAGGTCGGCCGGTGGTAGAAGTGGGTGATGTGGACCGGGGCGCCGGACCGTCGCCCGATCTCGATCGCCTCGCGGTACGGGTCGAGGAACCCGTCGCCCAGCGGATACCGGACATGGGTGTGGTAGATCCCACCGAGCCCGGCGACAACGGCTCGCCAGCTCGGCCAGCTCGGCGGTCGTCGCGTACGACCCGGGCGGGTAGTCGAGGCCGGTGGACAGGCCGAAGGCGCCATCCTCCAGGGCCTCCCGGAGGCGCGACCGCTGGTCCGCCATCGCGCGGGTGTCCGCTTCCACCTCGTCCCAGCCAACCGATGCGATCCGGAGCGGTGAGTTCCCGACGACGTACGCGACGTTGACCGAGGTCGTCCCGTCGTACCGCGCGAGGTAGTCGGAGACCGTGGACCAGTCGTAGGCGATCTCCGGCCGGCCGTCGAGCCCGCCATTGAGGACGACGTAGTCAAGGAGGTCGCGTCGCGACGGGAACGGCGCGTAGGCGTTGCCGTCGACGCCGATCAGCTCGGTTGTGACGCCCTGTCGAACCTTGGGCTCGTGGAGCGGCTCGGCGAGCATCACCAGCCCGCCGTGGCTGTGGAGGTCGATGAACCCCGGCGCGATCACGAGGCCGCGGGCGTCGATCGTTCGGCCGGCCCGGATCCCGGAAGCGCCGCGATCGTCCGTCGCCGCCCGCCGATCGCCGTCCGGCAGGACGATCAGGCGGTCGCCGAGGACGGCGACCGAGCCCGGAAAGCCGGGCCGCCCGGTCCCGTCGACGATCGTGCCGCCGTCGACCAGGACGTCCGCGTCGATCGTCATGCGAGGCCCCACGATCCGTCGCGGCGGACAGCGCCTGTCCGGGTGGCGAGCTCCCGGCGACGGCGAAGCGACAGTGACACGCACGGGATGCTACCCGCCGCGGCAGTCGACCGGGCGCGCGTTGCAGATCGGACGGTGCCGTGGGGCAAGGACCGCCGGCGCGAGCGTCCCGGCCGATCGGGGCCGCCGCCTCCACGCGACGGGAGCGGGAGAGGCGGGCGTTCACGTGAGCCGGACCGGTGGTCATAATCGGGTCCCCACATGAACCCCCAGCTCCCCTCACGCGGCCCGCTCGCTCCCTCGCGGGACGGCTCCGGCCGGACCGGCCCTGGCCGCGAGCGATGACCCGGAACAACGCGATGCACCCGCGGCACGGGCGGTTCTCTGGGAGGCGCACCCCGGTCGTCACGACCGGTGGAAGCAGCCGGAGGCTGGCGCTGCTCGGCACCGTCTCGGCGCTCCTCGTCGCAGGCGTCTGGCTTGCCACGACCCAGTCGCTCATCGGCCAGCAGATCGCGGACCTGATCCTGTACGGGCGGGTCGCGTCCGACCCTGCCGTGCTGGGCGCGGCGGCCGATGCCCTGACCACGGTCAGCCTGGCGTTCGCCATGGCGGCCTCGCTCGGGCTCCTGGGCCTGGCGATCGTACGGGGCGGCTTCGGGCTGGCCGCGGCCGTGCTCGTGCTCCTCGCCGGGGCGAATCTCACGACGCAGCTCCTGAAGCAGGTCCTCGAGCGCCCGGACCTTCTCGCGGGAGCGGCATACGCCAGCGGGAACAGCTTCCCGAGCGGGCACGTCGCCATCGTCTCGTCGCTCGCCCTCGCAGGCGTCCTCGTCGTGCCCCGGCGGGCGCGCACCCTCGTCGCCGTCATCGGGGCGGGACTGGTCGCGACCGTGGGGGTCAGCACGATGATCGCGGGTTGGCATCGCCTTGCCGACGTCGAGGGCGCGATCTTCATCTCCCTCGCCTGGGCCTCGTTCGTGACGGCCATCCTCGTCACCGTCCGGGGCTGGATGCCCAGGCGAACCTGGAGGCGTGGCGTCGGCGGCCCGCCGATACGGCTCCTCGGTGCCGCCGGGGCCGTCGCTGTCGTCGCCGGCACGATCGGGATCGTCGTGTTCGGCGTGGATCCGTCGCCGCTGGCGGAGCTGGTGGCGACGAACGCGATCGCCCCGCGGACGTTCGTCGCGGCCCTCGCGGTCGCGGCGGGGACGTCGCTCGTCGGGTGCGCCGGCTACGTGTGGGCGCTGCGGGGCGTCGCCTTCGAGCTGCCGGGCTGACTGCCGCGGACGCTCGGTCCGGGCGGGCGGCACGGATGCCGCGGTGCGGAGGACCGCTACGCGGCCGCCTGGACCATGCCCTCATCCGGAAGGTCGATCTCGTGGCGGTCGTGGATGCGGGTTCCGAGGCGAAGGCGGATCCCACGGAGCGACCGCAGGGATGCGCATTCGATCCAGAGGCTGCCGCCGTGGACCTCGATCGTCATCGGCTGACCGCAGGCCCGGCAGAAGTCATATTCGCGCCACGCCAGCTCAATTCGTTCGCGGGCGAGGTCCTCGGTGGTCGGCATCGTCAGCAGGTTCATGAGAGCTCCTGTTCGAGTTCGATCCGGTGCGATGTGGGTTCTGGATCGATCAAGAACATCGCCACTGTACACGAAGGGTCTGGATCGGTCAAGATGACGCCATGGACGACCGATCGAGCCCCCCGCGCCGGTTCACGCTCCGTGATCTCGCGAAATCCCTGGGCGTCTCGAAGACGACGGTCTCCAACGCGTTCAGCCGTCCCGACCAGCTCTCCCCTGCGCTGCGCGATCGCGTCCTCGAGGCCGCCCGCGCCGAGGGATACGCGGGCCCGGACCCGGTTGCCCGGATGCTCCGCACCGGCCGGGCCGGCGCGTTGGGCCTCATCCTCCCCGAGTCGCTCCCATTCGCGCTCGACGACCCATCGACCAGCGAGCTCATCCGGGGCATCGCCGACGCGTGCGAGGAGCGGCGGCTGGGCCTGCTCGTGATCCCGGGCGCCAGCCGCGTGCGCGACCCTCGCGCCATCACGGACGTCGCGGTCGACGGGTTCATCGCCTACTCGCTGCCGTCGGACACGGCGGTGCTGCACCAGGTGCTCGCGCGCGGCGTACCGGTCGTCGTTGTCGACGAGCCTCGCCTGCCCGGGGTCGCGACGGTCAGCATCGACGATCCGGGCGGCGCCCGGCTGGCGGCGCGCCACCTCCTCGAGCTGGGCCACCGCCGGCTCGGCATCGTGACCCTGCCGTTCAGGTCCGATGGGTACACCGGCCAGGGTGACGAGGCCCGCATCGAGGCGGCGACCTACGACGTGGCGGCGCGGAGGCTCGGCGGATACCGCGCGGCGCTTGCCGACGCGGGCCTGGCGGGCGATGACGTATCCGTCTACGAGTGCGCACACAGCGACGAGGAGCTCGGTCGGCAGGCCGGGCGGGCCTCCTGGAGCGGGCCGTGCCACCGACGGCGATCCTCGCGATGAGCGACCGGCTTGCCCTCGGCGTGCTTGCCGCCGCACGGGAGCTGCGCGTCGACGTGCCGCGGTCGCTCGCCGTCGTGGGCTTCGACGACATCGCCGCGGCCGCGAAGAGCCGGCCGTCGCTGACGACGATCCGCCAGCCGCTCCGCCTGAAGGGCTACGCGGCGGCGCGGTTCCTGCTCGACGCCCCGCATGCGCGCCCCCGGGACTCGGCCGCGAGGACGGTCGCGGCCGGCAGCGACGAGCTGGACTTCCCGGTCGAGCTCGTGATCCGGCGCTCCACCGCGGCGGCCGCCGCATCCTGAGGCGGCGCGGCCGCGCTCGCGCCTCGACCGCGCCCGTTCGGTATCGTTCATCCTGAGCGGGTCACGCCGCCCACCCGCGTGTCTCCACGATCACGGCCCGACACCGCGTGCTCCCCGCGGGCCGGAAGGAGAACCTCATGCCGCAGGCAGACCGCGTCGTCGACATCCTCGCGGGCCGGCCGGCCGGTCGGCGCGCGCGCGACGGTCCAGGGCTGGATCCGGACGCGTCGCGATTCGAAGGCCGGGCTCTCGTTCCTGCACGTCCACGACGGGTCCTGCTTCGACGCCCTCCAGGTCGTGGCCCCGGCGACGCTCGCCAACTACCAGGACGAGGTCCTGCACCTGACCGCCGGCTGCGCCGTCACGGTCACGGGCACGGTCGCCGCCTCGCAGGGCCAGGGGCAGGCGGTCGAGCTGCTCGCCGACAGCGTCGTCGTCGTCGGGTGGGTGGACGACCCGGAGACCTACCCGATCTCGGCGAAGCGGCACTCCTTCGAGTACCTCCGCGAGGTGGCCCACCTGCGCGTGCGGACGAACACCTTCGGCGCGGTCGCCCGGGTCCGCCACTGCCTCGCGATGGCGATGCATCGCTACTTCGACGAGCACGGCTTCTACTGGGTGCACACGCCGATCCTGACCGCGAGCGACGCCGAGGGGGCGGGCGAGCTGTTCCGCGTCTCGACGCTCGACCTGGCCAACCTCCCGCGCACGCCCGACGGCGGGATCGACTACGCGCAGGACTTCTTCGGCAAGCCGGCCTTCCTCACCGTGTCCGGCCAGCTCAACGTCGAGACGTACTGCCTGGCGCTCACGAACGTCTACACGTTCGGGCCCACGTTCCGCGCCGAGAACTCGAACACCAGCCGGCACCTCTCGGAGTTCTGGATGGTCGAGCCGGAGATCGCCTTCGCCGACATCGCGGACAACGCGGACCTGGCCGAGGACCTGCTCCGGTACAGCTTCCGCGCGGTCCTCGACGAGCGCGCCGACGACATGGCGTTCTTCGCCGAGCGGATCGACAAGGAGGCGGTCAGCCGGCTCGAGGCGTTCGTCACGTCCAGCTTCGCGCGGATGGAGTACACGGAGGCGATCGAGGTTCTCCAGCGGTCCGGCCGCGCGTTGGAGTTCCCGGTGAAGTGGGGCGTCGCCCTGCAGGCGGAGCACGAGCGCTACCTCTGCGAGGAGTACGCGAAGCGGCCGGTCGTGGTCGTCAACTACCCGAAGGAGATCAAGGCGTTCTACATGCGCCTGAACGACGACGGGCGCACGGTGGCGGCGATGGACGTGCTCGCCCCCGGCATCGGCGAGATCGTCGGCGGCAGCCAGCGCGAGGAGCGCCTCGACGTGCTCGACGCGCGCATCCGCGAGACGGGGCTCGATCCCGCGGCGTACTGGTGGTATCGCGACCTGCGCCGCTACGGCACCGTGCCGCACGCCGGGTTCGGGCTCGGGTTCGATCGCGCCGTGGCCTACGCCACCGGGATGGCGAACATCCGGGACGTCATCCCGTTCCCGCGCACGCCCGCCAGCGCCGACTTCTAGGCGATCCGGGCCCGGCCGGACTCGCGGCCGAGCCGATCGGGGCCCGCTCCGCCGTCGCGGACGAGCCCGCCACCGCGACGCCCTACAGGGATTCGGGCTCGATGGCGGGCAGCGTCTCCCCTGCCCGCTGGCTTGCGCCGAAGAGCCGGAGCCGCCGTGCGCACCAGAACCCGATCGCGACCGGGAGCCAGACGTTGAGGATGCGATAGGCCAGGGTGACCAGGATCGCCGCGGTCGCCGGCATCCCCAGCTGGACGAAGACGAGGGCCATCGCCCCCTCGACCGCGCCCACGCCGTCGGGCACGATCGCGATGATGAAGAACACGATGCTCATGCCGAATCCGGCCGCGAGCGCAGCCAGGTCCAGGCTCTGCCCGAAGGCGAGGAACAGGGCGCCGAGGCCCGCCAGGTTGGCGAGGTGGAGGAGCAGCCCATAGCCGGACGCGATCGCGATGTCGCGCGGATGGCCGGGGATCGAGGTCACGGCCGCGGCGAGCGTCTCGGTGGTCCGGCGTGCCCAGCCGTCGGGCACGGGTGCGGGACGCCCAAGGACGACCGCCGCGCGGTCGACCAGGGCACCGCACGCGACCAGCAGCCGCTCGAGCACCCGGGGCATGCGAGCCGCGAGGACCAGCGTCGCCAGCACGCCGCCGATGAAGACCACGAAGACCGCCGTGCCCAGCAGCCCGAACGCGACGAGCCGATCCCGCATCACGAGGGCGACGGTGCCGGCGAGCACGAAGGGCAGCGCGGTCAGCAGGTCCACGGCAAGCGTGACGACGACCCCGACCGCCGTCCGCGGGCCGGACTGGCCCCGCGCCATCGCGTCGTCGATGAAGACCGCGGCCGCGGGCGCCGCCGTGAACGGGACGGCAGTCTTCGCGAAGATCGAGGCGAACATCACCGGGACCAGTCGCAGCGCGCCGCTGGACACCCCGACCGCGCGGAACCCCGCCGCGTAGAGCCCTCCGTAGAGGACGAAGAAGGCCCCGTGCAGGAGGACAGCGATCGTTACCCACACCGGGTCCGCCTTCGAGAGGTCCGCGCCGAGCGCCTCCGCCGAAGTGAACTGACTGGCCACGATCGCGACGACGATCACGCAGAGCACGATGAAGAGCGATCGCCGCCAGGCGAACCGAGGTCGCGTCGCGGGCGGGGTCATGGCGCGAGTGGGTGCGCCGACATCGCCGCGGGCTGGAAGCCGGTCAGGCGCGGCTCGCAGCGGATTCCGCGCTCGGTACGAGAAGCGCCCAATGATCGTCCCATGGCTCGCGGATCATGGCGCAAATCCGTCCGCGACCGTCACGCGCGCCCGGCGAGCGTGGCCCCGGGCGAGCGACCTCAAGCTGAGGGCGCCGCTGCTGCGATCGGCGCCGCGGCGGCGCGGGCACGGGCCCAGGGGCCATGTGCCCGTGCGGCTCGACCAGGTGCGGACGTCTCCTGCGCTAGATTCGCGCCTCGCCGGACTCCGCGGCCCGCGCCGGCGCGATTCTCCGCTCGGCGTGGGAACGAGCCCGCGGTTCCGGCTGCGCCAGCGTGCGAAGGGAGCCATCCGCGAGCCCGTCGAGCCGGGCGAGAAGGGGCGCGGCCCGGAGCTGGTCGAGGATCTGCCGCGCCTCGGCGATGGCGGCCCCGACGGCCGGCGCCGACGGGTCGAGAAGCGCGGCCATGTCCACGCCCACCAGGGCGAGCTCGAACAGCGCCTTCCCGTCTCGCATCTGGTCGCGAGCCCGCTCAAAGAGACCGAGCGCCTCGCCAGCGCGGCCCTCGAGCGCGGCAATCCCGGCTGCAAGGGCGGTCCGGCGGGCCTCCACGAACGGGCCGTGAACGGACGTGGCGTCCCCGGCCTCGAACGCGGCGCGGGCGCCGGCAAGCTCACCCGCCCAGAGGTGGGCCCTGCCCGCCAGCGCCAGGGCGGACGGAGCGTTGAGCGGGCTTGCGTCGGCCGTCGACTCCCATTGCCGACTGGCCTCCCGGAGGCGGCCGTCCAGGAGCGCGGACCATGCCTCCAGGTCGCGGATGTCGGTCTGTTGCACGGACTGGTCGAGGACGGGGGCCACGAGCCGGTCGAACTCGGCCTGCGCCTCCACCCGGGCCTCGCCCCGAAGACGCCCGATGATCAGCGCCTGGGCAAGGAGCCAGATCCGGTCCTCGCGATCGATGTCGGACGCGAGGAGGGCACCGGCCTCCGTCTCGGCCCAATCCCAGTCGCCCACGGTCCGCGCGGCCTCGGCGCCGTTGCCCACGACGATGATCGCCTGTGAGCGTAGGCCTGCCCGTCGCGATTCCTCGAGGAGGGTCCGGTTCATCGTGAGGGCCTCGAGCGGGTCCCGGTGCCCGAGACCCGCCGCGAGCGCGATCCGGGCGCGCATCGCGATCTCGGTCAGCCCGCGGGCTTCGGCCAGGCCGATGACCCCCCGGAGCGTGTTCATCCCCTCGTAGTTGTGGCCGCTGTTCATGAGCGCCGAGCCCTTCACGGCGAGGGCCCGGCAGATCGTCAAGACGAGGTCGAGCCGCTCTGCCGGCACGAGGACGCGATCGGCGATCTCGATCGCCCGCTCCAGTCGCTCGCCGACCAGGTACGCCCGCGCGAGCGTCACGTCGAGCTCGATCAGGACCGGGTCGCCCTCGAGGTCGGCGAGCTCGCCGACCACGGGCTCGAGCGCCTCGAGGGCGCTCTCCACCCGGTACGACTGGACGAGGGCCGCGCCCAGGGCGGTCGCGGAGCGGGCGATACCGTGCCGGTCGCCCAGGCCGCGCTGAAGGTCGAGCGCCCGTCGCGCCATCGCCTCGGCCTGGTCGTGGTGGGCCGCCTGGGAGGCCGCGTGGCTCGCGCGCTCGAGGAGGCTCGCCTCCTCGAGCCGGGTCGCCCGTGACGGTGATCGCCTGGCGGAGGAAAGCTGACCGCCTGGTCGAAGGAGCCCAGGGCCAGGGCACGATCGGCGGCCGCGGACAGCGCGATCCGGGCCTGGGCCGCCAGCGCGTCGGCCTCGGCGCCCGTCGGTGCGTTCTGCCAGGCGGCGAGGTAGTGGCCGGCGAGGGCCCCCGCCAGCTCGTCCGATCCGAGACCCTCGAAGTGGCGGGCGGCTGCAAGATGGCGCGTCTTGCGGTCCTGCCGGGCCAACCGGTTGTAGGCGACCTCCCGGATCAGCGCCTGGACGAAGCGGTAGTTGCCCCGCTCGGGCGAACGGGGCCCGGTCTCGAGCGACAGGATCTCCCGGCGAACGAGACCCCGCAGGCGGGGTTCCAGCTCGGCCGCGCTCATCCCCGACACCGCAGCCAGGCCGGCTGGTGCGAAGCTCTGTCCGAGGACCGCGCCATCGTGGACGAGACCCCGGTCAGTGGCCTCCAGGCCATCGAGCCGGGCGGCGATGAGGGCGGTGAGCGTCTCTGGCACGGCAAGGGTCGCGAGGTCGTCGGTCGGGACGTAGACGTTCTCGCGGAGCGTCAGCCGGCCCTCCGCGACCAGCATCCGGACCGTCTCCACGGCGTAAAGCGGGATCCCGTCCGCGCGGGCGACGATGGACCGGGTCGCCTCGGCGGGCAGGCCGGGCACCAGCCCTGCGAGCAGGTCGCGCATCGCGCGTTCCGGAAGGGGCTCCAGGTAGACGCTCGTGAAGTTCCGCTTGCCGGCACCCCAGTCCGCCCGCTTCTCCAGGAGCTCGGGGCGGGACAGGGTCATGACGAAGATCGGGACGTTCCGGCTCCACTCCAGCATATGGTCGACGAAGTCGATCAGCCCGCTGTCCGCGTGGTGGAAGTCCTCGAAGACCATCGCGACGGGGCTCTCCGCGGCCAGCCGCTCGAAGAAGGTTCGCCACGCGCCGAACAGCTGCTCCGAGCCGACGCGCGCCTCCAGGCCCAGCAGCGCGAGGAGGGCGGGCTGGATCCAGCGCCGCTCGTCCGCGTCGGGCACGAACCGCCGAACGGTCTCGGCGACCTTGGCCCGCGTTGTGGGCTCGTCGTCGCTCTCGAGGAGGCCGCAGCGCTGTCGGATCATCTCGCCCAGCGCCCAGAAGGTGACCCCGTCGCCGTAGGCGGGGCACCGGCCCTCGTGCCACCAGACGCCCTCGAGCAGGCCATCGACGTACTTGAGGAACTCCCACGCGAGGCGCGTCTTGCCGATGCCCGCGGGGCCGATCACCGACACGAGCCTGCTCCGCCCTTCCCGGCCCGTCGCGTGGAAGAGCTCCTTGAGCAGTCGCAGCTCGTCCTGGCGACCGACGAACGGCGCCTCCATCGTCTCCGCCCGGTTCCGGCCGCCGCGCTCGGCAACAACGCGGACCGCCTGCCAGGCCGGCACGGGCGCCGTCCTGCCCTTGAGCACCTGCTCGCCGGCCGGATCGAACACGATCGCCTTGCTCGCCGCTCGCTGGGTCGCCTCGCCGACCAGCACCGTCCCCGGTCGGGCGACGGACTGCAGTCGCGAGGCGGTGTTCACGAGGTCGCCCGCGACCATGCCCTGGCCGACCGCCCCGAGGGTCACGGCGGCCTCGCCCGTCAGCACGCCGGCCCGGGCGCTGAGCGTGGCTCCAAGGGTCCGAACGGACTCCACGAGCTCCAGCGCGGCCCGCACGGCGAGCTCCGCGTCGTCTTCCCGCGCGGTCGGCGCCCCCCAGACGGCCATCACCGCGTCGCCGATGAACTTCTCGACGGTCCCGCCGTAGCGCTCGATCACCTCGCGCGACAGGTCGAAGTAGCGCGAGAGGAGCTCCCGTGTGTCCTCGGCATCCCGGGCTTCTGCGAGGGTCGTGAACCCGACCAGATCCGCGAACAGGACCGAGACGAGGCGGCGCTCGGCCACCGGTGCCGGGACGGGCGCGGGCGACGGAACGCGGGCAGGCGCCTCGCGGGCGGCCGCCGTCGTCAGGTTCGCGCCGCACTCGCCGCAGAACTTGGCGTCCTCCGGGACCGGGGCTCCGCACGAGGGGCAGCCCGTCCCGAGCGAAGAACCGCACTCGATGCAGAATTTGCGGCCGGCCTCGTTGACCTTGCCGCAGCGTGTGCAGTGCAACGCGCCTCCCCCGAGCGTGATCCTTGAGTCGAGGAGAGTAGCGGAAGCGCCCGGCGCGGGCTAGTGGCCGGCCCGTTGCCGTCGCCATCCGGCTGCCGGGTTGCCGCCCGAGCCCTGGCGGCGCGCGTCCACGTTGGTGTCATAGTCCAGGAGTCGGGCGTGGCCCGGCCGAACGCGAGGGCCTCCGGATCAGCCGGCACCCTCCTCGGTGGGGACGCCCTTTGCCAGCCGCACATCGGCCATGGCCTGCGAGGTCACGACCGGGAACGGGTCCAGGGGACCGAGCAGCTCGCGGACCTCGCTCGAGTCGACGAGGAGGTTCAGCCGAACGACGAAGCCATACCAGGTCGATGCGCAGGGTTCCGCCTGGAATGCCGCAAGGCTCTCCATCACGAGGCTCGAGCTCGACGCCGGGGCATCCGGACGATGCTGGACTGCAGCCCACGTCCCGGCGGCGAGGTCAGGGCTCACGGTCCGGTCGCCGGCCGGCCCGGGCCGGCGCTGCCCGCCTCGTGCACACGCGCGTGCTCGAAGGCAGCCGCGAAGCCCGGAAGGGCACGATCGATCATGTCGTCGGCCTCCGTGAGGGAGAGCCGGAAGTAGCCGGGGATCTCGGCGACCGATCCGGGCAGCACCAGGATCTCACCGGGGCGTCTCCGTCAGCTTCACGATGACCGTCGCGAACCGCGCCGTGGCCGGACGGTCCGAACCGGGCCGGCGAATGTCGGATCGAGCCTGCCGCTTGACGTCAAGCAACCGCTGCACTCCTGAAGACACCCGCGTTGTCGCGGGCGATCTGCTCGATCGATGGGGCGAGGTGCCCCGTCGGCCTCGCGACGTTGCCCGTGATCTGGCTGGAGGCCCTCCCGAATACGCCGAAACGGGAGGGCCTCAGGTCACCACTCGCGTGGCGATGCTCGCGGCGTTTGCTGGGACCTCGGCTGAAACGCGACGACGGCCCGGTCGACGACCGGCCGCCCGTTCAGCCGCAGGTGACGCTGATCTTGTCGAATGTGACCGACATGGTGCCGTCTGGGAGCAGCGTGAAGTGTGCGTTCTCGTGATACGTGATGGTGCTTCCGTCCGATCCTGTCCCGCGCGCGTACTTCCACGGCGTGCAGCCGTTCACCACCGGGGATCCGTGCAGTGCCAAGCAGGAAGCGGTGCACCAGACCCCACTTCTGAGCGCATCCGCGCCCGGACCACGCGGGTCGGTCTCGCCATTGGCCCAGCGCATCGGTTGGCGACCGAGTTGGGACGCTGCGCTGGAGGGACCTCGCGGTTTCCCTGCCCCCTGCCGTGGCGCGGATGATGCAACCATTTCCGGCGCGCGGCAAGCGGTCTGCATGCTCGGGATCGGGCTGGGCCTGCTCGTATCGGGTTCCCGCCGGCATGGCGTCCCCACACCTTCGCCGATACCGTCACGCAACGTCTGAGGCTCGACCGCGTCGGCCGAGCCGTTGAGCCGGGTGGCGCCAACACCGAAGGGCACGAGATGACGGACTGCTTTAGAACCTGGGCGGTGCCGGGCGAGACTCAGGGCGCGCTGAGTTGGACGTCGGCGGCACCCGCGGCTGCCTCGACGACCATGCCGACGGGCCTCCCTACGAGCCCTGACCACCCGACGTCTCGAGGGCGAGCACCTGCTTCCCTGTGACCTCGCTCGTCGCCTCGGATCGGAGCCGAGCCGTGATCTCGTCAGGCGGGACCGGTCGACCGATGAAGAACCCCTGGGCGTAGTCCGCCCCGAGCCGGTCGAGGTATTCGAGCGTGGCCTCGTCCTCGACGCCCTCTGCGACGACCTGCCTGCCAAGGCGGTGCGCGAGGCTCACGACGGACTCGACGATGGCAGCGTTCTGGCTCTCCATCAACGCATCGGTCACGAAGGATCGATCGATCTTGAGATAGT
This sequence comes from uncultured Chloroflexia bacterium, assembly GCA_963800795.1. Classification (GTDB taxonomy): domain Bacteria; phylum Chloroflexota; class Limnocylindria; order Limnocylindrales; family CSP1-4; genus CTSoil-043. Next base: position 92,700 of record CAWDCJ010000014.1, read on the forward strand.
CCACCGGCAGGTCACGGAGGCGCCCGAGCGAGGAGAATCCCGTCCCGAAGTCGTCGATGGCCATGCGCACGCCCAGGTTGGCCGCCAGTTCGACGACCGTGCGCGCCTGTTCGGCGCTCTCCAGGAGTCCGTCCTCGGTGACTTCGAGCACGATGGCGCGACCAGCGAGGCCGTGACGCCTAAGCGCCGATCGCAAGAGGTCGGGGTACAGGAGGTCCTGGATCGAGTCACGCGACACGTTGACGTTCACCCATATGTCCAGCCCGGCGTCGCGCCAAGCACGAGCCTGCGAGCAGGCGAGTTCGAGCACCCGGGCGTCGAGGGCACGCATCAGTCCCATCTGGTTCGCGAGGGGCAGGAACTCGCTCGGCGAGAGCAGGCCGCGGCTGGGGTGGTTCCAGCGGACGAGTGCCTCGACGGCGGTCGTCGTCCTGCTCAGGCGTTCGCGGATCGGTTGGTACACGAGCATCAATCCGTCCCCGTCGATCGCCGCCCGCAACGTGGCCAGGGCTGACGCATCGGGTCCCACTTCGTCGAACGACGGCTCGTACGATGTCGGTCCCTGGCGGCCGCGCTTGGCCCGGTACATGGTCGTGTCGGCCCGTCGCATGAGGCCGGCCTCGTCGACGGCCCCGCAATCGGGGAACGTCGCGAGGCCAAAGGCACCGCTGACGGCGATGTCTGTTCCCGACACGACGAACGGGCGTTCCAGGGCCACGTTCGCCCGTCCCACCACCTCGAGCGCGTGGGCGGCCGAGGTCCCCGGCAGGACGACGGCGAACTCATCGCCACCGAGCCGCGTGACCGTGTCGCTCTCCCGCGCGGACTTCTGCAGCCGCCGACCGACCTCCACGAGCAGCGCATCTCCGGCTGCGTGGCCCAGGTTGTCGTTGATCGCCTTGAAGTAGTTCAGGTCCAGGAAGGCGAGCGTGACGGGTCGTCCGGTGAGCCGGGAGGCCGCGATCTCAACCTGGAGCAGCTCGTGGAGTCGCGTGCGGTTCGGCAGCCCCGTGAGCGGGTCGCGAAGTGCCTGGCGTGCCGCCCGCTCGGCCGCCTGGGCGTGCTCCCCGAGAAGCGTTGCCTCTGCCTCGCGCCGTTGGTTCTCGTCGACCAGCTGCCGGAACACCACGAGCCCGGTGAGCAGGGCGGTCAGCAGCGCGAGCGCGGTGATCTCGGAATTGTCGACGGCCGCGGCCGACACGAGCGTCACCAGTCCGAGCCCGAGCATCGCGTAGGGGCCGAAGCGGCCCAGCGTCAGGGTGTCGCCGGGGACATCGCGGTCCGTGTCGGGCAGCCTCGCGAGACTGGCCCGGGCGGCCAGGACGAAAGTCAGGTCCCCGGCGAGGTAGATGAGGTCGGACGGGCTGCCGGCGCCATACGACCCGTTGGCCGACTGGATGGCGAACACAACATCGGCAATGAACCACGCTGCGACCGCGACCATGAAGAGCGTCAACGCAGCGCGATCCCCCGAGAACGGTCGCCGCGCCGTCACCGTCGCGATCGCGGCCAGCAGGGCGAGATCGCCCAGTGGGTACGCAAGGGAGATGAGCGTCGTGAGGGTGTCGCCGCCCAGCTGCGCAATCGTGGGCAGCAGCACGAAATGCACGAGCGCCATCCCGCCGCCCACCATGACGATCGCGACGTTGGACCAGACGCGCCAGGAAAGGAACTCCTTCCTGGCGCTCGCCGTCGGCAAGACCAGCAGCCCGAGGAGCAGGCACGGGTAGGAGGCAAGATAGAAGGGATCGGCAATCGATGGGAACGGCTGCTGCCCGCCAAGGTCGTACGCGCTGTAGAGGAGATTGCCGACCAGGTTGGCGGTGAGCGCCATCGCGAACAGGCTCCAGGCGAGCCGTGCCATCCGGCGGGGCTCGCGAGCCACTACCGCAAGGGCAAGCGCGACACCGATGACCTCGGGGGGGACTTCTCCTAGGTCGGAGAGGATCGTCGCACCTTGGTCGCCCGCGGGGCGAGCCAGGAAGATGCCCACGTAGACGAGCGCATACGCCACGCCGGCGAACGCAAGGACGCCGGTCCATCCTCGCCACCACGCCGTGAAGGTGGGTCGATCGAGACGCGGAACCCGAAAGCGCGGTTCGGTCATCACCATCCGGTCGAGACCTCGGCGGAAACGGACTGGCGCAGTACGAGCACGAGGTGTGTCTCGCACCGGCCGGAACCCATTCCGGCCCCGCGGCACGGCCATTTGGCGTGAGTGTGCTCGCCCGACACGGGCGCGTCATGACGGCGCGTCATCCCGGCCGGGCTGCCAGCGAGGTGGAGTTCGTCCGCGCTGGTCAACGGCCCTGCAGCCCCGCCGCCCGGAGCGCAGCAGATCCGCTGGCGACGATCGTCTCGATCCGCGCCCGAAATCCACGCAAGCTCCTTGCGACCTGGAGTGGCCTCTCGAGGAGCAGGCGGGCGGTCGGCGCGGGCCGGGTCGCTCGTCCCGACTGCCAGGAGAGCGACTGGTCCATCCTCGCCCAGGGTCGGCGCATGCGCGGTCAGGGAACGATGAGGCGCGCACACGATGGTCATACATGCGCACCGAGCGAGATCGTCCATGTCCGGATAGTGTCGGCGGCGCCCTGATCGCGGGCATCATGGAGTCGTCCGACATCCCACCCCGGGGGTCCCGTGGCCTATCTCGATGCCCTGTCGACGGTCCTGCCCGTCCTGCTCCTTTTCGGCCTCGGAGCCCTCCTTGGCCGGCGCGGGTTCCTGCGCCCGGCCACCACCGACGACCTTCGGCGGCTGGTCCTCGACGTGGCGCTCCCGTCGGCGCTCTTCCTGACCTTCCTGCGGGTGCAGCTCCAGCCCGAGCTGCTGCTCATCGTCGTGAGCATGTTCGCGGCCTGCGCCGCGGTGCTGGCCGCGGGACCGTTGATCGGTCGGCTGGTGGGCATCCGATCGCCGCTGCTGCCCCCGCTGCTGACCGGGTTCGAGGCCGGGATGCTCGGCTACGCCATCTTCGGCGCGGTGTTCGGGGCGCAGGAGCTCTACCGCTTCGCGATCGTGGATATCGGGCAGGTCGTCTTCGTGTTCTTCGTGCTCGCGACGGTGCTTGGGCGGCGATCGCGGAGCGCCCCGCCGACGCTCGGCGACACGGCGCGGGCCTTCATCCGCACGCCCGTGATCCTGGCGATCGCCGCCGGGATCGTCGGCGGCGCTGCCGGCGCCGGGCCGGTGCTGGACGCGGCGCCGCTGGGGCGGGCCCTGCTCGTGACGCTCGGCCTCCTCGCGGCCCTCACCACGCCGCTCATCGCCATCGTGATCGGATCGACGATCCGCCTGTCGCGCCGGGGCCTGACGATGCCCCTGCGGACCGTCGCGGTCCGGATGAGCCTGTGGGTGGGCCTCGCCCTGGTGTTCACGACGGTCGTCATCGACGGCGTGCTCCACCTCGACCGCCTGTTCGGGGCGGCGGTCCTGACGATGGCGGTGCTGCCGCCGCCGTTCGTGATCCCGCTGTACCTGCCCGCGGACGCCGCGACGGACGAGGAGCGGGAGTACGTCCTCAGCACTCTCTCGCTCGCCACGCTGGGAACGCTGGTCGCCTTCTCGGTGGTCGCCGTCGCCTACTCTGCCTGAGCCCCGCCGTCGCCGTCCCTTGCCGGCAGCCACACTTCACTGCCGATCGTGTGATGCAGAAGCGTCACGGAGCAGCCGACGGCCCGGCCGGGAAGACCAGTGTCTGACCCCGGCCGGTGATGGTCGCGCTGGTGCCGTCAAAGGAGCCCGTATAGGTCCAGCGCCCCTGTTCGAGCGTGAAGGCGTGCCCGTCAAAGGTGCCGGCCGCGTCGATGGCGCTGAAGTTGGCGTTGGTGCATTCGGCCCAGAGCCCGACGGCGGCGGCCATTCTGGTCGGGCCGGCGCCGTTCGGGTCGCCGCCCGAAGGGGTGAAGGACAGGGTCACCTTGGCCGGGCAGGTCAGCTTCTCGCTGTCGCCGCCGATCGGGACGATGGCGTCGATGGTGATCTGTACCGGCTCACCGAATCTCGGGGCAGGTGGAGTCGGGGTCGGGCTTGGGGTCGGACCGATCACCGTCAGCCGGGCGAAATCGACGTACTGCCAGGCGTCCCCCTTCTTCGCGTAGATCAGCAGGCCGAAGGAGTTCTCGCCTGGGGCAAGATCGAGAGTCTGGAGCCAGCCCCAGTGCCCGCTCATGGTCGTGGCGGTCCCCGGGAAGACGGCCATGCTGGTGGCGGCGTCGTCGCCCAGCCTGGACACCTGGATCGGCAGGGACGCCTGGTCGGTCGCGAAGCCGTCGACCAGGGGCACCCACATGTCCTTGCCCACGGCGTCCCTGCCGGAAGAGGCGAGGAGACGGTAGCTCGCGAAGGTGGTGTTCCCGGCCGCGTTGGCTTCGAACTCTGCCCAGCGGGCTGCGATCGATGCCACCGTTCGGGCCGCCAGCCAGGGCACGTAGGCGAAATGGGTGTAGCTGGTGTCCCCACCGGCGGCGATGCTGGTGGCACTGTCCCCGGAGCTGTAGGGGCTCAGGTGGCCGCTGGATGCGTCGTAGACGATGGTGCGCAGGTGCCCGACATAGTTGGGATCGGCGACGTACAGGCGGCTCGGGCTGACCCGGTAGACCACCATGGTGTGTCCCCCGGCGATCCCGTCCGGGCTGATGCGGATCATCTGCGGCTCCCCGGAGAAGGCGATGGCCGCCCGGAAGGCCTCGTAGGTGAGGGACCCGTCGGCGCTGGCCCACTGGCTGTTGCGGAACTGCAGGTACGTGGCTCGGTCGACGATGGGGTCGGCATGGACGCTGGCCGCGAAGCGATAGCCCTCCGAGTCGTCCTGCCAGAAGGTCGGAGTCTTGTCGGGAGACCCGTTGTTGTCGTACACGCCGTAGAGCGGCGAGGCCCCGGCGCCCTGGCGCTGGGTGGCGTAATACCAGATCTCGCTGAGGCTCTGGCCCTCGCACTGCCCACCCGGGGCCACATATGAGCCGTAGTTGTCGAACTCCCAGTCGTCGACCCCGGGCCGGAAGCCGGAATCGACCGTGGCCGGCAGGCGGCTCCAGTCGACCAGGCCGGCAAAGACATCGGAGAAATGGGTCGCCAGGGCGGTCAGGGTGCCGGACCCATCACTGACCGGGGAGAGCGGCGCAATGGCCCCGCTGTCCGGGTCGTAATAGAAGGCCAGCACAGAGGCTCCGGCCGGGGCGCCGGCCGGCAGGGTGTACGTGAGGTTCACGTTCGCCGGGGCGGCCAGGTCACCCCCGGGGGCCGCGACCGTGTAGAGCGGGCCCACGGGGGTGACGGCGCCGCCGTAATCGCTCGCGTTCGCGGTCCCGGTGATCGGGGTGGTGGTGACGGAAAAGGCGGTGTCGGCGGTGAGGGCCTGCGCCGGGATGCTGATCGCCAGCCCGTCGGCCGAGAGGCTCCCCCCGGTGGTCCCCACCTGGCTGGAGACCGGGACACCGGGTGATCCGAGGGCCAGGTGCCCACCCAGGGGCGGGGTCGCCGGCTCGGCCGGCGGCACGTCGCCGGATTCCGGGTCGACCGGCGGAGCGGGCAGGTCACCCGGGTTGTCGACGGCATCGGCGGCGGCGGTCGAGATGTCCCGCGGCGCCAGGTTCGCGCCGCCCCCGGGGCCCGGGGAGTCGGACGCGCCCGGAGACCCGGCCGGGCTGGCGGCCGGCCCACCACAGGCTCCCAGCAGGGTTGCGGTCACCAGCAGTGCCGCAAACCGACGGACGATGGCACGTCCCGGGTCGGCCCGTCCATGCAGCCGGGCAACCAGGGAGACCATGAGCCGGCCGGGCTGGCGGGGTCCCATCGACGTCACGGGCGTGCTCTCCACTTCCCCGAAGCCCCGGAACCCGGCGAACACCGGCTTTCCCGTGCCTCGACAGGCCGCCGAGAGGGACGTGGGAGCCGCACGACGAACGCCCGTTGGGCGGCGTCGGCGGACCCGTCCGACGACACACCGTTGCCCGTCAACTATGCCCCATCACGACCAGTGCCCGTACCCTCGCGCGGCGGCGACGTCATGCGTCCGTTCAGCCGAGTGGATGCACAGTGCGGGTATCGGCCTGAGTGCGCCGCCCGGCCTCTCAGAGAGCCTCGACCCAGGCGGGTCGAGGCTCGTCCTTCCCCCAGCTCAAATCGGCGAGCAGGGATGGGCGAGCGAGACGGATCTGCGGCCGACACGATGGGTCCGCACCCCACGGGTACGTCCTCCCGAGCACGAAGGTCGCGGGTGAGAGCGGACGCGCGCCGGGTCTCAGCAGGTGGCCTCCGGGTTCCCAGCAGCGCCGCGCCGATGCACAATCCGCGGCTGTGTCCCCTTGTATGGAGGTGAGCCGTGCTCCTCGCATCCAAGCTCTCCCGCGTCGCGGCGGTGGCCGCGATCGCGGGCGCCACGCTCGTGCCGGCCGCGACGGTCGCTGCGCACAGTGACTCGAGCGGCGGTCACGCAGCCGTCAAGCGGATCTTCGTGATCATGCTCGAGAACCACAGCCAGTCGACCGTCATCGGCGACCCGAACGCCCCGTTCATCAACAGCCTCGCGAACACGTACGGAGAGGCGACCAACTACTACGGCGTCACGCACCCCAGCCAGCCGAACTACGTGGCCGCGATCACCGGCCAGCTCGATATCACCCGGATGAACGACGCGGCGACCAACACGTATGCCTGGCCGAACCTCGTCGACCAGCTCGAGGCGAACGGGAAGACGTGGGGCGCCTACATGGACTCCCTGCCCTATGCCGGCTACACGGGCTACACGGCGCCCGGCACCACGGCCCTCTACACGAACAAGCACGACCCGTTCGTGCTCATGGACGACGTCCTGAACAATCCGGCTCGGCTGGCGAACATCAAGCCCTACACGAGCCTGGCCGCCGACCTCAACTCGGCGCACGCGCCCGACTTCGTCTGGATCAGCCCCAACCAGTGCAACGACATGCACGGTGGCGTTTACTCGACGATCGCCGGGCACCCGGAGACGCCGTGCCCGTACGGCAACACCATCGACGACACGAACAATGCGGCGCTCAAGCAGAAGGCCGACGCCTTCGTCCAGGGCGCCGTCCAGACGATCCAGAGCTCGAAGGCATGGACCGGCAACAGCGTGATCTTCGTGCTGACCGATGAATCCGACTTCAGCGGCACGGCCACGACGACGGACCTGTGGCTCGACGTGAGCGGCTGTTGCGACTCGCCGGGCTACGGCAGCACGCCGGGGCTTCCCTCCGGCACCATCCTGATCGACAACGGCTCGCACCCCTGGTCGGGCCCCTTCGGCGGTGGCAAGGTCCCCGCGATCGTGATCGCCCGCAACGGGGTCGGCGGGATCAAGGACGCCACGCCCTATAACCACTACTCGCTGCTGCGGACCATCGAGGACGTCTGGGGCCTCGGCTATCTTGGCTACGCGGCCGACTCCGCCAACGTCTCGTCGATGACCCCGCTCCTCCAGCACTGACCTCGCGGCGCTTCGAGCGCACGTTGGAAGGGCCCGCTCGCGTGCCGACGAGCGGGCCCTCGTAGCCGCGCTCGTGGGCGTCGCGGGCCGCGCTCGCGACGCCCACGTTGGTTGCGATGCCGGCGAGCAGGATCGTGTCGATGCCGCGCCGACGGAGTTGGAGGTCGAGCTCGGTGCCAATCGCGCGGGCGCCCAACACAGACTCGACCACGTTCAAGGGCGGTCGTCATTCTGTAGAGATGAGCCAGGCAGACCGGGGCCCGATGCGGCTCGACCGCGACGACAGGGCGCGAGGGCTCGATCGCCCACGCATCCCCAGGAGGTTGACATGGCCGTTGGCGGGTATCAGCGAACCTGTGCGCGGTGCCACCACACGTGGTTCGTCCCCACGGACATCGCAGAGGAACGGCCGAACCTGAAGGCGACCACGAGCCAGTACCTGTCGGCTCTCGGGAGCGTCCAGGACCAGGCCGCGCTCCGCGCGCATTACCAACAGCTTGCGGCTGCCGCGAAGTGCCCCCAGTGCGGTGCCACGTCCTTCACCCAGGAGGAGGCCCCGGAGTCGCCCACGTCGCCCGAACCGCCATCCACGCTGGCTACGGGCGCTCCCCAGGCGTCAGCGGTGCCGGACGGCCAGACCCCCATCTACGTCCTCAACCAGAAGCTGATCTCGCTGACGGGCGATCTCTGGATCGAGGACGGCCAGGGGAACCACGCCTTCGAAGTCGATGGCAAGCTCCTCAGCCTGCGCGGCACCCACGTGCTCAAGGACCTGGGCGGCCAGGCGCTCTACGAGATCTCGAAGCCGCTCGCCCCGCACCTGCACAAGACCATCGTCATCACGAAAGGCGGCCAGACGGCAGCGACCGTCCAGGAGGCGATCCTTCACCTGGGGGGTGACAAGTTCAAGATCACGCTCGCCGGCGGTCAGGATCTGACGGTCCACGGCGACTGGTGGAACCGCGAGTTTCAGGTCAAGGACCAGGCAGGCCGGGTGGTCATCGATGCCTCCCGGGCCTGGTTCAGCATCCACGACGCGTACGGGATCCAGATCGCGCCCGGCTTCGAGGTGCCCCTCGGTCTCGCAATCGTTGTGGCCCTCGAGCGCGTCGAAGTCCAGGAGCAGGGTGAGCAGTCACCGCTTCGGAACCTGCTCGGAGGCATCGGTCCCTTCTGAGCGTGGCTCCCGTGGTCCCGCCGAATGTGATGCATGCAGGCATTTGAGAACTGCGGGCGATCTCCCGTGCCATCCACGGCCGGAGCGTTCGCGTGGTCAGGTTGTTCTGGCGCGCCCGGAGGGCATCGGGCGCGCGAACAACAAGCGTGATCGGGCAGTGGAGAGTTCGTCGACGCTCTCTGGGCCGCACGGAGCCCGGGCGCCGGCTTCCGGCATGGGGAGATCTGGGCGGGGCGATGAGAGTCACCGTGTCGGGGCAAGAAGGCCCTCCGCCGTCAGGTCTGACGCCGGCGCGGCGGTCCGGTTCGCGCGGGTCAGCTCCCCGGAGCTCGATGCTCTCGTCGAGATCGCGAGCAGTTCGCGGCGTCACGGCGGCGCGGATGACGGGCGCGGGGTTTGGCGGCTGCACGATCAACCTCGTGGAGCGCGACGCCGTGGAATCGCTCGGGCGGCCGGCCCGGAGCAATACCCGGCCCGGACTGGCCCTCACGCGCCGGGTCCTCGCCGTCGACGAGGTGGCCGGTGCGGGGGCACTCGACAGTCGAACCGCCTCATCGACGCCGGCCGGGGCGCTCACACCCACGAGCTCAACATCTGCGTACAGATGGCGGGAGATCACGTGATCCTGGTATTCGGGCGCCAGCTCGCAGAAGTAGCCGCTCCAGCCCCAGACTCGGACGATCAGGTCGCGGTGCTCCTCCGGATGCGCCCTCGCGTCGAGGAGCTGCTCCGCATTGAGGGCATTGAGTTGCAGCTGCTGGCAGCCGAGCCGGGCGAACGTGCGTACCAGCAGGGCGACCTTGCGGATCAATTCCGCGTCGGCGAAGAGCGCGGCGGATAGCTCCAACGTGATCGGACCCCCGTTGCAGACGCGCCGGTAGTCGATTCCGGCGTAGGACTGCAGGACGCTGATCGGTCCGCGCAGGTGGGTCCCCGGCGTGGGGGCGAGATTGGCCCCGAACGGGTCCCCCTTCCGGCGCCCATCGGCGGTCGCACCCACCATGGGCTCCGCGAGCGGCCCATCGTCGCGGCCGCGGGCGAGCCAAAGGTAGTACATCGCGGACCCGGTTCCGGGCCGCACGATCGCGCCGGATTGCGGATGCTCCCCCTCACAGGCATCGGCCAGCCGATCGTACAGCCAACGCACGAGGTCGTCGGCGGCAGGCTCGTTCAGGCCGACTCGCGAGCTCTCCTCCGCAAGACGCCACCGAAGCACCTGATGGCCGACGAAGTCCGCCTCGAGCGCAGCGAGAAGCTCCGCACGGTCCACGTCGGCGAGCTCGAAGACGTGCCGGCGAACGGCCGCCAGGGCGTCGGCAGCGCTGGCGGCTGCCGCTCCGTGGATCCCCAGGTTCCGGTACCGAGCGCCCTGACCGTGATCGACGCCCGTCTCGAGCGCGTCGGTCATCAGCACCGAGTAGTACGGCGCCGGCGCCCACAGGATCCGATCGTACGGAGCGGTGCGTTCGTGAACCTGGCGCCCGATCTCGGCACCCGTGCGAGCCAGGATGGCGTCGAACGAGGCGCCCTCTGCGAGTCCCGTCCGGACCGCGATGTCGGCGGCCGCCGGGAAAGAGACGGCGCCGATGTTGACGACGTCCATCCCGCGACCAGGAATGATGAACTCCCAGCACGCCGCCACCGTGTAGTCGCGCGCGTCCTCGAGCGCATAGCCGTGCGCGGCAAGCGCGGGGATGACGACGTCGTCGTTGGCGTACTGGGGGAAGCCGAGGCCCTTGCGGGTGAGGTCGCTGGCCAGCTCGAGGAGCGCAAGGTCCGTCTCGCCCGTGATCCGCAGGTTGACCTTCGGATCGATGAGCCCAACGTCGCGGGCGACCCGCAGCGCCATCCACGTGAGCGGGTTGACGGCCGAGCCGCCGTCGCGCGTCAGCCCCCCGAGCGTGATGGTCTGCCCGTTGTCGCCCTGCTGGATGCCGGGGTAGAGGTCGGCATCGCGATTGAGCGCGATGAAGAACTCCGCCAGCAGCTCCTCGGCGGCGGCGATCTCCAGCGCTCCCGCCGCGAGGTCGGCGGCAAGGAACGGCCACAGGTACTGGTCGAGGCGACCGAGGCCCACGTGATGGTGCCCGGACAGCCAGACCACGGCGTGCAGCAGGCGGAGCGCCTGCAGCGCTTCACGGAATGTTCGCGGCGGCTCCCCCGGGACGCGCTCGAGGACGCTGGCGACGTCGTCCCTGCCGAGCCTGCGCGCCTCCGTCGCGTAGCGGGCGGCGAGCGCGAGCACGGCGTCGATCGTCTCGATCGCGGCGTCGAGGAACTCGACCGCCGCGATGTTCCCCGCTGACGCCATCCGCGAGCGCGTCGCGCCTGCCACTCGACGCCGCCCACCAAGCCCCTGCCGAAGCGCCAGCTCCCAGTCGGCGCACACGTTGTTGATCAGGCCGCCTTCGTGGAGCGTTCGCCCCAGGGTCAAGGCAGCGTCGTCCGCGGGCGAGTGGACCGGGGGAACCGCCCGCAGAGTCCGCGTGAAGACGATCCGCTCGTCGGGCTCGATGACCACGATCTCGGCCTCGCACATCCGGCGGGTCAGACGCGCCATGCGCCTCGGCCACGACAGCTGTTCGTGGTCGCATTCGGCCACGAGATCGGGCCCGCCGGCCTGGCGGTACCCGCGAAAGTGGCCTTCGCGGGTTCGGGCGCGGAGCCCTTCAAGTCGGTCGTTCATGCCACTCGCACCTCGATACCCGCTCGCTGGAAAGGACGCACGTCCGCGTTCGGCGCCCGGTCCTCGTCGAACCCCGGCAGGAAGGTTCGCCCACAGGCGGCGTACTTCCCGCCGGCCGCGCGGTTGTACGGCAGGAGGTCGACTCGCACCAGGGTCGGCTGCGATGCCACCGCGGCGGCGATCGCCGCGAGGTTGGCGTCGGTGTCGGTCACTCCCGGCACGAGCGGCACGCGGGCCACGAACGGTCGTCGAAGCTCCGCCAGCAGCCCGAGGTTGCGCAGGATCGGCGCATTGTCCTGGCCGGTCCAGCGCCGGTGGGCGACCCGATCCATCAGCTTCAGGTCGAAGTACACCAGGTCGGCGCGTCGGGCGAGCGCCACGAAATGGCCCCGCGTGCCGAAGCCGGACGTGTCGAGCACGATGTGAACACCCGGCAGGAGGTCGATGACCTCCGCCACGAAGGCGGCCTGGGCAAGCGGCTCGCCGCCGGAGAACGTCACCCCGCCCTCGTTGGAGGCCAGGATGCTCGCCTGCCGAGAGAGGAGCTCGGCGAGTTCCGCGGCCTCATAACGCCGGCCCACCGTTCGGTCGCCCGTCGACGAACGCATGACCTGCGGGGCAGGGTCCAGCCCCTCGGGGTTGTGGCACCAGGCGCAGGCCAGGGGGCAGCCTTTCAGGAAGACGGTCGTCCGCATCCCGGGCCCATCGTGGATCGTGAACTCGCGGACGTCGAAGACGATCCCGGCCGTCATGGCTGCCGGTCCCAGGAAGCACCCGGCGTCAGGTCGCTCACCGCCGGGGCGCTCCGGCCGCCGCTGGAAAGGTCCGACCCTGGATCGTCTCGACCATTGCCCAGAAGTTCTCCATCGGCGTATCCAGCTGGACGTGGTGGGTGGGCCCCAGGATGAGGCCACCGCGCCGGCCGATCGTGTCCAGTCGGGTCCGGACCTCGGCCTGCACGTCCGCGGGCGAGCCGAAGGGCAGGGTGTGCTGCTCGTCGAGCGAGCCCCAGAAGCACAGACGGTCACCGAAGCGGCGCTTCAGCTCGGCTGGATCCAGGCAGGCCGGTTGGACCGGGTTGAGGACGTCGAGGCCGATCTCGATGAGGTCCGGGATGACGTCCCAGATCATCCCGTCCGAGTGGTATGCAACCTTGACGGCGGGGTTGATCGACTTGACGCGGGCGATCAGCTCGGCCATCCGCGGCTTGAGGTGGCGGCGCCAGAGCGCCGGGGAGATCAGCATGCCCGTCTGCATTCCGACGTCGTCGCCGGTCCAGATCATGTCGACGCCCATCGACGTGAGGCGCTCTGCGGCCCGGAGGTGGTACCGGAACGGGATCTCCAGTATCGCCTCCGCGATGTCCGGCTCCGTCACGAGGTCGATCATCAGCTGCTCGAATCCGCGCAGCGCCCAGGCCGTCTCCCAGATGGTGGTGACCGTGACACCCACGATGTAGTACTCGCCGCCGAACTGCGCGATGACACGCCCGGCTTCCTGATAGAGCTCGGGCCGGTCGGGATCCGGAGCCCGGTAGGAGGCGATCGCGGCGTCGCTGGCAAGCGGCCTGCCGACCATCTCGGTGTAGTGGCCCAGGCCGAACGGGGTCTCGTAGGGCTGGGCGCGCCAGGTCACGCCCCATTCGTCCGTGTAGATGTCGGTGCCCTGGTAGTACGAGTTCGCCCAGCCGACCGAGGTGAGGAGGAGATCCTCGTCAAGGGCGAGCTCCAGCTCGTACGTGTTGCCGCCGCCGTGCGGGTTATGGCTGCCGGGACCGGACCGGGCAACCAGGCCGCGCGCCTCGAGGTCCGACCGCAATCGCACGGCGAACTCCGGCGTGAAGCTGATCTGCATCGGGCAGTGGTCGAGCGCTTCGTGATGGAGCGCGGCGATCACGCGATCGCGGTGTCGCACCGGGGTCGTCCACGGGTTGTCGTTCACCGCGTCAGTGTGGCAGCGTCAACCCGCGGCGTGGGTCCTGGCGGTGGCGTGACGCACGGAGCGGTGCCCGCGGAGCCGGGCAACGCCGTAGAGTGACCCCGGTACACGGCGAGTCCGCGGGCCGTCCGGGGACGCTGGAGAGCCCCTTCTGACCGCACGAGAGCGCATTCGGCGCGCCGTCGCCCACGAGGAGGCCGATCGCGTCCCGGTCGACCTCGGATCGTCGATAGGCGGCCGGTCCATGCATGCGTCGGAGAATCGCGCTCCTGCAGCAGGGCCGCCAGATCCATGCTCAGGCGCCCCTCTGCTGCGGCGACGCTCCATTGTGGCTCTCGAGCGGCCCATGCCGGGAGGCCGGTTCGAGATCGGTCGGACAGGCGGCGGTCGACTGCCGAACGACGAGCTCGGGCCGGAACATGCGCCCGCGTGCGGGCCCGCGTCCTGTGGTCTCGCCGCCCTCGATGTCGGTGTCGCCTTCGGCTCCGCCCGCCGCGCCGACCGCCAGGCCGACCGCCGCGGCTGCCATCTCGGCCATCGGCATTCGCACGGTCGTCAGCGCCGGCACCGTGAACGTGGCCATCGGGATGTCGTCGAACCCGACGACCGAGAGGTCATCAGGGACACGGATGCCCAGGACGAGGGCCCCACGGAGGATCCCGATCGCCAGGACGTCAGTCGATGCGACGATGGCCGTCGGCCGCGGCGAAAGGCGCATCAAGGCGCGGAACGCTTCTTCGCCGTCGCCCGGCGTGTTGGCCACCTGCTGGACGTAGCCGGGCGGAACCTCGCCGAGGAGGTTGGTCAGCGCCTCCGTGTAGGCCTCCTGGCGCTCCCGAATATCGCCGAGCAACCGACCTCCGACGAACGCGATCCGACGATGCCCGAGGGAGCCGAGGTGGTCCATGGCCGTCGCGATCCCGCCCCGGTTGTCCACGCTGACACCGGGAATGAGGTCGAGCTCCGAGCCCTGCCACAGGGCGACGACCGGCACGTGCGTGTCGCGCAGGTCGTCAAGCAGACGCTGCTGGTCGCCCATGTCGCCCAGCAGCAGGATCGCGTCGCACTGGCGTGCCTCGAGCATGGCCGCCAGGGCGTGCGCCTCGGTGGCCTCCGCGTGCGCGTGGCCCAGGACGATGTTGTAGCCACGCGCCCGGGCCTCGGCCGAAACGGCCTCGATCGCCCCCGCGAAGAACGGGTCCGTGATATCGCGGACGATGGCGCCGAGCAGCATCATCGGCGCACCGCGCAGGGCCCGGGCCAGCGGGTTGGGCCGGTAGCCCACCGCTCGGGCGGCGGCCAGGACGCGCTCGCGAGTCGCCGGCCGCGATCGGCACGCTCAACGGGGCGTCGCTGAGGATCCGCGAGACCGTGCTGCGCGAGACACCGGTCGCGGTCGCGATGTCCCGCATCGTGACCGGCCGGGCGCGGGCTCGCGGTTGGACGGATCGTTCGTCGAGCGACGCCCGAGTCGCCGCGTCGGCGCGTCGCCCGCTGGCCGTTTGTGCAGCCGCCATCGCTACTCGAACCGGCGCCGGAGCAGGGCGTGGACCGCAACCGCAGCGAGGATGACGGCGCCGTAGATGAAGTTGGTGTAGTAGTCGGTCAGGCCGACCGCAACAATCCCGGCCTGGATGGCGCCGATCATGAACGCGCCGAGGAACGTGCCATAGATCGTGCCTCGGCCCCCGAACACGGAGGTCCCGCCGACGAAGACGGCGGCCAGCGTCGGGAGCTGGAAACCGTCGCCCATCGTCGGGTAGAAGTTGACGATCTGGAAGCTGTTCATCAGGCCGGCCAGCGCCGCCGCCACCCCGGTGAGGACGAACAGGAGGATGCGAGTCCGGCGCATGGGGATGCCCATGAGCCCGGCAGCCAGGCCGTTGTCCCCGGTGACGTACGCGTTCTGCCCGAGCCGGTGGCGGTTGAGGAGCACCCACGCGACGACCGCGAGGGCCAGGAGCCAGACGAACTCCATCGGGACGACGCCCCCAAGCTTCCCGACGAGCAGGTCGTACGACGGGGCAGTGCTGGCCGTGACCAAGGCATAGCTCTTGCCGTTGACGAGCACGAGGGTCAGGCCGCGGAAGAGGTACCAGCTGCCGATCGTCGCGACGAGCGCGGGGATGCCGATGTACGTGACGACGAGACCATTGAACAGGCCGGCCAGGGCACCGACGCCGAGCGCCGCGACGATCCCGAGCTCGACGCTGCCGGTCGCCTGCCAGGTGAAGACGAAGCCGACCATGCCAAGGGCCATTTCCGACGGGAAGGAGAGGTCGATGTCGCCGGCGATGACGACCATCGTCAGAAACAGGGCGACGATCGCGATGTACGGGACCGTCTGGGCGAAGGCCAGGTAGATGCGGTCGGACAGGAACGTGCTGGGAGCGAGGACGACGAACGCGATCCAGAGCGCGAGGAACGCGACGGTGATGCCGATCTGGGACGCCCAGGAGTTGGTGAACGCGGTGAGGCGACCGCGGGGTCGCGGCGGCGGCGTCGTGGCGACGGCGGGGTTCATTCGTGCTCCTCGCCGGCCGCGGCCGTTGCCGTGGGTGGCTTGTCTGCCCCGCGGTAGCGTTCCTGTTCGGTGAAGGTTCCCTCGGCGGCGACCTCGCGCATGATGTCCAGGAGCTCCTCCAGCGAGTAGCGTGAGGTCGGGAACTGGCCGGCCACGCGTCCGCGGTCGAGGACGATGATCCGGTCCGCGACCGAGTAGACGTGGAAGATGTTGTGGTCGATGAAGATCGCCGATTTGCCGGCGGTCCGGATACCCTCCACGAACCGCAGCAGCTTCTCGGTCTCCTTGAGCGACAGGCCCATGGTCGGCTCGTCGAGGATGATGATGTCGGCCTGGAAGTGCAGCGCCCGCACGATTGCCAGGCCCTGCCGCTCACCGCCGGACAGCCCCTTGACCACGGTGTCCGGGGTCAGCACGGCGGAGGTGAAGCCCATCGACTCGCTCATGAGCTGGGCTGTCATCCGGCGCATGTCGCCGACCTTGAGGAAGCCGAGCCGACCGGCGACGGCACGGCCCATGAAGATGTTGCGCCAGAGGGGGAGCTGGTCGGCGAGCGCGCGCTCCTGGTAGACGGTCTCGACGCCGAGATCCCGCGCCTTCTGGACGGTCAGGCCATCGACCCGCTTGCCCCCGAAGAAGATCTCGCCCGAATCCGGGCGGTGAACCCCGGTGATGATCTTGATGAGCGTCGACTTGCCCGCGCCGTTGTCGCCGAGCAGGCCGACGACCTCACTCGCCCCGAGGTCGAGGCTGACGTCCTGGAGGACGTGGACACCCCCGAACAACTTCGAGATGTGGCGCAGCTCGAGCCGCTTCTCGCTCCCCGGCGGTGGCACCGCCGCGGGCTCGAGCGCGGCAATGATTGGGACCGCGGGTTGCGTCGGCGGGCGAGCGCTCCCGCGCTCGCCCGCCGACTTGCCGGACTCGGCGGCAGGCGGAACAGTCATTGCCTAGCGGATCTGATCGGTCACGAGCGGCGCGATGGCGTCGATGTTCGTCTTGTCAACGAAACCCGCGCCGGTGTTGATGAAGAGTCCGCCGAAGCCGAACTTCTTGCTCAGACAGAGCTGCTCGACGGCAAAGAAGCCCTGGAGGAACTCCTGCTGGTCGATGACCAGGCTGATGTAGCCGTCCTTGATGCCCTGGACCGTGGCCGGCGACATGTCGAAGCCGGCAGCGTAGATGCTACCGGGCTGGAGGTTCGCGGCCTTCATGAACGTCGGGATGGCCGAGGTGAGGTTGCCGTGGTCGATGAAGATCGCCTTGACGCCCGGGTGCGAGGAGATGTAGCCGGTGAAGGTCGGCACGCCATTGGCGGCGTCCTTGTTCGTGGCGTCGTCGATCTCGTAGTAGTCAACCTTCATGCCGGCAGCCGTGAGCGTGTCGGTGATCCCCAGGGTTCGCTCGCCGCGGCCCGGCTGAGCCTTGAGGCCCCAGACCATCACCTCATCACCCGACTTGAGGTTGCCGCGCTTGATCGCCTCGTTGGCGAGGGACGCGCCCGCGTCATGCAGGACCGCGCCGACGTAGCCCATGCCGCTGGACGCAAACTGGGCCTCGGCCTTCGGGAGCTCCGTGTTCATGACGGTGACGAGGATGCCCTGCTTCTCCGCGTCCTGGATGAGCGGATCGAAGGCGTCGTCACCCGGGTGACCCATGACGGCGATCCCGTCCGGCTTCGTGGCGACTGACTGCTGGAACTGGGTGATCATCTTGTTGGGGTCCCAGTCGGACCACTGGTATGTCACGTCGGGTCCGAAGGCCGCCTGGGCAGCCTTTGCACCGTTGTAGACGACCGTCTCAAAGCCACCGCCTGGGGTCCCGCCGGGGAAGAAGGTGATCTTCATTCCCGAGCAGAACTGGCCAGCCACGGGCGCAGCCGAGCCGGCAGCCGCCGGCGATGCTGCGCCGGCCGCTGCACTCGCAGCGGGCGACGGGGTGCTGGATGAGTTGCAGGCGCTGATTACCAGCACCGCGGCAAACGCCAGCGCTGGCAACCGTCGCGGAACGTGCGTCCCAGATCGAGCCATCCGACTCCTCCTCGTGTCACCGACTCCCGCCCGGGCATCTCCCGGGGATCCTTCGCAGACATTCCTCGTCTCGGCAGAGACCTCCCTTCCGGCCTGGGATCTCGCGATCACCGGCAACCACTCCCGGAGGTCGTCACCGAACCCGGGCCTGGCACTCGTGCCGGTCTTCTCGTCGTCCCGCCTCCTCCTCGGTTCCAACGTTCGCGGCGCAGAGGCATCCATCCGCGCCGCCATGGCGGCTCGCTCCGGGCTTACAGGCCCCGCGCGAGCTGGTAGTAGGCCTGGTTCCAGCGCAGCTCCTTCTTGATGCCCGCCACCGACGTGGTCTCGTCGATCGCCACCAGCTCGATACCGGCCATCTCCGCGAAATCGTCGAGATGCTGGCGGCGGAGTGCCGTGCTGAAGCTCGTGTGGTGGGGACCCCCGGCCAGCAGCCATGCCTCGGCGGCGATCTTCAGGCTGGGGCGGGGCTCCCACAGAGCGCGCGCCACGGGCAGCCGCGGAAGGTCCTCGGGCGGGCTCACCACGTCCACCTCGTTGAGGACCATGCGGAAGCGCTCGCCCATGTCGAGCAGGCCCACGGCGACAGCAGGCCCCGGGCTCGCTGTGAAGACCAGGCGAACAGGGTCCGCCTTCCCACCGATCGACAGCGGGTGGACCTCGCAGGACGGTATCTCGGTCGAGATCGAAGGACAGACCTCGAGCATATGGGCGCCCAGGACCTGGGGCCGACCCGGTACCAGGTGGTACGTGTAGTCCTCCATGAACGAGGTCCCGCCCGGGAGCCCCGTGGCCATCACCTTCATGGCCCGGACAAGGAGCGCCGTCTTCCAGTCACCCTCCGCTCCAAAGCCGTAGCCCTCGGCCATCAGCCGCTGAACGGCGATGCCAGGCAGCTGCGCCAGCTCTCCCAGATCCTCGAACGTGTCGGTGAATGCGCCGAAGCCGCCCGCCTCGAGGAACGCGCGAAGGCCCACCTCGATTCGAGCGGCCTCGCGAAGGGCCGCGCGGTGCTCGCCGTCGGGCCGGAGCGGCGCAGCGAGCGCATAGCGTGACTCGTAGTCGGCGACGACGGCGTCCACTGCGTCCTCCGCCGCCGCCCGGACCGCGGCGACGAGGTCGCTGACGCCATACCCGTTCACCTGGGCACCCAGGCGGATCTGCGCCTCCACCTTGTCGCCCTCGGTGACCGCGACCTGGCGCATGTTGTCGCCGAAGCGGGCGAGCTTCAGCGAGTTGAGCGCGTCCCAGCCGCAGGCGGCCCGGGACCAGGTCCCGATGCGCTCAAGAACCTCCGGATCCTCCCAGTGG
The DNA here is from genome assembly GCA_963800795.1 of uncultured Chloroflexia bacterium. Classification (GTDB taxonomy): domain Bacteria; phylum Chloroflexota; class Limnocylindria; order Limnocylindrales; family CSP1-4; genus CTSoil-043. Next base: position 111,813 of record CAWDCJ010000014.1, read on the forward strand.
CCCACGACGGTGGTCCGCGCCTTCCGCATCCGGGTCTCGATGTACCCGAACTCACGGTCGCCATGCGCCGACTGGTTGAGGTTCATGAAGTCCATGTCGATCTCCGCCCAGGGGAGATCGCGGTTGAACTGCGTGTGAAGGTGCAGGAGGGGCTTCTGGAGCGCCACGAGCCCGGCGATCCACATCCGTGCGGGCGAGAACGTGTGCATCCAGGCGATGACCCCGACACAGGTCGACGATCTCGTCGCCTCGAGGCAGACCTCGCGGATCGACTCCGGGGTGGTGACCGGGGGCGTGGCGACCACGCGCACCGGGATCGCCGCCGCCTCATCGAGCGCGCGGGCGATGCGTCGCGCGTGGTCCTCAACGGCCCGGAGCACGTCCGCCCCGTACAGATGCTGGCTGCCTGTGACGAACCAGACCTCGCGGTCCGCGAGCGCCTTCATCGAGTCTCCTCGTCGCCAAGGGCACAGGCCGTGCCCGCTTTCGCGCGCTATCCCCGGTCCACGGAGTTGCTGCACTCGAGTGTATGCACTCGAGTGCAGCCACGTCAAGGCGTGGCGCGACATTCGTCCGGAGTCGGCGCCCCCGCGTGCCGAGCCCCAGATCAACGCGTCGATCCGCCGGAGACAGCACTGACGCCGTGGCTGCAAACATGGCTGCAGTAGGGGTCTGCGGCTCCACCTCAAGGGGGGTCGAAGCCCACGATTGAGCACGAAATCTGGCGCGCCCGGAGGGTTCCGAACGCGCACGGACAACAAGCGTGGAGCCGCACGGGTCCGAGCGGTACTCACGGCGTCACGACCGTCCGCTCGTGAAGATGAATGTCACGGCCTGGCTGAGCAGAGGCGGGCACCCTCCGGAACCGGAAGCAGGCCCAGAACCGACCGAGACGAGCCCAAATCTCGTGTGTCGCAACCGTTGCTAGTCGCCGCTCGGACACGGCCGCGCCGACGTGACGATGAGCCGGCACCCCGCGGACGGTGGCGCGCAGCGTCTCGGAGCCTGGTCGCCCTGGGTCAGCCGGGAACGCGCCCCCATATGAGGCGCTGGACACTCGGCCGGCCGCCGGCCACGATCGGGTCCGTGCTGAGCGTGAGGGTCCGGCCGTCCTTCGAGAGGGCGGCGTGGCGGCGCTGCGATCCTCCTACCCAATTGGGATACAGGCTGATCGCGATGTCGTGGATCACGTCGGAACCGTCGAGATGGTACGACCCAGAGTAGGCAAGGAATGTCCCCATTGCCGCGAGCCGCTGGTCGTCGGGGCCTCCGAACGGGTCGTTCCCATCGATCGGCGGACGGTCCGCCGCCGAGATCGTCACGATGACCGTGCCGTCGGCGGTGTAGACAAGGACGCCAACGGGCGCCACGCCCATGATGTTGCCAACGGACCCATCGTCGAAGGCGGAATCCCAGCTTCGGAGGCGCCAAACACCGACGAGCTCGGACCGATCATGCATGCGGCGCTCCTCTGCCGGCGGTGTGCTGCGACTGCTCGCGACGCCAGGCCGCACCACGGACGCCGCGGAGTGTACGGCAGGCAGTTGCCCCTGGACGCCTGGTGCGCCCTCCATCCTCCGGCGCACGCTCAAGGATCCGGGCTGGAACACCTACATCATCGACGGTGACGTCGAGGCGGCGATCCGCGAGCCGGACCCGGGAGACCCGCGCCGCAGGTCTCGAGCTCACGGCCCTCGTGTCCCCGTCGGCAGGCCGCGGAGTTGGCAGGCAGCTCGCCGGCGCCGCTCGGCCGGCCGGCGGCCAGGGGCGATACGCCCTACAAGGATGGCCCGTGACGAGTCGCCCCGAAGGGTAATCTGGCCGCAGGGCGGGACGGCGAGCAGACCTGACGGACTGACATCGGCTGTCTGGGTGACCGGCTCCGACGCCCCGACCGTCAGGGAGAACCAGGAGCCGTAGCGCCGGACCTGGCAACGACTTCGGAGGCGGTATGGCGGCAGCCGAATACAACGCGACCGTGGCCCAGAGGGTGGAGCTTGCGCCCGGGTTGATCATCCTGCGGATCGTCCCCGACACGCTCCGCCTCGAGTTCACGGCTGGCCAGTACGTTGTCCTTGGCCTCAAGGCGTCGGAGCCGCGGATCGAGGAGGCCGAGCCCGACCAGCTGGCGTACCGGCCGGCGGACATCGCCAGCCCGACGATCGGGGCAACCCCCGGCGACGGCGCGGCATTAGCAGAGGCGAACCCGGAGTCGGCCGCCGAACAAGCGATCACGACCGCGCTCCCGGACCCAGACAAGATGATCCGGCGAGCCTATTCGATCGCATCCGGCAGCCGGTCCGACGAGTTCCTTGAGTTCTACATCACCGTCGTCATGAGCGGCGATCTCACGCCGCGGCTCTTCAACCTCGGGATCAAGGACCGGATCTACGTCGGCCCCAAGGCCGTCGGGATGTTCACCCTGGCGAAGGCGCCACGGGACCACCACGTGATTCTCGTGGCCACCGGGACCGGCCTCGCGCCCTACATCTCGATGCTGCGCTCCGACCTGGATTGCGGCGGGACGCGCCGCATCGTCGTCCTCCACGGCGCGCGCTGTTCGTGGGACCTGGCCTACCGCACGGAGCTCACCAGCCTCGCCCGGCACTGCCCCAACCTGACCTATGTCCCGGTCATCACGCGCCCGCAGGAGGACCCCACCTGGCGCGGCCGCACCGGATACCTCCAGGACGTTCTCCTCTCGGGGGTCATCGAGGAGGCGACTGACCTGGAGCTCCTGCCCGACAACTTCCACGTCTACCTTTGTGGCAACCCCGGGATGATCGAGACCGTGATCGAACGGCTGTCGGTGCGCGGATTCGTTCGCGATCACGGCCACGCCATCGGGACGCTCCACACGGAGGAGTACTGGTAGTCCGGTCCGGTCCGGCAGACGAACGCGCGCGAACAAGTCGGGAGGCTGGCCCGGAGTTCCACGAATGCGACCAAGAGCCCTTCATGCGGCGAGGGGCCACGAGGACAATCGCCCTCGTGACCGAGAGGGCGACTCCGGCGCAGGCGGCCGAGCCCGCCAGGACGGGATCCGAACGCTCCAGCACCGGGGAAACGCGAGACCTCCACGCCGGATCCGTTCGTCGGGCTGCTCGAATGCCGCTTCGGCGACGACCTCCGGCAGGTCGCGCCCACTCGGACTCCGCGCCGGTGTAGCCTCAGTGCGACCGGGTAGGCGGTGCAGAGACGACGCCATGCGCGTGACGACCGCCACCCACGTTCAAGGACCAATGCCGTGCCCACCATCCTGCAGAAGCTTCCGATCGGCGAGCGTGTCGGCATCGCGTTCTCGGGTGGGCTCGACACGAGCGCCGCGCTGCACTGGATGCGCAGCCACGGCGCCATCCCGTACGCCTACACGGCCCACCTCGGGCAGCCGGACGAGGTCGACTACGACTCGATCCCGCGCAAGGCCCTCGTCTACGGCGCCGAGCGGGCCCGCCTCATCGAGTGCCGCCCGCAGCTCGTCGCCGAGGGGATCGCGGCGCTCCAGTCCGGCGCCTTCCACATCGCGACCGCCGGGCAGCTGTACTTCAACTCCACTCCGCTGGGCCGCGCCGTCACGGGGACGATGCTCGTCGCGGCGATGCAGGAGGATGGCGTCAACATCTGGGGCGACGGCAGCACCTACAAGGGCAACGACATCGAGCGGTTCTACCGCTATGGCCTGCTCGTCAACCCGCAGCTGCGGATCTACAAGCCCTGGCTCGACCAGCAGTTCATCGACGAGCTGGGCGGTCGCGCCGAGATGTCGGCGTATCTCGATGGCGCCGGGCTCGAGTACAGGATGAGCGCCGACAAGGCGTACTCGACCGACTCGAACATCCTGGGCGCCACGCACGAGGCGAAGGACCTCGAGTTCCTTGACAGAGGCGTCTCGATCGTCGAGCCGATCATGGGCGTCGCCTCTTGGCGGGCGGATGTCGAGGTCACGGCGGAGGTCGTCAGCATCCGCTTCGAGGACGGTGAGCCGGTCGCGCTCAACGGCAAGACGTTCGAGACCCCGCTCGCGCTGTTCATGGAGGCCAACGCGATCGGCGGCCGCCACGGACTGGGAATCTCCGACCAGATCGAGAACCGGATCATCGAGGCCAAGAGCCGGGGGGTCTACGAGGCTCCTGGCATGGCGCTCCTCTACATCGCCTATGAGCGGCTGGTCACCGGCATCCACAACGAAGACACCATCGACCAGTACCGCAGCAACGGGCGGCGCCTCGGCCGGCTCCTCTACCAGGGCCGCTGGTTCGATCCGCAGGCACTGATGCTCCGCGAGACGGCCCAGCGGTGGGTGGCCCGGCCGATCACCGGCGAGGTCACCCTGGAGCTGCGACGCGGCAACGACTACTCGATCCTCGACACGACGAGCCCGAACCTGACCTACCACCCCGAGCGCCTGACCATGGAGAAGGGCGAGGAGGTCTTCTTCACGCCGCAGGACCGGATCGGCCAGCTGACGATGCGCAACCTCGACATCGCCGACACCCGCGACAAGATCCGCGTCTACCACCAGGTCGGGCTGATGGGCACGACGCCGCATGAGGGCCTGCCGCTGCTTCCTGCTGCTGCGCCGGAGCCCGGGCCATCCGGAGACGCTTCATGACCAGCCGCCTCATCGCACGCGTCGAACACCCGGCGATCGGCGAGCTGGTGCCGGAGGGCGCCGAGGTCACGACGCGGAACCGTCTCCAGGTACGCGAGCGTCCCCAGTAGCGCATCAGGTGGCCGTGTGGCCGCCGGATGGACGGGACCTCAACCGCTAGGTCAACCCACGGCCGGTACGGCAACCCGGGCGAGGTCCAGCGCTTCCTTGACCGAAAGGCTTCGCCCGATCCCGGTGGCGCTCTCGAGATCGTTCCCTGCCAGCCCGGCCTTTGCCCGCTCGACGTATTCGCGTCCTGGATCATCGTCCGAATACACGTTCATGATGCCTTCCTCGAGGGCAAAGACTTCGGCTGCTGCCGCGATCTGCACGGCCCGCAATGCCCGTCCCTCGGCCGTCTCGACTGCCGCCAGCCCGATCATCGATGTCCCGACCCCGCGGACACTCCCGATATCGAGGTAGGCCGCTGCCGACTCGAAGAAGAACCGGCGCGCCGCCGTCGAATCGTCGAGCCCGAGATGTGTCCAGGCCATCTTGTTCAGGATCCGTGCCTCCTCGGCGCGGTCACCGATGGCCTCAAACGCCGCCAGCGACTCCTGATACAGCTTGATGGCCTTGCCGTGGTCGCCGCTCAGCGAGGCGAGTTGCGCCAGACCGCCCAGCGAGAGGCCTGAGCCCTCCTTGTCGTCGACTCGTCGTTGGATGGCCAGGGCCTCGGTGTATCTCGACGCGGCCATCGCGTTGTCACCCGACACGGCGTTGAGAATCCCGTCGAAGCTCAAGGCGAACCCCAACGCCAGCGGGTAGTTCTGCGCGCGGCTCCGGTCGATCGCCTCACGCGACCAGTGGACGGCCTGTTCCATGTCGACGGTCAGGTAGAAGATCACGAGGAGCCCTGCTGCGAGGGCCATCTCTGTGGCTGCGTCAAGGTCTCGCGCAATGCGGTAAGACTCCAGACCCTGTTCGATGGCTTCCTCGAAGTGGCCCAACGACCATGACGCCAAGCCGGCTGTGCGCAACGCGTTCGATCGGCCGATGGTCGGCCCGGAGTCGAGAGCTGTGCCGAGGAACCCGCGCACATAGTCACGAGCGCTCAGGTGCTTCGAGCGGATGTGCCAGTAGAGCCACAGCGACCCACACGTCCGCATGCCGAGCTCGGCCGACGTGGGTTCCTTCTCCCTCGCCCTGCGGAGCAGGAAGTCGAGCCCCGCCTGCAGATCCGCATCTTCGACGACACCTCGCTCCATCGATCGGACCTGATCGTTGCCCTCGATCCCCGCTCGGATCTCCTCGGCGACCTGCACGTAGTGGGCCGCGTGTCTCAGGCCCACTTCGTCGGCTTGTCCCGAAGCCAGGAGTTCCTCGCGTGCATAGTCCTTGATCGTCTGGAGCATCTGGAACCGGTCTGCGGGGCCCGCGGCCTGGACCAGGGCCTTGTCGACCAGCGACTCCAGATCGTCGAGCACCGACTCCGAATGCTCCGAGCACACGGCTTCGATGCCGTCGAGCGAGCATCCACCGGAGAATACCGACATCCTCCGGAAGAGCCGCTTCTCCGATTCCGTGAGCAACGAGTGACTCCAGTCGATCGTCGCTCGCAGGGTCTGCTGCCGGTCTGGACGGTCTCGCTGTCCGGTGGTGAGGACGTCGAGGGCATGGTCGAGTCGCTGAAGCAGGGCTTCCGGCGACAACAGGCGTATCCGGGCAGCCGCGAGTTCGATGGCGAGCGGCAGGCCATCCAGGCGCCGGCACATCGCCACGACCGCGGGAGCGCTCTCCGCGGTGAGTTCGAAGCTGCTCCTGGCCACCTTCGCCCGCTCGACGAACAAGGCGATGCCCGGATAGGCCATCAATGACTCCGGACCTTCAACCGTCGCCTGTTGCGGCAGCGCCAGCGGGCTGAGGGCATACCCTCGCTCGGCATCGATCCTGAGCAGCGTCCGGCTGGTGGTAAGGATCCGCAGCTCCGGGCATCCGCTCACCAGCGCGGCGATCTCGGGCGCCGCCGAGACCACCTGTTCCAGGTTGTCGAGCAGTAACAGGGCCCGCTTGTCCCCGATCAGCGCAACGACGCCCTCGGCCTGGCTCCTGCCTTCTGCCTCCTTGACGCCCAGCGCATTGGCCAGGGCGGGCATGAGGTCGGAGGCATCGGTAACGGCGGCCAGCGACACGAAGGCGATCCCGTCGAGGAATCGTGACGCGAGGCGATGGCACACCTCGATCGCCGTCCTGGTCTTTCCGATGCCACCCGGACCCGTCACCGTGACCACGCGGTGTTGCTCGAGGAGGCCGATCAGCGCGGTGAGGTCAGCGTCTCTCCCAAGCAGTGGCGTTGCAGGATCGGGAAGGTTGCTCGGCAGGCTCGCGAATTGCTCACCCTTGCCCAGCAGGAGGTCCGCGGCCGGGACCGCCAACCCGCCGGCGGAGACCGCGTAGATCTCGAACGGGCGGCCGACGTTCTTGAGCTTGAACTTCCCTAGGTTCACGAACCCAAGTTGCGGTTGATTCCTGACCTGATCGTGAACGGAATCGGACACCAGGACTCCACCGGCGACACCGAAGGACTCGATGCGAGAAGCGATGTTCACCGCGTCCCCGATCAGACCGGTGGGTTCGACGATCACATTGCCCACGTGGATGCCGATCCGCACGGGGACGTCTGGAGGTTGGCGGAGCTCCTTCTGGATCTCGATGGCACAGCGGACGGCGTCCAGCGAGTTGGGAAAGATGGTCAAGGCGCCGTCCCCGTAGTACTGGACGATCCTCCCGCCGAACGCCTCGTGCTGCGCATTGAGCACGCTCGCGTACCTGGCACGTGCCCGCAGGGCGAGCTGCTCGTCCTCCTGCATCAAGGCGGTGAAGCCGACCATGTCGGCGAACATCACCGCTGCCAGCTGCCTGTCCAGGTGCTCACCCATCGAGACGGACCTCTGCCAGGGGAGATTGGCCCTGGCGCTGCGCCGGTGGAGATCCTCGTGATGACGGGCACCAGTATCGCAGGCAACAGTTCTGCGACGACCGTGACTTGACGGCATCGTAACGTTTGGCGAACGATGACCCCGCATGATGGCGGTATGTCGAGCCTGGCTCATCCGCCGCAGGCCAAGAGCATTGCGAGAGGGACCCTCCGACCCGAGCGAATCGCGGTCGGTATCGTCCTCGTCCTGGCCGGTGTCCTCTCCGGGGTGAGCCTCGTCGCCGACCCGACCTCGGCGCTGACCCTCTCGATGGCGGCGCTCTACGGCGCGGTGGGCGGTCTACTGGCCGTTCGCCGGCCGCGCAACACCATCGGCTGGATCTTCCTCGGCGTTCTGCTCGTGTTCGCGACAACGTCGGCCGCCGAAGGGCTCGGTGGCACTGCCACCAGGTCCGGCGGCCCATTGCCTGGCGGACTGCCGCTGGCGCTGATCTGGATCGAAACCTGGGCCTTCGCCGCCATGTTCGGCCTCTACTACGCGCTGACCGTCGTGTTCCCGTCTGGTGACCTGCCCGCCGGCCGCCTCGGAGGGGTCATCCGGGTCTCGCTCGCTGTGCCGGTCGCGGCGGTCGTGGTTTGCGCCTTCGGCCCGCACCTGGCAGGCAACTTCAGCCCCGACAACCTCGGCCGCTCCCTGGACAATCCCGTGGCCCTGCCCCGAGCTGAGTAAGTCAGACGGCTGCGAGCTGATCACAGAGCCGAAGGTGGGGCCAGCTCAGAGCGACGCTGCAGCCGCCGTCTCTGCACGTTGCTGGAGACCCGGCCTTCGGCCGAGGTCTCCTCGTCGGTTGCGCCGGCATGTCCGGGCGGGTTCGATGAGATGGCCTACAGGACCTCGCCGGTGTCGAGGGCGACGAAGGCGCTGATCGGGGGCTCCCGCGAGGGATTCGCCTCAGTGATCGCGCACGCGGACACCGGCGCGGTCCTGGGCGTCCACGTCATCGGCCCGTACGCAACCGAGCTCACCGCCGAGGCGTCGCACGCCGGGGCCCTGCTGCGCACCGCCGGGTAGGCGGTCACCCGCTGCGCCCCCGGCAGTGCTCTTCGACGGTCGCGAGGAGCTCATCGATGTCGAGCGGCTTCGAGAGGTAGCCGTCGAAGCTCGCCTCCTCGAACCGCTCACGATCTCCCTTCATCGCCTGGGCGGTGATGGCGAGTACCGGAATCGAGGCGGTTCGCTGGTCCATCCGTAGCCGCGTCAGGGCCTCCAGGCCATCCATGTCCGGGAGCCGAATGTCCATCAGCACGAGGGCGGGACCATGCTCGGTCGCCAGTTTCAGCGCCTGTCCTGCAGTCGTCGCCTCCAACGTTCGATACCCGGTCGCTCGAAGCACGTCCCGAAGCAGCGTCATGTTCTTCGCGTTGTCCTCAACGACGAGGATCGTCTCGCCCGCCATCGCTAGGCTGGCGGCACGGGTAGCGTGAACACGAACGTGCTTCCCTTCCCCAGCTGGCTCTCGACCCAGATCCGGCCGTCGTGCAGCTCGATCAGGCGCTTCGAGAGCGCGAGCCCGAGCCCCGTCCCCTCGCCTTGTCGCTTGCCCGCTGCAGCTTGCTGGAACTCCTCGAAGATCCGGACCTGGTCTTCCAGGGCGATGCCGGGCCCGTCGTCGCGGACGGAAACGCGCACCTCGCCGTCGACCCGCGCGGCAGTGACGTCGATCGCGCCCCCGGCCGGTGTGAACTTGACAGCGTTCGAGAGCAGGTTGAAGACGACTTGTTTGATCCGGCGCTCGTCGCCCATGACCGTGCCCACGCCAGGATCCGACGAGAGCGAGATTCGGACACCTCCCCTGGTCGCTCGCTCGCGCACGATCACCACCCCGCGCGCCAGGGTGTCGGGCAGGGAGAACGGCGCGACGTCCAGCTCGATCTGGCCCGCCTCCACCTTTGATAGATCGAGCACGTCGTCGATCAGCGAGAGCAGATGCTGGGAGGAGGCGAGGATGTCGTCGAGATACTCGGCCTGCTTCTCGTTGATCTCGCCGAACAGCCCCTTGCGCAGGACCTGCGAGAAGCCGCTGATCGCGTTCAATGGAGTCCGCAGCTCGTGCGACATGTTGGCCAGGAACTCCGACTTGTTGTCGCTCGCGGCCTCCAGGTCGCGCCGCCTGTCGTCGAGCTCCGCCAATGCATCGGCCAGTTCGCGAGTCCGCTCCTGGACCTGCTTCTCGAGCCCGGCATAGGACGCCTGCAGCCGGGCAGCCATCTGGTTGAATTCGTCCGCGAGTGCGCCGAGCTCGTCGTGGCTGGAGACGTCGATCCGTTGATCGAGCGACCCGGAGCCGATGTTCGCAGCCGCGACCTGGATCGCCTCGATGGGCCTGGCAAGGTTCCGTGCGAGCAGCACGCTCGTCGCGATCGCCGCCAGAAGGAACACGACCAGGAGCGCCGCCGTACGCCAGATCGCCGCCTGGATCGGCGCGAACGCCTGGCTCAGCGGCTCCTCGACGAACACCCGCCATCCGGGCGGGTCGACGCTTTCGAACGCACTCAGGACCTCAGTTCCCTGGGGATCACGCCCGTTGGTCATCACCCCATTCGCCGTCCCGGTGCTTGCCAGAGCGGCACGGACCTGCGGCAGCGACGCGAGGTTGGTGTCGGCGAGGACGAGGCTGATGTTCGTGGTGTGGGCGATGACCTGGCCGCGGGCATCGACCGCGTAGGCGTAACCCGCGGTGCCGATCTGCGCCCGGCGAATCGCGTCGACGACCGATCCCAGGTCAACGTCGGCGACGATGACGCCCGCGCCCGGCGGTGCCTCGGCCACCGCCATGATCATGTGCGGCCGGCCGTCGCTCTGGCTGAGGGCGACGTCCCCGAAGTACTCTCCCTCAGCCCTCGCGCCCTCGAACGCCTGTGTGTAGGAGCCGTCGCCCTCGCAGGTCAGGCTGTCGATCTTGTCGATCTCGTTGGAGTACGCATTCACGCACTGCGTGCGGGTTGCATCGAGGTACGTCAGCGCGCTGATCGCCTTCTGCCGAAGGAACAGGTTCGTGAATGACTGCTCACGCTCCGCTCCGGTGCGGTCGGCTGAGATCGACTGGGCCACGCCCTGGAGGTCGCCTTCGAGCTCCTGGATGAACTGGCGGATCGAGATGGCGGCGGACGAAGCCTTGTCCGCTTCGCCCTCGGTCATGGCCCGCTTGCTGTCCTCGTACGAGAAGTAGAACTCGCTGATCCCAACGGAGATGATCGCCCCAGCGACGAGCATCCCGACGACCGCCACGTATTTCCAGACGAGGCGCCGGTGCGGCCGTGTCGGCGTTGCCACGGTTTGGCCCAGCTTCGCGCTCCCTTATCGATAGACGATGTCGGCCTGCGTGACGACAGCGTCCGGCACGACGATCCCCAACTCCGCAGCTCGGCGGAGACTGATCGCGAACTCGACCTTCGGCACCTCCTGGGGGGGCAGGTCGGCGGGCTGAGCACCCTTGAGGATGCTGTCGACATAGCGCGCGCCGGCGGCCCCGACGGGTGCCAGGTCGACGCCGAGCGAGAAGAGCGCGCCATGGTCGATCTGTTGCGGGTCGACCCATTCCTTCCGATGGGCCTGGACGGGGAGGTCGCTCGCCGCCGCGAGCCCGAGGATCTTCGTGGAGAAGTTGAGCCGAAGGGTGGGCGACAGGATGAACGCGCCGTCGACCGCGCCCGGCCCAATCGATTCGAAGGCGGCTTCGAGATCAGCGTTGGTCGAAGCCTGACGTTCATCCAGCTCGATCCCAAGCTTGCTGGCGGCATCGCGCGCCTCGGCGAGAAGAGGTGGCGTCGCGGTGTCGGTGGGATCGACCAGGGTGAGCAGGCGCAAGGGCTGCGGTTGGGGCAGGATCTCCCGGTAGATCTCGAGCTGCTTGGCAACGGGATCTCGGGCGCCCCAGACTCCGGTCAGGTTCCCGCCGGGATGCGAGAGGCTTTGCACCAGGCCGTCGCGGACGGGATCCGACGGGTGCAGGAACACGACGGGGATCCGGTTGGCGGGGTCCGCGGTCGCGTCCTGGGCAGCGCGGATGGACGTGTCTTCGAAGGCGACGATCAGGTCCACCCGCTGGGCAACGAATTCCCGCGCTTGCTCCTCGGCCTGGGCGGCGTCCAGCAGGTTGCGCCAGATCAGGCGGATCCGCTGGCCGTCGTACTCGCCCTGGAGCTGCTTCATCGTGCCTTGGGCCTTCGTCCCGTCGCCGATGAGCTGCTGCATCACCTGGGTTGGCGAGCCGTCGAACCAGCCAAGATCGCCGAGGCCGGCTACGAGCGTTGCCAGGGACGGAGGGTTGTGGTCCGTTCCGACGTGCATCAGGCCAACGCGTGGCACGGGCGGCTGCGTCGCATTCGAGCCCGAGCAGGCGCCGACGAGGCTGGCGCACACAATGAGGCTCAGCATCGTCAGAACAGGCGGCCACGTCTTCATCGGAACCTCCCCCCATCAAGGCGCGGACGGAGACTACTCCAACGTTCTCGATCCCAGCGAGAGACGAGCTCGTCGATCCCGACGTCGTCTCGCCACCGCTCGTCGGCGGCGTGTACACGCCCCCTGGAGGAGCTGTTGCCGGGAGCGGACGCGTCCTGCCGTCTCGTTGCGCCTGCCGGGATGGACCTCGAAGAGCGAGCGGCGGGCCGTGGGCCCGCCGCTCGCTGCCCCAAGCCTGGCCGCGTTGCCAGGGCTCGGGCGCCTCTACGGCGTCGCGGGGACGGGCCAGGTCGGTGGGATGGGGCCACAGCCGGGGTGGCCGAAGATCTCCGCGCCCTGACCGTTGTGAAGCCCTGGGGCCCCGCCGGGCGCATGGACGTTGTAATGGAAGTTGTAGAAGGCGAGCTTGATTGCCGGGTCCTCCAGGTTGTCGCACCAGTCCGGTCCGACCGCCTGCGTTGATCCATCGGGCAACACGATGAAGTGTCGGTGGGGCGGGGGCATGGGCGGGTCCGACGGAACCGTGGGACCTCCCGCGAGGATGACGCCCGGGAGCGCCATAGCACCCACGAGGATCCCCGTGGTCAGGATGGTGAGCAGCAGCTTCCGCATCAGGCCAAACTCCTATTCCAAGCGTCGGGAACGTTGATGGATCTCGTCCTCGAGAACGTGGCGCGATCCATCAGAGCGGACGCGCGTCCCCCTCGCGTCGGCGCCTCGGCCGCCGATCCTCCCCCCGTGGCCGACGTTCCGGACCAGCAGCCCCGGAAGGCAACTTACGCATCCACCCTAAGGAGGATCTGACCGCGGGCCAACCGTGCCTGCCTGCATGTGCCGGGGATGCTGGCACCCCGCCCGTGGACGGCGAGCGTCCGCGTTGGGGAGAGCGTCAATCGGGCGTGCGGCCGGCGAAGCGTCGAACCAGATCGGGAAGCTCGTCGGCGTCGATCGGCTTGGCGATGTACCCGGCAAAGCCCGCGTCGGACAACCAGCCTGCGCGCGCCTCGAGTGCCAGGGCAGTCACCGCCACGACCGGTATGCGCGAGGTGCGCGGCTCCGCCCTGAGCGCTCGAACGGCCTCCGTGCCGTCCGCATCGGGTAGGCGCAGGTCCATGAGGACCACGTCCGGCAGGTGCTCGGACGCGAGCGCGATCCCCTCCGCGGCAGTCGCGGCCTCGAGCGTCCGAAACCGGGCCGCACGGAGCACGTCGCGAGCGAGCTTCCGGTTCATGTCGTTGTCGTCGACGATCAGGACGAGCGGGAGATCCAGCGTCACCGGCGTATTCTCCGCCCATGGCGATTCGGATTGTGCTCGCCGAGGATCACTACCTCGTCCGAGAGGGCGTCCGGAGCCTGCTCGAGGCAGAGCCCGGATTCGAGGTCGCGGCGGTCTGCGGGGACTTCGACTCGCTGCTCGAGGCCGTCGATCGTGAGAGCCCGGACGTGGTGGTCACCGACATCCGCATGCCGCCGGGCAATTCGGACGAGGGAATCCAAGCCGCGAGGCGACTTCGGGAAACAAACCCGGACCTGGGCGTGGTCGTCCTCAGCCACTACGCCAACCCGAGCTACGCCCTCGCGCTGCTGGACACCGGCAGCGCCGGGCGCGCCTACGTGCTGAAGGAGCGCGTCGGTGACCTCGATCAGCTGGTCGCCGCCATCCGCGCGGTCGCACGGGGCGGCTCGCTGATCGACCCGAAGGTAGTGGAAGGGTTGGTGGCCGAGCGGGCGCGAGCGGCGGCGTCCCCGCTCGGCCAGCTGACCGCCCGGGAACGCGACGTGCTGCGGAAGATGGCCGAGGGCAAGAACAACGCGTCGATCGCCGAGGACCTTGTCCTGACCGAGCGGTCCGTGGAGAAGGTCATCAACTCGATGTTCATGAAGCTCGGGTTGACGTGGGAGCCGGCGGTTCACAAGCGCGTGAAGGCGGTCATCCTGTACCTCGCCGAGAGTGATCAGGGTCAGCGCGACAACGGCAGCCAGCCATGAACACGCAGGCCGCCATCCTTCGGATGTTCGACGGTGACGCGGCCGTCGAGCGCCTCGATGCGATCGCGCAGGCGCTCGAGGCGGCCGTCCGCGAAGTATCCGGCGATCGCGATCTCGAAGGTCAGCGCGTCCTCAACATCAAGCACCCTGACGGTTGCGTAGGACCCGGGTGACGCCGACGACAGCGTCTCGATGAAGGACCAGTAGACCGCGGCAGTCAACTCCGCCGGGACTGCGGCACCCGTCCTGACGTCGACCACCGCCGTGACGTCAGCCTTCTGAGCCGCGGACCTTAGCGCACTGGCAAATCCACGCCCTTCAAGCAGCGGCGGATAGATCCTCTCCGCCAGCGCCGACGCTTCGTCCAGCGCCTCCCGCACGGTGGTCGCCATCTCGTCCAGGAGCGCTTTCGCGGCAGCCGGATCACTGTCGACCAGCCCGGCTAGCCGCCGCAGCTGGACGGCGACGGCGATCATCTGTTGCTGGACGCCATCATGGAGGGCGCGCTCGATCGCGCGCCGATCGTCAAGGGCGGCCTTGACCAGGCGCTTCCGCGACCGATGAAGCTCCGCCACCTCACCTTGCAGCCGGTCGACAACATCACGCAGCCGTTCGCCGGAGCTAGCGTTCGACACCGCCGCACCTCTTCTTCAAGCAGCCGCCGTGTGCGCCCTCACGCCAGCCGCCTGACAAGCGCGAGGGCCGTCCCAAGGCCATCGAGGATCAGATCGAGCCCGTACTCGAACTCGTCCCCGTAGTCGTAGCCGGGCGTCATCGCGTGCTCGATCATCGCGACGAGGTTGGGGTACTCGTTGAGGGGGAATGGCCGGAGCATGGTCTCCGCCACTTCTGCCGCTTCCTCCGACGTGTCGAACGGCAGGGTCATCTTCGTGAGCGCGAAGCCGTAGATGTAGCCGTCCAGAACCGAGTATGCGTGGGCGACCATCGGAATGTCGAAGCCCCCCGCCCGAAGACTGCCGATCACCGCGTCGTGGTGGCGCAAGTTCGCCGGACCGCCGTTCCTCCGCGACTCCAATAGGCCGATCGCCCAGCGATGCCGGAGGAGGACGTCGCGGAGCGAGATCGCGCGCCCACGCATGGCAGCCTTCCAGTCGCCGTCGCTGGCCGGGAGCTCGATCTCGGCGAAGACGAGATCGACGATGCCGTCCACGATCTGGTCTCGGCTGGCGAAGTAGTAGTAGATCGCCATCGCCTCGACGCCGAGCTCCTGACCCAGCCTGCGCATGGTCAGTGACGCGAGCCCGCCCTGATCGGCGAGCTTTAGGGCCGTCTGCAGCACGCGCTCGCGGCTCAACGGCTCGCGGCGCCGCGAAGCCTCCGTGGTCTGCCTTGACATACGCCTCCTGCGACCCCGGACGGGCGTGATTCCTGTGCTTGACAACCCGGACTTTACACCGTACAGTCAACCCAGGCAACTTTACCTCGTAAAGCACGGAGACTGACAAATGACCGCAATGCCGTTCCCCGCCACCCAGCCTGGATCGACCGACGAACCACGGACCTGGTCCGGCCGGGTTCGCCCAGCTCAGGAAGGGAGCGTGGCCTCACCCAGGCGCCTCGCGCAAATCGCCGGGCTCCTGTATCTGATCAACGCCATCGTCGCCGGCTTCGCCTTCGGGTTCGTGGCCACCAAGATGTACGCGGCGGGTGACGCCGCCACGACCGCCGCCAACGTCCTGGCGAACCCGGGACTCGTTCGCCTCGGGGTCGTCGCCGACCTGTTCCAGGCGACCGAGTGGATCTTCCTCGGGATGGCCCTCTACCTGCTGCTCCAGCACGTCAACGGGAATGTGGCCCGCGCGATGGTGGTCCTCGTCGCCATAGGAGCCGCCATCGTGTGCCTCAACGATGTCTTCGAGTTCGTGGCTGTGCGGGTCGCGACCGACGGCTCTTACGTGGCCGCCCTCGGCGCCGCGGGGTCGAACGCGCTCGTGCTGCTCCTGCTCGACCTCCAGCATTACGGGTTCCTCATCGCCCAGATCTTCTTCGGCCTGTGGCTGCTGCCGCTCGGCTACCTTGCCTACCGGTCAGGGATGTTCCCCAAGGCGCTGGGCGTCGCGCTCATCGTGGCGGGTGTTTGCTACCTCGCGGACATGCTCGCGCTGTTCCTGGTCCCCGACTTTGGCAGGCAGGTCAACGCGTTCCTGGTCGTCCCGCCCACCATCGGGGAGACGTGGATGGCCATGTACCTGCTCGTCAAGGGAGTGCGGCCCTCGCGCCATACCGATCGCGCACTCGTCGCTGCCTGAGGTCGCCGCGAGCGACAGCGACGGTCGCGAAGGCTCCACAATGCGTGCACACCTCGCGCACACCTTCGGCCCAGGATTCCGCCATCGGCCCGAAACCCCCGGATGCTTGTGAGTAGGAAGCGCCGTTGACGACAGCAGGCAGATCGGTGGCATGGCGATGACGCATCACTACACGGAACCATCACCTCTCATCCGGGTGGCCTACCGGCTCCTCTACGATCCGCTCCGGGCCGGCTACCTGCGCCGGCTCGTGGCGTCGCTGGATCTCTCGGGCAGCGAGCGTGTCCTCGACTTCGGCTCGGGAGCCGGCTCGGAGGCCGTCTATCTCGCCCGGGCCCTCGATCGCGGCGGCAGGCTGACCTGCCTCGACGTCTCGCCGACCTGGCTCGCCGAGGCGCGGCGCCGGCTGGGCCAATTCACAAACGTGGAGTTCCTCCTCGGCGAGGCGCCGACGGCCGCGCTGCCCGAGGCGACCTTCGACGTGATCCTTGCTCACTTCGTGCTCCACGACGTGGATCGGGAGGCGCTCCCGGCCGTGCTCGTCGCCCTCGCTCGCTCGCTCCGGCCGGATGGCCGGTTCGTCGTCGTCGAGCCCGACACCGCGTCCGGGTCGGGGAATCGGATCGTGCCGGCGCACCATCGACTCCCGGCGGGCGAGCTGCGCTCACAGATGGCCGCCGCTGGCCTGACAGAGCAGTCGCGCGAGATCGTCTCCGCCCCGGGCGGCTCGGCAGTCCGCAGCGTCTACGGGCTCGCCGCCAACCCATTGGCAGCGGTGACCGGGTCCTCACCGGTCTGAACCATGGTGGCGAGCGCGCCGGGCAGGCCCGGCTCAGAGCAGGATGTCACCCAGGCGCAGGCCTCGGCTGAGAGGATCAAGGCGCTGGGCATCACGCTCCTGCTCGCTGGGCACGGGGCGCCAACGCGACCGTGAGGTCGACGCTCATCCGCCCCGACCTCTCGTCGTCGCCGACCGGGTAGGCAGCGTGGGCTTCGCGCCGGAGGTCGATCCGCGGGATGGCGAGAAGGTCAGCGCCGGGCGACGCCGACCTTCTCCACCGTGGTACCGCTTTCTACGCTGCTGACCCCGACGCGACGGCCGGCCACCTCGACGTCTCACCGGCAGACTCGGCAGCAAGCGCGGATGGGTTGAATCCCTTGGCGATCAGCCACACCGCCAAGACCATCTCCTGCACGGCGATAGGAAGCGCCAGGACAACCTGGGTCGTCGACATCGGCTCGGTGAGACCGAGCATGACGAGGAGGCCGGACACCATGACCAACGCGATGGCCACAAGGCCCCAGCCTGACAGCCATCGAGGGACGAGTCGCGATTGATAGAACACCCAGTAGTACATGAGAGCCCCAAGGCCGAAGGTCAGCACCGCCACTTCGCCCAGCGAATCACGGGCTGCCATCAACAGCGCACCAGGGACCTGGTAGCCCGATGCAGCCGCAGCTCCAGCGTTCGCAAATTCCTGGCTCAAGGTCACCAGCAACAGCAGGCAGACAACGATGCCGATATAGAGCGCTGCCTCGAGGAGCCTGAAGCCAACGGATCCAAGGGCGAGACCTTCGTTGTGCTTCCTCAGGACCGGGTACAGCGCAATGGCAATTCCAGCAGCCGCAGCAGCCCCGATCAACAGAAGGAGCGCTCCGAAGAGGACCTGGCCTTCGTTCGCCGAGACCTTGGCGAAGTCAACCGGAGCGCTCAGGATCGGTTGCACCAACGCCACGCGCGAGATCACGTCTGCAAGCGTCGCCGTGATGAACAGCACTCCCGCGACGACGGCGATCCTTCGGTTCGTATCCATTCCCGTCTCTCCTATCGTTGAGGCAGGCCCAAAAGGCCTCGTCCGTATGGCTGACATCAGCTGCTCACGAGACCTCGCGCATCATCGTTTCGATCGCCTCGACCGAGACCCGCACGGCGGCCAGGTCGGACCGCAGCGCCGCCTCCAGATCGCGGGTCTCCAAAGCAAGCGCCTCGAACTTCTCGGCGATGGCCTTGTACTCCTCGTGACCCGTCGCCTTGACCTGGGCCATCTGGAGCTCGTGGCGCCGGCGCCTCGGCTCGCTTGCGGCAACGAGCGCCACGAAGACGAGGAACATGATCAGGATCGCCGCCGGCCATTCGAGTGTCATCGCGTTCTCACCTTTCCTGTTGGCTCGCCGCCCGAGCTGAGCGTCTTCGTTGCCTCCGTGACGCGCCTCGGCGTCAGGTGCTCGTCGAAGTCCGCCACCTCGTAGTAGCGAAGGGCCTTACCGTCTTCCGAGATCTCGTGGCGTCCGATCACGAGCCCCGCTCGCTCAAGGGTCTGCAGGTGCATGTGCAGCAGCGGACGGCCGATCCCGAGCTCACGCGCCAGCTCACTGACGTAGCTCTGGCGCTCGCTCAACGCCGCGAGGATCCGCAGGCGGTGAGGGTTCGCCAGGGCGTTCAGCATCTGGAGGAGCTGGTCGCCCGTCCGGTCGTCCGTCATGTACCTCCTTCACGTGTCAGCTAACTCTGACAGATGAGCGATGAGACTGTCAAGTCCCTGCGCGAAAGCCGCAGATCAGACCAGCGCGCCCTCATGCCTTCGAAGCGGGTTGGTCCGAACTCACCGCCGACGTTTTCTGTGGCACAGGCTTGACACGGTGTTGTATAGGTACGACATATCGATTGACTTTAGATATGCGAGTCAGACCCATGAGTCAGCCGTCAGTCCGCACGAGGTTCAAGATCGAAAGCCTGTCGCGCAGGTCACGACGAGTGCTGAGCGTCGTGACGCTCATCGGACTCCCCGCGATGTTCGTCTGGTCGTCGTTCTGGGGGACGACGTCGGTCCCCACCCTGCTCTGGGGTCCGGTCAGTTTCGTGCTCATCGGCTTGACGCTGATCGGCGCCTTCGTTCTCTACCGCTACGTCCAGGGCCGCGCGGACATGCCGGGCCACGGTCTCGACGAGCGCGAGCGGCAGCTCCGCGATCGGGCGTGGATCCTGAGCTATCAGATCCTCGCGCTCGTGGTCGTACTGCTTGTCGCGGCCCTCGTGATCCCGGTCCTCGGCTTCGGCCAACCCATCACGATCGACGCGACGATCGCTACGGCGGCGGCCCTCTGCCTCGGCGTGCTGCTGCCACTCCTTCCGGCGGCGGCCCTGGCGTGGCTCGAGCCGGATCGGATCGGGGACGAGTGATGCCGCGCTCGGCCGACCGCATGGAGCCCGTCCTCCACAACCGCCTCGCCGTGCTCCGCGCCGAGCGCGGTCTCAGCCGCCAGGAGCTTGCCGATGGCCTCAGCGTGAACTACCAGACGATCGGCTATCTAGAGCGCGGCGAGTACAACCCGAGCCTCGAGCTGGCGCTCCGCGCCGCGGAGTTCTTCGGCCTTCCGGTCGAGGCCATCTTCAGCCGCCAACCGTTCGCCCCGATGTCGTCGCAACTGTATCGGAGCCTTTGACCATGACGGCCATCGTTCGTGAGCACAACCTCCTGACAGGCTACCGATTCGTCGTCGTCGAGTACCTGCTCGTCAGCCTCGTGTTCGGCGCGCTCGGCGCGTACTACCTCCTCGTCGCACGCTGGATCGACGCCGCGGTCTGGCTCGGGATCGTCGCCAACTGCCTCGTGATTGCCGCCCTAGCCGTGGCAGCGCTGCGCAACGGCGCGACGGACTACGGGAGCCTCCCGATGCGGCGGCGAGAGTTCCGAGCCGAGATCGGGCGCGAGCACCCGCATCTCGCGCGGCGCACCACTGCGCTGGTGATCGTGACGTTCGTCCCCTTCATGCTGGTGCTCTTGGTGGTCGCCGACCCTCACCGTGCTGAGCTCGGGCGGCCGAGAGTGGATACTGGCGCGGTGTCCCAGCACCAAGCGATCTCCGACTCGTGAGCGATCCCATCGGCGACGACAGTGCGGCGGGGCTGCGCACCTCCGATGACCTGCTGGACACCGCCCGCGAAGTGCTCGAGGCCAATTGGACGGGGCGCTACACGCGCCCCTCGCAGGCGCTCTACCCGCACCAGTGGAGCTGGGACTCGGCCTTCATCGCGGTGGGCCGCGCCTGGCACGATGCGGCGCGCGCTCGCCAGGAGCTCGAGACCCTGTTCGAGGCGCAGTGGACCAGCGGCATGGTCCCCTCGATCGTGTTCGACCCGACTGCACCGCGGGACGCCTACTTCCCCGGACCCGAGATCTGGCAGTCGGAGCGGTCGCCCGCCGCGCCCCGCGGGCGCCCGACCTCCGGCATCACCCAGCCGCCCATCCACGCCCGAGCAGCCCTGGAGGTGCATCGCCGCGCGCCGCCCGGGCAGCGTGCGGCCTCCCTCGCCTGGCTGGCACGGCTCTACCCGCGGCTCGTCGCGCAGCAGCGCTACCTGGCGACGGCGCGCGATCCGCGCGGCACCGGACTCGCGGCCATCGTCCATCCATGGGAGTCCGGGATCGATGACTCCCCCGCCTGGGACCGCGACTTTCATCGCATCGTGGTGCCGGCGGGCGCCCTTCCCCCGTACCGCCGCCGCGACCTCGACCGGGCCGCCGCTGCCGACCGGCCGACCGACGCCGACTACGAGCGGTTCCTCTACCTGCTCGTGCTCGAGCGCGAAGCCAACTACGACGACGCCCGGGTCATCGCTGCCTCGCCCTTCCTGATGGTCGACCCCTTGTTCAACGCGATCCGGCTCTGGTCGGAGCACGCACTGGCCGAGATCGCGGGGCTGATCGGGGCGGACCCGGGGCCGCACCGTGCCGCGGCGGGCCAGATCCACGAGGCCCTCGTCGGCGAGCTGTGGGTCGCCGCGCGGCAACGCTTCTGTGCCTGGGACCTGCGGCGGGACCAGCGGGAACCGGAGGACACGATCGTCTCGTTCGGGCCCCTGCTCGATCCGGACTTGCCGCCCGCCCTCGTGGCAGCGATCTGCCGGGAGCTCACGTCGCCCTCGTTCCGCCCCCGAGGAGACGGGCCCCATTACCTCGTGCCCACCTACGACGAGCGCGCAGCCGACTTCGACCCGGAACGCTACTGGCGGGGCCCCGTCTGGCTGAACACCAACTGGCTGGTCTGGCACGGCCTCCGTCAGCACGGCCAGGTCGGTCTGGCCGACGAGATCGTGGCCAGCTCGGCGGCGCTCGTGCGGCGCTCTGGCTTCCGCGAGTACTTCGATCCGCTGGACGGCTCGGGGCATGGCAGCGACAGGTTCAGCTGGACCGCCGCGCTCTTCACCGACATGGTCCTGTCCAGTCGCAGCGAGCCTGACCCTGGCGACCGCTACCAGGTTGACGAAATCACGATCGAACGGTCCCAACCAACGGAGTGCCCCTTGCGCCAGACTGATCGGATGATGAAGCCGAGCGCGGTCCCCGCCACGCCCGCTGGCCCGATCGTCGTCCGACCGGCGGAGCAGACCGCCGCGACGCGGCCCACGACGGACCTGCTCACGCCACCATCGGTGCAGGCCGGCGACCGGCCGCGCGCGCTCGTCGCGTGGAGCAGCGGGAAGGATGCAGCCTACGCGCTGCACGAAGTGCGGCGGGCCGGCGACGTAGAGGTCGTAGGACTGCTGACGACGGTGACGCGGGCGTTCGAGCGGGTGTCCATGCATGGCGTTCGGGAGGTCCTGCTCGAGGCGCAGGCGGCCTCGATCGGCCTGCCGCTTACCCGGGTGGAGATCCCGTATCCCTGCCCGAACGACGTGTACGAGCAAGCGATGGCGAACGCTTTGGCATCCGCGGCCGCCCACGGCGTCACGCAGGTCGTCTTCGGCGATCTCTTCCTCGCCGACATCCGCGCCTACCGAGAATCCCAGCTGGCCCGGGCCGGGTTCGCCGGCGTGTTCCCGCTGTGGGGCCGCGACACGACAGCCCTGGCTCACGAGATGATCACGGCCGGACTCGACGCTCGCCTGGTCTGCGTCGACCCGTCGTGCCTGGACCGCTCCTTCGCGGGTCGGACGTTCGATCGTGCCCTGCTCGCGGAGCTCCCGGCAGGCGTCGACCCGTGCGGCGAGAACGGGGAGTTCCACACCTTCGTGGCTGACGGGCCCATGTTCGCCCGTCCCGTGCCCGTGAGCCCTGGGGTCATCGTCGAGCGCGACGGCTTCGTGTTCGCAGATCTCGCGGCGCCGTAGCCCTCCGTGTCGCTCCAGCGAGCAGATCCCACCATCACCGTGCGGACTGCTACGCGTTCGGGCGCCCCGCGCTGCCGACGGGTTCGGGCGCGCACTGTCATGCGGCGTAGCGTCTCCGTGTCAGCGCAGCTCGCTGATGCGGATAAGGTTGCCCGCGGGATCGCGGAAGGCGCAGTCGCGAATGCCGTACGGCTGCTGGGTCGGCTCCTGGACGACCTCGGCGCCGCCCGCCTCCAGCCGCGCGAAGACGCCGTCGAGGTCCTTCGTGGCGAAGAGGATCCAGCCGTAGGTGCCCTTTGCCATCATCTCGGCGATGGTGCGGCGCTCCTCGTCGGTGATGCCCGGGTCGACGGCCGGCGGCGCCAGGAGGATGGACGTCTCGGGCTGGTTGGGTGGGCCGACCGTGATCCAGCGCATCCTGCCCGTGCCAACGTCGCTGCGGACCTCGAAGCCCAGGACGTCGCGATAGAAGGCAACGGAGGCATCCGGGTCGTCGTGCGGGAGGGAGGTCGCGTGAATGGTGATTTCCATGCCGGTCATGCTCGGTGCCTCATGCGAGTGGTGCGGTGCATGCCGGTCATGCTAGGCGCGGCTCCGTCACCCGCGCTTCTCGATTCCTGACCGGTCTGGTCACTTGTTTCGCCACGCACGGTGGCATCCCCACGGTCGCGCGCGCCCCGTGGCGCCGATAGGCGCTGGGCGACAGGCCAACCAGCTCACTGAAACGACTGCTGAACGTGCCCAGCGACGAGCAGCCGACGGCGAAGCAGACCTCGGTGACGCTCAGGTCGCCGCGCCGCAGGAGCGCCATCGCGCGCTCGATGCGCCGCGTCATCAGGTAGCTGTAGGGCGACTCGCCGTAGGCGAGCCGAAACTCGCGGCTGAGGTGCCCGGCCGACATGTGCGCGCCCCGAGCCAGGGCCTCGACATCCAGCGGCTGCGCGTACTCCCGGTCGATCCGGTCGCGGACGCGCCGCAGCCAGGCGAGGTCGCGCAGGTGCTGCTCCGCGGCGGGTTTGCTGGCCATCTGCGAGATCGTGCCACGGTCACGCCGGAAGTGCCTCGCGACGTTTCACCGTCCGGATCGAGGGAACGCCGGGTGGGGGGTCGGTGCGACGGCGTCCAGGCTGCGTGCCCTGCGGACACGATCGCGATTGCCGCAGGCTGCCGTGTCGCACCACCGCCGCGTGTGGTTCAGTGAGCCATCCTCGAAGACCAGGCGGCACGCAGGGTTCGCGCACCGCCGAAGACCCCCGCGGTTCTCGGCGAGCGTGAGCAACGGGATGAGCAGGTCCCGGGAGAACCCTCGCCAGCCCGTCCGAGCGTCGGCCAGCCGGCCGCGTTCGTCGAGCCCATACCTCGCCGTCCGAAGTAGCGCCCGTCCCTCGTCGGTCCATGGGTCGGTGCCGGGCGCGAGGAGTCGCCCGACCATCATTCGAACGACCCCGAGCTCAGCGAGCGCGACCTGATCCGGCAGCTCGTCCGGGACGGGAACGCCATGGTCTGCCAGGTACGCGATCGCCGCCGCGGGAGACGCCAGGTGGTCGTGGTCGGGCTCGCCGCCGCGAACCCGGGCATGCCAGTGGCCGCCCGGGCCATGGGCGGTGTTCGCGACCCACAGCAGGTCGCTGGGACTCAGTCGCCCGGTCAACCGCACGACCGCCGCGTCGCGAGAAGCGATCCGGCTCACGGCGTCGGCGCCGGTCCGGTCACGGCGCGGCGCTCACCCAGATCGCGGCCTGGTTGTTGTCCGGGTACCCGGTCCTGCCGACCGCGACGAGCCCGCCGCCGCTGACCGCGAGCCCGCTGATCTGCCCGCCCGAGAACGAAGGCTCCCAGGCTGGCCCGCTCCACGTCACGCCGTCCGCCGAGGCCCAGGTGACCGCCGAGCCGTTCCCGGCATCCGACCGCCAGCCGCCCGCCACCAACCCGGCTCGACCGGCGACCACGGACTGCATCCGGATCGGTGATGAGAAGTAGTGGAACGCAGGCTGGTCCGGTGCGGCCGTCCAGCTGAGCCCGTCGGGCGACGTCCAGGCGAGCGCGCCATTGTCGTGCCCGTTCTGACCGACGGCAACGAAACCGCTCGCGGTGACGGCCACGGCGAGCATCGCGCCGGCCGCGTCCGGGGCGATGCTCCCGCGCTGCCAGCCAGTAGCCGCTGTCCAACGCCAGACAGCCGCGGGACCGTAGGCTGGATCGCCGTTCGTCCCGACGGCGACGAGCGTCCCGCCCTTGGCCGCGATCCCCCAGATGCGGCCCCCGGCAAAGGTTCCCAAGCCGCGGTCGGCGTGCCACGCCAAGCCATCATTCGAACGCCACACGGCCGCCGACGCCCTGCCATGCAACGGATCGTCGCGGTAGCCGCCGGCGACGAACCCGGCGCCGAAGGCAGCCACCGACGTCATCGCACCCGCGGCGTACGGCACCAGGAGATCCGTCTGCCTCGGGGCTTGCGTCCACGCTCCGCCGTCGGAGGCCCACGCGGTCGCCCCGCTGTGGTCGAGTCCGACAATGACCGCCCGTGCCCCGTTCGACGTTTCCGCGTCGGCCGAAGAGCCCGTCGCACCGCTGAACCCCGGCAACGGGGCCCAATGCGTTCCGTCGTTCGACTGGAACGCAACTGGCTCAGCTGGCGGCTGCTGAACCCCGACCGCGATCAGACCGCCGCTCGATGCTCCCACCCCGATGAGCTGGCCAGTCGCGGGGGCGTGGCACGGCGAGCAGAAGTACCCGGGATCCAGGGACGGGGCGATCGTCACGATCGACGGTTGTGGGAGGTCGACCGGGAGCCACGCGTCAGCGGCAGTCGCGGCAGGCGATGCGAGCGCGGCCGACGCGGGCGTGATGGTCGGTCCGGCCGGCAGCGGCGTTACAGGGACCGCGCCGCAGCCGGTCACGGTGACGACGAGCGCGACCGCGAGGATCAAGGTGCGGCGCACGGCTATGAGCGGGCCCCCGTCATCATCCTAATGGCTAATCCGGCCATATGGATGTTACGTACGTTGCACCGGCAGGGCAAGCTTCGGGCCGCCGAGGGGGCGTCGCCCGGCGGATGACGGGCCGTCATGACAGCGGAGGGCGGGAGCGGGACACTGGCGTCCGTTGACCTCGAGGGACTGCGTTCTCGGGCCGGCGGCGGACGATGCAGTCGGTCCGGTTCCCGGCCCGTTGGCGTCAGGCGGCGCGGCACTCCCCGCACTCGCGTCCCAGGCCACAAGGAGCTCGATATCGGCAGCATCCCAGCGGGCACGCCATGCCGGGCGCTCGTGCTTCTCGACGGTGCAAAGGTCGTGGAGCTCGTCAGGTCGGCGCTCGACCAGGGGGTCTTTGACGTACGGGCCGCGTGCAACAGCGCCCAAGCGGCAGTGACCATGGCCGGGTGGCAGCCGGACGTCGCGGTTGTCGACATGGACCGCGATGACAGCACCGCGCTGCTCGACCTGCTCGGTGAGTCGAGCGGACTCCGGCGGACCGGCACCCCGGTCCTGGGCCTGACCCTGCGCGATGACCTCACGACGAAGCTCCGGGCGTTCGGCCTCGGCGTGGACGACATCCTGACGATGCCGTTCTCGCCGGAGGAGCTGCTCGCCCGGGCCATCGTGCTCACCCGCCGGGTGGCCGGCATCCACATGCGCCTGATCCCACCGATCACGATCGGCGAGATCGAGGTCGACATCTTCAATCGCATGGTGACCGACGGGGAATCGGTCGTGCGCCTGTCCGGGACGGAGCAGAGCCTGCTCTACCTGCTGGCCAGTCGCGAGGGCCGGGTGGTGACCCGCAAGGAGATCCTCCATGCGATCTGGGGAGTCGACGGCGTCGGCGGGAGCAACGTCGTGGACCGCCACATCCGGAGCCTGCGCATCAAGCTCCAGGATCACTACCGCCATCCGCGCTTCATCGCGACGGTCCCCGGCAAGGGGTACCGCTTCATCCCGACCTTCTCCATCACCAGCTGGAATGGTGGGCCAACCACGAGCGAACGTACCCGCACGTGACCGTTCCGCCGGGATCGGAACGGTCCACGGATCGCCTCGGAGTGGGAGCTCCCGCGTTCGGCTGGCCATCGGTGATCCATGCCCTCGCTCACCGAGACCACGGTCGAGGCCATGGATCGTCGTCGCGAGGTCGCCGTCGACAGAGCGCCATCTCATAAGCGCCATTTCCGCTCTTGTCAGGTTTGGCCTGACTGCGGCAAACTCCGCGCCACACACGGGGGGAGGCACCGGAGCCTGGGGCTCCGACCGGCGCGGCGTTTCCATACGGTCGCCTCGGCCGTCGCGCAGGGCCAACGGCGAGTCCGCCCCTCCGATCGCAGGCACGCTCGTGCCCAAGGAGGTTCTCATGGCGGAGCATCCAAACGCGACCCTGGCGCGCGAGATGACCGACGCTTTCGATCGCGGCGACATGGCGGCGCTTGATCGCTTCATCGCCGATGACGTCGTATGGCACGAGATCGGCCGCTCCGAGCCGCGCCGCGGCAAGGCCGCGCTGGCGGCCGCGGCGGCGGCCGACTACACGATCACGGGCTCGCTGCACGATGTGCTCGCGAACAACGAGCACACGATCGCCATGGTCGAGGCAACCGCGACCCGAGGCGGCCGGACGCTCACCTACAGGACGGCCGAGATCTATCACATCCGCGACGGCAAGGTCGTCGAGCGGTGGGCGTTCTCCGACGACACGGCGGCGATCACAGCGTTCTTCGCCTAGGGCCAGGGCGTAGGACGCTCATGCGGACACTGCCATGCCTCCGGCGCAACCGCGTGCGAGATCCTGAACGGGAGAGAACCCGATATCGAGCGGCACGATGCGGCCGTGTCGGCACATCGACTCGCCACTCCAGGAGCCCGGGATGACCGCACCCGGCGAAGACCCCGTGACCACCCAGTGGCGGGCGCTGCTGACCGGCGAGGACCCGTATCTCCGCCAGGCGCGTCGCGTCTGGCGCCACCTGCCAGCGGCGCCACGCTGCAAGGTGTGCGCGTCGCCCACGCACGGCATCGGCGGGGTCGTTGCGCGCCTGTTCTGGCACGGCCCGATGCGCAACAACCCCTTGCTGTGCAAGGCGTGCTTTGGGCAGATCTCCCGGCATCCCGGCGGTGCCGAGCTTGAGATCAGCGTCGTCTTCGCCGACGTACGCGGCTCGACTGGCCTGGCGGAACGGTCGTCTGCCTCCGAGTTCCGCGCCTTGATCCAGGCGTACTACCGGTCGGCTGCCACGGCCATCGATGACAACGGCGGGATCATCGACAAGTTCCTCGGCGACGGCGTCATGGCCCTGTTCATCCCGGTCATCACCGGCGAGGACCACGCCGGGCGGGCGATCACGGCAGGCAGGTCGATCCTGGCGGCGGTCGAGCGTGATGGCCTGACACGGCGGGGACTCCTGGTCGGGGCAGGCGTGCACTCGGGCGAAGCCTTCGTGGGCGTCGTCGGTAGCGACGAGAAGGTCGACTTCACGGCCCTCGGCGATACGATCAACATCGCCGCCCGCCTGGGCGCGATCGCTGGGCCCGGCGAGTTGCTGGTGAGTCGCGCAGCCTGGGACCGGGCGGGCCTGGGGACGCCGCCCTCGTTGCGCGAGGTCGAGATCGCCGGGCGGGCTGGTAGATTGGCCGTCGTGCCCACAGCCGCGCCGGCCGACGTCGTGGGGTAGGCCTGCGCCGACCAGGTCGGCGAACAGCGCGGTAACAATGCGCCGATCGACGGAGCGTTCGCCGCCGGGCAATGCCGGGGCCTTGCCCACCTGTCATTGAGGCCGACTGCAGTCGGCCTTTGCGCGCGACCTCGACTCATACCCCCTTGGTCATGAGCCCGTCGATCTTCCCGACCCGAGTCGGGCGCCGCAGGGCCGAGGTGTAGGCGACCGGGCGACCGATGTCCCCGGCGCTTCGAGGCATACATCGCCGTGTCGGCGCGCGCGACGAGCGCATCGGCGCTGATCGCCCGCCGTCCCGAATGGGCCACCCCGATGCTGACCTGGAGATCGAGCGTGGCGGCGGAGAGGCGCGCCGGGCGGTTGACCGCCCTAGCGATCCGATCCGCGACGCTGAGAGCCGGCTCGGCACCGGCGATTCCAGGGCAGACGACGAGGAATTCGTCTCCGCCGACGCGACCCAGCGTGTCGCCGGCCCGGACCGTTGCCACGAGGCGGTCCGCCACGATGCGCAGGAGCTCGTCGCCGGCGGTGTGTCCGAGCTGGTCGTTCACCCATTTGAGACGGTCGACGTCGATGTAGATGACGGCGGTCCCAGCGGCCTTCCGCGCGAGCGCCGCCTCGAGCGCATCCATCGCCGCACCGCGGTTCATGACCCGGGTCAGCAGGTCATGGGTCGCGCGACGTTCCAGCTCGGCCCGAAGCTGCGCGCTCTCGGTCACGTCCTCGACGGACACGACTGCCCCCGTCACGACTCCGCGCTCATCGACAAGGCTGCGCAGTCGAACCAGGCAGCGCCGCGCGCGGAATCCGTCACCGGGCTGGACCCGGATCTCCAGATCACCGTCGGCGCCCTCGTCGAGCGCCGCGTCCAGGGCAGCGAGGAGGATCGGCCGGTCCTCGTCGGCGACAGTCGCGACCTGGGCCTGCACCGTGTCCACCGCGCCAAGGCCGAGGATGCTGCCGAGCCGGTCGTTCGCATACACCACGCGCCGATCCGGCAGTACCTGGAACACGCCAGTCGGCAAGGCCTCTGCCAACCTGTGCAGGAGCTGCTCGCGCGCCCGAAGTGCCTCCTGGGCGGCCATCTCGTCGGTGATATCGACCATCTCGGCGAGCACGTATCCGCCATCCGGATCGGCAAGCCGGTTGTGGTTCGTGACATCGAACCAGACCCACGAGGGATCGGAGCGCTGGTGGCGCATCCGGACGGGAGGTTGCACGACGCCGGGCTCCGAGAGCATCTGCATCCAGCTCTCGATCGCCCGCTCCTGATCGTCGGGGTGGATGAAGTCGAGCGAACGGAAGCCAACCATGTCCTCAGCAGCCCAGCCCAGGATCTGCGTGGTCGCCTCGTCGACCTCGAGGAAGACCGCGACCTCGTTCTTGCGAGCCCGCGCGACCCGCGGGGGTCTCGACTGCGCCCGGATCTCCGGCAAGCTCGCCAGGGCCGCCGCGTCACCGCCCACAACGATCCCGACGTACACGCCGTGGCGGGCGCGCGCGTCCAGGTAATGGATCACCGCGGGCCGGTCCGGGCTCAGCTTGAGGCGAACCTGGGCGCTGGAGGCGCCAGTCTCACGTGCGCGCTCCCAGGTGGAGATGACGACGTTGCGGTCCTCGGGGATCACGAAATCGAGCGCCGATCGAGCCCTGAGCTCACGCTGGTGCGTCAACGGGACCGAGCCCGGCATCGGCACGAAGATCCCGTCGGCGTTGATGGCTGCGACGAACGCCGCCGGGTACTCGGCGAGCAAGGCCTTCAAGGCAGCCTCGAGCGCGTCGGGTCCGAGCGGCGCGGGCTTCCCTGCCATCGTTGGGCACACGGTACTCCCCGAGGACAACAGGCAGCGTACGAAGCGAGGCAGGGCGAGTGGCTGCCCGTCGCCGGGCCAGGGTGAGAGCAGGGGGTCAAGCCGGGGCGCACAAGCAGCCGGCCCAACACAGAGTTGGCACAGGGCGTCTTGCTCGTCGTGGACTCAGAACCTGCTGTGCCACCACGCAGACGGCCGGCGGACGACATGTTGATGGTCGTCTTAGGTCAGACCCCAGCCAATCAGGTGCCAGGCGGCCAGCTGTGCAGTCAACGCGACACTCAATGCGACGAGCGCCGCAGACCGCAGTTGGCCCGCTGGGGTCCGCCAGGCCCGAGCCCAGCCGAGGATTGTCAGGACGACGAGGCAGCCACACGCCACGGTCAGGGCCAGGGGCAGGTGCAGGATGAGCCGCACGACCAGCGGGAGCTCGAGCCAGCCGAGGAAGCCGGAGTCGACGAGCCTCGGGACGAATGCCAGAACAGCAATCGTGCCGAGCGCGAACAGTGCGGTGAGCGCGGCCGCGGCGCCCATGAGCCGGCGCCAGCGCGGGTGGGCCTCGGCTTGCTGCGCGGTGGCTGCGGGGCGATGGCGGCGACGCCGGACCGTTGACGCAAGCGCCGCTCCCAGCCACCACAGCGCCACCAACGCGGTGAGAGCGAGCACGAGCCACTGCCATGGCGCGGGGCCCCCGGTGATGCGAACGAGCTCGAAGTTGCGCCAGGTCGGTCGCTGCGTGCGGAGGTCGAGCGTCTCGCCGTTCCACGCGAGGAAGAGGCCCGGCTCGATCTCGGTCAGCCGGTAGCGGTGCACAGTCCCGCTCTCGTTCGCCTCGAAGTAGGGCACGCCCGATTCGACGAAGAAGCGGTCGGGTTGGGACCACCGCGTCGATGACCCCCCACTCGACCGGTGCGTAATCGCCCGAATAGCGCGCCCAGCGGACCGCCTCGTCACCAGATGGCGCCATGGCCAGGCCGGCGATGCGCTGCCCGAGGCCATCCGGTGGGACGTACTGGAAGTCCGGCTCGACGACGGGGACTGCGCGGGCAGGGCGTTCAGCCGGTCCTGGTAGACGCTGCCGGGCTGGTGGACAAGGTCGTCGAGGATGGCGAGCGGAAGCGTGCCCTGGAGGTGGTGATCCTGCGAGTTGGTCAGGACCGCGATCCCGAGCTGCAGCTGCGGCAGCCACCACAGGTCCGCGAGGAAGCCGAAGCCACCCCCGCCGTGGCTGAAGAGATCGGCGTTGTCGCCGACGTACCAGCCGGTCCTGCGCGACGCCGAGCGCATACCCGGCGCGCGCGCCGGCACTCGGGGCAGGGACCGTTCGCTGCTCCGCGATCAGCGCCGGGCTGAGGACCGACTGGCCGTCGATCGACCCATCGTTGAGCTGGAAGCGAAGGAAACGAGCCAGGTCGGTCGCGCTCGTGTACAGCCCGCCGGCGGCGGTCATCGGCACGACCAGCGGCGCGTGGGGTGCCGGGGCCACGTGACCCACGGCGCGGTTCGTGGCCGCGGCGATCTGGGCCCGGTCGAACGTGCTTTCGGTCATGCCCAGCGGCTCGAGCAACTGGTCGCGCATGACCGTCGCGAAGGGTTCGCCGTAGGTCTTCTCGAGGATGTAGCCGGCCAGGTCGATGCCGAGGTTCGAGTACGCGTAGCCGGTTCCGACCGGGAATCGCAGCCAGGTGTCCGAGATGCTCCGGACGTGC
Source organism: uncultured Chloroflexia bacterium (assembly GCA_963800795.1). Taxonomy (GTDB): domain Bacteria; phylum Chloroflexota; class Limnocylindria; order Limnocylindrales; family CSP1-4; genus CTSoil-043. Next base: position 143,363 of record CAWDCJ010000014.1, read on the forward strand.
GCGTCGAAGTCGCCCGTGTCGGCGTCGTTGTTGTTGCCCACCGGCGCCTCATGGGTGAAGCCGGCCGTGTGGCTCAACAGCATGCGCAGGGTGATCTTTCGCTCCGGATGCTCCTCGAAGGCGCTGTGGACGGTGAAGTCCGGCAGGTAGGTCGTGATCGGCGCGTCGAGGTCGAGACGGCCGGCCGCGACGGCCCGCATCACCGCGGTCGCGGTGAACAGCTTCGACATCGACTGGACGCTGAAGATCGTGTCGGGCGTGACCGGGGCGGATCCGTCGCCATCGAGGTGACCGAACCCCTGCGTCCACAGCACGCGGTCGCCGTCGACGAGCGCGACGGCGAGGCCGGGGACGTTCTGCTCGGCCATGAGCTCCGGGATTCGCTGCTGGTACTTCGCGATCACGGAGGCCGCGTCGTCGGCGGCACGCACCGCCGCAGGAACGCCGAACGGAAGGGCGAACGCGGCGGCCGACAGGCCGAGGCATATGGCAAGCGCCATGACCAGGAGCCTGCGCCAGCCCCGGGATGTCCGCCCCGTTCGACCCCGCCACCAGGTAGCCATCACTCTGACCTCTCTCGCGCGGCCCCGCCCCGTCGGGACGGCCGGACCGGATGGACCGGCCCAGCCGTCGTGCGACGTCAGGCGCTGGCCCCCTCCCAGACCGCGTCGTCGCAGTGGGCCCGCACCGCCGACAGCCCGTGGTCGCGGATCTTGCCGTCGCGCATGCGCACGACCCGGTCGCAGGCCTCGCCGACCTCCGCGTCGTGGGTGACCAGGATGAAGGTCTGGCCCGCCTCGCGGTTGAGCCGGCGCAGCAGGGCGAGGACCTCGGCGGTCCGCTCCGAGTCGAGGTTGCCAGTCGGCTCGTCGGCGAGGACGAGCGACGGCCGGTTCACCAGGGCGCGGGCGATCGCGACCCGCTGCTGCTCGCCGCCGGAGAGCTCGGCGGGCCGGTGGTCGGCCCGGTCGGCGAGCCCCACGAGCGCGAGCGCCTCGAGCGCGGCCGCCTTCGCGGGGGCGCCGCGGAGCCCGGCATAGTCGCAGGCGAGCAGCACGTTCTCGAGGGCGGTCAGGGTCGGCACCAGGTTGAAGTCCTGGAAGACGAAGCCCATCTCGCGGGCCCGCAGCCGCGTGCGCTCGCCGTCGCGAGAGGCGGCTGACGTCGCGCCCATCGAAGGTGAGCTCGGGAGCCGGGCCGTGGTTCGGATCGGGGGCATGGAGCAGGCCCAGGATGTGCATCAGGGTGCTCTTGCCCGATCCCGACGGGTCCCATGATGGCGACCATCTCGCCGGGCTCGATGCTGATCTCGACGCCGCGCAGGGCCTCCACGCTGTTGCGCCGGCTGAGGCGGTAGGTCTTGCGCAGGTTGCGGCCTTCCAAGAGTGACATCGGACGATCTCCTGTCTGTCGTTGTGCGGGTCATTCGTAGCGGAGGGCGGACACCGGATCGAGCCGGGCCGCGTTGAGGGCGGGGACGAGGCCGGCGAGGGCACCGAGCACCGTCGAGTACGCGACGGCCGAGAGCGCGGTGTTGCTGGTCAGCTCGAACAGGACCGTGCCCGAGCTGCGCCCGGCCTCGTTGACGACCGTGACCACGATCGCCCCGAGGGCCAGGCCGAGCGCCCCGCCGATGAAGCCGATGAGGGCGGACTCGGTGACGAACTCGCGCACGATTCGAGCGCGGCTGCCGCCGATGGCGCGCTTGATGCCGATCTCCCGGGTGCGCTCGGCGATCGACATCGCCATCGTGTTGACGACCGAGAGGCCGCCCACGACGAGGCTGATGAGGGCGATCCCGACGAGGATCGAGTTGAGGATCGAGGTGGCCCCGCCGATCTGCTTATCGAAGTCCTTGCCGGTCATCGTGGCGACGTTGGGAACCTGGGCCTTGATCCGCGCCGCGAGGGCTTCGATGTTCTGACCGGCCGTCGGGTAGACGACCATCGAGGTCGCGATGTCCGAGGCGGTGAGCTTGCCCGCGATCATCGGGGGCAGGCGTCTTGACGAACAGCTGCTGGGCGGCGGCGAGCGGGACCCCGGCCGCCTGATCTGGCGCCGTGAGCGTCGGCGCGAGGACGCCGACGACCGTGAACGGCACGCCCTTGAGATTGATCGTGTCGCCGGGGTGCTTGTCGAACTTGCGGGCGATGTCGGAGCCGAGGACGGTGACGTTCGAGCCCTCGTCAGCCGCGGTCAGCTTGCGGCCTTCGGTCGTCGAGGTCTGGAACGTCTCGCGGCCCTGGTCGCGAGCCGGCCACGCTGCCGGTGATCATCGGCGGGACGCCCATGTTGACGGCACCCGCCTGATCGTCCATGAGCATCATGACCGCCGGGACGACGACTGCGACGCCCTCGACCCGGCGGACGGCATCGGCTGTGGTCAGCGACATCGGGGCGGCCGAGAACCCGCCGACCGCACCCGACGTGTCGCTGAGGGTGATCTTGTCGGCGTAGTAGGTGGAGCCCCCGGCCACGAGGGCGTTGATCTTGTTCGCCATCGAGCCGAAGACCACGAGGGCCCAGATCCCGATCGTGATGCCCAGGATCGTGAGGGCAGTGCGGACCTTGCGGCGGCCCAGGTTGCGGAGCAGCTTCATCGGTCGGTTCCTCCCGTCGCGCCGACGCCGAGCGCCCACGCGACGATGCGCATTCGGTTGGCCCGTGCCGGCGACAGGGGGTGCGACGCCCGCGCCATGCGCGCCAGTCGCTCTTCCTGTGCCTCGGCGAGCAGGCGTTCCTGCCGCTCGCGCACGATCAGCTCCCGTCCGACCAGGCTGGCCGGCATCCATGTCTCCATCTCGTTCCTCAACTGCCGCCCGTCGACGTGTCCACGTGATCCGACGCTTCCGGGGAGATGCGCGCGACCGTGACGAGCTCGAGGCCGGCATCCCGGATGCGGGCGAGCAGGCCGTACGTGGCGGCCTGGTCGACCGCAGTCACGACCAGGATCGAATCGCCATCCGGCAGCCGGCGGCACTCCTCGGCGCCGAGGGCATGTGCCCGTCGCGCGTCGAGGTGGCCGACGACCCGGATCTCGTAGCGGTTCATGCCGTGATCCTGGCCGAGCCCGCTGCGCGCAACGCCAGCCGAAAGGATGGTTCGCAGGGATGGTTTCGCGGCGTGAGGGGATGGGAAGGACGAGCGCCGCAGGTGCAGGGAGGCGCGGCGCGGTCTGCCGCCTAGACGCGGTCTGCCGCCTACACCAGTCCGAGCTGCTGCGCCCGCAGGAGTGCCTGGGTCCTGCTCTTCGCCCCGAGCTTCGCGCGGATGTGCGCCGCATGCCACTTGGCGGTCGCGAGCGACACGACGAGCTCGCGCGCGATGGCGGCATCGCCCGAGCCCCCGGCCATGAGCTGGAGCACCTCGAGCTCGCGCGCGGTCAGGGCCTCGAGGGGCTGTCCATGCTCGTCCTGCCAAAGCGACGGACCGGCGCGCCGCGGGGCCCCAGCCGTCACACCGGGCACCGCCGCGAGCGCGGCGATGACCTCGTCCACAAACGCCGGCGAGACTCGTCGGACCGCGGGCAGCAGGTGGACGATCGGGCGTCCGTCATCGATCACGCGGCGCACGTATCCCTCCGGCGCGGCCAGCCGGATCGCCCCCTCGAGCGCGCGCTGCGCCTGGGTCCGGCCCCCGACGCCTCGGCGAGCGCGGCCTCGAGGACCCCAACAGAGATGAGGTCCGCCGTGTCGTCGAGCGGCCGAGGCTGCCGCGCGCGCGGCATCGAGGAACCGTCGGGCTTCAGCCGTCATGCCCTGCGCCAGCCGAACCCGCGCCAGCGTGAGGTCGCGCGCGAGCCGGGGCAGGCCTGACGCGCCCTGCTCGGTCGCGGCGGCGCGGCAGACCTTGTCAGCCCAGCGGACTGCTGCGGCCAGGTCGCCCTGCAGCACGTGCACCCGCGCCTCGATCTCGTCCAGCGCCCCATCGATGCCCGTGAGCCCGGCCGCGTGCGCGTCGCGGCGCACCGTGCGGACGGCATCGAGCGCCGCGGGTGAGCCGGTCGCCTGCCGGGCGAGGGCGAGGTACGAGACGGCTCGATGTCAGCAGCGCCCGACCGAAGCCGAACGTGCCGGCAGCTGCCCAGGCTCGCTCGAGGGCATCGATGGCCTCGGCAAGGTTGTTCGCCTCGTACCGCACATCGCCGAGCCAGTACAGAGCGTACGGCGTCGCGCCTGCCATGTGGCTGAATTCGGCGCCGTGGTCGGCGAGCGTCTGGCGGCAGAGCGCCTCGGCATCGCGGCGGTGACCGGTCAGGGTGAGGATGGTGGCGAGCGCCGTCGTCGCCGGGCCGACGAGCATCGACCTGCGCGAGCCCGCGTCAAGGTCCAGCGCGCTCCGGGCCGCCTCGCCGGCGGAGTCGAGCTCGCCGGCGGTGAGTTGGGCGGCGGCAAGCGCCTGGAGAGCCCGAGCGCGCAGGAACCTGTCGTCTCCGACTGCCTCGACGGCAGCCCGTCCCAGAGCCACGGCATCGGCCCGGATGGAGAACGCGGCGATGAGCGCGCACGCCGTGAGCAGGGGGCCCGGCGTGGAGCCATCACGGCAGGCAGCCTCACCCTCGTCGCAGGTTCGCGCCGCGTCCTCGACGCGGCCGACGAAGAAGGAGGCCACCGCCCGGAGGTAGACCAGCTCTGAGCTCGCGGCGACCCGGTCGCGCGGCAGGGCGTCGAGCCAGCCCAGCATGGTCGTGAGCTCGCCCGCCTCGTACGTCCGGCGCGCCTGGCGCTCGAGGAGGCGGATCGCCCTGTCGGTCGAACCGGCCGCGATCGCCTGGCTGATCGCCTCGTCGAGCAGGTCCGCGCCCTCGAGGTAGTCGGCCGCGCGTTCGCGGAGCGCGACCAGCTCGGCAGGGTCGAGGAGCGTCCGCAGGTAGTCGGCAAACAGGTGGTGGAAGCGGTACCAGCGCCGCTCGAGGTCGAGGGGAACCAGGAACAGGTTCATCCGCTCGGCCCGCTCGAGGAGGGCGGCGCTGTCCTCGCGCCCGGTCAGCGTCCGACACAGGTCCGAGGTGAAGCGGTCGGCGACCGAGCTCCTGACGAGGAAGGCCCGGAACTCAGGATCGAGCCGCCCGAGCACTTCAGCGGCCAGGTAGTCGAGGACGAATCGGTGCGTGCCAGCGAAGGCGTCGATCAGGGCTGAGGCCGTGGGTTGGTCGCGCAGCGAGATCGCCGCGAGCTGGAGGCCCGCGATCCAGCCCTCGGTGCGCTCGACGAGACGGCCGAGGTGCTCATCGTCGAGCTCGAGTCCGGATATCGCGCCGAGATAGGCTGCGGCCTCGTTCGTCGTGTACCGGAGCTCGTCTGCCCGCACCTCGACGAGGCGACGATGCGCCCGCAACCGGGGAAGCGCGAATGGGGGGTCCTCGCGCGTGATCACGACGAGATGCGCGAACGGTGGTCCCTGCTCGATGAGCGTACGCATGAGCGAATGCACGGGCCCCGCGGTGATGACGTGGTAGTCATCGAGGACGAGCACGAACGGGTCGTCCGTCGCGGCGATCGCGTCGACGAGGATCGCGGCGCCCTCCGGACCGGGACCAACCTCGAGGAGCGTCGGGGCGAGGCCGGCGATGCTCGGTCTCAGCGGCTCCAACGCGGCGACGAGGTACCGTAGGAAGCGCACCGGGTCGTTGTCCGCTGGAATCGAGCGAGAGCCAGGCGTTCCCGACGTCGCGGGATGCAAGCCAGCCCGCCACGGCCACGCTCTTGCCATAGCCGGGCGGAGCGGAGAGCACGGTCAGGCGGGTAGCGTCGTCGAGCGCGCGGTCCAGGTGTGCGCTCAGGCGGGGCCGGTCACCATAGGCTGCGACGCTCGGAGCGTGGAGCTTGGTCGCGATGAGTGGGGTTGGGCGCGGCGAACCGACCGCTTCCTCTGGCTTCGGCTCTCTTTCCCGGGACAGCGCCTCCGCGACCAACCGCCACCTCCCACCGAAGGGTGCCCAGCGGCCGGCGGGCGTGGCAAGAGCCGAAGGGACCTGAACGGTCAACGCGGTGGGGATCCCATCGCGTCGCCCGGCCGGCGTCGCCGCCCGTCGGGCGGCGACGGGCCGCGTTCCGGATCAGGCGTCGCGCAGGACGCGATCCCGGCCCGGCTCGGCGGACACGCGTCCATCGAGCCATAGCGCGAACCGGTCAGCAGCGCGGCTGATCAGCCTGGCTGCCCGGGCAGCTCCGGCGCGGGCCCGATTCGGGGCTCGGCCAGAAACGTACGGGCGACCGTTCCAGCGATCATCGAGCTGCCAACGCCGACGCCGCTCGGCCTCCGCCTCGATCTCGCGCATCCGCAACTGGTAAAGGTCGTAGGTGGTCTGCCACATCAGATGAACCCTCCGAAGTCAGCGGCGCCGATCGTCGGCATACGAGTCACGGCTGTCGACCCCGTACAGGACCGCCGCCGCACCAAGGGTCGCGACCAGGACCGCCAGGACGACGACCCACACGAGCGCTACCACCATCATTCGATCCCCCTGTGGCGCCGATCGCGTAACCTGTTATGACCGTCGCTCTGGTTACCAGATGATAGCCCGTTGCGCGTAACCCGTCAAGTGTTTACAGTGGTTACAAATGAACGAGATCGAACATCAGCACCACCGAGATGGGGCGTCCATCGAGACGACGCTCGACTTCCTGAACACCGACGAGCTGGACGGCAGCGCGGGACCGGTCGAGCACCTCTCGACGCTCGAGGACGCGAACGGGTGGCTCGTCGAGCACGGCCTCCTCCGCCCGGAGGAAGCACGGCTGCTCGCGGCCGTCAGCGCCACGCGCCAGGACCATCTGCTGGCCCACATCCGGGCCGCCCGCGCCGCCCTCCGCGAGGTCGTCGAGTCGATCGTGGCCCGGCGCCCAACCGATGCGCCCGCCGTCGCGACGGTCAACGCGCTCCTCCCTGCCCGAGGCGTCGTCGAGCTCGCGGTCACCGATGGCGCCTTGGTGACCCGACGCCGCCGCGTGGGAGACCCGCTCGAGGATGCGCTTGCCGGGCTCGCTGGTCCGCTTGTCGAGGCAGTCGACGCGGGCGAGACCGAGCGGCTCCGGATCTGTGCGAACAACGGGTGTCGCTGGGTGTTCGAGGACACCTCGCGGACCGGTCGCCGGCGCTGGTGCAGCATGGCCAGCTGTGGCAACCGGGCGAAGGCGGCTCGCCATCGCGCCCGGCGGCGCGTTCAGCCCATTTCGGTGTCGACCAAGCCCTGACCTGCCGAACCGAACGGAGGCGCACGTGCTGGCCGCCCGCGCCCGACTTGTCGTGTCGCTATGGCGACGGGTTGCGGGCTGGGACGGGCTCCATGGACGGCTCGAGGCGGGGGATGAGGATTGCGGCGATGACCGCCGCAGCGATACAGGTCACCACTCCGAAGATGATCGCGCCGTCCACCGAGGCAGGCGCGAGCACACCGGCGACGGCGGAACCCACCGGGAATCCCATGAAGTTGAACAACATCGAGACAGCGTAGGCACGGCCGAGAAGAGCGGGGTCCGTCCGCCGCTGGCGCATGGTGAACAGCCCGATATCGAGCGGACCGTTCAGGAGCCCAACGAGCGCCATGGACAAAGCGACCAGGAGCAGGCTGTCGGTGGCGAGCAGTAGAGCGACCGCGATGGCCATGCCGGCCATCGGCCACACGATCATCGACCACTCCCGGTCGTGGGTGTCGAGCCGGCCCGCCAGGAATGCCGTGAAGATCCCCGTCGCGCCGCTGATCGCGAACACCCAGCCGACTGCGGCCTCGCCGAGGTGGAGGTGGTCGAGCACCAGCAGGGGCACGACGATCGTCGTCATGCCCCCGCTCAGGTTGAGGAGGGAGATCGAGAAGCCGAGTCCCCGGAGCGTCGGGTTGCGCCACGTGTACCGCATCCCTTCCCACGCGTCGCGGAGCAGACTGCCGCTCGAGGTGGTGGCCGTGCGCGGGTCCGGCGCACCGATCAGGACCACTGCGGCGAGTCCGAAGATGGCTCCGACGCCGATGAGCGTGACCGGGGCGCCAACCAGGGCGACAAGCCCGGCGGCGAGCGGCGGGCCGATGATCGAAGCGACGATGTAGCCGTTCGAGTCGACGGCGTTGACGCGCTCCCACAGGTGGGGCGGCACCAGGATCGGGAACAGGCTCCGCAGGCCCGTGCTGCTCAGCGGATTGGTCAGTGAGGCAACACCGACGATGAGGACGAGGAGCCACGCCGGCAACTCCCCCACGAGCGCGAGCAGGCCGATCACCGTGAGCGCCGCGAGGGCGACCACGAAGTCCACGATGATGAGCCTGGTTCGACCGTGACGGTCGAGCAGGGCTCCTGCCAGCGGGCTGATCAGGAGCCCCGGGACGAGGCTGACGAAGATCACCAGCCCGGTCAGCGCCGGTGAGCCGTAATGGATGAGGGTGAACAGGACGAGGGCCACGCTGACCATCGTTTGAGCGATCCGCGCCAGCTGCATCCCCAGCAGCACACGGCCCAGGGAGGGCACGCTGAGCAGGGCGTGGTACGAGCGATCGACGATGGAAAGGCTCATCGAATCCTCCATGCTAGTGAGTGATCGGATGTCCCGCGCCGGCCGGCGAGGGGCAGCCGCTGCCGCGGGGGCGATAATCGACACGAGCGGCCGCCGGGCTGACGTCCGGGTAACGTCCCGGGACGCGCTTGCGGGCGGCATGGCGGGGGGTGTCTGGTGAGCATGCGGCGCGGCATGGGCGGTGGCCCGAGCGGCGGCTGGAGCCTGATGCGCTCGTTTCGCCGCGACGAATCCGTGCGCTCCCAGCGGCTGTCGGAGGGCATCCTGCGGCGCATCGCCCGGTTTGCCATGCCGTACCGGCGCATGCTCGCCGTGTTCCTGGCCCTGATCGTGGTCGACGCCCTGCTCAGCGCGGCGAACCCGCTCATCTACCGGGCGATCATCGACGACGGCATCCTGCAGCACGAGTCGGGGCTGGTCGTCGAGCTGGCCCTCCTGCTCGCGGGCCTGGCGCTGGTCGACGCGGCCCTCTCGCTGTGGCAGCGCTGGATCTCGGCCCAGATCGGCGAAGGGCTCATCTTCGACATGCGCACCCAGGTCTTTGCCCACTTTCAGCGGATGCCGATCGCCTTCTTCTCGCGAACCCAGACCGGCGCGCTGGTGAGCCGCCTCAACAACGACGTGCTGGACGCGCAGCAGGCGTTCACGGACACCTTCTCATCGGTGATCGGCAACGTCGTGAGCGTCGTCATCACGCTGATCGCGATGTCCGTGCTGTCCTGGCAGATCACCCTGGTGGCGCTGGCCCTGCTGCCGCTGATCCTGCTGCCGGCCCGCTGGGTGGGCCACCGCATGCAGACGATCACCCGCGAGAGCTACAACCTCAACGCGAAGATGGTCTCGATGATGACCGAGCGCTTCAACGTCGCGGGGGCGCTCCTCGTGAAGCTGTTCGGGGAACCCCTGCGCGAGATACGGAGCTTCGAGGAGAAGGCGGGTCGCGTCCGGGACATCGGGATCACCCAGGCCATGTACACGCGGGTGTTCATGGTGGCGATCCTGCTGACCGCCGCGCTCGCCACCGCGCTCGTCTACGGCTGGGGCGGCGTGCTCGCCGCCGACGGTGCCCTGCAGGTCGGAACGGTCGTCGCCCTGACCGCATACCTGAACCGGCTGTACGCGCCGCTGACGGCGCTCTCCAACGTCCAGGTGGACATCATGACCGCGCTGGTCAGCTTCGACCGCGTGTTCGAGGTGCTGGACCTCCAGCCGATGGTCGCCGAGAAGGCGGGCGCGGCGGTGATCCCAGTGGGCCCGGCAACCATCGAGTTCGACCACGTCGACTTCAGCTATCCCAGGGCCGAGGAGGTGTCCCTGGCGTCCCTCGAGTCCGTCGCGGTGCTGGACCAGGCCCCCTCGCAGGAAGTGCTCTACGACGTCTCGTTCGTCGCCCAGCCGGGCCAGCTGATCGCGCTGGTCGGCCCGTCGGGGGCGGGCAAGACCACGATCAGCAACCTCATCCCGCGCCTCTACGACGTGCGGGCCGGCGCGATCCGGATCGACGGGATCGACGTGCGGGATGCCACCCTCGACTCGATCCACCGGGCCATCGGCGTGGTGACCCAGGACGCGCATCTCTTCCACGACACGATCCGCGCGAACCTCCTGTACGCGAAGCCCGACGCAACCCCGGTAGAGCTCATCGAGGCACTCCGGGCGGCGCAGATCCTGCCGCTGGTGGAGTCGCTGCCGGCCGGCCTGGACACCATGGTCGGCGACCGGGGCTACCGGCTGTCGGGCGGCGAGAAGCAGCGGATCGCCATCGCCCGGCTGCTCCTCAAGGCGCCCGACATCGTGGTGCTGGACGAGGCGACGGCGCACCTCGACTCGGAGTCCGAGGTGGCGGTGCAGCTCGCGCTCCGGACGGCGCTGGCCGGACGGACGTCAGTCGTGATCGCGCACCGCCTCTCGACGGTCCGCGAGGCCGACCTGATCCTCACGATCTCCGGTGGCCGCATCGTGGAGCGGGGCACGCACGTCCAGCTGCTCGCCGCCGGCGGCCTCTACGCAGAGCTGTACCGGACCCAGTTCCAGCGCCAGGCAACCGCCGCCGCCGGCGAGCCGTCCATCGCGGCCGCCATGCCACCCATCGCCGCAGCGGGCTGACGAGGCCGGCCGGAGCGGAGAGACGCACCTTCCGGGCCGCGTCGCACCCTCCGGGCTATTCCCTCAGGGCTACGGGCCCATCCCGGGATCGAGCCGTCCCCGGACGAGATCGCCGGCATCGTCCGCCAGGCGCCACGCCCAGCCTGGGCCGTCGCGCCAGGCGACGGACGCGAGCGCACGGCCGGGCCCTGCGGCGCGCAGGTACTCCACCCGGTAGTGGCGCGCCACCGACCGCGCGTCGTCGGCCCCGCCGGCGGTCGCGACCGCCTCGTCCAGCCAGTCGAAGTAGACCCCGTTGTTGGCATGGCCCATCGGATCGAGCTCGCGAAGACGCGGCACGAGCTGCGTCTCCGAAGCGTCCGGGGGTGCTGGCGGAAGGTTCACGCGCGCCGGCACGAACGGGGACAGGTCGACTCCGGGAATGCCGGCGATCTCGCCCGGGACACGCACCAGGGCCCGCCCATCGGTCATGGCCCAGTCCACGCTGGCGTCGCCGGCCAGCTTGCCGTCGGCAGCGCGAAGCTCGGAGTGGCGACGGGCCATGACCCTGCGAAACCCCACGATCCGGGTGGACACCCAGAGCTGGTCGCCGTCACGGATCGGCGCCGCCAGGGTGAGCTCCATGGCCCGGACCACCCAGGCCAGACCGCGCTCCGCATACCACTCACGCGGGAAGCCAAGCAGCTCCGAATGGCGCCACGCCACGTCCTGGAGGTAGCCGAGCAGCGCCGACATCTTCGCCAGGCCGTCCGGCGTGGCCTCGTCGAACCTGACGCGGTAGGCCTGCTCGATCCGGAGCGGAGGGAACGGCAGGGATGGTTCGACGCCCGACGGGGCGCCGGGGGCCGGATCCGGTCCGGGCGTCGAGTCGGGCTCCCTCATGCGGGCGTCGCCTTCCGGCCTGCGAGCGCGTCGAGCGTCTCGAGGGTCACGACGGCGGTCCCCTGTCGCGGCGCCGTCTGCGCCGAGAGCCGCACTGCGCACGAGGTCCGCACGTCGAAGATCACCAGCCCGACGCGGATCGAGCGGTCCTCGTCCACGGCGTGACGGCGGGCGTCGTCCAGCTGGTTCATGACGTCCGCGTTGATCCCGCGCGCGCCCCACTTGCAGTCCCAAACCTCCTCTCGGCCGGCTGTCTCGACCGTGAGGTCGTAGGGGTGGATCTCCGAGGCGACCCCGTCGAACAGGACGCGGCGCTCCCGGTGAACGGCCGCTTCGCCGGTACGCCGGCCGACCAGCACCTGGGCGAGCTGCTCGACGAACGCTCCCCGGAACTGGCTGCGCACCTGCTCTCCACGCCCGGCGACCTCCAGGCTGGCGGCAAGCAGCGCCTCGGCTCGCTCGAGATCCGGCGCCCCGGGACCGAGCACGGTCGGGAACATCAGGCGCCAGGTCGCGGGGTCCGTGGATTCGCCGTTCATGACCGCCCGGGCCAGCAGGCGTTGCCCGTACGTGGCGTCGGCAGCAAGCGCCGCAAGGCGCGCGACGAGCGGGTCAGCCTGGATCCCCGCGTAGACGACGGCGCGCGCATCTCGCGCCGCATCCTGGAAGCGCATGCTCAGGCCCCGCCCGACGGCGGTCGGGCCGGAGCCGGGTCGCGGGGGCCACCGAACGCCAGCTCGGCCACGGCCGGGAAGGTGGACAGCCAGTCGATGGCGCGGTGCGGATCCGCGACCCGGCCCGCCTCGGCGACGAGCGCCTCGATCGCGGCGGCGCGGTCGGAAGGTGCACCCCGCCTCCGGTCGGGCACCGCGGCGCGGAGCCGGGCGCGGCCGACCTCGGCGAGCTTCGTCACGTAGGTCCACTCGTCCTCGACGGTCTCACCCAGTTCGGCGAGCCGGTCGTAGGCGGCGAGCGCGGTCGCGAGCAGGTCGAGGGGTTGATCGCCGGTCACGAGAGAGAGCGTACCGTCGGAGGCGTCGGTCCGTTGCGGCGTGTTCGTCCGTGGCGGTGGCGGGACGCCCGAACCACGACCGGCGACCGGCGGCCGCTGATTCGCGACCGACCGGAGGTCAGGCCACGCTCAGCCGCCGGCGCTGCTCGAGGTCGGCGACGGCACGGTCGACTCGCCCGCGAAGCTGCTCGAGCCGCTTCTGGCAGGCGGAATCCCAGGCGCGCGAGTACCCCGCGATCGCTTCCGATCGGAAGCGCGCGGCGTCGCTGCGGGCGCCGAGCTGCTCGAGGCGGGCGAGCCCGTCCAGCACCTCGCGGAAGAGGCGCGGAAGCACCTCGGCGATCGTCTCGTCCGGGTCCACCGGGAAAGGATGCCTCGCTCGTGGCGGCGGGGGCCATCACCCGAAGGTACGGGTCGCTCGCCGGGCCCGCTCCGTCAGTCGCCGGGGTGGCTTCCGGAGCGGATCTCGAAGCGGCCGAATCGGCCTGTCGCGGGCATCCAGGCCGGGATGACCCGCTCCACGTCCGCGGAGATGGGGCCGCGGGCGAGCTCGCGGAGCAGCGCCTCGAGGACCGGCCGCGGCCCCTCCGCCACGCAGACGACCGCTCCATCGGCCCGGTTGGCCACCCAGCCTCGAAGACCCAGGCGACCGGCAACCTCCATCGCGAACCAGCGGAACCCGACCCCCTGCACGACCCCGATCACGACCGCCTCGAGCCGCTCGTCGACCGCATGGTCCCCGCCCGGAGAGGAACCCCGGTCCGGCCCCGGAGGGGGCAGGTCCCGCCGCTGGGCCGGCATGGTCAGGCCGCCCGCGGCCAGGCGAGGACGAGGACGTCCACGAGGAGCTCCGGGTTGGCGTTGGCCTCCAGCAGCTGCGCCGCGCGCGCGAGCCGGGCCAGGAACGCCGGCACCGCTCCGGCCGGGATGCGCGCCGCCGCCGCCTCGAGGTCGTCCACGAGGGCGATGTTCACGGCCCGGCCGCTCCCCCCGGCGGCGACCACGGCGAGGTCGCGGGCCACCGCAGCCCAGGTCTCGATGAGCGCGCCGGCGGCCAGCCGGCGCTCGGCCGGGGACGAGCGGGCAGGCTTCGCCGCCTGGTCCTCCTCGTCGCCGTTGGGCACCGAGCCTGGCCGCGCCTCGGACGGCTGGACCCCGGCCGCGCCCGGGTCGTCGCGCAGGCTGGCGAGCTCCGCTGCGCGGGCCAGCAATTCGCGGCCCACGACCAGGCGACGCGAACGGCTCTCCGCCACCAGGTCGAGGAGCGTCCGCGAGATCTCCTCACGTGCGTCGACCGCCTGCGGCGCGGCGGCGTAGGCGAGGGCCAGGCCAGGGCGGCCGCCCGCCAGGCGAGCCAGCCGAGCAGCTCGAGGTGGATCGATCCCTCGCTCGCCGAGCAGGCCTTCGATAGCACGGATTCCCAGGGGACCCAGGCGCAGAGTCGCTGCCCGCGACCGAACCGTGGGAAGCAGGCGCTCCGGCTCATCGGCGCAGAGGATCAGCGTCGCTCCCGCGGGCGGCTCCTCGAGCGTCTTGAGCAGCGCGTTCTGAGCATCCTCGTTCATCCGGTGGGCGCCCTCGATCACCGCAACCCGATGTCGGCCCTCGACGGGCAGGCGTGCCAGCTCGCGGATCAGGTGGCGAACGGTGCCGGGCTCCGGATCGCCCGGATCACCGATACGCACCTGGCGCCCGGAGCCCTCCGGCGCCAGGCGGTGGAGGTCCTGGTGCGTGCCCGAAGCGACCAGGCGACAGGCACGACAGGCACGACACGGGCGCGCCTCGCCATCACCGGCCGCACACAGGAGCCCCGCGGCGAGGTCCAGGGCGAGCGTCGTCTTGCCCGTCGACGGGGGTCCGATCAGGAGCAGCACCTGGGGAGCGCCTCGCTCGAGCATCCGCTCGATTGAGGCCAGCGCGGCAGGCTGCCCCCGGGTCGCGAATCGCGCCGAGGGTGACATGGGCGGGCCCAAGCCCTCCGGCGACCCGCGCCCGGCCGGGAGACGGGCGGCACCGCCCGACCGCTCCTCGCCGGGGCCGGGCCGTGGCGCGCGACGTGCGGCCACGACGCGGGACCGGGGCTCAGGCACCCTCGGCCGGCGCCGCCGCCTTCCGGGTCGCCCGGCGCCTCGGTGCCGGCCCATCCACCGAAACCGGTGCCGGATCGGCGGCGGGCGCCGCGGACCCAGCTACCGCTCGCGTCGTCCGGCGCTTGGGAGCGGCCTTCGGGCCGTCGGGGGCGTGCGAACCCGCGTCGGGCATGGGCACTGCGGGGGCCACGGTCTTCGCCCTGGCCGCTCGGCGCTTCGGGGCCGGTCCGTCCAGCGACACAGGATCGACCGCGGCCGGGACAACCGGGGCGGCCGCGGTCGCTGGCGTGGCGGTCGACGCCACTCGACGCCGTCGAGCGGGCGCGGGCGTAGCGGCGGCCGGCGAGGCAGCCACCGGGACCGGGACTTCGGCCTGGGTCGGGTTCGCGTCGGGCACGCCGACAGTGCCTGGGACGGGGGAAGCAGCTGGGCGCCGCCGCCCTCGGGCACGAGGCGCCGCCGCTTCATCCGAGCCGGACCGTGTCGGTTCGGTGGACGGCGACGCGGTCGACGCCACCGGCCGCGTCTCGGCCTGGCGGACGAGCTTCTGGGCCAGTTGCGCCTTCAGCAGCTCCTCGAGCTCCGGCGGAACCTCGCTCCACGGCTCGCTGCTCTCGGGACGGCTCTCGAGGCGCTCGGGTCGAGCCTGGATCGGACGCCCGGCGTCGCGGCGCAGGGGCGCGTCGCGGCGCGGTGCCATGTCGCGGCGCGGTTGCACGTCGCGGCTCGCGCCGCCGCGGCCAGCCGGCTCGCCATAGCGAGCGGTGCCGCCGGCGCTGCTTGGGGCACCTCCGCGTCCGTAGCGCTCGCGGTCGATCGCTGCAGCGTACGAGCCCCCGCGACCACGACCGGCGCGGTTGCCCGGCAGGGCCTGGCCGCCGCGGGCTCCCTGCCCGCCTCGGTTGCGTCGCTCCGCGAGCAGGTATTCGGGGATCTCCGGCTCGTCGTCGAACTCCTCGTCGGCCTGCGGGACCCGGCCGGCGGCCGGAGCGGCCACGCCGATCTGCGAATCCCAGACCGAACCGAAGGCCGCCGGTCGAACCGGGCGCGGAGCCTGGACCGGGATGGATTCGTCATCCACCACGAACTCCGGCTCCTCCTCGACGTCGCCGGCAGCCTGTGGCAGGCCCGCGACCTCGATCTCCGCGGACGACTCGACGCCACCCTCGTGGCCGCGTCCGCGGCCACGCCCACGCCCACCGCGGCGTCGGCGCCGCCGCGGTGCCTCGCCTTCGGCGTCGACCTCGAGCGCCGCGGCGACCCCGTCGGCCTCCACGACCGCGACGACCTCGGCGTCCTCCGGCTCGCCCGTCTCCGGCTGCGTGCCGACAGGGGGAAGCACGAGGCGGGCCTTCGAGAGCTTCTCACCGGGGAGCGCGATGATCACGCCCTGGTCGTCCATCTGCTCCTCGGGGACCAGCTCGGCGGCAGCCACGGCCGCCGGCCGGCGGGTGCGCGGTGCGCGGGCCGGTCGGTCGATGACCGTGCGCGTTGCCGCCAGGGGCTCGCGCTCGACGCGGGTGCGACCACGCCCGCGACCACGCCCCGTCCCCTCCGAGAGCTTGTCGGGGACCTCGGTCATCGAGAGGTCTTCCTCGTCCGTCGCGACGCGCCGACCGGAGACCGTGGAGCCCTTCTCGACCTTGGCGAGCTGGGTGATGTCGGTGAACTTGTCGGCGACGTCCATCAGGTCCGAGCTGGTGTTGCCCCGGAAGCTGATCACCTCGACGCGCACACCCATCTCCTGGACGGCGCGAATGGCCGGGGCGAAGTCGCCATCCCCGGAGACCACGACGGCGACGTCGAGGTTCCGGGCGGTCTTCATCATGTCGACGACGAGCTCGATGTCCAGGTTCGCCTTGACCTTGCCGTCGCCGTACTTCCGGATGTCCTTGCTCACGACGCGGAAGTCGTGGCGGGCCAGGAACGCATGGAAGTTGCGCTGGTTCTCGTTGTCCGGGTCCAGGCCGGTGTAGGCGTACGCGCGGACGAGATCACGCCCGGCCGTGGCCGCCTTCAGCAGCAGGACGTAGTCGATGTCCACTCCGGCCGCCTTGGCCGCGTAGAAGATGTTCGCGACGTCCACGAAGACGGCGACGTTCTTGCCCACGATGACTCCTCAGCTGTTCGCTGGCACGGGCGCCGAGCTTTCGACTCGACGACCGCGGGCCGCCCGACGCAGCGCGCCGGGACCGGCCATTACCCCCTGCCGGCGGAAGCCCGCTCCGCCCGGATCAGACATTCGATACGCGGCCCCGCGGCGCTGAAGCCGAAGCGCTCCCAGACCGGCAGGGACGTCCCGGCCGATTGGAGCGCGGCCTCGACGACCGTGCAGCCCTTGTTCCGCGCGGACCGGAGCAGCTCCTCGACGAGGACGCCGGTCACCTGATCCCGATCGTGGCGCGGATCCACGACCAGGAGGTCCACGATGCCGACGTAGCCGCCGGCCTGGACGGACGGCCGGAGGGCAAGCACCGCCAGCCCGGCCATGGCACGCAGGGTCTCCGCCACGACGACGCTCGCCTGCGGGAGGAAGACCAGCTGCCGGAGGAGGTCGCCGGCGTCGAGGGTCGCTGCCGAACCGGCAGCCGGTGCGCTCGTCGACCAGAGCGCGATCATGCGCTCGACGTCGGTGATGCGTGCCGCTCGAACCTGGTATTCCACCCGGTGGGCTCCAGACCTCGCGATTGGAGGCGACCCGGCACGTACAGTGATTGGTCCTCGGACGGGCTCGACCGGGAACCTTGGCGTCGCAGCGCCGCACCGGGGCGGCGGGCATGCGTGCAACCCGCCGGACCACGCCGGGGCGCGCGACCCCGAGTATTGCATTCGAGTCGCTGCTGCCTAATATACGGCATCTCTCCCGGCGCATCGCATGGAGAGTCCAAGTGGGCCCCCGCCCAATATCCCCGCCGTCCGCCACGTGCCCCTGGGGAGGGATGCACGTCGTCCAACGGCGACGGGGCTGACGCGACAACCGCGGACGCCATCCGTGCGCGCAGGGCGGGGGGAAGAGGAGGAGACGCGCATGAAACTCACCCGAGTGGGTGCAGCTCTCGCTATCGCCGCGATCGTGGTGTCCGCCTGCAGCAGCAGCGCGACCACGGCGCCCGCGGCCAGTTCGGCGCCCGCCAGGCGGCGAGCACGCGCCATGCAGCGGCGCCCGCCAGTGCAGCGGCCGGCAGCATCGCCGTCAAGATCGGGATCGAGCTGCCGATGACCGGCGGCGAGGCCCCGAACGGCGTGCCGACCGCGAACGGCGTGGCGCTCGCGATCGCCAAGAACCCGGTGCCCGGGTTCACGATCACGATCAACCAGCAGGACGACGCCGTCAACGGCCAGCACAACCCGCAGCAGGGCGCCAAGAACATGCAGACCCTGGCGAACGATCCCCAAGGTGCTGTTCGTCGTCGGCCCGTACAACTCGAACGTCGCCCAGGCGGAGATCCCGGTCAGCAACGCCGCCGGCCTGATGCAGTGCAGCCCGGCCAACACGAACCCGGGCCTGACCAAGCCGTGGGGCGGCATGGACCCGCTGACCCTGCGGCCGACCAACCCGACCAAGATCGCCTACGTCCGCGCCGCGACGACCGACGACCTCCAGGGCGCGGCCGGCGCGGACATCGCCTTCAACATGGCCAAGGCCAAGACCGCCTACGTCGCCGACGACACCGCAGACCTACGGCAAGGGCCTCGCCGACGTCTTCGCGACCGAGTTCACCAAGCTCGGCGGCCAGGTCCTCAAGCGCGACGGGATCCCGGCTAGCACCACCGACTTCACGAGCTACGTGACGGCGCTCAAGGGCCTGGCCCCGCAGTACGTCTTCTACGGCGGCGTGACCACCTCCGGCATCGGCATCTTCCGCAAGCAGATGGCCCAGCAGGGCATCGCCAGCATCCCGTTCGGCGGCGGCGACGGCATCGTCGACGGCCCGGCCTCCACCGCGAGCTCGTTCCTCCAGATCGCCGGCGCCGCAGGGTGACGTGAACACGTACGGCACGTGGCCGGCCCGCACGCACATCCCCAACGCGGCCGCAGTTCGCCGCCGAGTACAAGGCCATGTTCAACACCGACCCCGGCGCCTACAGCGCGGCGGCCTACGCCTGCACGCAGGTCTTCCTGCAGGCGCTCGCCAAGGTCGGCACGGGCGTCACCGACCTGGGGGCGCTCCGCGAGGCGGTCCGGGCGTACGTCGGCGACCCCGACCAACACCTACAACACGGCGCTCGGCACCTTCAACTTCGACGCCAACGGCGACACCAGCCAGAAGATCGTCTCGTACTACCAGTACGACGCCGCCACCAAGGACTGGAAGTTCATCAAGCAGCGCGACTTCACGGCCAACCCGCTCAAGTAGGACAGGCAGCCCGCCTGCTGATCCAGGCGGTTCGCGGTCAGCCGGGACACCGCGCGTGTCCCGGCCGACTCCTACCCGGAGCCCCTCGGCATGACCGCTCGATGACGAGCACGACCGTGCGTGCCGCGGCTTGCGACGGTTCCGTGGCGACTGCCCGTCGGGCCGCTGTCGTTCTCGTGGTGGCGTGCCTCGTCATCCTGGTCGGGATCCTCTGGCAGGCCGATCCGTCGCAGCACCTGACGCTGGTCGACGCCCTCCCGCAGGCGCAGGCCCAGTTCATCAACGCGGTGACGATCGGCGCGATCTACGCCCTGATCGCGCTGGGCTACACGATGGTCTACGGGATCATCGAGCTGATCAACTTCGCCCACGGCGAGATCTTCATGTGCGGGTCGTTCGTGTCGTGGTGGCTGCTGACCACCCTGGGCTTCTCCGGCGCGATCAACGACCCGCTCCTGCTCCTGGGCGTGCTCATCCTCGCCTTCGTCGTCGCGATGCTCGTGATGGGCGTCGTCGGCGTGGTCATCGAGCGGCTCGCCTACCGGCCGGCTGCGCAACGCCCCGCGCCTGGCGCCGCTGATCACCGCCATCGGCGTCAGCTTCATCCTCCAGAACATCGTCTTCGTCGTGGTCAGCAACTCCATCGTCACCACGCCCCAGATCATCCCGAACACCCAGCTCGACGCTCGGTCCGATCTCGATCAGCCTCATCAACCTGTTCGTGATCGTCCTCGCCGTCGGCCTGATGGTCGCACTCCAGCTGTTCATCGGCCGGACCCGGCTGGGCCGCGCGATGCGCTCCACGGCGATCGACCGCGACGCCGCCCAGCTGATGGGCGTGGACATCAACACGACGATCGCCCTCACCTTCTTCATCGGCTCGGCCCTGGCCGGCGCGGCCGGCGTCGTCCAGGGCCTCTACTTCGGGATCACGGTCTTCAACATCGGCTTCCAGGCCGGCCTGAAGGCGTTCACGGCGGCCGTCCTCGGCGGCATCGGCAACACGACCGGCGCCGCGCTCGGCGGCTTCGTGATCGGCTTCCTCGAGGTCGATCAGCTCCGTCTGGGGCCAGGGCCGCTGGAGCGAGGCGGTCGTCTTCGGGGTGCTGGTCCTGGTCCTCGTCTTCCGACCGACGGGCATCCTGGGCCAGCAGCTGGCCGACCGCGCATGAGCGGGCGATCGCAGGCGGAAGCGCCGGCTGCCGGCGCCGGCGCGGGGCGGCAGCCGGCCAGGATCGCCGGCCGCCGTGGCGCGCGGCGCTCGGGCGGCTGGGCGGCTACCTGGGCCGCCACCAGTCGATGACGATCGTGCTGGGCCTGGCGATCGTGGCGGCGCGTCCTGCCGCTGATCGCCCTGCTGCCGCCCTTCAACGGGTTCGGGACGCAGCGGGACTTCGTCGGCGGGTTTGCCGACGCCGGGGTCTTCGTCCTCCTGGCGATCGGCCTGAACGTCGTCGTCGGCTTCGCCGGGCCTGCTGGACCTGGGCTACGCGGCGTTCTTCGCGATCGGCGCCTACACGTACGCCTACGGCGCGTCGCCGTTCAGCGGCCTGGACATCCCGTTCTGGCCGATGCTCCTGGTCGGCGCGATCGTCGCCTCCATGTTCGGCGTCCTGCTGGGCGCCCCGACGCTGCGCCTCCGCGGCGACTACCTGGCGATCGTGACGCTGGGCTTCGGCGAGATCGTGCCGGTCGTCTTCCTCAACTCGGACAAGTACACGAACGGCACGAACGGGATCGTCGGCCTGTCCCAGCCCAGCCTGTACGGGCTCTTCGGGATCAGCGGCTTCGGGTTCACCAACCCGTGGCCGTACTTCCTGACGGTCGTCGCGATCATCGCCGTCGCGTTCATCTTCCTGTACCGGCTCCAGGATTCGCGCATCGGCCGGGCCTGGGTCGCCATCCGCGAGGACGAGCTGGCCGCGGCGAGCATGGGCATCAACACCGTCACGACCAAGCTCCTGGCGTTCTCGATCGGCGCCTCGACGTCCGGCCTGGCCGGCGTCTTCTACGCCTCGAAGCTCTCCATCGTCAGCCCGGACCAGTTCGGCTTCACGGTCTCGTTCACCGCCCTCGCCATGGTCGTGCTCGGCGGCATGGGCAACATCTGGGGGGTCGCCGCGGGCGCGTTCGTCGTCTACGAGATCCAGAGCCAGGGCCTCAAGCAGCTCGGCGCATTCGTGCAGTCGCTGAACGTTCCGACGTTCGCCCTCGGGCCCGTCAGCGTGAACCTCGGGTCGATCGATTTCATCAACTTCCAGTACCTGCTGTACGGCCTGGCGCTGGTCGCGATGATGCTCCTGCGGCCGGAGGGCCTCTTCCCCAGCCGGCGGCGGAGATCGGAGCTGCACGAGACACCGGACGAGGCGGCCGAGTCCAACGAAGAGCTGGTCCAGGCATGAGCGCCGAAGCGCCCGCCCCGATCCTGGTCGCCACCGGCGTGACGAAGAAGTTCGGCGGCCTCGTCGCCGTCAACACGGTGGACTTCGACATTCCGAAGGGCTCGATCGTCAGCCTGATCGGGCCCAACGGCGCGGGCAAGACCACCTTCTTCAACGTGGTGGCCGGCCTCTACGAGCCGACCGACGGCGGCGTGACGTTCGGGGGCCGCGAGATGATCGCCCGGGGCCGCCGCGCGTGGGCCGAGCCGCTCACGTGGGTCCTCCCGACCGTCGTCGTGGCGGTGCTGGGCTTCCTCCTGACGGCGGCGACAGCGTCCGACGCGGTGCTCGCCTTGACCCTGCTGGTCGCGCTGGGCCTCCTGATCACGATGTTCCTGCTGGCGATCATCCGGCCGCCGATCTACGAGCGGATGCTGCATCGGCTGGGGATCTTCAAGAGCGCCCGCCCGAATGACATGGTGGTGGCCGGCCTGGGCCGGACGTTCCAGAACATCCGCCTGTTCAAGACGATGACGGCGGCCGAGAACGTGATGGTCGGGATGCACTCCCGGCTCCACGCCAACCCGCTCGACGCCGCGCTGCGGCTGCCGCGCCACCGCCGCGAGGAGAAGGAGGCGGAGGTGCAGGCCCGCCGCTGGCTCGCCTTCGTCGGCCTCAAGGGTCTCGAGGACGAGACCGCCCGCAACCTGGCCTACGGGAACCAGCGCCGGCTGGAGGTCGCGCGCGCGCTCGCCAGCCAGCCGAAGCTCCTCCTGCTGGACGAGCCGACGGCCGGCATGAACCCCTCCGAGACGGCCGAGATGACGGCGCTCTTCGGGCGCATCCGGACCGAGCTGGGCCTGACCATCCTGCTCATCGAGCACGACATGCAGGTCGTCATGGGCGTCAGCGACCGGGTGACGGTCCTGGACCACGGCGAGAAGATCGCGGAGGGGACGCCGGCGGAGGTCCGCCGCGACCCGCGCGTGATCGAGGCGTATCTGGGGAAGGGGGCGACCGCGTGACCGCGGCCACCGGCGTGCCGGCTCCTGCCGACAACCCAGGCGGGGTGCCGCTCCTCCGGGCCCATGACATCCACGCCTACTACGGCCACATCCATGCCTTCCAGGGGGTCACGCTGGAGGTCTTCCCCGGCGAGATCGTCACCCTGCTCGGCGCCAACGGCGCCGGCAAGACGACCACGCTCCGGACCATCAGCGGGCTGATGCACCCGCGAACGGGCACGATCACCTTCGACGGCACCGACATCACCCACGTGCCGGCCCACCGGCTGGTGACGCGCGGCGTCGGCCACGCCCCGGAAGGGCGCCGCATCTTCGGCCGGATGACCGTGCTGGAGAACCTCCAGATGGGCGCCTACACGCGCCACAACAAGGCCGAGCTCGAGACGGACTTCGATCGCGTCTTCGCGCTGTTCCCGCGGCTCCGCGAGCGGAGCAGCCAGGCGGGCGGGACGCTCTCCGGCGGCGAGCAGCAGATGCTCGCGATCGGGCGCGCCCTCATGACGCGCCCGAAGCTCCTGCTCCTCGACGAGCCGTCGATGGGGCTGTCGCCGATCCTGGTCGAGCAGATCTTCGACGTCATCCGCGACATCCACGCGCAGGGCACGACCGTCCTGGTCGTCGAGCAGAACGCGCTGATGGCGCTGGGCGTGGCGCACCGCGGCTACATCCTGCAGACCGGCCGGATCGTCCTGGGGGACACGGCGGCGAACCTGCGCCAGAACCCCGAGGTCCAGAAGGCCTACCTGGGCGGCTGAGCCGGGATCCGGCCGCTACTCCGGCCGGGCCCCGTACAGCTCGGCGGTCGCGAACGCGAGTCCCACGATGCCGGCGGCGGCGAGCCAGATGCCGGGCGCGCGGTCGGGCAGCATGGTCTCGAAGCCGCCCGAGTCCACGGCGATCGCGAGCGCGCGCAGGAGCACCCCCAGCGCGCCGATCCCGGCCAGCAGGCCGTACACCCACCAGCGGTCGACGGCCGTCGGCCGGTCGCCCAGCGCATACGGCAGCGCGACCAGGGCGAGCGTCGCGAGCGCGGCGAGGAAGGCCAGGATCCCCGGGCCGTAGAACCCGTTGCCCTCGAGGGCGGGGAGCCCCTCCGCGCCGCCGGCCCGGAACCACGGGAGGACGCACCCAATGGCGATCAGGATTGCCGAGAGCGCCGCGATCCAGCGTCCGCGCCCGAGGGGTCGTCGGTGGAGCGACATCAGTCGGGGTCCGTGTAGACCTCGGGGCGCAGCACGCCCACGAAGCGCAGGTTGCGGTACGTCTCGCCGTAGTCGAGACCGTAGCCCACCACGAACTGGTCCGGGATCAGGAAGCCCCGATAGTCGATCGCGATCTCCACGAGGCGCCGGGCGGGCTTGTCGAGGAGCGTGCAGATCCGCAGCGAGGCCGGGTTCTTGCCGCGGAGATAGCGCACCAGGTAGTTCAGGGTCAGGCCCGTGTCGATGATGTCCTCGACGATGAGCACGTCGCGCCCGTCGATGCTCGACGAGAGGTCCTTGAGGATGCGGACCAGGCCCGACGATTCGGTCGCCGTGCCCCCGTACGACGAGACCTCCATCAGGTCGATCTGGACCGGGATCGTGATCGAGCGCATCAGGTCGGCCATGAACGGCAGCGAGCCCTTCAGGACGCTCACGAGCGTCAGCGCGCGACCGGCGTAGTCGTCGCTGATCCGGCGACCCAGATCGCGGACCTTGGCCTGGATCTCCTCCTCCGTCAGCAGGACCTCCGACACGTCCGCGATGAGGTCCGGCTGGCGCGTCATGGCGCGACCCCCGGCGCCCCGGGACCGTGGCCGATCACCACGCGCGCGGCGGCACGCGCGCGGGCTTCGGCGCGCGACCGGCGCGCGCGCCGACGGCGGCCATCCGGATGCCACGCCGGGTCACGCACGGCCGTCCCGGCGGGTCGGCGGTCGCCAGCCCGCTCGGGACCTGCCGATGGGGGCACCTGGTTCGCCTGAGCCGGCCACGTTCCCGCGGCTGGAGCCGGGGGTGCGTGACCGGGGCGGCGTCGTCTGGCCGTCAGCGCCAGTGAGCGCGTCCGCGAGGGCGAGCTTCCCGTACTTGAAGAGCAGGGCCCGGAAGTCGCGGGCGTAGAGAAGCTTGATCCGAAGGCCCGGGTAGAGCTCGCGGAGGCGGCGCAGCTTGCGATTCTTCTTGCGGACCAGGCGCTGCTTGAGCGTCGTCAGCTCCAGGTAGAGATCCAGCTCGGGGAGGTAGAAGTCGGGGCTGAAGCTTTCACGAACGGCACCGGACCGGTCGAACAGGATCGGGAACGTCCGCGGCTCGTACTCCCAGGCGACGGCGTAGAAGTCGAGGATCCGGGCCAGCTCCGCCTCGCTCGCATGGGCAAAGGCCGGGACGGGCCGGCGGTCGAGATCCGCGTCGAGATCCATCAGGGGCAGTCTAGCGGGTCCGCTCGAGGTTCCGCCGATGTCGTGCCATGCCCCGGCGCTGCGGCGGGGATGCGGCGCGGGCCTCCGACGTTCCGATACCCGGGGGGAG
This sequence comes from uncultured Chloroflexia bacterium, assembly GCA_963800795.1. Lineage (GTDB taxonomy): Bacteria > Chloroflexota > Limnocylindria > Limnocylindrales > CSP1-4 > CTSoil-043. The sequence continues at coordinate 168,232 of CAWDCJ010000014.1, forward strand.
TATCATCGACGGGAACCTGCCCCAGGCGCCCAGGAGACCAGCCCATGACCAGCGAGAAGAACGCGACCGCCGCCCCGCAGGTCGCGACGCCGCAGGTCGCGACGCCGCAGGTCGCGACGGCGGCCACCGAGCTGCCCGGCACGTTCCGCCACAGCTACTCGCGCGACCGCGCGCAGCTCCTCCGCCGTCTCAGCCGGATCGAGGGGCAGGTCCGCGGAATCGCCCGGATGATCGAGCGCGAAGAGTACTGCGTCGACATCCTCCAGCAGACCAGCGCGCTGCGCGCCGCCGTCGATGCGGTCAGCCTCCTCGTGCTCGAGGACCACGTCCAGGGGTGCATCCGGACAGCCTCGGAACACGGGGACGTGCAGCAATACGTGGACGAAGTGCTCGACGTGGTCCGTCGGACGATCGGGCGGCCGATCCGCAGCACGCCACGGAGCTGACGGCCCGGAGCCTGGCGGTCCCGCGCTGACGGTTCCGCGGCCCACGGCTCCGTCCCGAACCCGGGAGCGGGGACGGTACCTTCGGACGCGGCCCGGACGTCCCTCGGGGGATGGCCCGGCGCGGTGCGCGGGAGCACCCTCGCGTCGATGGCCGCCTCCGACCAACCATTCACGACAGTCGTCGCGCCCTGGCGCGCCCGGCGGGGCGGCGCCGCCGGCGCGCTCGAACCGCCGGCGCGACTTTCGGCGCGACGAGGACCAGGCTGTCCACGAGGAGCGCGCCCTGCTTGCCCTGGCGATCGAGATCCTGGCCGGACCGGGCGGGGCCGAGGCGCACCTCGCCGGCATCCTCGCGATGGTGGCCCGAGTCGTCGGGGCTCGACGGGCGGCGCTCGTCGTCGACGAGCCGACCCGGTCCGTCACGGTGGTCGTCGGGGCGGACAGAAGCCGAGGACGCCGGCCGGCCGCTCGCGGCCTGGCTGGACGCACAGGCACCTCGCTCTGCGGCGCGGCGCGCAGCCGCGCCGGCGGCGCCCATCCGCGTGGTCCGTGCCCGGCGTGACCGTGCTCCCGGGCGCCCGGACGGCGACCCTGCCGGGGACGCGACGTTCTACGTGGTCCCCGTTTCGGGGTCGGGCGGCGTCCACCTGGGGGTGGAGCTGACCCGGGGAGCGCCCGACAGCGGCGGTCACCGCCCGGCTGCCCCCCTCCACGTACCGACGCATCCTCGCCGCGCTGGCGGTGGCATCCGCCCGTGCTGCAGACGAGCGCCAGCTTGCCGAGCTGCGGTCCCGGGACGCCGAGCGCGCCGGGTTCATGTCGATGGTCGCGCACGAGCTGCGGACGCCGCTGACCAGCATCGGTGGCTACCTTGACCTGCTCCTCGAGGGTCGCGTGAGCGATCCCGGCGTGGAACGCGAGTTCCTGGAGCGAAGTCGACGGATCGCGGACGGGATGGCGGAACTGGTCGGGGATCTCCTCGAGATGAGCCGGATCGAGGCCGGGAGCCTGGGGCTGAAGATCGAGCAATTCTCGTTGGCAGAGGCGTGTGCCCACGTCCTCGAAAGCCTCGAGCCGCTCGCCGCCCGGGCCGGGATTCGCCTTGTCCGGGCCCTGCCACCTCGCCTGAGGCCGGCCACCGGGGATCGACGTCGCGTGGAGCAGATCCTGACGAATCTCGTCGCGAATGCGATCAAGTTCACCCCGCGCCGGTGGGCTCGTCGAGCTCGAGGCGAGCACCGGGCTCAGCCACCTCGATCGTGGTGGTCCGCGACGACGGGCCGGGGATCGCGATCGAGGATCGGGTGCGGATCTTCGAGCCGTTCGTGCGGGTCGAAGGGAATGCGCGGGTCGCCGGGACGGGCCTTGGCCTGCCGATCGCCCGCGACCTCGCGCGCGCCATGCGCGGGGAGCTTGGCGCGGCAAGCGTCCCAGGGGTCGGATCGTCGTTCGTGCTCGCGCTGCCCGGAACCGCGGCCGTGGATGGCGGCGGCGTCGCGACCGCCCTGGCGACTGCGCTCGAGAGGGAGGAGCTGGCCCTGGAGGAGCAGGCCGTGCTGGCGGCGCTGCGCCGGCCGTCCCGCTCGGCCCTTCGCCTCCCCGGTCGCGGCATCGGCGAGGCTCCTCGCCCCGGGCCGGAAGCCGCCTCCAACGGATCGGCGGCCTGACTCCCGGTCCACCGTCGACGCGGGTCGGAGACCCGCTTGTCCACAATCGCCGCCGGCAGGGTCGAGTTCGTGGATAAGCCCGTTGACACCCCCACTGGTGGGGCGGACGATCCGCTTCCGCATCTGACCGCGGACCGACGACGGGGACCGTAACCCGCACGGGGCCCAGGGGAAACCCGGCCGCGAACCGTGCCGGTCTCGCAAGACCGTCGGCGTCGGGTCGTCGATGCGAGGCGATCGCCGGCCGGGAGTCGGCGCGGTTGTCACCGGGGCCGGTCGTCACTGCTGGAGGGCCCCAAGGCTGCCCGATCGCGCGCCACTCCCGGCCGACCCCCACGGATGCCCCCCGCTCCCGTCCGACGCACGGGCCGCGCTCGAGGACGGCCTGTCCGCGTTGGGCCTGGGCGACCTGCCCGCGTCGGCGGTGGTCGCCCTCGAGGGCCATCTTCGCCTGCTGCTCGCCTGGACGGCAGCGGTGAACCTCACCGCAATCCGGGACCCGCTGGCGGCTGTGGCCGCCCACGTGCTCGACTCCCTGGCGGCAGTGCCGTTGCTCCGCGCGGGCGGCGGCGGGGAGATCCTCGACCTCGGCTCGGGCGGTGGATACCCGGGGCTGCCCCTCGCGATCGTGCTGCCGGCCGAGCGGGCGCTGCTGGTCGACTCCATCGCCAAGAAGGCGCGATTCCTGGCGACCGCCGTCTCGGGGCTGGGCCTCGCCGGCCGCGTAGAGGTCGCCGCGGTACGCGCCGAATCGCTCGCCGCCGACCCGCATCACCGCGAGCGCTGGACCGCGGTCACGGCGCGCGCCGTGGCCGCCCTGCCCGACCTGGTCGAGGTCGCGTTTCCGCTCCTCGCGCCCGGCGGCCTGCTCGTCGCATGGAAGCGGACCGGGATCGACGAGGAGGTGCGCCGCGCGAGGCCCGCCCTGGTTGCGTTGGGCGGGGGGACCCTGGAGGTCGTAGAGATGGCGGCCCCGGTCCCGGCGGGCCACGTGCTGGTCGCCTGCCGAAAGGCCGGCCGCACCCCGGCCGGGTGGCCGCGGCCGCCCGCGGAGCGCGCTCGGCATCCATGGTGAGCCGCCAGGTCCGGCACGCGGCCCGGAGGGAGGCCGGGGCGATGGCCGCAGGCTCGGGACGGTTCGCCGGGGGGCCGGGCTGGTACGCTCCCGCCTGATGCGGATCGCGGTCCTCTCCGACGTCCATGCCAACCTGCGCGCGCTGGAGGCCGTGCTCGCGGCCCTCGGACCCGTCGACGCGGTCTGGCACCTGGGCGACGTGGTCGGGTACGGGCCGCATCCGGACGAGGTGGTGGACAGGCTTCGCCAGCTGGGCGCGGTCGGCGTGCGCGGCAACCACGATGCGGCAGCCCTGGACCTCGAGCTCGCCGAGTGGTTCAACCCGGACGCCCGGCGCGCCATCGAGTGGACCGCCGGCCACATCACGCCCGCCACGCGCGAGTGGCTGGCGCAGCTGCCGGATCGGCGAGAGCTCGAGGGCGTCACCCTGGTCCACGGCAGTCCGCGCGACCCGATCTGGGAGTACATCATCACGGCGTCGGGGGCCCGGGCGAACCTCGGCGCCTTCGCGACCGCCCACCTGCTCTTCGGCCACACCCACCTCCCCGGCGCGTTCCGCGCTGATCACGGCCGAATGGAGGCGATCGAAACCTCGGACGGCTCCACGCTCGTTCTCGATTCCCGACGCGTCCTGGCGAACCCCGGGAGCGTCGGCCAGCCCCGGGACGGCGATTCGCGCGCGAGCGCAGCGATCCTGGACACCTCGTCCTCGACCCTGACCTGGCACCGCGTGGCCTACCCGATCGCCGCCACCCAGGCAGACATCCGGGCGCGTGGCCTCCCAGCCTGGCTGGCGGATCGCCTGGCTGGCGGACACTAGCGTGATCGGCGGGCGCCGGCCCCTCCAGGGCCGCAAGATCGGGGACCGCCGCGTCCGCGTGGACCGCCCGCATTCCCCGTACTTCCGCTACACGGGCGCGGGCATGCTCACCGCCAAGGAGGCGGCAACCGCACCGCGCACGCGGGCTCGGGCTGGCCTGGTCGAACGCCCGCCGGGTGCTCTTCGGGCGTCCGCTCGCGAACGAGGAGGAGATCGAGGAGCGGCTCCCGAAGAAGCTCGCCCTTCCGATCTTCAGCTCGGACGCCATCTCGTCCTCCGCCTACGCCACCGAGGAGATCCTGCGCGTCCTCGTGGTCGCGGGAGTCGCCGCGCTCGCCCTGTCGATCGAGGTCGCGATCGCGATCTCGCTCCTGCTCGCCGTGGTGTCGATCAGCTACCGGCAGGTCTGTCGCGCCTACCCGTCGGGCGGGGGCGCGTACGTCGTGGCCCGGGAGAACCTCTCCCAGACCGCGGGGCTCGTGGCCGCGGCAGCGCTGCTCATCGACTACGTCATGACCGTGGCCGTGTCGACCGCGTCGGCGGTCCAGCAGATCCAGTCGATCATCCCGCCGGCGTATGACTTCCGGATCGAGATCGCCTTCGTATCGATCTCCCTGATCACGATCGGCAACCTCCGCGGCCTCCGCGAGTCGGGCTTGATCTTCGCCTTCCCGACCTATCTCTTCGTGTCGCTCGCGATCGGGATCGTCACGATCGGCCTGTCGCACATCGCTGACTGGGACCGCCCAGGCCATGCCGCCGCAGCCCCAGGCCGTCCAGCCGGGGACCGATGTCCTTACCGTCTTCCTGCTGCTCAAAGCCTTCGCCGGGGGCTCCGTCGCGCTCACGGGCGTCGAAGCGATCGCCAACGGCGTGCCGGCGTTCAAGCCACCCGAGGCGAAGAACGCCGCCAACACGATGACCACGATGGCGTTCCTGCTCGGAGCGATCTTCATCGGCGTCACCATCGTCGCCCATGCGTTCGCGATCCTGCCGTCGCAGGACAACTCGGGCGGGCCGACGGTCATCGCGCTCGTTGCCCAGGCGGCCTACGGGCACGATTCGCCGGTCTTCTTCATCTTCCAGGGGGCGACGGCGCTGATCCTGTTCCTCGCGGCAAACACGAGCTTCAATGCCTTCCCGAGGCTCGCGGCGATCCTGGCCCAGGACGGGTTCATGCCGCGCCAGTTCGCGTTCCGGGGTGACCGGCTGGCGTTCAGCTGGGGGATCATCCTCCTGGCCGGGATCGCGTTCGGGCTCCTGTTCATCTTCAACGGCGACACCCATGCGCTCATCCCGCTCTACTCCGTGGGCGTCTTCGTCTGCTTCACGCTGTCCCAGGTCGGGATGGTCCGCCACTGGCGCTCCGAGCGCGGGGCCGGGCTGGCGATGGCGATCGGTGGTCAACGCGCTCGGTGGCTTGCTGACCTTCGTGGTCCTCCTCGTGGTCGTGAGCGTGAAGTTCGCGAACGGCGCCTGGCTGGTGGTCGTGCTGGTCCCAACCCTGGTCGGGCTGATGTACTTCATCCACGGCCAGTACGCCGCATCGAGCCGCGAGCTGGCCCTCCGGCCCGACCAGGTCGTCGCGCCGCCGCACCGCGCCGAGCGGGTCGTGGTCCCGGTCAGCGGCCTCAGCCGGTCCGTGGTCCAGGCGGTCAACGTGGGCCGCACCATCTCCTCGGATATCCGGGCAGTTCTCGTGGTCGATGACCACGCCTACGCGGAGCGCGTCCGCGACGACTGGGCCCGCCAGGTACCCGGGGTCGCGCTGGTGATCGTCGAATCCCCGTACCGGGCGCTCACCGGGCCGTTCCTTGCCTACCTGGACGTGCTGGACCAGGCGTGGACGCCGGACACGGAGCCGCCGGTGACGTTCGTGGTCATCCCCGAGTACGTTCCCCGCCACTGGTGGGAGCGAATCCTGTACAACCAGTCGACGAGCCAGCTTCGCCGCGCCCTCCTGGGCCGGCCGAACACGGTCATCACGAACGTCCCGTACCGGCGCGAGGAGCCCGCCGTCTTCGAGCGGCGCGGGCGGCTGGACGCCGCACGAGCCGTCGGACGAGCACGGGAGCTGAGACCGCCCACGGCGCCACCGACGGCACGCGCCGCGGTCCCGACCCGGTGGTATCGTGTCCGCCGACGGTCGTCACCCGTCGCGGCCCGCTTCCCCGGGTCCGACCATCGTTGACCCTGAGGTCGCCCTCGCCCCGTGGCCGACAAGCCCATCCTGCTCTTCTCTCGCGTTGTCATCGCGCTGAACGGCGGCTCCTGTGACAACCGGATCGTCCGGCTCGTGGTGGAGGCCGCCCGCCCGACGAAGTCCGAGGTCGTGGCGATCCACGTGGTCGAGATCGACTGGACGCTACCCCTCGATGCGAGCGTCGCGGAGCGCTCCGAGAGCGCCCAGCGCGTGCTCGACACGGCCGAGGCGGCCGCCGAGCACCTCCACGGCAAGCTGGAGCCCGTCCTGGTCCAGGCCCGCGACGTCGGTGCCGCGATCGTCGACGAGGCGGTCGAGCGGGAGGCGGACCTGCTGGTGGTCGGGCTTCCCTATCGCAAGAAGTTCGGCGGGGACTTCGCGATCGGGCGGACCGTGCCCTATGTCCTCAAGAACGCGCCGTGCGCCGTCTGGGTGGTGCGCGAGCCGATGCCAGTGGAGATCCACGCATGAAGGTGGTCATCGTCGGTTGCGGGCGGGTCGGGGGGCTGCTCGCCGCTTCGCTCGACGCCGCCGGCCATCACGTCATCATCATGGACCTGCTGGTCCGCGCGTTCGACCGGCTGCCGGCCACGTTCGGCGGCGAGGCGGTTCGGGGCGACGGCACGGACGAGGACACGCTGCGGCGCGCGGGCGTGGCCGGGGCCGACGTCTTCCTGGCGCTGACCGAGGGTGACAACCGGAACGTCCTGGCGGCCCAGCTTGCCCGCGAGGGATTCGGGATCCGAGATCGTGTACGCGAAGGTCGAACGACCGGATGCGGGCGCAGGCGTACGCCGAGCTGGGGATCGGGACCGTGTGCCGCACGACCATGATGGCCGACGGCATCCTCGGCGCGATGGGCCTCCCCGGACTCGGCGAGGCGTCCGTTCGTCCGGGAGCCGAGCATGACCACCCGCCCATCGGCCTCGCCGCGGCCGACCGGCCCGGGGAGGGCTGAGCATGTTCGTCCTCGTCGTGGGTGGCGGGAAGGTCGGCTACTACCTGACCCGCGAGCTGTCGGAATCCGGCCATGAAGTCGTCCTGATGGAGAAGGATCGCCACCGGGCAGACCAGATCGCCGACGAGATCGGCTCGATCGTGGTGGCTCGCGACGGCTGCGAGGGCAGCGCCCTCGCCGATGCGGGCGCGAACCGGGCGGACGTCGTGGCGGCGGTGACGGGCGACGACGAGGACAACCTCGTGATCTGCCAGATGGCCAAGCACCATTTCGCGGTGCCAAAGACGATCGCCCGCGTCAACAACCCCAAGAACGAGCCGCTGTTCAAGCATCTCGGCGTCGACGAGCTGATCTCGCCGACGCGGATGATCCTCGGCTCCATCGAGCAGGACATCCCCGTCCACGAGATCCTCCACCTGGCCCCGCTGGCCCACGAGTACGAGCTGGTGGAAGCCCATCTCGAGGCCGAGTCGCCCGCAGTCGGCAAGACGCCGATGCAGCTTGCGTTGCCCGTCGGGTGCTCGATCGTGGCGCTCGTCCGTGACGAGGTTGCCCAGGGGATCAGCCCGGACACGATCTTCCGCGCCGGCGACAACGTCATCGCCACCGGTCGACGCGAAAGCGAGCCGGCCCTCCACGAGACGCTGATCGGCCCGCTTCCGGAGGCATAGGCCCGGAGATCCGGCCCGAACGCGCGGTGCCCGAATGGACCATCCGGGCGGGCCCCCGTCGAGGCGTGGCATCAGCCCGCCGCGGATGACCGATCGTGACCCGGCGCCACGGTCTCGGCGTACACTCATCGGGCCGATCTCTTGACAATGGGATTGTCATGGTTTTATGCTTCGAGCGTGTCCGGAAGGTTCGCAGCGGAGTGCTCCGGTGGCTCGCGTCGCCGGAGCGCGGCGCCGCGCCGGTCGAACTCTGCCCGCCGCGGTGGCGGGGACGTTCAACAAGCCGTAGCACCCGGAGGTGCATGTCATGACCCTGATCCGTCGAGCCAGTCCATGGGACGACCTGTTCACCCTGCGCCGAACCGTCGATCGCCTGTTCGACGATGACGCCCGGCCACGGTTCTGGCGCGCCACGTTCGCCGGTGCGGAGCCCGCCCTCGATATCACCACGAACAAGGACGAGCTCGTCGTGAAGGCGAGCCTGGCCGGGTGGAAACCCGACGACGTGGAGATCACCCTCACCGGCAACACCCTGACCATTGCGGGCGAGATGAAGGAGGAGGAACACCGCGAGCAGGACTCGTGGATCCTCAACGAGATACGGCACGGCAGCTTCAGCCGGACGCTGGAGCTTCCGGAGGGCCTGGTGGGCGAGCGCGCCACCGCCAGCTTCGAGCATGGCGTCCTGACGCTTCGCATCCCGAAGGCCGAGGAGATCAAGCCGAAGCAGATCAAGATCTCGGCCGGCTCCACGGCCGACAGCCAGTCCGAGCGTGAGCTCGTCGGGGCAGGCAGCGGCCGCTGAGCCGCGGACGCCCGTGCAGCGCAGCCGGTTCGACCCAGACCCTGCTCGCCCGGTCTACGTCATCTCCGTGGCCGCCCGGATCGTCGCGGTCCATCCGCGGACGCTCCGGATCTACGAGGATGAGGGCCTGATCGAGCCGGCTCGCACGCCGACGAACATCCGCCTCTATTCGGACCATGACTTGCGCCGGATCCTGTGGATCCGGCACCTCACCCAGGACCGCGGGGTGAACCTCGCCGGCGTCCGTATTCTCTTCGAGCTCGAAGAACGTCTCGGGGTCCGCATCCTGGAGGCGCTCTCGGACGAATGGGACCGTGCTGACCGTGTCGACACGGTCGCACCCGAGCCGGCGGCACCACATGGGCTCTGACCCGCGGGCCGTCACCATTCGCCCAACCCTCGCCGCGCCCTCGATCCGCGCCATGATCGGGACGACACCCTACCAACCCGCCGCGCTCCCCCATCATGCAGGTCCCGGCCGCAAGGCCGGCGCCGCGACCAGGGGAGCGCCACCGTCCCAGACGCGCCAGGAGGGCGTGATGCCGAGAACAAAGAAGGACACCGCAGGCCGCGTCCCAGGCCCGGACTCGCGAGCTGCCGCTCGTTGCGCTTCGCGAGACGGTCATCTTCCCCGAGATGATCGTGCCGCTCCAGGTGGGCCGCGAGAAGAGCGTCAACGCGCTCAACGCCGCCGTCGCCGCAGGAAGCCTCATCGCGCTGGTCACCCAGCGGCGGGCCGAGACAGAGGAGATCGGCGAGCCATCGGAGCTCTACGCCATCGGGACGCTCGCCAAGATCGCCCAGGTGGTGCAGCTCCAGGACGGCACCGTGCGTGCCATCGTCCAGGGCCAGAGCCGGCTGCGCGTGCACGGGTTCGTGTCGACCAGCCCGCACCTCGTTGCGACGGTGGAGGAGCTGCCGGACGCGTCCCCGAAGGGCCTCGAGGTCGAGGCGATGATGAAGACGGTGCAGGCGCAGATGGACCAGTACGTCCAATCGGGCGCACCGGTCCCGCCGGAGGCGGCCGTCGCGGCCCGAAACATCAGCGAGCCGGGCCTTCTCGCCGACATGGTCGCCTACAGCCCCGACATGTCCACCGAGCAGCGCCAGGAGCTCCTCGAGACGGTGGACGTCGTCGAGCGCCTCAAGCTCGTCTCGACGTTCCTGAACCGCCAGGTGGAGATTCTGGAGCTCAAGGGAAAGATCCAGAGCGAGGTCAAGTCGGAGCTCGACAAGACCCAGCGCGAGTACATCCTCCGGGAGCAGCTCAAGGCGATCCAGCGCGAGCTGGGCGAGGACGACCCGCAGCAGGCCGAGATCCACGAGCTCCGCGAGAAGGTGGAGCAGTCCGGCATGCCGGACGAGGTCCGCGCGCGCGCCCTCAAGGAGGTCGACCGGATGAGCCGCATCCCGTCTGCCTCGCCCGAGGTCGGCGTGATCCGGACCTACGTCGACTGGCTGGTGGGGCTGCCCTGGAACACGTCCACGGACGACAACCTGGACATCCGCGAAGCCGCCCGCATCCTGGACGAGGACCACTACGGGCTCGAGAAGATCAAGGAGCGCATCCTCGAGTACCTCGCCGTCCGTACGCTCGCCTCCACGATCCGCAGCCCGATCCTCTGCTTCGTCGGCCCTCCCGGCGTGGGCAAGACGTCCCTCGGGAAGTCGATCGCGCGCGCGATGGGCCGCAAGTTCGTCCGGATGAGCCTGGGCGGCGTGCACGACGAGGCGGAGATCCGCGGCCACCGCCGGACCTACATCGGGGCGCTGCCGGGCCGCGTCATCCAGAGCATCAAGACGAGCAGGCTCGAACAACCCGGTCTTCATGCTCGACGAGGTCGACAAGCTGGGCATGGACTTCCGGGGCGACCCGTCGTCCGCGCTCCTCGAGGTTCTGGACCCGGAGCAGAACAACACGTTCCAGGACAACTACCTCGAAGTGCCGTTCGACCTGAGCAAGGTCCTCTTCATCACCACGGCAAACCTGCTCGACCCCATCCCGGCGCCGCTGCGCGACCGGATGGAGGTTGTCCAGCTCCCCGGCTACACGCAGCGCGAGAAGGTGGAGATCGGGAAGCGGTTCCTGGTTCCCAAGCAGCTCCACAACCACGGCCTGACCGACAAGCGGATCGAGATCACGGACGAGGCGTTCGTGGAGCTGGTCCAGGGCTACACCCACGAGGCGGGCGTCCGGAACCTGGAGCGCGAGCTCGCGAACATCATGCGCAAGGTCGCGCGGCAGGTCGCCGAGGGCCGCAAGCGCAAGACCACGGTCGATGTCAAGAAGCTCGCGGTCTTCCTCGGCCCGCCGCGCTTCGAGTACGGCGAGCTCGAATCCGAGGACCAGACCGGCGCGGCGACGGGCCTCGTGGTGACCGAGGTCGGCGGTGACATCGTGGCGGTCGAAGTCACGAAGATGGAGGGCCGGGAAGACTTCATCCTGACCGGTCAGCTTGGCGACGTCATGAAGGAATCCGCGCGGGCAGCGCTCTCGTGGATCCGGGCCAATGCCACCAGGCTGGGCGTCGAGCGGGAGACCTTCGAGAAGAACACCCTCCACATCCACGTCCCGGCCGGCGCCACCCCGAAGGACGGTCCGTCCGCCGGGATCACCATGGCCACTGCCATGGTGAGCGCGCTCACCGGCATCCCGGTCCGCAAGGACGTGGCGATGACCGGCGAGATCACGCTTCGCGGCAGGGTCCTCCCGATCGGGGGCCTCAAGAGCAAGATCCTCGCCGCGCACCTCTCGGGGGCGCGGGTCGTGATCCTGCCGAAGAAGAACGAGAAGGACCTTCGCGACATCCCCGAAGAGATCCGGAAGCAGATCAAGGTCGTCCTCGTCGACTCGATGGACCAGGTCCTGGACGCGGCTCTGCGGCGACACCCGCAGCCGCTCCAGCGGCGCTCCCCAGAGTCGGGCGGCGGCGAGAAGCAGGACGAGCCGCTCGCGGTGCCCGCGAGACCCGGCTTCCCCGCCGAGCAGCCGGCGGCGATCGCGTCGAGCCGCTGATCGCAGCGGGAGCGCACACCCGCCTCGGGCGCCGCTGAGCGAGGGGACGATGGACTACAAGGACTACTACGCCATCCTGGGCGTCCCCAAGACCGCCACGGCCGCGGAGATCAAGAAGGCCTACCGGAAGCTGGCTCGCGAGTTCCACCCAGATCGGAACGCCGGGAACAAGAACGCCGAACGTCGCTTCAAGGAGGTCAACGAGGCCCACGAGGTCCTGGCGGACCCCGCCAAACGCTCGCAGTACGACGAGCTCGGCGTCCACTGGCAGGACTACGCCCGGGCGGGGGCCCAGCCCGGCGGCGACCCGTTCGGCCCGGGTGGTCCCTTCGCGGGCTTCGGCTCGGGACGGGGTCCCGGGGCGGGTCGGCGCGCCGGCATGGGCGGCGCCGGGGACGGGGGGCATCCGGTTCGAGTTCGCCGGCGACGGCGGCGACTTCTCCGACTTCTTCCGCACTTTCTTCGCCGGCGGGTTGCCGGACGATGCCGGCGAGATCGTCGGACGCGGAGGGGCGACTGCGCCGAGTCGGGCGGGGCATGGGCGCGGCCAGGCTGCGGCGCCTGCGGTGGAAGCACATCTCGAGGTGAGCCTGGAGGACGCCTTTCACGGGGCGACCCGGCTCGTCGAGGTGAACGGCAAGCGGCTGGAAGTGAAGATCCCGGCCGGCGTCGAGACGGGGAGCCGGATCCGGCTGCGCGGCCGCGGCGGCGGGGATGGCGCCGCGGCGCGCGATCTCGTGCTCATCACCAAGGTCGCCCCGCACCCCATCTTCCACCGGGACGGCGCGACGCTCAGCCGCGAGCTTCCGGTGACGCTCGGCGAGGCGCTCCTGGGCGCGGAAGTCCCTGTCCGTACGCTCACCGGGCGCGTCTTGCTCCGCGTCCCGGCGGGCACCCAGAACGGGCGGGTGATCCGGCTGGCCGGCCAGGGCATGCCGCGCCTCAAGGGCGAGGGCCGCGGCGATCTCCACGTCAAGGTCCGCGTGATCCTGCCCACGCTCAACGAGGCGGGCCGCCAGGCCGCCGTCGCGTTCCTGGACGCGGTCGACCAGCCCGACCCGCGGACCGCCGAGTGAACACCGGGCGCACGCGGCGGCGCCGAGCAACCCCGCACTCCCCGACCGGAAGGATCCGAGAGCAGCATGAACCTTGAACGTTTCACCCAGAAGGCGCAGGAGGCGATCGCCGGCGCCCAGGCGCTGGCCGAGCGGCTCCAGAGCCCCATGCTCGACGCGGAGCACATCCTCGCCGCCCTCGTCGAGGATGACGAGGGCGTTCCCGCGCAGACGCTTCGCAGGATCGGGGTGGACCTCGGCGCGTTCCGCGGCGAGCTTGCCGCGCTGCTCGCCCGTCGCGCGAAGATCGCCGGCGGGCAGCTGACCCTCGACGCGCGCGCGCGCCGCGTGCTGGAGCGGGCGGCCGAGGAGGCGCGCCGGCTGTCCGACGAGTTCGTGTCCACGGAGCACCTGCTCCTGGGCGTGATCGACGCAGGCGGGGAGGGCCAGGCGCTCCTCGAGCGCCACGGGGCGGGTCGGGAGGCGGTGCTGGGCGCGCTCACGGGTGTCCGGGGCGGCCAGCGCGTCACCTCGCCGACCCCGGAGAGCACCTACCAGGCGCTCGAGAAGTACGGCCGCGACCTGACCCAGGAGGCACGGGCGGGCAAGCTCGACCCGGTGATCGGCCGGGACGAGGAGATCCGGCGGGTCGTCCAGGTGCTCAGCCGCCGCACGAAGAACAACCCGGTGCTGATCGGCGAGCCGGGCGTCGGCAAGACGGCGATCGTCGAGGGGCTGGCCCAGCGGATCGTGCGCGGCGACGTGCCCGAGACGCTCAAGGAGAAGCGCGTGGTCGCGCTGGACCTCGGGGCGCTCATCGCCGGCGCGAAGTACCGCGGCGAGTTCGAGGAGCGCCTGAAGGCGGTCCTCAAGGAGATCAAGGACAGCGAGGGGCGGGTCATCCTCTTCATCGACGAGCTCCACACGGTGGTCGGCGCGGGGGCTGCCGAGGGCGCCATGGACGCCAGCAACCTCCTCAAGCCCATGCTCGCCCGCGGGGAGCTCCACACGATCGGTGCGACGACGCTCGACGAATACCGCAAGCACATCGAGAAGGACGCGGCGCTGGAGCGGCGCTTCCAGCCCGTGGTCGTGGACCAGCCGACCGTGGAGGAGACGATCAGCATCCTGCGCGGCCTGCGCGAGCGCTACGAGGTGCACCACGGCGTCCGCATCACGGACTCGGCGCTTGTCGCGGCCGCCACGCTCTCCAACCGCTACATCACGGAGCGCTTCCTGCCCGACAAGGCGATCGACCTCGTCGATGAGGCCGCCAGCCGCCTGAGGATGGAGATCGACTCCATGCCGGTCGAGCTCGACGAGCTGGAGCGGCGGCGCATCCAGCTGGAGATCGAGCGCGAAGCGCTCCGCAAGGAGAAGGACGACGCGTCCAAGACGCGCCTCGTGGCCCTGGAGGCAGAGCTCGGCGAGATCGCCGAGCAGGCCGGCGCGATGAAGCTGCGCTGGGAGGCCGAGAAGACGGCGATCTCCGGCCTCCGGCAGACGAAGTCCGAGCTGGAGGCGCTGGCGGTCCGGATCGACCAGGCCGAGCGCGAAGCCGACTACGGCACCGCGGCCGAGCTCAAGTACGGCACTCGGGTGCAGCTCCAGGAGCGCCTGCGCGCGCAGGAAGCGGCGCTCGCGGCCACGGATGGCGGCCCGCGCCTCCTCAAGGAGGAGGTGGACGCAGACGACATCGCCGAGATCGTGGCCGCCTGGACAGGGATCCCGGTCACCAAGCTCCTCGAGGGGGAGATGGCAAAGCTGGTCCACATGGAGGACCGGCTCCACGAACGCGTCGTCGGCCAGGACGAGGCGATCGAGGCGGTCTCGGACGCCGTCCGTCGAGCGCGCGCGGGCCTCAAGGACCCGCGCCGGCCGATCGGATCGTTCCTCTTCCTGGGCCCGACCGGTGTCGGCAAGACCGAGCTGGCCCGCGCGCTGGCCGCCTTCCTGTTCGACGACGAGCAGGCGATGGTCCGGATCGACATGTCCGAGTACCTGGAGAAGTTCTCGGTCCAGCGCCTGATCGGCGCGCCTCCCGGCTACGTCGGGTACGAGGAGGGTGGCCAGCTGACCGAGGCGGTCCGGCGGCGTCCCTACCAGGTGATCCTCCTCGATGAGATCGAGAAGGCCCACCCGGACGTCTTCAACGTGCTGCTGCAGGTCCTCGACGACGGGCGCCTGACCGACGGGCAGGGCCGCACGGTGGACTTCAAGAACTCCGTCATCATCATGACCAGCAACGTCGGCAGCCAGCTCATCACGGGCTTCACGGGACGACCGACCCCGGACAATTCCGGCTACGAGGCGATGAAGCGGCAGGTCCTTGGGGCGCTGCGGACCGAGTTCCGGCCCGAGTTCCTCAACCGGGTGGACGAGATCATCGTGTTCCACGCCCTCTCGGAGGCCGACCTCGAGCGCATCGTGGAACTCCTGTTGCGCGAGCTGCAGGGGCGGCTGGCGTCGCACGACCTGACCCTCACGCTGTCGCCGGCGGCCGAGGCGGTGATCGCGCGGGACGGGACGGACCCGTCATACGGGGCCCGACCGCTCAAGCGGACGATCCAGCGGCTGGTGGAGAACCCGCTGGCACGGGCACTCCTGCGCGGCGAGTTCAAGGCCGGCGATGCGATCACCGTCGACGCGGACCCGGTCTCCGGGACGCTCGTCTTCACGAGCAGCGGCGCGACGGTTGTCGCGGACGCCTCCGATCGGCGCGACGCGCGGAGCCGGCGGGCGCGACGATGCGCACCCCGGCGCGACGGCAGCATCGGTCCTCGACCTGCCGCCGACCCGGAAGAAGGACGGCGATGGGAACGAGGGATCGCTGCTGAACTAGCTGGAACAATCTGCGCCGGGTACCTGGCCTCCCGGTCATCGTGGCGCGGTCCCTCGCGCCCAGCTGAGAGCCTGCCACACGGTCCGGCCCGCGTCAGACGACCGCTGCCAGGAGTGCCATCCCGCCCCTGGCACCGCCGGGGGCACCCCATCGCAGCCGCACTACGATGGCGCCCATGACGCCCGACGAGGTCCGTGCACGCATGGTCGCGGCCCGCCGCCCGCTCCCGCCGCCGCCGGCCTGGCTGCGGCCCGAGCGGCTGCCCGACGGAGTCGCGTTCGAGCGCCTGTCGGCCCCTCCCGATGCCCGGCCTGCGGCCGCGCTCGTCCTCGTCTATCCCGGTGAGGACGGAGAGGCGTGGCTCGTGCTCACCCAACGCGTCGAGTACGGCGGCAATCACTCGGGCGAAGTGTCGTTGCCGGGCGGAAAGGTCGACCCGGGCGACGCCGACGCCGCGGCAACCGCCCTCCGCGAAGCCCGCGAAGAAGTCGGCCTGGACCCGCGACGGCGTTGACGTTGTCGGCTCGCTGGACGCGCTGTGGATCCCACCGAGCAACTTCCTGGTGCAGCCGATCGTCGCGATCTCGGCGCGGCGGCCGCGGTTCATCCCGGACCGCCGGGAGGTCGCGGCCATCCTGAAAGCTCCGGTGACCGCGTTCATGCCCGACGTCGCGCCCGTGATCGTCGACCCGGACCCGTTGGGCCGGCCGCTTCGCTACGGGGCCTACATGGTGGAGGGCCGGATCGTATGGGGCGCCACCGCGGCCATCCTGGGCCAGTTCGGGGCTGTGCTCGGAGGCCAGTAGCGGTCGGGCCGCCTGTGCCCGACCCTCTGACGGGCCTGCCGGCCGCCTCTGCCGCGCTGCCTCTGCCAGGCCGCGCCGCCTCTCCCGGCGGCTCTGCCGGGCCGCGTACACGGCGGGAGGCAGGCGGACCGAGCCGCCGCGCGCCGCTCCTGTCGCCCAACGGTCTCCCGACCGGACCGGAGCGCGACCGCCTCCGACATGACCCGGACCACCGTGGCTTGGGTCCCGTCCGTAGTTGTGAGAGTGTTCATTCGCGGGCTTGCCGCTCCCACAAGACCCGGATCCGCGGAGTGGCCGACCAGGCCCCCGAGCGCACGTGCTCCCGGAACGCGCCTCGTGCTCGGATCGTCCCTGTGCCGCTCGGGCGCGGTCATCCGGCGGCGGCAGCTGGACGTTGTGACAACAGCCCGTGCAGGCGGCAACACTCCGACAACTAACGCCTGATCAACGGCCTACACCGCGTCGCCGGGCGACGCGCGGGGGGCAGGCAACGCGCGGTGGACGGGCTCCGGCCGCGGGACCCTCCAGGCGGCGCACCGGCTCCGCCTGCGGCGGACGGGCACCGGCCGCGGGACGCTACGCCCAGTGGACGCTCCGCCCGGGTGACGCTCGGCCCCCGGACCGAGCGTCACCCTCAGAGGGGCTCGCCCTCCGCGGCCGTGCTCGCGCCGGCCCTCGAGCCGGACGTGAGCGAACCCTCGGCCGGCGTCGCGGGCGCTGCGCTGGAGCCCGATGGGTGTCCCGGATCGGCGCCATTGCCGGCGGTCAGCTCGAGCGCCAGGCCCTCGAGGATCCCGCGCGCGGCCGCGTCGTCCGCGCCGGCGAACTCAACCACGAACGCGCGCATCTCCGAGAGCTCGGTCCACGCCGCGTGCTCCACGTCGGCCGGCCAGCAGGACCGCCTCGCCGGCAGCGACGCGCGCCTTCTCGTCGCCAACCTGGACCCAGCCGCCACCCTCCACGACGACGAGCCAGGCGCTGTTCGCGTTTCGATGCAGCTCCATCCTGGCGCGGCGCGCGAAGGCGAGCTCGGCGACCAGGCCGCGCGCGTCGGCGTGGATCACCGCCGAGACGACGCCTGTCGTGCCCGAGGGGCCATCCGGACGCCGGTGTCCGACGCCGAAGCGGCGGATCTCCACCTCAGCCGCGGCGCCGCCGGGCGCGCTTCGGCCGGATCGTGGATTCGGGGTGGGCGAACTTCTGCTTCGAGTAGAAGCGCGCCTTGGCAAGCTGCTGCTGGTAGCGCTCCAGCTCAGGCGGGAAGCGCACGAAGCGAACCCAGGCCAGGACGCCCAGGCCGATCGGGATCGTCACCACGGTAAAGATGAAGTCGAAGTGGAAGATGGCGTAGACGAGCAGCAGGAAGAACAGCGAGATCGACGTCCAGAGCAGCCACTCGTAGAGCTCCAGGTACGGGGGGTGGCGCCGCAGCTGTCGCGTCCGGACGTTGTACAGGACCACGATCGCCACGATCCCGACCAGGGAGAAGATCCAGGTCGGGTTGAACAGGTCCGGGAAGACCTTGTCGTTGAACGTGTCGAACAGGTACTCCCAGGGCGGGCGGGTCACGGGCGCGGACCTCCGTCGCTTCGCGGGCTCGGCGGGCGCTGCGAGCGGCGCGACTCACCGGCGGCGCCGCCACGCGGCGCCGGACGCTGAGTATGCCATGCTCGCGGCGTATACTCGCCGCCAGCAATGAGGCCGACCCGACGCCCAGGGCGGCCTCTGTTCGGCTGTGCTTACGCGGGAGGTTGATCCGGGTGCGAGCCCTCCTATCGGTCGCGAATCGCGACGGGATCAGTTCGCTCGCCCGCGACCTCGCCGGCCTCGGCGTCGAGCTCTACGCCACAGATGGGACCCGCGAGCACCTCCTCGCAGACGGCATCGACGCCCTCCCGATCACGGCGCTGACGAACGTCCCGCCGCTCGTGGGCGGCCTCGTGAAGACGTTCCACCCGGCCGTCTACGCCGGCATCCTTGCGCGTCGAGACCGGCCCGATGAGCTCGCGGAGCTTGCCGCGCTCGGCATCGGGCTGCTGGACATCGTGGTCGTGACCGTCAAGCCGTTCGCCCCGCAGGTCGGAGAGCATCGCCTCCCGCTCTCGGAGGCGCTCGAGATGATCGACGTGGGCGGGACCGCGCTCCTCTCGGCGGCGGCGCGCAATCACGCCGGCGTCGCCGCGGTCAGCAGCCCGTCCGCGTACGCGGAAGTGGTGGCCGAGGTCCGCGACCGAGGGGGCGTCTCCGCGGAGCTGCGCCAACGGCTTGCCGCGGAAGCGTTCGCCGTCGTCGCCGCGCACTACGCCGAGGTCGCCGCGTACCTCAACGAGATCACGGGCAATGCCTTCCCGCCCCACGTCTCGATCGTGCTCGAGAAGGTGGCCGACCTCCCCTACGGCGAGAACCCGCACCAGCGCGGCGCGTTCTACCGGGAGACGACGCACCGCGATGGCAAGCTGGCGGATGCGGTCCAGCTCCAGGGTCGCCCACCCACCTTCAACGATCTGCTCGACCTCGATGCGGCGTGGGTGATCGCGCGCGACTTCTCTGCCCCCACCGCGGTCGTGGTCCGGCACACGGACCCGGTCGGGCTCGCCTCGGACGACGGGCTGCCGGAGGCCTACCGGCGCGCGCTCGAGACGGATCCCGCCGCCGGCTTCGGGGCGATCATCGGGGTCAACCGGAGGATGGACGCGGTCACGGCGAAGGAGATCGCCGCGGGGACCTTCGAGGCGGTGGTCGCGCCCGGCTACGACGATGCCGCGCTGGTCGCCCTGTCAGAACGGCCTGGCCTGGAGGTGCTCGTCGTCCCACCCAATCCATCGGACGGGTTGCGCGACTACGGGATCGCGGCACTCGACTTCAAGCGCATCGGGGGCGGCCTCCTGGTGGAGACCCTGGACCACACGGCCCTGGACCGCGGGCAGCTCCGGGTGGTGACCCAGCGCCGGCCGACGCTGGAGGAGCTGACCGACCTGATGTTCGCCTGGCGCGTCGCCGCTCACGTCCGCTCGAACGCGATCGTCCTGTGCCGGGACCTCCAGGTCGTCGGGATCGGGGCCGCCCAGGTCAACCGCCAGGTGGCGGTGGAGGTGGCGCTCCGGCGCGCCGGCGACCGGGCCAAGATGGCCGTGATGGCTTCGGACGCCTACTTCCCCTTCCCGGACGCGATCGCCCACGCCGCGATCGCCGGGGTCACGGCGATCGTCCAGCCGGGCGGCTCCCGCCGCGACGAGATGGCAATCGAGGTTGCCGACCGCCATCACCTGGCCATGGTCTTCACGGGCCGGCGGCACTTCCGCCACTAGCAGTCGTCAGGCGGCGACCCCCACCGCGCGACCGTGCTCTGGGGACGCGGGCTTCTGGACGCGGGCTCCTGGACGGGTCCCCGGACGCGGGCCTCGAGGGCAGGCCCATGGACGCGGGCTCCTGGACGCGGGCCTCGAGAGGCAGGCCCCTGGACGCGTCCATTCGATCAATTGCGCGCCGGGCGAGCCTTGTGCAGCCTGTGTGGTCGCGCAGGCGATCAGAAGAACGCGCAGGTGAGCAGGTGATCGGATCGGCGGGTCGCCCGCCCCATGGCCAACGCACGACCAGGCCGCCTGAGCGTGTGCCGATGCTGCTCGAACCTGCATACGGTGTCCACGAAGATCATCTGATCAGGTCGCCTGCGCTCGCCATCCGGCATCGCCCGGGATGGACGTGTGGCAGCCCGGCGGCACTTCCGCCACGAGCAGACGCCGGGCGGGCGGCGTTCAGCCCTCGCGATCAGCCGTCCAGGTACCCTCGCCGGGGTCCCACTCGCCGATCGGGCGGGCCGCCGGTCGGCCCCTCGCGCACCTCGGCCCGGCGGCGCGCCGCCGCCACGGTCTCGCCCCAGCCCGGGGGCCGCAGTCCGGGGGCCAGGTCGGCCAGCGGCGCCAGCACGAAGAGGCGCTCGCGGGCGCTCGCGTGCGGGACCGTCAGCCATTGCACCGCCGTGCGGGTCGGGTCGTCGCTGCGGGTCTCCCGGGGGCGCTCCACTCGGATCGCGTGGCGTCCGAACACGAGCAGATCCAGGTCCAGGGCACGCGGACCCCAGCGCGGGCCTTCGCGTCGCCCGAACGCGCGCTCCAGCCCCTTGAGCGCGATCGAGCAGCGCGAGCGCGCCGGCCGGGGATCCGGGCCGGCCGGGACGTCCAACGCGACGACGGCGTTGCGGAACTCGGGCTGGTCGGTGACACCGACCGGCGCGGTGGCATAGAGCCGCGACACGCCGACAAGCCGGACGCCGGGCAGGGCGGCGAGAGCATGGACCGCGGCGGCCAGGGTGCCGGCGGCATCGCCCAAATTCGCCCCGAGCCCCACGTACGCTCGCACCAGTCCCACGCTGCCGCCTCCGGGGTACCTTTTCGGGCATGTCACCCGTCGCCGTCCGGATTCTGCACGCCGAACCGGGACCGCACGCGGGCCCGCTGGAACGGGCGCTGATCGCGGCCCGAGCGGAGCTGGCGGAGCGCCACCGGCACGGCTTCGAGGCGGCCGGGGCGACGGACGTGCGGGTCGTCGGCGGACCGCCGGACCGTCTCACGTTCGGAGCGCGGCTGCGCCAGGTTGCGGGAGAAGCGCTCGACACGGGAGCTGGCGGCCTGGTCGTGCTGGGATCGGGCGCGCTGCCGCTGGCGACCCAGCGTGATCGGCGTGCATTCGTAGCCACCGCGGAGGGATCGGGTCCCGGCGGCGCTCGCCAACAACGTCTACTCGGCGGACATCGTCGCGATCTCAGGGTCGGCCCTCCTGCGCGACCTGCGCGACGTGCCGGACCTCCCCGCCGACAACGCGCTGCCGCGCTGGCTGGAGGAAGTGGCGGGCGTCCCCGTCTCGGGGCTCGATCGCTGGCGGCTGGGCATCGACCTCGACTCGCCGCTCGACCTGCTCCTGCTCGGCCGATCCGCCGGCGCCGCCCGGCTCAGGGTGGCCGGCATCCCGCTGGAGGCAGTCGAGGCCCGGCTGCAGGGCATCCGGGCGATCCTCGGCAACCGGCGGGCCGAGCTTGTGCTGGCGGGCAGGACGTCGGCCCGCACGCTGCGGGCGCTGGAGCGCGGCACGGCCTGCCGGGTCCGGGCGCTCGTCGAGGAGCGCGGCCTGCGGGCATCGAGCACGCTCGCGTTTGGGACGGCCGCCGAGGGCCCGGTCGCAGCCACCGGCTTCCGCGATCGTCGGGGCGACGGCGATGACACGGGCACACCCGGAGGAGTTCGCCGCGGCCCGAAGGCCCCCGCGGTCGGCGCTCGGCCTGCTGGTGGACCGCGACGGGCCGGGGGCGTTGGGGCGGCTGCTCGCCGAGCTGGGCGACGGCGCCGTCATCGACACCCGCGTCCTGATGGCGCACCGGTGGGGAGCGGACGAGGCGGGCTGGCCGCGGCCCGAAGACCGATTCGCCGCCGACCTGCTGCTGCCCGACCGGATCGGCGACCCCTGGCTGCGTGCCCTGGTTGCCGGCCTTCTCGACGCGCCGATCCCGGTCCTCGCCGGGGGCCACACGCTGGTCGGGCCGGGGATCCGCCTCCTCGCGATCCGGGCCGCGGCGAGGGCGGCAAGAGGGGCAGGGACGGCGCGCGCGGCAGGCAAGGCTCGGGCCGTCCGGCCGGCGCACGCGCCGCAAGCGGGGCGAACCCCGTGAGCGGCCCGGCCGAGGAAGCGATCCGGGCGGAGATCGCCGCGCACGGTCCGATCCCGTTCGCGCGCTTCATGGCGCTCGCGCTGGGCCATCCTGAGGGCGGCTACTACACCGGGCCGCGGGCGCGGCCGACCCGCGGTGGCGATTTCCTCACGGCACCCGAGCTGCACCCGATCTTCGGGGCCGCGCTGGCACGCCAGCTGGACGAGGCGTGGGAGCGGCTGGAACGGCCGAACCGGTTCACGCTCGTCGAATACGGAGCAGGGTCAGGGACGCTCGCCCTCGCGATCCTGGCCGGTCTGCGGGAGGACGGCTCGCCGCTGGCCGACGCCCTTGTCTACGCGCCGATCGAGCTGAACCCGCACCGCCTGGCCGAGCTGACGGAGCGATCCGCGGCCGCCGGGCCTCTCCGTCGTCGCGCCGCCCGGGTCACGCGCCAGTGCCCCCGTCGCTCACCGGTGCCGTCATCGCGAACGAGTTCCTCGACGCGCTGCCCGTCCACGCCGTCGAGGTCCGCTGCGGGCGGCCGCTCGAGGTCCATGTCGGTGTCGCGGCGGACGGGGCGCTCGCGGAGCTCCTCCTGCCGCCGTCCACCGCGGCGATCGCGGCCCGACTCGACGCGCTCGCCGCGGAGGGCGTCACGCTCGCGGAAGGACAGCGGGCGGAGCTGTGCCTCGCGCTGGACGGATGGGTCGCCGAAGTGGCCGCCACGCTCGCAGGCCGGGATCGTCATGGTCATCGACTACGGGGCCGCGGCGCGGGAGCTCTACGGCCCGCAGCATCGCGCCGGCACGCTGATGACGTACCGCGGACACGTCGCCGACGCGTCAGCCGGCGCGCCGTACCGCGACGTCGGCGAGCGCGACCTGACCGCCCACGTGGACACGACGACGCTGGCGCGATTGCTCAGCCGGGCCGGCTTCGCCGTCCTTGGCGACACGACCCAGGCCGAGCTGCTCGCCGGGTGCGGGTTGGAGGATCTGCTGGAGCGGGAGCGGGGTCGCGTGCCAGACCTGGCGGCTGCCCTGCTCCTGCGCAGCGCCGTCATGCGGCTCCTCGACCCGCGCCACCTCGGGGGGTTCCGGGCCGTGGTCGCGGGGCGGGGAATCGCGAGCTCGCCGCCGCTTCGCGGCGTTGCCCGGCGCGCGGCCCCTGGCGGGCAACCACGAACGGGGGCCAAGCACGGCCGCCGGCCCAGGGTCGTCCGCTGCCCAGGGTCGTCCGCTGGCCCAGCCACGGGCGGCGGACGGCCGGGGCGGCACGACCTCCGGGGACGCCTGACCCCGCTCGTGCGGCGGGCTCGTGCGGCCGGGCCCGTGCGGCCAGGCTTCGTGGCCGCGTCCCCGGAACGCTCCTGCTAGGATGCGGTGGCGCGCCCGGACCGTCCGGTCACGACGCGTGCGCCCGTTTCACCCGAGGCCCAACCGGGTCGTCGCGGACCGGCCGGCATGTCCCCGTCTGGGCACCGGTCTCTCCGCCAGGCGATAGAAAGGTGCGATGGAAGGGATCTGGTACGTCGTCGGGTTCGCCTTCGCGGGGGTCTCGTTCGTCTTCCTCACGATCGGGCTGTCGTGGCTGATCAGCCACCGCACCCGCGGCAGCCGGGGCAAGGGCCTTCCGTATGAGAGCGGGATCGACACCTACGGCGACACGCACGGCCGCTTTGGCGTCTCGTACTACATCTACGCGCTCCTGTTCGTCGCCTTCGACATCGAGGTGATCTTCATCTTCCTCTGGTCGCTCGTGATCCGCGACGCGATCCCGGGAATCCTGAGCTCGATGTTCCTGTTCGTCGGGATCCTGCTGCTGGGCCTCGCGTACGCGTGGCGCAAGGGCGTGCTGACATGGCGCTGACCGGGCGGAGCGCGCACGACGCCGATCTCCCGGTCCCGGCGGCGGCCGCGGATGACGCCCTGGTCGAGGCGATCGTCGTCCCGAACGCGCTCTGGCGTCCCGAGGACCCGCTCGCGTACGGCGGGGGTGATCTCCGCGACGATCCCCGCCTCGAGATGCGAAGGTACGACGAGTCGGGCGAGGGCCGCCACAACGACGGGCGCTGGGGCGGCCTCGACGTCGTGCCCACGAAGGCCGACTACGTGCTGGATCTGATCCGGATGAACAGCCTGTGGCCGCTCCTCTCCGGCCTGGCCTGCTGCGCGATCGAGATGATGTCCACCGCCACCAGCCGCCACGACATCGACCGTTGGGGGATGTTCCCGTTCCGCGCCTCGCCCCGCCAGGCCGACGTGCTGATCGTCGCCGGCACGCTCACCACGAAGATGGCCGGGCCGCTCGTCCGCCTCTGGGCGGAGATGCCGGAGCCCAAGTGGTGCGTCGCGATGGGCGACTGCACCTGCTCGGGGGGGCGCTACAAGCGGAGCTACAGCACCGTCCAGGGGATCGACCGGGTCCTCCCGGTGGACGTGTACGTCCCCGGCTGCCCGCCGCGCCCGGAGGGCCTCATCTACGCGATGATGAAGCTCCAGCAGCTGGTCAAGGAGCGCCGCGGCCACTGGCCCGAGCGAGCCATCGGCCCCACCGTTCCGGACCAGCTGTAGAGATGGACCGTGCCTTCCGCAGCCTCATCGAGCGAACGTTCGGCGACCTTCTGACGGGCCCCGTGCGCCAGCGCCACGACGAGACCGAGATGCGGATCCGCCCCGGCGACGTCCCGGCCGTCATGCGGACGCTCCACGACGATCCGGCCCTCCGGTTCGAGTACCTGGGCGATCTCGCGGGCGTGGATACCGGGACCGACTTCCAGGTCGTCTACCACCTCTGGAGCGTCGTGACGCCGGACTGGCTCCGGGTCATCGCCGACGGGATCCCGCGCGATCAGCCTCGCATCCCGTCGATCACCTTCCTGTGGAAGGGCGCGGAATGGATGGAGCGCGAGGCCTACGACATGTTCGGCCTCGTCTTCGAGGGCAACCGCGACCTGCGCCGGATCTACCTGCCGGACGATTTCGTGAGCTTCCCGCTGCGCAAGGACTTCCACCTCCCCGACGACGCCTCGCGCTCCCCGGGCGGCGGCGTGCGCCCGATGGAGGATGCCGCCACGCCCGCCGACGCTGCCGCGACCACCGTCCGCCGCACCGCCACGGCACGGTGAGAGGAGACGCGGCGATGACCACCCCGACCCGCCACAGCCTGGACGACCCGGCGCTCACGATCGCGCTGGAGCATGCCGGGATCTTCGAGCCGATCCCGATGGCGCGGACCGAGCGACAGCAGGAGTTCTATTCCCTCGGGGACGGCGAGATGCTCCTGAACATGGGGCCCCAGCACCCGTCCACCCACGGCGTGCTGCGCGTCGTGCTCAAGATCTCGGGCGAGCAGGTGGTGGACCTGGACCCCGTGCTGGGCTACCTCCATCGCGGGGTCGAGAAGATCGCGGAGAACTCCGACTTCCACCACATCATCAGCCAGCTCGACCCGCTCGAGTACATCAGCTCCCTCTTCTGCGAGTGGAGCCCGGTGATGTCGTTCGAGAAGCTCCTCGACGTGCAGGTTCCGAGGCGAGCCGAGTACATCCGGGTGCTGACCGGCGAGCTCAACCGGATCGCCAGCCACATGCTCTTCCTGGGCTGGTACGCCCTGGACCTCGGCGGGATCACGCCGATCCTGTGGAGCTTCGCCGAGCGCGACGAGATCATGGAGATGCTCGCCGCGGTCACCGGGGCCAAGCTCCTCTTCAACTACTTCCGGATCGGCGGCGTGAACGGCGATCTGAATCACGAGTTCATGAGCCGCCTGGGCGACTGGATGGGCCGCGCCGGGGCGCAGCTTGAAGCCGGCATGGGGCTTCTCAACGAGAACGAGATCTTCGTCCGGCGCGCTCGCGGACTGGGGGTCCTGGATCGCGAGACGGCTCTGCGGATGTGCGCTACCGGGCCGAACCTGCGGGCTTCCGGCGTCCCGTTCGACATCCGCCGCGCGCACCCGTACAGCGTCTACCCGGAGCTGGAGTTCGACATCCCGACCCGCCGCGAGGGTGACTCCCTGGCGCGCTACCTGCTCCGCATGGACGAGGTGCGCCAGAGCCTCCGGATCATCGACCAATGCCTGCACCAGATGCCCGACGGGCCCATGATGGCACGCCTGCCGCGCCTCCTCCGCCCGCGCCCGGGGCGCGCCTACAGCGCGGTCGAAGGGCCCCGCGGGCAGTACGCCTGCTATGCGATGAGCGACGGGACGGACCAGCCGTTCCGCCTGCGGATCCACGATCCCAGCTTCCTGCACCTTCAGCTGGTGGGGCTCCTCATGCCGGGCAACCTGATCGCGGACACGATGGCGATCATGGCGTCACTGGACCCGGTCATGGGCGGCGTGGACAAGTGAGGGCCCGTGCGTGGTGAGCGCGTACTGGAACCGCCTCTCGCTGGGCTCCCGGGCGATCCTGGTGCTCGTCCCGGTCCTGCTGGTGGTCGGCGCGGTCCTGACCGTGGCGGTCGCGCTGCTGCTGGGGCCGCTGCTGGACTTCATCGGCGCGAACCTGGCCCTGGGCCGCTTCGTGCTGGCCGCGACCGCGCTCATCGTGGTCACCATCCCGATCGCGTTCCTGATCATCTACATGGAGCTGAAGGTGATCGCCGCGATCAACCTGCGGGTGGGGCCGGACCGCGTCGGGCCGTACGGCGCGCTCATGTCGGTGGTCCACGGCCTGAAGGTCCTCTCCAAGGAGGACTTCACGCCGCTGGGCGTCGACGTCCCGATCTTCACCCTGGCGCCGATCGTCGTCTTCGCGTCCATCCCGCTGACGCTGCTGGTGATCCCGTTCGCGCCCGGGCTCTACGGCCAGGATTTCAACCTCGCCCTGCTCTACTTCTTCGCGATCGGCGGCATGAGCGTGGTGGGCCTGATGATGGCCGGCTGGGCGAGCTTCAACAAGTACAGCCTGCTGGGCGCACTGCGGGCCGCCGCCCAGGCGATCAGCTACGAGCTCCCGCTGACGCTCTCGGTGGTCGGGATCATCATCCTGGCCGGCACGATGAGCCTGAACTCCATCGTCCACCAGCAGGCCGGCTCACTCTTCGACTGGAACATCTGGAAGCAGCCGTTCGGCTTCATCATCTTCTTCATCGCCGCGACCGCCGAGGCGAACCGGACGCCGCTGGACATGACCGAGGCGGACTCGGAGCTCGTGGCCGGCTTCGCCACCGAGTACTCGGGAATGCGCTTCGGGTTCTTCTTCTTCGCCGAGTACGTCAACGTGTTCGTGGTCTCGGCACTCAGCGCCGTCCTCTTCTTCGGCGGCTGGAACGCCCCGTTCAACTGGCCGTTCCCCGTGACGGTGAGCCTGGACCCGGGCGGGATGGGCCTCGGCCTGATCTTCCTGGTCGCGCTGGCGCCCGTGGTGGGCACGATCATCCTGGGGCTGCCGTTCTGGCTGCTGTCCAGTCGCCTGAGCACGCTCCGGGCGCTCGTGATCGGCTTCGTCCTGTTCAACCTGCTGATCGTCGCCGCGTTCTTCGGCTGGGCGTTCGTCAGCGCCGAGTGGGTCTCGGGGCTGGTCTGGATGATGCTCAAGACGTTCGTCTTCGTGTTCATCTTCGTCCAGATGCGCGGGACGCTGCCGCGCGTCCGGGTGGACCAGCTGATGAGCTTCGCCTGGAAGTGGCTCCTGCCGGCCTCGCTCCTCAACATCTTCGTGACGGCGACCGCCGTCTCGATCCTGGCGAACCGGTGAGGGCGGGCGCATGAGCTTCGTGCCCGGGATTGGGATCCTCAAGGGGATGGCGCTGACCTTCCGGAAGTTCTTCGCGCCGAAGGTGACGATCCGCTACCCGGAGGTGACGGCCGACATCGCGGTGAAGTACCGCGGCCGGCTGCAGCTGCTCTACGACGAGCACGGCACGCTCAAGTGCGAGACCTGCTTCCAGTGCGCCCAGGCCTGCCCCATCGAGTGCATCGACATGGGCGGCAGCGACACGAAGGACCGCTACGCGGTTCACTGGGGCGCGTCGGAGACGTACGGCGAGCGGCGCGAGGAGGCGGCCCTGCGGCGCTCGGGGCGCGAGGTGCCGGACCCGACCTATGCCCGCTTCGAGCCGGTCGACACCGCCACCGTGAACCGGATCCTGGAGGACCACGACTACGACCCGCACCGGATGCTCTCGATCCTGGAGGCGATCCAGGCCGAGTTCGGCCACCTGCCCGTGGCGGCACTCAAGCAGGTCAGCTTCACCACGGGTTCGTGGTACGCGATGATCTACGGCACCGCGACCTACTACCGCAACTTCCGGTTCGAGAAGGCCGTCGAGGAGGTCGCCGTCTGTCGCTGCACGGCCTGCCTGATGCAGGGCGGCGGCCGGCTGGCGGACGGCATCGCGGCCGGGCTCCGAACGGATCTGGGGCGGGTGACGCCGGACGGCCGGATCCGCCTGGCCTGGCTGCCCACCCACCTCGCGGGCGCCGCGGCGCCCCTCGTGGCGCTCGACGGCGAGCCGCAACCCGAGGTCACGACCGGCGAACGCGACCGCCTGGGCCCGGGCGCTCGCCGGTGAGCACCCGGCAACCCGGACGATCCACTGACCCGATGACGACCGTCCTCCCGACGCCTGCCGCCTGGCCCCGGCCGCTCCTCGGCGGGGCACCGGCCGGGAATCCCGCGGACCTTGACGCGGCGGTCCGGGATGGGGCGTTCGCCGGCCTGGCCCGCGCGCTCAACGACCTGGGCGCCACGCTCACGACCGCCACGCTCGCCGAAGTCCGGCCTGCGCGGGCGGGGCGGCGCCGGGTTCCCGGCCGCCGAGAAGTGGCGCGCCGTGGCCGGGTCGCCGGATGGGACCCGTTACGCCGTCGCGAACGGCTACGAGGCCGACCCGGCCGGGGGCACGAACCACCACCTGATGCTGGCCCGCCCGTACGCGATCGTGGAGGGCCTCGCGATCGCCGCGCTCGCGGTGGGCGCGGAGGAGGCGATCATCGCGGTCCGGGCCGAGTACGCGGACGCGATCGCCGTCCTGGAGCAGGCGGTCGCCGCCGCCGAGGAGGCCGGCTACCTCGGCGACGACGTGCTGGGCTCGGGACATGCGCTCCGGATGACCGTCCGCGGCGTGCAGGGCGCCTACATGCTGGGCGAGGAGACGGTCCTGCTCAAGGCCCTGGAAGGGCGCCGCGGCCAGCCGGAGCAGCGGCCGCCCTATCCATCCGAGCGCGGGCTGTGGGGCCGGCCGACGCTCGTCCACAACGTCGTCACGCTCGCGGCCGTCCCCTGGATCGTGGTCCACGGCGCCGATGCGTATCGCGCGATCGGCGACCAGGACGCCCCGGGCACGGTCCTGGTGGCGGTCAGCGGGGCGGTGACAACGCCCGGCATCGCGGAGGTCCCGACGGGGACCTCGCTCGAGGCGATCGTCGCGCTCGCCGGGGGCGTCGCGGATGGCAGGCCGCTCAAGGCGATCCTGGTCGGAGGGCCGTCCGGCGGCCTGCTGCCACCCGAGCTCGTCGCCACGCCGTACGCCTTCGGGCCGCTCCGGGCCGCCGGAGCGCATGTCGGGTCCGGCTCGATCGTCGTCGCCGACGACCGGACCTGCATCGTGGACCTGGCGCGCCTGCTGACCCGCTACTGCGCCGACGAGGCCTGCGGCAAGACGATCCCCTGCCGGATCGGGCTGCGTCGCGTGTCCGAGATCGGCGAGCGGATGGTGGCCGGCCTGGCCCGCCCGACCGACCGGCAGCTCCTGGCGGACCTGGGCGCGGACATCGCCGGGAGCGCGCTGTGCGACCACGAGCGGCTCGCCACGGGCCCCCTCGCGACTGCGATGCGATACTTCGGACCAGAGATCGACGCCCACCTCCTGCGGGGCGTCTGCCCCGCCGGCGTCTGCACCCCGATCGGGGTCGCTGCCGCCGGGATCGCCAACGGAGGATAGGCACGACCGCCATGGCCGACCTGATCTCCCGCCCGGCCGACCTCGTCTCCACGGCGCGACCGGAGCCGGTCGTCGATTCGCTGGCAGAGCGCCTGCTGCGCACCCAGTCGCCGCAGCGCCCGCAGTCCACGCCGGTCATCCGGCTCGAGGTGGACGGGCGGGTGGTGGAAGGTCGCGCCGGCCAGACGATCCTCGAGGTCTGCCGGGACAACGGGATCGAGATCCCCACGCTCTGCTACGAGCCGAAGCTGCCCGGGTTCGGGGCCTGCCGGATGTGCGTGGTCGACGTGGCGGGCGAGGAGCATCCGCCGATCTCGTGCTCGCGCCTGGCCGAGGCGGGGATGGTGGTCCAGACCCAGACCGAGGAGGTTCGCCGCCTGCGCCGGACCAACCTGGAGCTGATCTTCTCGGACCACAACGCGTACTGCCTGCCGCCCTGCCAGAACAAGTGCCCCAGCCACATCGACATCCCGGGGTTCCTCAAGGCAAACGCCGAGGGAGAGTTCCGCGAGTCCGCCCGCATCTTCAAGCGGACCATCCCGTTCCCGTCCATCCTCGGCCGGGTCTGCCCCGCCCCGTGCGAGGAGCACTGCCGCCGCGACGAGGTGGACGAGGCGATCGCGATCCGCGACAGCCACCGGTACGCCGGCGACCAGGTGATCCTGGCGATGCGCGAGCAGGACGTGGACCCACCGCTCCCGTTCGAGCTCCAGCCGAAGTCGGGCAAGCGGGTCGCGGTCATCGGGTCCGGCCCGGCCGGCGCCTCGGCCGCCTACTACCTCCTGATCGCCGGCCACGACGTGACGATCTACGAGCGTGACGAGGCCCCCGGCGGGATGCTCCGCTACGGCATCCCGGAATATCGGCTGCCGAAGGAGCGGGTCCTGGACCCCGAGTACGAGAGCATCACCCGGCTCGGCGGGCGCTTCGTGTGCAACCAGGCGCTGGGGCGCGACTTCAGCCTGGACGACCTTCAGAACCAGGGCTACGACGCGGTGGTGGTGGCGATCGGCTGCTACGACACCAACACGCTGGGCATCCCGGGCGAGGACGCGGACGGCGTGATCGACGGCCTGGAGTACCTCAAGATCGCCACGCTCGGCCTGCCGTACCCGGGCCACGCCGGCACCCGCGTGGTCGTGGTCGGCGGCGGCTTCACGTCGATGGACTGCTCGCGAACGTCGGTGCGCCAGGGTGCAGCCGAGGTGACGCTGGTCTACCGCCGCGACATGAAGGACATGCCGGCCTCGGGCGAGGTCCACGAGGCGATCGAGGAAGGCGTCACGACGATCTTCCAGGCAGGTCCGACTCGCGTCCTCACCGACGCGGCGGGCAAGGTCACCGGGGTCGAGTTCATCCGGATGAAGCTGGGTGCCCCCGACGCGTCGGGCCGGCGCCGGCCGGAGCCCGCCCCGGGCACCGAGTTCACCATCGAGTGCGACCGGGTCCTCCTCGCCATCGGCCAGGGACCCGACCTGACCTGGATCGGCGCGGGGTCGGACGGCGTCGAGGCGACCAAGAACCGGCGCCTGCGGGCCGATGCCGTCACGTTCCTCACGCCTCGTCCCGGTGTCTTCGGGACCGGCGACGTCCGCTTGGGCGCCCAGACCGTGGTCCAGGCGATCGCCGACGGGCGCCGGGCGTCGTACGCGGTGGACGCCTACCTCAAGGGGATGGACCTCGGGGAGATCCGGACCCGCCAGACGTTGGCGGAGCCGCAGCCGGAGTTCCTCAGCATTGTCCCGTTCACCTCCGAGGTGAAGGCGCCCCGCAATCGGCTGCGGACCATGCCGGCCGAGGAGCGTCGCGCCAGCTACGTGGAATACGAGATCCCGTACACGCCGAGCGAGGCCGTGGCGGAATCCACGCGCTGCCTCCAGTGCACCTGCGAGGCGATCGGCTTCTGCGACCTGCGCCGGCTGGGGATCGAGTACGGGACGACGCTGCGAACGCTGGAGCCGCAGAACAACCAGGGGGCGGGCTTCCGAAGCGTGACCGAGAACCGCTTCACGGGCACGAACCACGACTACATCCGCGACGACAGCCACGCCTTCATCCTGCGCGAGCCGTCCCGCTGCATCGACTGCGGTCGCTGCGCGAACGTGTGCGCGGAGGTCGTGGGCGCGGCCTGCTACGACTTCATGCGGATCGGGTTCGACACGCTCGTGACCACGCCACTGGACATGAGCCTCAACGACACGCCATGCGTCTCATGCGGACGCTGCGCGGAGACGTGCCCGACCGGCGCGCTCATGCCGAAGCCGCGGATCCTCGAGAAGTACGAGGTGGACGAGAGCCGCTGCATCCTGTGCGGGATCTGCGTGGACGCCTGCCCGTACGACGCACTGCGCTGCGGGCCGGACTTCGAGCTCGCCCATGTCAGCCGCGAGGAGCCGATGATCGACCTCATCGCGATCGCCGCGGTCGACCGCGAGACGGAGATGACCTACGTGCGTCGCGAGCGCGACTGGCTGGAGCGGGCGATCGCTTCCGGCCGGGACGTCGGGCCGCGGCAGCTTCCCGTGCTCCCGCCGTCGCTCGCCGGGCGCCCGTCGGGAGCGGCACCCCGCGCAACGAGCGACACCCACAACGGACACAATGGGCACGGCCCGGCCGGCGGAGGCGTCGCCGGGCACGGTCGCAACCGATAGGCGCGCGGTCGCGGCGCGTGAACGCCCGGCCGCCACGCACGGCGCAGGCTGGAGGGAGAGGAACAGGTGGCCATACCGGATACCATCCCGGTCCTTGGGATCAGCTGGAGTGACGTGCTCTTCCTGGTCCTGGCGGCCGTGATGCTCGGGTCGGCCTTCCTGGTCGTGACGCTCCGCGACATCATCCGTTGCGGGCTGGCCATGATCGTGGCGTTCGGCGCCCTGGCCGGGATCTACGTGCTGCTGGGCGCTCCCCTGGTCGCCGCGGCCCAGGCGCTCATCTACATCGGCGCCATTGCCGTCCTGATCCTGTTCGCCGTCATGCTGACCCAGTCGAAGAACGCACCTGTCCGCCTGGTCTTCCAGGCCCAGGCGGTCCCCGCCGCGATCACCGCAATCGTGCTTGCGATCCTGATCGCAGTCACGGCCAGCGCCACGGATTGGGGCGCGGCGGGCAAGCGGATCTCGACCGCGACGGATGCGCTGGCCCGCCTGCTGTTCACCTCCTACGTCCTCCCGTTCGAGGTCGTGAGCGTGCTCCTCCTGATGGCCGTGATCGGGGGCATCTTCCTGGCCAAGCGCGAGGGCCGGGACGCGTGAGCCAGAGCCTGGACGCCTATCTCGTCATCTCCGGGATCCTCTTCTCGATCGGGACATTCGGGTTCCTGGCCCGCCGCAACGCCATCAGCATGCTCATGTCGATCGAGCTGATGCTGAATGCCGTCAACCTGACGATCGTGGCGTTCGGAGCGTTCATCCCCGCCCTCAACGGGACGGCTTCCGTCATCGCCCTGCTGGTCATAGCGGTCGCCGCGGCGGAGGCGACGGTGGGCCTGGCGATCGTGATGGCCATCTACCGGAACCGCCGCACGCCGCTCGTCGACGAGTACGACACGCATGCGCCAGTAGCCGCCGGAACCGAGCCGTATCCGTGTTCGCAACCCTGGTCCCGAACGTCTCGCCGGTGCTCGCCGCGGCGGCCGCCGGCGCCGCCACGCCCAACAGCCTGATCAACCTGGTGCCCCTCATCCCGGCCATCCCGCTCGCCGGCTTCGTGTTCACGGCGTTCTTCGGGCGCCGGATCGGGCGGCCCGCGTTCGTCCTGCCCCTGCTCGGCGTCACCGTCACCTGGCTGCTCAGCATGGCGGTCGTCTACCAGGCGCTCACCGGCGGCTTCGGCGAGCACGGCGCCGGCGTCACGCTCTGGCGCTGGATCCCGGCGGGCGCGTTCACGGTCGACGTCGGGTTCTTCGTCGACCAGCTGACCGCCTGCCTGCTGATCGTCGTGTCGACGATCGGGATGCTCGTCCACCTGTACTCGGTCGGCTACATGTCGCACGACCCGGGTCGCTGGCGCTTCTTCGCCTACTTGAACCTCTTCATGTTCAGCATGTTGCTGCTCGTCCTGGCGGACAACTTCCTGGTCGTCTTCGCGGGGTGGGAGCTCGTGGGCCTGTCGAGCTACCTGCTGATCGGCTTCTGGTACGGCAGGCGCTCCGCGGCGCTCGCGGCGAAGAAGGCCTTCATCGTCAACCGGGTCGGCGACGTGGGGTTCGCGCTCGGGATGATGCTCATCTGGGTCTCGACCGGCACCCTGAACATGCGCGATGCCTTCGACCGCATCGCCGGGCTCGACCACGGGACCATCCTGGCCATCGCGCTCCTGCTCTTCTGCGGGGCGGTCGGGCAAGAGCGCGCAGTTCCCGCTCCACGTCTGGCTGCCGGACGCGATGGAGGGCCCGACCCCGGTCTCGGCCCTCATCCACGCCGCCACGATGGTGAACGCCGGCGTCTACCTGGTGGCCCGGGTGAACCCGATCTTCAGTCTGGTGCCGGAGGCGATGGTCGTGGTGGCCGCCATCGGGATCTTCACCGCGATCTTGGCCGCCTCCATCGCGTTCACCCAGACGGACATCAAGCGCGTCCTCGCCTACTCCACCCTGAGCCAGCTCGGCTACATGTTCGCGGCGCTCGGCGTGGGGGCCTACGCGGCGGCGATCTTCCACCTCATGGCCCACGGCTTCTTCAAGGGCCTGCTCTTCCTTGGCTCCGGCTCGGTGATCCACGCCGTCCACGACGAGCAGGACATGAACAAGATGGGCGGCCTCTGGCGCAAGATCCCGATCACGCACTGGACGATGCTGGTCGGCACGATCGCGATCGCCGGCATCCCGCCCTTCGCCGGCTTCTTCTCCAAGGACGAGATCCTGGGCGAGGCATACAAGCTCAACTTCGGCTGGGTCTGGGCGATCGGCGTGCTCGTCGCGGGCATGACCGCGTTCTACATGTGGCGCCTGATGGGCAAGACCTTCTATGGCCAGAGCCACGTGGACCCGGCGGTCGAGCCCACGATCCATGAATCGACCTGGACGATGACGCTGCCGCTGATCCTGCTGGCCATCCCCGCAATGCTGCTGGGCCTGTGGCTGGGCCTGCCGTTCGGCAACTCCCTCCTGACCCAGTGGCTGCACCCGGTCTTCGCGGGCGCGGAGGAGACGCTGGGCCAGTCGACGCAGCCGTTCGCGCTGTTCGGCATCGACGGCGCCCTGATCCTCATCAGCGTCGGCGTGGCCACGATCGGCCTGGTTGCCGGCATGTGGCTTTTCGGGTTCTTCCGTCGCAACGGGCGCCGGGCAGACCGTGGAGGCGATCACCGCCTCGTCGGGCGCGACCCGCTTCCTCTACCGCGCCACGCTCAACAAGTGGTGGTTCGACGACCTGAACCACCTCCTGTTCATCGTGATTGGCGGACGCGTGGCGAACGCGCTGTGGTGGTTCGACCGGAACGTCGTGGACGGCACGGTCAACGCGGTGGGGAGGGTCACCATGGATGCGGGGACCGGGCTGCGCCGGATCCAGACGGGCCGGGTCCAGAACTACGCGCTGGGCATCGCCATCGGCCTGATCATCATGGCCGGCTCCTACCTCGTGATCGCGGCGCGGTAGGAGGACGCCATGGACATCTCCTCCTTCCCGATCCTGAGCCTGATCATCTTCCTGCCCCTCGTGGGGGCGGTCGTGGTCGCGTTCATCCCCCGGCGCAACCTCGGCGCGATCCGAGCGACCGCGCTGCTTTTCGCGCTGGCGACCTGGGTGGTCAGCCTGTGGCTGGTCCTGGGCTTCCTGCCGGGCCGCAACGTGGTCGCATCGGCGGCGGGATCCTTCCAGTACGTGCAGGTCGCCGACTGGATCCCGCTCTTCGGGATCCAGTACAAGGTCGGCGCGGACGGGCTCTCGGTGGCGATGGTGGTGCTCACCACCACCCTGTCGTGGATCTCGATCCTGGCCAGCTTCTCGCCGATCAAGGAGCGGGTGAAGGAGTACATGATCTCCTTCCTGATCCTCGAGGTCGGAATGCTGGGCGTCTTCCTGGCCCTGGATCTCTTCCTCTTCTACATCTTCTGGGAAGTGGTCCTCGTCCCGATGTACCTCATCATCGGGATCTGGGGCGGCCCCAACCGGATCTACGCGACGATCAAGTTCGTCCTGTACACGCTGGTCGGGTCGCTCCTCATGCTGGTGGCGATCCTCGCCACCGCCTTCACCTACCAGCACGCCACCGGCTCGTGGGTGGGCGCCTTCGACC
Source organism: uncultured Chloroflexia bacterium (assembly GCA_963800795.1). Lineage (GTDB taxonomy): Bacteria > Chloroflexota > Limnocylindria > Limnocylindrales > CSP1-4 > CTSoil-043. The sequence goes on from CAWDCJ010000014.1 coordinate 204,369, forward strand.
TGGAGCGGCTCGCGGGCGCCGGCTTCGACGGCACGTTCCAGGTCTTCGCGTTCGCCGCGTTCGCGCTCGCCTTCGCGATCAAGGTCCCGATGTTCCCGTTCCACACCTGGCTGCCGGACGCGCACGTGGAGGCGCCGACCGCGGGCTCGGTGATCCTGGCGGGCGTGCTGCTCAAGCTGGGCGCCTACGGCTTCATCCGGTTCGCGATCCCGCTCTTCCCGCACGGCGCCCAGCGTCTTTGCACCGCTCCTGATCGCGCTGTCGATCATCGCCATCATCTACGGGGCGATCGTGGCCATGGTCCAGCCCGACCTCAAGAAGCTGGTCGCCTACAGCTCCGTCAGCCACATGGGCTTCGTGACGCTGGGGATCTTCATCTTCCAGGCCCAGGGCCTCCAGGGCGCGATCCTCCAGATGGTCAACCACGGCCTCATCACGGGCGCCCTGTTCCTGCTCGTCGGCGTGATCTACGAGCGAACCCACGACCGGACGATCGCGAAGATGGGCGGCCTGGGCGCGGTGACGCCGGTCTACTCGGCCGCCCTGGGGTTCTTCGTGTTCGCCTCCATGGGTCTGCCGGGCCTGGCGGGGTTCGTCGGCGAGTTCCTCGTCTTCCAGGGCGCCTTCGCCTTCAATCCGTGGGTCGGCGCGTCCGCCGCGTTCGTGATGATCCTCGCGGCCGGGTACCTGCTCTGGATGCTCCAGCGCGTCTGCTTCGGACAGGTGTCCGAGTTCCTGACCGGGCTCGGGCACCACCTGACCGACATGCGTCCCACGGAGATCCTGACGTTGGCGCCGCTCGGCGCCCTGACGGTCGTCCTGGGCCTCTATCCCGCCCTGGTCCTGGACCTCATCACGGGCCCGGTCAAGGCTGTCCTCGCCGCGGTTGACCCGGCGGTCGCGATGTCCATCGGCCGCTGACGGGAGCTGCCTTCCCCATGACCTGGTCCGACCTCACCCTCATCGCCCCCTTCGCGGCGGCCGTGGCCGTGGCGGCGCTCGTCATCCTGGCCGACATCGTGATGCCCGGGAATCGGCACCTCGCCCTGGGCGTGGTCCTGGCGGGACTCATCGGGGTGGGCCTGCTGGTCCTGTGGACCGGCCAGACGCCCGGCACCGCGTTCGGCGGGATGTACAAGGTGGACAACCTGACCACATTCCTGGACACCATCTTCGTCGCGATCGCCGCGATCACGTGCCTGTTCGCGCCCGACTACCTGGAGCCACGCGGGCTCCCGATCGCGGAGTTCGCCGCGATCCTCGTCTTCGCGCTGGGCGGCGCGATGCTGGTGTCCGCGTCCGCGGATCTCATCGTCCTGTTCGTGGGCCTGGAGCTCATGGTGATCCCGGGTTACCTCCTGGCCGGGTACCACAAGCGGGATGCGCTCTCGACCGAGGGCGCGGTCAAGTACTTCCTGCTCGGGCTCGTTCTCCAGCGCCATCTTCCTGTTCGGCCTCGCCTACGTCTGGGGCCTGACCGGGTCCACCCGGATCGCCGACGTGGCGGCTCGGATCGGCGAGATCGTCGCCGGGCAGGCGACCCTCTCGCCCGGGCTCGCGATGGGCCTGGCCTTCCTGACGACCGGGTGTCGCGTTCAAGATGGCCGCCGTCCCGTTCCACTACTGGACGCCCGACGCGTACCAGGGCTCGCCGACGCCCGTGACCGGCTACCTGTCCGTGGGCCCGAAGGTGGGGGCGTTCGCGGTGGTCCTGCGCGTCTTCGCGGAGGCGCTTCTCCCGCTTCGCCAGGAGTGGGTGATCGTCTTCTTCGTCCTGGCTGCGCTGACGATGACGCTGGGCAACCTGGTGGCCCTGACGCAGGACAACGTCAAGCGGATGCTGGCCTACTCGTCGATCGCCCACACCGGCTACATGCTGGTGGGCCTCGCAGCGTACGCGGCGGGCGTGATGCGGGGCCTCGAAGGGTTGCTCTTCTACGGCGCCGCGTACGCCTTCATGAACCTGGGGGCGTTTGCCGTGATCGCCGCCCTCCAGAAGCGGCCCGGGGTGAGCAGCCGGCTGGAGACGTTCGCGGGGCTCGGACGGCGCGAGCCGGCGCTCGGGCTCCTCATGGTGCTCTTCCTGCTCTCCCTGACCGGGATCCCGCCCACGGCGGGCTTCTTCGCCAAGGCGTACGTGATCATGGCGGCCGTCCAGGCGGGTGGGTGGCTGACGGTGCTCGCCGTGATCGCCGTCCTCAATGCCGCCGCGGCTGCCTTCTACTACCTGCGGGTCATCGTCTACATGTACATGCGCGAACCCGCGGGCGAGTCGACGCCCATCGGCCATGGCGCGCTGCTCCGGCTGGGTCTCGCCATCACGGCGCTGATGACGGTGATCCTCGGCCTCTTCCCCGGGTTGATCCTGACGAGCGTCTCGTCGGCCGCCCAGGCGATCGGGGTCGCCGTAGCCATCCGGTAGTGGACACCGGGCCGCGACTGCCCGCAGGGTCGGGCGGCGGCGGCGCGCTCGCCCGCGCGGCTGACAGCGGGCTCGCCCGCACGGTCGGCGGCGGGAGCAGCGCCGGGGCCCCCGGGCAGACATTCGTCAGTGCCCGGTTCGGTCCTCCGCTTCCAGGGCCCGAGCGAGGGCCCGCAGCACGACTGCCGTGGAGGCAGGCTCCGGCAGGATGACGTCGGCTGTCGCGAGCAGCTCCGCGGGCGACTCCCGGGGACCGCGGACCCCCAGCAGAAGGCTGGCGGCCAGGCGCCCCGCGATGCGCTCCCCGGCGACCACCGCGAAGGCCTCCGCGTCGGAACGGTCGTCGCCGATGACCAGTGCGGCCGATGAGCGGTGCCGCTCCAGGAGCCGGGCAACGGCCTCTCCTTTCGCCCCCGCCTCCTCGGGCCGAAGCTCCACGATCCGGCGGCCCTCCCACCTCCGAAAGCGCGGGCGGCGAAGCGCAGACGTGAGCGCGGCCGTCGCGTCGTCAAGCGCGGAGAGGATCCGGGCGCGGGCAGCCGGGGCATCGGCGGCGGCCCGGAAGTGGAACGCAACCGAGGGTCCCTTGGGCTCCACGTAGAGCCACTCGGCATCGGCGAGCAGTCGCGCGACGTCGTCGCCGAGACGCTGCGCGACTGCGCGATGCGCGGCGAGGCGCGGGTCGTGGGCCACCCTGAGCCGCTCGGCGGCGGCGCCCACGGGAAGATCCCCACCCTGGATCCCGTGGTCGCCGAGGTAGGTCAGCCCGCCGACACGGACGCGGCCGGCGACGTCCAGGGCGGTGCGGCCCGACAGGATGGCGAGCGCGAGCCGGTCGGGCCGTCGGCGAGCAACACGGGCTAGCCGTCGCAACGCGAGGCGGGCGGCCGGGAGGATCGCCGGCGCCGTGGGGTCGGGCGAGATGGGCGTCAGCGTCCCATCGAAGTCGCACACCAAGAGGAGCCCGCCGGGCACCCCGGCGAGCGCTTGGACGGCGACGACGGCCCGCTCGACCGCGGCCGCTGCCGGAGCGTCGACGGCCTGACCGGAACGGCGGTCGCGACCAGTCTCCACGCTACGGCGTGACCGTCACGCCGGGCAGGATCGACTGGAGGCCCTGTGCCATCAGGTCGGGACCGATCCCGCCGAGGGCGGCATCGCGCACGATCCCCTGAGCGTCGATGAAGTAGTGGACGGGCAGGGCGACCGCGTCCCAGGTCCGGGCGCGCGAGCCGTCCGCGTCCAGGCCGACCGGGAAGACGACGTTCAGGGACGAGACGAAGGGCGCGACGGTCTGCTCCCCCTCGCGGACGTGGATCGCAAGGACCACCAGACCCGTCCCCGCGTATCGGGCCGCGAAACCGTTCATGACCGAGTACTCGTCGCGGCAGGGAGGGCAATAGGTGCCCGTGAAGACGAGCCAGACCGGCCGACCTCGGAGCGCAGCGAGGTCGATCGTGCCGCCACCCACCTGCGGAGCGGTGAGCGCGGGGGCCGGCTTGCCCACGAGCGGGAACGGCGAGACGGTCTGGCTGGCGCCGGGCATGGGCGTGGTGTCGCTCCCGTTCACCGCCGATGGCGTGGCGCCGATGGCCGGTGCCGTCGACGATGCCGCCGGCGCCACGAGGCGCCGGGGCGCGGGCGTCAACCGGACGGCGGGCGCCGGCGTGAGCACGATCACCGCAGCGCTGAGGCCGACGGCGGCACCGATGCCCACGACAAGCCCGACCAGGACCGCGATGAAGCTCCGCATTAGACAGGAGCGTAGCGCGCGAGCCCCCCGGCCGCGCGAGGCGGGCCCGGCAGGCCGGAGGCCGGAGCGGCGGCGGCCGGAGGCCGGTGCGGCCTAGGTCGGACGCCCGATGGGACCTTCCGCCGGCCGTTCCGTGACGTTCGCCCGGGATCGGCGGGCCCGCTCCCGCTGGTAGCATGGGTGCTCGAATGCGATCGATCGTCGACTGGGTGGGCGGCCGCTTCCTTCCGGCGGCCCTGACGGCGGCGGGCGTGACGCTGCTTGGGGCGGGACTGCTCACGTACGGCTTTCCCGCCCAGGCGACCGCGCCGAGTCCCCCGGCGTTCGTCTCGGCGGCCCCTGGGGCGTCGCCCTCCTTCGTGCCCTTCCCCACGCTTCCGCCGCTTCCCACGCCGAGCGCTTCGAGCGGCGCCTCGGCGAGCCACGCTGTGGCGCGGGTCGTCACGCGCGTGGTCGTTCCGGCTCTCGACATCGATCTTCCGGTGGTCCGCCCGCCGAGCGATCCCAACGCCTTCCCGTACTGCAACGTCGCGGAGTACATCCCGTCGATGAGCCGTCCCGGTTCGTCAGGAACCACGTACCTGTTCGCGCACGCCCGGGAGGGCATGTTCCTGCCCTTGCTCCTCCAGTCGCGGATCGACAACGGGAGCGCCATGATCGGGATGCTCGTCCAGGTCTACACGAGCGACGACCAGCTCTACCTCTACGAGATCACCCGCGTCCTGCGCCACCAGTCGCAGCTGTACAGCGAGCCCCGGCAGGAGCTGGCGCTCCAGACGTCGGAGGGTCCGCGCCAGGGTGTCCCCGGCTACACCGGCCTCGTGCTGATCGTGGTGGCCGAGCCACTCAGCTCCGGGCCGGCCGATCACGCCGCCGCGCAACCCCACGCCGCAGCCCGTCGTCTGCCAGTAGGCGCGGAGCTCGCCGGACCGTCAGATCCAGTCGATCCTGCGCAGGACTCCAGAAGATCGCCAGCGAGAGCGTCACGATCGCGGCCGTGACGAGCCAGAACCCCTGTGCCTCGGTGCGCGCAAAGGCCGCCCCGGCCTCGCTCATGCCGAAGATGCCCGCAAACGCCCCGATCCCGGCCAGCACGACGGTGATCCCGGTCAGCCGCTTCATGATCAGCGACAGGTTGTTGTTGACGGTCGAGAGGTAGACGTCGAGCGCGCCCGGAGACGAGCTCGCGGTAGGAGTCGTACTCGTCGGCCAGGTGGACCGCGTGGTCGTAGACGTCGCGGAAGTAGATGATGTTGTCCGGCGCGATGAGCGGCAGGGTGCGGTTCGTCAGCTGGTTGAAGATCTCGCGCTGGGGCGCCATGACGTGGCGGATCTCGACCAGCGACCGCTTGAGCGCGAAGAGCCGCTCCAACGTGGCGCGTCCCGGCTCGTCGACGATGCGGTCCTCCAGGTCGTCGATCTCGTCCTCCAGCCGATCGAACACCGGGAAGTACGCGTCCACGAGCGCGTCCAGGAGCGCCCACAGGAGGAAGTCTGCCCCGCGCTCCAGCAGCGGGCCGGCGCCCTCGCGAAGATGCTGGGCGGTCCAGGGATCCCACGCCGACGGGTGCGCGGTCAGCAGGAAGTTGCGCCCCAGCACGAAGTCGATCTCGTCGGTCTGGACCTCGCGGCCGTAGGCGATGGCAAAGGCCACCAGGTGGACGTGCTCGCCGGTCAGCTCCAGCTTCGGACGCTGGTTGCGCTCCTCGATGTCCTCGGCCACGAGCGGGTGCAGGCCCAGGCGCCGGGCAACCGTCTGCGTCAGCTCCGGCGACGGGTCGGTCAGGTCGACCCAGTAGCGGGACCCCGGGTTCTGCTCCGCGTCGGCGAGTGCCTCGAGACCGGCGAGCGATCGGGGGCCGTCTTCGCCCCAGGCCTCGATCCTGAGCCCGATCGCGGCCTCTGTCCCGAGCCCGTCAGACGAGGGTGACGGGCCCGCGTGCGGCGCCGTCGCTTCCTTCGGCCCCGTCGGTGTCATCCCCGCCTCCTCCGGCCGCCGCGGGCTCCGATGTGCCCGTCTCGGCGGAGAGCATACGCGGCCGCCCGCCGAGCACGAGCGCAGCCGGCACCGCGGCGGCCGTCACTCCGGCCGCGACCAGGAACAGCACGACCATCGTCTCGGACGCCTTGCGGGCCGCCCACGACTCCAGGGCATTGACGACGAGCGGGTCACGCAGGGGGCGGCTCGCCAGCGCGGCCGGGACGATCGACTTGTAGGCGTCGGGTGAAGCGTAGACGTCGGCCGAGAGCCGGCTGATCGCCGTGGAGCCGTAGGCCGTCAGGACGGCCAGCCCGACCGCCATCCCGATCATCCTCGCAACCGTGACGGTGGCGCTGGCCGCCCCGAAGCGTTGCGCGTCCCACCGCTTCCACGGCTGCCGTCGAGCGCGGCGTGACCGTCAGGCCGAAGCCCAGGCCGAACAGGCCACCCCCGGCCGCGACCGCCCCGAGGTCGACATCCGCCGTCCAGGTGCCCATCCAAGCCAGGCCCGCGATCGACGCGACGAGTCCGACCACGGTCACCACGCGCAGCGAGATGCGGCGGACCAGCCAGCCCGATGCCAGCGCTCCCACGGCCGTCGCGAAGGCGAGCGCGCCGAGCGCCACGCGCTGCTGGTCTGGACCGCCGTACAGCACGCGGTCGACGAACACGGCCACGCCCACGATCGCCGTCGCGAAGCCATACCCGGTCAGGAGCGAGACCAGGGCGGCGGAGCTGAACACGCGGTTCGTGAACAGCCGCGGGTCAAGGAACGGGTCCGGCCGCCGGAGCCCGTGGGCCACGGCCGCGATGGCCGAGGCGATGCCAAGGGCGACCAGCCCGACCGAGAGCAGGATGGGGTCGACCCCGAGCGTCTCGCCGGCGCCGCCCGTCTCGCCGAGCAGCGTGACGCCCAGGAGGATCGCCCCGGCCGCGAGCGTGAACAGGAGCGCCCCGGCCAGGTCGAGGCGAGCCCGCGTTCGCGGGGTGTCCCAGCCCGCCGTGGCCGCCCAGCCGAGCGCGAGCGCGGCGATGCCGATCGGGACGTTGACGTAGAAGACCCACCGCCAGGCGGGAGCGGCGAGGTCCAGGAGCGGCCCGCTGAGGTAGCCAAAGCGGGCCAGCGCCGCCTCCGGCCGGAAGGCCCCGAGGATCGCGGCGCCCAGGAACGGGCCGGCCGCCATGCCCAGGAAGGTGAGCGCCCCAATGATCCCCAGCGCGCGGGGGCGCGCGTGTCCCTCGTACAGGTGCGAGGCAGCAGCCGTGGCGACCGGCACCAGCGCCCCGCCCCCGACTGCCTGCACGATGCGCCCGACGATCAGCCCGTCGAGGGTCCCGGCGCTGCCGGCAAGCAGCGACCCCAGCGTGAAGAAGACGAGCGCGCCGAGGAACAGGCGCCGGGCGCCCCACAGGTCGGCCAGGCGGCCGGCGAGCGGCATGGTGCCCACGTAGACCAGGAGGTAGGCATTGATGATCCAGCTCGCGTGGCGGAGGTCGGTCCACGAGCCCAGGTCCGCGACGATGGCAGGCAACGCCACGGCCGTGATCATCAGCTCCAGGCCCGCCAGGAAGACGCCTGCCGCCAGCACGACGAGCAGGACGAGCGCGGCCCGGCGGTCCATGCTTGGAGTGTAGGGGAGGGATCGCAGCACCGATGCCGGCCGGCCTGGAGATCGAGCGAAAGTACCTGCTGTCCGGCGCGCCGTCCGACGCGGAGCTGGCGGACCTGGGCACGCAACCGCACCGGATCGAGCAGGTCTACCTCCGCACCGAGGGCGACTGGGTCCGCCGCATCCGGAAGGTCGAGGCCGCCGGCCGAACCCGCTACGTGGCGACCCGGAAGCGCGAGATCGCCGGGATCACGAGGGAGGAGCACGAGGAGGAGCTGGATGCGGCCACCTACGATCGGATCCTCCGTGCAGATGCGGATCCCGCCCGCCAAGCAATCCGCAAGGTGCGCCACGTCTTCCCGTTCGCCGGGCATGTGCTGGAGCTGGACGTCTTCATCCAGCCGCCCGGTCTGGTCCTGCTCGAGGTGGAGCTCGAGGACGCGTCGGAGGTGCCGGCGCTCCCGCCCGTGATCCAGGCCCGCCTGCTCCGGGAGGTCAGCCTCGAGGGTGCCTACATGAACCACACCATCGCTCTCCGACCGCCATCAACGGCCGAACTGGCGCTTGACGACGAGCGTCGCGGCGGGGCACGCTCCTCACCATGAACGACGCTGACCCGGACCGCGACGACGATCTGGACCTGCCGCCCGCCGAGGCGGAGCGCGACCGGCGCCGGGATCACGACCTGCGCGCGGCGGAACGCGAGGGGATGCGCACCGGGCTGGCGAAGCAGTTCAAGCAGGTGCTCGACGCGCAGCTGAAGCGCGCCCGCGAGGCCGAGGACGAGCTGACCATCGACGAGCGTCGAACGCGCGAGCCGAAAGGCTCGCACCGCGCTCGCCGCGGGGCCGGGCACCCGCCCGAGTGAGCCGGTCCGTCGCCGGTTGCGACGGACCACGCCCGCGCGTGAATCCATCGCGCCACGTCGAATTCGTGGCCGTCCTCTCCCGGACGTGACCCAACTCCGGCAGGCGTTCGCGCGTGTCGAGATTGACTCGCTGCGCAACCTTATGCAAGAATATACGCATGACATGGAGTGTTCTGAGCGGATCTGCCACCGGCGCGGCCCTGCGCGATCTTGCGCCCCAGCGGCGGCAGCGAATCCGCTCGATCGTCGAATCGCGTGGTGCTGCGCGTCTCGATGAGCTGAGCACGATCCTCGGCGTCTCTCAGGCGACCGTTCGGCGCGACCTGGACGAGCTGGCGGCGGATGGCGCGGTTCGGCGAGTCCACGGGGGCGCCGTCGCGATCGGCGAACGCCCGAGCGAACCCCACTTCGACGTCAAGGCCGTCGAGGCCGCCGCCGAGAAGGAACGCATCGCGGCCCGGGCGCTGGAGCTGCTCGCCCCGGATGACACCGTCTACCTCGACAGCGGGACGACCGTGCTCGCCGTCGCCCGGATGCTCCGGGGGTGGGATCGCCTCACGGCGGTCACGAACAGCCTGCCGGCCGCGACCGAGCTGGCCGGCCGGGGCCCGCGCCTCATCGTCGTCGGCGGGGAGTTCCGGGAGCGGAGCCAGGCCCTTGTCGGGCCGCTCACGCACCCCCTCCTGGAGAGCATCCACGTCGACCGGGCGCTCATGGGCACGTACGCCCTGTCGCTCGAGGAGGGAATGACGACCACCGACCCGGCAGAGGCCTCCACGAAGGAGCTCGCGATGTCGCGAGCCCGCGAGGTGATCCTGCTGGCCGACAGCCGGAAGTTCGGGACCAGCTCGCTCGTCGGCGCCGGACGACTCGATGCGATCGACATCCTCGTGACCGACGACGGGATCGATGCGGGCGCCGTCCGTGACCTCGAACAGCGGGGCATCAGGGTGATCAAGGCATGAGCGCCATCGCGGCCCGATCGGGGCGAGCGGCCGGCGCGGAATCGGAGGTTTCCATGACAATGGCGGCCGCGTTTCTGAGCGACCATCGGCCCGATACGGAGCCGTTCGAGGAATCGGCCGGAACCATCAGCGGCTTCGCCTACTCGGGCACGCTCGCGACGGAGATCGCGGCCGGCGGGATCACGGGAGCCGAGGCGCTCGATCTCCTCGACGACATGCTTGCCATCCGCGAGCTGGAGGACACGATCGTCCGGCTCCGCTCGGGCGGCTACGAGCCGCTTCCCGGCTACGACTATCGCGGGCCCACTCACGTGTCGATCGGCCAGGAGGCGTCGCCCGTCGGCGCATGCAGCGTCCTGCGCGTCGACGACAACATCACGAGCTCCCACCGCGGACACGGCGACGCGGTCGCCAAGGGCTTCGCCGCGATCCGCTCGATGTCCGACGCGGCGCTGCGGGCGCGCGTCCCGAGCTCGGCCGGCGGCACGCACGAGGAGCTCCTGGAGGCCGCCCTGGAGGAGCACATCTACCGGGTGATCGCCGAGCTCTTCGGCAAGGACGAGGGCTACGGCGCCGGCCGCGGCGGCGGGATGCACATCGGCGACTTCTCGACCGGCAACCTGGGCGCCAACGCGATCGTCGGCGGCAGCGTCCCGATCGCGACGGGCGCGGCCATGGCACACCGCTACGAGCGGTCGGACCGGGTCGTCTGCTGCTTCGCGGGCGACGGCGCCTACGCGAACGGCGTGGTGCTCGAGTCGCTCAACTGGGCCGCCCAGGCCCAGTGGACCAATCACCTCGCCGGCGACCACGCCTACGGGCTCCCCGTCATCTACTTCATCCAGAACAACCACTACGGGATGACCCACCACACCGACGACGAGGTGATGGGGGTCCGCCACCTGGCGCGCCGCGCCGCCGGGTTCGCCGAGAACAACATGCATGCCGAGACGGTCGACGGCATGGACGTCCTGGCCGTCCGCGACGCGGTCCGGCGCGCCGTGGCGCTCTGCCGCGCGGGCGACGGTCCGGTCTTCATCGAGGCCAGCACCTATCGCTACTACGGGCACTCGCTGTCCGACCCCCGCAACGAGTACCGGACGCGCGACGAGGAGGCCGCCTGGCGGGCGGTCGACGCGATCGAGCGCCTCAAGCGGCAGATCCTGGCGGCCGGGGTGGCCGACGAGGCCGCGGTCAGCGCGGTCGAGACCAGGGTCCGGGAGCGCAACGCGCGCGCGGCGGTCCGAGCCTCGAAGGCGACCGATCCCGATCCGGCCGACGCGCTCAAGTTCCTGTACACGGACACCACATCGGACGCGCTCCCGGCGGGACAGGCCGAGGTCGCCCTCGTCGCCCCTCTGCCGGTCTCCAAGCAGGCCGCCGACGGCGCGATCACGTACCGCGACGCGCTCCGCGAGGCGCTGGCGGAGGAGATGGTCCGCGACCGGCGGGTCATCTTCTATGGCGAGGACGTCGCCGACTACGGCGGCGCGTTCAAGCTGACCAAGGGCCTGCTCGAGTCCTTCGGGCGGGATCGCGTCTTCAACACGCCGATCAGCGAGGCGGCCATCTGCGGCACGGCCGTCGGCGCGGCGATCGTCGGCCTCCGGCCCGTCGTCGAGCTCATGTACATGGACTTTGCCCTGATGGCCTCGGACCAGATCGCCAACCAGGCGGCGAAGTGGCACTTCATGAGCGGCGGGCAGGTGGAGGTGCCGCTCGTGGTGCGGGCCTCGGTGGGCGCCGGGAAGGGCTACGGCGGGCAGCACAGCCAGTCCCTCGAGAGCCTCTTCACGCACCTCCCCGGGATCTACGTCGTCTACCCCTCGAACCCGGCCGATGCGAAGGGCCTCCTGAAGTCCGCGATCCGCACCAACAACCCGGTCCTCTTCGTCGAGAGCCAGGGTCTCTACCCGGCCAAAGGCGCCGTCCCGGAGGGGGAGCACCTGGTCCCGATCGGCGTCGCGAACGTTGCCCGGAAGGGGACCGACGTCACGCTCGTCGGCTGGGGCCCGGCCGTGCCGGACGCCCTCGCCGCCGCCGATCGGCTGGCTGCCGAGGACGGCGTGGAGGCGGAGGTGATCGACCTGCGCAGCCTCGTCCCGCTGGACCTCGAGACCGTCCTCGCCTCGGTCCGTAAGACCGGCCGCTGCCTCGTTGCCAGCCAGGCCGTGCTCGGCGGCAGCTTCGTGAACGAGGTCGTGGCGCGCATCCAGGAGGAGGCGTTCGACTTCCTCGACGCACCGATCGCCCGGATCGGCGCCACGAACGGCATCTCCCCGCAGGCCCAGGGCCTTGAGCAGGCGTTCCTGCCCAACGCGGGCGACATCTACGCGGCGGCGAAGGGGCTGCTTTGAGCAGCATCGAGCCCACCGGGCGCGTCCGCTGACGACAGAGAGAAGGGCCCCATCCATGGCGCACGCGATCCTCATGCCCAAGCCCGGCCAGATGACCGAGGAGTGCACGGTCATCGCCTGGCACAAGAAGGAAGGCGATCAGGTCGCGAAGGGCGACGTCCTCTTCGAGATCGAGACGGACAAGTCGACGATGGAGGTCGAGTCCTTCGACAACGGCGTCCTGCTGCGGATCATCGCCGCGGAAGGCGCCGTCGTGCCGGTGAACACCGCGTGCGCCTACGTGGGCCAGCCCGGCGAGGCGATCCCCGAGCCGGCACCAGCCGCCGGCGGCACTCCCGCCGCAACCCAGGCCACCACCCCGCCCGCCGCTGCCCCGGCCGCCGACCCCGCCCCCACCGGCGTTCCGCTGGCCGAAGTCCCCGCCTCCATTCCGGCCGGCGCGCCGGCCGCCGCGGCCGCGACTCCATCCTCCGCGCCGGACGGCCGGCTCCGGATCAGCCCGCGAGCCAGCCGCGCCGCAGCAGAGGCGGCGATCGACCCCCGCACGATTGCCGGCACCGGTCCCGGCGGGCGGATCACCGAGCGCGACGTCGCGGCCGCGATGGCAACCCGGGCGACTCTCGTCGCCGCCCGTCGTGGCGCGGGCAGCCGGCCCCGTGGCGACCCCGACGCCGCTTCCAGTGGCGCCGGTCGAGGGCGAAGAGGAGCCGCGGCCGCTGACGCGAATGCGCCGCGTGATCGCCGAACGTCTGACCGCAAGCTGGACCTCGACGCCGCACTTCACGGTCACGGTGGCCGCCGACGTCACCGGGCTCTTCGCCCTGCGCTCGGAGCTCAAGGCGGCGGGAACCAACCTGACGGTGACGGATTTCGTTCTGTCCGCCACCGCGCAGACGCTCGCCGAGTTCCCCGATGTCAACGCGCGGACCGACGGCGTCTCGGTCTGGCCTCGGCGGCGGGTCCACCTCGGCGTCGCCGTGTCGCTGCCCGGCGGCCTGGTCGTGCCCGTGATTCGCGACGCCGATCGACTGTCGCTCGGCGAGCTCCATGATCGGGCGATCGAGCTGGCCGCGAAGGCACGCGAAGGCACGCTCCCGATCGACGACATGACAGGCAGCACCTTCAGCGTCTCGAACCTCGGCATGTTCGGGGTCGAGGAGTTCAGCGCGATCATCAACCCCGGCGAGGCCGCGATCCTCGCCGTCTCGAGCGCCATCCCGACCGCGGTCGCGATCGGCGACGGCCTGGCCGTTCGCACGCTGATGAAGCTCACCCTATCGGCGGACCACCGGCTGGTGGACGGCGAGACGGGGGCCCGGTTCCTCGGCGCGATCCGCCGGCGGCTCGAGGACGTCGGCGCCTTCCGGCAGGCTGCGCAGGACGCCTGAGGACGGACCCCGAGCGCGGGGTTGCCTCAGACGACGTCCGTCTTGACGTCGAAGGCGCGGACAACCGCGCGCAGCTCGTCGAGGCTCAGGCCCTCGGCGCGCCTGCCGGCGAGCAGGTCCATGTACTCGTAGCGCGCGGCAGTCTCCGCATACTCGATCCGATCGGCCGCCCGCGTGACCGAGATGTCGGACCGGGTCATGACGCCGTGCTTCGCCCACAGGACGACCCGATGCGTGCGCAGCCCGGCGATGTTCGCCTCCATCAGCTGGGCCGAGCCCGGGACCATGAACGGGAGCACGCCGACTCCCTGGGGCAGGTTGACGATCGTCTCGGGCTCCCAGCGCAGCAGGCGGCGGTTGAAGTACGTCTCGTCGAGGTACTCGGGCACGTGGCTGAGATACACGAGATGCGGGGGCTGGGCGTGCACGACAGCATGGAAGTTCGTGCCGGTGCGGGCGACCGTGTCGTCGTGGACCCCGAGGTGCGAGTTCCATTCGCTGGTGAGCGACTCGAACAGGCAGCGCGGCGAGGTGTGGAGCGTGCCGGCTTCGCCGCCCGGGTGGACCAGCACGACGCCGAGGTTCGCCGCCGGGTCGGCCGCGATGTCGCGGAGGCGCCGGCCGGATCCCGTGACGATGATTCGCCAGCCTGCCAGGTGCGGCGCCGGCAGGGGCAGCCGGATCTCGGCGGTGACCGGAAACTGGCGCCGAATCTCGAGCGGCCAGCCGACGCTCACCGAGATGTTCCCGGCGCCACCCTCGCTCGCGCCGATCGCCGCGATGCGGCTCCCGGCTTCGCCGATCGAGACGAGGATCTCGCTGAGGTCGGGGAACGGCTCCTTCGACGGACATGCTGGACCTCGGTTCTCGACTGGTGCTTGAGGCTTCGCGTTGGCTGGCGTATTCTATGCCAAGTCGAAAGCAATCGTAAACACCCGCATTGATTTGTCCGGGTGCTCAGGATCCCTCCAGGTCCGGGGAAGGGGAAGCGGGACGACGATGAGCGAAGGTGGGAGCAGGCGCCCTGGCCGGCCAGCCGACGAGGGGGGACCCATCGTCAACACGCACATTCACATCCCGCCCAACTTCTCGGCCTTCGAGAGCGCCGAGGACGCCGTCGAGACCGCGGCCGCGGAAGGGGTCCGGGTCCTCGGCACGTCCAACTTCCACGACACGCGGATCTACGCCGGTTCGCGGATGCCGCCCGGGAGGCCTGCATCCTCCCGCTGTTCGGCCTCGAGTTCATCAGCGTCGTGGACGACCTGCAGCGACGCCGGCACGCGCGTCAACGACCCCGGCAACCCGGGCCGCATGTACGTCTGCGGAAAGGGCATCGACCCGTTCATGGCGCCGGCGGCTGATGCGGCGAGCCTCATGGCCCGGGCCCGGACCGCGGACACGAACCGGATGCGCGCCATGGTGGCGTTGGTACGAGCCCGCTTCGCGGAAGCCGGGCTGGAGACCGCGCTGACCCCGGAGAACATCGCGGCGGAGGTCGCGGAGCAATCCGACGTCCCGCGCGACTGGGTCGTGCTCCAGGAGCGCCACGTGGCGATGGCCTTCCAGGAGGCGGTCTTCCTGGCAGCGGCGCCCGAGCGACGGCGCGCCCTGCTGGCCAGGGTATTCGGGAAGCCTTTCGTCGGCTCGGTGAACGACCCGATCGGCGTCCAGGACGGGATACGTTCCGCGCTGATGAAGGCCGGCGGGCCAGCCTTCGTGCCGGAGTCGCCCGTCTGTTCCGCGACGCCATCCGGGTGATCCTCGGGCTGGGCGGCATTCCGTGCTACCCGACGCTGGCGGACGGAGCGTTCCCCATCTGCCCGTGGGAGGAGCCGCCGGCCGAGCTGGCCGAGCGCCTCCAGGCCAGCGGGATCTCTCGTCGCGGAGCTGATCCCCGGGCGCAACCGGCCGGAGATCGTGGACGCCTACGTGTCTGCCTTCCGCGAGTCCGGGATCATCGTGATGGCCGGGACGGAGCACAACACCCGGGCTCGGATCCCGCTGGAGCCGCACTGCGTCGACGGATCGCTGCCGTCCTCCGGCGCGAGGGCGGCGTTCTGGGAGGCCACCTGCGTGATGGCCGCCCACCAGCACCTCCGGGCGTCCGGAAAGCCAGGCTACGTGGACGGTGAGGGCCGGCTCAACCCGGGCTTCCCCGACGGCACCTCCCGCGTCCACTGGTTCGCGGAGATGGGCCGCGGAGCTGATCGACGAGGCGTCCAGGGTGGCGGCCCGATGAGCGCCCTCCCGCCCGGACGCCGGGAGCTGCCGCCTACGCCGGTCGCGACGCTCGACGCTCTGATCGAGATCGCCCGGCGCTATGGTCGGGACCCCGAGTTCTCGAGAGGCGGGGGCGGCAACGCCTCGGCGAAGGTCGGACGGCGTCCTGTACATCAAGCCGAGCGGCGTCGCCCTCGCGACGCTCACCGCGGACGATCTCGTCGCGCTGGACATGGAGCCGCTCCTCGAGATGCTCCGGTCTGGCGACGCGCCGGCCTGACGCGGACGGATTTACCGGGGACCCGGTCATGCGCGCCGGGATGGCGGCGCGGCTGGGTGACGCCGGCGGGCGCAGGCCCTCCGTGGAGCTGCTGTTCCACGCCTTCCTGCCCGAGCGCTTCATCCTGCACACCCACCCGGTCGAGATCAACGCGTCACCTGCAACAGCGACGGCGCCGCGCTCGCCCGGCGCCTGCTCGGCGACCAGGCGTTGTGGGTGCCCTACACCGATCCGGGGCTCCCGCTCGCGCGTGCCATCGTCGATGCTCGCCGCGTCTACGAGGCCCGCACGGGCCGGCCCGCGCCGTCGGTGACCCTGCTGCAGAACCACGGGCTCATCGTCGGCGGAGACTCGGCGGAGGAGATCGACCAGCGATCCGCGTGGCTCCTCGGGAAGATCCGGGGCGCGCAGGGTCGCCCCTCGGCGACGCCCGCGGACCCCGGCCCCGGAGATCCGCGAGCGGCCGGCGCTCGACGCGGCTCGCGCGCGTGCGCTCGTCGACGTGATCGCGCCAACGCTCCGCGGGCTGCTCGCGGGCGGCGACGCGCTCCGGGTCGTCACGTTCGACGAGGCGCCCCTCGCTGCCGCGTTCACCGCCACGCCCGCCGGCCGGGCCTTCGTGCTGGGCGGACCGCTCACGCCCGACCAGATCGTCTACACGGGGTCCTGGCCGCTGCTGCTGGACGTGCCCGCTGACGTCCCGGCGGAGGACCTGCCGGGGCTGCTCGACGAGGGCCTGCGCGCGCACCTGGCCGCCCACGGCGCGCTGCCCATCATCGTGGTCATGCCGGGCCTCGGGTTGTTCGCCGCCGGTGACTCGTGGAGCGAGGCGGACACGGCGCGCCACGTCTACCTCGACTCGCTGCGCGTCGCCGATCGCGCCCTGTCCCTGGGCGGCGTGCGGGCCCTCTCCGACGCCGAGCGGACGTTCATCGAGGCATGGGAGGCGGAGTCGTACCGGCGTGCCGTCGCGGCCGGGGCCGCCGGTGCGGCCGGGCGGCGGGGAAGGTGGCACTCGTCACCGGTGCCGCCCAGGGCTTCGGGCTCGCCATCGCCGCAGACCTCGTGGCGCAGGGTGGCCACGTCGTGCTGGCCGACCTCAACGCGGCGCTCGCGGAGGCGAACGCGCGGGACCTGGAGGCTCGCTTCGGCCCGGGCCGGGCCTGCGCGGTCAGCATGAACGTCACGGACGAGCAGTCCGTCGCCGACGGCCTCCACGCGACGGTCGTGCGCTACGGCGGCCTCGATCTCCTCGTCTCGAACGCGGGCGTGCTGCGGGCGGGCGGGGTGATGGCCCAGCCGCTGGCCGACTTCGACCTCGTGACGCAGGTCAACTACCGGGGCTACTTCCTGGGCGTCCGGGCTGCGGCGCCGATCATGGCCCGCCAGCACCGCGCGAGGCCGGATCACTGGTGCGACATCATCGAGATCAACTCCAAGTCCGGGCTGGTCGGCTCCAGCCGGAACAGCGCCTACGCGGGGTCCAAGTTCGGTGGGATCGGGCTTACCCAGTCGTTCGCCCTGGAGCTGGTCGGGCGACGGGATCAAGGTCAACGCCATCTGCCCCGGCAACTTCCTGGAAGGGCCGCTGTGGGCCGACCCGGACAACGGCCTCTTCGTGCAGTACCTTCGCGAGGGCAAGGTTCCCGGCGCCACGACCATCGACGACGTGCGCCGCTTCTACGAGGCGAAAGTGCCGATGGGCCGGGGCTGCACACCCGCGGACGTGCTCGAGGCGCTCTACTACCTCGTCGCCCAGCGGTACGAGACCGGCCAGGCCCTGCCGGTGACGGGTGGCCAGGTGATGCTGAGTTGAGCCGCTGCACCCACCGTGCGGCCGGTCCGGTCCGCGCCCCACGTGCCCACACACGACGAGGAAACGCCAGGTGAACCAGACCCAGCGTCCCGTTCCAGCCCTGCCGGCGACCCAGCACGCGATCCAGGTCGTCGGGCCCGGACAGCTGGTCCACAACCGGGCCAAGCCCGTGCAGTTGCCGGGCCCCACCCAGCTCGTCGTGAAGGTCGAGGCGGTCGGGATCTGCTTCTCCGACACGAAGCTCCTGAAGGCGTTCTCGACGCACCTCCGGAAGGCCGAGATCTCGGGTGGCATCGACCGAGCGACACTCGCGGAGATCCCGAGCTACGTGCCGGGCGAGCTGCCCCTGGTCCCCGGCCACGAGGTCGCGGGACGGATCGTGGCGATCGGGGCGGGCGTGACGCGGCACTCGGTCGGCGAGCGGGTGCTCGTCCAGACCGACTACCGGCACCTGCCGACCCCGGGGGCGAACGCGGCCTTCGGCTACAACTTCGAGGGCGGGCTCCAGGAGTACGTCCTCCTCGACGAGCGCGTGATCATCGAGCCCGAGACGGGCGAGCGCTTCCTCATCCCCGTCGACGAGACGCCGAGCGGCTCCGCGGTCGCGCTCCTGGAGCCGTGGGCGTGCGTCGAGGCGTCGTACGCGTCCCGTGAGCGAGGGGCGCTCGCGCCCGGCGGCCACCTGCTCGTGGTGGCGGACGCGGGGCACGCGGTCGACGGCCTGGCGCCGCTGCTGGCCGCGCGCGCGCCCGCCGACGTGACGGCGGCCGTCGCGGACGACGGGCAGCGGGCGGCGATCCAGGGCGCGGTGGGCCCCGCCCTTCCGGCGACCGCCTTCGTCGCCCGATGCGTCCGCGCTGGCCGTCCAGTCCTTCGACGACATCGTCTACTTCGGCGCCGACGCCGAGTCGCATCGAGCAGCTCCAGGGGCTGCTCGCGCCGCGGGGCGTGCTCGACCTCGTGCTGGGCGGGACCCGGATCGGGCGGGCGGTGGCGGTCGACGTCGGCAGGATCCACTACGACCTCACGCGCTGGGTCGGCACGCTGGGCACGGCGGCCGTCGATGGCTACGCGATCGCCCCGGCGGACGGCGAGCTCCGGGCCGGCGACCGGGTCGCGGTGATCGGCGCCGCGGGGCCGATGGGGTTCATGCACGTCATCCGGGCGGTGACGTCCACCGCTGCCCGGGCTGACGCTCACCGCGGTCGACATCGACGACGCGCGGCTTGCCCATCTCGCGAGCGCCGCGCGGCCCGCTCGCAGCCTCGCGCGGGATCCCGGCCGCGTTCGTCAACGGCCGCACGACCCAGCTCGAGCCCGGGTTCAGCTACGTCGCCGTCATGGTCCCGGCGCCGTCGCATGGTCGCCCAGGCGGTCGAGCTCGCCGGGGCCGGGTGGCCGGATCAACATGTTCGCCGGGTTCGCGGCGGGGACGCGCGCGGCGCTCGACCTCGACATGCTGCTCGAGAAGGGCGTCTACCTCTTCGGCACGAGCGGGTCCGGGATCCCCGACATGAAGGCCGTGCTGCGGAAGCTCGAGGGCGGGGAGCTGGACACGAACATCTCGGTCGATGCGGTCACCGGGATGGAGGGCGTCCCGGAGGCGCTCGCGGCGGTGGAGGCGCGCACGTCCGGCGGCAAGATCGTCGTGTACCCCGTCGCTTCACGAGCTGGGCATGGTCCGCCTCGCGGAGATGGCGGCGCGCTTCCCCGGGTCGCGGCCGCGATCCGGGACGGGCGCTGGAACCGCGAGGCGGAGCAGCGCGCTTCTCGCCGCCGCGGAGCGACGCCGGGCGATGAAGGCACTCCGTCTCCACGGACCGGGCGACCTGCGGCTCGCCGACGAGCCGGCCCCGATCCCGGGCCCGGGCGAGGCGCTGGTACGCGTTACGGCCGTCGGCATCTGCGGCTCGGACCTGCACTGGTACGACGAATCCGCGATCGGCGACGCGGTGCTCACGCGGCCGCTGGTCCTGGGCCACGAGGCGGCGGGCGTCATCGTGAACGGACCGCGTGCGGGCCAGCGGGTGGCGCTGGACCCGCAGATCCCCTGCGGCGCCTGCGACACGTGCGCCGCGGGCCGCGGTCACCTGTGCCCGCAGGTCCGGTTCCTGGGCCATTCCGTGACCGATGGGGCGATGCGCGAGCTGCTCGCCTGGCCCGCGGCGAACCTCGTGCCCCTGCCGGACGGGATCGACGATGCCGCGGGGGCCATGCTCGAGCCGCTCGGCGTCGGGATCCACGCCCTCCGCCTGGCCCGCGTGCGGCCCGGCGACTCGGTCGGCGTGTTCGGCTGCGGGCCCATCGGGCTGCTGCTGATCCAGCTGGCGCGCGCCGCCGGCGCCACGACGATCGTGGCCACGGACCGGCTGCCCCACCGCGTGGCCGCGGCCCGGCGCCTGGGCGCGATCGCGGCGCTCGTCGACGATGGCCGCGAGCGCGACCTGTTGCTGGACGCGACCGGCGGGCGCGGGGTCGACGCAGCGATCGAGATCGCGGGCGACGACGACGCGCTCGAGACGGCCATCAGCCTGGCGCGACCGGCGAGCACGGTGGTCGTGGCCGGGATCCCGGCCGGCGACAGCTCGTCGATCCCCGTGTCGTCCGCGCGGCGCAAGGGCCTCGATCTTCGGTTCTCGCGGCGGATGAACCGAACCTATCCGCGGGCGATCGCCCTGGTCCAGGCCGGTCGCGTCGACGTCTCCTCGCTGGTTACGCATCGGTTCGGCCTGGCCGACTTCGACCCTGCCTTCCGCACGGCCGCGCATCGAGATGGCCTGAAGGTGATCGTCTGTCCGTCCAGCGCCGCGGCGGCTGGCTGACACCTTGGCCGGAAGGGCACCGGCGAGCGCTACCCGGGCGTTCCCGGTCCGTCGTGGTCACCGCCCGGACCCGCCCGGACCGGGGTCCGGCGCGATTGGTGGCATTCTGAAGGCGTGAGTCACTCGACTCGGCGTCCGGCAGCCGCGCTGGTGGCCGCGCACCTTTCGCAGCTGGAGAGACGATGAACCCGACCGGACTCCTGCATCGGGCGGGGCAGAGCCTGTGGCTCGACAACATCACGCGCGACCTCCTGACGAGCGGGACCCTCGATGGGTATGCCCGCGACCTTGCGGTCACCGGCCTCACCTCGAACCCGACGATCTACGATCGCGCGATCGGTGGCACCTCCGCCTACGACGAGTCGATCCGCGCGGCGGCGGCCCGTGGCGCGGGCGCCGAGGAGACGTTCTTCGAGCTCGCGCTCGACGACCTGCGCAATGCCGCCGACATCTTCCGTCCCGTCTTCGACCGGACCGGGGGGGTGGACGGGTACGTCTCGCTGGAAGTCTCGCCCCTCCTCGCCCACGACACCCGGGCGACCGCGCGCGAGGCGGCCCGGCTGCACGCGCTGGGTGCCCGCCCGAACCTCTTCATCAAGATCCCCGGCACCCCGGAGGGGTTGCCGGCGATCGAGGACTCGATCTTCGCCGGCGTGCCGGTGAACGTCACACTCTTGTTCTCCAAGCCGCAGTACCTCGCCTGCGCGGAGGCGTACACGCGGGGCATCGAGCGGCGCATCGAGGCCGGCCTCCCGGCCGCAGTGGGCTCGGTCGCATCGGTCTTCATCAGCCGCTGGGACCCGGCGGTCGCGGGATCGGTGCCGGAGGACTTGCGGAACAGGCTGGGCATCGCGATCGGCCAGCAGGTGTACGCCGAGTACCGGCGTTTCTTCGCCACCGACCGCTGGGGCCGGCTGCTGAACGAAGGGGCTCGCCCCCAGCGGCTCCTGTTCGCGAGCACCGGGACCAAGGACCCCGCCGCGTCCGACGTCCTGTACATCGAAGGGCTGGCGGCTCCGCACACCGTGAACACGATGCCGGAAGAGACGCTGCTCGCCTTCGCCGACCATGGACGTGTCGGCTCCCTGCTCACGGCCGACCCGGCCCCCGCGGACGCGCTCCTGGCGCGCTTCGCGGCCGCCGGCGTCGACGTCGAGGCCGTCGGAGGCGATCTGCAGGCGAAGGGCGCGGAGTCCTTCGTGAAGTCGTGGAGGTCGCTCCTCGAGCGGATCGAGACCAGGGCCGCGCAGGTCACCTCGGCCGGCTGAGCGGCCCTGGTCGTCAGCCCCAGCCGGCCGCCGAGCCGCCGACGCGTGCGGCGGCCCGGGCCTCGGCCTCGCCGCTCTCGAGATAGGCCCGGTACGGGATCCGCGGGCAGGCCGCGGGCGACCCGCAGCTCGGCCAGGAGCGGCCGGACGTCCGTCGCGTACGCGTCCGTGACCAGCCGGTTCGCCTCCAGGACGTCGCCGCCCGCCTGGGCGGCGAGCAGCGCCTCGCGGTCGACGAGGAGCGCCTTTGCCATCGCCTCCTGGAGGTTCATCACCGAGCGGATCAGGGCCGGGATCTTCGGCTCGATGTTGTGGCACTGGTCGAGCATGTAGACGACGTCGTTCGCGCAGCGCCGGGCGACCGTGTCGGCATCGTCGCGCATCGCGCTGACGAGCTCGTGCGCGATCCGGAAGAGCTGGTACGGGTCGATCGAGCCAACCATCAGGTCGTCGTCGCCGTACTTCTTGTCGTTGAGGTCGAAGCCGCCCAGGCGCCCCTCCGAGAGCAGGATCGCCACGATCTGCTCGATGTTGACGCCCATGGCGTGGTGGCCCGTGTCCACGCACACGGTGGCCTGCTCGCCGACCGCGCGGCAGACCGACAGCGCCTGGCCCCAGTCCTGGACATCGGTGGAGTAGAGGGCCGGCTCGTAGAGCTTGTACTCGAGGAACAGGCGTACGCCCGCCGGGAGGTGCGGGTAGATCTCGCGCAGGCCATCCACCAGCCGGTGGCGCCGCCAGCGCAGGTCGTCCTGGCCCGGGTAGTTCGTGCCGTCTCCAAGCCAGACCTTCACGACCTTCGACCCGGTCGCCGCCGCGATCTCGCAGCACTCGACGATTGCCCGGACCGCCTTCGCTCGCACGGCGGCCGACGGGTGGCACAGCGAGCCGAGCATGTAGTCCTGATCCTGGAACGTGTTGCTGTTGATGCCGCCGATCCGGAGGCCGCGCTCCGCGGCATACGCGGCGAAGGCCGTCCAATCGTCCACGCGGTCCCAGGGGATATGGAGCGCAACCGAGCCCGTGATCCCCGTGAACCGGTGGACCGTGGCCGCGTCGTCGATCTTCTCGAACGCGGTCCGGGGCACGCCTGGCTGCGGGAAGATGCCGAAACGGGTGCCGGTGTTGACGAAGCCCCACGACGGGAGCTCGACGGAGAGGCCGGACATCGCCCAGCCGATCCGCTCGATGGCGGGGGCCGTGGACGGGCCGGTGACGGACGCGATCGGGGGCATGGCGGTCTCCTTCGGATCAGGCTGGCGTGATGGCGTCGGCGCGCTCGTAACGCGGTTCGGGCGACCAGGGAAGCGAACCGGGCGCGCGCCTCGGCCCAATCGCCTTCGGGCTCATAGGAGGTGATGGGGAACGAGCGGGCCACCAGCTGGCGCGCTTCGGCGACCGACGCGAGCTCCCCGGCGGTGATCGCCTGGACGGCGAGGTTCCCGATGGCGGTGGCCTCGACGGGACCGGCCCGGACCGGCAGGCCCGTCGCGCCGGCGGTCAGCCTGCACAGCAGCCGGTGGTTCGACCCGCCGCCCACCACGTGGATCGCCCGGACCTCGTGGCCGGAGGCCGCGGCGAGCTCGTCCACGACGATGGCGTAGCGAAGCGCAAGGCTTTCGAGCAGCACGCGCATGAGCGTCCCGGTGTCGCCGGGTTCGCGCTGACCGGTCTCGCGGCAGAATGCCCGGACGCGCCCCGGCAGATCGCCGGGGCGCAGGAAGCGCTCGTCGTCCGGATCGATGAAGGCGGTGAACGCGGGGGCAGCCTCGGCGAGCTCGGCCAGCTTCTCGTACGACGGGGCGTCGCCGGACGGCCACAATGCGCGCCTGGCCTCCTGGATCAGCCAGAGCCCCATCACGTTGCGCAGCAGGCGGATCGTGCCCGCCACGCCGCCCTCGTTGGTCAGGTTGGCGGCCAGGGTCACCGCGGTTACCACCGGAGCCGCCACCTCCAGCCCGATCAGGGACCAGGTTCCCGACGAGAGGAACGCGGTCCAGCGGTCCGCCAGCGGGGCTCCCACCACGGCGGACGCCGTGTCGTGGGAGCCCGGGGCGACCACCCGCGCACCCGCGAGGCCCGTGTCGGCGGCCACGTCGGGGCGGAGCGGTCCGAGGACCGTGCCCGGCTGGACGATCTCGGGGAGGAACCCGGTGGGGATGCCCAGCCGCTCCAGCAGCGGGCGCGCCCAGTCGCGGGTGATCGGGTCCAGCATCTGGCTGGTGCTCGCGTTGGTGTACTCGGCGACGCGAGCTCCCGCACAGGAAGTGGGCGAAGAGGTCGCCCATCATGAGCAGCCGGCTCGCCGCGCCGAGCTGCGGGTCGCCGGCGCGGGCCATCGCGAACAGCTGGTACAGCGTGTTGATGGGCATGAACTGGATGCCCGTGGCGCCGTAGATCTCCGCACGGGGAACCATCGCGAGGGCCTGCGTCCACCATGCCCGCGGTGCGTGCGTCGCGATAGTGGACGGGGTTGCCGAGGAGGCGGCCGCGCGCGTCGAGGAGGCCGAAGTCGACGCCCCAGGTGTCCACCCCGAGGGAGGCGACCGGGCCGCCGGCAGCCGCCGCTCGGAGGCCCGCGGAGATGTCGCCGAAGAGGCGCAGGAAGTCCCAGTGGAGCGTCCCGTTCAGCGTGACCGGCACGTTCGGAAACCTGCCCACGTCGTGGAGTGCCAGGCGGCCGCCGTCGAAGGAACCGACCACCACGCGGCCGCTCTCCGCGCCCAGGTCGACCGCGACCAGGCGGAGGGGCGAGTCAGTCAAGGCGGAACACCTCTTCCAGGCGCCGGTGGAAGCCGGTCGCCGGGTCGGTGCACGGGTCGATCAGCGACGCCATCTCCGCCTGCCAGCGGGCGTTGACCGGCGCCGCGTCCATCAGGGCCCGGAAGCGGTCGAAGTCGTCCACCTCGAACACGCCGAACAGGTCGTCGTCCCGCAGGTAGATCGAGTAGTTGCGGCAGCCCGCCGCGCGCAGCGCATCGAGCATCTCCGGCCAGACCGCCGCATGGCGGCGGCGGTACTCGGCTTCCGCGCCGGGCAGGAGGCGCATCGTGAAGGCGACACGTTCCATGGCAGTCCTCGTGCCGCTGCGTGAGGACCCCGGCGGCTCGTCGCCGCCGGGGTCCCGGGCGCGCTCGGAGCTAGAAGCCGAACGACGCCACGAACTGGTCGATGTTGTCCTTGTTGAAGACGAACGGCGGGCCGAGGACAACGACGCTGTCCTGGCCGATCGTGTAGGGCTGGCCGTTGTTGAGGCTGGGGACCGTGAACGTGTCGCCCGGGTTGCCCTTGATCGTGCCGTTCACGAGGTCGGCCGCGACCGCGTAGGCGAGGTAGCCGAGGTCGGTGACGTTCCAGAGGGCGAACTCCGGCGCTTCGCCGCCCTTGACGTAGTCCTGCATGCCCTTGGGGGTGCCGAGGCCGGTCACGAACACGGAGCCGGTCTTCTTGGCCGCCCGGACGACCTGGGCGGCGGCGACGATGCCGACGGTCGTCGGGGCGATGATGACCTTGAGGTTCGGGTGGGCCTGGAGGAGGCCCTGCGCCTGGGTCGTGCTGATCTGCGGGTCGTCGTTGCCGTAGACGACGCCGTCGAGCACGAGGCCCTTGTACTTGGGATCCTTGAGCGTGGTCTTCATGGCGTCGATCCAGGCGTTCTGGTTCGTCGCCGACTGCGCCGCGGAGAGCACCGCGATCTCGCCGGTGCAGTTGGGAGCTTCGTCACAGGCCATGTCGGCGAGGCCCTTGCCGATGCCGGCCGTGTCGGCCTGGTTCACGAAGACGTTGTAGGCGCCGACGGCGGGGCTGGAGTCGTAGCCGACGACCTTGATGCCGGCGGCCATGGCGGCCTGGAGGGCCGGGGCGACGGCCGTCGCGTCGTCAGCCGAGATCACGATGGCGCTGACGCCCTGCGTGGTCGCGGTCTGAATGAAGGGGACCTGCTGCGTGGCATCCGCCGCGCTCGGGCCGACCTGGGTCACGGTGCCGCCCAGGTCCGAGGCCGCCTTCTGGGCACCCTTGAAGGCGACGTCGAAGTACGGGTTGTTGATCTGCTTGGGGATGACGACGACGGTGAGGGCTGCCGCCGACGGGGCTGCCGCAGACGGGGCCATGGACGGCGCCGCGGACGGGGCGGCGGCCGACGGGGCTGCCACTGACGGGGCCGCCGTCGGCGCGGGCGTGGCCGACGAGCTGCAGGCCCCTACCACGAGGGCCAGGATGGCCACGCTCGCGGCGAGCCGATGAACGCGATGGATCATGGAACGTTCTCCTCCTCGAGTCTCTATCCGACAACCTCGCCAGGCGCGATCGAGCCGGCCGGCGGGGGCCGGCCTCGGCGAGCTCGATCGGCGAGCAACCTGGTCTGGCGAGCAAGGTAAGGTGCGGTGACCGAGCCGATCAGGAGGAGCCCGACGGCGACCGCCTGGTATTCGCTCGATACACCCGCGAGCCGCAGGGCGTTCTGAAGCACTGACAGCGTGAAGACGGCGATGATGACGCCCGGGATGGTGCCCTTCCCGCCGTTGATGTCGACGCCGCCGAGCAGCACGATGGTCACCACGACGAGGGTCAGGCCGGTCCCGTTGTCCGACCGGGCGCTCGAGAAGCGCGCGGTGAGGATGACGCCGGCAAACGCGGCGATCAGTCCGGACACCACGAAGAGGGCGGTCTTCAGCCGGCCGACCTGGATTCCGGCGTAGCGAGCCGCGTCCTTGTTCTTGCCGACTGCGAACACCTGCCGGCCGATCCACGTTGCGTGGGCCACGAGCCAGAAGACGACACCGAGGACCGCGAAGACGATCGAGCGTCCACGGGACCGGCGTGCCCGGGATGTTGTCGAACCCGAAGGCCGTGAAGCCTGCGGGGAAGTTGCTGATGGCGTTCGGCCCGAGCACGACGTTCGCCAGACCTCGGAAGAGGGCCAGCGTCCCGAGCGTGACGACGAGGGACGGCACGCCAACGCGGGCCACGAGCAGCCCGTTGAGCAGCCCGCCCAGCGCTCCGACCACGAGCACGACCGGGATGCCGACCTGGAGGGGGACGCCGACCGACCAGAGCCAGCCGAGGATGGCCCCCGAGAGCCCGATCATCGACTCGACCGAAGGTCGATCTCGCCGGTGATGATGATCAGGGTCATCGGGCAGGGCGACGATCGCGACTTCCATCTCCGCGCTGACGAGGTTCGAGAAGTTGGAGCCCGTCAGGAAGAACTTCGAAAGGCGCGCGCCCTCGACAGACGAGGAGCGCGAGGATGAGGAGCAGAAGGGATTCCCAGCGCAGGAGCGCGGGGACGCGCTGGAGCGGCGAGCGCCGCTCGTCGACGGGCTGGGTGCCACCAGGCGTCGCGCCGGAATCGGTGGCGAAGCCGGGCGAACCGGTCATCGGAGCGCGCGCTCCGCGGCGAGCCGGCGCTCCCGCTGCGCGATGATGGCATCGGCGCTGACGGCGACCAGGATCACCGCGCCGTAGATCACCTGGAGCAGCTCCTGGGGCATCTGGAGCAACAGGAGCGCGTTGTTGATCAGGCCAAGGAACAGCGCGCCCAGGGCAGCGCCAACAACCGTGCCGGATCCGCCGGCGATCGTGACCCCGCCGACGACCACCGCGGCGATGATCTGGAGCGCGACGCCGGAGGCCGAGGTCGCGTAGATCGTCCCGAACTCGATGCCCCAGAGGACGCCGGCCACGCCGGCCAGCAGGCCCGCGCCCGCGAATGCGCCGAAGATGACGAGGCGCGACCGGATGCCGATGATCGTGGCGGCCTCGGCGTTGCTGCCCACTGCGTAGAGCTGCCGGCCGAAGGGTGTCAGGCGCAGGATCAACGCGACGACGATCACGACCACGACGGCGAGGATCACGAAGAGCGGCACTCCGAAGAACGCCTGGCTCGCCGCATCCGAGTACCCGGCCGGCAGGTCCGCCAGGTTCACCTCGTGCCCTCCGGCCACGAAGAAGTCCAGCCCGCGGAAGATGCTGAGCGTCCCGAGGGTGGCCACGAGCGAAGGGACCCGGAGCAGCGTGATGATGACGCCGTTGGCCATCCCGAGCGCGAGGCCGAGGCCGACCCCGACAAGCCACGCCGCGGGCACCGGCAGGGCCTTCTGGCGCAGGACGTCGGCCACGACGAAGGCGACCAGGCCGATGGTCGACTCGACCGACAGGTCCACGTTCTTGGTGATGATGACCATGGCTTCACCGACCGCCGCGATCGCGATGATCGCGGCGAGCGTGGTCACCTGGCTCATGTTCGAGAGCGACATGAAGTGCGGCGCCTGGAAGCGCCACCACGAGGCACAGCAGGACCATGACGCCGGTGAGGGTCAGCTCGCGCGAGCGCCCCACCGCGCTCGCAGCGCGGGCCGCGACGCCGCGGCCAGCCGGACGGGCGGCAAGCTCAGCGGACATCGGTCGCCTCGCTCGAGGCTGGCGGGGAGGCGATCTGGGCGAACGCCAGCCCTGCCGGCGGCAGGGCGTCCGGCGGTTCGACCTGGCCGGTCGCCGCGAACATGATCCGCTCCTCGGTCGCGTCCCCCCGGGCGATCTCGGCCGTCACCCGGCCCTCGTGCAGGACGAGGATCCGGTCGCTCATCGCCAGGATCTCTGGCAGCTCGCTGGAGATCAGGACGATGCCCAGGCCGGACGCCGCGAGGTCCGACATGATGCGGTGGACCTCGACTTTCGCGCCGATGTCCACGCCCCGGGTCGGCTCGTCGAGGATCAGGATGCGGGGCTTCGTGGCCAGCCACTTGGCGATGACCACCTTCTGCTGGTTGCCTCCCGACAGCGCCTGGACGAGCTGATCGACGCCGGTCGTGCGGACCTGGAGCTGCTCCGTGTACTGCCTCGCGAGCGTGCGCTCGGTCGGGCGGCGCACGAAGCAGGCGAGGGAACATGCGCGGCAGGATGGGCAGCGTGACGTTGTCCGCGATCGAGAAATCCATGACGAGGCCGTCCTGGTGGCGATCCTCGGGGACATAGGCGATCCCGGCGCGAAGCGCGGCGGACGGCGACGCGAAGCGGACAGGCCGGCCGTCGAGGCGGACCTCTCCTGCCGTGGGCTGGGCGATGCCGAAGAGGACGCGCGCGATCTCGGTGCGCCCGGCGCCGACGAGGCCGGAGAGGCCGAGGATCTCGCCCGGCGCGGACAGTGAAGCTGACGTCGTGGAACTCGCCCTGCCCGAGTAGGCCGCGCACTTCGAGCAGGACCTCCCCGATGGCGGCCTGCCCCTTGGGGAAGAGCGTGACGCGCGGCCGACCATGTGGCGGACAGGTCGGACGTGGTCAGGTCGCGGGTGGCGGCGGTGACGACGTGGCGACCGTCCCGGAAGACCGTGGCACGATCGCTGAGGGCGAAGACCTCGTCGAGCCGGTGGCTGACGAAGAGGATGGCGACGCCGCTGTCCCGCGTGCGGCGGACGATCGCGAAGAGGCGCTCGACCTCGTGGGCGGAGAGGGAGGCCGTGGGCTCGTCGAGGATCAGGACCCGGGCGTCCATGGACAGGGCCTTGGCGATCTCGATGAGCTGCTGGTCGGCCATCGAGAGGCCCCGGACCGGGGCGCTGACGTCGATCCGGACGTCCGAGCTGCTCGAAGAGCGCGGCGGCTGCGCGCCGCATCTCTCGCCACGAGATGGCCCCCAGGCGGCCCCTCGGCGGGTCCGGCCGAGGAAGACGTTCTCCGCGACCGAGAGGTCCGGGAAGAGCCGCGGCTCCTGGTGGACCACGGCGACGCGGTGCGCGCGGGCGGCCAGCGGGATCGCGATGTGCGTCGGGACGCCGTCGAGGAGGATCGTGCCCGCGTCCGGGACATGGACGCCGGCAAGGATCTTGACGAGCGTGCTCTTGCCTGCGCCGTTCTCCCCGACCAGGGCGTGGATCTCGCCGGCCTGCAGGTCCATGGACACGTCGGTAGCGCGGCGGTCGGCCCGAACCGCTTCGAGATCCCGCTCAGCTCGACGCTGGGCGGCGCGGACCCGGTTGCGGGATCCACGGCCCCGGTGGGTGCCGCAGGCAGCAGCGTCACGACGCTCCGTCGCCCTTGGCGTCTTGCGCCATCGGCAGCGCCGGGCTGGCCTGCCTCGATGACCTGGATCCCTGCGTCTCGAAGCGCGGCCACCATATCCGCGGGCGCACCGCCATCGGTGAAGACGCCGGCCAGGCGGTCGGTGCGGCAGAAGGTGGCCAGGGCCAGGCGACCCCACTTCGTATGATCCACGACGGCGTAGACCTCGCGGGCCGCGTTGACCATCGACCGTTTGATCTGGGCCTCTTCCTCCATCGCGTCGGAGAGTCCTGCCTCGATAGAGAACCCGGCCGCGCCGAGGAACGCCTTCTGCACATTCACGCGGCGGAAGAAGCCATCGCCGAGCGGGCCGACGACCGAGAGGGCTTCCCAGCGGACGCGGCCGCCCAGCATCAGGACGGTGATCCCGGGATGGCCGGCCAGCTCCGAGGCAAGCCGGATGCTGTTGGTGACGACGGTCAACCCGTGCCAGGTCGCCTGCCGGGCCTTGAGGTGGCGAGCGACGTACAGGGCGGTGGTGCTGGCGTCGAGGACGATGCTCTCGCCATCGCTCACCTGGGCTGCCGCAGCCGCCCCGATGCCAATCTTCTCCCGCCGCTGCAGTCGTTCCCGGATCTCGAAGGCAAGCTCCGGGCGGCTCTCGCCCAGGGCGATCGCACCGCCGTGCGTCCGGATGACCAGGCGCCTGCCTTCCAGGACCAGCAGGTCCTTGCGGATCGTGACCGCGGAGACGCCGAACGTCCCGGCGAGCTCGGTCACCCGGGCCCGCCCAGCCTCCTCCACGAGCCGTGCGATCTGCTGCTGGCGTTCGCGCGCGAAGACGCTGTCGGGAAGGTTGGCTGCCTTCGCGGTCACGGGATCTCTCCGGCTCCGAAATAGACTTCGGTTAGTTGCGATTACGAACACTTTGCATCGGGCCGTGACGAAAGTCAAGCCAAATGGTCGAGCCATGCGGCATCCGCGGCCAGGCCTGGGACCGCGGACTTCTTGACACGCTCGACGCGCCTGACTAGGATCAACAAGCCTTTATATAAACGCGTGTTGAAGCGCCACTGCGCGTCCGCCAGCAGCGCCGCGACCCAACCGAGGAGCCTTCACCTGTCCCCTTCGCCAGCCCGGATCCGCGGGACTCTCGCCTCGATCGTCGACCAGCCGGACGACCTGCGCGAGCTGCGCACGTTCCACCGGGCGCTCGCGGACGTGAACCGGCTCCGGATCGTCAGGCGCCTGGCCGAGACGCCCTCCACGGTGACCGAGCTGATCGACCATGTGGGGCTTTCCCAGCCGCTCGTGAGCCACCACCTCAAGCGCCTGCGCGATGCTGGGCTCGTCGTGACCCGGCGCGCCGGGCGCGAGACGATCTGCTCCCTTCGTCCGGGGGCCTTCGATGAGGTCGCAGCCCGCGAGCGGGACGTGCTCGGCTACGCCGCCGCCGATCGTGAGCTGAGGACGCGGAGTGGTGATCTCCAACGAGGCGCGCGGCCAGGGTCAAGAAGCTCGGAGAGCCGATGGCGCTCGCGCCTGGGCAGGCTGGGCCTGACGCCCAACGGCCTGACGCTCATCGGGTTCGGGATCACCGCGGTCGGGGCCATCCTGCTGGCCGGCCAGGTCTGGCTGGCCGGCGGCATCGTCGTCTTCGCCGGCGGCGTCTTCGACATGTTCGATGGCACGCTCGCCCGGGCGACGGGTCGCGTCAGCCGCTTCGGCGCGTTCATGGACAGCGTCTTCGACCGCTGGGGTGAAGCGCTGGTCTATGTCGGGCTGATCGCCGGCCTGCACGCCGGCGGCTGGGTGAACGGCCCGACGTTCGCCGGCGGCGGCCATGGCCGGCGCCTTCCTGGTCAGCTACGTCCGGGCCAAGGCCGAGGGCCTGGGCTTCTCGCCCGGGACCGGCATGGCAGCGGTCGGGATCATGCCCCGGGAGGTCCGGCTCGTGATCCTGTGCGGCGGGCTCGTCCTCGGTTCGCTGCTGGGCGTGGACCGGGGGTCCCCGGCAGCGGCCTCGCGAACGGCGGCGGCGCGGCCGTTCCTGCCGGCATCCTCGTCATCGAGGGCGCGCTCGCGATCATCGCGCTCGGCGCCGCCATCACGATCATCCAGCGTGTCCTGCACGTTCGCGCGCAGGCATCCAGGGAGGTCTCCGAGCGCCCGAGCTGAGCACACGAACCACCCACCCATCGATCCATCATCCCAACCGCAGGAGGCACCACGCGACCAATGGCCAAGAACGACTCGAAGCACGGGAGCACGAACGGCGTGAGCAACAACGGAACCGCCACGAACCCGACCCGGCAGCCTGGGCCGGAGCGAAGCGCAAGGACGGCAAGATCCGCGTCGCGATCGTCGGCGTGGGCAACTGCGCGAGCAGCCTGGTCCAGGGCCGCTACTACTACGAGAACGCCAAGGAGAGCGACTTCGTCCCCGGGCTCATGCACGTGAGCCTCGGCGGGTACCACGTCCGCGACATCGAGTTCGTGGCGGCGTTCGACATCAACAAGACGAAGGTCGGCAAGGATCTCTCCGAGGCGATCTACGCGTACCCGAACAACACGATCGTCTTCCAGCAGGTCCCCCACATCGGGGTCACCGTCGACCGCGGCATGACCCATGACGGCCTCGGGAAGTACCTCAGCCAGATCATCGAGAAGGCGCCCGGCCCGACGGCGGACGTTGTGGGCATCCTGCGGGACCGCGAGGTCGATGTCATGGTCTCCTACCTCCCGGTCGGGAGCGAGGAGGCGACCAAGTGGTACGCCGAGCAGGCGCTCAAGGCCGGCGTCGGCTTCGTGAACGCCATCCCCGTCTTCATCGGCCGCGAGCCCTACTGGCAGCGCCGGTTCGCCGAGGAAGGCCTCCCGATCATCGGCGACGACATCAAGAGCCAGGTCGGCGCGACGATCACGCATCGCGTCATGACGCGCCTCTTCATGGACCGCGGCGTGCGCCTCGACCGGACCTACCAGCTGAACTTCGGCGGCAACACCGACTTCCTGAACATGCTCGAGCGGGAGCGCCTCGAGAGCAAGAAGATCAGCAAGACGAACGCGGTCACCTCGATGCTCGACTACGAGCTCGAGCCGGGCAACG
Source organism: uncultured Chloroflexia bacterium (assembly GCA_963800795.1). GTDB lineage: Bacteria > Chloroflexota > Limnocylindria > Limnocylindrales > CSP1-4 > CTSoil-043. The sequence continues at coordinate 237,228 of CAWDCJ010000014.1, forward strand.
TCCACGTCGGGCCGAGCGACCACGTGCCGTGGCTGACCGACCGCAAGTTCTGCTACATCCAGATGGAGGGCACGACCTACGGCGACGTGCCGCTCAAGGCCGAGCTCAAGCTCGAGGTCTGGGACAGCCCGAACTCCGCCGGCGTCATCACGGACGCGATCCGCTGCCTGAAGCTCGGCCTGGACCGCGGCCTCAAGGGGACGCTCGTGGCGCCGTCCAGCTACTTCATGAAGAGCCCGCCGCAGCAGATCCACGACGACATCGCCTTCAACCGGGTCGAGGCGTTCATCCGGGGCGATGACAACGAGACGCTGGTCGGGACCGAGAAGCCGGTCGCCCGGACCCTTCGGACCTTTGCCAAGGGGGCTGAGAAGGCCGCCGCGAAGTGACCTCCGTCCCCGGTACGTCCCGGCGCCCCCGACGGGGCGCCGGGACTCCGAGGCCCGGAACGGATCGCGCGGGCCAAAGGGCGGCCTCCAGGCCCCGCACCGGCGCGAGGCCCAGGGGCGGCGCATCCGGGCCCGCACGGCGGTGCTCGGCTATCGGGCCGGCGCGTGGATCCTCGGCCGCCTGCCGCTCGGACCAGCGACCCGCGTCGGCGGCTGGTTCGCGGTCGGCGTGTACTGGGCGTGGCCGGCTCGACGCCGGTATGTCCGGGCCAACACCGCGCGCGTGCTCGGCGTTGCGCCCGGCGATCGCCGGGTCGGCCACCTCGCGCGGGCCGTGTACCGGAACCAGGTCCGCTGGGTCCTGGAGCTGATGCGCCTGTCGCGGCTGCCAGCGGCGGAACGGACCGCCCAGGTCGAAGACGAGGGCGCCGAGCCATTCCACGCCGCGTGGCAGGCATCGAAGGGGCTGATCGTCGTGGGCGCCCACCTCGGGAACAACGAGGCGGCCGCCGCCGGGCTGGCGGGCCGCGGGTGGCCGATCAACGCGGTGGCCGACGATACCGCCTACGAGGAGCTGTTCCAGCACCTCAACAGGGAGCGGCGCAGCTGGGGCGTCACGCAGATCCCCTGGCAGAACCTCCGCGACGTGTTCCGGGTGCTCCACCGGCACGAGATCGTGGCGCTCCTGGTCGACTGGGGCTATCGTCCCGACGGGATCCCCGTCCGGTTCTTCGGGGCCTGGACCCGGTTCCCGGCCGGACCGGCGATCCTCGCGGCCAGGACTGGCGCGACGATCCTCCCCTTCTGGGTCATCCGCTCCGGGAAGCGCTACCTGACCGAAGTCGGCGCGCCGATCAACCTCGCCTCCGACGAGCCGGCGGAGCTCGCCCGCGCAACCCAGGAGATCGCCACCGCGCTCGAGGCCGGGATCCGGCTGGCGCCCGAGCAGTGGTGCGTCTTCAAGCCGATCTGGCCCGCCGATCCGGCTGAAGTGGCTCGCCTCGAAGCGCTCGGCGGGGCGCTGGACGCCGGCCCGCCGAGCCCGGGTGGTTCCGCCAGTACCCGGACTCGACCCGTCGAGCGTCACGGGCGCCCGGGCATGACCCCACCACCGGCAGCGGAGGCGGCGCGGGGCGCGACCATCGTTCAGCGGCTGCGCGTGCGCCCGCTGGAAGCCGCCAGCTGGCTCGCGAACCATCTGCCGGCAGGCGCCGTCGGGGGCGTCGCGGACGCAGTTGGCGAGATCTGGTACCGGGCTACGCCGGCGCGGGCTGCCCAGGCTCGGGCGAACCTGGGCCGGGTGGTCGCCCACCTGGCGGCAACCGGGACGGGCGGCGTCCGCGCACGCGCAGCGGCGGACGATCCCGCGGCGCTCGAACGGCTGGTCCGCGCCGCCTACCGGCATGCGGCTCGGACGTACGCGGAGCTGCTCCGGTCGGCCGCGGTCACGCGCGAGGCCCCGGGGCGAACCCGCGTGGAGACGCCTGAAGCCGTCGAGGCGGCCTTCGCGGTGCGCCCGGCGATCTTCGCTTCCCTCCATTTCGGGTCGCTCCAGGCGACGGAGGCGATCCTGCTCACCCGGCTCGACACGCCGATCACGGCACCCATGGAGACGCTCACCGACCCGGCGCTCCAGGCGTTCATGGCGCGGGCCCGGTCCGCGTCCGGGGTCCGGCTGGTCGGCCTCGAGGGAGCCCGCCGTGAGCTCCGCGCCGCGCTCGGCCGGGGCGAGCTGGTCGGCGTGGTCGGCGACCGGGACATCGCGGGCGGCGGCGTCTCCGTCCCGTTCTTCGGCGCGCCGGCGCCCCTGCCCGTCGGCGCGGCGCTCCTCGCTCTCGAGTCCGGCGCCCCCATCCACGTCGCGGCCGTCCGCCGCCTCCGCGGGGAGCGCTTCGCGGGCCGCCTGGAGACGATCCAGCCGCCCCGTGGCGACCTCGCGAGCGGACCAGGGGCCAGGCGCGCGCGCGTCGAGGCCCTGCTGACCCAGGAGGTCGCCGTGTTCGAACGCCTCGTGGGGGACGCCCCTGAGCAGTGGTGGGCGGTCTTCTTCCCGATCTGGCCGGATCTTGCGCCGGAGCCACGGCCATGAGCATGGGCGGCACGACCCGTCGATCGGCTGGGCGGGCCTGACCCGGCGCTGCCCCACGGCCGCGCGGACCTGCACGTCCACACGCTCGCCTCCGACGGGTTGGACGACGTGGAGGCCATCCTGGCCCACGTGCTGGCGTCGACGGACCTCGACGTCCTCGGGATCGCCGACCACGAACGGGTGGACGCCGCGATCGCCGCCCGGGCAATCGCGCAGGCGCGCGGGCTCCGGGTGGAGGTCGTGGTGGGCGAGGAGATCACCACCCTCGAAGGACATCTGCTGGCGTTGTTCCTGAAGGAAGCGCGTCGCGTCCGTTCCGCTCCATGCGGACGACGATCGGCGAGGTGCACGAGCAGGGCGGCATCGCCATCCCGGCCCATCCCCTGTTCCCGTACCCACTCTGCGCGCAGGGCTGGACGCTCCGGCGGCTCCTGTCCGCGGGCGATCCCCGGGTCCGGCCCGACGCGCTGGAGGCGTTCAACCCGACGACCTTCGGACGGTTCGTGCACGAGCGGGTCGGGGCGTTCGCCGCGGCCCACGGCCTGCCGACCGTCGGCAACAGCGACGCCCACGAGGCGGCGGCGATCGGCACCGGCTTCACGACGTTCCCGGGGCGGACGGCCGAGGACGTGCGCTCGGCGATCCTGGCCGGCACGACGGGCTGGGAGGGATCGTTCCACCGGACCACATCCCAGCTGCCGACATTCGGCCGGCAGCTCCGCAAGTACAGCCGCGACATGCGCGCCGAGGTCGGCGGGCGGGTGCGGCGCGACGGAACCGGGCGGGACCTCGGCTATCCCGGCGGCCGCTTCCGGCCGCCCCGACCGGACGAGTCGGCGGGCGTGGTTCGGCCGCGCGAGGACGCCTCGTGAAGATCGGGCTCGTCACGCCGTACGTCTATCCGCTCCCCGGCGGCGTCAACGACCACGTCGGGCACCTCTACGAAGCACTGCGCGCACGCGGTCACGACGTCCGGATCCTGACGGCCAGCCACGGGCTGCAACGAAGCTCCGAGGGCGACGTCATCCGGATCGGGAAGGGCTTCTCCGTTCCGTCGAACGGGTCGATGGGGACAGTCACGGTCTCGCCCCGCTACAGGAGCCAGATCCAGGCCGTGCTGGACCGGGAGCAGTTCGACCTGCTCCACTTCCACGAGCCCTTCGTGCCGCTCCTCGCCGTCTTCACGCTGCGCGAGTCCCGGAGCGTGAACGTGGCCACGTTCCACGCCTACTCCGGCTACGCGCCCGGTTACCAGCTGGGCGGGAAGCTGCTTGGGCCGGTGGCCCGGAACCTCCATGGGCGGATCGCGGTGAGCGCGGCGGCCCGGCACTTCGCCGACCGCTACCTGCCCGGCGACTACAAGGTGATCCCGAACGGCGTGGATCGGGACCGCTTCGCCCACGCCGTCCCGATCGCCCGTTGGCAGGACGGCTGCCCGAACATCCTGTTCGTCGGCCGGCTCGAGTCCCGCAAGGGTCTGCTCCCGCTTCTCAAGGCGTACCGGATCCTGCGCAAGAGCGGCCGCACGTGCCGGCTCCTGGTCGTCGGCTCCGGGCCGCAGGAACGGGAGGCGCGCCGGTACGTGATGACCCGCCGCCTGCCGGACGTCGAGTTCCTGGGCCGCGTCTCGGATGCGGAGAAGGTCCAGCTCTTCAAGACCGCCGACGTGTACGTGTCGCCGGCCACCGGTCGCGAGTCGTTCGGGATCGTGCTTCTCGAGGCGATGGCCGCAGGGACGGCGATCGTCTGCAGCGACATTCACGGGTACAAGGGGGTCGTGAGGCGTGGCGAGCAGGCGCTCCTGGTGCCGCCGGGCGAGTCGCGCCCGCTGGCCGAGGCGATCCGGCGGCTCCTCGACGACCCCGACCTGCGCGAGCGGATGCGGCGGAGCGGACTAGAGCGCGTGGTCGAGTTCGGCTGGGACCGGATCGCGGCGCGGGTGGAGGCCTACTACGGGTTCGTGATCCGGCGCCTGGCGGCGCAGGGGACGCTGCCGAGCGGCTTCCATGCGGAGATCCCGCCCGACCCGCGGAGCACCATCGTCGCCTGAGCGCGCCCCCGTCAGTCCTCCCGCGGCTCGGGCGTCTCGGGCGTCTCGGGCGTCTCGGGTGAGGGCAGCAGGTCGGATGCCGCGGCCTCGTCGGCCAGCCGCTCGGCGATCGCGAGCCGCCAGACCCAGGCGCTGTAGGCCACGATCGCGGCCGAGACCAGGACCGCGGCCAGCAGGAGGAGCGGCCAGGGGCTGGCGAACGAGACCGTGAACGGCGGGTCCGTGTTCACCGCGAACTGGAACGGGTAGAGCCACGTCGGGAGCAGCCCCTGGTACCAGTTGAAGATGCCGTTGGGGAGTGGCAAGCCCGACCAGTTCGGGTAGAACGCGACGAAGACGACGATGGACGCGAGCACCACGCCCACGGCGAACCGGCGCGGCGAGCGAGCTGACCAGACCAGCCAGGCGATGGGTCCCAGGATCAACAGGAGGAGGAGCGAGAGGAGCTCGCCCGGAATGCTCGGCGTCTGGACCAGCGGCGTGGCGGGCAGCAGGATGGCGGCAACGACGAGGCACGCGAGCGCCAGCAGCCCGGTGGCGACGATCCGGCGCGACGCCGCCGCCGCCTCCAGCCGGTCCGCGCCGGCCCGGACCCTCCGGTCGAGTCGCACGAGCTGCCAGACCAGCAACCCCGCACCGACGACGAGGACGCCGATCAGCCCCACCACCTGCGCCGTGAGGGAGAACGGGAGCGAAGCCGCAGCGGTACACGCCTGCGAGCCGGGGTCGACCCGTTCGACGCCGGCCAGGGCGCACAGCGGGCTCTTGCCGAACCACAGGACCACCGGGAGCAGCAGGGCCAGGGCCGCGGCACCGCGCGCCAGCAGCCACGTCCGGGCGGACGGGCCATGCCAGAGCTCGGCGACGAAGTAGGCCAGGCCCAGCACGACGAACGGGAGCGTCGCGTAGTAGTGGTACTCGAAGCTGGCGCGGTCGATTCGCGCCCAGGAGAGCCAGGTGAAGGCGATGACGATCGAGATCAACCCCAGCGCCAGGCTCCGACGCCGGTAGGCCTGCCACGCGACGAACGCGATGGCGGCGATCGAGAGCCACCAGATGACCGGGTTGCCGCCGTCGTAGATCGCCCCGGAGGTCGACCCACCGAAGGACTGCTGGAAGAACCAGACCGGCTTCAGATCGAGCGGCCAGGCCCACCAGGGCGAGGCGGCCGGGTGGGTCGCCCGGAGGTCGTTGTGGTAGTCGTACATCGCCTTGGTGAGGTCGAGGAGCGTCTGGCCCCCGTTGCCCGGCGGCCAGGATGTCGTCAGCCGGTTGCCGAGCGCGACCCAGGGAAGGTAGAGCGCGACGTAGACCGCGCCGGGGATAGCCAGCAGCGAGGCGCCTGCCCAGGCCACCGGCAGGCCCCAGCGCCAGCCGGGCCGGAGCCAGCCTTCGGGAGCCGGGGACGGGCGGCTCCAGCAGCGAGGCGCGGATCGTCCGGCAGGGGGGGCGGGGCGAGCGGGCCGAAGCCGAGCCGCGCGGCCAGCCAGAAGCCGAGCGCGGCAACCGCGGCCAGGCCAAAGCACCCGAGCGCGAGGGCGAGGGCCGCCGAGCCGAGCCCGAGCGGGATGGCCGCCAATGCGACGAGCGCCCCCACCGCCGCGGGGCCCGCCACCGCGATCCGGACCTCCTCCACGGACCACGCGATCGGGTGGAGCACGGTGACGGCGGCGGCGACCAGCGTCAGGCCGATCATGATCGCCAGGAAGGAGAGGTTGCCGCCGGCCGTGTCACCCGCCGGGACCGAGACGGCCATGTATCCGAGCACCGCCGTCCCCGCGGCCAGGCCGAGCAAGACCACCACCCGCCCGAGCGCAGACCGCACCAGGATCAGCAGCACGATTGCGGCGAGCGCGTACAGCGCGACCCACTTCGACGCGAGACCCAGCCCAAGGAGGAGCCCGACGATCGGCATCCCCACCCAGAAGGCGCCTCGCCACCGCCATGCCCCCGTCCAGATCGCCGCGAACAGGGTGACGGCCGCGACGATGAAGAACGCGGCATACGTGTCGTTCATCCCGATGCGCTGCTGGACGAAGTACATCCCATCCGCCAGGCCGAAGATGCCGGCCAGGATCGCCACCGACCGGCGCCGGAACAGGATCCGTGCGAGCAGGAACAGGAGCCCCGCCATGAGCGCGCCGGCGATGACCCCGGGGAGGCGCCAGGCGAACGCGTGCTGTCCGACGTCGACCGATGCCGCCTTGCCGTCCCCGCTGAACACGAGCAGCTGCTCGCGGTCCGTGGCGGGGACGTCCGGGTTTACGTCCGTGGCCCACGCCGCCGGCGCGAACGGCAGGCGCGCATCGGCGTAGACGCTGTTCCCGCGCGGCTCCACGACGTAGACGGTCCAGCCGATCCCGTCGGTCGTGCGACCCAGCGCGTGGATCATCTGGCTGGCCGCGTCGTAGGTGACCCGGCTGATCTCGGCGGGCATCCACACGGTCTGGGCGAGCGACGGGGCGGTGCCGTCCGCCGGGATCACGATGGCCGCGAGCGAGCTCCCGGTTGCCGCGTAGAGCATCGGCGAGTCCAGGCCATCCGCCCGGACCAGGCCAGTCGCGCCCCCGACGAGCGGGATCGCTCCGGTCACGGCTCCGCTCGTCGGCTCCACGAACGTCACGCCCGCGGCGTCCGCCACGGCGACGCGCGGCACGCTCGTGACGCTGATGCCCGCGAGGGCGCCGCTCGCGATGGCGGAGTCGAGCTGGGTCCGCTGCGCCGAGATCGCCGTCGTGATGGTCACGCGCGCCGCCCCCGAGCGGAGCTGCTGCTCGTACGTGGCGGCCGTCCCACCGAGGATCCGGGACAGCTGGGCCGCGACGAAAGTCGGGTCGGACACGAGCGCCGGCTCGGCCACGAGCGCGTCCACGGTGCCCGCGTCCGCGACTTCCGCGCGGCCGGGCAGGCTGAAGGAGGCGAGCCGCGTGCCGCTGGCCGCGTCGAGCGACACGAGGCCGTCGCCGGCCGTTGCCGCGATGATCGTTGCCCCGTCGCCGGTCACCCAGAGCCGGTCGACGGGCGCGCCCGCAGCCGCGAGGTGGGTCAGGCTGACGAGGGGAGCGCCGCCTGCGGTGCCGGCGTTGCCGGCGCTGAGGTCGCCGGCGCTGACCGCCGTGTCGAGGGTGAGGATGTCGCCCGACGCGGTTCCGACGAAGAGCCGATGGTCGATCGGGTCGATGGCGACGGCCTGGGCGCCCGGCAGCACGAACGTGGCGAGGAGGGCCCGGGTCTGCAGGTCGTAGACGCGGACGTCCGCACCCGTGGCGACGTACAGCCGGTCGCCGCCCGAGACCTGGGTGGCGTCCGGACCGGCGGGCCCGGTCCAGCCCTCCTCGATCGCGACATCCGCCACGGGCACGCCGAGCGTGCTCGTGGCGGTCACGCGGTCGTCCCCGAACGCGACGAGCCCTCCCGCCATGACGTACTTGGCGAGGTGCGGGTGCGTCCACTCGTAGATCGCGTGCGGCTCGCCGTAGCGCCAGTCCTGCAGGAACTCGGCTGCCGTGCGGGCGTGGTAGACCTCGTCGAAGTGCATCCGAAGCGGCTCGCCGAGCCGGAACGTCCGCAGGAACAGCGACGCGACGACGAGCACCACGATGAACCACAGGTCGAGCCGGTCGAGCCTCCCGCCACCCTCGTGGTCGAGCAGCCGTGAGCGATCGAAGGTCGGGCGATGGGCGAACGCGCGCACGCCAACGGCGGCCCGACCCAGGGCCGACCCGAGCGTGAACCCTGCGCCCGACGGGCGCCGGACGGTCCCGTGACCATTCCGGTGCCTGACGGTGCGTCGGACAGTCCAGTGCGCGCAGGCGGAGGGTCCGAGGTCGTCCGCGATGAGGGCGGCTGTCGCGTCGGTCTCCCCCGGCGCCGGCCGCACCAGGTAGACGAGTCCCGCCAGCAGCCCGCCGGCGTGGACGACGGCGCTGGTCGCTACCCCACCCCACGAACGGGCGGCGTCCCCCAGCTGGGCCCCCAGGCCGCCGAGCGCCCCGAGCATCGGCTCCAGCCCCAGGTTCGCGTAGAACGGCTCGGTCAGGATGCCGTAGAGGTTCGCCGTGTTCGCGGCGGCCAGGGCAACGTAGACGCCGATCCAGCGCGGGCTCACGGCCACCAGCACGGCCCCGAGCGCGAAGAACGGGTAGAGGTAGCGCTCATGGACCCGGGTTGGCAGGACGAAGAAGGCGATCGCCAGGACGGCCAGGGCGACGAGGAACGTTCGCCGATCGTCGCGGCGCCAGATGACGGCCGCCAGGAACGCGATCATGCCGAGCAGGAGGCCGGAACCGACCACGACGGCCGGAACGCCCATGACCAGGAAGCCTGCCCCTCCGTCCGGCCCGGCCTGGGTGACGTCCCGGATCCAGGTGCCGTTCAGGGCAAGGCCCGAGCCGGCCTGCGTGACGAGCGCCCACGGGTTGAACGCGTTGACGGTCAGCCATGGGTAGCCGGCGGCCGTGTCGATGATCTGGTGGAGCAGTCCGACGATGGTCAGCCCGAACGGCAGGCACAGCACCTGCGCCGTGACCAGCCCGACCAGGGTCGTGGTGAGGATGCGGCGTGGGCCGTGGCCTGGCGGCCGTGTGACGAGGTTGCGCCGGATGATCAGGACCGCCGCCAGCGGGATCAGGATCCCGAACTGGGGCTTGATGATGGCGGCCACGGTCGTGAGCAGGGTCGCGCGCTCGTCGCGACCGCGCCACAGGTCGCGGACGGCGAGGAGCAGGACGAGGGTGCCGACCGAGTCGACCTGGGACCAGACGGCGCTGTCGAACCACGTGACGGGCACGAACAGGACCAGCGCGGCCGCCGCAAGCGCGGAGCGGCGTCGGGCTCCCAGATCCGCGGCAAGCTGGAAGACAGCGACCGCGAGCCCCAGGTCGGCCAGCATCGCCGGCAGCTTCAGGAGGTCGCCCGGCGCAGCGCCGGGCCCGCCCAGGAGCTGGGCCACGAGGCCAAGCCCCCACAGGACGTAGAGATAGCCGGGCGTGTAGTCGATGAAGATCGGGCGGTCGTAGATCCCGTACGGCCCGTTCCTGGCGAGCTCCACGGCCCAGCCGTTGAACGAGGCGACGTCGACCTTGAATCCCGACCCGGGCAGCAGGACGTATGCGATGATGAGCCGAAGGACGAGGCCGAGCGCGAGAAGGACGCCGAGCGGGACGGCGACGTCCCGAAGCCGCACCCGGGCTTGCTCGCCCGCCCGCGCCCGCTCGCCCGGTGCGGGGCCAGCCAAGGGGAACGGCCTCCGTGATCGAGCGCTGAGGTGAACCGGAGTATAGCCGAGGCCTCGACGGCCCCTGCCCCTCCGCACGGCACGGTCAAGCCCCCGTTCCGTCCCGCTCCGCCCTCGGCGTGGGGGTCGGCCTGGTGGTCGCCTTCCTCGTGCTGTATTTCCTCACCCGCCCGTACTGGCCGACGGTCTACAACCACTTCGTCTGGCAGGCGGACGCCTACCTCCACGGCCAGGTCTCCATCCAGTACCCGGTCCCGGCCACGGCCACCTCGCCCGGGAACGACTTCTTCAACGACGTGGTTCCCGTGGTGGACTCCGCCGGGAACGAGACGGGCCGGGGCATGATCCCGTTCCCGCCCCTGCCCGCGGTGATCCTCCTTCCCTTCGTCGCGATCTGGGGGATGGCGACGGACGAGACGCTCCTCGCGGTCGTGCTCGGTGCCATCGACGTGGGGATCGCCTTCTGGCTCCTCGGTCGGCTCCCGATCCGGGCCGGGCTGCGGGCCGCCCTGACCATCTTCCTGGGGTGCGGAACCGCGCTCTGGTACGCGTCGTCGCTGGGGACCACCTGGTTCCTGGCGCACGTGGTCGCGGTGGGGCTCACGCTCGCCGCCGTCGCGATCGCGCTCGATGCCGACGACCGATCGGCCGCGCTCGATCCCGGCGAGCCGCGCCCGCTCCTGGACCGGCGCCAGGTCGCCGCGGGGCTCCTCCTGGGCCTCGCCGTGACGAGCCGGCTGACCGTGGTCTTCGGGGCCGTCTTCCTGCTCTTCGTCGGCGGGGGTGGCTCGTGGACCCGGCGCGCGACGAGCGCCGCGCTGGGCGTGGCCATCCCGGTGGGCGCCCTCCTCGTCTACAACCTCGTGGTCAGCGGAACGCTCTTCAACCCCGTCTACGAGTCGCTCTACCAGTACGAGGTGTGGGCCTACCCGGAGCTCCACTACCACGCCGCATGGGCGCTCCAGGACCTCCGCTACATCCCCCAGAACCTGGGGATCATGCTGGGTGGCCTGCCGGACATCATGCCCGCCTGTGACGCAGGCGTGCCGCGTGAGCTGTGGAGCTCGGCCGGGTGCTCATGGCTGGTCCCCAATCCCGTGGGGATGAGCCTGCTCCTCACCAGCCCTGCGTGGCTCCTCGCCGCGGCGGCGCTGCCGCGCCTGCGCGATCGGCGCGTGATCGGCGGATTCCTCGCCACGCTCGTCATCGCGATCGTCAACCTGATGCACTTCTCGCAGGGCTGGGTCCAGTTCGGCTACCGCTTCAGCCTCGACTTCGCGCCGTTCCTGCTCGTCCCGCTCGCCCTCGGCGCGGAGCGGCTCGTGGCCCGCCATGGGCCTGGGCGCGGCGCGCGGCGGCCTGCTGGTCGGAGGGCTGATCGCGGTCTCGATCGCGGTGGAGACCTGGGGGCTCGTGTGGGCGCGAGTGCTCGGCTGGTGATGGGCGGCCGCCCGCTGGGGCTCGACGGGCGCTGGGGCGCGCTCGTGCGGCGGCACCGCTCCGGTGCTCGTGGGCATCGTGGCGTTCGCGCTGGCGCGATCGACGCTCCTGCCAGGCCAGGGGCTGTGGGACACCGGTGAGTTCCAGGTTGTCGCGCCCGTGCTCGGCACGGCCCATCCGACCGGGTACCCGAGCTACGTGCTGCTGGGCTGGCTCGCGAGCTCCGTGCTGGCACCGCTCGGCGAGCCCGCGTTCCGCATGAACCTGCTCAACGCGATCACCCTCGGCGTGGCGGCAGGGTTGACCGTGCTGCTTGTCCGCCGCCTGACGGGTCGAACGCTGGTGGGCGTCGCTGCCGGACTGTTGCTCGCGCTGACCCCGATCCCGTGGCGGGTCGGCTCGTTCGCCGACCCGCACATGCTCCATCTCGCCTTCGTCGCCGGGCTGCTGCTGCTGCTCGTCGGCTGGGAGGAGCGGGCACGGACCGGCAGCGCGGGCGCGGATCGCTGGCTCGTGGGCGCCGCGGCGCTCTATGGGGTCGCGCTGGGCAACCAGGCGCTCACCGTCCTGCTCGCCCCCGGGATCGCCCTCTTCATCCTCGCCGTCGAGCCCGGCCACGTGGCGGCGTCCCGCCCTCGTGGGGCGCTGTGCCCTGGCCATCCTCGGGATCGCCGCGCTCCTCTACCTGGAGCTGCCGATCCGGGCGGCGATGGGGGCTCCGCTCGTGTACGGCCACCCGGACACGTGGGGTGGCTTCTGGTACGTGGTCCTGGGACTGCAGTTCGGCGGCGCGCTCGGCGGGCTCCTGACCGACCTGGCGGGCAAGGCCGGTGCCCTGGTCGCCCTGGCGACGTCGCAGTTCGGGCCGCTGGTGGCACTGATCCCCGCGAGCCTCCTGGTCACCGCGGTCCGCCGCCCGCGATACGCCCTCCTGACAACCACGTGGCTGGTGATGACGGGCTGGTTCGCGGTCTCCTATACGAACGCGGACATCGAGCGCTACTACCTGGGGCCGATCCTCATCGTCGTGAGCTGGCTCGCGATCGCCGCGGACGGACTGGTCGAGGCGCTGGAGGCGTGGCTGGTCGTCCAGCCGAACGCCGGGCGGCGGGTCGGAGAGGCGCGGCGCCTTCTCGCCGCGGTGGTCGTCTGCGGCACCCTCGTCGCGCCGGCGGTTCTTGCGGCCCCGACGACGCGGCTGGTGGTGGACCAGTCGACCGACACGAGCGCCACCGGCTGGAGCCGATGGGTGCTGCAGGTCGTCGCCCCGAACGCCGTCCTCGTGACCTGGTGGGACTACTCCACGCCGCTGTGGTATCGCCAGCTGATCCTGGGCGAGCGTCCCGACGTCAGCGTGATCGACGACCGGACCCGCCTCGACGCGAACCTCGGCAGCGTGGACGACGTGATCCGCGAGAACCTGGGCCGGCGGCCGGTCTACCTCGTGCGGCGCGACGAGGACGTGCCGGGGCTCGAGGGAGCCTGGCTGCTCGACCAGGTGGCCGATCCGGGCGGAACGCAGTCGCTCCTCCGCGTGGTGGGGCCGCGGGCGGCCAGGCGTCGCACGGGCTACGATAGGGCCATGATGCTGGCCGAAGCCGACCCGCCCGCCGGCTCCCGCTACGGCGGCGACGCCCGCCGCTCCCGCCACGACCGCCCGCGTCGCCGAGCTCTCGTACTTCTTCCCGGCCCACAACAAGGAGGCCAACCTGGAGGGCCTCGTAGAGGAGGCGCTGGCTGCGCTACCCGCCCTCGCCGACCGATTCGAGATCATCGCCGTCGACGACGGCTCGACCGATCGCACCGGCCAGATCGCGGACCGGCTGGCCGCCGCGAATCCGGGTCTCGTCCGCGCGGTGCACCACCCGACGAATCTCGGCTACGGCGCCGCCTTGCGCTCCGGCTTCCGTGCCGCGCAGTTCGGCCTCGTGGCATTCACCGATGGCGACCGGCAGTTCCGGGTGGCGGACCTGGGCCGGCTGACCGCCCGCCTGGCAGGACCGGACGTCCCGGACGCCGTGGTCGGGTTCCGGATCCGGCGGGCGGATCCGGCGCTCCGGACGTTCTACGCGCGCCTCTACTGGCTGGCCAACCGGGTCTTCTTCGGGCTCCGGATCCGGGACGTGGACTGCGCCTGCAAGCTGTTCCGGCGCCAGGCATTGGCCGGGGTCCACGTGGCATCCGGCGGGGCGTTCTTCTCCGCAGAGCTGCTCATCAAGGTCCGCGCCGCCGGCCGGAACGTGGTCGAGGTCGGCGTCGACCACTACCCGCGGACGGCGGGCTCGCAGACCGGGGCAAGGCTGTCGGTGATCTGGCGCTCGGTCGTGGACTTCTGGAGCCTGCGCCTCCTGATGTGGGCGGGCCGGCGGCGAGCGCTGGCGAGAGGGTCGACGATCGTCGGCTGAGGCGGACCCGCCCGTGCCGCGGCGGGCCGGCGCTTACTCGCGGGGCGGTCGCTCGCGTCGCTCGTCGGCGCCGGGCTCCACGTCGAGCGAGTTCACGAAGTCGCGGAACACCGAGAGCTTGGACTCGTCGATCGGCTCCCCGCCCTGCTCGCCGGTCGGGCCCTTGTCGGGCTCGACGCCCGCCCGGTCCAGGACGGCCTCCGCGGCGAAGATCCGGGCGCCGGTCCGAACGGCGAGGGCCAGCGCGTCGGATGGGCGGGAGTCGACCTCGATCGGCCGTCCCGCCGCCTCCAGCATGATCCGGGCGTGAAACGTGTCGTCGGCGAGGTCCGCGATGATCACTTCGCGAACGGTCGCCCCGAGCACGTCGAGAACGGTCGAGAGCAGGTCGTGGGTCAGCGGCCGCTCGGGGACCTGGTCCTGGAGCTTCATGGCGATCGCACTCGCCTCCCACGGGCCGATCCAGATGGGGAGGTACCGGTCACGCTCCATCTCGCGGAGGATCACGACGTGCTGGGTGGAGAGCATGTGGACCCGCACGCTCTCGACGGACATCTCGATCAGCCGCCCGACCATGGCGGGATTATCCCACCTCCGGCCGCCGCGTCCCGTGGAACGTTCGGGCTGACCTGGACGGCGGCGGGCCGCGGGAGTCCTAGGTCTGGGCGGGGCGTCGGCGACGGCTTGTGCGTCGCGCCGGGCGTGCGCGACGGCGCCGGGGCCGCCGACGCGCCCGCGCCGGGGCTTCCGGCCGGAGAGCCACTCGGCAGCGGCCGCGGGCACCGGCTGGAGGATCGCGGTGCCGAGCGTGGTTCCGTCGATCCAGTAGATCGCCGGGGCTTGGCCGGGCGAGCGCGGCTGGATGTAGAAGTCCCGAAGCTGGGACCACGCCTGGCTCCCGCCGGCGGGACGGTACTGGGCCAGGTAGGCGCCGGTCAGCTTGTCGAATGCCAGCACCCGCGCGTTCGCCGCGTCGAACACGTACAGCGTCCCCTGGCGGCGCGGATCCGGGCGAGTCGATCAGCGTGTAGTCGCGGGTCGGGCGGAGCACGTCGTCGCCCGGCGAGGCGAGCGACCAGCCGCCGGAGCTGCCGCCCACGAAGCGCTCGACCACGCCGGCGTCGGCCAGGTACACCTCGCCGTCGATGTACATGGACGTCACCTTGCTGATGTCCAGCGGCGTCGCCAGGTAGCCCGTTGCCGCTGCCGGGAAGCTGGAGCCATCCGCGAGCATTGTGTAGCGCAGGATCTGCTGCTGCGACGGCTCCAGGACGTACAGGTTGTAGAGCGCGGCGTCGAAGTTGGCGACGAAGGTGCCGATCCCGAGGATGTCGGTGCCCCACGAGGCGGATTCCTGGACCGGCAGCCGGCGCAGGACGCCCTTCCCGGTGGTGTCCGTGGGTCGCCAACGCCAGAGGATGTTCTTGTCGTCGAGCATCAGGAGGTCCGGGCCGCCCACGGCGAGGAAGCGCGGGACGCCCACCTTGATGCCGGCGCTCGCCACCGCCTGGCCGGCCTTCATGATCGCGACGGCCTTCCGGGACGACAGGTTGATCCGGTAGACGGCCTTGGTGGTGCGATCCAGGACATAGGGCGCCCCGTCCGGACCCCGGACGAGCCCGCCGAGGTTGAAGGCGGGGCTCTGCGAGGCAAACGAGAAGGCCGTCTGGGGCGCCACCTCCACGACTCCGTACAGGCGATCCAGCCCCGCCGTCACCTGGGAACGCAGGGGGTCGGCGACCGAGGCCGGGATCCCGGCGGTCGACGCGGCCGCCACGTTCGCGAGCGCGTCCTTCAGCAGCCCCTCTGCGCGTTGCGGGTCTGCGGCGATCAGGTCCGTGCCGTTGTCGAAGACGAGCCGGACATCCTCCCGGGCAGCGGCGAGCGCGTTCTCGCCGGCGTTGATCTGGGGGATCTCGGCGGTGCCGCCGGCGCCGCCGATGACCCACAGCCCGATCCCGAGCACGGCGGCGACCCCCACGAACGCGAGGACCGCGACCGCGGCCCGCTTCTGGGATTCGCGGCGCGTCGCGGCGGGCGTGACCCGCCGATAGCGAGTCCCGCGCCGCGGGAGCAGGTCCTGCAGCCGTCCGGCCAGCCCGGTCAGCGCGTTCCCCGCGGCGCTTCGGGCCCGGCTTGCGCCGGACGAGACCGCCGCCATGCCGTCACCGACCGAGTCGGCCAGGGGGATCGGGGAGCGGTCGGGCTGGCCCGCGAGCGGTTCCGGCGGCCGCATCGGAATCAGGCGGCCCCGCTGGGCGGTCGCCGACACCTCGCCGGCCTCCAGGGCGAGGGCGGCATCGCTGCCCGAGCCGCCGGCGGCCACGAACCGGTGGTGCAGATGCTCCATGGCCGCCTGGGGGTGGAGCGTCACCACGGCGTCCTTCAGCTCGTCCGGGCCAAGCTTCGCGGTCAGATTGGACGACACGAGCACGAGCGAGTCGCGAACCGCGATCTCGCCGCGCCACACGACCGGCGGCGGGGTCCTCCATCGGCAGGCCGCGTCCGCGGCCGGCGTCCGGGAGCGTCATCAGGTGTGCCTGTCGAACCAGGTACGCCTCCACGGGGCCGGTCGTCACGACGTAGAGCTCGTTGCCCCGGACCACGGCGATGCCGACGCCGATCGGGCCGGTCGGCCCGTCGCCCAGCCCGAGCCGGTCCCGCTGGGCGAGGAGGCGTCGGTTCGCGGCGCGGATCGCCTTCTCCAGGCAGACGACGAGGCCGGCCGACTCGTCGTAGTAGTACTCACCCTGGATCGTGTCCGCCACGAGATGGGTGGCGTCGCGGAGGCGCCGGGCCTTGCCCCCGCCTGTCACAACGAGGAAGAGGCTCCCCTTGGAGCGGGCCGTCGCTCCGATCGTCGGCTCGACGATGGCAACGGTGTCCGGGGAGTCCTCGAGTCGCTCATGCTCCGGCACGAGGCCGAGCTTCATCTGGAGTCGAACGGCCATGCGATTCGACGGACCTGACGCTCGGGTGCGGGCCGGCGTGACGCCGGTGGCGGGCGACCGCGCTGCGGGCGGTGGCCGCCCGCCGAGGTCACCGGATGATACCCCTGCCCACCACCACCCGCAGCGATTCCGCCCGGATCCCGTCGGGCAGATCGCCGAACGCCGCGAGCAGCTCCTCGGCTCGCATCAGGAGCTCCTGGCCGACGATCGGCGCGCTCGCCTCGACGACCAGCGTGCCGTCTCCCTCCAGGCGCACGGGCCGCGACCCACCGACCGCGGCAGGAACGCGGGACAGCAGGAGCCGCTCCCAGGCTGCGCCGGCCCGGGCCCAGCGGAGCTGCTCCTCCAGGCCGAGGGCCCGTGCCGCCTCGGGCAGGAGGTCGCCGACACGGCGAGGTGAGCGACGGCGAGGCACACGTTCGTCGTCGTACGGGCGGGCCGGCGACACGGGTGCCCCTCAGCCCGCCGAGGGCCCGACGAGCCGGGCACCGAGCGCAGGGTCCGGGACCACCTCCCAGGCCGCGCCGATGGCCCGCAGGGCGGGATCCAGGTCGTCGAGCGTCGTGGTCGTGACGAACGCCTGTGGAAGGCCCGCGATGCGGTGGACCAGGTGGCTCCGGCGCGCCGGGTCCAGCTCGCTGAAGACGTCGTCGAGCAGGAGGAGCGGCGGGCGCCCGTCCTGGGCGGTCAGGAGGTCCAGCTCCGCGAGCTTGAAGGCCAGGATCGCGGTGCGTTGCTGGCCGCGCGATGCGAACGTGGCCATGTCGCGCCCGTCGAGCCGGAAGGCAAGGTCGTCCCGGTGTGGGCCGACCAGCGTCGTCCCGTTCCAGGCCTCCTTGGCGGCCGTCTCGGCAAGCCGGCGGGCAAGTGCGTCGGCGGATGTCTCGGCCCCGGCCGGGACCACGTTGCTCTCGTACGTCACGCTGAGCGACCCCTCGTCCGATGCGATCTCCGCGTGGGCCGCCGTGAGTGGCGCGACGAGCGCCTCGAGGATTCGCCGCCTCCCGTCCAGGACCGCCGCGCCGGATTCCACGAGCCGGGCGTCCCACGAGGGCAACTGATCGGGCGTCGCGCGCTCCTCGCGGATCGCCCGCAGGAGCGCGTTGCGCTGCGCGAGGACGCGTCCGTACGCCGCGAGATCGGCCGCGTAGGCGGGAATCCGCTGGCCGGCGAGCGCGTCGAGCGCGGCCCGTCGCAGCCCGGGCGGGCCGGCCACGAGCAGCATCTCCTCCGGCGCGAAGATGACCACCCGCATGAGACCGGCAAGGCTGGGCGTGCGACGGGGGATCCCATTGACCCGAATCCGCTTCCGCCCGCCCGCGGGGCCGTCGCGCACCAGCGTGACCTCCAGCTCCAGCGGGTCGGCGCCCGGCTGCTCGCGCCGGGTCTCGAGGCGGGCGAACGGGGCGTCCCAGCGGACCAGCTCCGCGTCCGTCACGGTACGGTGCGAGGAGCCGCGGGCGCAGACCACGAGGGCCTCCAGGAGGCTCGTCTTCCCGACGGCGTTCGGGCCCCAGACGAGGTGGGCGCCCGGCCCGAATGAGGCCTCCAGCGACCCGTAGCCGCGGAAGTCCCGGATCGAGATGGACGTGAGCACCGGGGTCGTCGCGGCCCGCCCGGCGGCCGCCGAATCGCCGTCTACGAGGTCGGTCCGAACCGGCATGACCACGTGCGTGTAGTCACGCCCGTCCGCGGGCCGGAAGACACCCGGTGAGAGCGGCCCGTTCAGCTCGATCACGAAGCGGTCCGCGTCCACGTTCTGGAGGGCATCACTCAGGTAGCGGGCGTTGAACGCGATCGTCGTGCCGTCGCCCTCGATCGTCGCGTCGACGAGGCCGCGGTGATCGCCGACCTCGGCCGCCGCGGCCACGAGGACCTGGGCGGTCCCCTCTGGGGCGACCTGCACCTTCACGATGTTGGCCGACGAGCTCGCGATGTAGCCGGCCAGGCGCACGGCCTTGAGCAGGTCGTCGCGGTCCACCTCGACACGGGTGGCGTGGGTGGTGGGGAGCACCTGCTGGTAGTTCGGGAACTGGCCGTCGATGAGCCGGCTCACGACGTCGATGCCCTCGACATGGAACAGGATCTGGTTCTTCTGGGGTGACAGGATCAGCTCGACCGGGTCGTCCGTGTCGGCCAGGACGCGCGCGAGCTCGGCGTACGAGCGGGCGGGGACCACGACGCTCGTGTCCTCGACGGCGTCGAGGGTCGGGATTGTCGTGATCGCGATCCGGTAGTTGTCGGCTGCGGCGAGCGTCAGGCGGTCTCCCTCGAAGCGCGTGAGGACGCCGGTCAGGATCGGACGCGCCTCGTCCGAGGCGGCCGCGAAGGTAACCTCGGAGAGCGCGCGGCGCAGGATGCGCTGGCTGATTCGGGTCGTGGGCCGCTCCCCTGCAGCGGGGATCGCCGGGAACTCGTCCGCGTCGATGCCCCGGAGGGTCGTCTCGAAATGGCCTGCCCGGATGAAGAGGCGGTCCCCGTTCCGGACCTCGAGGTCCACCCGCTCCTGTGCCGGGAGCCCGCCGATGATCTCCGCGAAGAGGCGGGCAGGGACGGTGATCGCACCGTCCGTCTCGATCCGGCCTGGGACCCAGTAGGTGATCCCGATCTCCAGGTTTGTCGCGGTGAGCTTCAGACCGGCGTCCTCGGTCCTGAGCAGGACGTTGGCGAGCACGGGTAGGGTGCTGCGTCCGGAGACCGCGTGGCCGACGACAGAGAGGCCGCGGGCGAGGTTCTCGCAGATGACGGAGAGGTTCACGGGTGCATCACTCCGGGTGATCGGAACAAGGGCGGGCAGGATCGGTCCGGTTGGTCGAAACACGATCGTTTCGTGGTTTGGTTCATGGTCGCATATCGAGTCATCACCGTCGTCATCATGATGTTGACGGCGTGGAGCGCAACGCTCCCGGACGCTCGAATTCCCAGTGCACAGACACCTCCGCCACGGCGAATGAGCGCCCGGAGTGGTGGGCCGGGCGCGGGACGACGTGTGGACGAGGAGCGGCCACGCCAGGGCCGGGGGCCGTGGGCGCCCGCGAAGGGCCCAACCTGTCCGCTCCGGAGAGCCCCTGGCGGGACCCCTTGTCCACACCGGGGCCCGGTTTTCCACCGATTTCGGTGCCTTTTCCACACGCCAGCCCGTGGATCGGCCGTGGGTGCCTGATCGTGGGGGCCGCGCGGGGCGGCCCGCGGGTCAGTCCGCGTAGATCATCTCGCGGACGGCGGCGATGTCCCTGCGCATCTCGTCGTTGAGGGCCGCCTCGCGGTTGATCTTGTCGTACGCGTGGAGAACGGTCGAGTGATCCCGGCCCCCCAGCTCTGCGCCGATGCGCAGCAGGGAGACGTCCGTTTCCTCGCGCATCAGGAACATCGCGATCTGGCGGGGCGTGACGATCGCCTTGTCGCGCTTCTGGCCGCGGAGGGCCTCGAGGCCGACCCCGTAGTAGTCGGCGACCGCCCGGGCGATCTTCTCGGTGGTGACCTGGCGCTTCTTGGGGTTGTACAGGACGTTGGATAGGACCGCCTGGGCGAGCTCGATCGTGATCGGCATGGCGCCCATGCTCGCGTATGCCACAACCCGGTTGAGCGCGCCCTCGAGCTCGCGAATGTTGCTGACGACCTTGCGCGCGATGAACTCGATGACGTCCGAGCCGATCGGGACGGCCGAATCCTCCGCCTTGGCCCGGAGGATGGCGATCCGTGTCTCCAGGTCGGGCGCCGTGAGGTCCGCGATCAGGCCCCACTCGAACCGGCTCCGGAGCCGCTCCTCGAGCGTGATGATCTGCTTCGGCGGCCGATCCGACGAGAGGACGATCTGCTTGCCGTCCTCGTGGATGGCGTTGAACGTGTGGAAGAACTCCTCCTGGGTCCGCTCCTTGTCGGCGATGAACTGGATGTCGTCGATCAGGAGCAGGTCGATTCGCCGGTAGCGCGACCGGAAGTCGTCGATCCGGCCCTGCTGGATGCTCGTGATGAACTCGTTGGTGAACTTCTCGCTCGTCGCGTAGACGACCCGCTTGCGCGGGAAGCGGGCCACGACCGCGTTGCCGATCGCGTGCATCAGGTGGGTCTTGCCCAGGCCCACGCCGCCGTACAGGAAAAGCGGGTTGTAGGCGTGGCCCGGCCGCTCCGCAACCGAGAGCGCGGCCGCGTGGGCCAGCCGGTTCGCCGACCCGACGATGAAGTTCGAGAAGGTGTAGCGAGGGTTGACGTTGGCCGACGAGCCGTCACCGCCGACCCTGGTCGGCTCCACCCGGACGTCCGGCGGCGGCGCAGCGACCCCTTCGGTTCCCGGCTCGGCGAGGCCGGCATCGGGCCGCACGACGAACTCCACCGCGACGCTGTAGCCCACGATCCGGGCGAGCGTCTGCGAGATCAGGGAGCGATAGCGCGTCTCCAGCCAGTCCTTCGCGAACCCGTTCGGAACGGCGATCCGGAACCGGGTGTCGTCCACCTCGACCAGCGACGTATGCCGAAGCCACGTCTCGAAGTTGGCCGGCGAGAGGGCGACCTGGAGCTCTCCGAGGGCCGCGCGCCAGATGTGTCGTGTATCCAACGGACGGACCTGCTTGGCCCGGGCGCTCGGCCCGGAGGAGATACTCAGCGGCCGGTTCCGGGCAGGGCGAACCGCACACGGACAAGCACAATCGACAAATGGAGGCTCTCCCAGCAGGCTGGGCGAGCGCTCCTGGGCTGGCCCCGGGGTTCTACCGAGGTTGCCCGCAGGCGTCCCGGCGACCGTGGGCCGACGCATCGTAGCACCGCCCGGACCGGCCCCGCAAGGCAATCCGGCACCCAAACGCATATACTCCCAGGGAGTATATGAAGGGTCATGCGCCGGGCCGCGCCGCGGCACCGCCGGGCCGGCGCCGGTGCGCCCCGGCCGCGTCTTCGTTTGACACTCCGAAGGGCACCTTCCTATAATCGCCCGGCGTTGACGCGCCCCGCGCCTCCGTGCGTGCGGCGCGTTTACGTGCCTTCTGGGGACGAAACGACCGAAACCCCTGGGGCCGGACGGTTGAGGACCACGACACCCGATGAAGCAGACCTACCAGCCGAAGAAGCGCCATCGCGCAAAGGAGCACGGCTTCCGCGCCCGGATGAAGACCCCCGGGGGCCGTCGGGTGCTCGCCGCTCGCCGCGCACGAGGCAGGAAGCAGCTGACGGCCTGACGCCGACATCGGGCCGCGACCAGCGCAGGCTCGCCATGCTCACCCGCCCGGCGGACTTCACGGCGCTCCAGGCGTCCAGGACCACCAGGTCTCACCCGCTGATGACCATCCGCTTCCGCCGAACCGATCGCGACGAAGTCCGCTTCGGCTTCGCGACCGGCCGGACCCTCGGGGGCGCCGTGGTCAGGAACCGCACGCGGCGACGGATCCGGGAGGCGCTCAGGGCGATGGCGCCCTCGCTCCAGCCGGGCTGGGACGTGCTCATCATCGCCCGACCAGCGCTCGTGGCGGCGGACCACCGGGCGCTCGTCGACATACTGGAACGGCTCCTCCGGCGCGGAGGGGTCCTGGGAGGATCGACGTCCTCGTGAAGCGGATCGGGATCGGGCTCATCCGGCTCTACCGAATCGTGTTCGCGTGGCTCCCATCGAGCTGCCGCTTCTACCCCACCTGCTCGCACTACACCGAGCAGGCCATCCAGAAGTACGGCCTCATCCGTGGAGGCTGGATGGGCGCACGGCGCATCGCCCGGTGCCATCCATGGAACCCGGGCGGCTATGACCCGGTCCGCTAGATGAGGCAGCTCCAGGTGTCGCTCTCCCGTCCGCGCCGCGAGCTGCTGCTCCCGCTGCTCCTGCTCGTCGGGCTGGCGCTCGTGGTCTCCGCCTGCAGCACGACCGGGATCGTCCCCGCCGGCAGCGGCGGCGTGGCGACGGCGGCCCCGCATCCGCCACTCACCCCCGCCCAGCCGGGGGCGGACCCCGTCTCGCTCCTGGCCTTTGTCTTCAACCCGATCTTCCAGCTGCTCTACATCCTGCTGGTCTGGCTGCAGAAGCTCACCGGTGACATCGGGATCGCCATCATCCTGATGACGCTGATCGTTCGGGCCGCCCTGATCCCGCTGTTCCGGCGCCAGATCGTCTCGACGAAGCGAATGCAGCTGATCCAGCCGGAGATCAGGGAGCTTCAGAAGCGCTACAAGGGCGACCGAACGAAGTTCAGCCAGGCCCAGATGGAGCTCTACAAGGAGCGCGGCGTCAACCCGGCCTCCGGCTGCCTGCCCCTTCTCCTCCAGCTCCCCCTCCTCATGATCATCTACTCGGTCATCAGCCAGGGCCTCACCAACCCCAACCCCAGCGCGATGTTCAACTTCTTCGGGCTGCATCTGGTCGACTACTCGTGCGTCAACGGCGTGGGCGGCCCCGCCGGCGCGGCAGTCGATCTCTACAAGCCCTGCATCAACACGACCGTCGCGTGGCTCGGGAACCTGGACGTCTCGAAGACCTGGGTTCTCTTCCCGAACATCCCGCTCCTGAGCTGGTTCAGCGTCCTGGCTGCGGCATCCGCGGTCCTCCAGCTGGTCCAGAGCCGGATGACGATGCCCCCGTCCACGGCCGCGTTCAGCGATCAGAACTCGAAGGTCCAGCGCCAGCTCGTCCTGTTCCTTCCCCTGATCTCGCTTGCCTACGGCGGGTTCCTGCCCGCGGGCCTGTTCATCTACTGGATCGTCACCACGATCTTCGGGATCGCCCAGCAGTACCTCATCGTCGGCTGGGGCTCCATGTTCCCGTTGTTCGGCTACTCGCCGGGCTTCGCCCGCGATCACCGCCCGCGGTTCCCCGTGGAGGAACCCAAGGCCGTGAGCGGGGGGACGCCGGGCACCACACCCAAGCCGGCAACCGCCCGGCCGCCCACCGACCGCACCCCTGCCGCCCGCTCTGCTTCCGCGGCGGCCACCGTGCGGCCGCGAGAACGAGGCCGTCAGGGCCGTCGAGGGAGAAAGCGCTGAGCATGAGTGCGTACCAAGAGTTCACCGGCAAGTCCGTCGAGGAGGCCCTGCGTCAGGCTCGGGAGGAGTTCGGCGTCGGCCTGGACGAGCTCGACTTCGAGATCCTGACCCCGGGCAGCCGTGGGGTCCTGGGGATGGGCGCCGAACCTGCGCGCATCGTCGCGGCTCCGCGCGCGGCGCTCGGGGGTGCTGCTCCCAAGCGCGAAGCGGCGGCGGCGAGGCCGCTCCCCGCTCCGGCGGATCCCTGGGCCGCGCCGCGACGATCGACCGCCGCGCACCGACGACCGGCCAGCGCGCCGCGACGATCGCGGTCCGCGCCGCGACGAGCGGCCAGATCGACCCGCGATGCCTCGCCAGGAGGCCCCGCGCAGCGACGCTCGCACGCTCCGAGCCGCCGCGTTCCGAAGGACCCGGCCGGGATGATCGCGGTCCGCGCCGCGACGATCGACCGCCGCGCCGGGATGACCGCGGTCCGCGCCGCGACGATCGACCGCCGCGCCGGTCGGGTGATCGTCCGGGCGCGTCGCCGGTCTCGTCCAGCGAAGCAGACGAGGTCCAGACGGCCCGCTCCCTCGTGCGCGAGCGCGAGGAGCTCCAGGCCGCCGAGGCGTCGCCAGCGGCGCTGGACGCCGGGAAGCGACTCCTCGAGCAGCTGATGCAGCACATGGGGTTCACCGTCGCCGTCAACATCGAGACGGGCGAGACGAACCGCCTCAACGTGGTCGGCGCCGACGACGACGAGCACGAGGCGCTCGGCGCGCTGATCGGCCGGAAGGGCGAACGGCTCTCCGCGCTCCAGCACATCGTCAACCTCATGCTGTCGCGCGAGATGGGCGAGTGGACGCGGGTCCTCGTCGACGTCGAAGGCTATCGCGGCCGCCGCGAGCAGCAGCTCCGGGAGATCGCGGACCGGGCGGCTGCGCGGGTCGTCGAGACCGGGAAGATGCTCCAGCTGGAACCGATGCCGGCCCTCGAACGGCGCTGGATCCACCTGGCGCTGCGCAACCACCCTGCCGTGGGCACCCAGTCCATCGGCGAGGAGCCGAACCGCCGGGTGGTCGTCGTGCCGAAGTCGGTCGCCGCGTCCTGACCGCTCGCATCCGGCGCCGGAGCCGGTGACGAGCCCGGCTCGATCGGGCGCGGAACCGGCTCGTGCTCTCGTTCGTCGCCAGCCTGGAAAATTCGCGCCCCGACCAGTCCGCATCGAGCACGCCATATGTCCGCCGCGCCCCGCCGCCTGCCCGTCGCCCGACTCCTGTTCGCGGTGCTCGTCGGCTTCGTGCTGGCCTCGT
This sequence comes from uncultured Chloroflexia bacterium, assembly GCA_963800795.1. Classification (GTDB taxonomy): domain Bacteria; phylum Chloroflexota; class Limnocylindria; order Limnocylindrales; family CSP1-4; genus CTSoil-043. Next base: position 262,040 of record CAWDCJ010000014.1, read on the forward strand.
CGGTCGGGTCGGGCGCGCTGTTCGCCTACCAGGGCCGGTACACGGACCGGATCTATCCCGGGGTCCACGTGGCCGGCGTGGACGTGGCCGGGCTGGATCGCGACGCCGCACGCGCGCTGCTGGCCACCGCGCTCGCGAGCTACGCTGCGGGAAACGTCACCATCACGGCGGGTCACCACACCGTCGAGCTGTCCGATGCCGAGCTCGGACGGAGCGTCGACATCGAGGGGCTCCTCGACGAGGCATTCGCGGTCGGCCGCTTCGGCGACCCGGTGGGCAACGTGGCCGATGGCGTTCGGACGCTCGTCAACGGGACGGACATCGCGCCACGCGTGACGGTCGATTTCGGCCGCCACCGCGCGGGCCGTTCAGGCCGCCGCGTCTCAGATCGATGTGCCGCCCGTGGACGCGGCGGCTCACTGGACCGCAACGGGCTTCCGCACGACCCCCGCGGCACCGGGACTCGGTCTTGCACAACCCCAGTTGGTGGACGAGATCGTGCGTCGCCTCTCGGACCCGGCGGCTCCCGCGCAGGTCGCGCTCACCGGCATGCTCGTACACCCTGCAGCCGGCGGTCACCGATGCGGCGGTGTCCACAGCGCTCGGGAGTGCGGCGCTGATGGCGCGGGACGTGACCCTCGACGGACGGCAAGGAGACCTGGACCATCCGCGGGTCCACCGTGGGCGGCTGGATCTCGTTCGCGGCCACCCCCGACGGCCGGTACGTGCCATTCGTCGCGCAGGATGCGGCCGTGCCCGCGCTCACCGCGCTGGCCAAGGTGATCAACCGTGATCCGACCGACGCAAGCTTCCTGATGGGCCGCGGTGAGACCGTCGTCGGCGTCGTGGCCGGCAAGGACGGGCGGACCCTCGACATCGCCGCCACGAGCGCGCTCGTCGCGCAGGCCGTCCTCGCCCGGACCGCAGTTGCCGCTCCGGCGTTGCCCCCACCCGTGTCGCTGGCGCTCACGACCGTGGCCCCGAAGCTGACCACCGCCCAGGCGCAGCTGACCGCCCCGCTCATGAAGCAGATCTCGACCTGGACGACGTACTACCAACCCGGTCCCAGCAACGGGTACGGGGCGAACATCACCATTCCGACCCGTACCATCGACGGCTACGTCCTTGCACCCGGCGCGGTGTTCGACTTCTGGCAGGCGATCGGCGTCGTCAGCGCGGCAACCGGGTACCTGCCCGGCGGCGCGATCATCAACGGCAAGTCGGAGCCCACCGGGGCGCTGGCCGGAGGGATCTGCTCGTGCTCGACGACCCTGTTCAACGCGGCCGCGCGGGCCGGGCTGGAGATCCTGTCCCGCGTGAACCACTACTACTACATCGACCGCTACCCGCTGGGCCTCGACGCGACCGTCTTCGAGAGCGACTCCGGATCCGTCACGACGATGTCCTTCCGGAACGACACGCCGTACCCGATCCTCATCCGCGGGTACACGTTCGCCGGAGCGGTCAAGTTCTCCCTGTTCAGCGTCCCGACCGGTCGCCAGGTCACGTTCTCGCAGCCGATCGTGACGAACCGCAACCCCGGCGTGGAGACCACCGAATACACGACGAGCATCCCTGCCGGGGACCACGAAGCGGCTCGAGTACCCCACGATCGGGATGCGGGTGAGCGTCACCCGAACGGTCACGGACGCGGCCGGGGTCGTGATCCACCGTGACGTCTTCAACTCGAACTACGCTCGAGTGGACGGCCTCACGCTCATCGGCCGGGCACCGTCCGGGAACGGTGCGACGCCGAGCCCGAGCCCCGACGCCGAGCCCGACGCCGACGCCGACGCCGACCGCCGACCCCGACGCTCCCGCCCGGCTGATCTCCGGCCATGACGATGCGCCAGGAGCTCGCCGAGTCGCCTGCGGTCGTGGACGGCCTGCTCGTGAGCGCGCGGGCGCCGCTGGCGCACCTCGCCGGTGAGGTCCGCCGCCGCGGGACCCGGTTCGTCCTGATCGCCGCACGAGGCACGTCCGACCACGCCGCCACGTACGCGCAGTACGTCCTGGGCGCCCGGGCCGGCCTCCCGGTGGGGCTGGCGGCGCCGTCATTGTCGTCGCTCTACGGGCTGGCCCCCCGCGTCGAGGACGCCCTGGTGATCGGGATGAGCCAGTCCGGCCGCTCACCGGACATCGTCGCGGTTCTCGACGACGCGCGCCGGCAGGGCGCCCTGACGCTCGCGATCTCGAACGACCCGGGATCGCCGCTGGCCGGCGCAGCCGACGTCGTCGTGCCCCTGGAGGCCGGGCCGGAGCTGGCCGTCGCGGCAACCAAGACGTACGTCGCGGAGCTTGCGGTCGTGGCGCTGCTCTCGGAGGCGCTCCGCGGCGGCGATCGGGACCCCGCGTTCGGCCGGCTTCCCGCGGCGCTGGCCGGGATGCTCGAGCTGGAGCCATCGATCGTCGGCCTCGCGAGACGGCTGGCGCCTGCCCCCGCCTGCGTCGTCCTCGCCCGCGGCTTCCAGTACGCGACCGCGCGCGAGTGGGCCCTCAAGCTCAAGGAAGTCGCCGGCGTCTTCGCCGACCCATACTCGGCGGCCGACTACGAGCACGGTCCCATCGCGCTGGTCGAGCCGGGCATGCCGGTCTTCGCGGTCGTTTCGAGCGGGCCCGCGCTTCCCGGGATGCTGACGCTGCTCGGCCGCCTCGCCGCCGAAGGCGCGGATCTGCTGGTCGTGTCGGACGCCGCAGCCGCCCGCGCCCTCGGGAGCGGGTCGCTGGCGCTTCCGGCCGATGTGCCGGAGTGGCTCGCGCCGATCGCGGCGATCCTGCCGTGCCAGCTGTTCGCGTACCATCTCGCGGTCGCGCGCGGGCGCGATCCGGAGACGCCCCACAATCTCCGCAAGGTGACGCTGACGCGCTAGCCGCGATCGGCGCGCGTTCCAGATTCGCTCACCACCGTCGCCCGGAGGTCGCGGAGCCCGGCTGCGAGGCTGGCGAGCCGGGCTCCGTCGAGGCCACCGAGGACGCGCACGAGCCACTCCGTCGTCCGCTGCTCGGCCGCCTCGAGGTCGGCGAGGCCCGATGCGCTGAGCGTGAGGCGGATACGCCGACGCGAATCCGGATCGGTCTCGCGCACCACCAGCTGCTGGCGCACGAGGCGGGCGACGAGCTCGGAGGCAGCCGGCAGCGACGTGCCCACGTGGTCCGCCACCGCCGGACAGGTCGGTGCCCGGGTGACGCCGGATGTAGACCAGGGCCCGGAACTGCGGGACGGAGATCGCCTCCGAGCGTGCCTCCCGCATGCGGGCCCGGATCGCGCGCATCACCAGCGGCACCGTCTCGAGGACGGCTCGGGCTGCCTCCTCCTCGGGGGCGCCGGCGGTTGTCGACATGGTCGGGCATCCCTGGTAGAATGTTAGGTAACCTAATTGTAGACCAGAGAGGCCAGCGTGCGAGCGGCGATCGAGACCAGGGACCTGCGGCGCGAGTTCGGCTCGGTCACCGCGGTCGACGCGCTCTCGCTCGAGGTGAGGCCGGGCGAAGTGTTCGGCCTGCTCGGCCCGAACGGCGCCGGCAAGACGACCACCATCAAGATGCTCATCACGCTGCTGCCGCCGACCTCCGGCTCCGCGACGGTCGCCGGCCACGACATCGCCCACGATGCGCGCGCCGTGCGCCGGTCGATCGGCTACGTGCCCCAGCTCCTGTCGTCGGACGGCGCGCTGAGCGCCCGCGAGAACCTGGACATCTCGGGCCACCTGTACCACATTCCCGGCCCGGAGCGCCGCGAGCGGATCGACGAGGCGCTCCGGTTCATGGGGCTCACCGACGTCGGGGACAACCTGGTCCGGACGTACTCGGGTGGCATGGTCCGTCGCCTCGAGATTGCCCAGGCGATGCTCCATGCGCCGCCGGTGCTCTTCCTGGACGAGCCCACCGTGGGGCTGGATCCGACGGCCCGGCGGGCGGTGTGGGAGCACGTGCGGAAGCTGCGCGAGCTGGAGGGCACCACCATCCTGCTCACGACGCACTACATGGACGAGGCCGCCGAGCTGTGCGAGCGGGTCGGGATCATGCACCTCGGCAAGCTCGTCGCGCTCGGGCACCCCCGACTCGCTCGCCGCGGAGGTCGGCCCCGGCGCCAGCCTGGACGACGTGTTCACCCACTTCACCGGCAGCGACCTGGACGATGCATCAGCTGGAGGAACCTATCGTGACGTCGCTCGAACGCGCCGCACGGCCCGTCGCCTGGGCTGAGCCCCCGTCCGTCGTCCGGTTCCCCCAGGACACGTGGACGGTCGCCCAGGGCGAGCTGCGCAAGCTCGCCCACGACCCGACGGAGCTGCTCACGCGGGCGGTCCAGCCGATCCTCTGGCTGATCGTCTTCGGCCAGGTGCTCGCCCAGGCCCGCGCGATCCCGACGGGCACCCTCGGCTACATGGACTTCCTTGCCCCCGGCGTGCTCGCGCAGAGCGCGCTCTTCTCGGCGATCTTCTTCGGCATCGCCGTGATCTGGGAGCGGGACCTCGGGGTCCTCCACAAGTACCTCGTGAGCCCGGCCTCGCGCCTGGCGCTGGTGTCGGGAAAGGCGCTCGCAGGCGGGTTGCGCGCGCTCGTGCAGGCGGTCGTCGTGTACATCGTCGCCGCCCTCATCGGCGTCCACCTCCAGCTCGGGCTCGTGCCGATCCTCGGCGTCGCGGTCGTGGTGGTCCTGGGGGCCGCCGGGTTCGCCACGTTCTCGCTGATCATCGCCTGCCTGGTCCGGACCCGGGAGCGGTTCATGGGCATCGGCCAGGTCCTCACCATGCCGCTCTTCTTCGCGAGCAGCGCGATCTACCCGATCGCCCTCATGCCGTCGTGGCTCCAGGTGGTCGCCCACGTGAACCCGCTCACCTACCAGGTGGATGCGCTCCGGGCGCTGATGGTCGAGGGTGGGACGGCCACCTTCTCGATCGCGCTGGACATCGGCGTGCTCGCCTTCGCGCTCGTCGTGCTGCTGGCAATCGCGGCCCGCCTCTACCCGCGCCTCGCGATGTGAGGCGGGCGCGGGTCCGGGTCGTCGTCCGCTGGACGCACCGCGTAAACCCGGCCCTGCCTGTGCTCGAGGTCCTCGAGATCCGTCGTGGTTGCGACGTCATAGGAGGCGAGCTCGACCAGGTCGCGGGTCGGCAGGTAGCGGCGGCCGGGGTCGCCCACCAGGACGTCGATTCCACGACCGCGAGCCCTCCGCAGCCACGGCAGGACGCGGTCCGCGAGCCGGACGTCGTACCAGGTGTCGCCAGCCAGCACGACATCGACGTCAGGCGGAACCTCCGTCCAGCACGTCACGGCGCAGGACGGCGATGCGGCAGCCGTTGGCGCGCGCATTGAGCTCGATTGCAGCGGCGGCGAATGGATCGATGTCCGCGCCGGTCACCACCGAGGCGCCGGCGCGCACCGCTGCGATTGCGCACAGCCCGGAGCCGGATCCGAGGTCGAAGACCGCGCGGCCGGCGACGGCTTCGGGGTGCTCCCGAAGATGCCGCGCGATCGCGAGCCCTCCCGCCCACGCGACGGCCCAGTAGGGCAGGTCCGCGTCGTCGTCGGCCGTCTCGACCTGGATCGCTCGCCAGACCGGCAGCACCTCGTCGGCCAGGTGGAGGCGGATCTCCTCGAGCCCCGGGACCGGTCGAAGGCGGGTGTGGCGCACGATGAAGGCGCGATGCGAGAAGGCCATCGCCGTGACTCTACGCCCGGCCGGCTCCGGACCCGCGCCCGCGCTTGTTACCACGCCGGTCGCGCAGCGCCCCTGCCCCGGTCGATCGGCCCTATCCGATCAGGAGGCGAAGGCCCACGAACGTGCCGAGCACGATGATCGCGAGGCGCAGGACCCCTGCCGGGAGTCGGCGTCCGACGATCGCGCCGATCTGCCCGCCGGCGATCGCCCCGATCGCCAGGAGGATCGCGGGCGTCCAGGCGACGGGTGCCACCGCGATGAACAGGATGGCCGCGACGCCGTTGATGAGCATCGCCAGCACGTTCTTCAGGGCGTTCAGGCGCTGCAGGTGCTCGGGCAGGAAGGTTGCCAGCAGGGCCATCATGATCACGCCCTGGGCAGCCCCGAAGTAGCCGCCGTAGATGCCGGTGAGGTAGATCGTGACGACGAGCGGCAAGCGTGTGCTCCTCGCCCTCCGCCCGACGTTCGCCCATCGCGCGCGACAGGCGTGGCTGGATCGCCATCAGCGACCACCGCGCCGAGGATGAGGATCGGCACGATCCGCTCGAACGCGGCAGCCGGCAGGGCGAGCAGGAGCAGGCCCCCTGTCAGGCCCCCGGCGACCGCGGCGATCCCCAGGCGGATCGCCCGGCCGCGCTGGCCGGCCAGCTCCCGGCGGTACCCGATCGCGCCGCTGAGCGAGCCGGGCACCAGGCCCGACCGTGTTCGAGACGTTCGCGACGACCGGCGCGTAGCCGAAAGCGAGCAGGGTCGGGAAGGTGATCAGCGAGCCGGACCCGACGATCGTGTTGATCGTGCCTGCCGCCAGGCCGGCGGCCAGGATCGCGATAGCCTCGAGCGGGCTCACCGGGCGGCGGTCCCGGCGTGGCTTCCTGGCGTGTTCCGGCGTGTGCTCACGGGCGCAGTCTGAGGCCTTGTCTGTTCATGCGCCTTCGGAGTCAGCGCCGGGCTGACGCGGCTGACCACATACGCTGCGGTCTGCCGGCGGTCTCTCGCCGCCGCCCGCGCCAAGGGAGGGGTTGGTGGAGATGGGGGAGAGTCGAACTCCCCGTCCGAAACCCGTGACCCGGACCCACTACGAGCGTGTCCGATGCTTGATCTCGACCGACCCACCCCCATCGGCAGGGGCGATGATCGATCCAGCTGCGTGTCCCTAGATCGGGCTTCGCTCCCGGCTACGCGGCGCTTGCCGGGGCTGCATCCCCGCTGAGTGACGCTTCCACGGCCCACGGGGAGGAGGCCGCTTCCACGCTCACCTTACCGCCTAAGCGGCGAGGGCGAGAGCAGGCTGCTTGTTGGCAGTTACTTCGTTTTGCCGCCTTTTAACGAGGCCAGAGCGGCATCCTCGGCTCGCGTTTCCGGGCTGCGGGGCCCCGTCGAGACCACGCATCCCCACCGATCGAACCGGCGCACGGCCAGCTCGCGCCGACCTGGGTCGGCGCTGCCATTGTACGCCCGGTCCGAGGTGCGGCCGGAAGACCCCGTTCCCGGCGCGAACCCCGGCGCGCCCCGCGGCTTCGGTGGGGGTTCCGGGCCTACCCGCGGCCCCGGGCAGCGTCGGCCAGCGACCGATCCATGTCGCGCCGCGCGTCGCGCTCGGCGATGTCCCGGCGACGGTCATGGAGCTGCTTCCCGCGCCCCAGCCCGATCTCGAGCTTGGCGTGCCCGCGGCCATCGATGAACAGCCGGAGGGGCACGATCGTGAGACCCTTCGATTTCGTCTTTCCGAGCAGCTCGTCGATCTCGTCGCGGTGGAGGAGCAGCTTTCGCGATCGCTTCGCCTCATGGTTGAGGCGGTTGCCGCCCGCGAACGGGGCGATGTGGGCACCGACCAGCCAGGCCTCGCCGCGCTCGATGCGCGCGTAGGCCTCCTGGAGGCTCACGTGGCCCGCCCGGATCGACTTGATCTCCGTGCCGGTCAGGACGAGGCCTGCCTCGAACGTGTCCTCGATCGTGAACTCGTGGCGCGCCTTGCGATTGAGGGCGATCGTCGATTCGCCCATGGGTTCCTGCTCCTCGTGGTGGATGTCCGCGCGGTCGAGCGGGTGCGCGTCGCGGACGCACGAAGGCCGGCTCCGCTGCCGGAACCGGCCCTCGAACGCGTTTCGAGTTGCCCACCCGCTGGGGCGTCCGTCAGGCGGATGCTCCCTGCGAGGTGGTGCAACGACGCGGACTACTGTCTGTCACTGCACATCACCTCCTTTCGGTTGGCGAAACCGTACAGGACGACCCCGGATCTGGCAAGAGGTTGTCCTCGTCCAGTACCTCCGTTACGCATCGATCCCACCGATGCCAGGTACTCGGCGGGGGTGAGATAGCCGATGGCTCGACCGGGGCGGATGTTCTTGTCCGCCGCGTCCCGGTCCAGGTGCCCGCCCGCCCGTCGTCAGGCGGCGCGCGGCCACGCCTGGAGGGCGGTCGGCATCCCGAGGGCCTTGAGGGCCGCGTCGATGTACGGGTCGCCCGTGGGCGTGGTCGGCGCGCCGCCGGCTCCGACCAGGATGTCCGGCGTCAGGCCCTTCATGTGAATCCAGCGCTTGGCGGGCGTAAGCCACTTTGCGATCGTCAGCCGGAACCCGCCCGAGTCGTTGGTCAGGTCCACCCACTGCTGGATCGTGCCCTTGCCGAAGGTCGTCTGGCCGACCAGCGTGCCGCGCTTCGTGTCCTGGAGGGCTCCGGCGACGATCTCGCTGGCCGACGCGCTTCCATTGTTGACCAGCACCATGACCCGGATGCCGGGGTCCGTCGCGATGCCGCCGGGCGCCGCGGCCGTCTCGATCTGCGTCCCGTCCGCGCTCTGCTCCCAGAAGATGGGCCCGCCGGCGATGAACTGGCTGGCGATCGTCCGGGCTGCCGTCACGTAGCCGCCAGGGTTGTCGCGCAGATCCACGATCACGGAACGCTCGCCCTTCGCGATGCCCGCCTGGAGCGCGGCCGTGAAGTCCGTGGCAGCGCTGTCCGAGAAGGTGGTGACCCGGATGTAGCGGACCGTGTCGTTCTCCAGGTCGCGCGCCTCCACCTGGGGCTGCGAGATTGCGGCCCGGACGATGCGAAGGTCGAACGGCGCCCCGCCGGCCCGGGCGATCGTGATCACGACGGGCGTCCCTTTCGGACCGCGAACCTTCGCGATGGCCTGGTCAAGGGTCAGGCCATCCACGCTCGACCCGTCGATGGCGGTGATCGCATCGTCGGCCCTGAGGCCGGCGGCCTCGGCAGGCGAGCCGGGAATCGTGGACACCACGGTCATCCGGCAGGCTGGGCCCAGCGGCGCACACGCACCTCCCGCCCCTGCCGAGGATCGAGCCGTCACGACGGCGCCGATACCCTCGAACTGGCCTGCCAGGGAATCGCGCGCGCTCTGCAGGGCGGCCGGGCTCATGTAGGCGGAATACGGATCGCCGAGCGCCTTGATCATCCCGTCGATGGCGCCCTCGACGATGGTCTTCTGGTCCACCGGGCCGACGTAGCTCCGGGTGATCGAGTCCCAGGTGTCCCAGAACGGCGCGAAGAGCGCCGCGTCGGCAGCGGGCGTGCCCGGGGTCGTGGCCGTCCGCATCCCGAGCATGTAGCCGGACAGGAAGAGCGCCGCACCGGCGAGCAGGGCGACGGCAGCAAACGCGAGCGGCAGCGCCGCGACTCTCCGGCGGGCCGGCGAGCCGGGCAGGGCCGGGCAGGCCCGGGCAGGGCGGGCGGCCCGGGCAACGTGGCGCCCTCGGCCGCATTGGCCGGCACCTCAGGGACGTCGGGCGGGCCAGAGGGCTTGGCGGGTACATCGGGCACGCCGGGCACGCCCGGCTCGGCGGGCACGTCGTCGGTCGGGGGGTCGTGCGGATCGAGTTCGGGGCCGCGTGGGGTCATGGGACGTGTTCTCGTGCTCGGAACCGGCGCAGCCGCGGATCCGGGGCCGCCGGGCCGACAGCGTACACCGGGGGTTCGGGACGGGCGGCCTGGCAGTCCCGGGGGCTGGGCCTACTTTGTCAGGTAGCTTCGCACGGAGAGCCACGATCCAAGGACGCCCAGCCCGAACCCCGTCCCGACCACCAGGAGGGTCATGTCCGTCTGGAGCGAGCCGAGCTCGATCGGGAGGACCCGGAAGAAGCCGTACATGAAGTCGGACACCGGCCCCGAGACCAGCGCGATGATGGCGAGCGCGGCCGCGGCCCCCAGCAGCCCGACGAAGGCACCCTCGAAGATGAACGGCCAGCGGATAAACGCGTCCGATGCGCCGACGAGCCGCATGATCTCGATCTCCTCGCGGCGGGCCACGACGGCCAGCCGGATGGTGTTGACGATGATGAAGAGGACGACGAACCCGACCAGCACCAGGAGCACGATGCCCCCGGTCCGCAGGACGCCCGTGACGGTCGTCAGCTCGGACACCAGCTGCTGGACCTGGACCACGTCATCCACCACGCGACTATGGTTCTGGAGCAGCTGCACGACCTGGTCGTAGACGCGCGGATCCACGAGCTTGACCTCGAGGCTGGCCGGAAGCGGGTTCCGGTCCAGGTAGCCCGTCAGGTCGACCTGTCCCCGCTCGCGCAACCGCTCGCGAAACTGCGCCAGGGCTTGGTCCTTGGAGACGAAGTCGACGGTTCGGACGGAGGGCAGGGCCGCGACGTCCGCCTCCAGGGCAACGGCCTGCACGGTGAGGGCGCCCTCGGCCCCGGGGACATCGTGGAGGTCGGCGACGATCTCCACCTTCTGCTCGACGTACGAGACGCCGGCCGCGAGGCCCGCCTGGACGAGCCAGAACCCGGCGAGCAGGAGGAGCATCAGGAGCATCGTGGCGGTGGCGGCGATCGTCATCAGGCCGTTGCGGCGCAGGCCCTGCAGGCCATGGGTGACGCTGAACGCGACGAAACGGAAGAAGCCGAACACGGGTCAGTCGTCGCGGTGGTAGCCACCGACCTCGTCGCGGACGACACGCCCTTCCTCGAGCGCGACGACGCGGCGACGGAGGGCGGTCACCACGGAGGCGTTGTGGGTGGCCATCAGGATCGTGACACCAAGCTCGTTGATCCGGAGCAGCAGCTGGATGATCTCCCAGCTGATCAGCGGGTCCAGGTTTCCGGTCGGCTCGTCGGCGATGATCAGGCGCGGCTCGTGGACGAGCGCGCGGGCGATCGCGGTCCGCTGCTGCTCACCGCCGGACAGCGTGGTCGGCAGCTGATCCGCCTGGGCGGCCAGCCCGACGACGGCGAGCGCGCGATCGACGGCAGGCCTGATCTGCCGGCGCGGCGTCCCGGTCACCTCCAGCGCGAACGCGACGTTCTCCCGGACCGAGCGCGTCGGCAGGAGCTTGTAGTCCTGGAAGACGATCCCGATCTTGCGGCGCAGCTCGGGGACCTTCCGCCGCGGCACGCGGGCGAGGTTCCGCCCATCGAGGATCACCTCGCCGGACGTCGGTCGCTCGTCCCGGATCAGGAGCTTCAGGAGGGTCGTCTTGCCGGCGCCCGACGGCCCCACCAGGAAGACGAACTCCCCTTCCCCAAGGGCCAGGTCCACGTCGTCGAGGGCTGCCTTCCCGTTTGGATAGACCTTGCGCACGCCGCGCAGCAAGACGACGGGTCGGGCCTCCGCGGGTGCGCCCGGGGCCGCGCCGTCGGTCGACGAATCGGGCGCGGCGGCAGGCCGGAGGATGGTGGGGGTCGTCACGTCCGGTCGAGGCTACCACCGGTCCACGGATCCGTCCGGTCCGTTCGTGCGACCGGCGTGCGGCTGTCCGGTCGTCGGTCGCTACAGGACAGCGAGGGTGATCGGCACGTAGCGCTCGAAGTCGGCGAAGGGCCGGTCCCAGCAGACGAGCGCCGGGAAGTCCTCCAGCCGCAAGCCCGGCCTCGAGGAGTGCCGTGATGGCCCCGCTGGCCGATCCCGGGATCCAGGCCGAGAAGGCACCGGCCGGGCGAACCGACCCGAGAAGGTGGCCCGTCACCGGCCCCAACAAGCACGGAATCGTCGACGGCGATCGGGCCCAGGCGGCCCACCTCCGACGCATACCCGTAGCCGACCACGCGTCCATCGCCGGCTTCGTACAGGTAGCCCAGGCGGCCCTGGGCGGCCAGGTAGGCATGGTCCTGCGGGTGCGCGTACCCGAGCGTCGTTCGATCCAGGTGCTCCAGCGCGGCGGTCAGGCGCCGCGGCCCGGGGCCGTCCGTCGGTCCAGCGCGCAGGAGCTCGAAGGGCACCGCGCGAATTCCACCGGGCAGGCCGGGCACGACGCCCTGTGGCCGCCCGACCAGCTCAAGCACCGGCAGCCGCGGCATGATGCCGAAGCGGCTGTACAGGGCATTGGAGATCGGCTGGGCGCTGTCCGTGCACGTCGCGTGGGTGGCATCCTCCGTACCCGTCAGCACCCGCGACAGGAGGCGTCGTCCCACGCCGCGCTCCTGATGCCCCGGCTGCACGAACAGCATGGCCAGGAACCACACCTGCTCGCGCCGGAGCGCCGAGACGAACGCGACGACCTGGCCCGCGGAGTCGGCCCGATCCGCGGCCGTCGGCGAGTCGTCGGCTGCTGCGCCGTCCGCCACCGCGACCAGGAAGCCCTGTGGGTCGGTTGCCAGGAGGTGCCCGAGCAGCCCGAGCAGCGGTCCGAACAACGGCGGCATCGCCGGCCGGCCCACCCGAACCCCGTACTCGCTGAGGCCCGCATGCCAGACACCGGCGCAGGCCGGCAGGTCGTCGACGCGTGCCGGTCGAATGCGAATCACCGGCTCTTCGCCCGGCGCGGTCATCACGCGGGGCCCGCGCCGATCACGCCGGCTCGATCATGCCGCTGACCGGCGCCTCGGTCGCCTCGCGCTCGAGCTCGGCCGCCATGAAGACGTCGAGGTCCCCGTCCAGGACGGCCGCCGTGTTCGACGTCTCCACGTCGGTTCGATGATCCTTGACCATCTGGTAGGGGTGAAGGACGTAGCTCCGGATCTGGTTTCCCCAGCCGGCTTCGACATGCTCGCCCCGGAGGAGGCGAAGCTCGACTTCCTTCTCCTCCAGCCGCCGTTCGAGGATACGGGCTGCGAGGACCTTGGCCGCGGTCTCGCGGTTCTGGGTGGCCGAGCGCTCGTTCTGGCAGGTCACCACGATCCCGGTCGGGATGTGCGTCAGGCGCACCGCCGAGTTGGTCTTCTGGACGTGCTGCCCACCCGCTCCGGACGAGCGGTACATCTCGACCCGGATCTCGTCCCAGTTGAGCTCCACCTCGGCCTCATCCTCCACTTCGGGCATCACCTCGATGAGCGCGAATGTGGTCTGGCGACGCTTCTGGGAGTCGTACGGGCTGATCCGGACCAGGCGGTGCACGCCGCGCTCGGCGCGAAGCCAGCCGTACGCCCGGCGGCCGTCGACGCTGAACGTCACGCTCTTGAGGCCGGTCTGCTCGCCCTCGGTCTGGTCCAGGACCTCGGTCGAGAAGTGATGCCGCTCGGCCCAGCGGAGGAACATGCGGAGGAGCATCTCCGCCCAATCGGTTGCCTCCGTCCCGCCGGCACCCGCGCTGATCGTGACCAGCGCGCCGCGCTGGTCGTACTCCCCCGAGAAGAGCAGCGCCGTGCGCTCTCGCTCGAAGGTGACCCGAAGCGCCTCCGCGTCGCGGTCGATCTCGGCGAGCATCTCCGCGTCGTCGGCCTCGGCGGCGAGGTCGGCCAGCTCGTCGAGGCCCGTCGCGCGGGATTCCAGGTCCTGCCAGATCGAAAGCTCGCCGCGCAGGCCATCGGCCTCGCGAAGGATTCGCTGGGCTCCTCGCTGATCGTCCCAGAAATCCCGGGACCCCGATCAGCGCGTCGAGCTCCGCGACGCGCGCTTCCTTGGCCGGGAGGTCAAAGACGCCCCGAGGTCGCGTGGATCCGTCCGGCAAGCTCGCGGAGGCCGGCCCGGTCCATCTAGGCCCGGCCTCGAACGTCCTGGAGGAGGATCGGCCGGAGCTCGATGAGCCGCAGGGCGGTCTTGCTCCGGGCGACCACGGGGTTCACGCAGGCGCAGTACGCGTTGTGAGGGCAGACGCCGCAGTTGCCGTCGCAGTCCAGCGCTGCGGCGTAGCTGCAATTCCGGCAGTCTCGCTCGCAGGCGATCAGATCGACGAAGGCGGTATCCGTGATCTGCTTCACTGCTCCCTCATGCACTGCAGGCGCAACGCCTGGCCGATCGGATTCCCGCCGGGACGGGAGCTGGGGCGCGTCAGCCGAGGCAATGGTGTGAGTATACGGGGCCGACCCGAACCGGCCAAGAGGGAGTTTTTCGTCTGTGAACGGCGCGTCAACGACCGCCCCATGACGGACGCGCGTCGCCGCCCGGAGATCGATGCGGCGCAGCCGAAGGCGAGATGCCGTCGTCGCCGGTGCCCGTCAGGGCGAGGCGGGCGCCCCGAGCTCGGGGCCGATGGCGCCTCCCAGCAGGCCGTAATAGGCCAGCGCCCCGAGCTCGTGGAGGGTCGCTTCGACGCGAGCCTGGAGATCCGCATCGGCCGGGCTCGTGGTCGTCGGTGAGCCGTACGCTTCGATCCCGAGGTCCCTGGCCATGAGGATCACGCGCAGCATGTGCGTGCGGTCGGACACGAAGAGAGCGCTCTGCAGGCCATGCTCGCGCAGGATGCCGGCGACTGCCTCGAGCGACTCGAGCGTCGAGCGGCCCTGATCCTCCCCGAGGATGGCGGAATCCGGGACGCCGTGCGCCACGGCATAGGTGCGCGCGCTCGCGGCCTCGGTCGTCCGGTCGCCCTCGCGACTGCCGCCCGTGACGACCAGGACCGGGGCAACGCCGGCGGCGAAGAGGTGCACGGCGTGATCGAGTCGGCTGGCGAAGACCGGCGACGGCGTCCCGTCGTACTGCGCCGCCCCAAGCACGACGATCGCGTCGACCGGCCGCGTCTCGTCGGTGATCCCGCGCTGCCAGATCCGGAAGGTCGCGTACCCGGTGACGAGCACGCCTCCGGCGATGACCGCGAGGCCCACCAGGCCGATCTCGCGGAGCGGTGACCTCCGGCCGCGATCGCTCAGCGGCCGTGACACTTCTTGAACTTGAGCCCCGACCCGCAGTAGCAGGGATCGTTGCGGCCGAGCTTCACGGCCGCGGGGTTGGCGCCCTTGGCGGCGTCGGTGCGGGCCTGGTCGCCCAGCCGCTCCTGCATCGACCGGAGCACCGGCGCGGCCGGAAGGTTCCGGGCGGCCGCCGCCACCGCCGGCGACGGTGCCGGTGGTCGGGCGCTGGTGGTCGAGTTGCCTCCGCCGGAGAACGTCGCGCTCGCCGGGGCCGACCCACTCAAGCCCGGCCGCATCGCGACCGCCGTCTGCGGCCCACTTCCGGCCCGGCTCCCGGCGGCACGGGCACCCGTGGCCCGGATCGCCGCGGCGCCGGCTGCCAGGCTCGCGGCGAGCTGCCCCTCGTCGGGTGTCGGGGCCGCCGGCTGGCGTACCACCGAGACGCGGAAGATCGTGGTCGCAACCTGGTGGCGGATCAGCTCGCCGAGCTGGTCGTAGAGGTTGAACGCCTCCTTCTTGAACTCGTTGAGCGGGTCCTGCTGGGCGTAGCCGCGGAGACCGATCCCGCGTCGCATGTCGTCCAGCTCTGTCAGGTGCTCCACCCAGAGCGAGTCGATCGTCCGGAGCAGGACCAGGCGCTCGATCATCTGCCAGTCCTCGGCTCCGACCTCGGCCGCCTTCTCCTCGAGCTTGGCGTCGGCCAGGTCGCGCAGGTGACCGGAGAGCG
Source organism: uncultured Chloroflexia bacterium (assembly GCA_963800795.1). Taxonomy (GTDB): domain Bacteria; phylum Chloroflexota; class Limnocylindria; order Limnocylindrales; family CSP1-4; genus CTSoil-043. The sequence continues at coordinate 277,407 of CAWDCJ010000014.1, forward strand.
CTGCCAGGCCGCCGATCTCCCAGAGCTCGTCCTCCGAGGTCCCCGGCCCCTCCAGGCCCATGGCGTGGAGCGCGGCGGCCAGCCCCTCCATGTTCCACTCGTCGGGGATCTCCGCGGCGCAGTAGCGTGGCCAGGAGCGCGTCCACCTCCTCGCCGAGGAACGCGTCGACCGTCTCGGTCAGGTCCTCGTTGCGGAGCACCTTGTCGCGCTCCGCGTAGATCGTCTCGCGCTGCTTGTTGATGACGTCGTCGAACTCGACGACGCGCTTCCGGATGTCGAAGTTGTAGCCCTCGACCCGCGTCTGGGCGCTCTCGATCGTCCGGCTCACGAGGCGTGACTCGATCGCGACATCGTCGTCCAGCCCGAGTCGCTCCATCAGGCCCGCCACCCGCTCGGAGGCAAAGCGCTTCATGAGGTCGTCTTCGAGCGAGAGGTAGAAGCGCGACGAGCCAGGGTCGCCCTGCCGGCCGGCCCGCCCGCGGAGCTGGTTGTCGATGCGCCGGGAGTCGTGGCGCTCGGTGCCGATGATGTGGAGGCCGCCCGCGGCGACCACCCGGTCGTGGTCGGCGTCGCAGATCGCCTTCGCCTCGGCGAGCGCATCGTCGTAGGTTGCCTTGTCCACCTCGGCCGGGTTCAGCCCGCGCCGGTGCAGGATCTCCGACGCCAGGCCGGCCGGGTTGCCGCCGAGCATGATGTCGGTCCCGCGGCCCGCCATGTTCGTCGCGATGGTCACTGCGCCAGAGCGGCCCGCCTGGGCCACGATCGGCGCCTCCTTCTCGTGGAACTTGGCGTTGAGGACCTCGTGCTTGATCCCGCTCCGCTCGAGGAGCTCGGCGAGGATCTCGGACTTCTCGACGCTGACCGTGCCCACCAGGACGGGTCGGCCCGCCTCGCGCATCTCGACGATCTCGTCGATCGAGCGCCTTGAACTTGCCCTTCTCGTTCCGGAAGACCAGGTCCTGCTCGTCGTCGCGGATCATCGGCTGGTTGGTCGGGATCGACACGACCTCGAGCTTGTAGATCTTGTGGAACTCCTCGGCCTCGGTCATCGCGGTGCCGGTCATGCCGGCAAGCTTCGCGTAGAGGCGGAAGTAGTTCTGGAACGTGACGGTGGCGAGGGTCACGGACTCGCGCTGGACGCGCAGGCCCTCCTTGGCCTCCATCGCCTGGTGGATGCCCTCGCTCCAGCGCCGGTCGGGCATCTGGCGGCCGGTGAACTCGTCGACGATGACGATCTCGCCGTCCCGGACGATGTAGTCGCGATCGCGCTTGTAGAGCGCGTGGGCCTTGAGCGCCGCATCGAAGTAGCGCGTCAGCCGCGGATCGTCGTACAGGTTCTGAACGCCGAGCCACTGCTCGATCTTGGCGATGCCTTCCTCGGTCGGCGAGACGGCACGGTCCTTGAGGTCGACGAAGTAGTCGCCGCCCTCCTCCTCGCCCTCGGGCCGGGCGCGCAGCCGCGGCACGAGGCGGGCGAACTGGAAGTAGAGATCGGCCAATTCCTCGGCCTGGCCGCTGATGATCAGCGGCGTGCGCGCCTCGTCGATGAGGATGTTGTCCACCTCGTCGACGATCGCGAAGAAGTGGCCTCGCTGTACCCGCTGGTCCATCTCGGTGACGAGGTTGTCGCGCAGATAGTCGAACCCGAAGTGGTGGTTCGTGCCGTACGTCACGTCGGCCGCGTAGGCCTCGCGGCGCGAGCAGGGGCGCAGGTTGATCAGCCGCTCGTCGGTCGTGGGGTACCCGGGCTCGAAGCGGTAGGCCTCCTCGCCAACCACGATCCCCACCGAGACGCCCAGGAAGTGGAAGATCGGGCCCATCCATTGGGCGTCGCGGCGGGCCAGGTAGTCGTTCACGGTCACGACGTGGACGCCCCGCCCGGTAAGGCCATTGAGGGTCGCGGCGAGGGTCGGGACGAAGGTCTTGCCTTCGCCCGTCTTCATCTCCGCGATCTTGCCCTGGTGGAGAACGATTCCGCCCATCAGCTGGACGTCGAAGTGGCGCATCCCCAGCGTCCGGCGCATCGCCTCGCGGGCGGCCGCGAACACCTCCGGCAGGACGTCGTCGAGCGCCGCCTGGAGCTTCTCGGTCTCCTTCTTCAGGCGTTCGGTCTCGAGGTCGCGGCGACGGGCGGCGTCGTCCTCGTCGAGCTCGTCCTGGCCGGGGCCGAAGCCTTCCTGGAGCTCCGCCAGCTCAGCCCGAACCTCGTCCATCCGGGCCCGGATCTGCGCGTCGGACTCGTCCCGGAGCTCCGGCTCCAGCGCGTTCGCGGCATCGACGAGCGGCTGGAGGCGCCGGATCTCGCGGTCGTTGGAATCGACGAAGCGGGAAAGGAAGCCAAGCACCATGGAACGGTCAGTATAGGCGTGGGGTATCGCGCCGGCCCTCGATCACCCGCCCCGGCAGCGCGAGCGGGCGAACCGGCAGCGGGCGACCCGGCACCGCGCGGGGCAGCGCGCGCGGGCGACCCGATCTACTTCCAGAACCCGGAGCCATACCCTGCCATGAGCAGGGCGAAGGTCAGGGCACCCAGCGCGAGCCAGAAGAGGAACGAGACGGACCTGCGGGTCGGGTTCATCTCCCGGTTCGCCAGCCGCGCCGCGTGCCAGCGAGGCGAGCGGAGCTGGGTGCGCCAATCCCTGGGGGTGTCGGTGCGAGGCGCCAGGCCGCCCTCGCCGTCGGGTTGATGGAGCTGGAGGGTCATCGGTCTCCGAAGGCTGGGGCCGGCGCGGGACCGGCGATCTCGGCGGGATGGTCCGGGTCGTGGCGCGTCGTGAGGTGCTCCGGGGGATGGGTGGTCCCGGTGCGGGAGTCGAGCGTCTGCTCGATGCCGTCCTCCCAGAGGATCATCTCCTGGGTGAGCGACGCCTCGCTGCTGAAGAGCGCGCCGACCGACTCGCCCCGGTGGATCCGGCGGATCGCCTCGCCGATCAAGGGCGCCACCGACAGCGTCGTGATCTGCGGGAGCCGCTTCTCGGGCGGGAGCGGAACAGAGTCGGTCAGGACGAGCTCCAGGATGGGGGCGCTCGCGATCCGGTTGACCGAACCCTCGGACAGGATTCCGTGCGTGGCACAGGCGTAGATGTCCTCGACGCCCTCCCGAACCAGCGCCCGCACGATCTCCATGAGCGTCCCGGCAGTGTCGATCTCGTCGTCCACGATGATCGCGCGCCTGCCCCGGACATCGCCGATGACGTTCAGCAGCTCCGCCCGGTCCTGGTTTCCCACCCGGCGCTTCTCGATGATGGCGAGCGGCGCATCCAGCAGCTCGGCGAACGCCCGGGCGCGCTTCGCGAAGCCGAGGTCCGTGACGACCACGATGTCGGTCAGGGCCTTCTGGCGGAAGTAGTTGGACAGCAGGTGGACGGCGGTCAGCTCGTCGACCGGGATGTTGAAGAAGCCCTGGATCTGGCCCTGGTGCAGGTCCATCGTGAGGACCCGGTCCGCCCCGGCGACCGTGATCATGTCGGCGATCAGGCGCGCCGTGATCGGGACGCGCGGCTGGTCCTTCTTGTCCGATCGCCCGTAGCTGTAGTACGGGACGACCGCGGTGATCCGCCCGGCGCTCGCCCGCTTGAAGGCGTCGATCATGATCAGAAGCTCCATGATCGACTGGTTGACGGGATGGCAGGTCGGCTGGACCAGGAAGACGTCCTTCTCGCGGACGTTGTCGAGGATCTTCACGAAGATGTTCTCGTTGGCGAACGAGAAGACTTCGGCCTGGCCCAGCGGGACGCCCAGGTAGCGGCAGATCTTCCGGGCGAGGCCGTCGTTGGCGTTACCCGTGTAGACGTCGAACGAGTCGGAGTACAAGGACGCCTCCTCCGCGCCGAAGCCCGTCAGCCTCCCGACGGTCCCGCCCCCGGACCGGTCGGCCCCACGTCGGGAGCGCCATTGTCGCCGATGCCCTCTCGCTCCGCCAGTCCCTCGCGGAAAGCGGCGATTCCGACCACCTTGTCGCCCTCGTTCAGCCGCATCGTGATCACACCGCGGGCGCCGGACGAGTAGCGGTTGATCGTCTGCGTCTCGGTTCGGACCACCTGGCCGCCGGCCGAGATGAGGAGGAGCTCCTCGTCCTCCTCGGTCACCTGCTGGACCGCCGCGACGCGGCCGGTCTTGCGACCCTCCAGCGGGATCAGCATCACGCCCTGGCCGCCACGGTGCTTGCGCCGGAACTCGCGCAGGGCCACCCGCTTCCCGTAGCCCGTCTCGGTTAGGACAAGCAGGTCGGTCCCGGGCTGGACCACGCTCATTGCCACGACCTCGTCGCCGGCGCGCGCCAGCCGGATCCCGATGACGCCGGCGGCGTCACGGCCCATCGCGCGAACCTCGCTCTCCGCGAACCGGGCCAGCTTGCCCTGGGCGGTGGCGATGATCACGTCGTCGCGGCCCGTGGCGAGGTCCACCCAGGCCAGCTCGTCGCCGTCCGCGAGCGTTATGGCCCGGATCCCGGACGAGCGGACCTTCTCGAACTGCTCCAGGGGCGTCTTCTTGACCGTGCCCTTCCGGGTTGCCATCACAAGGTAGGACGCGGCCGTAAAGTCCGGCACCATGAGCGTGGCGGTGGGGACCTCTCCGGCCTCCACCTGGACGCCCGGCAGGTTGATGATCGGGATCCCTTTCGCCTGGCGGCTGGCGTCCGGCACGTTGTGGACCTTCGCCGAGAAGACGCGTCCGCGGTTCGTGAAGAAGAGCGCCCAGTCGTGGGTGTTGGCCACGAGGAGGCTGTCGACGGCATCCTCTTCGCGGGTGACGTGCCCGATGATCCCCTTGCCGCCCCGGCCCTGGCGCCGGTAGGTCGCCACCGGCTGGCGCTTGATGTAGCCGCGGCGGCTGATCGTGACCACCACGTCCTCGTCGGCGATCAGGTCCTCGTCGGTCATCTCGCGCGAGGAATCGTCCACGACACGCGTGCGCCGCTCGCCGGCGTACTTCCGCTTCAGCTCGGTGAGCTCGTCCTTGATGATCGCGAGGATCCGGGCCGGGTTGGCGAGGATGTCCTCGAGCTCCGCGATCAGCTGGATGACCGCGAGGTACTCGTCCTCGATCTTCTTGCGCTCGAGCGCGGCCAGGCGGGCCAGGCGCATGTCCAGGATCGCCTGGGCCTGGAGCTCGCTCAGGTCGAAGCGGTCCATCAGGTTCCGCCGGGCGGTCTCGACATCGGCGGACTCGCGGATCGTCCGGATCACCTCGTCGAGGTGATCCAGCGCGATCTTGAGCCCCTCCAGGATGTGGGCCCGCTCGCGAGCCTTGCCCAGGTCGAACTCGGTCCGCCGGCGGACGATCTCGCGACGATGGTCCACGTGGTGCGCGATCACGGCCTTCAGCGGCAGCGTCTGGGGCTGCCCGTCGACCAGGGCGAGCATGTTGAGGTTGAAGGCGAGCTGCATGGGCGTGTGCTTGAACAGGTTGTTCAGCACCGTGTGCGGGTTCGCGTCGTTCTTGACCTCGATGTAGATCCGCATCCCGTCCCGGTCGGACTCGTCCCGAAGGTCCGCGATCCCGTCGATGCGCTTGTCCTTGACGAGGTCGGCGATCTTCTCGAGCAGCGACGCCTTGTTCACCTGGTAGGGAAGCTCGGTGACGATGATCGCCACCCGGTCGCGGCGCGCCTCCTCGAAGGCGACCTGGGCTCGCATGATCACGCGGCCATGGCCGTGGGCGTACATCTGCCGGATCGCGTCCACCGTCTCGGTGACGCCCGTGAGCGCGTTCTTCTGCTGCTCGTAGCGGAAGATCGACCCGGCCGTCGGGAAGTCGGGGCCCTTGACGTACGCGCACAGGTCGTCGGTCGTCAGCTCGGGATCGTCGATGAGCGCGATCGTGGCATCCACCACCTCGCCCAGGTGGTGTGGCGGGATGTTCGTGGCCATCCCGACGGCGATGCCCGAGCTCCCGTTGACGAGCAGGTTGGGGAGCTTCGCGGGCAGGATGACCGGCTGGCGATGCTGGCCGTCGTAGTTATCGACGTAGTCGACCGTGGCCTTGTCGATATCGGCGAGCATCTCGGAGGCGATGGGAGCGAGGCGCGCCTCCGTGTAGCGCATCGCGGCCGCCGAGTCACCGTCGACGGAGCCGAAGTTGCCCTGCCCGTCCACGAGCGGATAGCGCATGGAGAAGTCCTGCGCGAGGCGCACCAGGGTGTCGTAGATCGCCGCGTCGCCGTGCGGGTGGTACTTGCCCATCACCTCGCCGACGATGGCCGCGCATTTGCGGTACGAGGCGTTGGAGGCCAGCCCCATCTCGCCCATCGCGTAGAGGATCCGCCGGTGGACCGGCTTGAGGCCGTCGCGGACATCCGGGAGGGCGCGGGCCACGATCACGCTCATGGCGTAGTCGAGGTAGCTCGTCCGCATCTCGTCCTCGATGCGGATCGTTCGGATGTTGCCCAGGTCGTCGGTCACGGATTGGCTCTCCGGTTCAGGTCAGCGGCGGTCGGGAAGCGCCGACTCCGCGGCCTGCCTGGTGAAAGGCGGCGGCGGTCGACGCGGCGGCCGAGGTGCTGGGAGCCCCGGGCGTCCGGCGGATCCCCGCGAGCAGCGCGCGAATCTCGTCCGCGTCGACCGGTGCGAGCTTGGCCAGCGCGTCGCGCACGACCCATGCTCGTGCCCCATCGGCCGTCGAGGCGGCTCGCGCCGCCTCGAGCCGGCAGAAGACGGTGACGGGGCCCGGGTCGGCGACGGTCAAGTTGCGGAGCGCCCAGCTGAGCGCCTTCTGCACGTCGGGCTCCGGGTCACCGATGAGGAGGCCGACGAGCGCCAGGCCGCTCGAGACCACCTCGGGCGTCCGCCCGCGCTCACGGTCCACGAACGGGATCGTGGCCACGCTCGAGCCGACGAGGCGGCGCTCCCAGCGGCTGGGGCTGTAGACCAGCTGCTCCAGCTCCGCCCAGCGGTACGGCTCGAGGAGGATTCCGGTTGCGATCGACGTGGCGAGCGTGTCCACGGTGATCCAGTCGTCCGCATCGGCGGCGATCCGACGGAGCACCTGCCAGGCGAGCTCCGGATCGTCCGGCAGCAGGCGGCCGAGCAGCCAGCAGGCGAACCAGCGCAGCTCGCGGAGCGGGTCCCGCGCCAGCGCCTCTGCGATCGGAAGGAGCCGGGCCGCCCGAACGCCCCGCAGCTCGCGCATCAGGGCGCGATAGACCGCCTCCAGGAGGGGCAGGCGCACACCGAGCAGTGGACCGATCCCGGGCGCCACCAGCCGCTGGCCCGCGAGGTAGGCTGGATCCCCGAGGGACTCCAGGCCCGAACGCAGCGCGGCCGCGAAAGCCGATGGCTCGTCCACATCGACCGCCAGGCTGCGGCCCAGGGCGCGGGCGGACTCTATGTGCGCCGCCACGAACGCATTCGAGGCAGCGGTCGTCGGGCTGGCGACCGGAGCGGTCACTCGGGCGGTCACGGCAGCACCTTGCCCGGCCCGCGCGGCGGCTCGTCCGGCTCGCCGGTTGCCCCGGCCCGGCCCGGTTCCGTCTCCAGCGTCATGGCTGTCGCGCGCTGTCGAATCCGACGGCGCGGCATCGTCCCGGACAAGCCGGAAGCGGTAGCGGTCCTTCAGCGCCTGCTTACGGTCCGGCGGGGCGGCCACGTACAGCGCGTCCGCCGTGGCCAGGAGCTCGCCCGTCTCGGCGTCCACCAGCCGCGCTCGGGTGGTGAGGAGGCGGCGGCGGCGCTCGACGAGCTGCCCCTCCGCCCGCACCCGCCGCCCGATCGGCGTGGGATGGCGATACTCGATCGTCAGCCTGGCGGTGTAGCCCCACGAATCCGCGCTCGCGAGCGCCCAGCCCATCACCTCGTCGAGGATCGTGGCAACAATTCCGCCGTGGGTGATCCCCTCCCAGCCCTGGAAGTCGGATGCCAGCGTCGTCTCGGTCCAGCAGGTGTCGCCCTCGACGTGCAGCACGAGGCGAAGGCCGACGGCATTGAGCTCGCCGCACGCAAAGCAGCTGTGCGGCGCGACCTCGAACCGCCCGGAGGTGGTCACGACCTCAGATGTCAAGGTTCTGCACCTTCCGCGCCTCGGACATGATGAAGCTCTTGCGCGGTGCGACCTTCTCGCCCATCAGCATCGTGAAGATCGCGTCGGCCTCAACGCCGTCCTCGATCTCGGCGCGAAGGAGGGTGCGGCTCTGCGGATTCATGGTGGTTTCCCAGAGCTGATCGGCGTTCATCTCACCCAGGCCCTTGAAGCGCTGGACCGAGATGTTCTTGGAGTTCAGCTTCTTGATCGCCGCCTCGCGCTCCTTCTCCGACTGGGCGTAGAGCGTCTGCTTGCCCGTGCTCACGCGGTAGAGCGGCGGCTGCGCAATGAAGAGGTGGCCCTTCTCGATGATCTGGCCCATGTGCCGGTAGAAGAACGTGAGCAGGAGCGTCCGGATGTGGGCTCCATCCACGTCGGCGTCGGTCATGATGATGATCCGGTGGTAGCGGAGCTTGGCAAGATCGAACGTGTCGCCGATCCCCGCGCCCAGGGCGATGATGAGCGGCCGCACGTTCTCGCTTGACAGCACCCGGTCCAGGCGCGCCTTCTCGACGTTCAGCACCTTGCCCCGGAGCGGGAGCACGGCCTGGAAGCGTCGGTTGCGGCCCATCTTGGCGGAGCCGCCCGCGGAGTCTCCCTCGACGAGGTAGAGCTCGCTCCGCGCAGGATCGCGTTCCTGGCAGTCGGCGAGCTTGCCCGGCAGCGCCATCCCCTCCAGGGCGCCCTTGCGGATGACGAGATCGCGCGCCTTCCGGGCCGCCTCGCGAGCGCGGGCGGCGGTGAGGCTCTTCTCGATGATCCGGCGTCCCTCGGCCGGGTTCTCCTCGAGGTACTGGACGATCCCCTCGGCGACGGACGCCTGGACCTGCGCCTTGACTTCCGCGTTGCCAAGCTTCGCCTTGGTCTGTCCCTCGAACTGGGGGTCCACGAGCTTGACGGAGATGACCGCGGTCAACCCCTCCCGGACGTCGTCTCCGCTCAGGTTCGAGTCGGCATCCTTGAGGATCCCGGCCTTCCGCGCCCAATCGTTGAGGGAGCTCGTCAGTGCCGCGCGGAACCCCGTGACGTGCGTCCCGCCGTCGACCGTGTTGATGTTGTTCGCGAACGCGAAGACGTTCTCGGTGAAGGAGTCGTTGTACTGGAGCGCCACCTCGATGGTCGTCGCGCCGTCGCGCTTCTCCACGGAGATCGGTCGCGCGTGGAGGACCTCCTTGTTCCGGTTGAGGTGGCGGACGAAGGAGACCAGGCCGCCCTCGAAGTAGAAGGAGCGCTCGCGATCGGCCCGCTCGTCCGTCAGGCGGATCCAGAGGCCCTTGTTGAGGTACGCCGACTCGCGGAGCCGCTGGGTGATCGTCTCGAAGCCGTAGTCCGTGCTCTCGAACATCTCGTGGTCGGCGCGGAAGCTCGTCCGGGTTCCACGGCGGTGTCCCTGCGGGCCGACCTTCGTGACGGCCATGGTCGGCTTGCCGCGGACGTACTCCTGGGCCCAGACCGAGCCATCGCGTGCCGTCTCGACCCGGAGCCACTCGGAGAGCGCATTGACCACGCTGACGCCGACGCCGTGCAGGCCGCCCGAGACCTTGTAACCGCCGCCTCCGAACTTGCCGCCGGCGTGGAGGACCGTGTGCACGACCTCCAGGGCGTCCTTCCCCGTGGCGTGCTTCCCCACGGGGACCCCGCGACCGTCGTCCTGGACGGTCACGGTGCCATCCGCGGCAATCGTCACCTCGATCCGGGTTGCGTGGCCGGCCATCGCCTCATCGATCGAGTTGTCCACGACCTCCCAGACGAGGTGGTGGAGGCCCCGCACGTCGGTTGAGCCGATGTACATGCCTGGCCGGCGGCGGACGGCCTCGAGGCCCTCGAGGACCTGGATGCTGGCGGCGGTGTAGTCGCTGCCGCCCGACGCCCGCTTCGACCGGCCGCCGGATCCCGCCTGCCGTGCCCGCGCCCGTGGACCGATCCGTCACGAATTCCCTCCGGTCAGCCGTTCGTAGAGGCGGCCCAACTCTTCCTCGCCGTACCACTCGATGATGATTCGACCCCCCTTGCGCGAGCGCGCGAGCCGAACCTTGGTGCCGAGCGATCGGCGGAGGTCCTCCTCCACCCGCTCCATCTCGCCGTCGAGCGTCGCGGCCGGCCGAGTCGGGCTGGCCGATCCCGGTTCCTCGCGGAGCCGTCGTGCAAGGTCCTCGACTTGCCGCACGGACAGCCCGCGACGCTCGATCAGGGCCAGGAGATCCGCCTGCCGGGACGAATCCAGGCCGAGCAGTGCCCGGCCGTGGCCCGCGGAGATCCGTCCGGCCCCGATCGCCTCGAGCGCGGCGGGCTCAAGCTCCAGGATTCGGATGGTGTTCGCGATGGTCGAACGAGCCCGTCCCACCCGGTTCGCGATCTGGTCATGGGACAGGCCAAACTCGTCAACGAGCTGGCGATACGCATGCGCCTCCTCGACGGCGTTCAGGTCGGCTCGCTGGAGGTTCTCGACCAGCGCCAGCTCGAGCTGTTCACGTCCGGCCGCCTGCCGGACGATGGCCGGGATGCGCGTCAGGCCGGCGAGCTGCGCAGCCCGGACCCGACGCTCGCCCGCGATCAGGCGATACCCCTCGAGCGTTTCCGTGACGAGCACCGGCTGCAGGACACCGTGCGCCGCGATGCTCGCGCGAAGCTGTTCGAGCTGGTCCATCTCGAACACGGTTCGCGGCTGGTATGGGTTCCGCTCGATGCGGTCGATCGGGATGTCCGCCGGCACGGGAGTGGTGGATGCGGCTCGCGGAATGAGCGCGTCGAGGCCGCGGCCCAGGGACGCCGGACGTGCCATCAGGCTGGCCCGCCGGGTGCGCCCGCGCCTGCGTCGAGTATCAGGTGCCGTCGCGGGACCGCGATCGACAGGGATGCGTCGTGCGTGCGCGGGGTCGTCGCGGACGGCGCGGCGCATCGGCGGACACGCTGTCGGGCACCACGTCGGGCCGTCCCGCCTCCTGGTCGAGTCGGGCCCGGAGCTCGGTCGCGAGCGCCCGGTAGGCGGCGGCGCCACGGCTGTCGGGCGCGTAGCGCGCGATCGGTCGGCCGTGACTGGGTGCTTCCGCCAGGCGCACGCTCCGCGGCACGATGGTGTCGAATACCGCTGCCCCAAGGTGGGTCCGAACCTCGGCGGCAACCTCCGCCGACAGGTTCGTACGCGCGTCGAACATGGTGAGGACGACGCCTCGCACCTCAAGCTCCGGGTTCAGGTGGTCGCGCACCAGGTGGATCGTCGCGATCAACTGCGAGAGACCCTCGAGCGCGTAGTACTCGCACTGCATCGGGATCAGGACGGCGTCAGCCGCCGTCAGAGCATTCACGGTGAGCAGGCCCAGGGACGGCGGGCAGTCAATGAAGACGTCGTCGAAATCGGAGCGGACGGACTGGATCACGCGGCTGAGCCGGCGCTCCCGCTGCGGGACGCCGGCCAGCTCCACTTCGGCGCCGGCGAGGGCGATCGACGACGGGACCAGGAAGAGCCCGGGCGTCTCCGTAGGCACGATCAGGGAGCCGAGATCCACACCCCCGAGCAGGGAATCGTAGACCGACATGCCTGCCGAAGCTCGCTCCACGCCGAGCCCGCTGGTCGCGTTGCCCTGGGGGTCGAGATCGACCACGAGCACCCGCCGTCCATCGCCTGCGAGGTAGGCCGCGACGTTGACGACGGTTGTGGTCTTCCCGACTCCGCCCTTCTGGTTGGCGCACGCAAGCATCTGGCCCACTAGTGGCCGAACTCCCGGGGGATCACGTACCAAGTCTACCATTTCGCCTCCTTCCGACCCCTGCCGGGAGGGTGCCAGACGTGCCTTTGCTGCCGCGTATCACGGCGACTCCGCGGTCGGCGGGGAGATCGGCCCCGACCGTTCGCCTGGGCGCCGGCCGCACGTCGCGGCCTGGCGGCGCGGCCGTGCGGCGCAGCGCTGTTTCACGTGAAACAGCGGGAGTGCACCCATAGCCAGACGGGGCCGGGGACTCGAGGCGGGCCGGGCATTTGGCCCCGTCGGTATACTCGGCGAGCAGATTGCCGGCGGTCCAGGCGAATGCCGAACCGCCGGGCTGCCGGTTCACTGAGGAACGACCGCCATGAGCCTGGTTCTCGCAGCGGTTGGGGCGGCAGTGGCTGCGCTGATCCAGTCATCAATCCTCCCGTTCACCGCCGCCGGCGGTGCCGGGCTCGACTTGGTCCTGGTCCTTGCTGTCGTCTGGACGATGACGGTGGGCCTCGAGGGCGGCCTCGTCTGGGCCTTCCTCGGAGGTTTGATCATCGACGTACTGCTCATGCGGCCACTCGGTCTCACCGCGTTCGTGCTGCTCCTCGCCGTCGGTGCCGCCTGGCTCGTCGGCCGGGTCTCGCCGCGCTCCTTCTACCCCATCGTGGTCGCCACGACGGCGGTGAGCGCGGCACTCGCCTCCGTCCTGACGATCGTGCTCGTCGGTGCGCTCCGCGGCTTGCCTCCTGGAGTGGACCCGCTTGCGCAGGCCATCCCGACGGGCGTGCTCGCGGGTCTTGCGGCTGCCGTCATCGCGCCGATCCCGATCCTCGCGCAGCGCCGCTGGCTCCGCGACGAGATCGAACGGGTTGACTGGTGATCACCCTTCAGACTCCGGCGACCCACGAGCGGCGGCCGCTGCGCTTTGCCGTCTTCGCGTTCGCAGCCGTGGTCATGCTGGGCGGCCTGACGGCTCGCCTGTTCGCGATGCAGATGACGGGCAGTCCGGCGGCTGCCCCGGCGGCGGCCGCGGCGCCCGTGCCGGCAGGCGTCCAGATCGTGACGCAACCCGTGCCATCGACGAGGGGGCTGATCTACGATCGGTCGAAGCACCTGCTCGTCGAGAATGTGCCGACCTTCACGGTCTCCATCCTCCCCGCCGACCTTCCGCTGAGCCAGGAACCGCGGGTCGTCGGGAGCCTCGCCGGGCTGCTCGGCACAACGGCGACGGCGATCACGACGGCGCTCGACAGCGCGAGCGGCTCGCGGTTCGATCCCGTGACCATCGCGAACAACGTTCCGGAGCAGACCGCGCGCCTGATCGCCGAGGACAACCTGACACTGCCCGGCGTCGACGTGACGGTGGAGGCCCGGCGCGACTACCTCGACGGACCCCTGTTCACCCAGCTGCTGGGCTACACCGGGCCGATCGACGCGACCGCGTACGCATCGCTCCAGGGCCAGGGGTACCTCCCGGACGACTGGATCGGGAAGACCGGGCTGGAATCCCAGTACGAGTCCGCACTGCGCGGCACGTACGGCGTCCAGCAGGTCGAGAAGGATGGAACCGGGCGCACGGTTCGCGTCCTGTCGACGACGACGCCGCCCGTGTCCGGCGACTCGCTCATCCTGACGATCGACGCCAAGGAACAACGCTACGCGCAGCAGGCGCTCGACTGGGGGCTCAAGCTGTCCGGTTCGAAGCGGGGCGCCATCGTCGTCGAGAACCCGCAGACCGGCGAGATCCTGGCCATGGTCAGCGAGCCCACCTACGACGACAATCTCTTCGCCCGTGGGATCAGCAACGGCGGATTACCAGAAGCTGCTCGCCAACCCGAACCTCCCGCTGATGAACCACGCGATAAGCGACATCCAGCCCCCCGGGTCGACGTACAAGCTGGTCACCGGGATCGGGCGTGCTCGCGGACAAGAAGCTCGGCCTGAACGAGCTGGTGCTCAGCAAGCCGTACGTCCAGGTCGGAGCCACCCTGTTCTGGGAGTGGAACCACCTCGGGTGGGGCCCCCTCGACATCAAGGACGGGTTCGCCCACTCCGCCGACACCGTCTTCTACCAGCTGGCCCAGCGGCTCGGGATCGATCGGCTTGGATACTGGGGCACGCAGTACGGGTTCGGGCAACCGACCGGGATCGACCTTCCCGGCCGAATCGGCCGGCCTCGTGCCCACGAACCAGTGGAAGCTGGACACCCTCGGAGAGCCGATCTATCCGGGTGAGGTCCTCCAGGCCGGGATCGGCCAGGGCTATGACCTCGCCACGCCGCTCCAGGTGCTCAACGCGTACGCGGCGCTCGCAAATGGCGGCACGCTCTACCAGCCCCAGGTGGTCCGCGAGATCGTCAGCCCCGACGGCACGGTCGTGCGACCGTTCAAGCCGAAGGTGATCCGAAAGATCGCCGCGCCGAGCTGGGTCTTCACAACCATGCGCGAGGCAGCCCGCCGCGTCGTCACGAGCCGCAACACGTACAACCTCGTGGACATGCCGATCGTGGTCGCTGGGAAGACCGGTACAGCCGAATTCGGCCTCCGCGATAAGAACGGCGTGCTGCCGTATCACAACTGGTTCGCCGGCTTCATCCCGAAGGCCGCCTGGACGAAGGACAACCCGACCGGCGACGTCTCGAAGCCGGACTCGCAGCTGGCCTTCTGTGTCTTCATCTACGACGCCGGCACGCTCGGCAACACGGCGACGGAGGTCGCCAAGTACTACCTCCAGCTCCACTACGGGATCACCAAGGATTACCGCCTGCCGCAGCTGCTCCAGCGCACCAACTTCTACCAGGGTGGCCGCTGATGGGCGTCCTTCGCGTGGAGCGGGAAGCCCCAACCGGGATTGCGGCCCGCGTCGGCGGTGTCGCCTGGCGCGACTTCGACCTGCAGATGTTCGTGTACGCGATCCTGCTCGCCACGCTCGGGCTGACCATGGCCTACAGCAACACCGCGGCCCAGCTGGGGACCGACCAGCTCAACGGCGGGGACACGTTCGCGCGCGGGCTCATCTGGGCCGCGGTCGCGCTGGTCGCGTTCGCGGCCGCGACGGCCTTCGACTACACGTGGCTGAAGGCGTTCTCGTGGCCGATCTACTTCGTCAACCTGGCCCTGCTCGGACTTTCGCTCGCCTTCGGCAGCTCCGACGCCGAATCGGCCCGCTGGGTCTCGATCTTCGGTCTCCAGTTCCAGTTCAGCGAGATCGCCAAGATTCTCATGATCGTGGTCCTCGCGCGCTACCTCGCCGACCGCGAACAGCGCCTGGACTCCCTGCCCTCAATCGTGGGTGCGTGTCTCATCGTGATCCCGCCGTGGGTGCTCGTCCTCCTGCAGCCGGACCTCGGGACGTCGCTGGTCTTCCTCGCGATCCTCGTCGGGATGCTCTTCATGGCGGGTGCGAGCCTTCGCTGGCTCGCGGCGCTTGCGGCGGCGACCTTCGCTGCCCTCCCCCTCGTATGGACCTATGTGCTCCACGACTACCAGAAGGAGCGCCTGACCAGCTTCCTCGATCCGGCGAAGGATCCTCTGGGCGCAGGCTTCCAGCTCCTCACTGCCCAGAAGGCGGTCTCTTCGGGCGGGTTCCTGGGGGCGGGTCTCACGAACGGCGTCCAGAGCCAGTCCAACGTGCTTCCCGTCCAGTCGACCGACTTCGTGTTTGCGGTCCTGGCGGAGGAGCTGGGCTTTGTCGGGTGCGTGGTCGTCTTCCTGCTGTTCGGCGCGCTGCTCTGGCGCATCCTGACCATCGCGTGGCGGTCGCGCGATCCGTTCGGGCTGATGATGGGCGCCGGGGTGGCCTCGATGATCCTGTTCCAGATCGTGGTGAATGTTGGCATGGTGCTCGGCGTCATGCCGATCACCGGGATCCCCCTCCCCTTCATCACGCACGGCGGCGCGTCGCTCGTCAGCATCGCGATCGGGCTTGGCATCCTCCAGAGCATCGCCATGCGCCAGCAGCGCGCGGAGTGGTGACGCGATCGAGCCGGGTTGCCATGCTCGGGCTCGATCTGCCCGACTCCGTGGACGTCCGGGCCTCTCTCCGGCCCCGCTGACGTGCGCAGCACGAACCAGCGACCGGCGAGCGGCGCTCACGCGAATCTCTCCCGGATGGATGGAATGCCGTGACCGCGTCGCGCCCGCCGGCGGGATCGATGCGCGGCGAGAGTGCGTCACCTCCAGCGGCGGCGATCAGGTCGGCCCCAAGCGGGCCACGCCAGCGCTGGCGGTTGTACCTGCGATTGCCTGCGGTCTCCCTGCCCGGACTGCTTCCCGCCGGGGCCGGGGCCTGGGCCTCGCTGCTCGAGCGGGGCGGGATGCCCCTCGCAACCGATCCGGCGAAGGGTCGCGTCGTCCTCGCGGCGCAGCTCCCGCTCGGCATCGCCGGGGAGCGCGAGATCCTCGACGTGGTCCTGTCGACGCGCCTCCCGGCGGTCGACGTGCGCGCCTTCGCGCAGGCGGGGCTCCCACCCGACGTCCAGCTGGTCGATCTCCATGACGTCTGGGTCGGTGCCCCATCCGCGTCGGCCGCCGTCCTCGCCGCCGACTACCGCGCCGAGGTGGCCGGCGTCGGGGCGGCCGAGATCCGGGTCGCCGCCGAGGCGTTGTTGCATGCATCCACGTTGCCGCGCGAACGGCATCGCGAGAAGAAGACGCAGGCGTTCGACCTGCGGCCACTGATCCTCTCCCTCTCCGTTGCCGCGGAGCCCCTGCCCGCCGGATCCGGCAAGGACGCACCGACGGCCGTCGTCCGGACCCGGCTCCGCCACCGCCCGGATTCCGTCGGGCGCCCGGAGGACGTCCTCGCCGCTCTCGCCGGACCGCCCGCCCCCCCGCTGGGCGGGGAGCTCAGGGTGCTCGGGATCGTGCGTGAGCGCCTGCTGACCGATGCGGGTGCCTGACCCTCGCCGCGCGATCGCGGTGGAATCTCCGGTCGGGCCATCCGGTCCGGTCGTTTCTGCCGAGCGGCCCTCCCCGGCAGGCACGACCAAGTCCAGGCTGGATCGCCGGTGGTCCGCCCGGATCGCCAACGCGCCCGTGATCGGAGGTGCGTCGTGCCCGAGGCGATCGAGCTGCGCAGCCTGACCCGCTGGTATGGCAAGCGCCGAGGCGTCATCGACCTCGAGGCCGATGTCCACGAGGGCGAGGTCTTCGGCTTCCTGGGCCCGAACGGCGCCGGGAAGACGACCACGATCCGGATGCTCCTGGGCCTGATCCGGCCCAGCGCGGGCAGCGCCCGGATCTTCGGACTGGACCCCTGGACGCAGGCACCGGCGGTGCACAGGCAGCTGGCCCACCTCGGGAGCGATCCAGGCTACCTGGGCGACATGGATGCGGCCCTGCTGCTGGATTACCTGGGCGCGCTTCGCGGGCTCGCGAGGGGCGCGTGGCGTACGCTCGCGGACCGCCTGGACATGGACCCGACGGTTCCCGTGAAGAAGCTGTCGCGGGGCAACCGCCAGAAGGTCGGCGTCGTCTCCGTCTTCATGGGCAAGGAGCCGCTCCTGGTCATGGACGAGCCATCAACGGGCCTGGACCCGCTCATGCAGCGGGAGTTCCTCGCCCTCGTGGCCGAGGCGCGCGCAGACGGGCGCACGGTCTTCCTCTCCTCGCACAACCTTCCCGAGGTGGAACGTGCCTGCGACCGGGTCGCGATCATCCGCGAAGGCCGGCTCGTGAAGACGGCCACCGTGGCGGCCCTGGTGGGGGACCACACGCGATCCGTGAACCTGGTGCTCGGACGGCCCGCACCCGACGCGGTGTTCGATCTGCCGGGCGTCACGGTCCTCTCGAGCACCGGGCAGGACGTCCACGTGATGGTCCGGGGTGACGTCAACCCGCTGCTACGCCGGCTCGGCGAGCTGGACGTCCGCGACATCGCGATCAGCACGCCCGACGTGGAGGATCTCTTCTTCCGGTACTACGAGGGCACGGTCGCCGGTTCGGAGGGTCGCCCCACCACCGCTGGAGTCCCCGGGATCGGTGGGGAGGCCGCCCAATGAGTGCGCTCTCGTTTCGCCTCGAGATCCGGCGCAGCCGGATCCTCGCCGTCGGGCTCGCGGTCGTGGTTCTCGTCTACGGCGGGCTCATCGCCGCCATCTACCCGATCCTGCTCACGAATACCAAGCAGATCGAGGACTACATGAAGCTCTTTCCAAAGGAGCTCATGGCGGCGTTCGGGATGACCGGCAACCTCGCCGACCCGGGTGTCTTCTTCAACACATACATCGGCAGCTTCCTCTGGCCGGTGGTAGCCGCGATCGGCGCGATCGTGCTCGCGACGCGGCCGGCGGCCGCCGACGCCGAGCGCGGGTGGTCCGACCTCCCGCTCGGAACGCCGCTCACGCGCGGCCGGTACCTGGGCGCCGCGATCCTCTGCCAGGTCGTGGTCCTCGCCGCGCTCGCCCTCGTGACAGTCGGAGGCGTGCTCGCGGTGGGCGTGCTCGTCGGAGCCGGGTTCGATTCCGTCCGGTTCCTGGCGTCCGGCGTCGTGCTCTGGCTCTTCGCGTGTGCGATCGCCGGCGTGACCTCGCTGGTGGCCGTGATCACGCTGAGCCGGAGCGTCGCCGCCTCCGTCACCGCGGGCATCCTGATCGCCATGTACCTGCTCAACATCGTGGCGCAGGTCCAGACCGATTTCGCCTGGCTCGCCGACCTGACCGCGTTCCGGTACACCGGGGTGGGCACCCTGATCGATCGCGGATCGCTCGACTGGGTCGGCATGGGTGTCTTCACCGTGACTGCGATCGGTGGATGGGCCGCATCGCTCATCCTCTTCCGGCGGCGCGACCTTCTGCCCTGAGACCCGGAGCGCGTTTGACCGCACCGCCCGGGCGCCGTACACTCCTCATTCGCGCCCGAGAGAACCCGGGTCGCCTGTTTGCGCCCATCCACGGCCGGCACCTCACGCCCGCCGAGCACCCACCCGGAGACCCATGTACGCAGTCATCGAGACCGGCGGGAAGCAGTACCACGTCGAAGTCGGCACCGAGCTCGCGGTCGAGCTCCTCGACGTCGAGCCCGGCCAGGAGATCACCCTCGACCGGATCCTGCTGGTCGCGGACGGGGACGAGGCCGCGATCGGGCGGCCGCTCGTGGCCGGCGCCAGCGTGCGCGCCACCGTCCTGCGGGCCGATCGCGCCGACAAGGTCATCTCGTTCAAGTACAAGCCGAAGGCGCGGCGCCGCGTCAAGAAGGGCCACCGCCAGGAGCAGACGGTCCTGCGCATCACGGACGTCACGCTCAACGGCAAGAGCGCGGCCGCGACCGAGGAGCTCGCCGCCGAGGCGCGCAAGACGGAGCGCGAGCGGCTCGCCGAGGCCGCTGCCACGCAGGCGGCCGCCGACGCCGCGCTCGCCGCCACGCTCGCGACGAAGGCCGCCGCGGCCGAGGCCGCCGAGCTGCCTGCGGAAGCGACGAAGAAGCCCGGCCGTTCGCGCGGGGCCAAGACGGACGAGCCCGCCGCGAAGGCGGGGAAGCCCGCCGCCAAGGCCACCAAGACCGACGAGCCCGCCGCGAAGGCGGGGAAGGCGGAAGCCGACGCGAAGCCCGCGGCCCGGCGTCCCCGCGCCGCGAAGAAGGAAGACTGATCGATGGCCCACAAGAAGGCAGGCTCCAGCTCCAAGAACGGCCGCGATTCCGTCGGCCAGCGCCTGGGCGTGAAGGTGGGCGACGGCCAGCTCGTGCCAGCCGGATCGATCATCGTTCGCCAGCGCGGGATGACGTTCGTCGCCGGCACGGGCACGGGCCTTGGCCGCGACTACACGGTCTTCGCCACCGTCGAGGGCCGCGTCCGTTTCGAGCACCAGACCCGCACCAAGAAGCGCATTCGCGTCGAGCCCGCGGTCGAGGCGGCCCTCGTCACCGAGGCCGAGCCCGCCAGCGCCGGCGCCTGAACCCCAGCCCAACCTCGCCACACCGCGCCCGGAGACCCGATGAAGCCGAACATCCACCCCAAGTACCACGCCGCGAAGGTGCATTGCGCGACCTGCGGCACCGAGTTCGTCGTCGGGTCCACCCGCGCCGAGCTTCGGGTCGACGTCTGTGGGAACTGCCACCCGTTCTACACGGGCAAGCAGATGATCATGGACACCGCCGGCCAGGTCGAGCGATTCCAGAAGCGCCTCGAGCGCGCCGCGACAGGTCGCTGACGGCTGGGTCGCCATCGCCACGGCGGGCCGTCGGGCCCGCCGTCGTGATTCCCGGTCGATAGCGTCGCCGATGGCTCGCTTCGCGTACGGAGGTCAGGCGCTCATCGAAGGCGTCCTCATGCGCGGACGCGACGTGATCGCGGTGGCGCTCCGCCACCCGGACGGACGGATCGTGTGGGCGGACGAGAAGCTGGTGGTGGGCTTCCGCGCCACGCGCGTGGCGCGCCTCCCGTTCGTCCGCGGGCTCGTGGTCCTCTACGAGACGCTCGTGGTCGGGACCCGCTGGCTCGTTCGATCGGCGGGAGTCGCGGCGGTGGAGGATCTCGATCCAGCGCCAGCCTGCTCGGGTGCCCGAGCCCCTGCCGGCTCCGGCGGCCGCGCCCGAGGTGGCCGCCCGGCCGGCCCTGGCGGCCGCGCCCGAGCTGGCCGCACCGACAGCAGCCGCGACGCCCGAATTGGCCGCGCCGGCGGCCGCGCCCGAGCTGGCCGCCCCGACGGCAGCGGCGGCCCGGGAGCTCGAAGCAGACCGAACGGCGAGCCGCTCGCCAGGGCACGGCGGTGGTCGACAGCGCGGACCTCGGCAAGGGCGCCGTTGCGCTCATGCTCGGTCTCACGCTGGTGGTCGGTGTCGGGCTGTTCTTCTTCGCGCCGCTCCTGCTTGCCAAGGCGATCGCGGGGAACCAGAGCAGCGTCGTGGAGCGCGTCGTGGAAGGCGTCATCCAGGTGACGATCTTCCTGGGCTACCTGCTGCTGATCGGACGCACCTCGGACGTGCGTCGGACGTTCCAGTACCACGGCGCAGAGCACATGACGATCCACGCCCTGGAGGCGGGCGACCCGCTCACGGTCGAGGAAGTCCGGAAGTATCCGACCGCCCATCCCCGCTGCGGCACCGAGTTCCTGGTCGTGGTGATCCTCGTCTCGATCGTCGTGTTCAGCCTGGTGGGTCGCCAGGCGATCCCGGTCATGATCGCGAGCCGGGTCGTGCTGATCCCGGTCATCGCCGGGATCAGCTACGAGCTGCTGCGCTTCGGCGCGCGCCACCGGGACAGCCGCGCGATCCGCTGGCTCTTCGAGCCCGGGATCTGGGTCCAGAAGATCACCACGAAGCAACCCACGGACGCCATGCTCGAAGTCGCGATCGTCAGCATCGAGCAGGCGCTCCTCGCCGACGGCGAGGAGCTGCCCGCCGGCTCGGGCCAGATCGGGCGTGCTCCCCTGGTCCTGTCTGCCGAGGCGCGACCGGCGGCGGAGGCCTGAGCCGTGGCCGATGGCGTCCTGGACCGGAAGCTGCGCGACCTGGTCACGCAGTACGAGCATGTCCAGGCGGAGCTCTCGACGCCCGAGGTGGCCGCCGACATGGAGGCGCTCCGTCGCCTTGGCCGCGAGCTCGCGCGCCTCGAGCCGGTGGTCTCGTCCTACCAACGCCTGGAGGCCCTTCGCGCCGAGCTGGCCGGCGCTCGAGAGATGCGCGATGCGGAGCACGACGATGAGATGCGGGCGATGGCCCGCGAGGAGGTCGACCGGCTGGAGGCTGCCGAGGCCGCCGAGCTCGACGCACTGACGGTCCACCTGCTTCCCCGCGACCCCAACGACGACCGGAACGTCATCCTGGAGATCCGCGCCGGCGCAGGTGGCGACGAGGCGGCCCTCTTCGCCGGCGACCTGCTCCGGATGTACCTGCGCTACGCGGATCGGCATCGCCTCCGGGCCGAGGTCATGAGCCTCCACGAGACGGGCATCGGTGGCGTCAAGGAAGCGGTCGTCGAGATCTTCGGCGAGGGCGCCTTCAGCCGCCTCAAGTTCGAGAGTGGCGTCCACCGAGTCCAGCGCATCCCGGCCACCGAGTCCTCCGGCCGAATCCACACGTCCACCGCGACGGTGGTGGTCCTGCCCGAGGCTGAGGAAGCCGACCTCTCGATCGACGAGGAGCGGGACCTGCGGATCGAGGTCAAGCGCTCCTCCGGCCCCGGCGGCCAGGGCGTCAACACGACCGACTCGGCCGTACGGATCACCCACCTGCCGAGCGGCCTGGTCGTCGAGATCCAGGACGAGCGCAGCCAGCTGAAGAACAAGATCAAGGCGATGGCGATCCTCCGCGCCCGGCTCCTGGACCAGGAGCGTACCCGGCAGCGGGAGGCCGATTCCGCCACGCGCCGCTCGCTGATCGGGGCAGGGGACCGGTCGGACAAGATCCGGACCTACAACTACCCCCAGGACCGGGTGACCGATCACCGGATCGGGATGGACCTGTCGAACCTGCCCAGCGTCCTGGATGGCAACCTGGACCGGCTGCTGGAGGCGCTCAGCACGACCGACCAGGCGGAGCGCCTGGCCTCGCTGGCCGACGACAGCGAAGCCGGATCCTGAGCGCGCCCGATGGCAACCGTCGGCGACCTCCTGGCCGCGGGCACGGACCGCCTCCGCGCGGCCGGTTCGCCGAGCGCCCGGCTGGACACCGAGCTGTTGCTGGCGGACGCGCTCGGCACGGACCGGACCGGTGTCCTGGCCCATCCCGGCGCTCCCGCGGGGGACGGTCCGGCGGCGCGCTTCGCGCTGTCGCTCGAACGGCGCGCCGCCGGCGAGCCCGTGGCCTACATTCGCGGCCTCAAGGAGTTCCATGGCCTGGCGCTCGTCACCGACGCCAGGGCGCTCGTGCCCCGGCCGGAGACGGAGCTCCTCGTGGACCTCGCGCTCGCGGAGGTCGCGGACGTGCTTGGCCGCGCGCCGCGACCCGCCGGGACGCCGCCCGTCGGCGTCGCCGATGTCGGGACGGGCAGCGGCGCGATCGCGGTGGCGATCGCGGTCGCGTTGCGCCGGCTGGGGATGGCCGGCGAGGTCGAGATCGTCGCGTCCGACCTGTCGGCAGAGGCCGCTGCGCTCGCCCGGGAGAACGTGGTCGCGCACGGCGTGGCCGACCGTGTCGGGGTCGCGGTTGCCGACCTGCTGCCGGAGGCCGACGTCGCGGCGGGGATGCTCACCGTTCCGGCTCGCTTCGACCTGGTCTGCGCGAACCTGCCCTACATCCGCACGGGGGATCTCGCCGGCCTCCCGCCGCCGGTCCGGTTCGAGCCGCCGGAGGCGCTCGACGGCGGGCCGGATGGGCTGGCGGTCATCCGGCGGCTCCTGCGGTGCCTGCCGGATCGATTGAGCGAGGGCGGGCTGGCGTTGCTCGAGATGGGCTCGGACCAGGTGGAGGCCATGGAAGCCGCCGTCGGTTCGCTCCTGCCCGGATGGGGCCGCGAGATCGTCTCGGACCTCGCCGGCCTGCCCAGGATCGCCCGGCTCGTCGGACCCGCCCGCCCCCGGGAGGACCGCCCGTGAACCCCTCCCTGGGGACAGCGCCGGGCGGCCGTCCGCTCCGGATCCGGCTGGTGGCGCTGGACCTCGACGGGACCGTGGTAGGCGACGACATGCGGATCCGGCCCCGGACCGTGGCCGCGGTGCGTTCCGCCGTGGACGCGGGCGTGGCCGTCGCGATCGTGACCGGCCGGATGACCAGCTCAGCGCTCCCGTTTGCGCGAGAGCTCGGGCTGCGCGCGCCGATCGTGGGGATGCAGGGTGCCGCGATCCGCGAGATGCCGGCCCCCGGCCGGCCCGGCCTCGGGCGGCTCCTCTACCATCGGCCGCTGCCGGCCGTCGTCGCCCGCGAGGCGCTCGCGTGGTGCCGCGCAAACGGGCTGCAGCCTCACCTGAACCACCTGGAGCAGATGGTGATCCTCGCCGGCGACAGCCGAGCGGCGGAGTACGTGCGGTTCAATTTCGGGCGGGTCGTGATGGTGCCCGATCTCGATGCCTGGGCTCGCCACCCGGTGACGAAGGTGATCTCCGTGGGCGACGCTCCCTTGCCGAGCCAGCTGCTCCCCCGCGCGCGGGCAGACTTCGCCGGGCGCGCCGACGTCACCGTGAGCCACCCGAAGTTCCTCGAGTTCGTCGCTCCCGGCGTGAGCAAGGGCGCAGCGGTGCGCTGGCTTGCCCGCCGGCTGCACATCGACCTGCGCGACACGATGGCCATCGGTGACCAGCTCAACGACCTCGAGATGATCGAGGAAGCGGGTCTCGGCGTGGCGATGCCGCACGGCCCGGCGGAGCTCCTGGAGGCGGCGGCACTGGTGGCACCGCCGTTCGATGAGGATGGGGCGGCACAGGTGCTGGAGGCGTTCGTGATCGGCCGCCCCGCCGCCTGACTCACGCCGCGGGTGCGCCGGTCTCGGGCCCTGACCGTTCGTCGACCCACGGACAGGCGCGCATGGTTGGGCCACAATGGCCCGCGAGCCGGCGGGCGCGGGCACGGCAGGTCGGGAGGGGGTCGCCGCAGGCGCGGCGGCCCGGGGGTGACCAGGAAGGAGTCAGGATGAGCGGGACGGACGCCGCGCGAGCCGCGTGGGCGACAATCGCGGAGCTGGACCCGGAGGTCTGGTCCGCGATGCGCGGCGAGGCGGACCGCCAGCGCTGGAAGATCGAGCTGATCGCGAGCGAGAACTACACGTTCGCCGCGGTGATGGAAGCGCAGGGCTCCTGGCTCACCAACAAGTACGCGGAGGGCCTGCCGGGCCACCGCTACTACGGTGGCTGCGAGTACGTGGACGTCGTGGAGCGGCTCGCCCAGGACCGCGCGCTCGCGCTGTTCCCTGGCGCTGAGCACGTCAACGTGCAGCCCCATGCGGGCGCGCCGGCGAACCTCGCGGCGTTCTACGCGGTTCTCTCCCCGGGCGACCGGATCCTCGGGATGAGCCTCGCCGACGGCGGCCACCTGACCCACGGGTCGCCCGTCAACGTCAGCGGCAAGTGGTTCGAGGTCCATGCGTACGGCGTCGATCGCGCGACCGAGCGGATCGACTACGACGCGGTCGAGCGGCTGGCGGCCGAGGTTCGCCCGAAGCTCGTGATCGCGGGCGCCAGCTCGTACTCGCGGACCCTGGATTTCGAGCGCTTCGCGTCGATCGCCCATGGCGTGGGGGCCTACCTGCTCGTGGACATGGCGCACATCGCCGGGCTGGTGGCCGCCGGGCAGCATCCCTCGCCGTTTCCGCACGCGGACCTCGTCACGACGACCACCCACAAGACGCTCCGCGGTCCGCGGGGCGGCCTGATCTTCTCGTCTCCCGCACTTGCCCGGCAGGTGGACAAGGCCGTCTTCCCGGGCACGCAGGGCGGGCCGCTGATGCATATCATCGCCGCGAAGGCAGTGGCGCTCCGGTTGGCCGCGACCCCCGCGTTCCGGGAGGACCAGCGCCGCACGGTGGAGAACGCGCGCATCCTGGCCGCCGAGATCGCTTCCCGGGGTGGGCGCGTGATCACCGGGGGCACGGACAATCACATGCTGAGCATCGACGTGACGCCGTTCGGCGTGACCGGCCGGGAAGCGGAGCGGCTCCTCGACGAGGTCGGCATCACCGTCAACAAGAACGCCATCCCGTTCGACCCGAAGCCGCCCAACACCGCCTCCGGGATCCGCATCGGCACACCAGCCACCACCACGCGCGGGTTCGGTCCGGACGAGATGCGCGAGATCGGCCGGCTGATGGTGGAGTCGCTCACCTCCCGGGACGAGCCGGCCGAGCAGGCCAGGGTCGGCGCCGAGGTTCGCGATATCTGCGGGCGCTTCCCCGTCCCGGGGCTGCCCGAGGCGTGACCCCGTGAGCGAGGGTGTCGAGTTTCCCGCCCTCGGCGCATTCGCCATCGCCGCGATCCTGGCCCTCCTTCTCACGCCGATCGTCCGCCGCTTCGCGCGCCGTTTCGATGTCCTGGACCATCCCGGGGAGCGGCGCGTCAACACGGCGCCCGTGCCGCGGGGCGGTGGGATCGCGGTGGCCGCCGCGTTCGTGATCACCGCGCTGGGGCTCATGGTGGCCGATGCGATGTTCGGGATCTGGCCCGCGTCGGACGCACCCGGGGCGACCGAGGTGGTCGCGCTCATCGGCGGGGCGGCGCTGGCAGCCCTGATCGGCAGCCTGGACGACTGGTTCGACCTGCGGGCCCGCTGGCAGCTCGCCGGTCAGCTCGTGCTCGCGGGGGTCGCGGTGGGCCTCGGCATCACGGTGAGCCAGCTCGCGAACCCGTTCGGGCCCGGCTTCATCCGCCTCGACGGGGCCTTCGGCGCCGCCTTCGCGGTGGTGTGGATCCTGGGGATGATCAACAGCATCAACTTCATCGACGGGCTGGACGGGCTCTCGTCCGGGGTTGCCCTGATCGCCGCGCTGACACTGGGGACGATCAGCCTGACCGGGAGCATCGACCAGCCGGCGATCGCCCTCCTCTGCTTCGCGCTGGCCGGCGCGCTCCTGGGCTTTCTCCGCTGGAACGTTCACCCGGCCTCGATCTTCGTCGGGACCAGCGGCGTGATGGTGATCGGCTACGCGCTGGCGCTGCTCGCGATCCTCGGCAGCGCCAAGGTGGCGGTCGCCCTCCTGGTGCTCGGCGTACCGATCATCGACACGTTCTGGATCATCGTCCGGCGCCTGTCGGAGGGCCGCTCCCCGTTCTCGCCCGATCGTGGCCACATCCACCATCGCCTGTTGGACCTCGGCCTGTCCCACCGCCAGACGGTCCTCGTCATCTACGCGGTCTGCATCGCGCTGGCGGTGCTCTCTCGTCCTCTCCGGAACCGGGCAGATGTATGCGTTCCTGGGCGTCTTCGTGATCTTCGGGCTCGGGCTGTTCGTGCTGAGCCGCGCCTCGGGCGGGGACGACGCTGCCTGAGGGCGGTACGCTTGGGGCGCCCAGCCCAACCGGGTCGGACCCGCTTGCCGTGAGGTGGCGACGTGAAGCGGTCGCGCCAGGAATTGTGGGCGCTTGACGCGTTCAGCGCGCTCGTGGCGGCGCCGGGACTCCGGACATGGCTCGCGGTCGTGGGCGGGGCGCTCGCGATCGGGACCGCCGGGTACATGCTCCTCGAGGGCTGGAACCTCTCCGACGCGCTCTACATGACCGTCATCAGCGTCACGACGGCCGGCTTTCGCGAGGTCCGAACCCTTGACGAGAGTGGCCGCGCGTGGACGATGCTCGTCACGGGGTTCGGCGTGGTCCTGATCTTCGGCAGCGTCGGCCTCCTGACCGAGTATCTCGTGACCGAGGCCACCAGTGGACGGAGGGTCGGACGCCACATGACACGCCAGGTGGACGAGCTTCGCGGCCACTTCGTCGTCTGCGGGTACGGCCGGGTGGGGTCCACCGTCGCCCACGAGCTGGTCCGCGACGGGGAATTGTTCGTGGTCATCGACGTCAACCCGGAGTCGCTCCGGCGTGCCCGCGACGACGGCTACCTGGTCGTGGAGGGCGATGCCACCGACGACGCGACGCTTCGCGCCGGCGGGATCACGCGGGCAAAGGGCCTGGTCGCCACCATCGATTCCGACGCCCAGAACGTCTACGTCATTCTCTCCGCACGCGCGCTCAACCCGGGCTTGTTCGTGGTGGGTCGCGCCAGCACGCCGTCCGCCGAGGAGAAGCTGGCCCGCGCCGGCGCCGACCGGGTGGTCTCGCCCTACACCATGGCCGGCCGGCGGCTGGCCGAGCTCGCGGTTCGGCCCCGCGTCGTGGACTTCCTCGACGCCGCGCTTTCCCATGGTGAGCTCTCCTTCAGCCTCGAGGAGCTGCACGCCCGGGCCGGGGGGCGGCTGGAGGGCGCCACCGTCGGTGACCTTCGCGCGCGCGGGATCTTCGTGCTCGCGATCCTCGGGACGGACGATCGGTATGCCGCCAATCCGCCGGACGACCGCAGGCTCGCCGCGGGCGAAACCTTCATCGCGTCCGGTTCGGCGGAGGCGCTTGCGGCCGCGCGCGCCGACCCGGACGGCGGGGGACGGCCAGCGGGCCCCGGGCCGGGATGATCCCGCCCGCATTCCTGCTCGTCGCCGCGACCGTCGCGCTTGTCCTGCTGGTCGCCGTCCTGGTGCTCGTCGCGCGGGAGCGCGGCCGCCGACGGCGCCTGCGGGCCGAGCGCGATCAGCGCACGGAACGCCTGATCTGGCAGCGACTCGACTGGGTGGCAGGTCCCGAGCCGTCAGGGAGCGGGGCGCCGCGAAACGAGCCTGCGCCCGTGGGTCCCGCCACGATCAGCCAGGCCCCGGTGAGCCCGGCACTGATCGACGCCCGCCGTGATGCAGCACCCGCCGGGCCGGGCGCCACGTGGGTGGGTCCAACCGTCCTCTCGCCGCGGCGCCGGCTCTGGCGCGACACCTCGGCGCTGCTGTTCGTGGGCGTCCTCGGTGCCCTGGTTGTCAGCCTCGTGGCGCCACCGAACACCGCCCCGGAGAGCGGCGTCCTCGCCGCCACGTCCGTTCCGGCGAAGCCGCTGCCCGCAGGGTCGGTGCCCGCGGGGACGCTCGGGCGGTACCGCCGGCACCGCCGGCGCTGCGACGCCGCGCGCCACGCAGGCGCGCAGCAGCGCCCGGGCCGGGTCGGGAGGCTCCCCCTCGGCCGGCAGTCGGAGTGCCACTCGGACTCCAACCCCGACCCACCGGATCGCGACGCCTCGTCCCGTCTCCGAGCCCACCGCGGTCCCGAAGCAACGTCGAACCCCGACCCCGACCGCGAGCGCGACGCCGGTCGTGATCACGCCACCTCCTGCACCCACACCCATCCCGTCAGCGGCGTCCACGCCCGAGCCGATCCCCTCGTCCTGAACGCCGCGCACTCCACCCGGAGCGCGATTCGGCGTCCCGCGGGCCACCCCTTGAGTCGCTGGATCATGTTTGCCCGAGGCGCGCGCCCATTGCTATACTCGCGCGGCTTCGCCAGGGAGCCGAACGACCGTGCCCGAACGGGCCTGGGGCTATTTCGCACTCTTCTCCGAGATCGGCCTCGTGCTCCTCGTGACGGTCCTGGTGGGTGTGTTGGGCGGATACTGGGTGGACCAGCAGCTGCGAACGCTGCCGATCTTCGTCATCGTCGGGCTCGTCGTGGGGCTCGGTGCGGGCGCCCGGGCTGTCTACCAGCTCATCGGGCGGTTCCTGGCGACCTTCGACGATTGACCTGAGCGAGCGTGGCGAACCGGCCCCGCTCCGTTGCACGGAGAGAGCGTGGCGAGCAGCGGCACCTGGATGCGCCCGCGACGGAAGCCGGCGAAGGCGGCGGCGTGAGCCGATTCCTGACCCGGCGCAACCTTGGCTACCTCGTGCTTGCCGTGATCGTCCTGGACGTCCTCGCCTACATCGCCGTGCCCCCGGCCGAGCCCGGGGCGGCGTCCGGCTCCACCTGTGCGTACCCGACCTGCTTCATCAACGGGAACCTCGAGTTCCCCGCCCCCCACGTGATCGTGGACCTCGACCCGGCCAATCCCACCCCCACGGGTCCGATCGAGATCGGCTTCTGGCCCAGCATCACGAACACGATCCTCACGATGTGGATCGTCATCGTCATCGTGCTCGTGACAGCGATCGCGATGACACGCCGCCGCGATGTGATCCCGGGCTTCCTCCAGAACGCCGCGGAGCTGGCCTACGAATTGCTGGAGAACTTCGGGCTCTCGCTGGGCGGGGAGGCCGCCCGGCCGTACGTGCCGTGGTTCGCGGGCCTCTTCATCTTCATCATCGCCGGCAACTGGATCGGTCTCGTCTCACCGGTTGGCAAGATCGAGGAGCTGCGTGCCCCGACCAGCGATCTCAATGTCACGATCGGCCTGGCCATCCTCAGCTTCGCCGTCTTCGAGACGGAGGGGTTCCGGAAGCTGGGGATCATCGGCTACCTGGGCAAGTTCCTTCCGATCGGCGAGTTCCGGAACGGCGTGGGCACCGGCTCCATCGCCATGTTCGTGGGCCTCACCGAGCTCTTCCTCGAGTTCATCAAGCCCGTTACGCTGTCCATGCGACTCTTCGGCAACATCTACGGGGGCGAGGTGGCGATCGGCGTGGTCACCGGCCTCACGGTCGCGGTCCTGCCGGTCGCGTTGTACGGGTTGGAGTTCCTGCTGAACCTGGTCCAGGCGCTCATCTTCAGCGTCCTCTCGCTCATGTTCATTCTCATCGCCATCGAGAGCCACGAAGAGGAAGAAGGCCACGTCCCGGCGAAGGCCATCAACGCGGCCAGACGACCTGCCTGGACCCGCCTTGCAGGCCAGCCCATCGGGGGCGTAGTCGCTCATCACCAGACCCCGGGAGACTCCCGGAGGCAGGAGGGAGAACCACTCATGGACCATCTCGGCGCAATTGCCGCCCTCGGCGTCATCGGCCCGGGCATCGGCATCGGCATCCTCGCGGGCATGTCGAGCAGCGCGATCAGCCGGAACCCGGACGCCACTGCCCAGATCCGCGGCCTGGCGATCATCCTCGCGTCGTTCGCCGAAGGCCTCGGCGTCCTGGCGGTGGTCGTCGGTCTGCTGGCCATCTTCATCAAGTAGGCGACGAACCGGAGTCTGAGCGTGGCAATCGTCAACGCCGGGCAGGCGGCCCGCGAGGTCGTCCGCCTCCAGGCGGACACCGCGACCGGCGGGTTGACCATCAACCTGTTCTGGATCATCGTCGCGGCCCTCAACTTCCTCGTGTTCTTCGCGGTCCTCTACCTGGTCGTCCTCAAGCCGATCGGGGTGACGCTCCGGGAGCGCAGGGCGCGGATCGAGCAGGGCATCCATGACGCCGACCAGGCCCGGATCGAGCGCGCCGCCGGCGAGGCTGCGGCGGTCGCCGAGCTCAACGCCGCGCGCCGCGACGCGCGGGAGCTCCTGGAGCGCGCCCAGAAGTTCGCCCAGGAGAGCAGCGCTGCCGACATCGCCGCCACCCGCGAGGAGCTGGCGCGCATGCGTGAGCGGGCGTCGGCCGAGATCGAATCCGAGAAAGTCCGCGCCATTGCCGCCCTCCGGGCGGACGTTGCCAGCCTGGCCCTGGAAGCCGCCGGCCGCGTCGTGCGCGAGACGATGAGCAGCGACCGGCAGCGCCACCTCGTCGAGGCATTCCTCGCCGAGTCGGCCGTCAGCGGGTCAGCCGCGGGCGGGCCCGCGACCGACGAGCCTGCATCCTGATGGCTGCCCCGACGACCGCCGCGCGCCGCTATGCCGAAGCCGCGCTGGAGCTCGCCCGCCGCGACGGGACGCTCGAGGCGTGGCTCGCGCGACCTCAGCCTCGCCGAGGAGATCGTCGGGGCGGAGGCGGCCGCCACGGTCGTGGACAATCCCGCGATCGCCTGGGAGCACCGGCGCGCGATCATCACGAGCCTGCTGGGCACGCGCGTGGGCACTGCCTGCCCGCAACCTGGTCCTTCTGCTCGCCAGGCGGGGCCGGCTGGCGATCCTGCCCCGCGTCGTCGCCGAGTTCAGGCAGATCGTGGACCGTGAGAACGGCGTGGTCGTGGCGAACGTGACCAGCGCCCTGCCCCTGGAACCGGCCGATCTCGCGGCCGTCGCTGCCCGCGTCGAGGCCGCGTCAGGCGGCCGCGTCGAGGTGAAGGCGGCGGTCGACCCGGAGCTGATCGGCGGGCTGACCGTCCGAATCGGCGACCGACTCATCGATGCCAGCGTGCGGGGAGGGCTTGCGCGGCTCCGCGCCAGCCTCGTCGCCGGAGCCCACTGACCCCCGCACCCGAACGGAGCACCGAATGGCCATCCGATCCGACGAGATCATCAGCATCATCAAGGCCAACATCGACAACTTCGATCCGACCGCGGAGACCCGCAACATCGGCACCGTCGTCGAGGTCGGTGATGGGATCGCCACGATCTTCGGGCTCGAGGGTGCGTTGGCGTCCGAGCTCCTCGAGTTTCCCGGCGGTGTGATGGGCATGGCCCTGAACCTGGCCGAGGAGACCGTCGGCGCGGTCATCCTGGGCGACGCAACCGAGATCAAAGAAGGCGACGTCGTCAAGACCACGGG
Source organism: uncultured Chloroflexia bacterium (assembly GCA_963800795.1). Lineage (GTDB taxonomy): Bacteria > Chloroflexota > Limnocylindria > Limnocylindrales > CSP1-4 > CTSoil-043. Next base: position 309,075 of record CAWDCJ010000014.1, read on the forward strand.
CCGGGTCGTGCAGGTCCCGGTGGGTGCCGCGCTGCTGGGTCGGGTGGTGGACCCGCTGGGCCGCCCGCTCGACGACAAGGGGCCCATCGCGACGACGAAGGTTCGCCCCGCCGAGCGGATCGCCCCCGGCGTCATCGCCCGCAAGGGCGTCGACACGCCCGTCCAGACCGGCATCAAGGCCATCGACGCGCTGATCCCCATCGGTCGCGGCCAGCGCGAGCTGATCATCGGCGACCGCCAGACCGGCAAGACCGCGATCGCGATCGACACGATCATCAACCAGAAGGGCCAGGGCCTGGTCTGCATCTACGTCGCGATCGGCCAGAAGCTCTCGACGATCGCCTCCACCGTGGCGATCCTGGAGCGGCACGGCGCGATGGACCACACGATCGTGGTCGTGGCCGGCGCCGGCGATCCCGCCCCGCTCCAGTACCTTGCCCCGTACGCCGGCGTGGCCATGGGCGAGGAGGTCATGGAGAACGGCGTGGAGGTCCCCGGGCAGGGCCTGGTGAAGGATGCCCTGTGCGTCTACGACGACCTCAGCAAGCACGCCTGGGCGTACCGCGAGATGTCGCTCCTGCTCCGCCGGCCGCCCGGCCGCGAGGCCTACCCCGGCGACGTCTTCTACCTGCACAGCCGCCTGCTGGAGCGCGCGGCGCGCCTCAACGACGACAACGGGGGCGGGTCCCTGACGGCGCTGCCGATCGTCGAGACGCAGGCCGGCGACGTCTCCGCCTACATCCCCACGAACGTCATCTCCATCACCGACGGCCAGATCTTCCTGGAGACCGACCTCTTCAACGCCGGCCAGCGGCCCGCGCTGAACATCGGCATCTCCGTCTCGCGGGTCGGCTCCGCGGCCCAGACCAAGGCGATGAAGAAGGTCGCCGGGCCCCTGAAGCTCGACCTCGCCCAGTACCGCGCCCTCGCCGCATTCGCGCAGTTCGCGTCGGACCTGGACAAGGCCACCCGGGACCAGCTCACGCGCGGCGAGAAGCTCTCCGAGATCGTCAAGCAGCCCCAGTACCAGCCGCTCCCGGTGGAGAAGCAGGTCGCGATCCTGTACGTGGCCACGAAGGGCCAGCTGGATGACATCCCGACGCACCGGGTCAAGGAGTTCGAGGTGGGCTTCTACCGCTTCCTGGAGACGGAGCGGCCGGAGATCCTCGAGAAGCTCGGCCGCACGAAGAGCCCTCGACGACGAGATCACGGAGGGTCTCGACAGCGCCGTCGCGGCCTACCGCATGACGTTCCTGGCGTAGCGGCAGGACGGGGCGCAGGAGCGGGACGTGGCCAGCCAGCGCGACATCCGGCGGCGCATCGGCGCCGTCCGGAACATCCGCCAGATCACCCGGGCGATGCAGTTCGTGGCCGCCTCGAAGCTCCGCCGCGCCCAGGACGCCACGCTCGCCGCGCGGCCGTACGCGGAGAAGCTGGATGAGGTCCTGGCCGACCTCGCGGCGGTGCTGGGCGACGAGCACCACCCGCTGCTGGCCCGCCCGGCCGGGGGAACGCGCCTGCTCGTGGTGATCACGACGGACCGCGGCCTGGCCGGCCCGCTCAACACGAACACGATCCGCTTCGCCTTGACGGAGGCCGCCGCGTTCGAGGGCCGCCTGACGGTCGTGACGGTCGGCCGCAAGGGTCGCGACGCGATCCGCCGCACGGGGATTCCGATCGCGGCGCACTTCAACGGCTTCGGCGACAAGCCCAGCTTCGGCGACGTGACGCCGCTGTCGCGCCTGGTCTCGGACGACTTCCTGTCCGGGACGTACGGCCAGATCGACCTCGTGTACCCGCGGTTCGTGTCCACCCTGGTCCAGCGTCCGACCGCCGATCCGCTCCTGCCGATCCGGCCCGGGCCGGACGCCCCCCGCGTCCTCGGAAACCAGTTCATCTTCGAACCCGACCCGGCGACCGTGCTCCAGGAGCTCCTCCCGCGCTACGTGGCGACGCGCGTCTTCCAGGCCATCCTGGAGACCACCGCCTCGGAGATGTCGAGCAAGATGGTGGCCATGAAGAGCGCCACGGAGAACGCCGAAGAGCTCATCGATGACCTCACCCTCTCGTACAACAAGGTCCGCCAGGCCAACATCACCCGCGAGATGATCGAGATCGCGTCCGGCGCCCGGGCGGGGCGCTAGGCGCTCACGGAGGCATGACACCCACCATGGCGACCGCCGCTCCCACCGCGACCGGACGCGTGATCCAGATCACCGGACCCGTGGTCGACATCGAGTTCCCCGCCGGCCAGCTGCCCCAGATCTACAACGCGGTGGAGATCGTGCGGCCGGACCACGACCCGCTCGTCTGCGAGGTCCAGTCGCACCTGGGCAACAACTGGGTCCGCGCCGTGGCGATGACCACCACGGACGGCCTGGCCCGCGGGACCGAGGTCCGCGACACGGGCGCCCCGATCTCCGTTCCGGTCGGCGCGGTGACGCTCGGCCGCGTCTTCAACGTGCTGGGCAACCCGATCGACGAGAAGGGCGCCGGTCGACCGGATCCGAGGTCCTGCCGATCCATCGCGCCGCACCCGCGTTCGACGAGCAGACCACCGAGGTCGAGGTCTTCGAGACCGGGATCAAGGTGATCGACCTGATCTGCCCGTTCAAGAAGGGCGGCAAGATCGGGATCTTCGGCGGCGCCGGCGTCGGCAAGACCGTCATCATCCAGGAGCTGATCCGGAACGTCGCCCAGGAGCACGCGGGCGTGTCGGTGTTCGCCGGGGTGGGCGAGCGGTCGCGCGAGGGCAACGACCTGATCAAGGAGATGACCGAGTCGGGCGTCCTGGCCAAGACCGCCTTCGTGTTCGGCCAGATGAACGAGCCGCCCGGTGCCCGGCTGCGCGTCGGCCTGTCGGCGCTGACGATGGCCGAGTACTTCCGCGACGAGGAAGGCCGCGACGTCCTCCTCTTCATCGACAACATCTTCCGGTTCACCCAGGCCGGCTCCGAGGTGTCGGCGCTGCTGGGCCGGATGCCCTCCGCGGTCGGCTACCAGCCGAACCTGGCCACCGAGATGGCGGCCCTCCAGGAGCGGATCACCTCCACGACGAAGGGGTCGATCACGAGCCTCCAGGCCGTCTACGTCCCGGCCGACGACTACACGGACCCTGCCCCGGCCACCACGTTCGCCCACCTGGACTCCACCATCCGGCTGGAGCGCCGGATCACCGAGCTGGGCATCTACCCGGCCGTGGACCCGCTGACCTCCACGTCGCGGGTCCTGGACCCGATCGTGGTCGGCCAGGAGCATTACGACGTGGCGCGCGAGGTGCAGCGCGTGCTGCAGCGCTTCCGCGATCTCCAGGACATCATCGCGATCCTCGGCATCGACGAGCTGTCCGAGGAGGACAAGGCGACGGTCGCCCGGGCGCGCCGGCTGGAGCGCTTCATGAGCCAGCCGTTCTTCGTGGGCGAGGTGTTCACCGGCCGGCCCGGCATCTACGTGCCGATCCAGGACACCGTGGCCTCCTTCCGGGACGTCCTGGAGGGCAAGGCCGACTCGCTCCCGGAGCAGGCGTTCTTCCTGGCCGGCACGCTGGACGACGTCCGCGCGAACGCCGCGAAGCTGCAGGCGTAGGGCCGGCCATGCCGTTCCGGCTGGAGATCGTCACCCCCGAGAAGCGGGTCTACGCGGACGACGTCGATTTCGCGACGCTGCCCGGAAGCGAGGGCGAGCTGGGCATCCTGCCGCACCACGCCCCCCTGATCTCGATCCTGGGGGCGGGCGAGCTGCGCGTCCGCAAGGGCGGCGTCGAGGAGTCGTTCGCGATCATCGGCGGCTTCGTCCAGGTCCTCCCCGACAAGGTCGTCGTGATGGCGGAGACGGCGGACCTTGCGTCCGAGATCGACGTGGAGCGGGCGCAGAAGGCTCGGGTCGCCGCCGAGCGCGTCCTGGAGTCAGGGATCGTGGAGCCCGTCGACCTGGCCAAGGTTCGGGCCGAGCTGCAGGCGGCCATCGTCCGGATCCGGGTCGCCGAGCGCCGTCACCGGGAGGGGCCGCATCGGCGCGCCTAGCGCCGGACGCGGCCTCGGGACAGCCATGGCGGACGCCCGCCCGTTCCACTGGGAGTACACCCCCGAGCCGGTCGCCCGCGAGCTCTTCCGGATCGAGGGGGGCCGCCCGCTGGCCGGCACCGTCCGCGTCAGCGGCGCCAAGAACGCTGCCCTCAAGCTGCTCGCCGCGTCCGTCCTGACCGGAGAACGCTGCCGCTTCACGAACGTCCCGGAGATCGAGGATGTCCGGGTCATGGTGGCCACGCTCACGGACCTGGGCGTCGTCGTCGACCACCCGGGCCACGGCGTCTACGAGGTGGCGTCCGGTGACGTGGACTGGCTGTTCGTCCCCCTGGAGGCGGCCGCGAAGATGCGGGCCAGCTTCATCCTCCTGGGACCGCTCCTGTCGCGCTTCGGCCGGGTGATCATGAGCAACCCGGGCGGCGACCGGATCGGGCGGCGGCCGGTCAACCTCCACGTGGACGCGATGCGCGCCCTGGGCGCGGAGATCGAGTACCGCAACGGCTACTACTTCGCCAAGGCGCCGGGCCGCCTCCGCGGCGGCGAGGTCACGTTCCCGTTCGTGTCCGTGATGGGGACGGAGAACGCGATCCTGGCCGCCACGCTGGCGGACGGGCAGACCACGATCCGGCCGGCGGCCCAGGAACCCGAGGTGGACGACCTGATCGCGTTCCTGCAGAAGATGGGCGCCGCCGTGGAGCGGGTCGCCCCGGACACCATCGTCGTGGACGGCCGTCGGCGCCTCCGGGGCGCCGACCACAGCGTGATCCCCGACCGGATCGAGGCGGGGACGTTCGTGGTCGCCGCCGCGGTCGCGGGAGGCCACGTCACCCTGGAGGGCGCTCCGTGCGAGCTCCTCGGGGCGTTCCTGGAGACGCTCGCCGCGATGGGTGTCAACGTCGCCTGCGGCCGCGACCGCATCGAGGTGCGCGGCATCCCGCCCGGCGAGGGCGACTACCGTGCCTGTGACGTCGAAACCGCGCCGTACCCGGGCCTCGCGACCGACCTCCAGTCACCGGTCAGCGTGCTGCTCACCCGCGGCGCCGGCACGAGCCGCGTCCACGAGACGATCTTCGAGGACCGCCTGGAGTGGCTCGCCGAGCTGGGCAAGATGGGCGCCCGCGTGGAGATCCGCGACTCGCGCCATGCCGCGATCACCGGCCCCACCCGCCTGCGCGGTGCCGAGGTCGCCATCTCCGACCTGCGCGCCGGCGCGTCCCTGATCCTGGGCGCGCTCGCCGCGGACGGAACGTCCATCGTCCGCGGGGCCCACCATGTGCAGCGCGGCTATGAGAACATCGACACGAAGTTCCACGACCTCGGCGCCCGTATCGAGCGCCTCCCCGAACCGGTGAGCACCCCAACTCCATGAAGATCGGCATCGACCTCGGCACGGCCAACGTCATCGTCTACGTCAAGGGCAGGGGCATCGTCATCCAGGAGCCCTCCGTCGTCGCCGTCTCGGAAGACAACCACATCGTGGCGGTCGGCGAAGAAGCCCGCGAGATGATCGGCCGGACGCCCGGCAACATCTCCGCCATCCGGCCCATGAAGGACGGCGTGATCGCCGACTACGTGATCACCGAGGCGATGCTCCGGTACTTCATCGGCCGTGCCCGGAAGGGCTCGTTCGTGCTCTCCCGGCCGGAGGTGATGATCAGCGTCCCGGCCGGCGTCACGTCGGTCGAGAAGCGGGCGGTCCGCGACGCCGCGCTCAAGGCCGGTGCCCGCGAGGCGTACCTGATCGAGGAGCCCCTGGCGGCGGCGATCGGCGCCAACGTCCCGATCAGCGGGCCGTCCGGGAACATGATCATCGACATCGGCGGCGGCACCAGCGAGATCGCGGTGATCGCGCTCGGTGGGATCGTGGTCAGCAACAGCCTGCGGGTGGGCGGCAACCGCTTCGACGAGGCGATCGCCTCGTACATCCGCAAGAAGTACAACCTCATGATCGGGGACCGGACGGCCGAGGAGGTCAAGATCGCGATCGGGACCGCGCTGCCCCTGGAGCGCGAGCTCCAGATGGAGGTGCGCGGGCGCGACCTGATCGCCGGGCTGCCGCGGACGATCCCGATCACCAGCTCCGAGGTCATGGAGGCGATCGAGCTTCCGCTCCAGCAGCTCGTCCAGGCCGTGCGCAGCGTGCTGGAGCAGACGCCGCCCGAGCTGAGCTCCGACATCATCGACAAGGGGATGGTGATGTCCGGCGGCGGCTCGCTGCTCCGCAACATCGACCGGTTGCTGACGCAGGTGACGGGCGTCCCGTGCCACGTGGCCGAGGACGCGCTCAACTGCGTCGCGCTCGGGACGGGCCTCGCCCTGGAGCACTTCGACTTCTTCAAGAAGTCGCTCGTCCAGCAGATCTGACCGGGACGTGGACGGGCCGGACCGGCGGACCGCGGGATTCCGCAGGCGCTTCTCCCAACCCGAGCGACGTCGGACGTGACCGGATCGGCGGACCGCAGGGCGTCCGCAGGCCAGCCGCACTTTCGACCGCAGGGAGGTCGGAGCGCCGGAGGAGCGCCCGAGGATCCGCCGAATCCGATCGCGTTCGTCGATCTCCACTGCCACACGAACGCCTCGTTCGACAGCCTGTCGGATCCCGTCAAGGTCGCGCGCGCGGCCCAGCGGCGGGGGATCACGCACCTCGCGATCACGGATCACGACCGGATCGACGGTGCGCTGCGGGCCCGCGACAGTGCGCCGGACGGCCTGACGGTCATCGTCGGCGAAGAAGTGAAGACCGCCGCGGGCGACCTGATCTGCCTGTTCCTGGATCGCCCCGTACCGCCGGGACTGTCACCGGCGGCGACGATCGCGCTCGTCCGTGAGCAGGGCGGGCTGGTCGGGATCCCTCACCCGTTCGACCGGCACCGCAACTCGATGGCCAAGGCGGAGGCGGAGTTCGAGGCGCTGGCCGGGCTCGTGGACTGGGTCGAGACGTACAACGCGCGGGTCGTCTTCGGCGACGGCAACGAGCGCGCCCAGGCCTTCGCCCTGCGCACGGGATTGCCCGGGGTTGCGGTCTCCGACGCGCACTCGATCCTGGAGGTCGGGGTCGCCTCCACCCGCCTGGTCGGCGACCCGTCCACCCCGTCCGGGCTCCTGCTGGCGCTGGCCACGGCCCAGGTGCAGCCCGGCCATGCCTCCTACCTGGCGCGGGGGATCACCCCCTTCGCGAAGCTGCTCCAGCGGGCCCGGGGCAACGGCCGCGTGCGCGGCGTGCCCACGCGCGACGCGCCATGACGGCGCTCCCGCCGGCCGACGCGGACGCCACGCGCGACGCCACCGCCGACCAGCTCTCCCTGGGCAGGCGCCTGCGCCAGCCCCGGACGATCCTGAGCCTCGCGGTCCCGATCGTGCTGCTCGTGCTCGTCTTCCGGGTCGCGCTCAACGTGGACGTGGACCAGCTCGTGGCGGCGATCCGGGCGGCGAACCCGGTGCTCCTCCTGGCAGCCTTCCTGGTCTTCTACGCCGGCTTCCCGCTGCGGGGCTTCCGCTGGGTGCTCCTTCTGCGCGGCGCGAGCTTCCGGGTCGGCACGCCCGATGCCACCCGGATCCTGTTCCTGTCGTGGCTGGTCAACTGCCTCGTGCCGGCGAAGCTCGGCGACGTCTACCGCGCCTACCTCCTGAAGATCAACAGCACGGCCTCGCTCTCGCGGACGTTCGGGACCGTCTTCATCGAACGGATCCTGGACCTCTTCGCGATCGCGGTGCTCGGTCTCGCCGCCGGCTACTGGAGCTTCCGGTCCGGCCTGCCGCCGTCGATCCAGTTCGTCTTCGCCATCGGCGTGGGCGTGGTCGTGGTCCTGGCGCTCCTTCTCCTGACGATGCGCAACTTCGGGCGGCGCATCCTCGTGGCGCTTCCCATCCCGCGGCGCGAGCGCCTGCTGGAGCTCTACGACCGATTCGAGGAGGGGGTCTTCGGGGCGGTGGGCATCCGGGCGCTTCCCGGCCTCGTGATCGTGACCGGGCTGATCTGGGGGACGGAGTCGCTCCGGCTGTACTTCGTGGTGCGGGCGCTGGCGCTCCCGGGCGTCGACCTGGGCCTCTCCGGTTCCGTCTTCGTCGCGCTGATCGGCTCGCTCCTCACGGCGGTCCCGCTCAGTCCTGCCGGCCTCGGGATCGTCGAGCTGGGCGTGGTCGGCGTCATGACCGCCGCCTACCGGATCCCGCTGACGGAAGCCACCACGATCGCGCTCGTGGACCGCACGATCAGCGTGTTCTCGATCATCGTCATCGGGGGGATCTACTACGTGATCTCGCCGCTGCGCAGGGGCGGCGGCCGCCTGGGCGAGGAGATCCCCGCGCCGGGCTGACTCCGGCGGCACGCGGCACGAATGGGGCCGCCTGCGCGGGCTCGGCACCCGGGCCGACCGGCGCCCTCGAGGGGTACCAACGGGTCATGGTTCCCGCGTGCGCCACTTCCGATAGTGACACCGACGCGGCACCCCCCGCGTGACCAGGGAGCGCTCAGCCCGACATGACCACGCAGACCGGCCGGCCGTTCAACGAATGGCTTCGAGCCCAGCTCAAGTCCAAGAAGATGTCGCAGCGTCAGCTGGCGCAGGCGTCCGGCGTCGACCATTCCACGATCTCGCGGCTCGTCCGCGGCGATCGCACCCCCTCGCTCGGGACTGCCACGAAGCTGGCCCGCGGCCTGCGCGAGATCCGCGACGACGCGGACGCGCCGCAGTACCTGGGCCTCGTCTCCGGCGGCACGACCATGAACCCGACCGCCCGCGTGGAGTACGCGCTGCGCGCGGACGACGCCCTCGGCGAAGCGCAGGTGCGCCAGGTCATGGAGTACTACCTCGCGGTCCGGATGCGCCGCTATGCACGCCCCGTGGCGTCGCCGAGCGCCCGGCCAACGTACGCCCCGCTGCCGGCGCGACAGGGCATGTCGGCCCTGGTATCCGTTGTCGGCGGGTCGCCGGCGCCCGATCGCGGGCTGCAGGCCGGCCGACCATCCGGTCTTCTCACCCGGCGGCCGCCGAACCGCTGATAGCTACCGATCCCGCACCCGGGAGGCCCCTCCCCTTCCGGGTCTCAGGTACAGCGAACGCCGGCGTTCTGGGGCGCCGGCGTTCGCGCGTTCACGGGGCGCCGCGATCGTAGACGGAGATCGTCCGGCCGGGAGCAGGCGAGAAGCGGTCCATCAGGATCGGCTGCGAGATCCCGGCGTGCGCCAGCGCCGCGGCCTCCGCGGGGCCCCTGCACGCCGCTCCCACCACCGCCTGGAACAGGTCGTCGCAGATGACGACCAGCCGACGCGCCGCGGTGACGTCCACGGGCGTCACGCCGAGCAGGCCGAGCGGATACGAGTACGCCGTGACCGGCTTGAACGGCGGCACGTCGAGGACCGCCGTCGGGACATCGCGGACCTCGGGCGCCAGCCGCGCCGCCGCCTGTTGGGCATCGGGCCAGCTCCCGTTTGCAGCCACGGCCAGTGGCTGCGTACCCAGGTTCCACGCGACCAGCGCAGCGACGCCGACGATCGCCAGGCCGCGCCCGGCAACGTCGCGCCGCCAGAGCGCGGCCGCGCCGAGGCCAACCAGGACGAGGACGGCGGGATCGACGAACGCGTGATAGTGGTCGACCGGGAGTGGTGTCACGGTGGCCAGTGACGCCACGAAGAGCGTCAGGAGCAGGGTCGCGGAAACGACCCAGCCGGTCAGCCACCGGGTCGCGGTCGCCTCGGCCCCGCGCGACGCCATGAGCCTCCAGGCCACGAGCACGCAGGCCGTCAGGACGGCGATAAGCGAAACGGCCGGCGCGTCGGTCGCGAGGCCCGCGAGCGGCCAGGCCACGACCCGCAGCGGCACGAAGAGGAGCCGCACGAGCGAGGCCGGGCCCCGACGTGTCGCCACCGGCGCGCAGGTAATCGAGCGCCGCGCGGGTCTGGTCGAACCCGGACCCCAGCTCGTGGAGCAGCAGCGGGAGATAGCCGAGCGCGATCAGCGCGAGACCCGCCAGTCCCCAGCGGAGGATCGAGCGTGCGGCGCTCGTGGCTCCGGCGCAGGTCGGCCAGCCACAGGGCCGCAAGTGCCGGCAGCGCGATGATGCCCAGCAGGTGGGCCTGCTGGACGACGCACTGGGCGGCGCCCGCCGCGAGCCACCAGCGCGGGTTTCGCGTCGTCCAGGCACGCCACCCGCCCGCCAGAGCGAGCGCGGCCGCGAGGGGCAGGAGGTTCGGGTTCCAGATGAAGGTCGAGGAACCCACCGCGGTGGCCGATGTCGCGGCCAGCAGGCCGGCGACCAGCCCCGCGGCGGGGCCGCCCATCGCTCGGCCCAGCCACCAGGTGACGCCCACTGCCGCGATCCCGAAGAGCGCGATCAGGAAGACGACCGCGGTCGGGTCCGTGCCTCCCGCGGGAATGGCGGCGGGCGCAAGGAGGTAGTAGTAGAGCGCGCCATGGTGGACGTTGCCGATCGAGGTCGACGGCCCCAGGAGCGGCACGACGCCATGGGTCACGAACGCCTGGAGCGTGGCCATGTCCACGCCCTGGTCCGAATCCCACCCTCCGCGCCCGGCGAGCCCCGGCAGCCGGAGCGCCGCGGCAAGGACCAGCAGGCCGCCCAGGACGGCCAGGTCGCGCGCCCGCGGCGGCATGCGCATCAGGCGGGCTCCGCCGCCCGCGCCCGGCTTCCGCGCAGGTTGAGCGCCTCCGGCGGGAGCGGGGCCGGCCGGACGCCCGCGGCAAGGTCGCGAGCACGTGCCATGTTCACGGCGTCGTAGCCCTCGTCCATCCCGGGCGTCTCCAGGTAGTAGGCGACATGGGCGAGCGCGGGGTGGGTCGAGGACGCGCGCCAGGCCGTCGCCGCCGATCTCGCCCGCCGCCAGGTGCTGGTGCCGGTCGGACCGCGACCCGAACGCCGGCCTTCGAGTCGTTGAGGTGGATCATCACGACCCGCTCCAGGCCGATCCGGGACGCGACCGCGTCCACCAGGGCGTCCACTCCCTCGGCCGTGCCGATCGCGACACCCGCTCCCCAGAGATGCGCGGTGTCGAGGCAGAGCCCGACCCGGCCGGGCGCCACGCCCCGCGCGGCGATCGCGTCGAGGATTCGGGCCAGCTCGTCGACCGACGTGCCCAGGCCGTCGCCGCCTCCTGCCGAGTTCTCCAGGACCAGCGTCGCCGCATCGGGGCCCGCCGGGCGTCTCCGCGAGTACGCGCGCAACGCCGTCTGCGACCCGGGCGACCCCCGCCTCGATGCCCGCCCCCCGGTGCGAGCCGACGTGGACGTTGACGAACCGGGCGCCGTACGCCGGCGCCACCGCCAGCTCTCGCGTGAGCACGGCGAGCGACCGCTCGAAGAGGTCGTCGTCGGGCCCCGCGAGGTTGACGAGGTACGCCGCGTGGATGGCGAGCGGCCCGAGCCCCAGCTCTGCGACCTTCGCCCGGAATGCCGGCAGCTCGTCGGGGAGCTCGGCCCGGCGACGCCAGGCTGTCGGGTTGTCGGAGAAGAGCTGGAGGCTGTCGGCACCGATCTCTCGGGCGCGCTCGGCTGCTCGGACCATCCCCGCGCCCATGGCGAGGTGTGCCCCGAGCCGGCGCCCGCCGGGAAAGCCGTGAGCGGCTCCGCGGCCGCGGGCGATCCGGACGGCCGTGCGTCGCTGGGAGGGCGGCGCCGCGGCCGGTGCCGATCGAGAGTGGGCATCGGCCGGATCGTCAGGAGCCCATGCGGCGCGGCGCGTACGCCGATGCGGAACGCCCTCGCCTCCGGCTGCTCCGGCCGTTCCAGGCCGCGCGGCCGGTATCAGGTGCTGCCCGCGCGGCTCAGCGCGAGCGGGGCGCCCTGTTCGAGGTGTACTCGCCGGCGACGATCGGCTCGATCAGGCCGAAGTCGCCGTCATTGCGCCGGTAGAGGACGTTGACGCGCTCGCTCTCCGCGTTCACGAAGACGAAGAAGGCGTGGCCGAGCGACTCCATCTGCGCGATCGCGTCCTCCTCGAACATCGGCTCGAGCGCGAACCGCTTGGACTTGACCACCCGGCGCTCGCGACTGCCCTCGGCGGTCCCATCCGCGATGCGGGAGAGGATGCCCTTCTCCTCCGGGGCGCGCGCGCGGACGCGGGGCTTCTCGCGGTGGTCCACCGCCCGCCGTTCCACCTTGTCCACGACCTCGTCGATCGCCGCCTCGTACGTCGCCGCGTCCGCACGTCCGCGCAGCGGCTGACCGTCGATCACCAGGGTGACCTCGGCGATCCTCGAGTCGTCGGCGCTCCGGTGGCGTTCGACGGAGAGCTCGAGGATCGCGTCCGTCCGGTCATCCAGGAAGCGCTCCAGGCGCCGCATCTTCCGTTCGGCATACTGCCGCACCGAGTCCGGGACATCGAGGTTCTTGCCCTTGACGATCGTCCTCACGGTTGACCTCCAGGGTGGCGGCGGCCCGTGACGCGAGGAGCGGCGCAGGCGACCGGCAGGCGTGGCCCGAGTATAGACCGGGGCGATTCCGGGCCAGTCGCCAAGCCGCCCGCCGCTGTCGCGGACAAGGCGCCCGCCGATCAGGCCTCGCGGGCCACGGTGCACGCGGACACCCCGGCTGCGCCGGCCGCAAGGAGCGCATTCGCGCAGGCGACGAGCGTGGCGCCGGTCGTCGCGACGTCGTCGATGAGCACGATCCAGCGTCCGGCGATCGACCTGCGGGACGCGTCTCGAACCCGGAATGCGTCGGCGACGTTCTCGGCGCGGCGCTCCCGGCCCAGCTCGAACTGCGGCCGCGTTGCGCGAAAGCGCTCGAGGGCCACGACCATCGGCAACCGAAGGCCCGTCGCGGCCGCCTCGGCGAGCAGGACCGCCTGGTCGTAGCCGCGCCGGCGAAGCCGCTCCGCGTGGATCGGGACCGGGACCAGAAGATCACCGCCCGCCCCGGCCTCCTTCCAGCGGGCCGCGATCGCCGCGCCCAGCGGCTCCGCCAGCCGCCGCTCGCCCGCGTACTTGAGCGCGTGGAGCGCGAGCCGCACGACACCCGCGTACGGAGCACACCACTCGAGCTGGAGCAGCGGCAACGGGACGCTCGACGGGAGCCCGAGCGGGACGCCCGGCGGGGCGCCGCGCCTGGCCTCGAGCGCCGGCAGGCAGGCCGCGCAGAGTGGCGCACCCTCCGTCCCGCAGCCAGCGCAGGTCGCAGGGAAGGCGAGGTCCAGGGCGCGGCCCGCGAGGCGGGCCGGCAGGGAGGGTGCGCGCACCCGGGCAGGCTAGCGGGCGCCGGTGCACCCGGGCTTATGCCCGGCCTGCCCAAGCCGGCGGACCGCCGGCCCGCGCCCGGTCCCGGTCAGCTGGTCCCGGACAACGGCTCCAGCGCGACGACGTCCCCGACGGCCGTGCCGGACGCCGCTGCGCTGCCCGCGGGCAGCTCGAGGCACCCGTCCGCGCCGCGCGCGTACCAGACGATGCCCGTCCACGGCCGCAGGCCCGCGTGCACGGCCACGACCTGCCGGCCCCCGTCGGCCGCCGGCCGGCCGAGGAAGACGGCGTCGATCGGGAACCGCATGAAGAACATGTGGATGTTCGAGGTGCCCGTCAGCCAGAGGCCGCTGCCTGTCGGGAGCGACGGCCGGCCCATGAGCCCACGGAAGCGCGCGCCGAACGAGTCGGCGACCTCGACCTGGTCCGCGACTTCTGATGCCGCGCGTCAGGTTGCGGGCGCGGAGCACGAGCGGTCGCGAACGCCCCGCGTCATCACGCTCCGCCACGTGCATGCGGACCTCGGCCACGCCGGGCTGGTCAGCTCCCGCCGTTGATGCCGCCCGGGCCAGCCAGGTTCTTGATGATCAGGATGATCGCGGGCCCCAGGATGACCACGAAGAGCGACGGGAAGATGCAGCCGACCAGCGGGAAGAGCATCTTGATCGGGGCCTGGGCGGCCATCTGCTCGGCGCGCTGGCGGCGCTCGATGCGGAGCTGCTCCGACTGGACCTGGAGCACCTTGCTGATCGAGACGCCCAGCTGCTCGGCCTGGATGATCGCGCCGATGAAGTTCGTGAGCGGCGTCACCTCGGTGCGGGGCACGATGTCGCGGAGCGCGTCGCGGCGCGCCTTGCCCATCCGGACCTCGGCGAGCGCGCGCCGGAACTCGTCGGTCAGCGGGCCGATCAGCTTCTCGACGACCTTGCCGAGGGCGGCGTCGAAGCCGAGGCCCGGCCCGGACGCTGATCGTCAGGAGGTCCAGGGCGTCCGGGATCTGGAGGAGGATCGCGTGCTGGCGAGCCCGGACGCGCCGGCCCAGCCAGAACTCCGGGCGCGATGTAGCCGAACGCGATCCCGACGACGCCCAGGAGCACCCCGAGCACGATGCCGGTGCCGAGCAGGAACGTGAAGACCAGGAAGAACAGGATCGCGAAGACGATCGACGAGATCGCCTTGATCCCCAGCCAGTCGCCGACCCGGAGATCGCCCGGGTTGCCGGCCATCGCCAGGCGCTTCTCCGTCGTCTGGCGAGAACGATGCCGAGGCGAACCGGGAGAAGCTGCCCGAGAGGCGGCTCGCGAGCGGCCGCAGCGTCCGCTCGAGGAACGGCTGCTGGAGCTCGATCTCCTCGAGGTTCTTGGCCTGCATCGTCCCGAGCTGGGTCAGCCGGGCCTGGACGGGATCGACGGACGCGCCGCCGGCGAGGCCCAGGGCGACGAGGAGGATCGCGACCGCGGCTGCCGCGGCGATGACGACGGGAAGGATGTCCATCGTCCTAGACCTCGATGTCCACGATCTTGCGGATGGCCATGAAGCCGATGAACATCATCGTCAGGCCGACGCCGATCAGGATCATGCCGGTCGGGATGCCCCCGATGTTGACGGCCGGGTCGAACATCGGCGCCATGAAGCTCGGCGCGATGATGAACAGGAAGCCGGCCAGGCCGATGGGCAGGAAGGCCACGACGTAGCCGGAGATCCGCTGCTGGGCGGTGAGCGTCTGGATCTCGCCCTTGATCCGGACGCGCTCGCGGATCGTGTAGGCGATCGAGTCGAGGATCTCGGCCAGGTTGCCGCCGACCTGGTACTGGATGGAGATCGCCGTCGCCATCAGGTCCAGGTCCTCCGACTTGACGCGGCGGACCATGTTCTGGAGCGCCTGCTCGAACGGGAGCCCCAGGTTCACCTCGCGGATCACGCGCTGGAACTCGGTGGAGATCGGCGGCCGCGACTCGCGGACCACGAGCTCGATCGCCTGGAGGAACGACGAGCCTGCCCGGAGCGCGTTGGCCAGCAGCGTGATCGTGTCCGGCAGCTGCTTGTTGAACGACTTCAGCCGACCTCCCTGCCGCCGGCCCACGTAGAAGCGCGGCAGGAAGAACCCGACGACCGCCCCGATGAGCAGCGCGATCGGGTTCTGCAGGGCTGGCAGGAAGAACCCGAAGATGAACATGAAGACGGGGATCCCGACGATCGCGCCCGCCCAGATGAAGAGGTACTCGCTGACCTTGAGCTTGAGGTCCGCCTGGGCGAGCTCGCGGGAGATGTTCGCCCCGAAGTCGCGCTGCTCCACGACCCGGTTGAGCGCAGCGACCGCGGACGATTGGGCGATCAGGTCGCTGATGGGGCCCTGGCCGGTGGACTCCGGCTTCGGTGCCTCCTGGCGCCCCGAGGCGTAGCGCTCCAGGCGCTCCGTGACCGCGGACCCGCGGCCGGACGTCGCGATGCCGGCCGCGATCAGCAGGATCGCGAGGGCCGCAACGGCAGCGACGAGGATCGTTGGCGACACGATGGGCCTCCCGTCCTGTGCCCTAGAAGGAGAAGCCGAACAGCCCGGGTGGAAGGTGGATCCCCTGCACCTCGAACTTCTCGACGAACTTCGGGCGGATCCCGGTCGGCTTGAGCCGGCCCTGGATCTTGCCCTCGATGATGCCCGTCTGCTCGAACACGAACACGTCCTGCATCACGATCACGTCACCTTCCATCCCCTGGACCTCGGTGATGTTCGTGATGCGCCGCGTTCCGTCCTTGAGGCGTGCCTGGTGGACGATCAGGTCGACGGCGGAGGCGACCTGCTCGCGGATCGCCCGCAGCGGGAGGTCGACGCCGGCCATCAGGACCATCGTCTCCAGGCGGGAGAGCATGTCGCGCGGGCTGTTGGCGTGGCCGGTGGACATCGACCCGTCGTGGCCGGTGTTCATCGCCTGGAGCATGTCCAGCGCCTCGCCGCGAGCGGCACTCTCCCACGATGATCCGGTCGGGCCGCATCCGGAGGGCGTTCCGGACCAGCTCGCGGATGGGGACCTGGCCCTTGCCCTCGATGTTGGGCGGACGCGACTCGAGCGTCACCACGTGCTCCTGGCGGAGCTGCAGCTCGGCGGCGTCCTCGATCGTGATGATCCGCTCATCGTTCGGGATGAACGACGAGAGCACGTTGAGGGTCGTGGTCTTGCCGGAGCCGGTGCCGCCGGAGACGAAGATGTTCAGGCGCGCCTCGACGCACGCCTTGAGGAAGTCGAACATCTCCGGGGTTGCCGTCCCGAAGCGGATCAGGTCGTCCACCGTGAAGGGGGAGGCGGCGAACTTCCGGATCGTGACCACCGGGCCGACCAGGGACAGCGGCGGGATGATCGCGTTGACGCGGGAACCGTCGGTCAGGCGCGCGTCCACCATCGGGCTCGACTCGTCCACGCGGCGACCGATCGGGGCGATGATCCGGTCGATGATCCGCATGACGTGGTCGTCGTTCTGGAAGACGACGTTCGTGAGCTCCAGCTTCCCGCTTCGCTCGATGTAGACCTGGCGCGGGCCGTTGACCATCACTTCCGTGATGGACTCGTCGCGGAGCAGTGGCTCCAGCGGGCCCAGGCCGATGATCTCGTCGGTGATCTGCTCCAGCATCCGGACCCGCTCGGCGCGGGTGAGGGCCAGGCCCTCCTCGTCGATGACCTTGCTGAAGATCTCCTCGATCTGGCGGCGGACCTCGACCTGGTTCGAGAGATCCAGCTTCGGGTCCAGGTCCTGGATGACTCGGGACTGGATCCGGAACTTGACGTCGCGGAAGGATTCCCGGACCGGCGCCGACGACATGAGCCGCTGGCTGGGCACTGGTCCCGGCGGGGCGCCGGCCGGCCCGGCGCTGGGGCCTCCCGGCGGCCCGGCCGGTGCGGTCGGCGTCGAGGTGCCCGTTCCAGCGGGCCTCGCGCTCTCGATTCGCTTCAGCAGGGACATCTTCCAACCACCCCTTCAGCCCCCGAGGGGACGATCTCGCGCGCTCCTAGCGCCATGCGAACAACGACTTGCGCGGAGCCTGCTTGCGAGCCCCGCACGTGTCTTCCCCTGCTCTCCGGTCAGCGACCGGGCCAGCCGGAGAATGTCCTGCGAGACCTGCGCCTCGCGGTTGCTGGTGAAGAACGGTACGCCACGGTTGAGCGCATACACAACACTCCTGCCATCGCTGACGATCGTGTGGTCGATCTTGCGCCCGATCGAATGCTCCACGTCCGCGACGCGGATCCCCAGGGCGGAGTCCGCCCGGTTGAGCACCAGCTGGATCTTGTCGCCCGGATAGCCGAGCTGGTCGGCGACCTCCAGGAAGAGCCGCATGTTCTTGATGCTCGTGATCTCGAGCGTGAGGACCGTGAAGATCGTATCCGCGATGTCGAGGATGGCGAGCGTCGCGTCACTGAATGACGACGCGCAGTCGACGATCACCAGGTCGTAGCGGCCCCGCAGCACTTCGAGGGCCCGCTTGGCCGCGGCCGGGGTCACCGTCTCGGCGAGCTCCGGCGAGGGCGGCGCCAGGAGGACGCTGAGCCCGGAGGAGTGCGCCATCACGAACGTGTCGAGCGACTCCGGCTCACCGCCGGCCTCCAGCTCGGGCACGAGGTCGGCGATCGACTTGTTCTTCGGGTTGAGGTTGAGCAGCACCCCGACGTCGCCGAACTGGAACGAGCCGTCCATGAGGGCGACGCTGCTGCCGGGCTCGGAGGCCGCCGCCACCGCCAGGTTCACGGCGATCGTGGTCCTCCCAACCCCACCCTTGGGCGAGAAGATGGCCACGATCCGGCCCGGCTCGCGGAATGCTGCCGCGGCGCGGCGCCTCGGCGGCGCGGGCGCTCCGTATCGCGACCCGCTTCTCGTGCTCCCTGCGCGTGGACCTGGCGGATGGATGCGGTCAGCTCGTCGGAGCTGAACGGCTTCACGAGGAACTCGCGCGCGCCGGCCAGCATGGAGCGCCGCAGGTAGTCCGCCTCGCCCTGGACGGACATCATGACGATGGCAGTGGCCGGGACCTGCGCGGAGAGAAGCTCGGTTGCCGTGATTCCGTCCATGTCCGGCATGTTGATGTCCATCAGGACGACATCCGGCTGGAGCTTGGCCGCCATCTGGAGCGACTCCGCGCCGGACGCGGCGGCGCCCACGACCTCGATGTCCTTCTCGAAGCCCAGGAGCTTCGTCAGGTGATCGCGGGTCTCCGGGATGTCGTCGACGATCAGGACACGAATCTGGTTCGGCCATGGTGCTCGTATGCGGTGCGATGAGGGCAGAACGGCCCGCCTCTGGAGCAGGGGCGGGCCGAATTGGGGTCGATCGCGACCGGATGGCTCCTACTTGTTGAGGAGGTCCGGTGGCAGGACGCCGTACTTGTCGATGAGGGTCTTGAGGATCACGCCATCGGTGGTCTCGGTCGGCGGGGTGGTGGCGACCGGGTTCCCGTTCGCGTCCAGGACCGGGTTCCCGTTCGCGTCCAGCTTGATGTAGTCCTTGGGCGAGCGGAGCACGAGCGAGATGTTGTCGCCGGCCGCGGGGTCGGCGTACAGCTGCGCGTAGCGGATGATCTCGGCCTGGTTCGCGGTGACGCCCACGATGACCATCTCGGACTGGCCGTTGAGGCTGGTCGCCGGTCCCTGGGGGCCGCTGCTGGTCTGGCCGGAGGGCGCGGGCGTCGGGGACGCCGTGCGCTCGCGGGCGCGGCGCGGGGGCAGGAGCGTGCCGACGACCAGCGCGTTCTGGAGGACCATCTTGACGGACCCTTCGGCGGTCGCCGACTTGATGACCTGGCCCTTGTTGACCGGGTCCGGGATCACGTTCTGGATCTTCATCGAGATCACGACGTCGACGTGATCGCCGTTCTGGATCAGGGTCCCGACGCCGGTGACCTGGGAGACCTGGACCGCGATCGCCCGAAGGCCGCGCGGCAGCGCGTCGGTGACGTTGTTCTCGACGCCCGAGCTGACGAAGAACGAGTAGCCGAGGGTCTCGCCCTTGGTCACGGACTGCCGGATCGTCTTGCCGATGGCCAGGCCCGTGTCCGGGATGGTGTCGCGGACCGGCGGCCGCGAGCGGCACCTCGTCCAGCTCGACCATCGACGCCGTGACGGTCGTGCCGGCGGCGATGTCGACCGTCGCCTTGACGACCTTGGCCGTCGTCGGCGACGGCGACGGACCAGTTGGGGTTCCGCCGCCCGACGACGTATTGCCGGTGAGCATGATCACTCCGACAAACGCGACGACGGCCAGGAACAGGCCGATGAGCAGGATGAGCCGGTTGCTCCGCTTCAAGGTTCTTCTCCCCGTAGCCGTGTGACAGGCTGCACCACTGTAGCATCGCCCCAAGGCGGCGCGACTATACCAAAGGGCCAGGACTATTAGAAGGATTTGGGCGGAAGTCGAGCGCGAGCACCGCCCAACGGATCAGAGCTCGGCGCGCCTCGGTGAGACGCGACGGCCCGTGCGCGACGGTCCGTGATGAGCGCACCGTGGACCGGCCGTCGGATGCCGCGATCGCGAACGGAAGCGAAGGGGCCGGCTCGCCCGGCCAGGGCGAGCCGGCCCATTGATACTCGCCAGGATGGGTGTTCGACCGCTGCTGGGCCAGGACTCGGCGTCGTTCCCCGAGGCTAGTGCCGATGGTGGTGCGGCACCGCACACGCGATCGACATGCGAAGAGGCCGCCGAAGTCTCGGCGGCCTCTTCCGTTTCCGGGAGCCGAATGGCTAGATCGAGGAGCCGACCGTGCTCAGGATCGTCGAGACCTGTCCGCCAAGGAAGATCAGGGCGACGATCGCGACGATCGCGATGAGGGCGAGGATCAGCGCGTACTCGGCGAGGCCCTGCCCCTCCTCGTCGCGGTGAAGAATGGACGCGATGTAGGAAATGAGCGCCATATGCTGGTCTCCCTTCGATGAGTCCACCCCAAGAGCAGGGCACCCGGAACAATACCCGATCCGTATGAACCGATGCTAGGGGGTCATAAGTACTGATTGCGCGCCCGACGCGCTCGGCCTCGCAGTTGACCGTCGTTTCTGGCGCGGAGGCGCACCGGCATGGGGCCCTCGTCACGTCCGCCTGGGACCGGACAAAGTCGTCCTCACCCCGCCTTGTCCACCTGGGTTCCGATCAGGCTCAGCGCCCAGGCCAGCTGCGGGCCGAAGAAGACGAGCGCGATGGTCGCGATGATGACGACCAGGGCGAGGATCAGGGCGTACTCCACCAGCCCCTGGCCCGCCGCGACGCCAGCCCTCCCCGTCATTCGGGTTCGGCGGCGGGCGCCTCGTCTGCCGGCGGGGGAGTCGGGATCACGACCTCGATCGTCTGCCCGTCGGCCGCCACGCCGACGCGGCCCCCGATCGCCGTGGCGCGGTCCAGTGATCTCGCGCCGCACGTCGGCCGGAACACCGCCCGCGGCCAGGGCAGCCGCGCGGTCGGCGCGGCGGGTTTCGATCATCGTCACGAGGGCGGCCGGCACGTCGTCGGCAATCGGCGGCGCTGCCTCCTCGTCCTGCGCGGCAAGGTGACCGCGGACTGTGGTCGTCAGCTCCGCGGTGCCCCACTCGAGCGTCACCGTGATGCGCTCGGGTCGTGTCAGGGTGAGCGCCGCGATCGACTCGTCGACGATTCGGAAGACGGCACTTTCCAGCTCGACCGGGCAGGCGTCGGTCCGTGCCCAGCGAGTCGAACTCCACCGGGATCTGGGCGCGCCGGCTTCGATCGCGGGCCACCCGGCGAAGCGTCGGAACGAGGCCCAGGTCGTCGAGCACCATGGGCCGGACGTCGAAGATGAACGTCTTCGTCGCGTCCAGCGTCCGCTGGACCATGGCCACCAGCTCGCCCACTTCCGCGCGAGCCGCGGCCGGATCGCGGTCGATGAGACGCTCCACGATCTGCGTCTGGAGCACGATGTTCGTCAGGCTCTGCGCGGGTCCGTCGTGCATGGCGCGTGCGATGTCGCGGCGGAGGTCCTCCTGGGTGGATTGCAGGAGGCGGTGCATCGCGGCCGACGTCACGCTGGAGCCCGCGCCCCCTGGCGTCCCTGGCTGGGCGGCCGCCGGAGCAGCGCGCGGCGCCTCGAGTCCGGCAAGCGTCGCTACCTCCCCGCGCAGGTTCGCCAGCGCGTCGCGATAGCGCGTGAGGACCTTCTGCTTGCCCTGCAGGACGTCGATCTGGGCGTCCATCATGGCGGCGCGCTTCGTGAGCGTGATGAGCTGGGCGTTCTGGTCCGCGATCTCGGGCGGTCGGCGCCACGCTGAGCGCCGCAAGCTTCTCCGCCAGGTGGGCCCGCTTCTGCTCGTGGCGGCCGGACTCGCTGCGGGCCTGCGTGACAAGGAGCTCGATCTCGGAGATCTCGCGCTCCAGGCCCTCGACCTCCCGGTCGAGGGCCGCGGTGAGGTCGGCGGCGGAGCGGACGGGCTCGGTCATCCCGGTCGGGTCAGTCCTCCGGCATCCGGATCCAGCCCTGGCGCATGGCGTAGACCACCGCCTGGGTCCGGTCGTTGACGGAGAGCTTCCGAAGGATCGAGCTCATGTGGTTCTTGACGGTCTGCTCGCTGATCGTGAGCGCGTAGGCGACCTGCTTGTTCGTCATCCCCTGGGCGATGTTGTCCAGGATCTGCACCTCGCGCGGCGAGAGCGGCGCGAAGATCGGGGCGGCTTCCTGGCCGTAGACCGCCAGCTCGCGGAACTCCTTGAGAACGCGGCTGGCGACCGTCGGCTTCGCGAAGACCTTCTCGTTGATGAGGAACTCGCCATCGCTCACGCGGCGGATGATCGTGACCAGGTCGTCCGGGCCGACATCCTTGAGGATGAACGCGGCCGCGCCGGCCTTGATCGAGTCGAACAGGGCGTCCTCGTCCTCCTCCACGGCCAGCATGATGATCCCGCAGGCCGGCAGCTCCCGCTTGATCCGCTGGGTCGCCTCGATCCCGCCCGGCGCCGGCAGCGAGAGGTCCATCAGGATGATGTCCGGGCTCGTCTCCAGGGCCGCGTCCAGCGCCGAACGCGCATCGTCGGCCTCGCCGACGATCTCGAGGTCCGGCTCGCGCTCGATGATGCTGCGCATCCCGACGCGGATGAGCGCGTGATGGTCGACGAGCAGGATCCGTACCCGTTCGCCGGCCGCACGCCGGTCGGGGCCACCCCGCCGTCGCTCCGGTCCACCGTACGACATGGCCTGCCTACCTCCTCGCGTTCTCGATGGGAATGGCAAGCCGGACAAGCGTGCCTCCCGAAGGACGAGATTGCACCTCCACGTGCGCGCCGATCAACTCTGCCCGGTCGCGCATGAACTGGAGCCCGAAGTTGCGGCGACCCCGCGCCGTCACGGCGTCCAGGTCGAAGCCGCGGCCGTCGTCGGAAACGTCCATCGTCCAGGTCTCCTCAGCGAGGCGGGTGCTCACCTGCACCTTCCGCGCCTCGGCATGCCGGCGCACGTTCTGGAGCGCCTCCTGCATCACGCGGAGGACGACGACCTGCCCCTCGTCGGACAGCAGCTCGGCGGGCGCAGCGAGGTCCGTCTCGATCGTGGCGCCGGTCAGCGCACGCATCGTCGCGACCCCGTCCTCGATGGATCCGTTGAGGCCCAGCTCGGCCAGGAGCGGCGGCCGCAGCTGGCTGATGAAGGCGCGCACGTCATCCAGGCCGCGCCGCAGGCTCTCTCGCAGGAAGCGCAGCTCCGTGCGAGCGGTGCCGGGTCGGTGTCGAGGAACCGCTCGATGTAGTCGGCCTGGAAGATGGCGTTCACCAGCGTCTGCGCCGGACCATCGTGAACCTCCTGGGCCAGGCGGACGCGTTCCGCCTCGCGGGCCTCCACGAGCCGCATCCGAAGGTCGTCCGGCAGGTCCGGCGCGGATGGATCGCCCTGAAGGCTGGCGTCGCCGCGCTCCATGAAGAGCCACGTGCGCTCCAGGCCGCGGACCGCCAGCTCGAGCCGGGCGAGCTCGGTCGTGCGTTTGCCCAGCTCGCTCCCACTGAGCGCGACCGTGCGCCGCAGCTCGTCGGTGCCTCCGGGCGCAGCCCGCCGTGGCTCCATCGCTCGAGTCGGCGGCGAGCACCTGGACTTCCGCGCTGTCCAGCTCGTCGTGCTCCCGGTGCCACGACGTGAGGTCAGCTGTGGTAGGCCTCCCGATAGCGCTCGGTCAGGGCGCGCAGCGTGTTCGCCGCGTAGCCGAGCGCGGACTTCGCCTCCGCGTACAGGCCGTCGAAGGGCTCGGTCCCGGCGTCGCCGGTGTCGATCTCGGCGCTCATCTGCGGCGAAGTATACGGGCCGGTCATGGGCAGGCGACCCGGTACACGCGGAACGGATCCGGGGCGGTGCCCGCATCGGGAAGCGCGACCGGCACCAGGCAGCGGGCGTCGGGATCCGTGGCGAGCCGCGCCGGCCACCCGCCGGCCTCGCCGTCGAGGACCACGTACCGCGCGCCGAACGTCCGGGCGATCTCCAGGACGCTGGACACCGGCTCGTCCGGCAGGGCCAACGCGCGCACCCGGTCGGCCTCGGCGACCCAGATCGGGTGGTTCGAGATCACCGGGACGGATGGGTCAAGCGGCATCGCCAAGCGCCGCGAAGCGCGCCGGGAGCGACGCGTAGGACGCCTCCGTCGCGGCGGCATTGGCGCCGTACGCCGGGATCCCGAGCCCCAGGAAGAGCAGGGCCCCGGCGCCGGCGAAGAGGGGGCCCAGCCACGCGACGGGCCGCGTCCAGGCGCGACGGCGACCGATCCACGCCAGCGCTGCGTCGAGGGCCGCGAGCCCGCTGATGATGATCAGCACGTCGGCCGGCACGGACGCGTGGAGGTAGGTCCCCCAGGTGGTCTGCACGGGGAACGCCAGCGTCGTGATCGCGAACGTCGCGACGGCGGACACCACCAGCAACCGGAGCGTGCGGCTGCGGGCGACCCACGGCAGCCCCGCCAGGCCGACCGCCGCGATCGGCATCCCGGGCAGCACGAGCACGCTCACGAGGTTGTGCAGGAAGCCGCCGACGCGATCGCCGAGCCATACGGCCGGGCCCGCGGCGAGGTAGGCCGCCAGCGTCGCGGGTTCCTTCCAGGCGAAGATCTCCAGCCCGGTGATCGCCCACGCGTTCGTGATCGCCTGGCCGGGCAGCGGGCTGCCGAACGTGATCGCCTGCCGGATGAGCCAGGGCGCGACGACGACGACGGCGACGGCTGCCGGGACCAGCACCAGCCGGGCGCGCACGGCGCGTGGCTCCCTCTCCCCGGACGGTGCCTGCCACCAGGCGAGGGCTGCCCATGCCGAGGGCGACCCAGATCGCCTCGTTGCGGGCCAGCGCAGCCAGCCCGAGGGCCAGGCCCAGGCCCAGGAGGCGTGGGTCGCGGATCCGGGCACCGCGCGGCTCGCGGAGCAGGCGCGTGCCCAGGAGGCAGGCCGCCAGCACGGCGACGCCGAAGGGAGCGTCGAATCGAGCAGCGCCGAGGGGAGCACGAGCGGGAGCGCAACCGCGCTGACGAGCCCGCTGCCGAGCGCAAGTGTGCGGGCCCGCTCGACGCGGCAACCCGCGCTCGGCCGCGAGGTCCGCGCCGACCCGCCAGGCGAGCACCGGGATGACCGCCCCGAGGAGGACCGGCACCGGCAGCTGCGGCCGCGTAGGTCGTCGACCCGAGCAGCAGCATCGGCACCGCCGCGAGGAGCGTCGGGCAGCGGCAGCCAGATCTCGAACGCCGGCCGCGGGAAGAAGAGCCCGAAGGCCCCCGTGAGCGGGTCGTGGGCCGGCGTGACGTAGCTCCAGATGGCATCGGAAACCAGCCCCTGGCCCTCGACCAGGTTGCGGGCGACGCCCCAGTAGTAGGTGGCGTCCTCGGGGATCGGGAACGGGATCTGAGCGGCGGCCCAGGCGCGCACGATGAGGGCGACCACGAACACTCCGCCGGCGCTCGCCCAGGCCTCGCGGCGGGTCATGCCGACCTCACGCTCACGGGGCCACGGCTCCGCACCGCGTGTCG
>CAWDCJ010000015.1:5000-88925 GCA_963800795.1 uncultured Chloroflexia bacterium
CGCACCCCGACCAGCTCGTCGCCCCAGACGGCTCGCGCCGCCGCGATCACCGCGGACCCCTCCGGGTCGGCCGGCGGCTCCGGCGTCCATGTCGACGTTGGTCGCGACGCACCTGACCGCGACCGGCCGGCCGAGCACTCGCGAGAGGCCTTCCTCGAGCGTCGGCCGGCGACGGTCGGCGACGTCGCGCAGGAAGAGCTGGCTCTCCGGGAACCCGAGCGTGACCATCGCGCCGTCCACCGCCAGGGGCCGGCAGGCCTCGATGAGCGGCTTCGTCGGCGGGTGCCGGCTGATGAGCGCCACGACCTCGGGCCAGCGGCGGCGGAGCTCCGCGAGCGGATCGTCGGATGCCGCCGGGTCCGCGACGGGCGACGGCGCGGCCGTCGGGCTCGGCGCGCGGGCGCGGCCGGGGCAGGCGAGGCTCGGGCGCGGCCGCGGTCGGCGGGCGGCGCGGCGCGGGCGCGCGAGTCGCGGCGGCCGTCCGGCGCGGACCGGGCGGGCGTCGGCAGCGTTCGCCGTTCGGGCTGCACCCGCGGCGTTCGAGCTGTCTCGGCCGCAGGCGCGGAGGCGGCACGGCGCGAGCAGCCGCCACCGGGATCGAGGCCGGAACGCGGCGGTGGAGCCATCCGATCGGGCCGGCCGGCCGGAGCAGCGCCAGCTCGAGATGGAATCGCATGCCGCCGGGCGCGGCGTTCGCCGGGTCGATGGCGGCAAGACGCCGGGCCGCGGCCGCGAGCGCCGGGTAGCCGAGATCGGCAAGCGGGCCCGCCGCGGGCGACTTCGCCAGGGCGCCCCGGAGGGCCGCCCGCAGCGCATCGATCGCCTGGTCCACGAACGAGCGGAGGTCCCGGCCCCGATCCTCGAGCGCATCGAGGATCGCGATCCCGGCCATCGCGTCGCCGGTGGCGAGGGCGGTCACGAACGCGTCACGGAGTCGCCGTCCGCCAGCCCGAGCAGGTCGCGGACCGCGTCGGCGGTGAACACGTCGCCACCGGCCGACAGCAGCTGGTCGAGGATCGACTCGGCGTCGCGCATCCCGCCGTCGGCGAGATGCGCCACCAGCGCGACCGCCTCCGGCTCGGCGACACGGTCGTCAGCGGCGAGGATCCGGCGGAGCTTGCCCTCGATCAGGACCGGCGGCAGAGGCCGGAAGTCGAAGCGCTGCACGCGCGACAGGACCGCGGGCCGGATCTGGCTGGAATCCGTGGTGCAGAAGATGAAGAGGACGTGGGGAGGCGGCTCCTCGAGCGTCTTGAGGAGGACGTCCCAGCCCTGCGTGATGCGCTGGACCTCGTCGACGATGAACACCTTCGTGGGCAGGTCCGCGGGCGCCGTGTAGATGCGGGGCAGGAGCTCCCGGATGTCGTCGACCCGGTTGTTCGAGGCCGCGTCCAGCTCGACGACGTCGAGCGCCCGGCCCTCCCGGATCGCGTCGCAGGATGGACACGCATCGCACGGCTCACCATCGGCGACGTTCGGGCAGTTGATCGCCTTCGCGAGGATCCGGGCGAGGGACGTCTTGCCGGTGCCGCGCGGACCGACGAACAGGTAGGCGTGCGCTGTCCGGCCGGTCCGCAGCGCGTTCCGGATCGTGGTCACGACCGGATCCTGGCCGACGACGTCCTCGAAACGCTGCGATCGCCAGCGGCGATACAGCGCCTGGTGGGTTGGGCGTCTCGCTCACTGGGCTCCCGATCCGGGTCGCGGCGACAGGAAGACGATTGCCGTGCACCCTCCGTCGATCGAGCCGTCCCCGTGCCCACCGTCGTGACCGACTCAGACCAGGCCTGGCCGCGGCACCCGACGAGCCTCGCTTAGCGCTGCTTCCTTCCGGACCTGACGCGGTTCGCGTGTCGCCGCTGCGCGGGACCCGATCCTCGGCGCCGTTCACGCCGGCGGCTTTCGAAGACGAGGACCTCGGGAGGGAATTCAGCCCTGCTGGAGCGGATTGCAGGTACAGGGCACCGCTAGTTCCCCGCCTAGCACGGCAGCCGGATCATAGCAGGGGGCCGAGGGCCCCGTGCGCACGATGTCGGGGAGGGCTCGGGCCGCTCGGTCGATCGCGGCGACAGGTGAGCTGGGCAGAGTGGCGGAGAGGGAGGGATTCGAACCCTCGATGGGTTGCCCCATACCGCATTTCCAGTGCGGCGCCCTAGGCCTCTAGGCGACCTCTCCGCGGGCATGTCGGCGCGGATGGCCGGCGGGACGGGTTCGAGTGCGTGGCGGAGAGGGTGGGATTCGAACCCACGGTGCTTGCGCACACCGCTTTTCGAGAGCGGCACCTTCAACCACTCGGACACCTCTCCGGGCGAGAGGATACCAAAGGCAGGAGGACCCGGGATCGGCCACGATCGGCCGGCCGGTCGCCGGCAGGGTGCGCACCGCGATCGTCCGCACGTCGTCCGGCCGGCTCGGCCGCGCCGAGCGTCAGGGCTGGGGTGCCCCGCGAGAAGGTCGGCGGCGTCGGCCCGGAGGATCCCCGAGACCAGGTCCATCCGGCGCGAGAAGGCCGGGTGGTCGGCCAGCTGGATGACCGAGCCGGCCGCCCCGACGCCGGGGTTCGGGACCGCGTAGACGAGGCAGTCCACGTCCGATTCCAGGAGGGCCCCGACGCACATCGCGCAGGGCTCCACGAGCGCGAAGACCGTGACGCCGGCGAGCGACGTCCGGCCGAGGCGGCCGGCCGCCTCGCGCAGCGTCACGACGATGGCGTGGGCCGTCGGGTCGGTCCGCGCCACGACCTCCTCGTGGCCGCTGGCGACCAGCGCCTCGTCGAGCACGGCGGCCGCGCCGCGCGGGCGCTCGCCCGCCTCGACGGCTGCCCGAGCCTCGGCGAGCGCGGCGCCCATGAACAGCTCGTAGTGCATGGCGCCAGCCTACCCCGCCGCGGTCGAGCGCGATCAGGCGTCGAGGCCCGGACAGCGAGCGGATCGCGCGGGCCAGGGCCGACATGTCGTCGTCGGCATGCCCCGTCGCGACAAGGCCGGCCTCGAGCTGCGCGGCCAGGGCCGCGACCGGCAGCACGGCGCCCGATTCCCGGGCCAGGTCCAGCGCGATGCCGAGGTCCTTGAGGTGGAGCGCGACCTTGAAGCCGAGCGGGTAGTCGTTGGCCAGCATCCGGCCGCTCCGGTTGGCCAGCACCCAGCTCTGGGCGGCCCCGCCGGAGAGGGCCTCGACGACCTGCTCCGGGTCGAGGCCGGCCTTGAGCGCCAGGACGAGGCCCTCGGCGACGCCCAGGTAGGTCCCCGCCAGGATCACCTGGTTGACGGCCTTCGCCGCCTGGCCCGGCACCGACCGGGCCCGAGATGGGTGACCGTCCGGCCGATCGCCGCGAGGACCGGGCGAGCCCGCTCCACGTCCGCGGGCGAGCCGCCGACGAGGATCGCGAGCGTCGCGTTCCGCGCTCCCTCGCTGCCGCCCGTCACGGGCGCGTCGACGAAGCCGATGCCCTGCGCGCGCGAGCGCGCGCCGCGAACCGCCGGCGTGGCCGCCGGGTCGATCGTGGAGC
Organism: uncultured Chloroflexia bacterium; assembly: GCA_963800795.1. Lineage (GTDB taxonomy): Bacteria > Chloroflexota > Limnocylindria > Limnocylindrales > CSP1-4 > CTSoil-043. The sequence continues at coordinate 8,509 of CAWDCJ010000015.1, forward strand.
AGTCGACGACGAGGGTTCCGGCCGCGGCACCCGCCGCGACGCCGTCCGGGCCGAACAGCACGCTCTCGACGTCCGGCGTGTCGGAGACGCAGACGAGGACGATCTCGACCGCGGAGGCAAGGGCCGCGGGCGTGCGCCGCGATCGTGACGCCGAGCGCCTCGAGCTCGGCGGCGTGCCCCGCGGTCCGGTTCCACGCGGACGAGCGGGAAGCCGGCCCGGGCGAGGTTGGCCGCCATGGCGCCGCCCATCGTGCCGAGGCCGATCACGCCGACGCGGGGCCGGGTTCGTTCCGTCATGGGCGGGAGTGTAGGCCCAACGGCACTTCCGGATGCCGCTCCCCGCCGGAATGATCGCGGGCGTGACGATGCCGCGTCGCGGCAGTCCACGAGAGGAGACCGCGGTGTCCGAGCGGAAGAAGGTCACCCTGCCCGCGCTGTTCGCCAAGGTGGCCGAGGGCACGCCCATCACGTGGCTGACCTGCTACGACTACCCGACCGCCCACCTGCAGGAGCAGGCCGGCATCGACATGATCCTGGTCGGCGACAGCCTGGGCATGACGATGCTCGGGTTCGACAGCACGCTGCCGGTCACGATGGACGACATGATCCGGCACTCGGCGGCGGTCCGGCGCGGGGCGCCGACCGCGTGGCTCGTCGGCGACATGCCCTACATGAGCTACCAGCCGAGCGTCGAGTCGGCGATCCGGAACGCCGGCCGGTTCATGGCCGAGGCGGGCTGCGATGCCGTCAAGCTCGAGGGCGGCGCCGAGATGGCCGACCGCGTCGCGGGCATCGCCCGGGCGGGGATCCCGGTCATCGGTCACCTGGGCCTGACCCCCCAGAGCGTGAGCGCCCTGGGCGGCTTCCGGCTCCAGGGCAAGGGCGCCGCGCAGGCGAAGAAGATCGTGGACGACGCGCAGGCCCTCGAGGAGGCCGGCGCGTTCTGCATCCTGCTCGAGCTCGTGCCGGATCGCGTCTGCCGGCTCATCACCGAGCGGGCGAAGCACTGCATCATCATGAGCCTGGGCTCGGGACCCGACGCCCACGGCCAGCTGCTGATCTACCACGACGCGTTCGCGCTCTACCCGAAGTTCACCCCGCGCATGGCGAAGGTCTTCGCCGATGCCGGGGCGGTGATCCGGACCGGCCTGGCGGCGTACGTCGACGAGGTGACCGGGCGGACCTTCCCCCAGCCCGAGAACTGGTTCGGCATGAAGGACGACGAGTACGACGAGCTGGTGAGGCTGCTCGGATGACTCGGCGCACCGTCACGGATCTGACGCGACCGACCTCCGCGAGCCGGCTCGCGATCCCGGCCGATCGCCTCGACGACCTCAACGCGATTCCTGCTCGACCCGGAGTCCCGGGTCGTCAACGACCTCCTCGCGGTCGTCGCCCGCTACGGGACGCCCGAGGAGATCAACCGGAAGGCCCGGGCCGCCGGCGCGCTGCCGGCCCTCCTCGATCGGGTCCGGGCGACGCACCCGGACTACCTGGCCGACCTGGAGTGGCTGGCCGAGCAGCGGGACCGCGGCGGCCTTCGTGAGCGTGGCCGACTTCCGTCGCGGCGTCCTGGGCGCCCGCGCCGACACGCTCGACGTTCCTCGACGACATGGCCGTGACGCTGGAGGTCAGCTCACTGCACTACTTCCCGTGGGTCATCGCGGCCGCGCGGAAGGCGATCGCGGAGCGCTCCCTCATGCCGGGCCGCTGGATCCGCGTCCGGAAGATGAAGGAGCAGGAGGCCGACGGCGATCTCCCGGCCGTCGCGGCCGCGATGCAGATCATCGGCGCCAGCGTGGTCGAGACGCTGGACACGAAGGGCACCGACGGCTCGAACATCCACCTCGGCGGCCCGGCCACGATCACCGGCTACTTCGGCGGGATCGGTCAGCCCAACGACCACGCGCTGCAGTGGGTCGACGAGTTCCTCCACTACTACACCGAGTACGGCGTCCGGCAGGTGCTCAACGTCAACCCCGGCACCGTGCTGGCGGGCTACCTGCTGCACCGGCTGGGGGTCGACATCGAGTTCAAGATCTCCGTGTTCGTCGGCAACGACAACCCGTTCGCCGGCCTGTGGACGCTCCTCGGGGCCAGGCTGTTCGCGCGCGACGACGGAAGCGGCGCCGCTGGTGGGGTTCAACTGGGGCAACTCGGTGAACAACGAGACCCTCGAGATCACCGCCCAGGTTCGCCGGGCGCTCGGCCTCGAGGATGTCGTCCGCTTCGAGCACCACGTCACCGAGACCTGGAAGAGCATCGTCCTGCAGCCCTACGACCGCCGCGCCGAGCTGGTCGCCCTGGCGCGCACGTCCCCAACATCTCGGCGAAGCACGAGGGAGGCGATCCGGCAGTGGACGCGGCGCGGCCGCATCCCTCGGACATCCTCGACTACTTCCGGGACAAGGCGGAGATCATTGCGAGCGGCGACTGGGACAACCTGCAGCTCAACTTCATGGACAAGCTCGACGCCACGAACCACACGGCGCGGGCCCTCACGGAACACGGTCTGAGCTTCGTGGCAGCGCGGAACCTCCATCGGGAGGCCGGCGCCGACACCTCGGACGGCGAGGGCCGGGCCGCGACGCGGGATGCCAGGCCCGTCGGGGCGGTGGCCGGAGCGTGATGGCGAGGTGAAGGCCTCGACCGCACCGATCCTCAGGCAGGCGGGTCGGCTGGACCGTCTCCGGGACCTGACGCGACCGGCAGCTCGATCTCGATCCGGGCACCCGCGCCAGCCTCGTTGCCTGCCCTGACGTGGCCGCCGTGCGCCTCGACCACGGCCCGCACGATCGCCAGGCCGAGCCCTGACGAGCCCGTCGAACGGTCGCGAGCGGGGTCCGCCTGGTAGAACCGATCGAAGACGTGGGGCACGTCGACCGCCGCGATCGCCGGGACCAGAGTCGACCACGGCGATCAGCACGGCGTCGGGCGCCTTCGGAGCAGCCTCCAGCCGGATCCAGCCGCCGGTCGGCGTATGTCGGATCGCGTTGTCCACGAGTGCCACGACGCTCTGTCGAACCCGGTCGGGATCGACCAGGGCGACCGGGTCGCCGTTGTCGACGTACCTCGATCGAGATGCCGGCGCCCGTGGCGCGCGCTTCGAGGTCACGAGCGATCGACGCCAGGAGCGCTCCGATCTGGACGGGCTCACGCCGGAGCGGCAGGACGCCAGCATCGGCAAGGCTGACGGTCCGCAGATCGTCCACGATCCGGGCGAGGAGGCGCGACTGTTCGCGGATGGTCTGGAGATGGCGTTCGTCGTGGCTCGTAAACCCCGTCAAGGACCGCGGACGTGGTGGCATCGATGACCGCGAGCGGCGTCTTCAGCTCGTGCGCGGCATCCTGGAAGAAGCGGCGACGCGCGACTTCGGTGGCCTGGAGGTCGTCGGCCATGGCGTCGAATGAACGACCCAGGGATCCGATCTCATCACTCCGGCTCCCGACGCCCGAGCGGACCTCGAGCTCGCCGCGGGCGACGGCCGCTGCGGCGTGCTCCAGCCGCGCCAGCGGGCGGACCATGCGCGTGGCAAGAGCGAAGCCGAGGAGCGATGCCGCGCCCGCGGCGATGGCCGCCACCGCGATCAACATGTTGGTCGTGTCCGCCTGGACCTGCTGGGTGTGGAGGCCGGCCATCGGCCCGGGGCCGGGTCCCTGCCCGTGCGTGGTGCCGCCCGTCACGCTGTCCGCTTCCATCGCCGCGAAGCCGCGCCCGACGATGGCAGGAGCCGTGATCGCCACGGCGACGGCCGTCAGGAGGGCCACGAGCGCCAGCGCGCCGGCAAGCCTGAGCCGGAGGCTCATCGGCGCGCGCCGCGGTACCCGACGCCACGGACCGTCTCGATGTACGGCCCCCCGTCCGGTCGGGTCCCGAGCTTGTGGCGAAGGTTCTTCACGTGGCTGTCGATGGTCCGGTCATATGCGTCGAACGCCTCCCCGAAGACGAACGCCCCGAGGCGCTCGCGCGTCATGGCGGTACCGGGGCGGGCCGCCAGAACGGCCAGGAGATCGAACTCGGCACGCGTGAGGGGAAGCGCCGCAGCAGCCCGGCGGACCTCGCGACCGGCCGTGTCGATCTCGAGATCGAAGAACGGTTCGGTGTCGTCGCCGTCGAGGGCCGGAACCGGCCGCACAGGCGGGGCGGTCCGGCGGAGCACCGCGCTGACCCGCGCCACCAGCTCGCGTGGCTCGAACGGCTTCGTGACGTAGTCGTCGGCCCCGGTCTCGAGACCGGCGACACGATCGATCACGTCGTCCTCGCCGTGAGCATGACGACGGCGGCGGTGCTTCCCGCGCCGCGAAGCTCGCGCAGCACCTCGAACCCGGATCGCCCCGGAAGCATCACGTCGAGGATGACGAGGTCCGGCGCCTCCGCCAGCGCCGACGCGAGGCCCGCGGCGCCGTCCGGCGCGGTGGACACGCGTGTGGCCGTCTCGCACGAGGTACGCGCGGACGACCTCCAGGATGTGCGGCTCGTCGTCGACGACGAGGATGCGTGCCATCGGTGCAGTATCGCAAGGAAGCGGTCGAACCCGTCGCCGGGTTCGACCGCTTCAGTCGCTCAGTCCGCTACGGCGTCACTGCGCCATGCGGGCCGGTGCCATCGCAGCTGCCGCTGCCGGAACCGCCGCGATTGCCGGCCCCCGCACCAGCGCCCATGCCGGCACCCATTCCCCGCGCTACCCGTGGCGCCGCGCCCGGCGCCGACGGCCGCGCCGCCCATCCCGCCGGCCGTGGCCTGGTTCACCATCGACGTCGCGCGGAGGGTGAGCTGGGCCTTCAGCGCGTCCGCGCTGGCGGTGGTGAGCGCCCCGTTGGTGACGCGGGCATCGACCCGCTCGGTCCACTGGGCGACGAGCGCGTCGATCAGCTTCTGGGGAGCCACCTTCTGGCTGCTCGGCGATCTGGGCAAGCGTCAGGCCGTCGTGGCGGAGATCCATGACCGCTGCCTGCGAGAGACCGAGAACCGTCGGGATCGTGTCGTGGGCCCGGACCTGGGCACCCGCCTGGGCGGGCGTCGGGCTCGCGGCCGCGACCGTCGCGACGAGAGCGAGGATCGCGAACGCCGCGACCGTGAGTGAGATGGTGAGTCGTTTCATCGTGGGCCTCCAGGCCTGTGGTGGTGCCGGTCATCCGGCGACACCGTCTTCGGTGCCGAGACCAATCCTCGTGGCCGGCGATGGAGGGACGATGGAGCCCGTGTGGAGAGTGGGCGCAGGCGTCACAGCGCAGGCAGGATCCGTCGCCCGCCACCCGCGCGAACCGCGGCCGCCAGGATGCCCCGGGACGGGCGATCCGGTGCGAGCTGGCCCTCGGGACGAGTCAGGCACTCGTGGACCATGCGAAGGAGGTCGCCGACCGCGGGTGACGCGGGACACCTTCGCCATGAACACCAGCAGCGTGCCGCCCTCCCCAAGCGGGTAGCGGCACGAGGCGCATCCAGGCACCGCACCGCGCGGTCGCCGTGCCCGGGCTCCCCGCGGGCCAGCACCCGCGTTGATAAGGCGCCACGCCATGGACCAGGCCAACCCAGCTTCGCAATGTTGACGGCCCCGTGCATCGAGTGTATGCCATCAGCACGAAGCGCCCTGTCCGGCATTGTGTGGGTGCGTGTAGAGATGGGGAGGGGCTGATGGATTCACCTGAGGCCGCGGTCCGCGCCTATTTCACGGCGCTGAACGCTGCGGATCTCGACGGCATCGTGGCCGTGTTCGCCGACGACGGATCCATCATGGCCGACGAGTTCCCCAGCGCGACGGGCCCGGAGCAGCTGCGCCGCCTGTTCACCGGGATCTTCAAGGCGCGCAGCTTCGGGCGCGAGCTCCACATCGACCGCATCATCGACGAGGGCGACCTGGCGGCCTGTGCAGACCCACACCACGGGCACGCTGACAATACGTGAGACGAACACGACGATCCAGGGTCTCAGCCGCGAGCTGTGGGTCCTCCGTAAGGCCGGTTCCGGGTGGCGGATCGTGGACTACATGTTCAACCGATCCGAGCGTGCGGGGTCATAGACTGCTATCCGGCTCGACGGCACGGCCTCTGGCCGTCACATTGCCGATTCTTGTTGCGGGACGGGCTCGATGGCCGGGCGAGGTACCGCCGACCGGAGTGGGCGGCTCAGACCAGGATGCGGGAGCCCACGATCACGCTGGCGCCTCCGGGTGGCCCGAAAGTCAGATAGCAGTAGAGATAGCAGCGCACGGCCGGGAGTGCCCAGACACGGGCAGGCACGGACTAGAACGCCTGTCCGTGTCGTACGGCGCATCGGGATATTGTGGCGCGCCCGGCGGGACTCGAACCCACGACCTTCAGGTCCGCAACCTGACGCTCTATCCACTGAGCTACGGGCGCACGCGATGGGTGGCGGAGAGGGAGGGATTTCGAACCCTCGATGCAGGTTACCCCACATGGCGGTTTAGCAATGGGGGTCCGGGCGTTCGCCACCGTCAGCCGGCGTTGCATTCTAGAGTGAAATTGTGCGTAGCGTCAGGCGCGGCGGTCGCCTGTGTTAGCCCGTGATGCTGCAAGGAAGTGCTGCACCGGGCGAGGGGCTAATGGCCGCGGTCCGGGTCGCCAGGTGGCGGTGTCCGCCGGCTCGATCTGGCCCACGAAATCCGCCCGTACCTGGGCATATATTGAACGGGCCCGAACGTCACGCCCTCCGGCGGCGTGCCCGTAGTCCCGCCAGGAGCCCCCGGAGAGCGCCGGCGCCGTCCGCCGGATCGTGACCCTTGCCGGTTCATTACCTGAGTCGCGCGACTCAGGTAATCCCGCACCGCGCGGACGGTCTCGACGATCGGGCCGGCGGCGTGCCCGTAAGTCCACGCCAGGAATATGCCCCGGAGAGCGCCGGCGGGTCGTCGTCCGGCGAAAGGAACAGCCCGCTAGAGCGTCTACGACCATGACGCTCAGGAAAGACAGGCTGCGAGCTGCCGCCTAGGGCCAGTATATGCCCGAGGTTCTGGTACGCCGAAGCATCGGCGAGGTGGCTGACCAGAGGATAATTGTATCACTGTAAGACAGCCTCGTCACAGTGGAAACCCCTCATCTGCCGAACGCATGGCCTCTGTCCCGAGCCCGATCTGCCCTCGCGGCCATTTTTTTTTTTTTTTTTTTTTTTTTTTTTTTTTTTTTTTTTTTTTTTTTTTAAATTTCCCGCGCGAATTCCGTCATCCATGCGACGTGACGGTCTCGACGATCGGGCCGGCGGCGTGCCCGTAGTCCCGACCAGGAGCCCCGGAGTAGCGCCGGCGGGTCGTCGTCCGGGCGGATAATTTTTTTTTTTTTTTTTTTTTTTTTTTTTTTTTTTTAAATTGTACCGCTGAAAGTCGTCACGATCCATGACGCTCAGGGACAGGCTGAACGAAGGACGACTGCTACACGATCGCGCCCGGCCTATGCGGCCATCGGGGAGGGCGACCGTTGAGGCGATGCTCGAGGATCCGCTCGTCTCTCCGACATCCTCGCCCCGGTCCGCCCAGGCGCCGGCCGGCGTCCGTGGTGCGCGGCGCGTGCCTCGAGGTCGCCAGCCAGTCGCCCCGGACGCGAACCGCTCGCCTCGATCAGCGCCTTCGGCGCAGGACCGGCAGATCCGGCACTGGGATCGGTCGACGTCCGGTGGCGCCCGGTCTGAGTCGACGTAGGTCCGCGCCAGGTGCACGGCGAGCAGCTGGACGCCGTCCTCCTCGTACGGCGGCGCATCTCATGCAGTACGGAGGCGATAGCGGGCGGCGTCCCATCCGCGCGAGTCTAGCACCCTGCTCGTCCGCTCCGCCTCTAGGGCTCGGGCGTTGGCGCATTTGCGCCAGCCGGGTGCAGCCATCGGAGCGTGGTCGGGCTCGTGCGTTGGCGCATTCGCGCGAAGCCGGCGCGCGGAGGTCTCCGGCCGACGGTATCTCGTGGTCGACGCCGACCGTCGCGGCGATCTGGCGCTGCGTCATGCCCATCCCGTTGAGCTCGAGGGCGACGGGATGGACCGGGCGGGCAGGGAGCGCGGACCCGCCCGCCCCGGTCCCCGTGGCCGGTCCCGGGGAGCCAGCGCCGGGCGGCCGTGTGAAGGGTCGGCTGGCGGGCTCCCCGCTCGCCAAAGGAAGGGAGCCCGACCGCCCGGTAGCCGGGGTCGGCGCCAGTGGGACGCCTCGCCCGGTCGGGTGTGGTGCTAGCGCCCGATCAGGCCGGATACCGGGAGCGATCGGGCGTCCGCTGGCCGGGACGGATCACGACGTCGGGCTCGTCGTCCGGCACGATCGGATCACGCGGGTCAGGATCGCGGCCCTAGACCAGGCGGGCGACGGGGTGCTCGACCGCGGCCTACCAGTCGCCCAGCGGGTGCCGAGCCTCGGGTCGGCGTTGCCGGCGAACCGGGGCGCCGGACCGGTCAGGAAACCGGGCGAGGGCGAAGTTGGGCGATCCATTCGTCGCGCGGATCCCAAGACGCGCGCCGCGGGTCGAGGCCTCCCGGTCGAGCTCGTCGACCAGGCGCCGGCGGGCTGGCTGAGTCGGCGCGGCCGGCGAGGTGGAGGTCGCTCCAGAGGGCGAGGGCCGCGGTTCCGGATCGCGTCATGCCGGCGGGCGAGCGGCGACTAGGCGGTGAAACGCGGCGGCGGGCTCTGGCGGGGAGCTCGTGCACCGCGTCCGGGTTGCACGTAGTCGATGCCGGCACCGGCCAGGAGGAAGCGGCGTCGCCGCTGTCCCGGGCCGTGGTCAGTGACGTCGGCGAAGACGCGACCAGCTGGTCGGTGACCAGTCGGGCGAGCTGTCCAGGCAGACCTGTTCGATCCGCTGCCCGCGCCCGCTTGAACGGCCTCGCAATGCAGCTCGGCGTCGAGCATCGCGCGCCTTCGCTCGCTCCGTGTGGCCTCCGTGACGGTGCTGGCTCCGGCTCGGGCGTCGGGCCGTGCTCTGCGAGCCGGCGGATCACCGAGGCGCGGGTCGCGCCGACCGCCATCGCGCGCCTCCGTCTGCGTCGTGCTCTGGTCTCGCGCTACGGCTGACGGCGAGCTTCGCCGCGATCGTTCCATCGCGGTCGTCGACCGGCTTCGGCAGGGCGAGGGCGCGAGCGGTGACCGCTTCGGAGAGCGCCCGGAGGTGGCGCGGGAACAGGGCGGGGTCGGGCGTGGTCATCGTGTCCTCTTCGCGGCCTCGACCGCCTGCTGGATGGATTTCTAGTTGTCGGCCACCTTGCTACGGTCGGAAAGGGTCGAAACGTACTCGAGCTCATTCAAGTCCAAAGACGACGTCGACGGGCGCCTTGCCCTGTCAACGCCTGATCGAGCTCGGCGCGGCCTTCCTTCGTGGCGAGCAGGTCGGCGACCTGAGCGCCGGTCAGCAGGAAGCGCCCGGAGGCGTCCCGGATGGGGCGGCGGGCTGCAGGATCAGGCATCGCTGGTCTCCTCTCGGGTGACGGATGGACTTGCCCCGGGCGGCGGGTTCAAACCGACCGCGGAGGGCCCGGACGGCCGGCGGCCGGCTCGGTGGGTGCGAGTGCCACCCCCGCCGTTTGTTCGGCGCGGCGGGCCAGGGATCCGACCGCGGCGACGGGCGCGGACGGGCGCCAGGTCGCCGGCCCGGTGGGGCGCTCACAGGCGGTGCAGCAGCTCCCCGGTACCTCGGTGACGCCGCAGACCGGCAGGTCTGCTCCAGGGCGGGCGGCGGCTTCGGCATCATCGGGCCACCGGAGCACGGCGCGGGACCGCCCAGGAATGCCCCGGGCGGCCTGGGGCCGGGCGGACGGGTGCGAGTGCCGCCGGCTTGCGGGTGGTGCGCGCAGCACCAGGCGGAGCGCCCCCGGATCGAAGGGGGTCCTCCCGGCGCTGGTCCCCTGCCGGTCCCCTGAAGCGCCCCCGGACCATGCTCCGCGGACGGTGCATGACTATGCGCCTCAAACTATGCACCGGGCGCGGAAACGATGCACCCAGGTGGTGCTGGGCGGGCCCGGTGCTATTAGGCCCTCCGGTGGCCAGCAAGCCCACGTGCGGCGAATCAGGGCCTCGTAGGGGCATAACGTGGAAGGGGTCCTCCCTAATTGGGGCCGGAAACACACTCCCGGCGACTCGGGTGTCCGAGCTCGCGAACGATCCCAAGGCCAGGGGTGGGGTCCTGCGGAGAGGCCCTGTGGCCCCCCAGAATGCCCAAGGTGCCCTCTTCGGCGCGTCGAGACCCGTGGGTCCGCGCCGCTGGTAGGGGCGCTGAGGCGGCCGATTGGTGCGCCTCGCCGACCCCCCCGGCGCCCAGGAGCGCCGGCCCAGGATGCCCCAGGAGCCGAGGGGCGCCGTATGCATGGACGGGTCGAAACTATGCAGCACGGTCATGGCCGCGCCGAGGTCGCGAGCCGGGAGGGCGCGAGGATGGCGCAGGCGGCGCAGGTCCAGGCGCCGTCGGGCTGCTGGCGGTGGAAGTTCTGGTAAGTGCGCCAGGTCTCGACGTCCGGGCAGGGCGGCGAGGGCGCGGCGGTGTCGGGTGCCACGAGCACGGGCGGGCGGTCGTCGTCGTCGGGGGTCGGCGACCGGATCCGGCGCTGTTCGGTTTCGATCCGGGTCCGGGCGCTCGAGGGCGCGGACCAGGACGAGAGCGCGGGGGCGGCGTCGTCCGCCACCCGCTCGAGGGCGTCGATCGCCAGGCGGACCAGCTCGGCGTTCACGGCGTCACCGCGGCAAGCTCGCAGGCGTGGCAGCCCCACCCGTGGACTTTCCGGTAGTGGGCTGGACTGGTGCGCGCGGAAGGTATCTCGACGTCCGGGCAGGGCGGATGCTCGGGGAGGTCGTCGACCGAGGGCCCGGGCGCGGTGTCCGAGGCTGGTACACCGTGCCGCCGGCCGGCGGGTCGGACTGGCGGGATCCCGGCGAGTCATGTGTCTCGAGGCTGAAGGCGGACGCCGTCGGCCTCCTCGAGCGCCAGGGGCGACGACCTGCGACGAACAGGACGCCGACGCGCTCGAGGTGCACGAACATCTCGCGCACTCGATCGGCGCGCTGGAAATCGGCCGCATCCTCTCGCATCGACTCGAACGACCAAAAGGAGGGCGTCGACGGGCTCGCCGGCGGCGACGGCGCGGAGGGCGCCTGCGCATCGTCGGGATCCTTCGCCGTCCGTCAGGTACTCGTCCACAACGCGTCCGGATGCCGCGGCGAGGCGCTGGCCGGCGCTGGCGAGGTTGGCCGTGATCCCGAGGTCGCGCAGGGTCGCCGGCGAAGTATCCTCCGCGCCTGCGTAATTAGGTTTCTCGGCTAATAAATTGCCCGGCCTCGGCGATCTCGCCGGACTCCTGCCCGGCCGCGAAATTCTCGGCCGAGCCTGCTTCGGTCGCCAGGATGACGATCGTCTGCTGCCTGTCGGATCGCATCGGCGCCGAGATCGCTAGAGCTCGGGCGTAGCTCGTGGCGGCGATCGCGAGGGCCAACCGGACGCGGCGCACCGCGAACAGGTCGCGCGCCTCGGCGAGCATCCTCGAGCCGTCCAGGATCAGGGCGAGCGACCGATCGTCGCTCGTGGCGGTGATCGTGTCGGACGCGGTAGTCGTGGCGCTCACGAAGAGCAGCCCCCCGGACGACAGGAGGGCGGCCGCGGGCCGCCTGCTCCTCGGCCTTCCGCGCGGTCGCTGCCGCTTCTTCCGCGTCGGCCGCTGCGCGGCCCGCGTCGCGGGCGGCGTGGTAGGCGCCGAGCACCCGGCCGACGATCTCCGCGGCCTTCGCTCCCGGCGCGCCTCTCGGATCGTGTCGCGGGTGAGGTTCGGCCAGTCGCGCCAGGCGTCAGCCATCGCCACCGCCTGCTTGGGCGTCGGTGGGCGACGGAAGCGCTGGCGCCACGCCGAGGCCGCGTCCGACGCGACGGGTACCTCTTCCTGCGAAGCAGGGGTACCGGGTACCGGGTACCGGCGATCGTTGTGTGATGGCACCGGCGATTCGTCGTGCGACGGCACCTGCGATTGCAGGTGCGATCCCATCTGCGACACGGATGCGATGGCCCCAACGGGCCGCGTTGCCGAGGTTGCCGGCCTTGGCCTTCTTCCGGCGCTGGTCCTCCGTGAAGAGGTACTGCTCCTGCTCGACCACCTGCCAGCCGTCGGCGGTCGCGACCAGGAGCCCAGCCGCCACGAGCTCGGCGATCGCCCGCAGCGACACCCGGGCGGCGACGGCCGCCCCCTTCGGCAGCGCGCCGTCCGTCCGTCCCAAGGCCGACCAAGGACAGGAGCCCGGACTCAACCCCGCCTGTGCCGGATCCGTGAGCTCGGCGACGGCCGGGTCCTGCACCCAAGTGTCGGGGAGCTCGATATGGGTCATGGCGGCCTCACCGGCGGCGACGAACGCGGCGATGAGCCGGACGTGGACCAGGCGGCGCCTTCGACCTTGAGGGTGACCAGGGCGCCCGACGTGACCAGCTCGTAGACCTTCGTCCTCGACAGGTTGAGCTGGTCGGCGGTCTCCTCGACCGAGAGCAGGCGGTCGGGGGCGTCGACCGGCGCCGGGGCGAGCTCGGCCAGGATCGCGGCCGCGAGCTCGCGAACCGCGGCCTCGAGGCGTGCGCTAGGATCAGGGGCGAGGTTCGACGCTACCACGTCGCACCTCCCCGGCCGCCTCGGTGCTCCTCACCAGGGCGGCCTTCTTCATGCTCTCGACCAGGGCGACGATGCTCTCGCGCTGCTCGGGCGTCAGCCCCTCGAGGCGCAGGCGGCGAACGGGACCCCACCGGGCGCGCGCACCGCGAGCCCGGACACGGTGGGGGCGATGGGGGCGGGTGACCCGTCCACGCGGCGAACCTCCTCGAAGGTTCGCCTGTCGCGCCGCCGGCTCCCGCTGTCGCGCGTCTGAGGTCGGTATCCCGCGATGCTGGGCGTCCGGGCCGAGGTCCGGGGGCCGCGGTGTACGCGGGGTGCATGACCCGAAGCGATCGGCCCCCCGACCGAGCGGAGGGGGTCCGGCGCGATCCTACGCTACTGCGACCCGGGGCGCAATGCCGTAGGCGCTAGGCGCCTCCCAGGGCGCGATCCATCGCCGAGGCGGTGACGGCGCGGAGCTCGGGCGCGACCGCGCTGTAGTGGGCGGCCGTGATCCCGATCGAGGTGTGTCCGAGGGTCTGGCTCACGACCAGGAGCGGCACGCCGGAGGTCAGCCAGGCCGTCGCGGCTCGAGTGCCGAAGTGCCCGGAAGGGGACGCCGAGGGCGAGCCGGATCGGCGGTCTCGCGCCAGGCGCTGGGACAGGATCGTGGGCGTGACTAGCTCGACCGGCGCGATCCGTGAAGATCTATCCCGTCGCGATCCTGCCAGGCGCGGCCCTAGAAGGCGGCAGCTCGAGCCGCGTCCTGTCGCTCCTGCTGGCGCTCGAGGGCGTGAACGGGCGGCGGCGGCGAGCGGGATCGTCCGGCGGCTGCGGGTCGTCTTCGTGCTCAGCGAGCGCCCACCCGTCGCCGCTGGTCCGGGCGAGGGCGCGGCGGACGGTCAGGGTGCCGGCGGCGAGGTCGACGTCCGGCCATTGCAGCCCGCAGAGCTCGCCGAGGCGGACGCCGGTCGTGACCGCGACCGCCCACGCCGGCCCGTACTCGTCGAACCGGCGGTCGCCTCGATCATCGCCCCTATGGCCGGGATCGGCAGGTACTCGATCTCCCATCCCGGGTACGCGCGGAGCGGCGGCGAGGGAGGCGACGTTGCGGGTGACCAGGCCGTTCCGGACGGCGCGCGACAGGGCCCGGCGCAGCGTGGCGCGGGCGCCCCGGACGGTGAGCGGCGAGAGGCCGCGGGCGGTCATGGCCGCCATTGCTCGCTCCACGTCGTCGGGCGCCAGGCGGGCGAGCGGGATCGTAACCGAGGAGCGGGGTCCACATGGTCCGGACGTGGCTCTCGTAGCCGCGGGCCGTGCTCGGGCGGACCGTGCCCCCGACGCCGGCGATCCAGCGGGCCAGGTAGACGCCGGTCGTCAGGCGCTGGCTGGCGGAGGTGACGCCGCGGTCGGCGTCCGACTGGAGCTTGGTCAGCTTAACTCGCGCACGACGATCGGCGGTAGGCGCCGGATCAGGTAGCGGCGCACCTTGCGGCCGGTGGTCGGGTCCGTGACGGCCGCGGCGCCGCGCCGGCCAGGCGCCGCCGAGCGAGCTGGTAGATCGAGCCCTCGCCGCGGGTCCGATGCTGGCGGAAGAGCGGCCCGGGGTCCGGGACGGTCATCAGGCGGGCTCCCAGCGCCGGATCCGGCCGAGCATCCGCGTGTTCACGATGATCTCGCGCTCCCCGCCCTCGTCGTCGCTGCCCAAGATCGCGGCGACGTCGGCCAGGACGGCGTCGGGCTCGGCCGTCGCGGTGTAGAGATACGCGTCCCCGCGGCCCGCGAACCATGCCGCCTGCTCCCGATCGGTCGTCCAGGACAGGCCTCGAGCGCGGCGCGGGACCGCTCCACGGAAGATGGCGAGCGGTCTGGCCGGCGGTGGATAGGCGGCCTGTCGGAACCAGTCGATCCAGACCGAATGAGGGACCGATCGCCCCGGCCCCTCGGCGGCGACCCAGACATGGAGCAGGAGCGCCGGCAGCGCGCCGAGGGTGAGGCAGCGCCAGCGAAGCAGGTCGAACAGGAGCGCCGGCCCGGCATTGCGCCCGACGAGTGCGAGCGCCGTCTCGGCTTCGTCGATGGTCAGCGGGCGGCCCGCGCTGCGGGCGATCCCGAGCACATCGCGGAGGTCCGTCGCGACCGGGCCGCCGTCGTAGATGTTGGGCTCCCCGAGCTCGCTAGTCGGGTACGCTGCCATTGCGGGGTCCTCTCAGCCAGGACGCCGTTTGGGCGCTCCGGCGGGTTCACGTCGACCGGGGCGCCTCTTCGCGTCTTGGGCCGAGTGTACGCTCGCGTACGCTTGTGCTGCAAGGAAGTGCTGCAGGTGGCGGGGCGCGGACGCACCAGGAAGGGCGAGCGCGGGGCGTTCGGGGTGCCGTTTCGTGTGTAGATGGCGGAGAGGGAGGGATTTCGAACCCTCGATGCAGGTTACCCCACATGGCGGTTTAGCAAACCGCTGCACTAGGCCTCTATGCGACCTCTCCGGGCCACGGCCGGCGGATTTTAGCAGACGACGTCGGGGGGTCGCGCGAGGGATGTCGTCCGAGGGATGTCGGCCGCCGGCCCGCCGAAATCCTCGGACCCGACTTCGCGCGATGTCGGGTACGCTTCGGCCTTCCAGTCGCGAACGCAAGCAGGGTGATCGAGTGGTCTGCTCGAACTGTGGGACCGTCAACCCGGCCGGGGCGAAGTTCTGCACGGAGTGCGCGGCGCGCCTGGCGGTCGCCTGCCCCTCCTGCGGGACGACGAATGGCCCGACGGCGAAGTTTTGCAGCGAATGCGCCGCGCCGCTGGCGGGCGGCACAGGCCTCGGGACGGTACCCGCCCCCGCGGCTGTCGCGGTCCCCGCGGGCGGTGCCGACGGCCCGCGGGCGGTCGTCCCGCCGGGCTCCCCGGTCGCCGAGCGCCGTTTGGTCTCGGTGCTGTTCGCCGACCTCGTCGGGTTCACCCCATTTGCCGAGGGACGCGACGCGGAGGAGACCCGGGAGCTCCTGACCCGCTACTTCGATGTCGCCACCGACGTCATCACCCGGTACGGCGGCCGGGTGGAGAAGTTCATCGGCGACGCCGTGATGGCCGTCTGGGGAGCACCCACCACGCGCGAGGACGACGCAGAACGGGCCGTTCGGGCCGGCCTGGAGCTCGTCGACGCGGTGAGGACGCTCGGCCCGTCCATCCAGGCGCGGGCCGGCGTCATGACCGGGGAGGCGGCGGTCACCCTCGGGCGCGACGAACCAGGGCATGGTCGCGGGCGACCTCGTGAACACCGCCTCCCGGCTGCAATCGGCGGCGACGCCCGGCGCGGTGCTGGTCGGCGAGGCGACCCAGCGGGCGGCGAGTGGCGCGATCGCCTTCGAACCGGCCGGCGATCAGACCCTCAAGGGCAAGGCCGCCCCGGTCCCCGCCTGGCGGGCGCTCCGCGTCGTGGCGGAGCGCGGGGGACGCAACCGGAGCGAGGCGCTCGAGGCGCCCTTCGTGGGCCGGGCCGACGAGCTGCGCCTGCTCAAGGAGTTGTTCCACGCCACCGGACGGGAGCAGCGGGCTCGCCTCGTCTCGGTCTTCGGCCCGGCCGGGATCGGCAAGACGCGGCTGGCCTGGGAGTTCACGAAGTACCTCGACGGCCTCGTCGAGAACGTCTGGTGGCACGACGGCCGATCCCCCGCGTACGGCGAGGGGATCACGTTCTGGGCCCTGGGCGAGATGATCCGCGGTCGCTGCGGCCTGCTGGAGACCGACGACGAGCCGACGACGCGGGCGAAGATCGGCGAGACGCTGGCGACGCACGTCCCTGACCTCGACGAGCGCCGCTGGATCGAGCCGGCGCTGCTGGCCCTCCTCGGGGTCGGCCCGAGGGTCGGATCGGAGCAGCTGTTCGCTGCCTGGAGGACGTTCTTCGAACGCCTCGCGGCGAGCTCGCCGGTGGTCATGGTCTTCGAGGACCACCATTACGCCGACTCGGGCCTGCTCGACTTCGTGGACCATCTCCTCGAGTGGAGCCGGAACGTCCCGATCTACATTCTGACCCTGGCCCGGCCGGAGCTCCTGGAGAAGCGCCCGGACTGGGGCGCGGGCAAGCGGAACTTCACTTCGATCTACCTGGAGCCGCTGTCCGAGCCGGCCATGCGCGAGCTCCTCGCCGGCCTGGTGCCCGGGCTTCCGGACGGGGCGATCCGGGCGATCGTCGAGCGTGCCGACGGCATCCCGCTCTACGCGGTGGAGACCGTCCGCATGCTCCTGGCCGAGGGCCGGCTCACGCTCGAGGACGGGGTCTACCGGCCGCTGGGCGACCTGACCACGCTGGCGGTGCCGGAGACGCTGACCGCGCTGATCGCCAGCCGGCTCGATGGGCTGGATCCGGCGGACCGGCTGCTCGTCTCCGATGCCGCCGTGCTCGGCCAGTCGTTCACGCTGGCCGGCCTCGCGGCGGTGTCCGGCGTCGAGACCGGCGAGCTGGAGATGCGCCTGCGCGGGCTGGTCAGGCGCGAGCTGTTCACCCAGGAGCGCGACTCCCGCTCGCCCGAGCGCGGCCAGTACGCCTTCGTCCAGGCCCTCATCCGGGAGGTCGCCTACAACACGCTCGCCAGGTCCGACCGCAAGGCTCGCCACCTCGCCGCGGCGCGCTTCTTCGAGGTCCTGGGCTCCGACGAGCTGGCCGGAGCCCTGGCCGGCCACTACCTTGCCGCCCACGCGAACGCTGCCGAGGGCGCCGAGGCCGATGCGCTCGGGGGCCAGGCCCGGATCGCGCTCAAGGCGGCCGCCGAGCGCGCAGCGGCGCTCGGGTCGCACGACCAGGCGGTGACGCTCATCGAGCAGGCCCTGACCGTCACGACCGACCCCGCCGAGGAGGCCGAGCTGCTGGAGCGGGCCGGTGACTCCGCGGTGATCGCAGCCCGCTATGACCCGGCCGAGGCCCTGCTCCGGCGCGCAGTGGCGAAGCATCGCGAGCGCGGCGACCGGGTCGGCGTGGCCCGGGCGACGGCCGCGCTGGGACGCTCTCTGCTCACCGGGAGGCGGACTGACGACGCGCTGACACTCCTCGAGGCGGGCGCGGTCGAGCTCTCCAACCTCCGCGGCGACCCGGCCTTCGTTGCCCTCGAGGGCCAGCTCGCGCGGGCGTACTTCCTGCGCGAGGACCACCGGCGCGCCGTCGAGGTCGCCGATCGCGTCCTCGAGGCGGCCGAGCACCTGGACCTGGTGGCGATCCTGGCCGACACCCTGGTGACGAAGGGCTCGGCGCTCGGGGGATTGGGACGGCTCACTGAGGGCAACGGCGTGATCCAGATCGGCGGCCGCCTCGCCGAAGCCCACGGGCTCCACGCGATAGCCCTGCGTGCCCTCAACAACTCCTCGGTTGGGCTGGTGGAGATCGACCCCCGGGCGGGCGCCGAGGCGGCGCGGGCGGGTCTCGCGCTCTCGCGCCGGCTGGGCCAGCGCTTCTGGATGTTCGCGTTCGTCGGCGGCAGCGCCTGGGGCGGGTTCCTGACCGGCGACTGGGACCGTGCCCTGGCGGAGCTCCGGACCGGCCTGGCCGAGGAGCCCGATCCGCCGGACCGCATGCTGTTGCTCAACAACCTCGCGTCGTTCCAGGCGGTCCGCGGCGAGCCGGTGGAGGCGGAGATCGCCGAGATGGAGCGGCTCACCGAGGGCGAGACCGATGCCGGCCCTGCTCGGCTACCTCGTCGACGCCCGGGGCTTCCAGGCCCTGGCGGCCGGCCGGCTCGGCGAGGCCAGCGACGCGTGGTGGCGGATGCCCGAGATGACACCCTCGGCGGCGGCAGCCTACCTCTTCCTCGCCGCGCGGCCGGCGCTCTGGAGCGGGGATACGGGCCGCGTGCGCGAGGCCCTTGATCGCCTCGACGCCACCGGCGTCCACGGGCCGGTGGCCGAGATCCACCGGGCCACGCTGCGGGCCGGACTCGCCGCACTCGATGGCAGGGCCGCCGAGGCGCTCGGGCTGTACCGAGACGCGCTGCGCGGCCTGCACGACCTGGGCCTGCCGTGGGACGAGGCGCTCACGGCGGTGGACATGGCGAGCGTGCTCGACCCGACCGATCCGGAGGTCAGGGCCGCGGCCGAGGCGGCCCGCCAGATCCTCGTGGGACTCGGGGCACGTCCGTTCCTCGAGCGGCTGGAGATGGCGCTGGCGAGGACCGCGGCGCCTGGCGCGGACGCGCCTGGCCCACGCGGACGCGCGAGCGTGCCAGACGCCGGCACGAGCGCGACCGCGCGTTGACAGGGTCACCCGGGGACCGCTATCGTCCGGGCACCGTGCAGGCGCACCACCTCTTCTTTATGGACCCGGCATGACCGTCCGCGGGGCGTAGGCTCCGAGGCACGGCTCGTGCCGGGTGGAAGCAGGGGTCGCGGGCCTCTGCTTTTTTGTTTGTCCGGCAGTTCTCTTTCCGGCACGGGACGCGCGGAAGGCAAGACGAGGCAGCATGTTCGTCGTGATGTCGCTCGTGGCGAGCGAGGAAGCGCTCAACGCGGTCCGCAGCCTGATCCTCGACGAGGGCCTGACGCCCCACGAGAACCGCGGCACGGGCGGCACCGTGATCGCCGTGCTCGGGGAGGGCGGCGCCCGGCTGGACCGCCTCGGCGCCCGGCTCACTGCCCTGCCGGGCGTCGCGTCCGTCACGCGGACCAATCGCCCGTTCAAGCTGACCTCGCGAGCGTTCCACCCCGACGACACGATCGTGGAGGTCGGCAACGTCCGGATCGGGGATGGCTCGCTCACGATCATGGCCGGGCCGTGCGCCGTCGAATCGCGGGAGCAGCTCTTCGAGACGGCGGATGCGGTGGCCGCGGCCGGCGCGGACATGCTTCGGGGCGGCGCCTTCAAGCCGCGCACCAGCCCGTACTCGTTCCAGGGCCTCGGCCTCCACGGGCTGCGGCTCCTCGCCGAGGCCCGCGAGCGGACGGGGCTCCCGGTGATCACCGAGGTCATGGAGCCCGGTCAGGTCGAGCCCGTCGCCGAGTACGCCGACATCCTCCAGATCGGCGCCCGGAACATGCAGAACTACTCGCTGCTCATGGCGGTCGGCAAGATCGGGCGGCCGGTGCTCATCAAGCGTGCTCTGTCCGGCACGATCGAGGAGTGGCTGATGGCCGCCGAGTACGTGATGTCGAGCGGCAACCCGAACGTGATCCTGTGCGAGCGCGGTATCCGAACGTTCGAGACCTCCACGCGCAACACGCTCGACATCACCGCCGTCCCGCTCCTGCACGAGATGACGCACCTGCCGGTGGTGATCGACCCATCGCACGCGACCGGCAAGCGCTGGCTGGTTGCCCCACTCTCGCTGGCAGCGGCGGCGATCGGCGCCGACGGCCTCCTGATCGAGGTCCATCCCCACCCCGAGGAGGCCCTCTCCGACGGGGACCAGTCTGTGACCCTCGACCAGTTCGCGGCACTCGCGGCGGCCGTCCGGCCGGTGCACGCCCAGGCGGCGACGCTTCACGCGCCTCGCGGCGGTGCAGTCGCTGCTGCCGGATCGAAGTCCTGAGCCCGGCCGTGCTCGGAGCGCCCCTTGTGGACGAGGTCAGCGTGCGCCCCGCACGCCAGCTGCGCGGCGAGCTGCGCTTGCCCGGCGACAAGTCGATCAGCCACCGTGCGCTCCTGCTCGCGCTGCTCGCGGCCGGCCAGAGCCGGATCACGGGCGCCGGTGACGGCCGCGACGTGCAGGCAACCGCGGACGTCGCAACTGCGCTCGGGGCCACCCTGACGCGGCTGGGCGGTGATGCCCGCGCCGTCGACTACCTGGTGGCGTCGCCCGGCCGCGGCGGCCTGGCCGAGCCGGAGGGCGTCCTGGACTGCCGGAACTCCGGGACGACCTTTCGCCTGGTGGCGGGAATCCTCGCGGGCCTGCCGGGCCTCGGGGTCCTCGACGGGGATGCGTCCCTTCGCCGCCGCCCGATGGCGCGCGTCGCTGCACCCCTGACGGCGATGGGCGCCACGGTCGTGGGCCGGGCGGGCACAACCCTCGCGCCGTTTGCGATCACGGGGTCGACGGCCCTGCGCGGCATCGAGCACGTCACGTCCGTTCCGAGCGCCCAGGTGAAATCGTGCGTGCTGCTGGCCGGGCTGGCCGCCACGGGAACGACGACGGTGCGCGAGGCGCTCCCGACCCGCGACCACACGGAGCGGATGCTGCGCGCCCGGGGCGTTCCGGTCAGCACCCGGCTCCTCGACGACGGCGGCGCCGTCCACGCGGTGGCGGGGCCGGCGACCGTCTTGCCGCTCGACGAACACATTCCCGGAGACGTGTCCGGGGCGGCCTTCTGGCTGGTCGCGGCGGCCGTCCACCCGGACGCCGACCTGCTGCTCCGAAACGTCGGAACGAACCCGACGCGGCGTGGGATCATCGACCTGTTGCGGCGGATGGGCGCCGAGATCGAGGAACGGCCGGTCGGGTCCGGCCCGGGCGGGGCGTCCGGCGAGCCGATCGCGGACCTCGTCGTCCGGAGCAGCTCACTCCGCGGAATTCGACGTGGATCCCGCCGAGGTCGCTGGTGCAATCGACGAGATCCCGATCCTCTGCCTTGCCGCCGCGGTGGCGTCCGGACGCAGCCGGATCCGCGGCATCGGGGAGCTGCGCCACAAGGAATCGGACCGGGTCGGAGGGATCGTCGCGGGGCTTGGGGCTCTCGGCGTCCGGATCCGGGCGGATGGAGACGAGATCGAGATCGAGGGCGGCCGGGTGCTTCGGGGCGCTGCGGTCGACAGTCACGACGACCACCGGCTGGCGCTGACCTTCGCCGTCGCGGGCCTCATCGCCGAAGGAACCACGCTCGTCGGGGGCTCCGCCTCCGCCGACGTCTCCTACCCGGGCTTCTTCGACGAGCTGGAGAGGGTGCGCGCATGACGAAACGGATCGTGCTCATCGGCCATCCCGTGGCCCACTCGCTGTCGGGCGTGATGCAGCAGGCGGCGCTCGATTCGCTCGGCATCCCCGCCACGTACGAGCTCTGGGACCGGGCGCCGCTCGACCTCGCGGACGCGGTCGCCGAGCTGCGCGGCGATGACTTCCTGGGCGCGAACGTCACGATCCCCCACAAGGAGAAGGTGGCCGCGCTCATGGACCGGCTGACCGAGGAGGCGCACGCGACCGGCGCGGTCAACACGATCACCCGGGATGGCCACAGGCTCGTCGGCCACAACACGGACGTGCCCGGCTTCCGTGTCGCGCTCGACCGGCTGGTCGGCAAGCAGAAGATGCCCCGGCAGGCCGTCGTGCTGGGGTCCGGCGGCGGTGCCCGCGCCGTGGTGCACGGCCTCGTGACCGAAGGATTCCAGCGCATCGTGGTCTTCAATCGCCACCTCCACCGCGCCGAGGCGCTGGTGAAGTTCTTCGGGAGGAGCGCGGCTCACATGGAGCTTCGCGCGATGCCGTGGCACGAGTCGATCATCGAGGCGGAGCTTTCCCGCGCCCGCGTCCTGATCAATGCCACCTCCGTGGGACTGGCGGGGGACGTCAGCCCGATCCCCGCCGAGCTGCTGCCCAGCGATCTGCTCGTGCTGGATCTCATCTACAACCCGCCCCAGACGCGACTTCTTCGCGACGCAGCCGCGGCGGGGTGCGCGACCCAGAACGGCGAGCTGATGCTGCTTCACCAGGGGGCCGCTGCATTCACGCTCTGGACGGGACAGCCCGCACCGGAGGAGCTGATGCGAGAGAAGCTGGAAGCCGAGCTGGCCCTCGCGGCCGCCGAGGCAGGATCGGCTGCCGAGCCCGGCGATCCGGGAGCGGGATGACCGCGTTCCGCTTCCTTACCGCCGGGGAGTCGCACGGGCCTGCGCTCAGCGCGACCCTCGAAGGGATTCCTGCCGGCGTGCCCGTCACGGCGGACGCGATCGCCGCCGACCTCCGACGCCGCCAGGGCGGCTACGGCCGCGGAGCGCGCCAGACGATCGAGCAGGACCGCGCGGAGATTCTCGCGGGGGTCCGACACGGGCTGACGATCGGCTCGCCGATCCTGCTCCTGCTCCGGAACCGGGACTGGGAGAACTGGACCCGGGTGATGCAGGTCGAACCGCTCACCGCGGCCCAGTCCGACGAGCTCGCCGTCCTCGCGGCGGAAGGCAACCGGCGCGCCCAACCGGTAACGCGGATCCGGCCCGGACATGCAGACCTCGCGGGCGCCGTGAAGTACGGCTTCAGCGATGCCCGCCCGGTGCTCGAACGCGCTTCGGCACGCGAGACGGCAGCCCGGGTCGCGGCGGGCGCCGTGTGCCGCGCCTTCCTGGGGGCGCTCGGCATCGACGTCTGGTCCTTCACCGCCGAAGTCGGGGGCATTGCCTTCGACCCGGGCAACGCCACGCGGACCCGGACCGAATCCGAGGCAAGCCCCCTGCGCTGCCCCGACCCCGACGCGGAGGCACGGATGGTGGCGCGGATCGACGAGGCCCGAGCGCTCGGCAACACCGTCGGAGGCGTCTTCGAGGTGGTGGCCCACGGGCTCCCCATCGGCCTGGGCAGCCACGTCCACTGGGACCGGCGCCTCGACGGCGCCCTGGCGGGCGCGATCATGAGCATCCAGAGCGTGAAGGGCGTGGAGCTCGGGCTCGGGTTCGCGCAGACCCGGCTGCTCGGATCCGAGGTCCATGACGTGATCGAGGGCCGCGGAGCAGACGGCGCGTGGATCCACCGGTCGAACAACGCGGGCGGCCTGACCGGAGGCATCACGAACGGCCAGCCGCTGGTGGTCCGCGGGGCCGTGAAACCGATCTCGACCCTCGCCCGGCCCCTGCCCTCGGCCGACCTCCTGACCGGCGCGCCGGTCGACACCGCCCACTACGAACGCTCCGACATCAGCGTCGTCCCGGCCGCCGGCGTGATCGGAGAGGCGATGGTGCTCCTGACGCTGACCTCGGCGGTGCTCGAGAAGTTCGGCGGCGACTCGCTCGCCGAGGTCCAGGACAACCTCGGCTCGGTACGTCGAGCGGATCAGCCTTCGGCCGCAGGCCCGGGGCGACGGCGCTACCGGACCGGGCGCCCGCGGCGGGGCGCAGGCTGACCCGGGATCGGGCGCCGCCGGGTCGGGCGGGGACGACTAGGCTCACCATGGACCTGGTCCTCGTCGGGTTGCCCGGGAGCGGCAAGACCGCGGTCGGTCGCCGCCTGTCGCGCCGCCACGGGGCGACGTTCGTGGACCTGGACGAGGAGATCGAGCGCGACGCCGGGCGCCCGATCCCGTCGATCTTCGCCGAGGAGGGCGAGGCGGGCTTCCGCGCGCGGGAGCGCCGCGCCATCCAGGCGCTCGGACCCGGGGACCCCCGGCCCGACCTGACGCGGGTGATTGCGACGGGGGGCGGTGCCCCCGTCGACCCGCGCAACCGGTGGCTCCTCTATCGCGGCCGGATGGCCGCCTGGCTCGACGCCCCGCCGGAGATCCTCGCCCAGCGCGTCCGCAACTCACCGGTGCCGCGGCCACTGCTGAGCGGTCACGACCCGGTTGCCGCGATGCGCCTGCTTGCGGCAACCCGGACGCCCTTCTATGCAGCGGCGCTGCGCGTGAACGGGATCGTCGGCCTGGCCGGGATCGTGGAGACACTCGAACGTCACCTTGCCGACCCGATCCCGCGGACACCGCTCGTGCGGGCTGCCACGCCGCTCGGCCGCTACGAGCTGGGCGACGGCACAGGCGGGTCCGGCGTCGTGGGCGCGCTCGAGAGCCTGGAAGCGCGCCGTGCGTTCCTCGTGTCGGAGCCGCGCGCCTGGGAGGCGGCCGGGACCGCCATCTCCACCGCAGTTGACGCTGCCGGGATCCCGAGCGAGCTGATCCTGCTTCCCCGCGGCGAGGACGCCAAGCGGCTCGGGGTGATCGAGGAGGCGGCTCGCCAGCTCGCCACCCTGCACGCTGAACGGACTGACCCGATCGTCGCGATCGGCGGCGGAGCGCTCGGCGACGCGGCCGGGTTCCTGGCCGCGATCTGGCTGCGCGGCGTGCCGCTGGTGCAGGTGCCGACGACGCTCGTCGCCCAGCTGGACAGCTCGATCGGAGGCAAGAGCGCCGTCGACCTGCCCGAGGGGAAGAACCTTGTGGGCGCCTTCCACCAGGCGGTGGCAAACGTCACGGACATCGCATTCCTGCGAACGCTGGACCCTCGCGAGTTGCGCGCGGCGCTGGGCGAGGCGACCAAGATGGGGACGCTGGGCGACGAGCGGATCCTGGATCTCCTGGAGACCGACGGGCCGGCCCTTGCGGTCGGTGCCCCCGCCGCCTTCGAGTCGGGCGCGATGGCAGAGCTCGTCGAGCGTTGCGCCATGGCCAAGGTGGAGGTCGTCACCGCCGACGAGCGCGAGCAAGGCGGCCGGATCTCGCTGAACCTCGGTCACTCGCTCGGCCACGCGATCGAGACGGCGGCGGCGTTCCGGGGCATCCTCCACGGAGAGGCCGTCGCCTACGGGCTGCGGGCGGCCCTCCGGATCGGGGTGGCGATGGAGGTGACGCCGCCCGAGCGGGCGGACCGGGTGGAGCGGCTCCTGGACCGGCTGGAGCTTGCCCTGGCACCGCTCCCGACCCCGGTCGGCGCGGTCCTCGAGGCGCTCGCGGCGGACAAGAAGCACCACGCCGGGCAGCTCCGGTGGGTCCTCGCGACCGCCGGCGGCTGGACGGTCCGGACGGACATCCCGGCCGAGGTGGTGGCCGAGGCGGCACGAAGCGTCCTGGCCGGCAGGCCGGCGGGCGCCGGCGCCGCCGTCCCCTCGGGCGCAGGAGCGCAGCGCGGATGGGACTGGCGCGTGAGCGGGAGCGCGGTCGCCGATGGGCGCGGATCGACCGTTCCGCGTGCTGGTGCTGAACGGCCCGAACCTGGACCTGCTGGGAAGGCGGGAGCCGGCCATCTACGGGCGCGAGACGCTCGACCAGATCAATGCCGGGATCGCGGCGCGGGCCGCGGAGCTCGGCGTGCACGTGGACTTCTTCCAGTCGAACCACGAGGGGGCGCTCATCGACCGGCTCCACCAGCTCGGGTTCGACGCCGCGATCGTGAACGCAGCCGGTCTCACCCACACGTCGGTCAGCCTGCGGGACGCCCTGCTCGCCGTGGCGCGCCCGTTCGTCGAGGTGCACCTCTCGGACCCCGCGGCTCGCGAGCCGTTCCGGCAGGTGAACTTCCTGGAGGACGTGGCGATCGCCCGCTTCGTGGGCCTGCGCGCCCGGGGCTACACGCTCGCGCTGGAGGAGCTGGCTCGCCGATGGACGTCGGGCCTCATCCCGGCGAGGGCCGGCGACGTCGAGGCGTCCGGTGGGTGAACGGCGACGAAGCGGAAGCGCGGCGACCGACGGCCGCCGGTGGCGACCCTGCGGCGGGAGGCGACCCCACGGCCGAGGCGCTCGCCCCGCTCAGGGAACGCATCGACGCGATCGACCACGAGATCGTCGCGCTCCTCAACGAGCGGGCCCAGATCGCCCTGGAGATCGGCAGCGTCAAGCAGGTGGCGGGGCGGCGGACTGTGCGCGACGCGGCGCGAGAGGCGCAGGTCCTGGAGCACGTGACGAGCGCGTCGGCGGGACTCTTCCCCGAGCCGGAGCTCGTCTCCCTCTACCGGAAGCTGATCGCCGCGACGCGCCGGGTTCAGCACGCGCAGAAGCGGGATCGAGGCTGCGGCGGAGATGCCGGGCCGGCGGCGGACTGACGGTCCCCAGGCGAGGCCGCGGCTCAGCGTCCGGCAGCCGCGCGCAGCCGCGCGACCAGCCGTCCCAGCCCCTGCGTGTCGCGGCCGTCCGGGCCGAGCGCGTCGATGAGCGCCGAGGCCACGATGACCCCGTCCGCCCCGGCCCGGACGAGCGCCCGGACGTGGGCAGGACGCGACACGCCGAACCCGACCGCGACCGGCACCGGGCTCGCGGCCTTCACGGCCCGGACGTAGCGCCCGACCTCCGGCGGCAGGCTGGCCCGTGCCCCCGTCACGCCGACGAGCGAGACCGTGTACAGGAAGCCGCCGGTCCGGGCGCGCGATCGCGGCCCGCCGATCGGGTGGCGTGGTGGGCGCGACGAGGTAGACGAGGGCGATCCCGGCATCCCGGCAGGCGGCCTCGAACGGCGCGCCCTCGTCGGGCGTCAGGTCGGCCACGATCACGCCCGACGCGCCGGCATCGGCAAGCCGCCGCGCGGCGGTCGCGCCGCCGCCGCCGGCCAGGAGCTGGTTCGCATAGCACATCGGCACGAGCGGGATGCCCGGCCGGGCGGCGGCGATCCGGGCGAGCAGCGCGACCGACCGGTCCAGCGTCGCACCCGCCCGGAGCGCCACGCCCGAGGCCCGCTGGAGCGTGGCGCCGTCGGCGAGCGGGTCCGAGTACGGGAGACCGACCTCCAGGAGGTCTGCGCCCGCGTCGATCGCGGCCACGGCCGCGGCCAGGCTTCCCGCCGCGTCGGGGTAGCCGGCCACCACGTACGGGATCAGCGCGGCCCGGTTCGCCGCCTTCGCCGCGTCGAACGCATCCCCGATCCGGGCCGCCCCCGGGGTCGCGCCGGTACCCCGGCCTGAGCTCGCCGGGACGTCCTGAGCCGGGTCGGCCGGCAGCGCGCTCATGGCGTCCCGTCCTCGCGCTCCAGCGCGGCGAGGTCCTTGTCGCCCCGGCCGGAGAGACCGACGAGGACCACCGCGTCGTCGGGAAGCGGCGCGACCGCGCGCGGACCAGCCGGCCCGCCGGTCCGACCCAGGAGGATCCGCGGCAGGGCGGCGATCGCATGGGCGGGCTCGAGCGCCGGCAGGATCCCCTCGGCTCGCGACAGGTCGCGGATCGCCGCCACCGCGTCGGCGTCGGTGGTCGCGACGACCTCGAGACGCCCGGCCTCGAAGAGCGCCGAGATCTGCGGCCCGACGCCCGGGTAGTCGAGCCCGGCCGAGATCGAGTACGCCTCGGTGACCTGACCGTCCCGCGTCCTGGAGCATGTAGGAGCGCGCGCCGTGGAGGATGCCGGGCGTCCCGCCGGCGAGCGCCGCGGCATGACGGCCGGTCGCGATCCCCTCCCCTTCTGCCTCGGCGGCCACGAGCCGGACGGCCGGTTCGCCGATGAAGCGCGAGAAGAGGCCGATCGCGTTGGAGCCGCCGCCCACGCAGGCTGCCACGAGGTCCGGCAGCCTTCCCTCGACTGCCTCGGAGCTGGGCCGCGGCCTCGTCGCCGATCACCCGCTGCAGGTCCCGCACCAGGGTCGGGTACGGGTGGGGTCCCATCGCGCTGCCCAGGACATAGTGGGTGGTCGCCACGTTCGTGACCCAGTCGCGCATCGCGTCGTTCACCGCGTCCTTCAGGGTCGCGGTCCCGGACGTCACCGGGCGCACTTCGGCGCCGAGCGCGCGCATCCGCAGGACGTTGGGGCGCTGGCGGTCGATGTCCACGGCGCCCATGAAGACGACGCAGGGCAGGCCGAGGAGGGCGCAGGCCGTGGCCGTGGCCACGCCGTGCTGGCCGGCGCCGGTCTCGGCGATCACGCGCGTCTTGCCCAGGCGCCGCGTCAGGAGCGCCTGCCCGAGCGCGTTGTTGATCTTGTGCGCGCCGGTGTGGGCCAGGTCCTCGCGCTTCAGGTAGATGCGAAGCCGGGTCGGCAGCGGTGCTCGCCGGGTCAAGATCCCGGCGCGCTCGATGACCTCGGCCGCGAGCCGGTCGGCGCGGTAGAGGGGCGTCGGACGTCCCGCATACGTCGCGAGGAGACTGCGCAGCTCGGCCCAGAAGACCGGATCGTCGCGGAGGCCCGCGTAGGCATCCTCGAGCTCGCGGAGCGCGGTCACGAGCGTCTCGGGGACGTAGCGGCCGCCGAACGCCCGGTCCAGGCCCCAGCGGCCGGCTGCGTCGGCATCGAGCAGGCCGGCGTGGGCAACCTCGGGCCGGGCGGGTACATGGGGTCGGTCGAAGCGGGCTGCGCGGGCACGCTTCGCGAACAGAGCGACGGCCAGCGGATCCTTCGTGGGTCGCTCGCCCGGGGAGGCGCGGGCGCTCCACCCCGGACGCGACGTCGACCCCGACGGCAGGCACGCCCAGCAGCGCGGCCCCGACGTTTGCCGCGTTGAGCCCGCCCGCCAGGATGACCGGGATCTCGCGTGCGA
Organism: uncultured Chloroflexia bacterium; assembly: GCA_963800795.1. Lineage (GTDB taxonomy): Bacteria > Chloroflexota > Limnocylindria > Limnocylindrales > CSP1-4 > CTSoil-043. The sequence continues at coordinate 37,100 of CAWDCJ010000015.1, forward strand.
CGGACGCCGCGACGGACGGGTCAGCGCGCCTGCCGGTCCCGCCCGGGTGCGGCCCGCCGGCCGCGTCGAGGAGAATCCGCTCGGCACCGGCGGCGAGGTACGCCCTCGCCCGGGCGAGCGCAGTCGCGCCGGCGTCGCCGTCCGGGGATGCGGTCACGGGCAGGTGCACGACGACCCACGCCGGCCGGGGCGACGCCGCGATCCGCTCATCGGGTTCCCCGCCGGCGTACTGGATGACATCCGGATCGACGTCGCGGACGATCGCGGCGAGCAGCGGTCCGTCGGCGTTCGCGGTGATCGCCACCACGGCCGGGGCATGACCGGCGGCCGTGCCCGCCCGGGCCCGGCGCGCGAGGTCCGCGCCCTCCGCGAGCGTGACCTCGCGGGGCGTCCCGGCCACGAAGTTCAGGCCGACGGCGTCCGCCCCGGCGGCGCGCGCGGCCTGGATCCCGGCCGCGTCCACGATGCCGCAGATCTTCACCAGCGGGGGCGCGCGACGCCGCGCCGGGTCGTCCGGGACGGCGCCCGGCCGCCACGAACGCCGCGGCCGCGGCACGCGGGTCCGCCGCGCGCATCAGGGCCTCGCCGACCAGGGCGGCGTCGTAGCCGGCGGCCCGCCAGCGCCGCAGCGTCCCGACGTCGCGGACGCCGGATTCGGCGACGGCGATGCCGGTCGGCCGGGACGCGCTCGCGGAGCCGAATCGGCGCCGTCCGGGTCCACCGCCAGCGTCCGCGAGGTCGCGGTTGTTGACCCCGACCAGGCGCGCCCCGGTGGCGAGCGCCGCGTCGAGCTCTCGCGCCGCGTGGACCTCCACGAGCGGCTCCAGCCCGAGATCCCACGCGCGCCGGACGAGGTCGGCCAGGCGCCGCGCCGGATGGAGCGCCGCGATGCAGGAGCACGAGGTCGGCACCGGCGGCGCGCAGGAGCGGGCAGCTGGCGCGGGTCGACGACGAAGTCCTTGGCCAGGACGGGCACGGCGACCGCGCGCGCACGGCGGCGAGGTCCGTCGACCGAGCCGCCGAACCAGTGCGGCTCGCACAGGACGGAGACGGCCGCCGCGCCGCCTGCCGCGTAGGCGCGGGCGCGGGCGACGAGGTCCTCCGCCGGCGCGATCTCGCCCGCCGACGGTGAGCCTGCGCTTGACCTCCGCGATGAGGTGCAGGCCCGGGCGCGGCGAGGCGCTCGAGGATCGGTCGCGGCGGCGGGCGCGCGTCGCGGCGGCGCCGGGCGAGCGCCGCGTACGTCGCGTCGCCGAGCTCCGCGGCCACGTCGCTGGGCACGCCGGGCGGCGATCTCGCCGAGGACGCCCGCCCCGGGCCGCGCGTGGGCGACGGCCGGCGCGCCGGCGCGACGGTCATGCCCGGACCTCCGTCGTCGCGCGGGCCGCGCTCGCGCCGTCGGACGACCGCCGCTCGGCGCGGAGCCGCTGGAGCAGGAGCGACGCGGCCGCCCGCATCGCGGATCGTCGGCGGCCTGGGCGATGCCCGACGGCCAGGTCGGCGGCCCGGCCGGCCGCCACGAGCGCCGCGCCGGCGTTGAGCAGGACGACGTCGCGCCGCGGGCCGCGCTCGCCCCCGAGGAGCGCCTCCACGAGCGCCGCGTTCTCGGCGGGCGTCCCGCCCGCGAGCGCGAGGTCGTCGGCAGCGCGCGAGGCCCAGCGCCGACGAAGTCGATCTCGCGTCGCATGACGCCGTCAGGAGTGACGTCGTAGATGACGCCCCGTCCCGTCCAGCGGCAGCTCGTCGAGCCGGTCGCCGTGCACCACCATCGCCCGCTCCGTCCCAAGCGTGCGCAGCACCTCGGCCAGCGCGGCTGGCGACCGGATCCGCCACACCGAGAAGCTGGCGTCGGGCGCCCGCCGGGTTCGTCATCGGGCCGAGCAGGTTGAAGGCCGTCCGGACCCCGATCTCGCGGCGCGTCGGCCCCGCATGTCGCATCGCCGGGTGATAGCCAGCCGCGAACAGGAACACGAAGCCGACGTCGCGCAGCACCGCCGCGGCCTGGGCCGGGTCGAGGTCGATGGGGACGCCGAGCGCGTCGAGCACGTCCGCGCTGCCGGATGCGGACGTGATCGCCCGGTTGCCGTGCTTGGCGACCGGCACGCCGGCGGCCGCTGCCACGATCGCCGCGGCCGTGGAGATGTTGAAGGTGCCGCGGCCGTCGCCGCCGGTGCCGCAGGTGTCGATCGCTCCGTCGGGGGCTGCCACGCGCACCACGCGCTCGCGCATGGCCCGGGCGAACCCGGCCAGCTCGTCCACCGTCTCGCCACGCATCCGCAGCGCAACGAGGAACGCGCCGAGCTGCGCCGGCGTCGCCTCGCCGTCCATGACCGCGCCCATCGCCAGGTGGGCCTCGGCCTGCGACAGCGTCGCGCCGTCGAACGACGGCGGCCAGCGCGGCCGCGGACCGCCGTCGCTCCGTCGCATCGTGGTCGTCCATGTCCTCCCCGACCGGCCGGTGCGCCGTCGGTTCCGGTGCCCCGGCGCATCACGCCCCGGTCCGGGGACCGAGTTCGCCAGCCCGCGTCGCGAACGACCGGGCGGCCGCATCGAGCGCTCCGGGTCGCCCTCGCCGGCGAGCCGCAGGAAGTTGGCGAGGACGAGCGGGCCCTCCGGCGTCAGCACCGACTCGGGATGGAACTGCACACCCTCGAGGGGGAGCCTGCGGTGGCGCATGCCCATGACCACGCCGTCGTCGGAGCGCGCGGTGACATCGAGCTCCACCGGCAGCGTGGTCGCGTCCACGCACAGCGAGTGGTATCTCCCCGCCGCAAATGGCGAGGGCAGGCCCGCGAGCACGCCGGCCCCCTCGTGCGCCACGGTGGTTGCCTCGCCGTGAACGAGCGTCGGCGCGCGCACGATCGCCGGCCCCGAACACCGCGCCGATGGACTGCAGGCCGAGGCAGACGCCAAGGAGCGGGAAGCCCGCGCTCGGCGGCAACGCGGATGGCGTCCATCGACACGCCGGCGTGGCGGGGTCGCCGGGGCCGGGCGAGACAGGATACCCCGCAGCGTCGGCGCGCCGGCGCGTCGGCGAGGCGCTCGATGGCGGCCCGGTCGATCGGTCGTTGCGCACGACCCGCACGTCGGCGCCGGCCGCCTCGAGCGCCTGCACCAGGTTGAAGGTGAAGCTGTCGTAGTTGTCGATGACGAGGATCATCGGCGACCCTTCCCGCCGCGTCCGGCCGCGTCGGAGCCGTCGTCAGCGGCCGATCGGCACGATCCGGTCCGCCGGCTCCCCGGCTCGCGCGGTGCGTCGCCGCGGCGCGCCGGCCGCCAGCTCGATGGCGCGGCGGAGCGCCGCGGCCTTGTGCTCTGTCTCCTCGAACTCGCGATCCGGCTCGCTGCCCGCCACGATCCCCGCCCCGCTGTGGATGTGCACGAGGCCGACGTGAGCACGGCGCTGCGGATCGTGATGGCCGTGTCGAGCCCGCCGTCGTAGCCGAGGTATCCCACGGCGCCGCCGTACAGGCCGCGTCGCTCGCGCTCCGGCGTCGCGATCAGCTGCATCGCCCGTACCTTCGGCGCGCCCGAGAGGGTGCCGGCCGGGAAGACGCTGCGAAGGGCATCGAGCGCGTCCAGGCCCGGGGCGCAGCCGCGCCTTCGACGTGACTCACGAGGTGCAGCACGTGGCTGTATCGCTCGACTTCCATGTAGCGCGTGACGGCGACGCTGCCGGGTCGCGCCACGCGGCCCAGGTCGTTGCGGCCCAGGTCCACGAGCATGACGTGCTCGGCGCGCTCCTTGGGGTCGCGCTGGAGTTCCTCGGCCAGCAGCTCGTCCTCGGCCGTCGTGGCGCCCCGGGGCCGCGTGCCGGCGATGGGGTGGGTCGTCAGGCGGTCGCCCTCCACCCGCAGCAGCAGCTCCGGGCTGGCGCCGACCACCTCGAACGACGGGCGTGCGGACGAAGAACAGGTAGGGGCTGGGGTTCACGCGCCGGAGGGCCCGGTACAGGGCGAGGCCGTCGAGTGGCTGCCCGTCGGCCGCCGGCAGGGATCGGGAACGACTGGCGGCGGGCAAGCACGATCTGGATCGCCTCCCCCGCGGTGATGGCCTCCTTCGCGTCCACGACGGCCGCCTCGAACGCCTCGCGCCCCAGGCTCGTCGCGGCCGTGCGAGGCGGAGGGCGAGCGGACCGCGTCGCCCGCTGGCCGACCGCGCGCGACATCGGCCGCGCGGGGCCGGGCGTGCCGTCCTCTCCAGGGCTTCGAACACGGCTCGCTCGGCGATCCGGTAGCGCCCTCGAAGTCCGGCGCCTCCGTGTGCAGCGAGGCGATCGCGCTGAGCGTATGCGTCAGGTGGTCGAAGACGAGGACCAGGTCGGTCTCCATGAACGCGGCCGATCGGGGCGGCGACGGGATCGGCGTCCGGGAGCGGCACGTGGCTCGAAGGCGGAGATCGCGTCGTACGCCAGCGCGCCCACGGCGCCGCCGGTGAAGCGCGGCATGCCGTCGAGCGGCGCCACGCGCCGGCGTGGCACGAAGCGCGCGCAGCGCGGCAGAGGGTCGGGCGCGGGCGCCGCCGTCGACGGGCAGGTCGGGGGCGTACGCGTCGACGCTCGACCGGCCGCGTGATGGTGCGCGCGATGCCGTCGCGCACCTCGAGCAGGCGGCGCGGGCCGATGCCCAGGAACGAGTAGCGGCCGACGCGTTCGCCGCCCTCGACCGACTCGAGCAGGTAGGCGGGACCGCCGTCGTCGAGCGCGAGGAAGGCGCCGACGGGCGTCTCGAGGTCGGCTTCGCGCGTGGCGCGCGGAGCACGGATCGTGTCGGCCGCGGCCGCGAGGCGGCGGGCCTCGGCCGAGGCTGAGCGGGTGTGGGAGCGGCATCTCGCGCTGCCTCCGGGTGCCGGACCTGCCGGAATCGAAACGACCTTCGTCCTCCCGGGACGAAAGGTCGAGACCTTCCGCGGTGCCACCCGCGTTCGGCGTTGCTGCCGCGCTCGTTGCCGACGGGCCGCGCGCGTGACCGATCGGTGCTGCCCGCTATCGCTGGCGCCCTGCGCCGGAGCCTACTGGGCGCCGCCATGGCCGCCGTTCGGTCCGGAGGCTCCCGGGTCCATTCGCCGCCGCCCTCGTGCCGGCTTCGCACCATCCGCCGGCTCTCTGTGCCGGGGTGTGACGGGTACTCGTCCCGTTCACAGCCCACGTCTTCAGTTGTGCCGCGGAGTCTACGGGGCGCCTGCCGAATTGGTCAAGCGCCGTCAGCGTGACTGTCGGCGATCAGCGTCACGCTCAGGCGCCAGCAGCCTGACGCGCATGCGCGTGCCCGAGATTCTGGCGGAGAGGGTGGGATTCGAACCCACGGGGCTTGCACCCGGCGGTTTTCAAGACCGCTCCATTAGACCGCTCTGGCACCTCTCCGCGCGTGAATTCGTGCTCAAAGTCCACCCGAGGCGCAGGCGTGGCCGTTGAGCCATACCTCGGAGCGCAGTGTGGTCTATAGGATAACGCTCGGCCTCGAGTGAACTTCTCACAGACTGCTCTGTAACCACTCCGCGGTGGCGACAATCCGCAGCAACCCCCGTCCAGGAGGCACCTACCCGGCGGCGTCGACCAAACGGCGTCCCCTACCCTGGCGGTCTGAATCGAAGTGGGTCTGATCAGCACCTGCGAATGAGTCAGGTTCGATTCGGTGGTCAAGTCCCAGCTCGTGAGCTCCTATCTCGTCAAGCCCTATTTTCGTCGGCTCTCAGATCGAGCAGCATGGTCCGGTAGACCACGTCGGCGAGGTGGCGCTTGAGGCATCGCTGCGCCTCTCGCCAGGTCTTGCCTTCGGCTTGGCGGCGGGCCACGTAGTCCTGCGCGGCGGGATGTGTGCGCGCCTGCACGATGGCCATGAAGTGCAGCGCCCGGTTGAGCTGGCGGTTGCCACCCCGGTTAGCCGGTGTCGCTGGGTCTGGCCGGATCAGGCGGGGATGGGGGCGGTGCCGGTGACGGCGGCGAAGGCGGCTTCCGAGCGGAAGCGGCGCACGTCACCCGCCTCGCCAAGCAGCTTGGCGGCCAGCAGCACCCCGATGCCGGGTAGCCGCGGCAGCGACGACCCGCTGGCCACGACGAGACCGGCCAGCTGTGTCTCGAAGGCGGCGATCTCGCGGTCCAGCGCGCGCAGACGGGTCAGGCGCCTCCGAGCGAGCTGGGCACGGATCGCAGACGAGCGTCCGAGCAGCCGACCGACAGCCGACAGATGCCGCGCCGCGACGAGGTTGGGGATCCGCTCGCCGTAGCCAGGTGCGAGGACGAGCAGGTCGGCGTGAAGCCGGTTGGCGATCCTGGTTCGTTCAGCCTGGAGCTCATCGCGGGCAGCCACGAGGAGCTTGAGGTCATCGGCGGTGGGCGCCGGCATCACCGGGTGGAGGGTCGGCTCGCGCAGCACCACCCGGGCGATCGCGAGAGCATCGGCCGGGTCGGACTTCCCACGGCGGCGCAGGTGCCGCCGTTCCCGGTCGGTCAGCGTGGCCGGCACCTCGACCACCATCTCCCCGACAGCCAGAAGGCCACGGGTGAGGGCTGCGCCGAAGCTTCCCGAGCCCTCGATCCCAAACCTGCGGTCGGGGCCCTGGAGGATGGCCCAGGCAAGCAGCCGGCGGTGGCCACGAGGGTCGTTTGCGAACGTGCTGGCCGCGAGCTCACGTCCGAGCTCATCGACGGCGCAACTCGCCAGGGTTGCCTTGTGCGTGTCAATCCCGATCGTCACCACCGTCCGGCCCTCCTGCGTAGACTCGATAGCGCGCGACCGGGCGGACAACCATGCGTGCGGCTCTGTCGGGAGGCCACGCTCCTATCAAGTCACGCCCGGCGCGCCGAACCCAGGCCGGGGGACGCTCACGTTGCGGAAGTCACCGTCCGCTGGGACGGGACAAGGTGTAAGGGAGTCACCCCGGCTCGGCCCGACGAACCCTCGCAGATCGGCGAGGGCGCGCGACTCGATCCTGACGCATGGTGTAACAGCGCCTCGTCCTCGCGCCTGATCCTCGTCAGCTCGCGAGCATGAGCGGCTGGCCCTCCTCCTCGATCGGGACGAGCGCGTCGATCAGCGCCATCGACTCCGGCCGGAAGTAGCACCGGCCGTCAAGGCAGGGTGAGAGGCGGCGCCCGCGAACAATCTCTATGCTTGGAACCATGCCCTGACACTCCGCTGAGCGCCTGACGCGGGTGCAATCCGCGCTCGATCGGAAATGCTTGTGCAGCTGGAGCGCTCTGCTGTGAGACGTGCTCGCTACGACGATGCCCTGCTGGAAGTCCCGGCTCTACCGGTCGTTGGCGACGTCGAAGGGCCCGCCGGTGCTCGGGATCTCGTTCGGGCCTCGGGGTCCAGTTCCCCCGCAGTTCTCGTCTGACCTTGATTCCGTACGCGGAGCCCGGACGTTGGCGTGGTCCCTCGCTTGCCGGCACCACAGCGCTGGTCACGATACCCATCGGGCTGTGGGGCCTGCTGCTCCTGGCGCTTCCATATTCGGCCACTCTGGCGCTCGCGCTCAAACTCGTTCTCTGGGGAACACTCGCCCTGGCATATCCGAGGCTGGAGCGGGCCAATCCCGCAGCCTTTCTCGGTCTCGACAAGGCACCCCACCTGCGATGGTTGTTCGGCGGAGCGGTCTTTACTGCTGGGTACTCATTGCTCATCCACGGCGGCCGACCGGACCTGCCCCCGATCTCGGCCTTCTACGTGGTCTCAGCCGTCATCGTCTCGCCGGTCGTGGAGGAGGCCGCTTTCCGCGGCGTTCTGCTGCGACGCCTGACCAGCACGGTCGGCACGACTGGAGGCAACCTCGCGACAGCCGCCCTCTTCGTTCTCTACCACGTGCCTCTCTGGCTCGCCAGGGGCAGCGATATCTCGGCCATGGGCTGTCTATGGGTGGCGTGCTTCTCAGTCTGGATGGGCTACGTCTTGCACAGGAAGGGTTCGCTGTGGACGTGCATCGGCATCCACGCCGTCAACAATGTGATGCTTGGCAACTGACGCGGCAGGCGAGTGTGTGTCCTGGCGGCGTTCCCCGTCGGGCCCGGTCGGCGCGTCTGAACCGTCTAAAGGGTGCGTCTTCGTCACGGGCTCAGTTCCTCGGTTCGCCCTGCAGCTGGTCGCGCCACGCGATGAGCTGGTGGTAGAGGGCGGGCGCCCCCAGCGGCGGATGATCGGTCAGCCGGAGGGAGCTCGGATACAGGATGAACGGCTCGGTCTGCCAGCCGCCCAGGCCGCCGTGCGAGCCAACGAGCTCTTCGAAGCCTGTGACTTCGCCGGTGACCGCGTCGACCGAACCGAGCAGGATCAGGTCGCCGGCGTTCGAGAACCCTTCGAGGCGCCGCAGATCCTCGGCCGCACTTGGTCCGTACCCGACGAGGGGGTCGCGGCCCTCGGGCTGACCCGTGGCCAGGTCGCACCCGCCATCTGCCCCGAGGACGAGCGTGTGACCCGCAGCGGACCGCACAACGAGTGCCCCGATGCCCGGATGCCGTGAAGGGCCTCAATGAGGCCCGGACAGCGCGTCTCGATCGCCTCCCTGGTCATCCGGCCCGGCTCGGCTGTGAAGTAGACGTGCGCGAGGCTGCCGGACGAGGCCACGACGAGGTCCGGGGAGCAGCGGCCGAGACGCCGCCCGCACCGATCTCGGAAGGCCGCAGGCCGTTTGGAAAGCGGCGCGCCAGCATCGGTCCCGGGCCCGCGCCTCGACCGAACTCGACTGCGATCCGCCGCCCGATGCCAGCCGACTCGACGGAGCCGGTGGTGCCGACGACGACCATCTCAGGCGGGAGCTGCTCGGCGATAGCCGACTCGAGCGTCTGGCTGTGGCGCTGATGGAACGTGGCGCCCAGGCACTGGCCATGGTCGGAGAGCACGACGAATTGGTACGGCCGGGCGGTGTACCGGGCAGCCTTGAGCAGCGACCCGATGGCCCGATCGATGCCCTCGAGCGCGTCGATCGCCTCCACGCGCTCGGGCCCGCAGTGGTGGGCGATGGCGTCATAGCCCGTGTAGTCGACGTAGATGGTCGGCGCCCCGCCATACATCTCCTCGATGACGAGTGCGGTGGAGACCGTTCGCAGGGCGATGTTGGTGGCCGCTCGCTCGATCGCGAAATGCAGGTCCCGATGCATGCGCGGCTCCACCGCCCAGCCACGCTGGCGCTCGGCCTGGTAGAGCTCCTTGACGATCTCCCCGACCATCAGGACGACAAGGCGGATGTAGTTGACGGTCGTGACGAAGAAGCCGCGCATCCGCCGCGCCTCGTCAGCCGGCGCCGGCTCGGAGATCGTGGCCATGGTGAGGTAGCTGCGGGGAGCGTCGCCGGTCACGAGGTTGCCGATGCTGGCGCCGTCCCCACAGCAGGCCTCGGCCATCGCTGACGCGTCGGACGATCTCGGCCGCATCCTCCGGGTGGTTGGCCACCAACAGCCTGCCGGTTGCCTTCTCGTACCAGCGAAAGCCGATGATGCCGTCGTTGTTGCCGTGCAGGATGCCAGCCTGGCTCGCGGGCGTCGTCGAAGGCAGCATGGTGGTCCATGCGTGGAGGGTCGATTCACCAGTGCGGACCAGCCGGCCGAGCACCGGCGATCGCCCCCTCGCATCGCCTCGCGCAGCACGGGAGGCTCAGCCCGTCGACCTGGACCACGAGCAGGCCCGGGATCGGATTCGGTCGGGTGCCGGAACTCGCGTGCCACCAGTCGCCGGACGAGAACGCTGTAGTACGAGTCGTCGTCGCTCACCGCCACGAGCTCGGCAAACAGGCTGTTGAGAGCGTCAGGAGCAGGGCTCCCCAGACCGCTGCCGCGGTGTCGCCCACGTGGATCCCCGGCATGACCCGTCCCAGGACCACGATCGCCCCGAACTGCGACGACAAGGCCCAGGGCCTGGGCGAAGAAGATCGGCAGCCCGACGAGCAGCCCGTGGAGGACTACCGCGAGGGTGCTGTCGAGGGCCAGGAGGAGCAGGCCTGCCAGCATCAACGGCGCGAGCCCGTCGACCTGCAGACCCGGGACGAAGCCCGCCGTGATCGCGAGTGCCAGGCAGGCACCCAGGTAGGACAGGACCATGCGACGCATGATCGCCAGCCGGGTGGGACGCCACTCCCACATAAGGCGAGCCTGAAGCCGGAAGAAGGCCAGCCAGCGTCCGGCGACCGACCCGGGTCCGGCATCGACCTCGGGTGTCATGCTCGGGCGTGCCCGCGGAGAGGCATGGATTGGCCCGGCTGCAGGACCCGGACCTCGACGTCGGGGGCTCGTGTCGCGACGGCCACGCGGAAGGCCACGCCCGGCCCCTCGAACCGACGGCGCGCCAGGCGCCGCAGGCCCAACGGGTAGAGGGTGGCCCAGTGGATGGGCACGGCGATGGCCGGCTGGATGCGGGCGACTGCCTCGGCTGCTCGCCGCGGGTCGAGGTGGCCGCGCCCGAGCCTGGGGCCCCAGCCGCTCACCGGCAGGAGCGCCACGTCCACGCGGCCGGCAAGGTCTCGCATGCGCCGGAAGAGCCCCGTGTCGCCGGCGAAGTAGACGCTGGAGGACCCGACGATCAGGGTGCCAAGCGCGCCTTCCGCGGTCGTGAACAGCGAGCGGCGCCGGCCGTGTGCTGCATGGACCGCCTCGAGCGTCAGCGCGCCGACGAGCAGGCGGTCACCCACCCGCATCTCGTGGACGACCACCGCGTGCCACCTTCGCGACGATGGGGCCGAGACCGGCCGGTACGAAGAGCGTCGGCCGGCCAGGGAGCGCCCGCAGCGACGCGAGATCCAGGTGGTCCAGGTGCCCATGGCTGATGAAGACCGCGGCGAGGTCCTCGAGCGCATCGGGGTAGCACCGCTGGCACCTGACGCCGGATGGCGCCCCCGGCCAGGTGGCCGAGCAGCGGGTCCGTGAGCACGCGCACGCCGTCAAGGTCGACGAGGACCGTCGAGTGGCCGAGGAACGTCAGCCGATCGCCGGCGGCAGCTCCGGTCAGGCCCCCGTCCGGGGTCAGGGCCCGCTCTTCCGCTTTCGGACGGCGTCCTGGAGATCACCCAGTCCCTTCTGGACGCCGCCCTGGACCTGCCTGGCCTTGCCGCGGACGTGCTGGCGCTTGCTCCCGGTCACCTTGCCGAGCTCTTCCTCGACCTTGCCCCGGGCCTGGCCCAGCGTGCCTTTGGCGTGCTCATCGACCATGGCACTGTCCGTTCTGCCTGCGTGTCCTCACCTGCGACTGAGAACACCACGCGAACCCGTCACGAGGTGGACGACGAAGATGACCGCGATCGCGCCGAGCGTGGCGATCACGATGCTCTCGACGTTGATCCCGTCGACCGTGCCCATCTTGAGGACGCTGGTGGCGACGAATCCGCCGACGAGTCCGCCGACGATGCCGAGGACGATCATCATCAGCAGGCTCTCGCGGGCACGCATGAGGTGGTTGGCGAGGAAGCCGGCGATCGCGCCGACGATGATCCAGGCGATAAGGCCCATCGCTTGTTCCTTCCGTGTGCTCGGCCGCGTGTCGCTCGGCGCACGTGCGGACGAGGCCCCGTCCGCGGAGGACCGCCTGCGCGGTCAGGGCTAGGTCAGGCCGGCTCGCGCCGGAAGATGCCCACCGCCCAGAGCACGATCAGCTCGACGATCGTCCAGCCGACGAAGGCGACGACGGCCGCGATGTCGAGGGTCGAACCACCCGACGGTAAGGGCATTCGTGTGGAGGATCCCGTCGAAGGGGGCGACGAAGATCTTGCTGATGTCGAGGATGCCCGACACCAGCGCATTGCCGGTCCGGGCATCGAGCAGGAGCAGGACGATCCGCAGGCCGATGACGATCTGGATGAGCCCGAAGACGAGGACGATGATCCGGCGGGCCATCTCGGAGCCGCCGGGGCCCGACCGCGTCAGGTGACGGCTTTCCGTCCGCACCGTCTCCTGGGTCGTGGCCGGCGGCATCCGACTCCTGAGCCGCGACCGCCGTGGGTTGCCGGGTGACGACCGTCTGGTCGACCTGATCGATGGCCATGCCGTTCTCCTTGAGTGCCGCTCCACTCGCCGCTCGAGGCGGCTCCACCGGGGTCCAGCACACTCGACCCCATTCAGTTCCAGGTCTCGACGCCCGCCCTGACTTGGTGGGCGCGGCCCCACTGTGTCGCCCAGGGATCGCCGTGTCATGACGGCGCGTCATCTCCCGGCCGCCCCGCCGAGAGATGGCAGCCTCCGGCGGCACGCCGCGCGAGGCATGGCGCTTTGCTGGGGCCACGCTGCGACGCGAGTCCCCGGCGCCTGGGCCAAGGCCTCCTCGAGGAAGATGGTGCGGTCAGCCAGGCGAGCGTGTTTCAAGGCCGCCCGACGGGTGAACTCCGGCACCTCGCCGCGGCCGCTGGCGCGGCCATCCTAACCTGGGCCAACCGCCCCCGGCTGCGTCGGCGTGCCCCAGTCCTCCACCGGCGCCGGTCTGCCGAGCAGGTAGCCCTGGGCGAGCGGGACCCCGAGCCCCCGGAGCGTCGCCAGCTCCGCCTCGGTCTCCACGCCCTCTGCGATCGTCTGGCTCACCGCCTCGCTCGCGAAGTGGAGGAGCCCGAGGACCAGGGCCTGCCGGGTCAGGTCCGCTTCGATGCCCCGGACCAGCCGCATGTCGAGCTTCACGAAGGCGGGCCGCAGCTCGACGATGTGGCCGAAGTTGGCCACGCCCGCCCCCGCGTCGTCGACCGCCACGCGCACGCTGGGGCGGATCCGGCTCAGCGCGGCGCGAAGGGCCGCGTAGTCATCCACGGGGACGTGCTCGGTCACCTCGAGGACGATGGGGCGGTCGGCGGCCCGCAGCACGCCACCAAGGCGCCGGTTCCCGGTCAGGAGGCTGGGCGAGACGTTGAGGCTCAGCCATGCACGTGCCGGCAGGCCGGTCGCGGCGGCGATCGCGGCGCCGAGCGTCGCGAGCTCCAGCTCCGCCTCGAGGCCCGCTGCCCGCGCGTCGGCGAACACCATGTCGGGGGCCGCCCCGTCGGCGAAGCGGGTCAGCGCCTCGTAGCCGACGTGGGCGCCGGTCACGAGGTCCACGATCGGCTGGAAGACCGGCCGGAACGCGCCGGTCCGGATGATCGCAGCAATCCGCTCCTGGGCGCTGCCAGCCTCGGTCAGGTCCGCGATAGCCGGGCCGATGAGCGCACCCGCGAAGCCCGCGAACTCGAGCAGGGCGGGCAGGGTTTCGGTGAGCCCTTCGACCGCGGCCGACGCGTCCGACGACGTCACCGTCAGGACACCGATGAGCACGCCGCGGTGGCGGACGGGTGCGTAGGCAAGGGCCCTGGTGCCGATCTCCATCTGCTGCCGCGCGTACGGGTGCCAGGGACGGTGGACCCACGCCTCCACCCAGGGTCCCTCCTCGGCCCGCTCGCGGAGGGTGCGGCTGCGTTGGAAGGGGATGCGCCGCAGCTGCACGGGGACGCCGTCGGCCCGCACATAGCCGAGCGGCATGGCCGGTCCGTCGAGGGTGAAGTACGAGATCGAGGCGCTCGTGGCGCCGGCGAGGCTCACGACCTGCCGGCAGATCGCCTCGGCCGTCGCCGTGGGCGTGGGCAGGCCCTGGAGGTCCGCAAGGGTCCCCGCGATCAGGGCGCGCTCCCGCGCCATTCGCTCCTGGGCGGCTTCCGCGGCGCGCTCGCGGGTCACGTCGCGCTTGACCGCCACGTAGCTCGTGATCGTCCCCGCCTCGTCGCGGATCGGCGAGATGACGGCCTCCTCCTGGAACAGGCTGCCGTCCTTGCGCCGGTTGACGAGGTCCCCCACGAACGACTGCCCGCTGGCCAGGGTGGCCCACATCGCGGCGTAGAAGGCAGGGCCCTGGACGCCGCTCTTGAGCATGCGCGGGTTCTGGCCGAGGGCCTCCGCCGGACGAGTAGCCGGTGACCTGCTCGAAGGCCGGGTTGACGTACTCGATCGCGCCGGACGCGTCGGTGATCACGACCGCGTCGGAGGACTGCTCGATGGCGGTGACGAGGCGGCGCATCTCGCGCTCGGCGAGATGGCGGGCCGCGGCGTCGCGCGCGGCATCGGCCCGGGAGCGCAGGGTGCGTACGCCGTAGGCAAGGTCCGCGGCAACCTCCTCGAGGAGGGCGATCTCGTCGGGTCCGAACGCATCCTGGTCTCCCGCGTAGATCACGAGCGTGGCGAACGCCACGTCGTCGATCATCAGCGGCAGTGCCACCAGCGACCGGATGCCCCGGCGCGAGCATCTCGTCCCGCCAGGCCAGGGTCGCGTCGGCGCTGGCGTCCAGGCTGACCACTGTCCGGCCTTCGCGGATGGACGTTCCTGCCGGTCCCATGCTCCCGCGCGTCGCGTCGTTCCAGCTCAACGTGATCGCGTCGAGGTAGCCCTCCAGGGGGCCGGCCCGGGCGGCCGGCCGGATCGTTCCGGCCGCGTCATCCTCGCGGTACCCGACCCAGGCGCCCAGGAACGCGCCGTGCTCGACGATGACCGAGCAGAACTCCTGCAGCAGGGCGATTTCCTCAGGACCTCGGACAAGCGCCTGGTTCGCAAGGCTCAGCGTCCGCAGCACCCGGTTGAGCCGCTCGAGGTGCGCCTCCGCGTGCCCCCGCTCCGCGATCTGCAGCTCGAGCTCGCGTGCCTGGCGGCCACGCTCGGCGTCGAGGCCATACAGCAGGCCGGCGAGCAGCGCGCTCGTGACTGCGACGAACGCCCAGCCCTTGAGGGTGGATATGGTTGCGAGGGCATCCTGGCTGGGGGCCAGCCCGGCGGCCACCTGATCGCTGAACGCGATCCACGCCGCGGCGACCAGGGCGTAGGCGACCACGATGCCGCGGGCGGAGAACCGCAGGCGCATCTTCACGTCGAGATGGCCCCGTTCACGCTCGGGTTCGCCGAACCGGGTGCACGCTGAAGCTCCATCCGATCGGATGGCGGTTGTCGAGGGTCGGGTCCAGCGCGCGGGTACATGAGGCGGAGATCGTACACGGGGCGGTCGTGCACGGGAATCGGAGATGGTCCCGCTCCAGACCGGTACAGGCGGGCCAGCCGCAGGGCGGCGGGACCGGCCGCCGCAGTCTCCGCCCCCCGACCGGCGCGGCAGCGGTCAGGCTGGTGGGCGCAGCCGGTCCGTCCCGAGCGAGGCCCGGAGCGGCTCCGGGACGCGGACACTGCCGTCTGCCTGCTGGTACGTCTCAAGGATCGCGGCGACCACCCGGGCGAGCGCGAGGCCGGAGCCGTTGAGCGTGTGGACAAGCTCGGGCCTAGCGCCCGGCGCCGGGCGGTAGCGGATCGCCATCCGGCGCGCCTGGTAGTCGCGGAAGTTCGAGCAGGACGAGACCTCCAGCCAGCGCTCCACACCGGGCGCCCAGACCTCCAGGTCGTACTTCTTGGCCTGCACGAACCCCATGTCGCGGGTCGCCATGAGGAGCACGCGGTAGGCCAGCCCGAGGCGGCGCAGGAGGTCCTCCGCCCGGCCCACCATCCACTCCAGGGCTTCGGCTGAGGCCTCAGGTGTCTCGAAGAGCACCATCTCCACCTTGTCGAACTGGTGGACGCGGAGGATTCCGCGCGTGTCCTTGCCCGCCGCGCCCGCCTCCCGGCGGAAGCAGGGCGTGTAGGCCGCGTAGCGCACGGGCAGCTCGCCGTACTCGAAGATCTCGTCGCGGTGGAGGTTCGTGACTGGCACCTCGGCCGTCGGGACCAGGTAGAGCTCGTCGCGCGTCACGACGTACATCTGGTCTTCCTTGTCGGGGATCTGGCCCGTGCCGCGCGCCGACGCGGCGTTCACCACGGCGGGCGGCCAGATCTCGGTGAACCCGTTCTCGCGCGTGTGGACACCCAGGAAGAAGTCGATCAGGGCGCGCTGCAGCCCTGCCCCGGCGCCGCGGTAGACAGGAAAGCCGGAACCCGCGACCTTGGCGCCGCGCTCGAGCTCGAAGATGCCAAGGCGCTCAGCGACGTCCCAATGGGGCCTGCGCTCCCAGGCAGGGGCAACGGGGTCGGCCTCGGGACCCCCGGCTCCCGCGGCGGCCACCGACCGCGGCAGGAGCTCGCCCCAGGTGCGGACCGTGACGTTCGCATCGGCGTCGCCGACCGGCACGTCGGGATCAGCCGGGTTCGGGATGCGCAGGAGCGCGTCCTCCAGCTCGGCCTCGACGCGGCCGATCTCGGCGTCGAGGGTGGCGATCCGCTCGCCCGCGGCAACCGACGCGGCCCGCAGTGCGGCGACCTCCGGGCCAGCGGGCGCGACACCGGCCTTGATCGCGTCGCCGACCTGCCGCGAGGCCGTGTTGCGCTCGGCCTTGAGCGCGTCCGCCTCGGCAAGGAGCACCCGCCGGCGCGCGTCGAGCCCGATGGCGGTGTCCACGAGCGTCGCGTCCTCGCCCTTGTCGATAGCACCCTTTCGAATGAGATCGGGCTCGTCCCGCAGCCGTTGCACGCCGACGCTCATCCCACCGCCTCCGTCGTGTCATGACCAGCGGTCCCGCCGGTGCCGCCCTGTTCGCCGGCCGGAAGATCGCGCCAGCCTGCCGCGGCCCGCAGCCGGTCCACCACGAAGCCGGGCTCCAGGCTGGCCAGCAGCCAGCCGGCGCGCGGTCCGTTCGTCCGGCCCAGGAAGGCCAGGTAAAGGGCACCGAAGGCACGGCCCGCAGGGAGCGCTGCCGCCTCGGCAACCGCGAAGATCAGCGCCTGCCACGCGTCGCCGGACGATGGCGGCGCCTCCTCCGCCGCGCGGGCAAACGCGCCGAGCCAGGCTCGCTGGTCCTCGCCCAGGGCCGCGGCCTCCGGCGGGAGCGCATCGCGACGGATCTCGATCCGAGCCCGCTCCGGCGCGTAGGACTCCAACCAGCCGTCGACGGCGGCCAGCCGTTCCTCGAGGATCCGGCGCTCCTCGAGGATCAGGGCGCTGCCCTTCTCCGCCGTCACCCGTTCGGCGACGTCCACACCGGGGATCTGCGCCAGCAGCGCGAGGTGCGCGAACGCCGGCCGATAGCGCACGGCCTCCGCGGCGACGTCCGCGGTCGGATCCAGGAGCGTGTAGCGGAAGATCCGATCGGCGTCGGCCGGAAGCTCGCCCTTGACCTCGCGGCCGCCGGCGGCAGCCGCCAGGCGGTCGAACTCATCGAACACGCGCGGGACCGCGTCCGTGCCGTCGGGATCGAACTCGATGACCTGGTTCGGCCGGGGCCGGAGGAAGAGCAACCGGAGCTGCTCCGGCGGGAGGACCTCGACGATCTCATGGGCGGCGGCACCGCGTCCCTTGCTGGTGGACATCTTGCGCCCGCCGATGTTGAGGAACTCGTAGGCCAGGTTGCGCGGGGGCTCCCGATCGAAGACCTCGCGGGCCAGCGCGTCGGAGCGATCGCGAGAGCCGCCCGCCGTGGCGAGGTCCTTGCCGCATGGCTCGATCGTCACCCCGAAGAGCGACCACTGGGCAGCCCACTCCAGGTTCCAGGGCAGCTTCGCGGCGCCCCCGAACGGCGCAATCCGACCGATCGTCCCGCAGCCGTTGGCCCACGTGACGTAGTCGGGCAGGCACTCAAAGGCGACCGTCGCGCCGTCCCAGTCGCGGGCGAGCGTCGTCCCGACCTTGCCGCAGGTTGGGCAGACGACGCTGATCGGGAGCCAGCCGGCCGGGCGCTCCACCCTGGAGATGCGCCGGTACAGGTCCCGGACGATGTCCGCGCGATCGAGGGCGGTCCGGATGAACGAGTCGAGCGCGCCGGACGGGTAGATGTCGCTCATCCAGTAGTAGCGATCGGGATGGATGCCGAGACCGGCGAAGATGTCGATGAAGATCTGGGCGTGGTGGCGCGCGTAGGAGGGATGGCAGTCGCCGACCTGGTCGGCCACCCGGGAGAGCGGACGGCCCATCTCGCGCTCCACGGCGTCGGGCGTCAGGAGCGCCTGGGCATCCATCGGGTCCATGTCGTCGACGCCATAGAGCAGGGTCGTCGGGACGCCGCGATCGCGCAGGGCCCGGGCGATGACGTCGAGGATGACCGGGCCGCGGAGACTCCCGACGTGGACCGTCCCCGAGGGCGTCTTCGAGTCGTTGACGACCTGCGGTCCGTCGGCCGCCGCGGCCAGCTCGTCAGCCCAGTACATCGCGTGCGTCCCTGGCCTTTCGATCGCCGGGGCGGGGGCCGCGCCGGCCGTGCGTCCCGGCGTCGCGGGGCGCGCGCTCAGCTGATCTTCGTGATCGTGTACGTGACGTCGGTCCCGTTCGGGAGCCGGACCGTGATCCGGTCACCCGCAGCGCGGCCGAGGAGGGCTCGCCCGACGGGCGACTCGTTCGAGATCTTGCCGTCGGCAGGGCGCGCCTCGGCAGAGCCAACGATCGAGAAGGTCTCCGACCCGTCGACGCTCTCCACGACCACGGTCGAGCCCAGCGCCGCGTGATCCGAGCCCGAGTGCTCGATGATCACCGCGGTCTTGAGCATGGCTTCCAGCGTCTGAATCCGACCCTCGACGAACGCCTGCTCGTTCTTCGCCTCTTCGTACTCTGCGTTCTCCGAGAGGTCACCGTGCTGCTTCGCATCGTGGATGCGAGCGGCAACCTCCGCGCGGCGGACGTTGACGAGGGTGTCCAGCTCCTGGCGGAGGCCGGACTCGCCCTCGCGAGACAGGTAGGTTGGCTTGCTGTTCACGGAGGAGTCGAACCTCTGGCGACCGGGCGGGTCGATCCACCCGGCATCTGGCCTGGTACATACGGAAGAACCCCGGGCGGCTGCCCCGCGGTGGGCGCGCCCGAAGTCCGATCGGGTGCGGATGATAGCCCCCGCCCGTGGGGGTGTCAAAGAACGGAAGCCGAATCCCGTTCCACGAGCGACGCCCCGCCGATCGCGGTGAAGGTCCCGTCCTGTGCGCGAAGAAGCGGCGCGACGGACCGGACGCAGGCGCGGCGGAGCGGCCCGTAGATGTGCGGGTAGCGGCGGTTTGGATCCTCGTAGCGCCACCGCGCGCCCACCGCGCCGAGGTCCAGCTCCAGCACGACGAATGGCCGTGGATCCGAGCGGTAGTGCCGGTTCGCCGTTGCGACCGTCTGGTCGGCACCGTCGGTGCAGTGCACGAACCCGTCGGTGGCATAGCCCTCCGGCTCGTACGAGGCGTCCAGCGGCCCATCGCGCCACGCGGCCCACCGTTCGGCTGCCAGCAGGTGGAACGTGTGCGGCCCGCCCGCCGCGTGCGTTGATGCCACCCTCGATCATCGTGCGCCCTACCCCGCCGCCAGGCGCTCCAGACGTCCCCGCAGCCGGGCGAGGGCACGCCGGTCGGCGCACGCGATGAACAGCGTGTCGTCGCCGGCGATCGTGCCGGCGGCCTCGGGCCAGCGTGCCCGATCGAGCGCCGCCGCGATCGCGTGGGCCGACCCCGGCAGGGTGACGACGATGAGGAGCAGGCCGGCTTCCCGGAGCTCAACCGGGACGTCGCGGAAGAGGAGCCGCAGCCGCTCCTCGCCGCCCGGGTCGGCTTCCGCCAGGCGGGCAGGTTGCGCGTAGACGGCAACGCCCTCGCGATCCACCTTGATCAGCTCGAGCTCGGCGATGTCACGGCTGATGGTGGCCTGCGTGGTCCGGAAGCCGCGCTCCCGGAGCGCCGCGGCCAGCTCCTGCTGGGTGCGGATGGGGCGTTGCGCCACGAGGTCGCGGATCGCCCGCTGGCGGAGCTCCTTCATGACTTCCATGGCGATCCCGCGGCTCCGGTCAGGCTGCCAGGAAGACGACGAGGACGAGCGCCGCGAGCAGGAGCCGGTACGCGACGAAGGCGGTCATGGAGTGCGTCCGGACGAAGCGGAGCAGGACGTGGATGGCGGCCAGCCCGGAGAGCGCCGCCGCCGCGAACCCGACGCCGACCGCCGCACCGTTGACGTCGCTCGCGACCTCGCCGGTCAGCATCTTCCTGAGCTCGAAGAGCCCGGCCCCGGCGACCACCGGGGTCGCCATCAGGAAGCTGAACCGGGTGGCCGCCTCCCGGCCCAGCCCCAGGCCAAGCCCGGCGCTGATGCTGATCCCCGACCGGCTGATCCCCGGGACAAGGGCCAGCGCCTGGGCGCACCCGATCCCGAACGCGCCCGGGAACCCGAGCCGATCGATCCCGTCGGTCTTCCGGCCGAGCCGATCGGCCAGCCACAGGATCGCCGCCCCGACGACGAGCATCAGGGCGACCAGGAGGGGCCGACGCACCTCCTCCGCGAAGTAGTCACCGAGCAGCACGCCAAGCAGCACGGCAGGCGGCAGCGTCGCGGCGATCAGCCAGGCGAGCCGGCGGTCCGGATCACCGGCGAGCGAGCGCTCCCCCAGGGCGGCCAGGCCGGCGGGCACGAGGCGCGCCCAGTCGCGCCAGAAGTAGGCAAGCAGCGCGACGAGCGTCCCCATGTGGAGCATCACCGAGAACGCGAGCGAGTTGATGAACGGGTCCGTCCACCCGAGCAGGTACGGGACCAGGATCATGTGTCCCGACGACGAGATCGGCAGGAACTCCGTGAGCCCCTGGACGATCCCGACCACGAGCGCCTGGAATGCGATGGCCATGAGACGCGGAGGCGGGCCGGTCCCGTGGGGACCGGCCCGCCTTGCCCTCCGAACTAGCGAATGAAGATCGGGGCGAGGACGAGCGTGATCGTCGCCAGCAGCTTCACGAGCACGTGGAGCGAGGGCCCTGCCGTGTCCTTGAACGGATCGCCGACCGTGTCGCCCGACGACGGCCGCCGCGTGCGCGCCGCTGCCCTTTCCAAGGACGTTGCCCTGGTCGTCGGTGAGGTGGCCCGACTCGATGTACTTCTTGGCGTTGTCCCACGCGCCACCGCCGTTGTTGAGGACGGTGGCGAGGAGGACGCCCGCGATCGTGCCCACCATGAGCAGGCCCGCCGCGGCTTCATAGCCGAGGAGCAGGCCGACGATGATCGGCGTGGCGACCGCCACCAGGCCGGGCGCGACCATCTCGCGCAGGGCGGCCCGGGTCGTGATGTCCACCACGCGGGCGTAGTCCGGCTTCTGCTCGTAGGTCATGATCCCGGGCATCTCGCGGAACTGCCGCCGTACCTCGACGATGATCGCGCCTGCCGTCTTGCCAACCGCCCGGATGGCCAGCGAGCTGAAGAAGTAGACGAGCATCGCGGCGATCAGCGCCGCGATGAACACGTTGACGTTCTCCATGTTCACCGATGTCATCAGCGTGACGCCCGGCTTGCCCGCCGCGATCTGGCGACCCAGGATGAGGTTGATCTTGTCGATGTACGCGCTGAAGAGGAGGAAGGCGGCCAGCGAGGCGGAGGCGATCGCATAGCCCTTCGTGAGCGCCTTGGTGGTGTTGCCGACGGCGTCGAGACGATCCGTGATCTCGCGAGCGTTCGCCTCGGCCCCGCTGAACTCGGCGATGCCGCCCGCGTTGTCCGTGATGGGCCCGAAGGTGTCCATCGCCAGGATGTAGGCACAGGTCATGAGCATGCCCATCGTCGCCACCGCGGTCCCGAAGATCCCGCCGACATTGGCGCCCGTGGCGTCGGTCAGGCCGGCCTGTGAGCCGAGCCAGTGGCTCAGGAAGAGGGCGATGCCGATCGTGACCGCCGTCACGAACGTCGTCTCGTAACCGACCGCGGTGCCGATGATGATGTTCGTGGCTGGCCCGGTCTTGCTGGCCTCGGCGATCTCTCTGACCGGCCGGAAGGTCCCCGCGGTGTAGTACTGGGTGATGTAGACGAAGGCGACGCTGGTCGCCAGGCCCACCACGCCGGCCCCGAAGAACCAGATCCAGGTCGGGATGCCGTCGGCGCCGGTCTGGCTGCCGGTCTGCATCATCACGTTCGTGACGAAGCCAAGCGAGATCACCGACAGGATCGTCGTGACCCAATACCCGCGGTTGAGGATGTTCATGGGGTTCTCGTCCTCGCTGCCGCGGACGAAGTACATCGCGATGATCGTCGAGAGCAGTCCGAACGAGCGGACGACGAGCGGGAAGAAGATCCATGCCTCCGGGTTGGCCCAGCCGGCCTTCAGGGCGACGTAGTAGACGCCCACGCTCAGGATCATCGCGCCGATGTTCTCGGCGGCGGTGGACTCGAACAGGTCGGCCCCGCGGCCCGCGCAGTCGCCCACGTTGTCGCCGACCAGGTCGGCGATGACACCCGCGTTTCGCGGGTCGTCCTCGGGAATCCCCTTTTCCACCTTGCCCACGAGGTCCGACCCGACATCGGCGGCCTTCGTGTAGATCCCGCCGCCGAGCTGGGCGAACAGCGCGACGAAGCTCGCGCCGAACCCGTAGCCCACGATCAGGAACGGCGCGTCCTTCACGGTGTCGGGGTTGAGGCCACCGAAGGCCGCGAACATGAGGTAGACGCCGAGCAGCGACAGCGCGACTACCAGGAACCCGGAGACGGCGCCGCCCCGCATGGCGACCTGGACCGCCTCGACGAGGCTGCGTCGGGCTGCCGCGGCGGTCCGGACGTTCGCCTTCACGCTGATGAACATCCCGATGATGCCGGAGGCCATCGAGCACGCCGCGCCAACCAGGAACGCGATCCCGGTCCGGATCCCGAGCTCCGCCCCGAAGGTGCTGGTGTCGGCGACGTTCGCTGTCTCGAACGCCGAGATGAGGACCGCGAGCCCGACCGCGGCGACCAGGGCGAGGATCGCGATGGTCGAGTATTGGCGCCGGATGAACGCGATGGCTCCCTCGAAGATGGTCGCCGCGACGTCCTCCATGGCCTTCGTGCCGGTGTCGCGCCGGAGGACGTCCCGGGCAAGGTACAGCGCAAACCCGACCGCGATCAGGCCGGCGGGCAGGATGACAAGTTGGAGCGAGCTTGAATCCACGGCTGGTGCGAGACCTCCCTGTCAGGGCACAAACGCCCGCTCGAGCGCGTCCGTCGCGCCGGGGACGAGGAACACCTTGGATCGCCTGGGCGGGCCGCACCGTGCTGGTCCAATGGGATCGCGCGGGCAGACCTCGCGAAGGATAGCCTCCGGTCGTCGCGAGGGTCAAACTGCATAGCGGCCCGGAATATGCAGTCCGGACGGCCCTCATCCCGACTGGACGAGACGCCCGGCGTGGTCCAAGCCGCGCGCCGTATCGGGCGAGGAGCACCACCGCGCGGGTCGCCGGCCGGTGATCTTGCGCCGGTTCCTCCCTCGATTCTCGGGGGCGCTGGTCCGACCCACGGGGCGTTGCCCCACGCCAGCCCCTATACTGCCGGACTTGTGACCCGACGCCCCATTGGGTGCCTCTTCGAGATCGTCGAGACGCTCGTCCTCACCCTCATCATCTTCTTCGTCATCCAGACGTTCGTCGCCCAGCCGTACCGCGTCGAGCAGATGTCGATGGAGAACACGCTGCAGCCCGATCAGTACGTCCTAGTCGACAAGCTGACGCCGCGCTTCGACCCCTACAGCCGCGGCGACATCGTGGTCTTCCAGCCTCCTGCCGGCTGGTCGGAGGGACCCGAGAACACGCCGTTCATCAAACGGGTGATCGGGCTGCCGGGTGACACGATCGAGGTCAAGGACGGCGCTGTCTGGATAAACGGCACGAAGCTCGACGAGCCGTACACGTACGAGGGACAACCCACGACCGCGGTCCAGGAGCCGGCGCAATGGATCGTCCCGAGCGGCCAGCTGTTCGTGATGGGTGATCACCGCGAAGCGTCGGCGGATTCCCGGTCCTTCGGCACGATCGCGATCAGCAACGTCATCGGGCGTGCCTGGCTGCGCTACTGGCCGCTCTCGACGTTCGGAATCCTGCAAACGCCCACGTACCCCGCCCCCGTCGGCAACGGCGTCGCGAGTCCGAGCCCCGCCGTTCCGTGACGCCGCTCCTGGTCGCCGCCGGCGCCCTCGCCGCCATCGGGGCGGCGGTCGCGACGGGGGCGCGCGACCCCAGGATCGCCTCCCTTGGCCTCGCCGGAATGCTGGCCATCGCGCCGTTCGTGGCGGACCCGTTGCCCCAGCCCCTGTCACTCGCCTTCGGCGCGGTGGCCGGGATCCTGGCCGCGTTCCTGATGTTCACTGCGGCACGTCGCGTGGCGGAGCCTCTCGGGCCGCCGCTCGGCACGCTCGCGGCGCTGGCCGCGGCGGCCGCGGGTTTCGCTGTGGGACTCGGGGCGACAGCGGTGTCGCTGCCCCGCGGCGGCCCCGATGCGGCGCTGGCGGCGGGCCTCGCCGCCGTCGTGGTGGCGGTCGGGCCGATCGCGGTCACGCGCGACGTGTTCCGGCTCGGCGCGGCGCTCATCGTGCTGCTCGACGGCGCCTTCCTGGTGGTGGAGGCGCTGGCGGGCACACCCGATCCGTTGACGGGGATCGCGGCCGGGATCGCCCTCGTGGTGCTCGCCGCCGCGTCGGCCGCACTGGTCGGGTGCGCCGTGGCGGCGACGGGCGGCACGGCCATCCCGGACGGCGCGCTCGCGGGCCGGGCGGCGACGAGCCGATCCGGCGCCGAGCACCGATGAGCGTCCTGGCGTTCGCGGCGGTCGCGCTGGCCGGGGCCGTCGTCTCGACGCTCGCCAGCAGCAGGCGCCAACTGGGAACCGTGATCGGGTTCGCCGCGGTGATCGCGGCCCTCGTCGCGGCAACCGCTATCCGCACCGACGACCCGCTTCGGCTCGCAGCCGAAACGCTCGCCGGGGACACCCATCTGCGCCTGGTGCTCAGCCTGTGTCTTGGCGGCGGGCTTCTCGTCCTGATCGTCGCCCGGCTCGCAACCTGGCAGCCGTCGGCGCCGGGGGTGCTGCTCGGAGGCGCGGCGGGCATCGGCTTGGCCCTCGGTCTCTCGGGCGCGCCGGCCGCGCTGCTCGCGGCCGGCGCCGCGACGGGTGCCGCCGCCACCCTTGCGCTCGCCAGCCCCGCTGCGCCCTCGCGGGTCCGGGCGCTCATGCGCGAGCTGCGCGGCACCACGACTAGCACGGTCATCGGTGTCATCGCCGCCACAATCGTGCCCGCGACGACCGGCAGCGGCCGGGTCGCCGAGCCGGCAGCTGCTGCCCTCGTGCTCGTCGGCATGGCGCTCGTGATGGCGCATCGTTTCGGGGCGATTCCGCTCCATGCCCGTGTATCGCGCCTGTCCGACGTGGCGCCATCCGCAGCCTTTCCCGTCCTCGGCGCTTGGCTGCCGGCCGCCTGGGGACTGATCATCGTGGGCTGGGCGCCCACGGCGCTCGGGCCGTACGTACCCGGCCTGGGCCTGGAGCGCGGCCTGATCGTCGCGCTCGCGCTCCTGACGCTCCTATTCGGCACCCTCGCCGCGCTCGTCCAAGACGAGGTGGAGCACGTCGTCGCGTATACCATCGTCGCGGACGCGGGTCTCGCCCTGCTCGCCCTGGCGGCCCTCGATCCAGCCGCCCGCGATGCCGCGCGCGTCTGGCTCCTCGTCTTCGCGGCGACCAGGACGGCGCTCATCGGCTGGACGATCGCCTTCCGGGCCGCGTTCGACACGGGTCGCCTCCGCGACACGAGCGGCTGGCTCCGGCGTGCGCCGGCCCTTGGCGTCGCCCTGGCCGCGATCCTCGTGGCGGTCGTTGGCTGGCCGGGCCTGCTCGCCTGGGACACGCGGCTCGACGTCCTCCAGTCCGCCACGGCGGGGCCAGCGTTCCTCCTCGGCTATGTCGGCTCGCTCGGTACGGGGGTGGCGATCTGTCGGATGCTCGCGGTGGGCGCCGGTCGCCCCTCCGCCGCCGTTGCCGGGGCACTCGGCGAGCTGCCACGCCTCCTGGCACCGTCGGCGCCGGCGACCGAGACCGGCAATCGGAGTGGGACGGTGCCGTCGGGGAGGGTCGCGGGCCCGCGCGCGCTCGTGGGCCGGGCATGGAATCTCGTGGCGGCAGCCGGGCGGGACGCCCGGCCGGCCCTGGAGATCAACCGCGTCCCGCTCCGCGCCTTCGCGGTGCTCATGCTGGCTGGGCTTGCCTGCCTCGTCGCCGCTGGAGCGTTCGGGATCGAGGCGGCGGCCCGCCTGCCCGGGCTCGCTGCCCTCCCCTCGGTCGCAGGCGGCTGATCAGCCTCCTGGAGCGAGCGCCCAGCGATCGATCTCGCGGGAGTAGGCAAGCGTCCCCTCGGGGAACCAGAGCCTCAGCTCGACTTCCGCGGTCTCCGGCCCGTCCGACGCGTGGATGAGATTCTGTGAGACTTCGAGCGCGAGATCGCCGCGGATCGTGCCCGGGGCTGCCTCCCACGGCCGGGTCGCGCCGACCATCGAGCGGACGACCCCGACCGCGTTCGGGCCTTCGACGGCCATGGCGACGAGCGGGCTCGAGGTGATGAACGCGACGAGCCCGGGAAAGAACGGCTTATCGCGGTGAACCGCGTAGTGGCGCTCAGCGAGCTCGCGGGTGACGTGGACGAGCTTCAGCCCAACGAGCTTCAGCCCGCGGTCCTCGAAGCGGGTGATCACCCGGCCAACCAGGAGGCGCTGGACGCCGTCCGGCTTAATGAGGACGAGGCTGCGTTCGATCATGGCGATCTCCAATCGGGATCGGAAGAAGGGGCCGCGCCCGGGGCCGCCGGAGGCGCATCGATGGGACCAGCCGTGCGAAGGCCGGGCGCCGGAGATGGCGCCGCCTCGCCCCGCCGGGCCTGCGCATCCGCCACAGCGTAGGCGATCGCGGCCGCCTCCGTGCGGCCGAGCGCCTGGAGCGCCTCCGCCCGCGCGAGGAGGAGGGCCGCCCCGGGGCGGGCTGCGAGCGCGTGGTCGGCGCGCTGGAGGATCTCGTCGGCCCGGGTGGGCGTCGCGCGGAGCGCAAGGACGAGAAGGACCGCAGCGGCGGTGTCATCGCGCGCGCGCAGCCGCTCGGTGGCGGCCGCGATAGTCTCGTCGGCGGTCGGGCCGGACGACGGGGCGAGCGTGGGCTCGGCTTCCTCGCCCTCCGGACGCGCCTCGGCCGTGCGCTCCGTCGGACGGCGGGCCGGGCGACCCGCCGCCCGCCGGCCCGGCGCCCGGTCGACGTCAACCCGAACCGCGCTCTGGCCGAAGGCTGGCCACGTGTCGGACCGGGCGGGGATCCCCGCGAACAGGTCGTCGAGATCCGCCTCCACCGTCCCGCCGGAACGTCCAGCGAGTGCGTCAAGCGCAGCCGTCACGTGGAGGGCGGCATCCTCGTAGCGGCCTCGAACGGCCAGGCCGTCTGCGACGACCGCGTGGGCCAGCGCACGCGGTCGGCCGGTCGCCCCGGCATGCTCGGCCCGGGGAACGTCGAGCCAGGCGCCTGCCGCTTCGGCGGCGCCGCGCAGGTCACCGGTGCGCCAGCGGGCCTCAGCTAGGTCGAGGACCCCCGTGGAGTCGAGCGCCGCCGCACCCGCAAGCTGCTCAAACTCCAGGCGCGCCAGGCGCACCATGCCCGTGCGGAGGTGGAGCCGCGCAAGTCGGAGCGCGGTCGCCGGAGCGGTCGCCGGCGCCGCGTCGCCGGAACGTCGTCCAACATGTCGGTCATGTGGGGAACACCGTGCTGCGTGCCGGGAGCCGCAGCGCCGGCTCCAGCGCGCGGCCCTTCCCGGCGGGGGCGACGACGGCCAGCCGGAGGGCCTCGTCGACGAAGAGCATGCCCGCCAACCGGCGAACGTCGGCGGCGGTGACCGCGTCGATGGCGGCGAGGGCCTGCTCCGGGGTGAGGACCCGATCATGGAGCGCTTCCTGGGTGCCGATCCAGGACGCGAGATACCGCGTCTCGTCCAGTCGGAGCTCCAGGCGCCCGGCCAGGTAGGCCTTGACCTTCACCATCTCGGGCTCCGGCACCTCCTCGTCCCGGAGCCTGGCCAGCTCGGCGAGCACCGCCGCGATCGTCGGCCTGATCCGTCCCGGGTCGACGCCGGCATAGACGGAGAGCACCCCCGCGTCGCTGTACTCGACCGTCGAGCTGCCGACATCGTAGGCGAGGCCGCGCTCCTCGCGGACCTCGAGAAACAGCCGGCTCGACATGCCGTCACCGAGCACGGCGTTCAGCACCGAGAGCGTCCATTGGTCCGGGTGATCACGCGGGAGCGCCGGAACGCCCACCACGAGCTGGGCCTGGGTGGCCGGCCGGGTCGCCCGCAGGCTGCGCATGCCGGCGGGGATCCGGGGCGCGGGAAGGTACCCCGGACTGGAACCGTCTCCGGTTCCGAAGGCGGCCGCGGCGAGCTCGACGACCCGGTCATGACCCATGTCGCCCGACGCCGCGACGACGACATTGGACGGCCGGTAGTGCGCCCGCCAGAACTCGTGGATGGCGGTCGCGGGAAGTGCCCGGACGCTCTCCTCGGAACCGGCGATCTCGCGTCCAAGTGGCGTATCGTCGAACATCGCCAGGTCGAAGAGCACGTTCACGTGCTCGGCGGGATCGTCGAGGTACGAGCGGATCTCCTCGACGATGACATCCCGCTCGTTCTCGATCTCCGCCTCGTCGAGGTTCGGCCGGACCACCAGCTCGCCCAGCACCTCCATGGCGGTCGCCGCATGGCGCGCGGGGACCCGCACGTAGTAGACGGTCGATTCGCGGTCCGTCGACGCGTTGAAGGTTCCGCCCAGGCCCTCGACAGCTTCCGAGAGGGCACGCGTCGTCGGGTACGCCCGGGTGCCCTTGAAGGTCAGGTGCTCCATGAAGTGGGCACAGCCAGCCTGTCCGGGGGCTTCGTGGCGCGAGCCGGCGAGGACGTGAGCCTCCACCGTGAACGAGCGGGCGCCCGGCAGTCGAGCAGTGATGACGCGCGGTCCGGCAGGCAGCGCGGTGCGTTCGAACATCCGCGGAAGGGTATCCCAAACAACACCGACCCGGACGCCAATGCCCCATCGGACGGGTTCCGGACGACTATCCTAGACCGACGATCGCACCCTGGACGGGACCCACGGTGCCATGTCGCTGCGTCCCGTGTCGCACACGCCCGCGGCCGTCCGCACGTCGCGGGGATCACATGGAGGAGACGAAGAAGCGTGGCCAGCCGGCTCCGCGGCGGCATCCCGTTGCCGACGAGGAGCCCACGCCCGGGCGCGGCGGACCCGCGCGAGTCGCCGCGATCCGCGGATTTGCTCGATCGGCGCGGTCTCGATGGGCCAAACTGTCACACCTCGGGCTGGGCATGATCTTTGGCAAGCAAGGAGGAGCTCTGTGAACGGAACCAGGCGAACGATCCGGTTGTCCGTCGTGCTCGGGGTGGTCACGGCGCTGTTGGCCGCGTGCAGCTCCGCATCGACACCGGTACCGGCGTCGGCCGCTGCGCCCGCGTCGGCCGCTGCGCCCGCGTCGGCCGCTCCCTCGGTCGCGGCATCGCCGTCCGCGGCAGCTTCGGCTGCCGGCAGCCAGTGGACCACCAGCAACCCGTTCAAGGCCGCGTTCATCTACGTGGGCGCCGCCAGCGACGCCGGCTGGACGCATGCCCATGACGTCGGACGCCTCGCGATGGAGGCCTCCTTCGGCGGGCGCGTCCAGACCATGTTCAAGGAGAACGTTCCGGAAGGTCCGCAGACCGCCCAGGTCATCACCCAGCTCGTGAACCAGGGCGCGAACATCATCTTCGCGACCTCGTTCGGCTACCAGGACGCGATGGTCGCCGCCGCCAAGCAGTACCCGAACGTGCTGTTCGAGCAGGCGACAGGCACCGAGCTCGCCACGAACCTCGCTGAGTACTACGGCGCCGGCGAGGACGGGGACTACCTCTCCGGCATGGCCGCCGGGGCAGCCTCCAAGACCGGCAAGATCGGCTTCGTCGCCCCGTTCGCGATCCCCGAGGTCATCCGCGAGATCGACGCCTTCACGATGGGCGCCCAGGTAACGAACCCGAACGCCACCGTCAAGGTCGTCTGGACGAACACGTGGTTCGCGCCCGCGACGGAGCGCTCGGCTGCCGAGAGCCTCGTCGCCGCCGGAGTCGACGTGCTCGGCGACGGCCAGGACAGCCCGACGACCGGCCAGGTCGCCGCGGCCGCGGGCCTGAAATGGACCGGGTACGACTCCGACCAGACGTCGTTCGCGCCGGATTCGTGGCTGACGGCCACCACCTATAACTGGGGCCCCTACTACACGCAGGAAGTCCAGGCGGCCATGGACGGCACCTGGAAGAGCCACTTCTACTACGGCGGGTTCGCGGATGGCTTCATCGTCATGGCCCCCTTCGGCAAGTCGGTCGACGCGGCGACCCAGGCCGCCATCACCGCCAAGGAAGACGCGATCAAGGCTGGCACGTTCGACCCGTTCACCGGGCCGATCACCAAGCAGGACGGCACGATCGGCGTGCCGGCCGGCACGACGCTGACCGTCAACGACAAGTACGCGCTCAGCTGGTTCGTGAAGGGCGTCATTGGCAGCCCGAAGGGCTGACCCGAGCGCCCATCTGACAGGGCCCGACTCCGCGAAGGAGCGACCTTGGACATCCGCGCCGTCGGGGTGAGCCCGACCGCCGCCGAATCCGCCACCGCCGGGGCCTCCCCGGCGGTGGCGGCCGTCGGCGTGACCAAGC
This sequence comes from uncultured Chloroflexia bacterium, assembly GCA_963800795.1. Classification (GTDB taxonomy): domain Bacteria; phylum Chloroflexota; class Limnocylindria; order Limnocylindrales; family CSP1-4; genus CTSoil-043. The sequence continues at coordinate 67,440 of CAWDCJ010000015.1, forward strand.
GCTTCACGGGTGGGGTGGTCGCCAACGACCGCGTCTCGTTCGAGGCGAGACATGGCGAAGTCCACGCGCTGCTGGGGGAGAACGGCGCGGGGAAGACCACCCTATGCAACATCCTGACCGGGCTGTACCGGCCGGACGACGGCGAGATCCGCATCAACGGCGCATCGGTCCGGCTGCACTCCCCCCACGAGGCGCAGGCGGCCGGGATCTTCATGGTGCACCAGCACCTGAGCCTGGTCGACAGCCTTACGGTCGCCGAGAACGTCGTGCTGGGCTGGTCGCGTCATGGCGGGGTGACGTTCTCCGCCCGCACGGTCGAGGCGGAGATCGAGGAGATCGCCGCGCGGTACCAGATGGCCGTGGATCCGCGGGCCAGGATCTGGCAGCTGTCGCTCGGCGAACGCCAACGGGTCGACATCCTCAAGGCGCTCTACCGCGGCGCGAGCATCCTCATCCTCGACGAGCCGACCACGGTCTTGACCCCGGCCGAGATCGACCAGCTGTTCTCGAGCGTCCGCGAGATGGTCGCCGAGGGCAGCACCGTCATCTTCATCTCCCACAAGATGCCCGAGGTCTTCGCGATCGCCGACCGGACGACGATCCTGCGCAAGGGCCGCTCGATCACCACGCTCGACATTGCCGCGACGGACGCGCGACAGCTCGCCCGGCTGATGGTCGGCCACGAGATGTCGTTCGATGTGCATCCCCGGGCGGCCGGGAGTGCGCCGAAGCCGGCCTCCGCCCAACCTCCCGTGCTCGCCCTGGAGGGCGTGCACGTCCGAGGAGACTTCGGGATCGATGCCCTCAAGAACGTCTCCCTGGAGATCAATGCGGGCGAGATCCTCGGGATCGCGGGGGTGTCCGGGAACGGGCAGCGGGAGCTCGCAGAGGTCGTCGCCGGGATTCGGCCGTTCACCCAAGGGACGATTCGGATCGGCGGCGAGAACGTGGTTTCGGGGGATCCCCGGGACGCCATCAACCGGGGTGTGGCGAACGTTCCCGAGGATCGCATGGGGACGGGCGTCTCGCCGAACCTGTCGGTGGCGGAGAACCTGATCCTGAAGTCCTACCGGAGCGGCAGCCCGCATGCCGGGCCGATCCTCCTGATGGGGCGGGCAGAGACGCAGGCGATGGCGCTCATGGCGCGCTTCGACATCCGGGCACCCAGTCCCGGCACCCTTGTCCGCCAGCTCTCGGGGGGCAACGTCCAGAAGGTCGTGCTGGCCCGCGAGCTGTCGTCGGGGCCACGACTGGTCATCGCTGCCTCACCGACCCGCGGCCTTGACGTCGGCGCCACCGAGTACGTTCGAAGCGTGCTGGTCGATGCTGCGAAGCAGGGGGCCGCCATCATGCTGATCAGCGAGGATCTCGACGAGGTCGTCGAGCTGTCCGACCGGATCGCCGTCCTGTACGAAGGCCGGGTGGTGGGCGTCGTGGACGCAGCAACCGCGAAGTACGAGCACCTGGGCCTGATGATGGCCGGCGCGGCGTCGTGATCAGCATCGAGCGCAGCCTCGTCACCCCGCGGTGGCAGCGAGTCGCGCTTCCGATCGTTTCGCTCGTGATGGCGTCGATCATCGCCGGAGTCGTGCTCCTCGTGTCGGGGCACGACCCGCTCGACACCTACCGGCAGATCTACGAGGCCTCCTTCACCTCGGCGGGAGCGGTGACGGCGACCTTCGTGTACGCGACGCCCCTCCTCTTCACCGGCCTTGCCGTCGCGCTCGCCTTCCGGATGCGCGTATGGAACATCGGCGGCGAGGGCCAGCTCTACATGGGCGCCGTGGGCGCCGCCGGCGTGGGCCTCCTGCTGGGCGGATGGCCGCAGCCGCTGCTGATCCTGGCGATGATGATCGGTGGCGCACTGGCCGGCCTCCTGTGGGCCATGATCCCGGGCCTGCTGCGCGCGTACCTGCGCACCAACGAGATCCTGGTCTCGCTGATGCTCAACTACATCGCCGGCCTGTTCATGTACTACCTGATCTACGACAGCACGTCCTTCTGGCGCGACACGACCTCGCCGAGCGCGCTCGTCTTCCCCCAGGGCAAGTACCTCCTGCCGGCTGCCGACTGGCCCGGACTCGTCCTCGGGTCGTTCACGCTGCCGTTCGGGTTCATCGCCGGAGTCGTGCTTGCCGTCGGCCTGCTGGTGCTGATTCGCCTGACCCGCTTCGGTTTCGAGATGCGCGTCATGGGGGACTCGAGCACCGCCGCGAACTACGCCGGGATGCGCACCCGGCGCACGATCGTCACGGTGATGGCCCTGTCCGGCGCGCTGGCCGGGATCGGCGGCGCAAGCCAGATCGGCGACTTCGGTCACGTGCTCGACCCGCGCGGGCTGCAGCAGGCGGGCTACGGCTACACGGGGATCGTCGTTGCAGCGCTGGCGATGTACAACCCACTGGCGGTCGTGATCGTCTCGATCCTGATCGGCGCGCTGACCAACGCCGGGTTCGCCCTGCAGGGGCCAACGTTCCCGATCGGCCTGGTCGGAACCATGGAGGGCATCATCCTGTTCAGCGTGCTCGGTGGCGAGTTCCTGGGTCGCTACCGGATCCGGTTCGGCCGTGCCCCGGAGCCCACCCGAAGCATGGACGATGAGGTTGGAGCCGAGGTGGCTTCATGACCGTCGATCTTGTCGTTTCTGTCGCGGTCTCCGCCATTGCCTTCGGCACGCCGCTCGTGCTCGCGGGCCTCGGGGAGCTGCTTGCCGAGCGCTCCGGCGTCCTGAACCTCGGGGTGGAGGGGATGATGCTGATGGGGGCCGTCACCGCGTTCTTCGTGTCGCAGACGCTGGGCGGCCCGGGTCTGGCCGTGCTCATCGCGGCGATCCTCGCGGCCGCCGTGGCCGGAGCGGCCCTCGCCCTGATCCACGCGTTCCTCTCGATCACGGTCCGGGTCAACCAGATCGTCTCCGGGCTGGCGCTGACGATCTTTGCCGGGACGATCGGGCTCTCGTCGTACGCGGGGCATGTCTGGGGCGTCGGAGGCGAGCACGGCCTTCACCAGCTCGTCAAGCTCGATGTGCTCGGGCTCTCGGACGTGCCGGTCGTCGGCCCGATCCTGCTCAATCAGGACGCCTTCGTGTACTTCTCCTGGGTCCTGGTCGCGCTCGTGACGTTCTACCTGTTCCGCACGCGCTTCGGGCTGTACCTGCGGGCGGTCGGCGAATCGCCGCGCTCGGCGGATGCGATGGGGATCAACGTCACGCGGTACCGCTACGTGCACACGATCATCGGCGGCGCGTTCGCCGGACTCGGCGGCGCCTACTTCACGCTCGCGATCGCGCCGATCTGGACAGACGGGCTCACAGCCGGCGATGGCTGGATCGCGATCGCGCTCGTGATCTTCGCGTTCTGGAGGCCCGACCTCCTCGTCGTGGGCGCCTACCTCTTCGGCGCCCTGTCCAGCCTCGGGTTCACCCTTCAGGCGAACGGCGTCCAGCTCCCGTCCGAGTTCTTCTCGTCACTTCCCTACATCATGACCGTCGTGGTGCTTGCAGCCGCATCGACGACCCTGGCCCAGCGGCGCATCGGCACGCCGGCCGCGCTCGGGGTCCCGTACGTGCGCGAGGAGTCGTAGCGGGGTCTCGTAGCGGGGTCTCGTAGCGGGGTCTCGTCGCGGGGGTCTCGGGTCCGGCCAGGACCGGCGACCGGTCCCGCTCGGGACCGGGATCAGCGCTCTTCGTCGTCCGGCGAGGCCAGCAGCTCCATCTGGACGAAGCCGCTCGTGTCGAACGCAAGCTGGCCCGGCACCTGCCCGTTCGATTCGCGCTCTCCGGCCGGCGCGTACTCCAGCACCACCCGTTCGTCGCCTTCGACCAGTGTGTAGACGATGAGCTGGTCGGGCCGCGTCTCGAAGTCAAGCTGCTCGAACGAATTGACGTTCAGGCAGATCGAGATCGGGGTGAAGTAGCTCGAGGTCTCGGGCTCGTCGATCACGACCCGCTCCACCCAGCCGGTCCCGGACGCGACCAGGTCCCGGCCGCGGAAGTAGCGGTACGCGACGGTCTGCTTGACGAGCGGGCGGAGCAGGTTGTGGATGTCCGTTCGCGACGAGACGATTCCGCTGTTGACGTAGAACCTCGCCGGGATCGGACGCGCCATGGGGCCCCTCCTGCCATTCCGTGGCCGGCTGCGACGAGCCGCCCGACCGGGCCGTCCCGGGACGAACCGCGGACCGGGCGATCGTAGCGCAGGCCGCCGACCCCGGCACGGCCCGCCTGGTTGCGGTTCGGGATCGTTCGCGGGTGCGCGCCTCGTCGACGCGACGCGCAGATGGCGACCGGCCCTATGATCGCCGCATGCTCCTCGTGATCGATGCCGGGAACACCCACATCAGGCTCGGCCTGGCCCGCGACGGCCTCCTCATCTCATCGCGGCGCGCGGCAACCCGTCCCCGTGGGACCCCTGACGAGCTGGAGGTCCTGATCGAAGACCTGCTCAGACTCGATGGGCAGGACCTGTCCGCGGTCGCGGCGATGGCGATCTCGAGCACGGTCCCGGCCCTCGAGGAGGTGCTTGGGGAGATCGCAGCGCGGCGCCGAATCCCGGCCCTGGTCGCCGGCGCTGACACGATCCCGATGGCAATCGAGGTGGACCAGCCCGGCGAGGTCGGGCCAGACCGGCTCGTCAACGCGTACGCCGCGGCGCATCTCCTCGGCCGGCCGGCGGTCGTCGTCGACTGCGGGACGGCCACGACCTTCGATGCGGTCGATTCGCGGGGTGACTTCGTGGGCGGCGCGATCGCGCCCGGTCTCGGGCTGGGCCTCGAGGCCCTGGCCGCCCACACGGCCCGGCTCCCCCTGGTGGAGCTGCGCACCCCGGAGAACGCGATTGGGCGCGACACGGCGTCCGCAATCCGGGTGGGGACCGTGCTCGGGCACCGGATGATGATCGAGGGGGTCCTGGGCCACCTTCGGCGCGAGCTCGCGGTCGGAGCGGGGATCGCCCCCCACCAGGTTCGGGCCGTCCTGACGGGCGGCCTGAGCAGCCTGCCCTGGGCCCACACGATCGAAGGCCTGGACGGGATCGACCCGGACCTCACCCTCAAGGGGCTGGTGCACCTGCACGTTGCGGTCACCGGCGACCAGGCCCAGGCGTGAGCCAGCCCGGGCGCCTCGCGGGACGTTTCGTCGCGCTGGGTATCACCGGCTCGATCGCCGCGTTCAAGGCCGTCGACCTGCTGCGCCTGCTGCGTGCCGAGGGCGCCGACGTTGCCGTGCTGATGACGCCGTCGGCGACGCGCTTCGTCGCGCCGCTCACGCTCGCGGCGCTCAGTCGCCGGCCCGTGGACGCGGACGTCCTGGATCTCCTCCCGGATGGGCGGATCGGCCACGTGATCACCGCCGATGCGGCGGACGTGGTCGTCGTGGCGCCCGCCACCGCCCACTGGCTGGGCGCGATGGCGCACGGGCTGGCTGCCGACGTCGTCACCGCGACCTGCCTCGCCACGTCCGCGCCGGTCGTGGTCGCGCCGGCGATGGACGGGGACATGTACGCCCATCCGGCGACGCAGGAGAACGTGCGGATCCTCCGCGACGGGTTCGGCTACCGGATCGTGGAGCCCGAAGCCGGCAGCCTTGCCTCCGGCCAGGTCGGCATCGGTCGCCTGGCCGCCCTCGAGCGAATCGTCGACGCGGCGATCGACGCGATCGGCACACGTCCGATTCGGAAGCCCGACCCGGCCGACCGCCCGCCTCGCCTCGTCGACGCGGATGACCCCGGGCGCGACGCGGACGACCTGGCCGGTCGCCACGTCGTGGTCACCGCGGGTGGGACGGCGGAGCCGATCGATCCCGTCCGGTTCATCGGCAACCGCAGCACCGGTGCGATGGGCTTCGCGGTCTGCGAAGCCGCCCGCGATCGCGGCGCGCGGGTCACGCTGGTCGCCGGCACGATCTCCGCCCCGATTCCCATCGGCGTCGAGGTGCTCCACGCCGAGACGGCGGCGGCCATGCAGGCGGCCCTCGCGTCGCTCGTCCTCGCGCCGACCGGCGGGGCCGGCTTCGACGTTCTGGTCATGTCGGCCGCGGTGGCGGATTTCCGGCCCGCCGTGACGGCTGCGCGAAAGATCGCGCGGACCGGGGCCGGCCTGACGCTGGAGCTGATCCCCAACCCGGACGTGCTCGCCGAGCTCGGTCGCCGGGTCGACGGTCTCGACGCGGCAGGCGACCCGACTGGCGCGCCGATCCTTCCACGGCCCGTCATGGTCGGGTTCGCCGCGGAGACCGGGGGGTTGGAGCGGGCCGCCGCCAAGCTCCGGGCGAAGCGGGTCGACCTCCTCGTGGCCAACGATGTGAGCGAGCCCGGATCCGGTTTCGGGACCTCGACCAACCGGGTGACGCTGTTCGCGGCCGACGGTGGCGCCGAGGCGCTGCCGCTCCTGCCCAAGCGCATCGTGGCCGACCGGATCCTCGACCGCGTCGTGGCCCTGCTGGACGCTCGAGACGCGGCGGCGCAGACTGGCGGGACATCCGCAACCGGGAGAACCGCCTCGTGAGCAGCACGCCGGAGACCATGCCCCGCCTTTCGGTGGTCGATATCGCCCGCATGCACGCCGACGGCGAACGCATCGCGATGCTGACCGCGTACGACTACCCGACGGCCGCCATCCTGGATGAGGCGGGGATTCCGATGCTCCTCGTGGGCGACTCCCTGGGCCAGGTGATGCTGGGCTACGAGTCCACCGTCCGGGTGACGATGGACGAGATGCTCCACCACGCCAAGGCCGTGGTCCGGGGCGCACATCGGGCGCTGATCGTGGCCGACATGCCCTTCCTCTCGTACGCCACGCCGGACGACGCGGTCCGGAACGCCGGCCGCTTCCTCCGCGAGGCAGGCGCGCAGGCGGTGAAGGTGGAGGGAGGCGTCCGGACCGCGCGCGTGATCGAGACGCTGGTCCGGGCCGGAGTCCCGGTGATGGGCCACGTGGGCCTGACCCCCCAGGCGATCAACGCGCTCGGCAAGATCCGCGTCCAGGGCCGGACCCGCGATGCGGCCCGGGCGCTCATGCACGACGCCCTCGCCGTCCAGGAAGCGGGGGCATTTGCGATCGTGCTGGAGCTGGTGCCGGAGCAGCTCGCAGCTGCGATCACCGCGCGGCTGCGAATCCCGACCATCGGCATCGGCGCGGGCGCAGGGTGCTCCGGCCAGGTGCAGGTCGTGACCGACTTCCTGGGTCTCGGCTCGTTCAGGCCGCGCCACGCCAAGGCCTACGCGGACCTCCGCGGGACGATCCTCGCGGCGGCGGCCGCCTACCGGGCCGAGGTGGAGGCGGGCACGTTCCCGACCGCCGCCCAGTCGAGCCGCATGGACGATGCGGTCCTCGACGAGGTCCTTGGCAGGAGCCCGGACGACCGCACGGCCACCGAGCCGGGGGTCGCCGGCGCCGGCATCCCGCTCGACCGCGATCTCTGACCCGCCCTCGGTGGACGTCGTCCGGAGCCGCGCGGAGCTCCGTCGCGCGCTGGACGGACTTCCCCGGCCGCTCGGGCTGGTCCCCACGATGGGCTGGCTCCACGCCGGCCATCGCTCCCTGATCGCGCGTGCCCGCGACGAATGCGGGGCAGTCGCGGTCTCGATCTTCGTCAACCCCCGCCAGTTCGACGACCCGGCCGACCTCGCGCGATACCCTCGCGGCGAGGCCAGCGACCTGCGGCTATGCGCGGATGCCGGTGCGGACCTCGTCTGGCTCCCATCGGTCGACGACGTCTACCCGCCGGGGTTTGACACGTCCGTGACCGTCGATCGGCTGACGCTGCCGCTGGAGGGTGCCGCGCGACCGGGACACTTCGCCGGCGTCACGACCGTCGTCGCGGTGCTGTTCGGCATCGTTCGGCCCGATCGCGCCTACTTCGGCGAGAAGGATGGCCAGCAGCTTCGGGTGATCGAGCGGATGGCCCGCGATTTGGGCCTGACCGAGGTCGTCCGCTGCCGGACCGTCCGGGAGTCCGACGGGCTGGCACTCTCGTCCCGGAACGTCCATCTTGCCGCCGGCGATCGTGCCGCGGCCCCGGTCCTGCATCGCGCCCTCCTCGCGGGCCGGGCCGCGTGGGACGCTGGAGAGCGCGATGCCACCGCCATTCGCGACCGCGTCGCCGCGGTGCTCGCCGCCGAGCCCCGCGCCAGCGTCGAGTACGTCTCCTGCGCCGACGACGCGACGCTCGACGAGCTGGACCGGATCGAGCGGCCCGCCATGCTCTCCCTCGCTGTGCGGTTCGGCACCACCCGTCTCATCGACAACGTCCACCTGGGCTGACGGGCCGGAACCGCGATCTATCCCGCGGCGTCCCCCTGGCAGGCGACGTGGCCATGCGCCGCCGGCGATGGAAACAGGTGACGCCATGAAGAGCGAGAGCATCCACGTCGGCGGAGCGTCGCACCCCGGGCTCCGGTTCGGGTTCGGCAGCCTCCTTGCCACGGGCCTGATCCTGCTGGCCGGCTGCAGCAGCGCGGCGAGCAGCCCGACCAGCGCCGAAGGCGGTCCCGGGGTCGAGGCCGCCCCGGCCGCGTTGGCCGCCCCGTCGCCGGCCAGCCGCGACTCCGCCTTCAGCGCGCTTCAGAACGCGGCGGATGCGAGCGGCTCCATCGCGGCGGGGGGCGGGGCCGTGCCCGACGTCGGTGGCCCGCTGATCGTGCGGACCGGCCAGCTCGACCTCCGGGTGGCGGACCTCGACGCCGCGATCAGCGCCGCCGAGCGCGCGGTCACCGCGGTCGGCGGGTACGTCGCCGGATCGCAGCGGAGCGGCGACGGCGATCAGGCCACCGCGAGCGTCATCTTCCGGGTCCCGGCGGCTCGCTGGACCGACGCGCTGGACGCGCTGCGGGCAATCGGCACGAAGATCCTCGGCGAGCAGACGTCGAGCCAGGAGGTCACCGCGCAGGTCGTGGACCTGGGGGCACGCCTCGCCAACCTTCGGGTGACGGAGGCGGCGCTCCAGGGAATCATGGACCGGGCCACGAAGATCCCGGACGTCCTGGCGGTACAGGAGCAGCTGACAAGCGTGCGTCAGCAGATCGAAGAGCTGACGGCCGAGCAGCAGACCCTCGAGAACCAAGCCGCGCTCGCGACGCTCACGGTCACCTTCGCGCCGCCCCCTCCGGTCGCCGTCACCCAGGTGCGCGAGGGATGGGATCCCGGCCGCGAGGTTGACCAGGCGGCCGCGACGCTCGTCGGGCTCGGTCAGGGGCTGGCCGGCGTCGGAATCTGGCTCTTGATCGTGGGCCTTCCGGTCCTCCTCGTCGTCGGGGTGCTGGGGCTGATCGGCCTTCTTCTCATCCGGCGTTTCCGCCGCGGCTCGCCTCTCCCCGCCGGGCTGCCGCCGGTCGCGGGGGCCTGACCGAGGCGGGGATGCGCGCCTCGGTTGCCGCATCGAGGAAGCGGCCCACGTCGAGCGCCTCGCCGACGATCGCCTTGATCGTGGCGATCTTCTCGCGGTCGGCCGGATGCGTCTTGACCAGCAGGTCATGCACGTCCGACGCCACCATGTAGGCGTCCTCGTCAAGGAAGCAGGCGAACAGGTCCGCCCGGCGGATCTCGTCGACCACCACCGGCCGCGGGCGATAGCCAGAGAGGACGAAGCCGAGCATGGACGGGACGACCTCGCCGCGGATCACGGCGGGCCGGCGCATCTCGGCCCGGTGGGCACGCGACAGCGCCACGATCACGTCCTCGCGGTCGCCGGTGACGATCACGATCCGCCGGTCGGCCACGTGCTGCAGGACGTGGTATGGCTCCATCGCGGCCACGCTGATGCCGCCGATCACCGCATCGAGGTCCGGGCCGCGGTTGAGCAGCTCAGCCTGCGTCCCCTCGAGGATCATCGCCAGGCTCGGGTTCGAGAGCAGCGGCCGATACGGGATGACGCCGAGCAGGGAGATGCCGTGGCGGGCCAGGCCGCGCTCCAGCACGGCCTGGATGCCGGGCTGCGCGTCGAGGTCGACCTTGTTCACGATGGCGCCTGCCACGGCGACGCCGTGCTTCCCGAACAGGGCGGCGTTGAGGACAATCTCGTCGATGGGTCGCCCGACTCCGCCCTCGCTGACGATCACCGCCGGGGCTCCGAGCAGGCCGGCGACCACCGCGTTCGACAGCCCGATCACCGCGCCGACGCCCGCATGCCCGGTCCCTTCGATCAGGACGAGCTCCTTGGTCTCCGCCAGGATCGCGTGCGCCCGCTGGATTCGAGCACCGAGGTCGTCCGTCACCTCGCCGGCGATGTAGGCCTTCGTGAAGCCCCGAGGGATGTGCACCGGGCTCATCACGTCGTTCGGCTCGGAGAGACCAAAGACGGCCTTCATGAGCACGGCATCCTCGTCCGCCGGGAGCCCCGACGCGTCCGTCACCGTACGCTGGCCCACCGGCTTGGTGAAGCCGGCCCGAAGCCCCGCCTCAAGAAACGCGTGGACCAGGCCCAGCGAGGCGGTGGTCTTGCCGCGGTTCTGGCCGGTGGCGGCGAGGTAGAGGTGACGCACGGGGCTTCCGGGACTCCCCGCGCTAGGGGTGGGTGGGGGCGGCGGCGAACGGAGTCGCGAGGATGGCGAGGGCGATCAGCGCGAACGCGGCGAGAAGGACGAACGCGAGGCGCCGGTTTCGACGCGCGGCGCCGCGACTCAGCCCGGACGGTTGCGCCGGGCGCGGCCGCGGCCGGCGCCGGGTGGCAGCCTGGCCGCCGCGGCGGCTCATCCGCGCGGCGTCGTCTTTCGCTCGACGAGCGCGATCGCCTCCTTGAGACGCGCGATCGTCTCCGGGTCGACCGCGTCCGGCTCGAGATAGGGGCCCAGCCGCTCGAGCACGTCACTGACCAGGCCCAGGAACACGCTCGCGTCGGCGACGAAGAACTGGGGCTCGTTGTTGTAGCGGACCAGCGTGAGGCGCCCCTGGAGGACGCGCCGGTCCTCGATATGGGCGATCTGGGTGGCGAACGAGTGGCCCTGGATGCCATCAGGGTTGTTGAGGAAGTTCAGGGCGTTGTCGATCGCGAGGCCGAAGCGCGCCCGCCACGCCACGAGGCGCTCGTGCACCTCCGGCGAGATCCGGACTTCCGCGACCTCGTCGAAGACCTCCGGCGTCACGGTCAGGAGCCCGACCAAGGTGCTTCCGGCACGCGCGCCGAGCATGACCTGGAGCGATCGCTCCAGCGTGAAGACCTCGGAATTGAAGCGCGGGCTCGTGATGACGTCGGTGAGGAGGTCCTCCACGTTGTCGAGCACCGCGGTGTCCGCCATGGCGGTCCCGAGCTGGCCGATCTCTTCCTTGAACAGGAACTTCTCTTCGTGGTCGAGCATGCCCGGATGGTACACCGGGGGTGGACCCGGGCTGCTCCTGGAGCGCCGTGGACCCCGGCCAAGATGGCCGGGGTCCACGAGCGGTGCAGCCGGATGCGTCGTCAGGATGGCGTGACCGCTCCTCTGCGGGGCGCGGCCACGACCGGTCAGCCTACGGGTACAGCCCCCGGAGAGCCGTGGTATCGGCCACGCGCTTGACCGCGACCAGGTAGGCGGCCGTCCGCATGTCCACTTCCTCGAGGAGCGACATGGCGAGCACCTCGCCGAAGGAGCGATCCATGATCTCCTTGAGCTTCTCGTTGACGATCTTCTCGCTCCAGTGGTCCCGGTTGAGGTCCTGGACCCACTCGAAGTAGCTGACGGTCACCCCGCCGGCGTTGGCGAGGATGTCCGGGATCATGAAGACGCCCTTCTTGGCCAGGACCTTGTCGGCCTCGGGCGTCGTGGGGCCGTTGGCGGCCTCGGCGACGATCTTCGCCTTCACGTTGTCGGCGTTGCGGGCGGTGATCTGGTTCTCGTAGGCAGCCGGGATCAGGATGTCTACGGGGAGCTCGAGGAGGTCGCCGTTCGTGATCTTGGTGCTGCCGGGGAACCCGACGACGGTGCCGTGCTCCTGCTTCCAGGAGACGACCTTCTCGATGTCGAGGCCGGCCGGGTTGTGGATCCCGCCCTGGGTGTCGGAGACGGCGACGACCGTGGAGCCCTCGTCGCGCATGAGGCGCGCTGCGATCGACCCGGCGTTGCCGAAGCCCTGGACCGCGGTGGTGGTCTTCGTGAGGTCGATGCCGAGGTGCTTCGCCGCGTCCACGATCGTATAGACACAGCCGCGCGCCGTGGCCTCGTTGCGACCCTCGGACCCGCCGAGGCTGATCGGCTTGCCGGTCACGACGCCCGGGACCGTGTACCCGGCGTGCATCGAGTAGGTGTCCATCATCCAGGCCATGATCTGGGGCGTCGTGTTGACGTCCGGGGCCGGGATATCGCGCTCGGGCCCGATGAGCACGCTGATCTCGGTGGTGAACCGTCGGGTCAGCGCCTCGAGCTCTTTCAGGGAGAGCTTCTTGGGGTCGACGATGACGCCGCCCTTGCCGCCACCGTACGGGATGCCGACGACCGCGCACTTCCAGGTCATCCACATCGCGAGGGCCTTGACCTCGTCGATCGTGACGTCCTGGTGGTAGCGGATCCCGCCCTTGGCCGGGCCGCGGCCCAGGTTGTGCTGGACCCGGTAGCCGGTGAAGACGCGGATCGTCCCGTCGTCCATCTTGACGGGGAACGTCACGGTGAGCGCGCGGCGGGGCTCGCGCAGGACCGCGCGGATGCCCGGGTCAAGCTTCAGGTGCTCGGCCGCGAGGTCGAACTGCTGCTGGGCGACCGCCCACGGGTTGATCGTCGCGGCGGCCTGCTCTGTGGTCATGGAGCGGAATTCCTCCTGGTCGATCGCCCGGAACGCGGGACGACCGTTTGCGATCGCCGCCCCTCCGGGACGGCCACGCTGCCGCCTCCGGGACGGCTGCCGGTCGGGACCATGCGGGCCTGGTGCGGGACCGCCCTCCCGACGGAGTGCTCTCGGCCGATCATCCGGCCGTTCCCTGCCGGCCACGAGTGCCGAACGGGGATGCCGGCCCCGGGCGGAATGGCCCGGACGCCGACGGCAATGGTACCGAACCCGGCCCGTATCCGTCTCGCAACCATTGGTCCGGGGTTCCTCCCGGCGCCCGGCGCGCTCGCGGCGCGGCGTCGCCGGTCGCCGCGGCCATGGCGGTTCAGCGTCGGAGCAGGACCACCCCGCCGAGCGCGCCGGGGCCCACGTGGGGACCGATCGAAGGGCCGATCGTCTGGATGCTCACGCGAGCCGGGTCCACGCCGCCCGGAATTCGTCCGACCACCGTCCGGAGGAACGCCTCGACGTCGTCGGCACCGGTGTGGAGGATCGCGATGCGCTCCACGGGCCGCGCCGCGAGCAGCTCGGTCACGCGCTCGCGGGCCCTGGCCCGGGTCCGGACCCGGTCCGCGGTCTCCACGAGGCCGTCGGCGACCGTGATGATGGGCTTGACCGACAGCATGGTCCCGATCGCCGCGCGAGCCGGCGAGAGGCGGCCTCCCTTCCGCAGGTACTCGAGCGTATCGACGGTCACGAAGATGTCCAGGTCCGCGGCCCGATCGCGGAGCGTGGCCGCGATGTCGGCGCCCGGCCGGCCGGCGGCCGCGAGCTCGACCCCGAGGATCGCCAGGTGACCCACGCCCATCGAGGCCGACGTCGAGTCCACGACGTGGATCTCACGGCCGGGGTGCTCCTTCGCGCCCAGCTCGGCGCTGGCGAACGTGCCTGACAGGCGGCTGCCGATCGTCACGCAGACGATGGACGTCGGCCCCCGCGGCGAACGCCTGGGCGAAGACCGCGGCGAACGCACCGGGCGCTGGCGGCGGCCGTGGTCGGGAAGGGGGCGTCCGGGGCGAGCATGCGGGTCCAGAAGTCGGCTGCCGAGAGGTCGACGCCGGCCCGGAACTCCTCGGTCCCGAACCGGACGAGGAGTGGGACGACGCGGATCCCGAGCGCGGCGGCAAGCTCGGGCGGCAGGTCGGACGCCGAGTCGGTGACGATCGCGACGGACGGCATGTCGGCATCATACGGGCCGCATCTGGCCGCCGGGGCGCATCCAACCGCCTGTCCCCCGCCGGCCGGACCGGCTCCCGGCGGCCGGGTCCGGGGTTCAGCCCGGCGCGGCGGAGCCGGGCTGAACGACCGAGTCGAGATGGTGCTCCACGCCGCGGAGCGACCAGAGGGGCAGCACCGCGATCGCGAGCATGACCAGCGTGGCCAGGAGCAGCCCGTCGATGCCGCTCCGGTCGGCGGCGGCCCCGCCCACCAGGCTGCCGATGATCTGGCCGACGCCAAGGAACACCGAGTACAGGCCCATGATCGCGCCCCGGTCGCGGGGATAGGGCTCCGACATATCCGCGAGCAGGCCGAGGGCTGCCGGCGTCGATCCGGCGAGCACGAACAGCCCGCCGACGACGGGCACCAAAAGGACGAGCGTCACGATCAGGGGCAGTCCGCCGCCGTGGTTGATGGCGACGGCCGCCACCACGAGCGCCGCCCCGCCGCCCAGGCCGTACAGGATGATGGTGGTCCGGCGCATCTTCTTGAACCGGTTGCCCCAGTAGACGAGGCCCGCGAAGAAGACAAGCATTCCGACCGCCAGGCCCGCGCTCACGAGCAGCGGCGACGCGCCGGCCATCAGACGCTGGTTGGCGAAGCGCGGGTCGGGTCCCGACACGAACTGGAAGATGGACTGGGACGTCCACAGGCCGATCGCAGCGTTGACCGCGATCCAGGTGGGTGCCAGGAGCCAGACGTGGGCCCCCGAGAGGATCTGCAAGTAGCGGGCGAGGCTTGTTCGCTCGTCGTGTTCGTGGCCACCGTGCACGGCCCGGGGGTCGGCGACGCCGAACCGGTAGATCGCCAACGAGATCCCGTAGACGACCGCGTTCACGAAGAACGCGTCACGGTGGAGGAGCGTCCAGAGCGGCCCCGCGGCGACGATGCCCGCGCCCAGGCCGGCGAGCGTCGCGGCCTCGAAGCGCGCGACCGCCTTCCCGCGCAGGCCTTCGTCGGCCAGCGTGGCAATCGCGATGAAGCCCAGGATGGAGGGTACGCTGGCCGCGCTCGAGGCGCCCTCCAGCCAGCGCGTGGCGCCCAGCAGCCACAGGTTCGTGGTGAGCCCGGTCAGGATGACCGCGGTGGCGCCGAAGACGGGCCCGAGCTGCATGATCCGGTGGTAGCCGAAGCGATCGGCCAGCGACCCGAACAGCGGGGAGAGGATCAGCTCGGCGGCGAAGAAGGCGGCAGTGAACACGGCAATCGTGATCGAAGAGACGTGCGGTCCGCCGTGCCGGTGAAGCTCGGCCAGGTAGTAGACCAGCATGGCACCGGTCAGGCCCGTGCTGAACCGAAGGGTGAGCGTCCCCACGATGACGGACCAGATGGAACGTGTCACGGATGCAGGGTACCCGGCATCAGGCGTGTCCGGCAGCCCAAGATCGGGCCCGGTGACCCCTAGAATTCCGCTCCATGGACGCCGTCCGACCGCTTGCCCCAATGCTGCTCGCCCGGGGTGGCGCCGGCGCGGTGGTCGCACCGCATCACCTAGCGTCCACGGCTGGTCTCGGCATCCTCAGGCAAGGCGGCAGCGCGGTCGACGCGGCGATCGCGACGAACGCGGTCCTGGCGGTCGTGATGGGCGAGGCGTGCGGCCTCGGGGGGGACGCGTTCTGGCTGGTCTGGGACGAGGCCTCCGGGACCCAGACTGCACTCAATGGGTCGGGACGCGCCCCAGCGGGCACAAACGCGGAGGCCCTCCGGGACCGTGGGCTGGCGGCGCTGCCCCTCCGCGGGCCGCTCACGATCACCGTCCCCGGCGCGGTCCGGTCCTGGGCCGACGCGCATGCCCGTTGGGGACACCTGCCGATCGCGACGCTGCTGGCTCCCGCGATCGAGATGGCCCAGGGTGGCTTCCCGGCTGACGAGCACTTCGTGGGGGCTGTCGAGGAATCGGGCGCGCTCTTCGACGCGGCGCTCGGGCGGCTGGCGGCTGGGTGGCACGCCACCTACCGGCCCCACGGGCGGCCGTGGGGCGTCGGCGAGCGGGTCCGACTTCCCGCCCTCGGGGCGACCATGGAGCGGCTCGCGACCGCCGGGCTGGACGACTTCTACACCGGTGAGATCGCGGCGCGCCAGGCCGCCGGCTTCGCAGCGGTTGGCTCGATGTGCACGGCCGGGGACCTCGCGAGCGCATGGGTCGACCTGGGAGACGCCGCTCACGCTGGACTATCGCGGCATCACGGCCACCACGCATCCGCCCAACAGCTCGGGCGTGACCGGCCTCGAGGTGCTCAACATCCTCCGGGCGCTGCCGGCGCCTGCCCGGCCGAGTTCATTCCGGGAGACGGCGGCCGCACCGCAGGGCCGGGCGTGCGCTGGGTCCACGCCGGGATCGAGGCGACCAAGCGCGCGCTCGCGGACCGCGACGCGTTCCTGACCGACCCGACGTTCGGGGCCGTCCCCGTCGGACGGCTGCTGGACGCCGCCTACGGCGCGGAGCTCGCCGCGGCGATCGATCCGGGGAGAGCCGCCAGGCCGGCGCCGACCACCGAACCCGCCGGGCGGAGGGACGGTCTATCTCGCGGTCGTGGACCGCCGCGGGAACGCGGTCAGCCTGATCGAATCGAACTACGCGGGCTTCGGGTCGGGGATCGTGGAGCCGTCGACAGGGATCGCCTACCAGAACCGGGGCAGCTACTTCAGCCTGGACCCGGCCCACCCGAACGTGCTGGCCCCCGGGAAGCGAACGCTCCACACGCTGATGCCCGGGATGCTCTTCCGCGACGGCCGGCCGTGGGTGGTGCACGGGTCGATGGGCGGCGACGCGCAACCGGCGATCTTCGCCCAGGTCGTCTCGGCGCTGGTCGACGGCGGCGTGGATGTCGCGACCGCGGTCGGCGCACCGCGCTGGCATGCCGCCGCAGCCCGGCACTTCGCCGCACCTGACACGGTCGTCATCGAGGCACGATTCCGTGCCGGCCTCCTGGACCGACTGGCCGCCCTCGGCCATCACCTCGACGTCCGGGCGCCGTTCGACGGCGCGCTGGGACACGCCCACGCGATCGAGCTGGTCGAAGGCGGACCGGGCCGCGGCGGGACGCTGGCGGCCGAACAATATGCTCGAACGAAGTAGAGGACATGGCCGCCGGCAAAGACGCTGACCTTGAGGCCGGCCCATTCGGCGAGCGCGGCGTCGTCGGTGAAATCCTCGCGCCCCGCCTCGGCCGCGCGGCGATGCGCCGCAAGCAGCGCGGGGAAGGCGAAGCTTTGCGGGGGTCTGCACCAACCGCAACGCATTGCGATCGAGCGTCTTGTCGACACAGCCTTCGGCGTCGACGCTCTTGACCGTGTCGGTGACCGGCAGCGCAGGGATCGCTGCGCCGCTGCGCGCGGCGGCGGCGATCGCACGCGGCACACCAGAGCCGCGCTGGCGAAGGGCCGGGCCGCGTCGTGGATCAAGACGATGTCGGGCCGACGGTGTGCGAGCGCCTCGAGCCCGGCGCGCACCGAGCCTTGCCGCGTAGCGCCGCCGAATACCGGTGGAAGAACATCGAGCCCGGTCGCCGAGGATTGGAACTTCGCCCACATCGTCGGGGTGGATAACCGGCTGTACGGGTCCGACCTCTGGGTGTTCTGCGAGCATGACCAGGCTCTGCCGGATCATCGGCTCGCCACCGATCGGTCAGGAATTGCTCGGGCAGATCGCCGCCCATCCGCGATCCCCGCCCGGCGGCGACAACGACGACTGCGACTTCTGCCATGCTGCTATGCCCTGAACGCCAGCTTGCGTTTAGCGCGTTTCTGCTGCAGCGGGAATGGATTAGCCGGCCCGGGGCGGCTTTTAAGCATGAACAACTTTTTGCACTGCAGCACTTGCGCCCCTGTGTCAAAATGGCTCAACTCTGAGCAATGAAAGGGGCCGCCTAAATGCTAGGCAGTCAGGTCGTGCGGGGCGAAATTCCACAATTATCCGACGCTTCTCTGCGAATTTGCCCGGTAACGGTGCCGAACCGCGTGATTTTAGTGCCGATGTCCGGCATTACCGACGCCCCGTTCCGTCGGCTCGCTGAAAAACATGGGGCCGGCTTGGTCGTTTCGGAAATGACCGCCAGCGCCGCGCTGGTCGAAGGGCAGCGCGAAGCGCGCGCGCGCAGCGAGGGGCAGGGCATCGCCGTCCACGTGGTCCAGCTTGCCGGCTGCGAAGCGTATTGGATGGCGGAAGGCGCCCGCGTCGCCGCGGCGCAAGGCGCCGACATCATCGACATCAACATGGGCTGTCCGTCGAAGCAGGTGACCAACGGCGCTTCCGGCTCGGCGCTGATGCGCGATCTCGATCACGCGCTGACTTTGATCGAGGCGACCGTCGCCGCCGTCCGCGTCCCGGTCACGCTGAAAATGCGGCTCGGTTGGGATCGCGACAGCATCAATGCGCCGGAGTTGGCGCGGCGGGCGGAAGCCGCCGGAATTTGCATGATCACCGTGCATGGCCGCACCCGCTGTCAGTTCTACGACGGCAGCGCCGATTGGTCGGCGATACGCGCAGTCAAGGATGCGATTTCGATCCCCGTCGTCGTCAATGGCGACATTCGCACTTTTGATGATGCCGAGCGCGCGCTGGTCGCCTCCGGCGCCGATGCAGTGATGATCGGCCGCGCGGCGCAGGGGCGGCCGTGGTTCCCCGGACAGGTGGCGCGCTACCTTGCGACAGGACAGCGTGAACGTACGCCGCCTTTGGCGGAGCAATACACCCTGATCGATAAGCTCTACGACGAGATGCTCGTTCATCACGGGCTAGGCGATCGGCCGCCGGCATGCTCGCAAGCATCTGGCCTGGGCGCTCGATTCCGCCGCGGCCAGCGCCGGCATATCGACGGATCTGCTCAAGAGCCATCGCGCCCGCGTCCTCACCGCCGAAGACCCGGCGCAGACGCGCCGTCTGCTCGCCGACGCTTACGATGCGTTCGCATGGAGGGCCGCCGCATGAGCCGGGCCCACGCGATCTCCGCGACGGTCAATTCGCCGGCCGATGCCGTGCTGCACGCACTGCCGCACCCGGTCATCATGGTGGCGCCGGACGGCAAGATCGCCGACGCTAATGTCGCCGCCGAGCAATTCTTCGAAGCGTCGATCCCGGTGCTGCGCCGACACATGTTGCGCGACTTGGTGCCGTTCGGCTCGCCTTTGCTCGCGCTGGTCGAACAGGTGCGTCAGCGCGGCGCCGCGGTGAACGAATACAAAGTCGACCTGGCGACGCCACGCAATCCGGGCGAACGGCTGGTCGACCTGCACGTGGCGCCGCTGCCCGAATACATCGACCATGTCGTCGTGATGCTGCAGGAGCGCACCATCGCCGAAAAATGGACCGCCAGCTCACCCATCGCGGCGCCGCCCGCTCAGTCATCGCGCTCGCTGCCATGCTGGCGCATGAGATCAAGAATCCGTTGTCCGGAATTCGCGGCGCGGCACAACTGCTCGAACAGTCGGCCGGCGACGACGACCGGTCGCTCACCAAGTTGATCTGCGACGAGACCGACCGCATCGTGAAGCTGGTCGACCGCATGGAAGTCTTTGCCGACGAGCGGCCGGTCGAACGCGAGCCGGTCAATATTCACGTAGTGCTGGACCACGTGAAACGGCTGGCGCAAACCGGTTTCGCCCGGCACATCAAGATCGTCGAAGAGTACGACCCCTCGCTGCCGTCCGTTCTTGGCCAACCGCGACCAGCTCATTCAGGTTTTTCTCAATCTGGTGAAGAACGCCTCCGAGGCGATCGGCGGGGACGCCGTCGACGGTGAAATCCAATTGACCACCGCGTTCCGGCCGGGGGTGCGATTGGCTGTGCCAGGCAGCAAAACGCGCGCTCGTTGCCGCTCGAATTTTGCGTGAAGGACAACGGGCAGGGCGTCCCGGAAGACCTCATGCCCCATTTGTTCGATCCGTTCGTAACAACTAAGCAGCGGGAGCGGGCTCGGGCTGGCGCTTGGTGGCAAAGATCGTCGGCGACCACGGCGGCATCATCGAATGTGAATTGCAGCCGCGGCGAACGATCTTTCGCGTGTTGATGCCGATCTACAGCGGCGACGGCGATGTGGCCGCGATGCGCCGCCGGTTCAGGGCCCGTGAGGTAGGACCATGCCAACGGGAAGCATATTGGTTGCCGATGACGATGCCGCGATCCGCACCGTCCTCAATCAAGCCCTTTCGCGCGCCGGCTACGAGGTGCGCTCGACCGGCAACGCCGCGACGCTGTGGCGTTGGGTCAGCCAGGGCGACGGCGATCTGGTCATTACCGACGTCGTGATGCCGGACGAAAACGCTTTCGACCTGATCCCGCGCATCCGCAAGGCGCGACCCGATCTGCCGATCATCGTCATGAGTGCGCAGAATACATTCATGACTGCCATCCGGGCGTCCGAGCGCGGCGCCTACGAATATCTGCCGAAACCGTTCGACCTGAAGGAACTCATCGCTATCGTCGGTCGCGCGCTGTCGGAGCCGAAGGAGAAAAGGCCGGCGAGCGCCAAGAACGAGGATTTCGACAGCATTCCTCTGGTCGGCCGGTCTCCGGCGATGCAGGAAATCTACCGCGTGCTGGCCCGGCTGATGCAGACCGATTTGACGGTGATGATCACCGGCGAGTCCGGCACCGGCAAGGAATTGGTGGCCCGCGCGCTGCACGACTACGGCAAGCGGCGAAGCGGAACGTTTGTCGCCATCAATATGGCGGCGATCCCGCGCGATCTGATCGAGTCCGAATTGTTCGGACACGAGAAAGGCGCCTTCACCGGCGCCAACACGCGCAGCGCGGGCCGCTTCGAGCAGGCCGAAGGCGGCACGCTGTTCCTCGACGAAATCGGCGACATGCCGATGGAGGCGCAGACGCGGCTGTTGCGCGTGCTGCAACAGGGCGAATACACGACCGTCGGCGGACGCACGCCGATTAAGAGCGACGTCCGCATCATCGCCGCCTCCAACAAGGAACTGCGGCTCCTGATCCAGCAGGGCCTCTTCCGCGAGGATCTGTTCTTCCGCCTCAACGTCGTGCCGCTACGGCTGCCGCCCTTGCGCGAACGTATCGAGGACGTGCCCGATCTGATCCGCCATTTCTTCGCGCAGGCCCAGCGCGAGGGTCTGCCGCCCAAACAGGTGGATCAGGCCGGGCTCGAGCGACTCAAACATCATCGCTGGCCGGGCAATGTGCGCGAACTTGAAAACCTGGCGCGCCGCCTGGCGGCGCTTTATCCGCAGGAGACCATCACGGCGGCGGTGATCGAGGCTGAATTGGCGCAGCCTGCGATGCCGGTCAGCAGCGACGAACCGCGCGCGGACGAAACCCTCAGCGCCGCGGTGGAACGCCATCTGACCGCGTATTCTCCGGCTTTGCCGAAGGGCTGCCGCCCGCCGGCCTGTATCATCGGGTCTTGCGCGAGATCGATATTCCTTGCTGACCGCGGCGCTCGCCGCCACTCGCGGCAATCAGATCCGCGCCGCCGACCTGTTAGGGGTCAACCGGAACACCCTGCGCAAGAAGATCCGCGACCTCGATATTCAGGTCTTTCGCGGCAACTGACCCCTTATAGCTTGATGGAAGTG